>NZ_JAULSQ010000001.1:0-1409047 GCF_032452295.1 Paenibacillus sp. ClWae2A
CTTGAGTTGTAAAGTGTTTTTTTGACATTCGCTTGACCACCGCTCGTTTTTTTATTCATTGTACACAAAAAGACCCTACAAGATGACCTTTTTTAAAGTGTCCATCTTATATGTTTATCTATGCATATGGGGGAGAAGCGCAAATCCAACTGAATGAAACCACATTTGCAATGGAACGCTTCGGTTTAGTTCACGGCGGGAAGGGGAGCGTGCTCAGTATTATGCCTAAAGGGGAGATTGTGAAGACCTTTATGGTGTTTTATAGAGCAGAATCACCTCTCTTTTTCAAGAAACACCTGCAGCAATTACTGGAGCAAGTAAATCCATTTGTTCAACAGTTTGGTTATACGCCAAGTAATCCCATCATGCTACGCGATTGGTTCCAACGGATGATGAATGGCTGGAAACGGGGCAAGGCGATGGATCAGTTGCAGGCCAAAAGTTTTCTATATCAATTGATTCATGAGGTGTACAGGGATTTGGAGGGTGGTGAGATTCGGTATCTCCAGCCAGATCCAGCCTGTTCTGCCAAGATATATCTCGATAAACATTACAGGGAGCCGATTATGTTTCAACAAATTGCCGATATGTTTGGGATCAGTGGTGGACAGTTAACGCGGTTGTTCAAAAAAAGGGAGGGGATGAACTTACAGGAGTATCTCATTCAGAGAAGGATTGAAGCAGCCTGTCATGACTTGAAACATACAGAAGCGACGGTTAAAGAAATCGCAACTGGAGCTGGTTTTACAGATGAGAAAAATCTGTTCCGAATGTTTAAGAAGCATTACAAGATGACACCAAGTGATTATCGGAAAATAAACGCACCATCCATGCAGGTTGATGGTATTGATAATGATTCTCATCTCCCTTACGATGAGAGGGAACTAGCGAGTCTAGTCAAGTCTTATAGAGATGGGGAATCAACGATGTTTGGATCTTTAAGAAGTAAAGAAATGATTTTGGCAGCGGCGATAAGCATGATGCTGTTATTGACGGCATGTACGTCAGGAACGCCAGCAAATAATGGTGGAACGGCGAATACAACACCTGCGCAGACACAGCAGACGACACAACAGGAAGGGTCGGAGACAAAAGCTTCGGAAGCCGTCTCGCAGACCAGAACGATATCTACAGTAAAGGGTGATGTTGAGGTGCCTAACAACCCTCAGCGAGTTGTAGTCGATTATTTGGTTGGTGATGTGGTAGCCCTAGGTGTAACGCCTTTAGGTGTGGCAAGAGCGGCAAGGGGCGAGACAGAGCCTGTTTATGCTAACCAGATTACAGACTCTATTAAAGTAGCCATGGAGCCGGAAGATATCATGACGCTTGAGCCTGATCTGATCATTTTGGCATGGAGCGATGAGTCATATGATGATTTATCCAAAATTGCTCCCACAATTTATGTTCCCTATGGTGATATGACTACAGAAGAGCGGATACATTTTATTAGCGATGTTTTGAACAAACAGGAAGAGGCTGAGGCTGTTTTGAATGCTTATACCGGAAAAATCGAAGAATCAAAGCTAGCCTTTCAGAATGCGGGCCTATCCGATGTGACGATTACGGTTGGAGAATTCAGTGATAAAAGTAATTACATAGCTGGAGCCAAGCATGCGGTTGGTGAGCTTGTTTACAATGAACTTCAATTGCAGGCACCTCCAAAAGTCCAAACGGATATTATCGACACAGATAAATATTGGGGTGATGTCTCCATGGAAGTACTACCCGCTTACACTGGGGATTA
This sequence comes from Paenibacillus sp. ClWae2A, assembly GCF_032452295.1. Taxonomy (NCBI): domain Bacteria; kingdom Bacillati; phylum Bacillota; class Bacilli; order Caryophanales; family Paenibacillaceae; genus Paenibacillus; species Paenibacillus sp. ClWae2A. Next base: position 1,745 of record NZ_JAULSQ010000001.1, read on the forward strand.
TATGATCTTTTTAGGAGATGGAAACGTTGCTGCTGATAATGCAGTGTGGAACTCCATACCTGCTGTGCAACATGATCGGATCGTAAAGGTGGATTCTTCGCTATCTTGGTCCACGGACGTAATGACTTCCAGTGCATTGATTGATTATATTGTTAGTCAATTGCTGGCATTAGCTAAATAAGAGTTAGAATGAAATTTTAATTGAGAACTCCAATTTTCAAACATGACCAGTCGAATTTATGGACGCTAATATCCATATTCGTTTGGATTGTCAATAGGTGATGAAAGGGAAACGAGATGAAAAGCAAGCCTGAACAAAAACGCCGTGGGGCGATGAACTTCACCATGTACATGGCAGTAGGGCTTGGATTAACGGTTCTCATGTCGGCGGCATCGATTATGTTTGGCGCCGCTGATATGAGGTTAGCAACGGTATGGGAAGCTATATTCCGATTTGATCCAATGCTCACTGAACATCAAATTATTCAAACGATGCGTCTTCCGCGTACCGTAGCTGATCTGATCGTCGGGTGCAGCCTTGCGGTATGTGGGGCTATCATGCAGGGGACGACGCGCAATCCGCTGGCAGACTCCGGGCTCATGGGGATTAGCTCTGGGGCAGCATTTGCAATTGCACTTTGCCTGGCCTTTCTGCCGGGTTATTCGTATTGGCAGATGATGTTGTTCGCTTGTCTGGGAGCAGCGATCGCCACCGGTATGACTTACTTTACCGCGTCACTGGGCAATCGCGGAATGACGCCTCAGCGGCTTGTACTCGCAGGTCTATCCATTTCAATGTTGTTTGGCGCACTCAGTCAGTATTTGGCGATCAATTATAACCTGGGCCGAGCATTGACATTCTGGACGGCGGGTAGTACAGCGGGGGTCAAATGGGGAGAATTACTGATTATCTCACCGCTCTTTGTTGGTGGTATACTGCTGGCACTGGCGCTGTCCCCTTCCGTTACATTGCTCAGTTTGGGAGATGATGTGGCAAGTGGACTCGGCATTCGTAGCGGACTGGTCAAGATTTTGTCGACAATTATTGTACTTGTGCTGACTGGATTGGCTGTTGTTGTGGTTGGCCCGGTCGGTTTTGTGGGTCTGATCACCCCGCATATTGTGCGATATATGGTAGGTGTCGACTATCGATACATTATTCCGGCAGCGGCGTTATATGGTGCGTTGCTGACCGTATCGGCCGATTTGGCTGGACGTTTGATCAATAAACCGTTCGAAACGCCGATCGCCATTATATTTTCTATCATTGGTGTGCCGTATTTTCTCTTCTTGGCTCGAAGACAAAGGAGGGAATATGAATGATCAAGCGGCATTATACGATGAAACGAGGCATTATCATCAATGTAGTGCTTATGGTGCTCATCCTTGTGTTTGCGATCATTAGCATGAATTCTGGCAAAATGAATCTTTCACCGCTAGAAGTGCTGAACGTTCTCATAGGAAACGGTACCGATAAGCAAAATCTGATTGTGTTTGATTTTCGTCTGCCACGAATTGTACTTTCGATCTTGGTAGGTCTGGGAATGGGAGCGGCGGGGGGCGTGATGCAGAGTTTGCTGCGCAATGACATGGCTAGTCCGGGAACACTGGGAATTAGTTCGGGATCGGGCTTGTTTGTCCTGTTCTTCGTTGTATTCATTGCACCCACAGGAAAGAGTTCCTTCATTGCTCTGCCTCTGTTGGCCTTTGTTGGCGGACTATTGGCGGCGGGCTTGATCTTCTTATTATCGTATCGCCGCGGACGAGATATCTCACCAATCGGTTTAATCTTGACCGGGGTCGCGCTAGGAAGCGGGTATGGGGCGCTGACGACTTTCTTGACACTCAAGCTGGATGATTCACAGATGAACTTCATGCTGTATTGGCTGGCGGGGAGCCTATGGGGCGATGATTGGGGCTATATTTCCATACTGACACCATGGGTCTTGATCTTACTCGGCTATATTTTTTACAAGGCTCGCATACTGAATGCCCTCCATCTGGGTAATCAGACAGCACAGGGGCTTGGTGTTTCCGTAAAGCGGCAGTTTTTGGGGTTGTCAATCGCTGCTGTTGCTTTATCCTCTGGCAGTGTAGCCGTGGGAGGAAGCTTCTTTTTTGTTGGGTTAATCGCTCCGCATATGGCCAGAAAACTGGTCGGTCCCGATCACAAATTGCTCATTCCGGCTGCCAGCTTGGCCGGGGGACTAGTCGTGGTGTTGGCTGATACGATTACGCGCACGGTTAGCCTGGTAGGAGATGTGCCGACAGGAATCGTCATTACAGTCATTAGTGTTCCATATTTTCTTTATTTACTAGCAAAAGCCAAATAACACAATCAATGATATAGTCTGAATATTTTGTGGAAAACGGTTTGGCAGGACTGTACGCTCGCGTTTTAAAGCGGAATGCACGATATCAAAAGTTCAAAGATCGAAGTTACCCTGTATTACCGCTATGCTTCTTAATCAATAGCATATAGAAAAAGATGCCATTACGAGGATATCGTATTGGCATCTTTTGATTTTTTCTCATTTGATAGTCAAGTTGATTACTGGAAAATTACTCAGGATTTATATGGCAGGCTCATCCGACAGTTGGAAGCGAGATACGAAATACCAGATGAGCTCTCGTCGTGAGGACACTTTGGTTTTGGCGAAAATGGATTTTAAATGATCCTGAACGGTGTAGACAGAAATATGCATCGCGGCAGCAATCTCTTTGGAAGAATAGCTGCGCAGCACATATCCGAGCAGTTCCCGCTCTCGACTGGATAATCCATGGCTTTCGGCGAGCAAGGGCAGCAAATCCTGCGGCATCGCCTGCTCCAAACGGATAGCAATCTGATCCGGTCCCTTAAGCTGTTGCATGAGACTGGCATGAAGTATGAGGTAACGCCCATCCGGAAGTTGGATGCAAACTTTGGAGGGTGAGTCGGGTGCAATCTGAGTACCCACAACCAGTTTTGCCCGATTCTTGCGCTGCAAGTGGGAACTCACTGCACGTACCGGACGGGGCAGAACATCCGGCCCGACAAGTTCCAGCATGCGCAATTGGGACAGCCAATATTGAGCGGAGGCGTTCAGGGATAAGAGCTGGAACGTGTCTGAGGTGATCAAAATTCCGGGTTCTTCGGGACTTTCACTCGTGATCTCATCGATCAGTGTCAGGCTCGTGGACCGCAGCATCGATGCAATAGAAGCGGTCCAGGACTGAATCATCAACCGCTCCTCCTCTGTAAAGACAGCACTTTCTGTCTTACGATATAGGGTCATATATCCCCAGCAAGTGTCTCCACTGACCAATACAGCACGCAGTTCATCACCGAACCCCGCTGGCTGAAGAATGTTGATATAACGTGGACTTTGTTCAAACTTTGAGTTCATGGACGCATGAAGTATAGCTGTGTGCTCACCGCTGCGAATTAATTCAGCGTATTTATGTATATCTTCTTCCATGTATTCATTAATGAATAACCGATCATGAATGGCCTCAATGCCATCTTCTGTCACGGCTCCTGTGGAGAGAAGAGTCAGAGGATCAACGGTGGTGAAACAGTATGCGTCGTAAGGTACAACCGAATGGATCTGCTTGAGAACAGCTTCCCGGTAAGTACGTGAGGTCCAGGTTCCTTTTTCAAGAGAAGTGATAAGTCTGTGGTTCCGATCAATACGTGATGTCAACAAGATTACTCCTCTCTCTGTGCGCATATCCCAATGTTCTGGGATTGTAGGCTCGCTGTATCCTTCTATAATGAAATTAGACGAACAACGAGTCAAGTCTAACTTCAATTCAAGAGGAGTGCGGTGTCCATGAATCACAATCCATCACCGATGAGCTGGGAAACAGCAGATGTTCATCGTTACGAACAATCGATAGCCCTGAAAATTCCGGGTTATTCTCATATGCATGATCTAATGGAACGGCTGCTTGCAGCATCTTTTGCGAATAACAACGATATTCATATCCTTGTTGCCGGAGCGGGAGGGGGAAAAGAGGTTGCTCTGCTCGGATCACGTCATGCCGGTTGGACATTGACTGGAGTAGATCCTTCACAGCCCATGCTGCAACTTGCTGAGAAACGAGTCGCGGAAGCAGGCATCGGTTCCAGAGTGAAGCTGCAACCTGTCACGGTTGAAGAATTGCCTAAGGATATTGTATATGATGGGGCGACAAGCATGCTCATGTTACATTTCCTTCAGGGGATGGAGGCCAAGAGAACGTTTCTTACCAGCCTCGCAGCGAGACTTAAACCGGGTGCACCACTGGTCATTGCGGCTGTAAATGCTGATCTTCGTTCACCTGCACATCCAATCATGATGGAAGCTTGGAAAGAACACATGTTGAGTGTGGGCGTGCTTCCTGAAGAGTGGGAGCGCTTTGCTGCTTCCTTGGGCCGTGAATCCGATCCAATATGCTCTGAAGAGATGACTCAGCTACTGACCGAATGCGGTTTCTCACATATTACACGTTACTTCGGGGCGTTCTGGGTGGAGGGGTATTATGCAATTCGAAACTAACGTAAAACCTATGAAAGATCAGATCTGGGTGGTTGGCGGTTATGGTCAAGTGGGGCAGATGATATGTACTCAACTGGGGAAATTGTTCCCGGGTAAAGTATGGGCTGCGGGTACACGCATGAACCGTGCGGAAGAGTTCAGCAGGTCTACAGGTGGTGCTGTGCTACCGCTTCAACTGGATGTAACACGACCTGTGGAGCCTTCAATGTTACGGCCTGTGAAGCTGGTCATCATGTGTGTTGACCAGAGCGATACCCGGTTCGTTGAAGCCTGTTCACAAGCCGGAACCGACTATATTGATATTTCTGCAAAATATGATTTTCTCGCTAAGGTTGAACAATTGCACACCAAAATGCAACGTTCCAAATCAACCGCGATCCTCAGCGTTGGATTATCACCCGGAGTGACTAATTTGCTTGTGCGCGAAGCCACCATGCATATGGATCAGGTGGAGGAAGCAGATATTACCGTGATGCTGGGACTTGGCGAGAAACACGGGAAAGCTGCCGTGGAGTGGACCGTTGATCAGATGAATGCCACCTACCAAGTGATGCAAAAAGGCAAACCTGCTGAGGTACAAAGTTTCGGAGATGGCAAATGTATTGATTTTGGAACGGAGTTGGGGAACAGGAAGGCCTATCGATTTAACTTTTCGGATCAGCACGTGGTTGCTCGGACGTTACGTATTCCAACCGTATCTACCAGACTCTGTCTGGACTCCCGCTGGATCACAAAATCCATGGCAATCTCCAAACGTGCAGGGTTGTTTTCGTTGCTGCGTATCCCGTCTATTCGGAGTGGAACGGTTAAGGCATTTGGCCTTATTCCTGGAGGCGAGCCAATGTATGCAGTCAAGGTCGATGCCGTAGGGTGGGAAAATGGTGAGCAAATCCGCGTCGAACAACTACTGGTCGGCGCAAAGGAAGCAGATGCAACAGCAGCGGTAGCCGCAGCCGTGGCAGAACGTGTGTATAAAACAGAGTTGCCACATGGTGTGTTTCATATTGAACAGTGTCTCTCTTTGCAGGACATTCAGGATGCACTTCATACGCCACTAAAGGTGACTACCAAGATCACCTAGCTTCATGTTCTTTTGCTGGGACCCTCCGATCTGCTATGATGGAACAATAATCATGGCATGAATGGAGGGAGATCATGAACTGCGTTGCTGTATTACCTTATTACAAAGTACAGAGAGAAGTGACGGGTCTCGCCCAAGAGATTGAGATGAATGCCCGCTCCATGATTCTGTATTCAGATAAAATCGTGACCAAATACCGTGAATTCAATATCACGGAAGTGTTTGATATGTCATTTCGCCGTATGGGTGATGAAGGTGGATTTTTCTATCTGCACACAAGCACAGGAGTATATCCATATATGGTCGAGATCGACCCCAAACCTTTTATACAAACTTTCAGAAAGATGACGATACAAAGATTAAAATGACTTGACCTTGCCGTTACGTGAAGGCATACCCTCGGATATGGAAAGAACCATAACCAATTCAGAGGAGTCGTGAATGTAATGAGTATACTGATTCAGCAAGCTACAATCCTAACGATGAAAGATGCCGATGCCCCCTTCACAGGGGATATCCTTGTTGAGGGAGATCGCATTACGCAGATTGCTGACCACATTCTGCCTCAACCGCAAGATGAGATTATTGATGGTCGCAATAAGATTGCCATGCCAGGACTGATTAATGCCCACCAGCATACACCGATGAGTCTGCTCCGGGGATTCTCGGATGATCTGAAGCTGATGGACTGGCTCGAACGCAAAATGTTGCCTGCCGAAGCGCGGATGAACCCGGAAGACATCTATTGGGGTGCCAAGTTATCCATCGCCGAGATGATTCGTTCGGGTACAACTGCGTTTGCAGATATGTACATTCATATGAACGAGATTGCTGAAGTGGTTAAGCAAACAGGTATCCGGGCATCGCTTACACGTGGGATGGTATTCATGGAGGAGGATGGGGGACGCAGGTTGCAGGAAGCGATCGATCTTGTAATGCGCTGGTCTGGAGCGGCCGAGGGACGGATTACAACCATGTATGGACCCCACTCACCCTACACTTGTCCCATGGAGCCGCTCCGTGAAGTCATTGCCATGGCTGTAACGGAGGATATCCCGCTGCATATTCATCTGGCTGAGACAAAGGAAGAGGTTGTGAAGATTCGTGAGCGCTATGGCATGACACCGACAGAGTATTTGGAAGAGGCGGGGATGTTCGAACAGGCACATGTACTGCTTGCGCACGGTGTACACCTGAATCGAAGGGACATCGGCAGATTGAAGGGCATGCGTGGCGGTGTAGCACATAATCCGGTCAGCAATCTGAAGTTGGGGTGTGGAATTGCTCCAATTACCGAGATGTTGGCCCAGGGAATTAACGTGGGAATCGGAACGGATGGAGCGGGAAGTGCCACCACCGTGGATATGTTCGAGGAGATCAAAGCCGCGACCTGGCTGCAAAAGCTGGACTATGGTGATCCCACTCGCTTGCCAGCCAAGGACGTACTAAGCATGGCTACACGCGGAAGTGCTAGTCTGCTGGGTCTACAAAATGAAGTGAGTATCCTTGAGGTGGGGCACAAAGCTGATCTAATCCTGATCGATCTGGCGAAACCACATCTTCAACCGGTACATGAAGTAGAATCGCTACTGGCTTACAGCGTAAATGGGGCGGATGTGGACACCACGATCGTGAATGGTCAGATCCTCATGCAAGGCAGGAAGCTGTTAACGATTGATGAGGATGAACTTTACCGTGAGGTGAAGGTTAGAGCCAAAAGGATTGTTGAAGGAATTTAATTTTAGGTGAATTTGATCCGAATTGGAAAATGATTTGTGTTCAAAACGCTATGGAGGCTTACTCCATAGCGTTTTTTGTCGAATTACTACTGGAAATAGTTCCATGGTCCTGTTCAGAATCGGTTCAGAATGACTCGTTATACTGAGCATGTAGTTGTTCAAATTTGAAATGTATACGAGGAGGAACATGAATTGAAGGGGAAACAAAACAAAAAACGGCTTAAGCCGATATTGAAAAAAAGCATGTTGACTGCACTCGGGTTGGGCATTGCATTGCCTATAGGTGGAACGCTTCCGCAGGTCAATGCGGGAGAAATTGGCCCAGAGATTAACATTTCGCGACCAGTGCTCAATGAGGGCATCCATTGGTTAAATAAATCATCGGAACAAAACGATCCTTCTTTTGTGTCCGGTGTACCCATCGACGTAATGAACAGAACAGTTACGATTGATTTAAGTACCCATTTTCATCCGGATGAGTTTAATATCATCAGCGCCACTTCAGGTGATTATAGTGTAGCAAGCGTATATATAGAAGGTGGAAATAAATTAGTTGTTGTTCCTTATAGAAGTGGCAAGATCAATATTGAATTGAAAGCTAAATATACTGTATCTGATGTACCGGAAACGGTTACGGATAACTTTGAACTTAACATTAGTAAACAAGGCGATGTGAATAATGATGGCAAAGTGAATTCCTCGGATGCAGCAGCGCTATTGAAACATCTTCGTAACAATTTCAACCTTATCTCTTATTCTGCTGTTGAGATGAATCGGATGGATGTCGACCGTGACGGTGAAGTTTTTTGGTCTGATCCTCAGGCTTTGCTGGAAGGCTATGCGGATACAACGCTTGGTGCCAAGGATAACCGTTATGTGTTGACATTTAAGCAAGTGGACGATGCGCCGTATGTGCTGAATGGTGAATTGAAGTATGACATGCAAATTGGAAACGCAATCGGCGTTGATTATTATTTAATGGATGTTGATGTTGATGGTGATGATATTCATACTCCTTCTTATCAGTGGTACCGCGCAACAGACGCTTTAGGAGAAGATATGGTTCCAATCGTAGGGGAGACACGAGATCAATATACTGTTAGAAATGAGGATGTTGATTATTACCTTGTGCTCGAAGTTGTTGCGAAGTCCTCTTCGGACGCGAACACGGAGCCTAGACGAGTATACATTGTTGGAAAAGAAAAAATACAACGCCCTGATTAATTCATATTTTTAATTCAGATAACGAATAACAATACTTTTTTATCATCACCATACAATCTACCAATGAATATAGACACGGAGGTTATTACATGTTTCAACGGAAAAAGAAACGTCCAAGAATCAGAAAAACAATGTCAGGTTTGATCGCACTGACGTTACTCTCGTCACTCGTATTACCGAGTGTAGCAGGAGCAGAGCCGATGGAACCATCACGTGTACAGTTTACGGATGTTAGCGTACAGGCTGGTCAGAGTGTCCACGTTCCAGTGACGTTAAAACAACCCGATTACAGCGCAGTTACCGCGTATAATATGCAGATTGATTATGACTCATCTGTATTGGAGATCGTGCGTATCACTCCTAAATATGTCGGCGGCAATTTTCCATCCATAGTAGAAAACAATGAATCAAATTTCCATTATAAGATTGATAATAAAGCTGGCTGGGTACGGATCATCTGGGCTGATTTGACTGCAGGTGAACATCCAGTACCTGTGGAACAGCAACTGTTTGATATTGAGGTCAGAGCCAAAAATAATGCGGCTCCAGGAACGAAAAAACTCACGGTTAATCGGGAAGATGCAGAACACTGGAGTTTCACAAACGTAGATTATGAAAATTACACTGAGTTGTCCGGTGGAACAATCACAATTACAGCAGCAAACTCAGGTGGCGACAATTCTGGCTCGACACCTACACCGAATCCTGGTAACTCTTCGGGTGGAGGAGGAGGTAGTGTTTCACCAACTTCACCAGTTCTTACCCCAGTTCCATCTACTCCAGCGGTAACCAAAGGTGTAGACATCTATGTGAACGGTCAGAAACAGGAACAGTCTGCGACGGCTACCACATCAACGGTAAACAATCAGGTTACCACCACTGTTCATGTGGATAATGACAAAGTCATCAATCAGATTGGAAGTGGACTAAGAACGCTTCTGCTGCCGATTACAGGTACTGGCAAGGGCGCGGTCGTTGGTGAACTGAACGGCAAACTGGTCAAAACAATGGAAGGAAGTAATGCTGAAGTTGTCATTCAGACTGACAGCGGTACGTACACCCTTCCAGCTAATCAGATTCAGGTAGATCAGGTTCTGAACCAATTCGGAAGCACCGTTCCACTCGAAGATATCACAATTCAAATCGCTATTTCGCCTAGTGCCACATCTAAACAAACAGCAATTCAGGCCGCAGCGGACAAGCTGCAGAACACTACGGTGGTTGCAACTCCTGTTGATTTTGAAGTAAAAGCGATCTGGAACGGGCAGCAAGTTAATGTGGATCGTTTCAACTCTTATGTAGAGCGCTCTATTACATTGCCAGAGGGTGTCGATGGTTCTAAGATCACGACAGGAGTTGTGCTTCAGCCAGATGGCAGCCTTCTGCATGTACCGACCAAGGTTATCAAAGGTAACGTGCAAGATTCTGCTATTATTAACAGCTTGACGAACAGTACTTACGCCCTGATCTATCATCCGGCAACATTCAGCGATGTATCAAGCCACTGGAGTCGTGATGACGTACAGGATCTGGCATCCCGTCTGATCGTACAAGGTACCGGTGCGAACGTGTTTGCGCCAGACCGGAGTATTACACGAGCAGAGTTTACGGCAGTTCTGTTAAGAGGTTTGGGTCTGCACTCCCCGCGCAGTACAGAAGCGGCATCGTTCACAGATGTGAAGAATGGCAGCTGGTATGAGGATGAGGTTCAGACGGCTGTGTCCTATGGACTGATCTCAGGTTATGCTGATGACAGCTTCCGTCCGAACAGCGAAATTTCTCGTGCTGAAGCGCTGACTATTGTGTCACGTGCGATGAAACTGGTCGGTCTGGCACAGGCCGACGCGTCAGAGACAACAAGTCTGCTGAGCACATACAGCGATAGCGCTAAAGTACAGGCTTGGGCAGCAGAGCCAGTTGCATCGGCGATTAAACAAGAGCTGGTACAAGGTGCTGATGGCAAACTGATGTCAGATGCAGACATTAGTCGTGCGCAGTCGGCGGCGATTGTGAAAAGGTTACTTGCAAAAGCTGGACTAATCTAAACTATATAAGTTGAACTAAAGAATATTTACACTGACACTACGATGACAGAATAACCTTCCAATCGCTGTTATCCCCAAATTTTTTTGATTCCCTTTTCCAAAGGGGAAAATCCGGGGATAAGAGTATGCTTCCGATGTAGCTTTCTTTCAGAAAGCTCTTAGGCGAACGCTTCGCTTTTTCAGGTTTTTTCTGTCCTCTCCGTTATGTGTAAATGATTAGTTTAACTTATATTATCAAATGCAGTAACGAAATAAGACAACCCGAGTCCTTATATCTAAGGATTCGGGTTGTCTTGCACCTACACTTACTTGGAAAGATTCATTTCAAGTAAGTGTAGGTGTTTTTTTACATATAATTTGTGTTCGAACAACCTCTTATAGGTGCAATGGTCCAGTTCATTATCAGTTCATACTGATTTGTTACGATATGAACATCAAATAGATAGATATTGTGCATGATCAGGAGAGGAAGAGATCCATATGAAAATACTAGAAGTCAAAAATGTGAAGAAATCATACACCTTATATGGAAAAGAAAGAGTTCCGGTACTCCACGGTTTGAATCTGAGTTTTGAGACAGGGGAATTTGTCTCCATCCTTGGCGAATCTGGCTGCGGTAAGTCAACACTGATGAATATCATTGGTGGCATGGACTCCGACTATGAAGGGGACGTCGTTGTTCATGGCAAGAACTTAAGTGCCATGACAGAGAAAGAAATGGATGATTATCGGAAGAATAATATCGGCTTTGTCTTTCAAAATTTCAATCTGATCCCGCATCTGTCTGTCCTCGAAAATGTAACGATTGCGATGCAAATGACGGATACGAATGAGAAGGATCGTAATCAACGTGCCGTTGATATATTAACAGAGGTTGGACTGAAGGATCATCTGAACAAACGTCCCAACCAGTTATCTGGCGGTCAGAAGCAACGGGTTTCCATCGCACGGGCTTTATCCAACAATCCCGATATTATACTCGCAGATGAACCGACGGGTGCTCTGGATAGGGAAAACGGAGATCAAATCCTCGCTCTGCTCGACAGTATAGCCAAAAAGGGAATGCTGGTGATTGCCGTAACTCACTCCCAGAAAGTTGCTGACTCAGGTACACGTATTGTGAAAGTTGAAGAGGGGCGCATTAGTGATGATATTCACCTGAAAGATCCTTCTACGGCTGTTTACGAGAGTGGTCAGGATTCCTCCCGCAGCTTGGGCCTGCTTGCTTCATTCAACATGGCACTCAAAAATATGAAACTCAACGCCAAGCGTAATGTCCTGGTGGCTCTGGGTGGATCTATAGGTATATTAAGTGTAATCCTGATGCTCTCCTTGGGGAATGGAATAACAACGTATATGAATGACGAAATCAATTCAAGTATGGACCCTTTGCTCGTGGATATAACCAAGCCGAGTGAAGAAGCCAAGGATATGCAAGGCCCGGAAGCTTTGATGGCGACAGGTGAACCGTTCACCGAAGCTGATATCGAGACGATCCGAAATTTCCCTAATGTAGATCATGTAGAGACAATTACGACCATTACAGGGCAATCGACTATGGTGAATGAAAAACAAAGTGTAGGACTCACGCAGTTAACAACGTTAACGGATGCTTTTGATCCAGCATTGATGACAACGGGTGCTCTGCCGGCAGAAAATGAGATTTTGTTACCCCTCGATACGGCGAATAAATTAAGTGGAAATGACCAAGCTGATTCTATGATCGGCAAGTCCGTGTTCCTATATATCAACGAGATGGATAGCAATAATAAACCGGTAACTTTGGAGAAGGAAGTAACGATCTCAGGTATCTACGAAGCAGCAGATCAACGATCTCCAATGCAACAATCCCCGGGATACATTTCATCAGAGACGTTGGAGCAAATGTATACGGATAAAGGAATAACAATCGCGCCAATTCAGGTTAACGCCTATGCAACCGATATGAAATATGTAAATGAAATCAATGAAGCTGCTGTTAACGCTGGCTTCGCAGGCTCCCAGATGGCCAAGGTCATGGAAAATATCACGACATATGTAAGTATGGCTTCCATTGTACTTGCGGGTATTGCAGGCATTTCGTTGATCGTATCCGGTATTATGATACTGGTAGTACTCTACATTAGTGTCGTGGAACGGACAAAGGAGATCGGAATTCTTCGGGCGATTGGAGCAAGAAAGAAAGATATCAAGCGAATATTCTTCTCCGAATCTGCCTTATTAGGCGTATTTAGTGGTATTATTGCGGTAATCTTTGCAGTGATCATTAGTTATGTATTAAACATTCTATTGGACAATGCATTTGGAGCAAAACTCATTAATCTCTCGGGATATTATATCTTGTTTGGTATCGTGGTAAGTACAGCGATTAGTATTGTGGCGGGTTTGATGCCATCATCAAAAGCGGCGAAGCTGGACCCGATGGAATCCTTGCGATACGAATAAACCAATTGCGGAAAGGATAATGGCTGCATGAACACAATTCTGGTGGTGGACGATGATTCCCATATCCGCAAATTAATCCGAATCTATCTTGAAAAAAATCAATTCTCCGTGCTGGAAGCAGCAGACGGTCAAGAGGCGTTAGATATTTTATCTCATACGAAAGTTGATCTGGCGATTGTGGATGTAATGATGCCGCGAATAGACGGCATTGAACTGACGGAAGATATCCGGTCTTATCTGGATATTCCGATCCTGATGGTGACTGCCAAGGGAGAATCCAAGGACAAAGTCAGAGGATTTAATGCCGGGTCAGACGATTACCTGGTTAAACCGTTTGATCCTGTGGAGTTAATCTTGCGTGTGAAATCATTATTGAAACGATATAACAAAAGTTCATCAAATATGATTCAGGTCAGCGGTGTAACGATTGATTTGGGCAATCTGATGGTCGTTGCAGACGGACAAACTATCGAACTGAAAAAGAAGGAATGTGAATTGTTATTTTCTCTGGCGAGTTCGCCAGGGAAAATATTCACACGTACACAGCTTATAGATGATATATGGGGCATCGATTACGAAGGAGAGGAGCGTACGGTTGATGTACATATCAAACGGTTAAGGGAACGTCTTGAGCATGTTCCTGAGCTAGTGATCTCAACGGTAAGAGGACTTGGATATCGTCTGGAGCGGGCATGAAAATGTTTAGGAAAAGCCTGCGACTTCGCATCGTAGCTACTTTTATCGGGATTGTTCTCGTGAGTTTGATTCTCTCCTTTATGATAAATAACGGGTCCCAAGAAAAGACACCGAATCGTTTTATGGTTACCTTTGCTCAAGACCTCGCTACACTGATTAACCTGATCGATGATCCCGAAAAAGTGAAATCAAGCTTGGATATCTTTGCCCGCTACGGCTTAAATATCACTCCCGTGAGTGAACAAAGTGAAGTGTTGTCTTCCTTGCCGGAGGACAAAGTTCATTCGTTGTTTGAGGCAAGTACAACCGATGCAATGTTTATGTCCAGTAAAGATGGAATTGCGACCATAGGTGTTCCTGGAACAAACGAGGGGATCGGCACATTTCTGATTCAAAGTGATTTCTCATCTCTTTTTCATACACTGCGAAACACGCTCTTAACCTCACTGTTAACGGTTCTTGTCATTGGTAGCTTATTAATCCTGTTCATGTCCGGGTACATTGTGAAACCGATTAAGAGATTAACGGTTGCAGCGAAGGAGATGTCATCAGGTGACCTGTCGGTCCGCTTGAAACATAATAATCAGGATGAGTTTGGCGAACTGATGGAGAGCTTTAATCATATGGCCAGTGAGTTGCAAAAAATTGATTCGGTTCGTGATGACTTTGTCAGCAACGTCTCTCATGAAATGCAGTCTCCGCTCACTTCGATCAGGGGATTTGCCAGAGCACTACAGGATGGTGTTATTCCATTAGAAGAGCAGAAAGAGCATCTGGATATCATCTATGAGGAAACGCTGCGCTTATCGAGGCTCAGTGATAATCTGCTTCGGCTAGCCTCGCTGGATTCGGAGCATCACCCTGTTCATTTCACCACATTCCAGTTGGATGAACAATTAAGAAGGGCGATTTTACTGGCAGAGCCGCAGTGGGCGCAGAAGGACATCCAGATCGAGTTGGACCTGTTGCCCTGTGACATCACAGTGGACAAAGATTTGTTTGATCAGGTCTGGCAGAATTTAATAAACAATGCGATCAAATACACCGGTCTTAAAGGTACCATTCATGTCGAAATTGAGACGTCATCTTCATTTGTGAAGGTGTTGATTAGAGATTCTGGACAAGGAATACCTGAGGAAGCCCTCCCGTATATCTTTGATCGATTCTACATGGTGGACAAAGCGCGAAGCAGTTCGCTTCGAGGGAATGGATTGGGTTTGTCCATTGTCATTAAAATATTGAAATTGCATCAATGTACAATTGATGTGGAGAGCGAAATGGGTAAAGGCACACAGTTTATTGTCACGATCCCCAGATCGACCATTACACCTTAAGGCAACCCAGAACAGAGAGAGAGCAGTATGGAAGCAATCGGTCCCTGTGCGTTCAGGATTCAGATTGCTGCCATATTGCTTTTTTTGATATCTGTATTCGCGACAAAATTTCACATATAGTTTTGTTTAGCAGTGGATCATTTGATAAAATAGAAGAGGCGTTATGTGAATCTATGAACTTAATCAATTTATCATACAGAGAATGGAGCCATCCAATGAAATATCGCAATATGGAAGATTGTATTAACGATCTGGAGCAGCACGGTCATTTGATTCGGGTCAAAGAAGAGGTTGATCCTCATCTGGAGATGGCAGCGATCCACATGAAAGTGCACGAGGCTAAAGGCCCGGCGTTGTTATTCGAAAATGTAAAAGGCTCAAAGTTTCAGGCCGTATCCAATCTGTTCGGTACGGTGGAACGAAGCAAATTCATGTTCCGGGGGACGCTGGAAGGCGTACAACGGGTCATGGCAGTTCGTGACGATCCCATGAAGGCGCTTAAGACGCCATTTCAGCATGTCCGCACAGGTCTTGCTGCATGGCAGGCGCTGCCAAAACAGAAATCTATTGGCCTACCCGTGTCGGCACAAGAGATTCAAATCTCAGACCTGCCCCTAATTAAACACTGGCCTATGGACGGTGGGGCATTTGTGACGCTACCACAGGTGTATTCCGAAGATCCAGATAAGCCAGGCATCATGAATTCGAACTTGGGGATGTACCGGGTTCAGCTGAATGGCAATGACTTTGAATTAAACAAAGAAATTGGATTGCACTATCAGATTCATCGCGGAATTGGTATACATCAAGCCAAAGCGGTGAAAAAGGGAGAACCACTGAAAGTTAGCATTTTCATTGGGGGTCCACCCGCTCATACACTTTCGGCGGTTATGCCTTTGCCTGAAGGACTAAGTGAGATGACATTTGCCGGCCTGCTCGCTGGACGTCGCTTCCGGTACAGTTACAAGGACGGATATTGCATCAGTAATGATGCTGATTTTGTCATCACAGGTGATATTTACCCAGGCGAGACAAAACCCGAAGGTCCGTTCGGCGATCATTTGGGATATTATAGTCTGACGCATGAATTCCCGTTAATGCGTGTGCATAAAGTCTATGCCAAACCGAATGCCATCTGGCCGTTTACGGTTGTTGGTCGTCCACCGCAAGAGGATACGGCTTTTGGCGATTTGATTCATGAGATTACTGGAGACGCGATCAAACAAGAGATTCCAGGTGTCAAAGAAGTGCATGCGGTCGATGCGGCAGGGGTCCATCCATTGCTGTTTGCCATTGGCAGTGAACGGTACACGCCGTATCAGGCGGTGAAGCAGCCGACAGAGTTGCTCACGATTGCCAATCGTATTTTGGGAACAGGGCAGCTCAGTTTGGCGAAGTACCTGTTTATTACCGCTGAGGATCAGCAGCCTTTGGACACCCATAAGGAAGTTGAATTCCTGACCTATATCTTGGAACGTATGGATATGCAGCGGGATATTCATTTCCATACCCATACGACCATTGATACACTCGATTATTCGGGTACAGGACTGAACAGTGGCAGCAAGGTCGTTTTTGCAGCATATGGCGATAAGGTTCGAGAGTTGTGCACGGAAGTGCCGGAGTCTTTGAAAAACATTCGTGGTTATGAGAATCCACAGCTCATCATGCCGGGTATCATTTCGATCCAGACATCGGCCTTCACGAGTTATGCGGATACAGCACAGGAGATGCAAGCATTCACGTCTCTATTGAAAGAACAGGGAGGTCTGGACTCGTGTCCGATGATCATTCTATGTGACGACAGTTCGTTCCTGAGTGCTAACCTCAGCAACTTCTTATGGGCAACGTTTACTCGAAGCAACCCTTCACATGACATGTATGGGGTTAATAGCGGATATGACCACAAGCATTGGGGTTGTGATCAGGTGATTATTGATGCGCGTACCAAACCTCACCAAGCACCGCCGCTGATTCCCGATCTTTCGGTGGAGAAGAGCATTGAACGTTTATTTGTTAAAGGGGCAAGTCTGGGTTCGATCAAGATCTAATGTGAGATGTCTTAAAGAAGTTCAAACAAAAGAGTTTGAACTTCTTTGGCATACTCTGATACAGCGAAGAGACTCAAAAGTGTCTAAAAGTTTAAAACCGGGACTAATCTGGATATAGGAGTGAGGATAAAGTCTTATACGTTCGTATTTACCTTTTCGATTAAGGTCGTTTGAACTATGTATGAAATGAAGAATTATAACGATATAAAGAAGTATAGGTATTTTTGTGGCCCCGTTCCGTTGGGTGCTGTTACTATAATGAATTGTTCAGGGGGAATACCGATTTGAGAATCCATATTATGAACCTGCAAGACGGAGACCGTCTAACTGCGGATACATTCAGCGATGCAGGATTACACGTTCTCGGGAAGGGAACTGTGATCAAAGGTGAGGATATCACCTTGCTTATGCAGCACCGTGTAGATTATGTAGATATTGAATCACGCGAAGAGGAAATCACTGAAGCAGAATTTTTTGCTGCAGCCGCCAAGCATGCTTCCGGGTTAACTACAAGCACGAAGGAAGAGCCGCCTGAAGAAGAGATGAAGTCCCAATTTATTCAGACAGTACATAATTATCAAAATGCTTTCCTCGAAGCTCTGACCGTTGGCAAGTTCAACGCCACCATGGTGGATGATGCACTGCAACCGATGGTTGAGGGACTGGATGAGCAGAAAGATGTCGTTCATCTCCTGATGATGCTAGAGCGGGATGACGTCAATAACTATACACATTCAATCCAGGTAGGATTGTTGTCCTTCTACCTTGCGAATTGGCTTGGATATTCTCAGAAGGAGAGTTATCAAATTAGTCGCGGTGGTTATCTGCATGACATTGGAAAGTGCAAAGTATCCCACCGGATTCGGAACAAAACAGAACCTTTGACGGCTGATGAGCAGCTTGAAATGCAGCGTCACACGATCTATGGCCATGAAATTATCAAAAATTCGATGACGGATGAAGCGACAGCATTGGTTGCTCTGCAACATCACGAGCGGGAAGATGGATCGGGTTATCCGATGCAACTTGAGAAAAGTGAAATTCATCCATATACCCAGATTGTATCTGTAGCGGATATCTATATAGGCATGAGATCCGGGAACCACGGAGGCAGCAATCCTAACCTGATCAACAACCTTAGAGATATCTATGGAATGGGATTTGGTAAATTGAATGAAAAACCGGTTCAGGCATTGATGCAGCATTTGCTTCCTAATTTCATCGGGAAACAGGTACTGCTCAGCAATGGAGAAAAAGGTGTTATTGTCATGAACAATACGTCTGATATTTTCAAACCGCTCATCAAAGTGGAGTCTGAAGAATATCGTGATCTCTCCAAAGAGCGTACACTTGCCATTGATGAATTGCTTATTTAATCTAAATATGATCTGTATTCCTTACTTATATTGAGGACGGGCCTCCTGTACTAAGACAGGGGACCCGTTTTTTGTTATATCATCCTAGATGTGTTGTTAGACTAAGGAAGCAAGCGTATACTTTGCAAAGACCTTAATTTTCCTGCCAAGGAGCGATCGCCATGATTGAAGTGACAACCGAGATTACGATACATGCCTCGATTGAATGGTGCTTTGACTATGCCCGGGATATTGATGTACATACACAGACCGTCTGGCAACATACGAGAGAGCGCGCAGTTGCAGGAGTAACAACAGGAAGAATTGGAGCAGGGGATACAGTTACATTTCAGGCTACTCATTTTGGTGTCAGACAGAAGCTGAAGTCCCGGATTGTGCAGTTTGAACGACCTTTCCTCTTTGTGGATCAGATGGAAAAAGGGGCTTTCAAGAGCATGCGACATGAACATCATTTTAGCGAATGCGGAGATCAGATGACTTGCATGAGAGACACACTTCGGTTTGAAGCGCCACTTGGATTGTTGGGATGGGCAACGGAGCGCCTTGTGCTGAAGAGATACATGCAGGCATTTCTGGAGAGTCGCAATCGTAAACTTAAAGCGATGCTTGAGCAGCAGCCAGAGTTAAATGGATAAAGGAGAGAAGACGTTTGATGGATAATGAATATTTTGTAGGTTGGGGCACACTTGCCTTGATTAATGCCGGACTGGCTCAGGGAAAAAACAGAAGTGGTCGGAACTGGTTTCTGATTTCCCTGTTATTTGGTCCGTTGGCAACCCTCTTTATTGTGGTGTGGAATAAACTGGACTAATTCAACGATCGAGATTCCGATGCATATAACGATCGATCATCCAGAACACAAGGGCGGCTGCGCTAACACCCGCACCTAACCAGCAAACCGCTGTCCAACCCGCCCATGCATACACTTGGGTAGAAACGATGGATCCGGTTGCACTGCCGATGGAATAAAAGATCATATAAGCTGCCGTCAGGCGGCTCTGTGCTTCGGGGCGAACTTCGTAGATCAGGCTCTGGTTGGTAACATGTACGGCCTGCACGGCGAGATCGAGCAGGATAACACCCAGGATCAGGAACCACAAAGAGTGATGGACATAACCGATGGGCAGCCAGGACAAGAGCAGAATGACAAGAGAGACGCCGGTTGTTTTTTGCCCAAACCCCTGATCGGCGAGTTTACCTGCACGGGCAGCAGCCAGTGCTCCAGCCGCTCCTGCAAGACCAAATGCACCTATGACTGTATGAGACAGGGACAGTGGAGGGCTACTTAGTGGCAGAACCATGGAAGTCCACAGAATGCTGAAGGCTGTAAAAATCAGCATAGCCAGTACACCTCGTACTCGTAAAACACGCAACTCCCGGTACAGTTGCAAGACGGAGCCGAGTAATTGGATATAGCTTTGTTTTACTTGTGGGGATTGTTGCCTTGGGAGAACAAGAAATAAGACGACAATTCCGATTAATGTAAGGCTGGCAGAGAAGAGATATACCGATCTCCATCCGAGCCAATCGTTCAGCGTACCTGCAACCGTTCGTGCAAGTAAAATGCCAATGACGATTCCGCTGGTTACCTGTCCGACGATGCGACCACGTTCGGATGGGGCCGCCAAGTGTGCAGCAAAGGCAACCAATGTTTGTGTAATGACGGCTAATAAACCAACGACAGCCATCCCCATGAACAACAGGGAACTGGATTGTGCGGTTCCTACGAGAACCAGTGCAAGTACGGATAAGAGCATTTGAATGATGATCAGCTTGCGGCGGTTTAAGAGGTCCCCGAGCGGAACGAGAAGGAACAGCCCTAGGGCATAACATATTTGAGTCACTGTGATGACAAACCCTATGGACGACGGAGAGAGACTGAATTCTTGAGCGATGGAGTCCAGTAAAGGCTGAGCATAATAGATATTGGCGACCGCAAGTCCGCTGCACACGGCAAAAAGAAGAGCAACTAACCGTGACATGGCAGAACGATCCTTATTGGATAATTGTGGATCTGGAGAAGAAGTTTGCATAAATGGATGTCACCTTTCTATTATGTACTGATCGGTATGTTATGTTTCGGAATAACCATACTTTATTTGCGTGAATTCTGTCAACAGAGAATTGGGTGAGATTTTCAGTCTGGTTAAAAAAGCTTTATGGATGAGTTTATTTAATTTAATATTTTTAAGTTAGTGATCTTTTTGACTTACCCATTGTTATGAGGTTAAAATATATAAACATACTGATCGATACATAAAGAGGTGAATTGTATGGTTAGACAACGGGAATTTGATACGGATAAAGCACTTGATGCAGCGATGCATACGTTTTGGGACAAAGGGTTCGAAGCGGCATCTTTAAATGACTTGACGACCGCAATGGGCATACAACGTCCCAGTCTGTACGCGGCTTTTGGCGATAAAAAGGAATTATTCGAAACAGCACTTCGCAGGTATACCACTCAGCACGCGGCTCAAGTCAGAGCCAGACTTCAACAGGGCTCCTCCGTGCGGGAAGCCTTTCGTGGATTGTTTGAACATATTGGAGCAGAGGGGAGTGTGACCGAGCCTAGTCACGGCTGTTTTTGCATTAATACGATGGTTGAGTTGGCTCCACATGATCCCAAATTCGCTGTCCTTACACGGGAGCATCAGATGTATCTGGGTGTTCTTTTCAAAGAAACGATAGAACGAGGGCAACAGAGCGGGGAGTTGTCCGCTGACATGAACGCAAATGCGGTAGCGCAGTCTTTGGTGGTATCCATGATTGGATTGACTGTTTTGATGAAATCGGGACCGGACCGTTTGTTTGTAGAGCAGAGCATCCAGGTAACACTATCTTTGTTACAGTAATGGGAATGATACTTTTTAAAGTGACGCAGAGTACCTTAAGAATTGAGCGAATATAGGAGGAGATCAGGAATGAATACGAAGTTGCGCTGTGCCGTTTTGGATGATTATCAGAACGTTGCGCTGACGTCGGCGGACTGGAGTCCGTTGATGGATCAGGTAGAGATTCAGACATTCAACAACTATATGGGCTCGGAAGAAAAAGTCATTCAGGAATTGCAGGATTTCGATATTGTGGTCCTGATGCGGGAACGTACACCGTTTCCAGAGAAGGTCATTTCGCAGCTCCCTAATCTAAAACTTCTGATTACAAGTGGTATGCGCAACGCGTCGATAGATATCAAGGCTGCAGAGCAGAACGGGATCATTGTGTGCGGAACCGAGGGAAGCTCTAATCCGCCGACGGAACTTACGTGGGCGCTGATTCTGGGTCTGTCCAGACAACTGATTGCGGAAAATAGTGCACTTCGCTCCAATGGCAATTGGCAGAGCACTGTAGGGTTGGATTTGCATGGGAGAACACTTGGATTACTCGGTTTGGGCAAAATAGGTACTCGTATGGCTGAGATTGCACAAGCATTTGGCATGAATGTGATGGCTTGGAGCGAGAATCTAACACGAGAGAAAGCTGAAAAACATGGTGTCACCTGGTCCGAGACCAAGGAGCAATTGCTCTCACAAAGCGACATTGTATCCATTCATCTGGTATTGAGTGATCGTACGCGCAATCTTATAGGACAAGCCGAGTTTCAACAAATGAAAGCGAGTGCGCTACTCATCAATACGTCGCGAGCGGGAATTGTCGATCAGGAAGCTATGGTAGAGGCATTGCAGAGTGGTGTGATTGCTGGTGCAGGTCTGGATGTATATGAGCAGGAACCGCTACCAGTTAACCATGTGATGCGAACATTGCCAAATGTTCTGGCCACACCGCATCTGGGTTATGTGACTCGTGGCAATTATGAGATCTATTATAAGCATACCGTAGAGAACATAGAGATGTTCCTGAAGGGAACACCGATCAGGCAACTGCTTTCTTAGAATGAACGGATGCGGAGTACGACTCTGCTATAGATATATAAAATCAAAGACAAATAAGGTGCTGCCAGGAAAGAGTTAGACCTGAGCAACACCTTTTTAGTATATCTGTGTAGCAGAACAAATGAAGGAATAGCCGTAAAATATATTCTATCCTACTGACCCATCCCCTCATCAAATTTAACTGTGTGATCCTCGCTGGGAAGAATGAATCATGGCTACGCTTGATTCACGAACGATTAAGCGTGGTTCAAATTGGATGTGTTCGTAATCGGTCGTGTTCATCTCCCGAATTCGTTTTAACAACAGCTCGGTAGCAAGTCTGGCAACTTCTTCGCCCATAATGGACACGGAACTAATCTGCGGTGACGAGACAGTGGTCCATTGATTGTTATCCACACCCACTACAGCCACATCTTCGGGTACACGAACCCCTAACTCCTTGAACCGATTAACCAATCCGATAGCAACCATATCATTAATGGCATAGACTGCATCTGGCATATGCGTAAGTCCGTAGAAATAATCTGCAGCATTGGCACCTGTATTCAATGAAAAGTCCTCACCAAAGTAGACAAGAGAAATGTCCACATGACCTACAGCTTGCTCATAAGCACGGTAGCGCTCTTCAATAATGTCTTTGGGTGCACCGGCATATGCGATTCGAGTCCGGCCGATTTTGAACAGATGCTCCATTACCAGTTTGCCTTCGGGTTGAGACAGAGAGACGATGTCTGCCTTCATGCCCGGTTCCAGTTTTTTGCCGTAGTTAATCATGGAGATCGGGAGCGGAGCTTTATCAATCAGTCCGGGTAACGTTTTGGGGTACGCCAGAGGCATGAAGATCAGTCCGTCCACATGCAATTTTTTTACGTTACGAATAGTTTCCAGCTCGGTTCTGGCATTGCCTGCCGTATTGATCTGCACGACATGGTACCCATGCTGCTTCGCCGTTTGCTCTACAGACCAGGAGATTTCCGGAATGATGGCGTTACGTATGTCGGGTACAACGAGCGCGATCTGGTGCGTTTGCCGAATTTTCAGACTCTGTGCCGAGGTGTTGGGTACAAACCCCAGTTCTTCAATGGCCTGCATTACCTTATCTCGTGTTTTACTACTTATGCCTTCTGAATTGTTGATGGCCCGGGATACGGTAGCGATGCCCACGCCAGCACGCTCTGCCACGTCCTTGATCGTAAGTTTCTGTTCTTTCCTCAATGTACGGTTACCTCACTTTATCGGAAACGATTCCGAAATATTAGGAATATGTATGCACTTCACGATAGTTATATAACTTGATTATAACATTTGAACATTGAAGTATCCCGTGAATGGACCAGAATTATGCCGAGGTATGATTATATTTCATTTGGTCTGCAATAAAATTTGCTATGATATATCTTAATAACAAGGATTACACCGTTTGTAATACCGCTAAGATCACTTGAATTAAAGTAAAAGCATTCTAAAGTGAACTCGATATGATCACGAAATAGACATATTAGTGGAGAAATATGTTTGACAGCGTATCTAAAATGTGACATATTTAATTTACGGAAACGTTTCCGATTATGTCATAAACTATAATCTGGGAGATGAAATGAATGAAAGCATTACGTTGGCATGGAGTCAAAGATTTACGTCTCGAAAATATTAATGAACCTCAACCTGAAGAAGGTAAGGTCAAAATAAAAGTGGAATGGTGCGGCATCTGCGGCAGTGATTTGCACGAGTACACAGCAGGTCCAATCTTCATTCCGGCTCAAGCACCGCATCCGCTAACAGGGGAACAAGCGCCTATAGTCATGGGGCATGAATTCTCAGGACAGGTGGTTGAAGTAGGGGAAGGTGTTACACGTTTCAAGGCGGGCGATCGAGTGGTCGTAGAACCGATCTATGCATGTGGACACTGCGAAGCTTGTAAACAAGGGAAATACAATCTGTGCGATAAAATGGGTTTCCTTGGACTCGCTGGAGGCGGAGGCGGATTCTCCGAATATGTAACTGCTGAAGAATACATGGTCCATGCCATACCGGATTCAATCTCGTATGAGCAAGGTGCATTGGTTGAACCTTCGGCTGTAGCACTTCACGCCGTGCGTCAAAGCAAGCTGAAAGTGGGCGATACCGCAGCGGTGTTTGGTGCAGGTCCGATTGGATTATTGGTTATTGAAGCACTTAAGGCTTCGGGAGCGTCGGATATTTATGTGGTGGAGTTGTCGGATGAACGGAAAGCCAAAGCCGAAGAACTCGGTGCCATTGTGATTGACCCAACACAGTTCAATGTGGTGGAAGAGATCCATCAGCGTACACAAGGTGGCGTTAACGTAGCCTATGAAGTAACAGGTGTTCCACGTGTACTGCAACAAGCGATCGATTCGACACGTATTGGCGGTGAATTAATGATCGTCAGCATTTTTGAACAGGAAGCACCGATTCACCCGAACTCTATTGTTATGAAAGAGCGTACGGTCAACGGCATTATTGGTTATCGCGATGTGTTCCCGGCAGTCATCAGTCTGATGGATAAAGGTTTCTTCCCCGCAGACAAGCTGGTAACCAAACGAATTTCGTTGGATGAAGTGGTGGAACATGGATTTGAAGCACTGCTAAAAGAGAAAAATCAGGTTAAGATTTTGGTAAAAGCAGAATAGAACCATAGGCAGTAAGAGCGAGTAGACAGCACATCAATAGATGTGATTGTCTACTTTTTTTTGTATAGATCGGGCGGAATTTGTTGCATGTACGGGTCGAATTACATAGTATAAAAAGATACAATTTGTATCATCTTGGTGTGAAGGTAAATATTGTGAAACTATGAAGGAGGAAGCGGACATGCAGAGACATACGAAATGGACAGCCGTGATTTTGACCATCGTCGCTGGAGTGAGCTGGATGCTAATGGGTAACTCCAAACCGAGAAACAACACGTCACCGAGTCAACCACCTGCAACTGAACGTGGGCTTGCCAAGGTGTCGAATGCACCAATCAGTTCAGCGGACGTAACATCAAAGATTGAACTGCTGGGCAGACCTTTTAGCAAAACACCATATGCCAATAACGTCTGGGACATGCAACTGTACAATGGCAAGATATATCTGGGTCACGGGAACAGTAGTAATCTGGGTGTAGCCCCGAATTCCGGTCCTATTCCAGTCATTTATTATGATACAGCGAATGCGAAATTCAAGACCCAGTCGGTAACTAACAGCAATCCGAGCATAATGCCATTGACGAAAATGTATGTGGATGAGGAACAGATTGACATTTACAGAGTGCTGAACGACAAGTTATATATCCCTGGCAATGATTCGGATGGTGAGAAATGGGAACTGGGCAACTTCTACCGTTTGGATGGAGAGGTGTGGACTAAATATCGCAATCTGCCACTCGGTGTACACGTATACGATTTGGCTTCTTATCAAGGTAAGATGTTTGCCGCGCTGGGTACGGAGTCGAAACCAACCATATTAATCTCTCATAACGAAGGTGAAACTTGGCAGAAATATGCGACGATCAATACGTTTGGCTTCCGGGCCTACACCATGTTCCATCTTAATGGCAAGTTATATGCATCTGGCATGATGTATCCCGCCAATAAAATATGGAATGACAAAACCAATATCCTGGAGATTAATGAAAAGCTTGAGAAACGGGACGTTGTCATCTATGGCAGCAAAATGCTGCCTGGACTAACCTATCAAACGGGCACGATTCCTTATAATAAAATAGGCAAAAATATTAGCTTTAATAACAAGTT
Source organism: Paenibacillus sp. ClWae2A (assembly GCF_032452295.1). Lineage (NCBI taxonomy): Bacteria > Bacillati > Bacillota > Bacilli > Caryophanales > Paenibacillaceae > Paenibacillus > Paenibacillus sp. ClWae2A. Next base: position 27,907 of record NZ_JAULSQ010000001.1, read on the forward strand.
GCTCTATATAGCCGGAGGCGTGTTCAATGATGGGCAGCTGCTGCCCAAATCCTTGAATGTCATGACCGATATTAATCAGGCAAGACGAGTTAATCTGCCAGATGCCAAGGCGCTTCCTACGGATGTGCTGTTGCGTGATGGCAAGGTGTATGTGCTTACGTACACGCGCCAAAGTGCCAATCTGTATATCAATCGGGTCTACCAATCCACTGATCTGACAACATGGAATGAGATTTTACGTTTTAACCAGGACACGTATGCCAAGTCATTTGAAGAGAACGAGGGTGACTTCTACTTTGGTCTGGGTACCGATCCGGATGTGTTATCGACTTCGTCAGGGAAATTGCTTCGAGTGAATCGCAGTGATATCCCCGTGAATGCTAATTAAATTGGAAGGAAGATTATGGATTATATACTATGCTACATCCACATTATTGGTGACCGGGAAAATACCTTAAGATCTAGTAGAGTTCATGCCAGACTGCATCGGTAGTGTGATCCAACAGAGGCTGCCGTAAGGTAGCTTTCTTTTTTTATATAAGATTAGTTTGAACGCCCAACTTCGAAAATTTGAAAATAAAATTAAGAAACAATAAAATGGATAAAGAAATAAGCCTATACCAGTCAACTGGATTACACTTGTTACGATATACAAAAGCATTTCGCATTTCACGTGGATGCAGAGTTCCATACTCCCAATTGCAAAGGAGCAATGTACAATGAACGTACCTTCAGCATTATTCAAACCTTTCACCTCGGACAAGCTAACATTGTCTAATCGAATCGTTATGGCACCCATGACTCGCGGATTCTCACCAGAGGGCGTACCTGGACCAGAAGTTGCTGAATACTACCGTCGCAGAGCAGCAGGCGGGGTGGGGCTCATCATTACAGAAGGTACAGGCATTAATCATCCATCTTCGGTTAGTGGAGCGAGTATTCCATTGTTCCATGGGGAAGATTCTTTGCAAGGATGGGCTAACGTAGTGAAAGCAGTACATGAAGCGGGTGGCAAAATCATGCCACAATTGTGGCATGTGGGTACAGCACGTCGTTCCGGCGACTTGCCTAATGCAGAAGCTGAGCCTGTATGTCCGTCAGGGGTTAGCATGGCAGGTGAACCATCACGTGAACCCTTGACGGAAGAGGAGATTCAAGATCTTGTACAGGCATTTGCCCAAGCGGCAGCGGATGCACAGCGAATCGGTTTTGACGGAATTGAACTGCACGGAGCCCATGGTTACCTGATTGACCAATTCTTCTGGGAGCAGACGAATCGACGAACCGACAATTATGGTGGTGACTTGGTACGGCGAACCCAATTTGCGGTTGAAGTGATTAAAGCTTGTCGTGCAGCGGTTGGTCCTGATTACCCAATTGTGCTTCGGTTCTCCCAATGGAAGATGGGGAATTATGAGGCAAGTCTGGTGGAGACGCCAGAACAATTGGAGCAATTCCTGGCACCACTCAGTGCTGCTGGCGTGGATATATTCCATTGTTCTACACGCCGGTTCTGGTTACCGGAATTCGAAGGATCTGAGCTGAATCTTGCGGGTTGGACGCAAAAAATAACGGGTAAACCAGCTATTTCGGTTGGATCGGTAGGTCTTGAAGCTGAATTTGTGGACAGAGCAACCGAGAATCAGGGAACAGGGGATGCCCATCTGGATCTATTAAATGAGAAGCTGGAGAATAATGAATTTGAATTGATCGCCTTGGGTCGTGTTCTGCTTAGTGATCCCGAATGGCCTGCCAAAGTTCGCGAAGGTCGCATATCTGAAATCATTCCATTTACAACGGAAGTGTTGCAAACACTCCATTAATTGAAGGCTAAGAACATTTGGCAAAAGGTGAACCAACGCCAAACGGCGCCGATTTGCAACGGAAAATGAAACAAAAACGAACAAATAAGCCGCCTTTGGGCGGCTTTTTCACCTACCTATACTAATAATTTCAACATATGAAAAATTCACAATAGAAAATCGTTTTCTGCACCGCTGTACCTGTTTATTACTCCCATACATCCCACACGCGCGTAGTCACAACACCATTAAGTTCCACATCTCAGGTTCCATTGCAACCACTTTTTTTGCTGCTTATGTATCTGAACAACGATCCGATCTTCAGCACAACTTATTTTGAAAATCCAACACCTTATGATAAGGTTAGGCCTAAACCTTTAGTTTACCAAGACGACATTACATAAGGAGGATGAATATCCTTGTACAACTATAGTTACAATTCAAACAATCAATGGAGAAAATCACTGGGGATTTTGAGTCTTCTGCTTGGCATCGTTCTGCTATTATCGGCATGTGGCCAAGCTCAGAAACCTTCTTCTGCCACAGGCTCAAACACCGGCTCGAATGCTGGCTCCAACACAGGGCAATCTTCCTCAGCGCCGGAGCAAAATACCGTTCCACCGCAGGAAGAAGTGCAGGAGGAAGCCGATCCGGTTCAGGAGCAGCTCCGTTCATTAACGTTAGAAGAGAAGATTGGACAGATGATACTTGCTGGTGTTCAAGGGACAACGCTGGATGATCAAGCTAAACAAATGATTACGGATCAGAAGGTAGGGGGCATTATTTTCTATGCCAACAATGTATCGACACTCGAGGGAACAGCCAAGTTTGTGCAATCCATCAAGGAAGCGAATCAATCCAACCCGGTACCCATCTTCATGAGTGTGGATCAGGAGGGCGGCAAAGTCAGTCGTATGCCGGAGACGGTGGAATCCATTCCTTCCAACCAAAAAGTAGGCCAGACAAAAGATAGCGCACTCGCTGAAACGATGGGGGAATTGCTGGCGAGACAGGTTCAACTTGCAGGTTTTAATGTGGACTTCGCGCCTGTGCTGGATGTGAATAGTAACCCGAAGAACCCGGTGATCGGAGATCGTTCATTCGGAAGCTCGGCAGAGCTGGTGTCACGTATGGGGATTGCTGAGATGAAAGGATTACGTAGTGAAGGTATTATCCCGGTGGTGAAGCATTTTCCGGGTCATGGCGATACATCCGTGGACTCCCATCTCGATCTGCCTGTCGTGAACAAAACGGAAAAACAACTGGCCGAGCTTGAATGGATTCCGTTCCAGGCCGCAGTGAAGGAAAATGTGGAGGCGGTCATGGTTGCACACATTTTGTTCCCGAAGCTGGATCCGGATCATCCGGCTTCCTTATCCAATGTCATTATTGGTGAACATCTGCGCGGGAAGTTCAAGTATGACGGTGTCGTCATCACAGATGACCTGAGTATGGGTGCGATTGCGAAGAACTTCAAGTTGGACGAAGCTGCCCTAGCGACTGTAAAAGCAGGCAGTGACATTCTTTTGGTAGCTCACAGTTATGAAAGTGCTAAGACGATTTTTGATACACTGATGAGTGCGGTGAAATCAGGCGAGATTTCCGAATCCCGAATCGATGAAAGTGTATATCGTATCCTGGCATTGAAGCAACAATACAAGTTATCGGATGATCAGAAAGCTTCTGGGGACCTGAAGCAATTGAATGCAGATATTGTGGATTGGCGTAAGCAAATCGATGCTAGATAATAAATCCTGTGTTATGATTTTGCCAGAGGTGAGATCCAATAATGTATACAATTATGATTATAGAGGACGATCCCAAGATTGCGGGATTATTAAAATCACATATTGAGCGCTATGGGGACCGGGCGGTTTTGGCCGAGGATTTTGAGATGATTGTACAACAGTTTGAGCAGGTACAGCCGCATGTGGTGCTTCTGGATATCAATTTACCCAGTTACGATGGTTTCTACTGGTGCCGCCAGATCCGTACGCTGTCCACATGCCCTATTCTGTTTATTTCCGCTCGGAGTGGAAAGATGGATCAGGTCATGGCACTGGAGAACGGAGCAGATGATTATATCACCAAGCCGTTTGAACACGAGATCGTCATAGCGAAAATCCGTAGTCAGCTGCGCCGGGTGTATGGGGACTATGCAACACGTGACGAAGAACGCAAGGTGGAACTGGATGGCTTGGTTGTGTATCTGGAAAGACAGGAGATTCAACTCGGTGATCTTAAAGTGCAGCTGACGAAGAAGGAAACGATTTTGCTGGAAACATTACTGCGCCGAAGTCCGAAGCTGGTAAGCAGAGAGACAATTCTGGAGAAACTGTGGGATGACTCTTTTGTGGATGACAACACACTCAGTGTTAATGTTACCCGGGTGCGTAAACGATTAGCTGAGCTTGGCATTACGGATGCACTGGAAACGGTCAGAGGTTCGGGTTATCGACTGAACAATAACTGGAAGGCCGCTTCTCCATCATGAGATTGTTTATACGAGAACATCTCGCTTTAACTTGCTGGGTTGTTGCTATCTTATTGACCGTTGTTGCAGTGTTCTGGTATGACGGTTACAACGATTGGGTCACGGCTGCTTATGCCGTAGCGTTGGGATTATTTTTGTACATCGGATATTTGATCTATCGTTATTATTCACATCGCTCCTTTTATACCCGGATGTCACGATCGATGGATTCGCTGAAGGAGTTTGTACCCTTGAACGAAACAAGTCCATTATCACTGGCGCTGGAGAAGTTGTTGGATTCACAATACGGCCAGTATCACGCACATCTGCATCGGCTGGAACAACGGCAACAAGAATATCTGACGTTCATGAACCAGTGGGTACATCAGATGAAGACACCATTATCCGTCATCGAGTTGACCGTGGAAGGTCAGGAAGATGACGACCCTCGGCTCATAAGCATTCGAGAGGAAGCAGACCAGATGAGACGGGGATTGGAAACTGTGCTGTATGTGGCCCGGTTGGATACCTTCGAGCAGGATTTCAGTGTGGAACCTGTGATACTGAAGACCGCTGGGGAAGAAGCGATCCATGAGCTCAAGCGATTCTTTATTCGCAATCACGTCTATCCAGAGATGCATATAGAACCTTCGCTGGTTGTGCAATCCGATGCCAAGTGGATTCGTTTCGTCCTGGTACAGTTACTGTCGAACGCAATAAAGTACTCCGCGGGCAGCGGGCAAAAGATCTATGTGCGTGCATATGAAGCGGAACGCTCCATCATGCTGGAAGTGCAGGATCAGGGCATCGGGATTCCGAAGTCTGATCTGAATCGGGTATTCCAGCCTTTCTTCACCGGGGAGAACGGGCGGCATTTCAAAGAGTCGACAGGCATGGGGCTGTATATTGCCAAAGAAGTGTTAACACGGATGAATCATCGGATTGATCTTGAATCTGTGTACGGCGAAGGAACGACCGTCCGAATCACATTCAACTCCTGAAGTGACAGGTTGAAGATAAGATTGGGACGTGAGGCCTGTATTTTTGTTGAAAAAGTGTGAGTGGAGTATGAATTACAGTGTAAGTGTAAGTGTAAGTGTAAGTATAGACGTCTATTGCCTGATCGGGGCGAAGGCGTCTTTTTGATTTTCATGATCCAACCTTACAACATTGTCATGTTGATGAAAGGTTAAACCATAGGAGAATGGCCGAAACTTCGATAGACTATAGTCATAAGAGTACAGGAAAGGCCACGCACAATACAAATGAAGACAGCATGAATGTAACTTGATTTTGAATTATTACATCACTAAGGAGTTGTAACCATGGAGATTTGTTCTGTGAAACAGATCAGTAAAATCTACAAAGGCATCGTATCTTATGAAGCGTTATCAGGTATTGACCTCAGTATTCAGGAAGGTGAGTTTGTTGGCATCATGGGACCATCCGGTAGTGGCAAAACAACACTGCTGAACATGATCTCAACCATTGATCACCCAACATCAGGCGAACTGCGGATTGCAGGGAAGAATCCGTTTGAATTGAATCAGGACGAACTCGCGCTGTTCCGGCGCAAAGAACTTGGATTCGTTTTTCAATCGTTCAATCTGTTAAATACCCTGACAGTTAAGGAAAACATTGTGCTGCCACTGACTCTTGACGGTGTTTCGCTAGCAGAGATGAACACTCGTGTTGAACAGCTGGCAAGCAAGCTGGGGATCAACAGTATTCTGAACAAACGGACATATGAGATATCAGGAGGACAGGCACAGCGTACGGCCATTGCCAGAGCGCTTATCCATTCCCCGAAGCTGATTCTGGCCGATGAGCCAACAGGCAACCTGGATTCGAAGGCGGCAAGAGATGTCATGGAGATTCTCGAAACTCGCAATCAGGAGGATCAGGCTACGATGCTGCTGGTCACTCATGATGCAGTAGCTGCAAGTTATTGCAGTCGGGTTGTCTTTATCAAGGATGGCAAACTGTATAATGAAATTCACTACGGCGATAATCGCGCAGCCTTTTACCAGAAGATTATTAATGTATTATCCCTAATGGGAGGTTCAGGACATGAATTTTCGCCAGTTCGCCATTAATAACGTTGTTCGCAACAAACGAATTTATCTGGCTCATTTTCTGAGCAGTACATTTTCCGTCATGATCTTTTTTACTTACGCATTGCTCCTGTTCCATCCTGATTTGAAAGCGGGGTTAAAGGGATCAAGTGGTACGGTTACGTTGCTTGCGAATCAGGGGTTTATGATTGCAGAGATCATTATATTCATCTTTTCATTCCTGTTCCTGCTCTACTCCGTTGGTTCATTTCTGAAGACGCGCAAAAAAGAATTTGGTATTTTCCTGATGATAGGCATGACACGCAAACAGATGAATCGGCTTCTGTTTATGGAGAATATGTGTATTGGATTAGCTTCAATCATTACCGGCATCGGGCTCGGAATTGTTTTTGGCAAATTGATTCTGCTCATCTGTGGCTCCATGCTGGCTGTTGAGGACAGTCTTCGATTCTATTTTCCACTGAAAGGCATTGCCCTGACGGCTGGCGCATTTCTGCTGCTGTTTGTTATCATTGCGATGTCGTCATCCTTGCTCATACGGAAAGGTTCACTCATTGACCTTGTGAAATCAGAGGAAAAACCGAAACCCGAACCCAAAGCATCACGCTTCCTCGCCTTGCTGTCGGTGCTGTTCATTGGCGGGGGTTATGCAGGAGTATTCACTTTTGTATGGGTAAGCTTCTCTTTTCCGTTATTACTTGCAAGTGTCGTGGTTGTTATAGTAGGTACTTACTTTCTGTTCACACAGCTCAGTGTATACATCATTCGGGCACTGAAAAGAAATCCAGGGTTGTTTTTCCGTAAAACCAATCTGCTCTTCTTATCTGAACTTACCTATCGAATGAAAGATAACGCCATCATGTTTTTCATGGTAAGTATCATTTCAGCTTCTTCATTTACGGGAATTGGCACCATGCTTGCTATTGCTGACCCGGGGTTGTCGTCCATGTCGAATCCGTACGCATTCAGTTATATGAATATATGGGATACTCCAAACTCCGAGCGACATATTCGGCAGATTGAAGAAACGTTGATTGATCATCAAGTTCCCTACGTGAAGGGTAGTTATGCTCCTATATCTGAAAATAATAATGGGTACATTATTAAGCTAAGTGAATATAATCGTCTGGCTAAGGCACTCGGGTATGAGGAACGTACGTTGAAACAGGTTGATGAGTCATTTATGACACCAAGCAATTTGGCAGTTCGTAAGAAGTACCGTGATCAAGCTGAACAAGGATTCTCAGGGGCGGAGGTCAATCTGGAGATTGAGAATCGGTCCGAACAGATTCAGGTAACGACTCCTGGTACTGATATTGTCATTCCTTTTCAAAATGAAATTAATCTCTACGTTGTAACCGACGAATTGTTTGAGAAGATGAGACCTGCGTACAACGCGGAAGTGGGGATGCCTGAAGATTTCTATTCCATGCGAACGACGCAATTTGTCGTAAAAGAATGGATGGGTACACGCAGCTTTGCTCCTGAATTGATCAAATCTATTCAAGATGATCATTCCGACAGAGGTTATTACGAGGTCAGCGCGCTTGTGGTGGATTGGCTTAATTCCAAGCAGACCAATGGCATCATTCTGATCTTGAGCGGTCTGATTGGCATTGTTTTCTTCACCTTTGCAGCAAGTTTCACGTATTTCAGACTTTACGCAGATCTAGAACGGGATGAAGCGCAGTATCGCATGATTGGCAAAATGGGACTGAGTCGTCCCGAACTCCGTAAGATCGTAACAAGGCAGCTATTGCTTATGTTCTTCCTGCCGATTCTGGTGGCGGTCATCCACAGTTCGGTTGCCTTTGTAGCGTTACAGCAACTGGTTGACTTCTCGGTCTTTGGATACAGCCTGCGCATCTTCTTGGTGTTTGCTTCCATGCAGATCTTGTATTTTGCACTTGTGCGCTGGCGGTATCTGCGTCATATGTATTCCAAGTTAGTCTAAAATAGCATGTCCCAACAGACACCGGACTTATGGCTCGGTGTCTGTTGACTTTTCTATCCAAGGCACAGTACTATTTTATTGGATACAGAATGTATCATTATATAGTTTCTCAAGCAGTTAGAAGGATGGGGTTACAGAAATGTCAGGCAGATGCCTGAGAGGGAGGACATATCATGAGCATCACGATGTCTCGTGGACAAGCTTACATTCAACGATTGAATGATGAGCGGAATGTATGGCTGGATGGTGAGCGTATCCGGGTAACTGGGCATCAGGCCTTTCAGGGAACACTTCAAACGATAGAAGGATTGTTCAATCTGGTGGATGACCCGGAGACAAGGGAAACCGTAGCCTATTGGGACGAACAGACGGGAAGTTACGTGCATCGCTCTTTTCTAGTGCCTCGTTCACTTCCTGACGTAAACAACAGAGCGGGGGCTTTTCGGCTTTGGTCTGAGCGGACCTATGGGGTGATGAGCCGATTGTCTGATTATGCGCGATCCCGCCTGACCGGCTGGTATGCAACACGACATGAGATGACAGCACATGATCCTGCATTTGCAGGTAAAATATCGGCTTATTTTGAACAAGCCAAACGAAAAGATGCATTCCTGACAATTGTCCAGCGCGACCCGCAGATTAACCGTTCCTTGCCTGTTGGTGAAGATGAGGATGCCATGCTGAGAATTGTCAAAAGCAATACGGAGGGCGTAGTCATTCGCGGGGCCAAAATGGTGGCAACAGCAGCGCCTTATGCAGATGATATTATTGCTTATCCCGTTCAACGAATTCCGTCCCACCTGCCAGAGCTGGCCCATATGGTGATTGTAGCTGCGGACAGTCCGGGCTTACACATGATGTGTCGAGAGTCTTTTGCAGCAAAAGATACAGATCAATCACATCCACTCAGTGCGCAGTATGATGAGATGGATGCCGTGTTATTTTTTGACGATGTATTTGTGCCCTGGGAACGTGTATTGCTACACAATAACCCTGAAGCCGTATGGCAGATCCGCTGTAATACAGCTTCGGCCAGTCTGGCCTATCATCAGAGTGTCATTCGATTACAGTCGAAACTGGAGTTCATAACAGCCGTCACCTCTGCCATTGCCAAGGAGATCGGGGTGGACACCTTCCTGAATGTGCAGGATCAACTTGGAGAGCTGATCAGTCAGATGCAGACTATCGAGGGACTGATTATTGCTGCTGAAGCACAGTCCAAGCCGGATACATTCGGCAACTGGCTGCCGGAATTCAAATATATTGAAACCGCACGTAATCTGGGCAATCGGTATTATCCCCGCGCGGTGGAGATCTTGAAGACCATTGCTGCGGGTGGTCTGATTCAGATTCCTTCGGGTACGTTTGAAATGAATGAAATGATGGGTTCCATGATAGGCAAATATCTTGGTGGAGTAACGATGCAAGCCCCGGAGAAGATTCGACTCTTTCAACTCGCATGGGAGCTGACCGGAAGTCCACTCGGAGTAAGGCATGAGCTGTATGAACACTTCTACGCGGGTGACCCGGTGCGCAACCGGGCGAGCCAATATGTGCAGTATGACAAGGAACGTTTATGGGGGAAAGTTGAGCCGTGGCTACGTTCGGGTAAGGACTGATCTGATAATCTAATACAAATGGTCCGAATGAAGATTGAAAAGCCTGAATGTAGGCTGAAAACAGCCCTATTTTAGTTAAAGCCTTGGCTTGCGCCGGGGCTCTATTTCTATTTATTTAGATTATCTTTAGAAATGATTTAGGTTGAATTAAGAGACGTAGTATATAGTATTAATGTAGAGATAGGCATAGAGTATAGGAAATGAGAGGAATAACATGAGATACACCGTATTAATAGCAGATGACGAACCAGAGATTGTTGAACTGCTTCAACTCTATCTGGAGAAGGACTATACCATTAAGACTGCGGTGAATGGAGCCGAGGCGCTACAAACCATAAGTTCAACACAGATCGATCTGGTCATACTGGACATTATGATGCCTGTAATGGATGGATTGCAGTTGATCAAACAGATCAGGGCTACACATCACATGCCTGTACTGTTCCTGTCCGCCAAAAGTCAGGATCACGATAAAATCCTTGGACTCGGACTTGGGGCAGATGATTATATAGCGAAGCCGTTTAACCCGCTTGAGATTGTCGCCAGAGTAGAGGCGTTGCTCAGAAGAGTCAATCAATTTGATGCAGTGGAGATCCCCGCAGCGAAAGAAGAGAATCTGGTATTAGGTGATCTGACCCTGGATCGCTCCCAATGTATTCTTTTTCGTTCAGGAACGCCTGTAACATTAACCTCTACAGAATATAAAATTATGGAATTGTTGCTTGATCAACCTGGCCGAGTGTTCACCCGTAAAAAAATATACGAAGCGGTCTGGGGCGATTATTATGCGCACGAGGACAGCACCATCATGGTACATATCAGCAACATTCGGGAGAAGATCGAGCGTGATTCCAGACAACCGGAATATCTCAAAACGATAAGGGGACTGGGATACAAAATTGAAGCGCCCATGGAAAGCTAGAGAAAAGCGACTGTTGCAGACATCCCTGACACTGGATTTCTTGCTGTTCAACTTCTTTTTGCTGTTACTGGTATTAATCGTGTACCTTATGGTGTCACTGGATGTTGTGGATTTCCGCATTTCGGATCAGGTCGTTGATCCGGATCTGAATGTTGAAGCCCACGTGTACGTGACAGAGCTGGAGAACGAATTTTACTCTGGTGGTGGTTCGGTGGCGAAAGGCAAAGACACAGAGATTCAACGTCTCAAGGACAGCGGCGGCTGGATTGAAATTCTGGATGCGAATGGCAACGTCATTCATCATGTGGGAGACAAGCAAGATTCGTTCATCCATTACAGTGAAGCTGATCTGTATGCTGTACTGGAGAACCGAAGCGACCAGCCGTACTATTACTCCATCACTCCGTTTTCAACAGAAGGAGCAGCAACGTATGTGTTGCTGAAGATCCCTCGTGATCTGGTCAGCGTAAGGATTAATGATAATCAGTTGATTACCAATCTGAAACACCCATTATCCTTTTACATTATGATTGGCATCGGTTTAGTTTTGTTGTTGATCTTTGTCTATAGCTATTGGGTCGCACGGAGAATCAAAAAGCCACTCAGTATTCTCTCCTCGGGTCTTACGCAGATGATCCAGGGAAATTATAGTACACGGATGTCGATCTCGGCCGAGAGGGAGTTTGTCCAGATCGGGGAGACCTTTAACTACATGGCTGACGTTATTGAAAACACCTCTGCGGAGAAACGATACGCCGAAGAGAGCAAACAGCGACTGATTGTAGACTTATCACATGATCTGAAAACACCGATAACATCTATACAGGGATATGCTCAGGCATTGGTGGAAGGACGCGGAGAGGACAAGGACAGGCAGCAAAGATATCTGGGATACATCTATAACAAGTCGGTTCAAGTTGCACGCATGATACAGAATATGCTGGAGCTGCTCAAGGTGGATTCGCCTGATTTCCGCATGCAGATTGAGAGAAGAGAAATTGGAGAATTCGTGCGCGAGATCATGGCAGATACCTATGGGGAAATTGAGCAGAAGCAGTTTGTCCTTCATGTATTTGTTCCTGATGAGGAGATCTATGCAAGGTATGATCCGGAGCTGTTATCAAGAGTCATTCAGAATCTAATCACCAATGCCTTATCTTACAATCCGCTCGGGACAGAATTGCGCGTGGAACTCATTCCGTTGGATACCCATGTGGTGATTGAAGTGGCTGATACCGGGGTGGGCATACCCCAAGAACTGTGGTCAACGATCTTTGACCCGTTTGTACGAGGGGATGAGGCGCGGACAGCGACCGGAGGCACCGGACTGGGATTGTCCATCGCACGGCGTAATACGGAGAAAATGGGTGGGCGTCTGATCCTTTCCCGGCGTGGGCGAGAGACCACTGTGTTTACCATTCAGATTCCAAATTAAATTAGAGAAGAAATGTCCATGTGGAGGGGAAAATTTTGTTCAAAGCAAATACGTTTGTCCGGTTCAGTATTGCACTGGCGCTGATATTGGTTAATATCTATTTATTATCACGTGTGAGCTTCATCTTTCAGCCGCTTGTCACCATGATCACGGTCATTACCGTACCAATGATGTTGTCCGTGTTCTTTTATTATCTGCTAAGGCCGCTTGTGAATTATATGGAGAAAAAGAAAATAAATCGTACGCTAAGTATTTTGCTAATCTATCTGGTTATTGCTATTCTGGGAGTGTTCTTCATCATTGGCTTATGGCCATCGTTACGTGAGCAACTGGTCAACCTGGTCGATAACGCACCAAATCTAATCAATTCATTAAGTGAGCAGCTCAGAGAGCTAGAGCAAAATGGTGCTATTCAAGCATTATTCCCTGAGGGCTCAACACCTTTCTCTCAGATCACGGAGTATATTAACAAAGGATTTAACTTTGTAACGAACTATGTAAGTGGATTTTTCTCGCTTGTTTCCAGTTTTGCGATCATCCTGTTTACATTACCGATCATTCTGTTCTATATGCTGAAACAAGGTGAGAAATTTGGCCGTAAACTGGCACATATCGCTCCAAAACGTTTCCAAAATGACAGCCGTGAAGTTGTGCTTGAGATCGATCAGGCGCTGAGTGGTTTTATTGTAGGAAGAGTCTTGGTGAATCTGGCGCTGGGTGTACTGATGTATATCGGTTTCCTGATTATTGGACTGCCGTACGCATTACTGCTCACGGTAATTGCGGTCATCATGAACTTTGTTCCATTTATCGGAGCGATTGTGTCGTCCGTACCTATTGTCATCATGGGTCTCGTGGTATCACCCTCGGTTGCCATCTGGTCTCTGATTATTATTCTTGTCGCTCAGCAGATTCAGGACAACCTGGTTGCACCGTACGTATTCGGCAAAAAGCTCGATATTCACCCGCTCACGACTATTATTCTGGTGTTGGGTGCAGGGGACCTGGGTGGAATTATTGCCATCCTGATTATTATTCCGGTTTATATGATCGTTAAAATTCTTTTGGTTCGAATCTATAACATGTTCTTCAAGGACAAATGGCAGAATGCATAACATCTAAATTATTCGAAGGAGTGGAACACATGTCTGAAATTATCGAAAAACCATATAACGAACCTGAATATATCGCACCTCAATCTGTTCAAATGGGTACCATTCACATCTCGAACGATGTGTTGTCCAAGATCGTGGGGATGGCCGCTCAGAGCACGAATGGCGTATCCTCCATGTCCGTTGGACTGACTGAAGGCATTGCCAAGAGTATCAGCGGCAAGAGTCTGCAAAAAGGGATTGATGTGCACGTCAAAGACGATCAGGCCACCATCCAACTGCGCATCAACATTCAATATGGTAACAAGATGCATGAGGTCTGCCGTGAACTTCAACATAATGTTCAACAGGCTGTAGAACAATTAGCTGGCGTTATGGTCAATGAAATTAAAGTACAAGTCGTTGGTGTATCCATGCCGGAGACGGTATAAACGAATGTAAGAGATAACGATTGTAAGGATTGAACAAATGCAAGTGATATGGATTGGCAAAAAAACAGCACCTTCCCAATTAGCAGCTTAACTGGGAGGGTGCTGTTTTATGTTTGCGGTAATAGGTGGGCGCTTCGCCCATCACTTTTTTGAACATTTTGGAGAAAAGCAAAGGATCACTGTAGCCCACAGAACGGGCAATATCGCCAATGGTCAGACCGGGATCAAGGGTCAATTCGGCTGCCCTGCGCATCCGATAATGGACCAGATACGACTGAATACTGCTTCCCATCTGATCCTTGAACAGAGAGCACAGGTAACTGCGCTGCAAACCGACATGGGCCGCGATGGATTGAACGGTAATAGCATTGGCATAGTTTATCTCGATAAAGTCCATTACCTGCGTCACGTACGTTTCCTTCGAATAATCCTGGATGGGTTGAAGATGCTCTGAATTGGCCTGATCAATCAAAATGGAGAAGAATTGATACAGCAATCCAGTCATACTGATTTCCCAGCCTTTGTGGGTATTGCGCGAATTGATCATTCGGTGCAGACAGGATCGCATCTCGTCATCCTCATTGCCCAGCTCAAAGATCGGGTGATGCTCGGACAGGCATGCTTGCTGTAAAAAGGATTGGCTATTGCTGCCTTGAAAAGCAACCCAGCTGTATTCCCATGGGTCATCCTGATCTGCTTGGTAATGAACAACAGAATGCGGAACGATCAGAAAACCTTGACCTTTGTGCAGGGTGTACGTTTTGCCTCCCACTTCGAAGGTGCCTTTGCCATTCAAAATATAATGAATTTTATAATAGTCTCTCATGGCGGGGCCAAAGTGGTGACCTGGTGTACAGGCTTCGGTGCCATAATGAAGGAGCTGAAGCTCCTGAAAATGATTGTTTTTGAACATATACGTAATCAAGGGTATTCACTCCTGTACGATTTCGTCACATCTTGCATTTTAACATATTAATTAGTGTAAAAGATGAATGATTTAAGATTAGTTTAATTAGATAACAATCATTATTCCATATATTCGAAGTGAAATGCCATATCGTTTATCCAGACAATTGTCTAAGATGAAAAGGAATTCAACAAACCTTACAGGAAAGTGAGAATTACGATGCCCTATACTGCGAGTGAACAACGATATGATGAGATGAAATATGTACGTTCCGGCAAATCCGGAATCAGACTGCCGCAAATTGCCCTGGGATTATGGCAGAACTTTGGTGGTAACCGTACATTGGATATTCAGGAAGAGATGATTTTACGTGCATTCGACCTCGGAATTAACCATTTTGATCTGGCGAATAACTACGGTCCACCTCCAGGTTCAGCGGAAGAGAACTTTGGTGTGATTTATAAAAAACATCTGCGTCCTTATCGGGATGAACTGCTCATCTCGTCGAAGGCAGGCTACCATATGTGGAGTGGACCTTACGGCGAATGGGGTTCCCGCAAAAACCTGATTTCTAGTCTCGATCAAAGTCTTGGTCGGATGGGGCTGGACTATGTGGACATTTTCTATCATCACCGTCCAGATCCGGATACGCCGTTGGAAGAGACCATGACGGCACTGGATCATATCGTGCGGCAAGGTAAAGCTCTGTATGTGGGCTTATCCAATTATAATGCAGAACAGACACAAGAAGCGGTGACCATTCTTCGTCGTCTGGGTACGCCATGTCTGGTTCATCAACCAAACTACTCGATGCTGAATCGTTGGATTGAAGACGGTTTGCAAGACGTACTGGATGAGCAGGGCGTAGGCTCCATTGCGTTCTGTCCACTCGGCCGCGGTCAGCTGACCAATAAATATGTCGACAAGATCAAGGAAGAACGAGCCAATCCAACAGGTAATTTGAAAAAAGAAGCATACACAGACGAACGGATTGCCAAGTTTGATGCGCTTCAGGCGGTTGCGGAGCGAAGAGGACAGACGATCTCTCAACTGGCTCTGAACTGGATTTTGCGTGGTAACCGTGTAACCTCCGCACTGATTGGTGCAAGCCGTGTGTCCCAGATCGAAGAAAACGTGGCTGCCCTTCAGGCACCGGATCTGACAACGGAAGAACTCAATGAAATTGAGAGCATTCTGGACGGAATGGGTAATTATCCGTGGTAACATACACAGTATAGCTGTGTGAAAATTATAGTTAGGTAAAACTAATGTAATATAAATGAAGAATGAAATGGCGCCTATCTGATCAATCAGGAAGGCGCCATTTTGTATATGTCATTTTCTTTATAGGATAAGATCTATTATAATGGTTCATTAATTGACCTATGTTTATTTTTTCAAAATGAGCCTAGTTCATAGCACCTGGTCCTAGGATTTAGGGTATAATATATAGAAGCTTTACAATTGAACTACGAAGGAGAGGCTCCATTTGAACTTTGAACAGTGGATTTCGCCTGAAAGCTATAACCTGACATCCGAGATGGAGAATCATCCATCAGACCGGATTGCACTTAGATGGCTCAGCGATCAACGAGAATTGGAAGAGATCACGTATGGTGATTTGTTCAAGCAGGCGAATCGTCTTGCTGGAGGTTTGCGTGAACTTGGACTAGAGAAGGGTGATCGGGTGTTGGTCATGGTACCACGCCGTATTATTGCCTATGTTATTTACATTGCTTGTCTGAAATTGGGGATTGCCGTTATTCCTTCCTCCGAGATGTTACGGGCCAAAGATCTGGAATATCGTCTGCGTCACTCTGAGGCGCGGGCTGTTATTGTATGGTCCGAGACAACTTCGGAAGTGGAAAAGATGGACGCGGATCTGCCATCACTGGCACATCGAATCGTGGCATCACCGAATGGCGAAGTTGGCGTACCTGCTGAAGGCTGGGTCAATGTGCATGAGTTAATGCAGAATCAACCCGATGAGATGGCTGCGGTGGAAACACACCGTGATGATACGGCTATTCTTGCTTACACTTCGGGCACAACTGGTAATCCCAAAGGAGTTGTACATAGCCACGGTTGGGGATATGCCCACCTGCGGATCGCTTCTTCATTATGGCTGGATATTCAACCTTCAGATACCGTATGGGCAACGGCTGCACCTGGCTGGCAAAAATGGATCTGGAGTCCGTTCCTGTCGGTACTTGGAAGAGGCGCGACTGGACTGGTCTACAATGGATCATTCCAGCCCAAGCGTTACCTGGAACTGATGCAGGAACATCAGATTAATGTCCTTTGCTGTACACCGACCGAATATCGGTTGATGGCCAAAGCCGATGATCTTGGACATTATGATCTGTCTCATCTGCGCAGTGCTGTTTCAGCGGGTGAACCGCTCAATCAGGAAGTCATTGAAATCTTCCAGCGTCACTTCGACCTGACTATTCGAGACGGATATGGACAGACCGAGAGCACGTTGTTAATCGGCAGTCTCAAAGATGCGCCTGTACGTATTGGCTCCATGGGTCAGTCGATTACACCTGGATTGATTGAAATTATTGATGAAGAGGGACAACCTGTGCCTGCGGGTAAAGTAGGAGATATCGCGGTGCACAAAGAGATGCCAGCTTTGTTCCGGTCCTATTATCAGGATGAGGGTCGGAAGGAAGCGAGTCAGCGTGGCGATTATTTTGTAACAGGGGACCGTGCACGCAAAGACGAAGAAGGTTACTTCTGGTTTGAAGGTCGCAGTGACGATATCATCATCAGTTCGGGTTACACGATTGGACCATTCGAAGTGGAAGAAGCACTTATGAAACACGCCAGTGTGAAGGAATGCGCGGTGGTTGCAAGTCCGGATGAGATCCGTGGCAATGTGGTGAAAGCATTTGTCGTACTGCGAGATGATTCACTGGCTTCACCAGAACTGATGCGTGAATTGCAGCACCACGTCAAGGAAATCACAGCACCTTATAAATATCCACGTAAGATCGAATTTGTTACGGATCTGCCAAAGACAAACTCAGGCAAAATCCGCCGGATCGAGTTGCGCGAACAAGAAAAACGAAATGGTTAAATCATTTTGTATAAATAAAGTATTGGAATTGAGCCTGCGTAGTGAAAGAGAAGAAATCGATTCTGCAGAAGCGATAGCGTTCGTACAATATATGAAACTGGAGTGAACACAACCATGAGTCAATTTGAACAAACCTTTGAAAAGTCATTGGAACAATACGCAGAACTGGTTGTCAAAGTTGGCGTGAATATTCAAAAAGGACAGGATCTGCTCGTCACTGCACCCATCGAAACGCTTGAATTCACACGTCTGATTGTGCAAAAAGCCTATGCGGCTGGTGCAAACTATGTACAAGTGGACTTTGATGACGACAACATTACCCGCAGTCGTTTTGAACATGGCTCCAATGACAGCTTTGACTACTATCCAGCCTGGAAGGCGGATATGATGGAGAAGTTTGCAGAAGCAGGCGGCGCTACCCTGACGATCAAAGTTCCAGATCCTGAACTGTATAACGGTATTGACTCCGACAGCGTGTCCCGGGCAACCAAAGCGGCTGCTCAGGCACGTAAAGGGTACTCAAAATACACACGTAATCATGAAATTAGCTGGTGTCTGATCAAGGCACCGACCAAGGCTTGGGCGAACAAAGTGTTTGCCGACATCCCGGAAGAAGACCGAATCAACGTGATGTGGGAAACCATCTTCAAAATGAACCGTGTCGATGGCGGAGACGCTGTACAAAATTGGAGAGAACATCTGGATACCCTGAATACCATGAGTGATCTCCTGAACAAAAAGAACTATAAGAGTCTGCATTACCGTGCGCCAGGTACAGACTTGAAAATTGAATTGGTCCACAACCACATCTGGGGTGGCGGTGGTAGCGAAAATAAACAAGGTGTATACACGGTCGCCAATATGCCGACTGAAGAAGTATTCACCATGCCTAAGCGCAGCGGAGTGAATGGATATGTTAGCAGCACCATGCCTTTGAACCTGAACGGGCAACTGGTAGACCAGATGAGAATCACATTCAAGGATGGACAGGTTGTAGCGTTTACGGCAGCATCCGGTGAAGAACATCTAAAGAACCTGTTTGCCACCGATGAAGGAGCACGTTATCTGGGTGAGGTCGCACTAGTACCACATGACTCCCCGATCTCCAACCTGAATCGTATTTTCTATAATACAGGTATTGATGAAAATGCATCTTGCCACTTGGCTGTGGGAAGTGCATACCCATTCAACATGAAAGATGGCACAACGATGTCGAACGAAGAGTTGCTGAAGCATGAGTGCAATGTGAGCTTGACACACGTTGATTTCATGATCGGTTCCGCTGAACTGGATATTGATGGTGAGTTACAGGACGGTACAATCGAGCCGGTATTCCGTAAAGGCAACTGGGCATTTTAATTTCTAATATGTGTAGTGAAAAAGGAGAAGAGCAATCTCTAATGAGGTTGCTCTTCTCCTTTTGGTCATACTCTTAGCAGCATAGTTGAAGACTTGAATTTATGAAATGATGAAGTTGGAATCAATGCTTTGTTTGATTGCCAATTCGTAGCGCTTATTTACCTCGCTCCAATTGATTACATTCCAAAATGCGCTAATATAATCTGGGCGCTTATTCTGGTATTTCAAATAGTAGGCATGTTCCCAGACATCCAGACCAATAATCGGAGTTTCCCCCTCCATCAAAGGACTATCTTGATTAGGAAGACTATCGACTTTCAATTTTCCATTCGCAACGGAAAGGAACGCCCATCCACTGCCAAACCGAGTAGTTGCCGCTTTCGTAAATTTCGCTTTAAATTCTTCAAATCCACCCAGTTCATTATCGATCGCTTTTGCCAATGCTCCTGTTGGATTTCCTCCCCCGTTGGGGCCAATGATTTTCCAAAACAAGCTGTGATTGGCGTGCCCGCCTCCGTTATTTCGAACAGCTGCGCGAAGTTCCTGTGGAACACTGTCCAGATTGGAGATCAAAGCTTCAATTGATTTCCCTTGCAGTTCAGGCAAATGCTCCAGAGCAGCATTCAGATTCGTAATGTAAGTATTATGATGACGATCATGATGGATCATCATCGTTTGCTCATCAATATGTGGTTCGAGTGCGTTATTTGCATAGGGTAATGCAGGTAATTGATATGTCATGTGTTATTCCTCCAATGTTTATAGTGATCTTTCTAAATTGATCATACTTCATTTTATATACTTAATCAACATTTATGTATATAAAGTTTATTTTGTTATTCTCGTATGTATATGATCACAATTAATAGTTTGGGTTATTTTCCATTTATTAGAGTTTGAACTAACACGTATATTATATATAATAAATATAAAATTAGTTATATCGGTTGTTTATGGATATAATGTATCTGAGAACATGAGATGATGTAAACAACGAGAGCGATATACATTGATTGTATTTACGAAATCGAAGGTGTTAAAAATTGTTTATTCGTAAGGAGGCTGAATCATAAATGACTAATCCTGATCTGGTGAATAGTCTTCCAACCAGAGAAATTATATTACATCTCCTCAAAACCAAAGGGGACATGACTACTAAAGATCTTACCGATGAGCTTGGGATCACCACCATGGCGGTTCGGCGTCATATCCAATCGCTAGAACGAGATAATTTAATTACGTCTAAGATACAGCGACAATCTATTGGAAGACCAACAACAGTGTATTGTTTAACTGAACAGTCTGTAGGATATTTTCCTAATAAATATCATTCACTAACATTGGATATATTGACTGAGCTTGAAGAACAATTAGGACCGGAAGCTGTTGAGAAAATTTTTGAAAGTCGCAAAAATAAAATGATCGAAAAATATGACCAAAGTATGAAAGCGAAAAATATCTCGGAGCGTGTTGAGACACTTGCGAACATTCAGAATGAGAATGGCTATATGGTGGGACTTGAGAAGATTAGCGATGATGAATTTATTTTAAAGGAAAATAACTGCCCAATTAGTCACGTCGCCATGAAATATAAGAAGGTTTGTCAATGTGAATTAAGTATGTTTAAATCATTGCTTGGAGATGCTGAAGTCAAAAGAATGGAGTGTTTGGCTGACGGCGGGCAACGTTGCACATATTCCATAAAAGTAAAAAAAGAGTAATTGAACGTATTAGATATGTAAAGATGCTTCCTAGCATAACGCTAGGAAGCATCTTTTTTATATATTCATTTAACTTAACTTAAAGAAGTCGAGAGCCTTGCTTACATATATTTGATGATGATCAGGTAAATCTTCCTCATAATAAATAGCTCCAACAGGACAAGCTGTTTCACAGTTCCCACAATCTATGCATTGGTCAGGATTGATAAAATATTGGTCTTCTCCTTTTACAATGCAATCGACTGGACATACATCAAGACAATCGGCAGCTTGTTCATGAATGCAATGCTCTGTAATTACAAAGGGCATATTCCTCCAAACCTCCCATCTTTTCATTTCTACTATTCACAACTCTTTAACATATACATAGTATACATATAAGTATAAAAATATCAAATCTATCGTTTATGTTTGAACTTAATAAAGAATTTTATTTGATATTTATATATTTTATACATTATAGTATATTATGTTGTGTATTATAAAAACATAAAGAGAGGGAGAGCTCCCATTGTCACTAGAACTTACTCCATCAATTACTGATATCACAATTATTGGTGGTGGACCAACTGGAATGTTTGCCGCTTTTTATGCTGGTATGCGTCAAGCAAGTGTCAAAATTATTGATAGTATGCCGCAATTAGGTGGTCAAGCGATTGCCCTCTACCCTGAGAAATATATCTATGATATTGCTGGATTCCCAAGGGTTACTGCTGCTCAGCTCGTTGAAAATTTACTGGAGCAGATGCAATTATTTCCGGTTGATGTCTATTTAGAGGAGAAGGTACAACAGGTATTAAAAAAAGGGGAACATCATTTCGAAATTATTACAGATAAATCTATTCATTACAGTAAGTCGGTTATTATTGCCGCAGGTATAGGGGCATTCGAACCACGCCGATTGGAACTGGAGAACGCGAGTCAGTTTGAACAATCTAACCTTCATTATTTTGTTGAAGATTTGCAGCAGTTCTCCAATCAACATGTGATTATTAACGGTGGTGGAGATTCAGCAGTCGATTGGGCACTTATGCTTGAGCCCATTGCCAAACAAGTCACTTTACTTCACAGACGAGATAAATTTCGTGCTCACGAACATAGCGTTGAAAAATTGAGGGCATCTTCAGTTAATATCGTCACTCCGTCTGAGATTACCGGGTTAACTGGTGATGAACGGATAACCGAGATTACAGTCACTATTGCGAAAACGGGGGAGAAAAGAATCATTCCTTGTGATGCTCTTATCGTGAATTTTGGTTTTGTTTCTTCTTTGGGTCCCATTGCTGAGTGGGGATTGGAAGTTGATAACGGATCTATTGTTGTTGATACGCGGATGCAAACCAATATTCCAGGAGTATTTGCAGCTGGAGACGTTACGTCCTACCCAGGGAAAATTAAGCTGATCGCTGTAGGCTTCGGAGAGGCTCCAACTGCAATCAACAATGCTAAAGTTTATATTGATCCTACTGCCAAATTATCACCAGGTCATAGCAGTAACATGAAGCTCTGATATGCTAAGCAAGGTAAATGACGCAAGATTTCAAAGGAAATCATGGTTTGATAAAGGTCAGCCTCCTACAGTCCATGCCACTGGATTTGAAGGACAACTACGAAGAATAATGAACTAGGGGGCCTAATATGAATAGTGAGCTAAGTGTTGTCATATACATTCTCATTCTCCTTAGTTCACATAAGAATGAGAAACTAACCAGTGCTCAGATCTCAGAAAAGATTAGTGTAAACCCTGTTAGGATACGCCGTATCCTTACCTCATTTAAAAAAGTGGGATATGTTAAGACAAAAGAGGGTATTGATGGTGGTTATGTGTTGTCTGTGGAGCCGCATGATATAACCTTGCAAGATATATATAAATTGGTGTCGTCTAAGCCCTTACAGATTCCTAAACCATCCATGAGCAGTAAGGGACATCTAACAGCAGAGATAGATATGCAACTCACAAGTATTTTTATAGAGTGTGAACAACATCTGATGAGGCAGTTAGGAAAAATCAACTTGGGTAGTATGCTCAAATTAATGACTGGCTGTCAATTAGAACGAACGGAATAGTTCAAATACAGATAAGTGATTAGGAGGACCAGTTATGAAATTACTAGGTTTGTCTGGGTCATTGATTGGATCAAAGACTGCAATTGGTGTGGATACTGTACTACAATTCGTGAAAAAAAATCATCCGGAAATTGAAATTGAACTAATAGACTTGAGAGAATACAAAAACATCGAATTTTGCGATGGCCGCAAGTTAGAGGATTATAATGAACACACCCGGTCAGTAATCCAAAAAATGATTGATGCTGATTTTTTCGTTATCGGTACACCTATATATCAATCCTCTTTGACAGGTGTACTGAAAAATGTGTTCGATCTACTCCCTGTACAGAGTTTTTATAATAAAGTGATAGGCTTTATTGCAACTGGGGGCACATATCAGCATTATTTGGTTGTCGAAAATCAATTAAAACCGATCGCGGGCTTTTTTCGTTCATATGTAGCGCCAAGATATGTTTATTTAAATAGTGATCATTTTGGTGCTGAGAATAATATCGAAGATGCTGATGCGCTGAGTCGGTTGGAGAAATTGGCCGAAGAAATAGTCTTCATGCAGATTCAATTGAAGTCGCGATAAGATATCATTCTAAATACGAAAAGGAGATTGGAAGAAATGCCTTTTGTAATTACCGAAGCATGTATTTCAGAAAAAGCAACTGATTGTTTAGACGTTTGTCCAGTTGAAGCGATCTACTATGAAGAGGGTTTACCTTCGCAATACTTGAAATACGTGCATAAAGCAACTGAATTTTTTGAAAAGCAATAATGCAACAATCTACATTTGCTTCGGTAGAGTTGCTCCAATGTTTTCTACCTGGATACTCAACGCATTGAAAGTGTAATACAATTCAGTAAAAAAATCTTCTTCTAAGCTTGATTAGCAATAGCAAGGAGCGGAGTGAAGAGATTAGTGGTCTTTGTTGGAACCCAAAGCAAAAAAGTGACTTCATTGACTGAAGTCACTTTTTTTGCAACTAAACAGGCCTGATTGGAACACATATCTCGCAAAAATCAAGGTTAACAAGATGGCCCGTATACCTTTCCATAACTGGCTTGTTATCCAGAGTATAACCGCTACTCTGCAAATGCGGGAAAATTTCAGTCCATGCTTGCTGAACAGCCTCTGTAGTATGTTTGACTTTGCAAACCAGATATTGCCCGCCTGGAAGTTCAGTTTCGTTTAGATCGGGCGTCAATTCATTCATAGGAAAATCTTTCGAAATGACAATACAAGCATCGTATCGGCAATCTTCGGGAATCGTGGTTTCCGGGTTATCTTGGGGGATACCGAATAATACAGTCGATGCAGTAAGCAGGTTTTTGGCTCTAGCCCAACTCTTTAACATTTCCATAGCTTGACTGTTGGCAGGCCCATACGGACCAACTTGTCGCACATAGGCGATACGAGATGACGGGAGGTTTTCGATATACATTTCCATGAAAATCTTCCTCTCTGTACGATTTCTCTTACATGTTGGATGTTAACATGGTATAAAAGAATTTGCTTAGGTAATTGTTGAATCCCGGCGACGAAACTCATAGAATAGTGATAATATGTTGGAAGGTTGTTCCAATAGAGCAAAACGAGAGGGGAGGCGTTAGACATGGATATTACTTATGCCTTCACGGATGAGCGTTTTCGGCAAGTTGTGTTGGATCGTTTTTGTGATCAGCGGGATTTCATTCAGGAGAGTGACGTTTGTGAGGTTGAGATATTGCAACTTTCCAATCACAATATTAGCAATCTTGATGGAATCGAGTATTTCAGGGATCTTCAAGAGTTGGATTGTGCCTATAATCAATTGACAAGTCTGGATCTAGGTCAGAATCACAAGCTGAGGACGTTGCGTTGCAGAGAGAATCAGCTTCTTACCCTGGACCTCCGTTCCAATTCGGAATTGCAAATGCTGGATTGCAGTTTTAATCGACTTCGCAAATTGGATCTTTCTCATAATCCCAAACTTGTAACGGTGGATTGTCATTGGAATATGTTATCGGAGTTGGCTTCGGAGTTTCTTCAGCAGTTGGAGGAACTTAGTTGCAGCTACAATGCTCTTTTCTCACTTGAACTTGAACACAATAAGCAACTGCGGCGACTCGATTGCGCCAACAATTACATGCTGGAACTTGATGTAACTGGTTGTCCCAACTTGGTTGAACTTCGTTGTAACCACAACCATATCAAGCAGTTGGATTTTCGTTCAAATTTGGTTTTGGAGAGTGTCCGTTGTTTTAACAACCATATTAGCGAGCTGGATATTCGCCATAACGTACAACTAAGAGAGTTGTACTGTTCCGAGAACAAATTGACCGAGTTGGATTATAGCGCTAATCCCAAGCTGGAAAGACTGCAGTATGCAGACAATCTGATTTTTGAATCCAATCATGAAGTTCAGGGGATGGGTGTATTCCAGTATGACGCATCAATGTCCAACTATCAGATGCGCTTGCTGGTTCAGGGTAATGAGCTTGTAGTCACTGCACAGGTTTCAACCAAGACAGAGATGGAAGCCTTATCCCCATATATGGAAGAGACGTGGAAACGGTGGGACATACTTGGTGAGCAGGCGCTTAAAACCATTGCCAAGGCCCATCCGGACGAAGATATCAATGAATTGATTTTGGCTGATGCAGAATTTCAGGGAGATCAATACCTTCGATTGGGTTATGATGCGGGGGATACACCTGCTGGTCGACTGTACATATATGCGGAGTTTGACGATGAATTTCAAATGCTGGACACCTTGATCTATGAAACGTATTAAAGCCACGAGATCGTGGCTTTTTTGCTTTGTTGAACTAAAGATTATTTACACTGACACTACGATGACAGAACAACCTTCCAATCGCTGTTATCCCCAGATTGTATTTCCATTCCTTTTCTAAAGGGGAAAATCCGGGGATAAAGGCGCACGCTTCGCTTTTTCAGGTTTTTTCTGTCCTCTCCGTTATCGTGTAAATGTTAGTTCAACTTATATAATTTGTTATATTATATGTTATTCAGCGTGCATTTTGTTGAAGCTAACATATTCGTTAATCGGTTTACGGTAACCGCGTGGGCGCTGTTTGGCTTCCGACTTTTTGCCGATGGTGATCATCATGACAGGTACATAATGGTCTGGGATATCCAAACTCCGTTGCAACTCTTCCGAGTCAAAACCAATCATTGGACAAGTGTCCCAACCGCGATCTTGAGCGATCAGCATCAATTGCATGGCAGACAGGCTGGCATTGCGAATCGCATCCTCACGTTGGAAGAATCTGCCGCGAGATTCGTAAAATTCAGTGACACTTTGGGATTCCTGCTCGTATTGGAACGGAGTAAGAGCGCCCAGGTTCAGCAAGCCTTCGTTAATAGTGCGGATATGATGATGCGCATTGACGTCGCCCAATACCACGATGACCGCAGAAGCTGTTTTTACCTTATATTGCTGGGAAGCTTCATAGACTTTCTCTTTCTGTTCCTCGTCTTTAATCACAAGATAGTGCGTGTGTTGCAGGTTAAAGGCAGATGGTGCAAATTTGTTCAGGGCAAACATTTCTTGCAGTTCCGAATCCGAAATTTCAATTCCTTCTTCAAAAATAACGGCCGATCTACGGTTTTTGACTAGATTATCCAACTCACTCATGGTAGTTTCCCTCGCTTATGTATAATTTATAAACTGACTATAACACACTTAGTTACTTTATGTAAGTATTATTTTAGAATAAGACAAGGATTGTCTGCCATACGCTAAAATAAAACACTAGAGGTGATTCATGAAAGCATTGATCACAAGGTATAAGGGAGGGCATAACCCGCATGAATTTCGGGTATATGTGATCCAATCTTCGACGTTAAAACGTTTTGTAGTAATGGAGATTATTCTGGGTTCAATCGTGTACAATGTCGCACTGTATTTGTGCCATAATGCACTACTTGCTGGAGTGGGTTCGTGGGCTGGAACGGAAAGCATGAAGAGATTGCCACTGGTATTTAGAAGAATCGTTGGGACATGATGAGGTGTGCAAATGAAAGATTGAAGCAGAAGAGGGCCAGTTGCGGCCCCATCTTCTACTTCAGCCATGTTATCTATAGTCATGCTTCTTTTATCTGATCGGATAACTGACTAAGCTTGGGGTTCAACCTGCCTTATTTGGCACGTTCCAAATATTGCTCCAGCGTAAGTTTCTGGTTGGTAATCTCACCAGCAATATATACGCCTACATAACGTACATGCCATGGCTCATAGGAGTAACCAGTCAATTTCTCCTGATCTTTGCCATAACGGATGATGAATCCGTACTTGTGGGCATTGGCTTTCAGCCATTTGCCTTCTTTGGTGTTGCCGAAGCTTTGTTGCAAATCATAACCAGCCGAAGCGCTGGAGATATCCATGGCTAGACCCGTTTGATGTTCGCTTTGTCCTGGCCGAGCACTTGTTTTATTGGCAACAGCTTCACCTTTGATGCTAGCATTACGGTCAAAGATCGATTTTTGGGTCGCATAAGAGCGATAGCCAGACACCGCTTTGATATCGATACCGTCTTTTTTGGCAGCAGCAAATAATTTTTCAATCGCAGTTGCGGCCACTTTACGCATTTGTTTCTTCGGACTGGCACCTGAGAAGCTAAAAGGAATATTAGGTACAACCAAATCTTGAGGTGCATAAGTTGAAGGCAGATTTCTCTTTTTATTGACAAGCACAACTGTACTAGACACATTGGTCACGGTTGCCACATTTTTGATGGTTTTGATCGTACGACCAGGTGCATTATCATGCAGAAATTGAGTGAAGCTGGAGCTTGCAGCAGATGCGACGGGATTCAGGCTTGACGTGATGGGAAACGTAGTAAAAGCAGAACCTGCTACAACAGAGCCTATGAGAATGGTAGATATAATGGATTTACGAGTAAAAGGTTTCATGATGTGTGTTCCTCCTCGGAATATATGAATCTATATACCGAGTATACTAGAGGATTATATCCATAGGTTCTCCAATTGTTTCCGAGTTGTAAACAAAGTTTGCTATAAAATCTAACTAGAGGATATTTACCTTGCCACTTCGATGACAGAACAACCTTCCGATCGCTGTTATCCCCTGATTTTTTTGATTCAATCTTATAATGGTGAAAATCTTGTGATAGCGTATGCTTCCGATGCAGCTTTCTTTCAGAAAGCTTTTAGGCGAACGCTTCGCTTCTTCAGGTTCTTTCTGTCCTCTCCGTTTCGTGTAAATGTTTAGTCCATCTTTTATAGAGTCTTTTTTGCAACTCTGATAGAGGCATATAAGGAAAAGAACGTTAAAAAAACCGTTGCATTAGATGCAACGGCTTTAGATGTGAAGATAGATAATGCTAAATTACTTCAAGTTTGCTGGAGACTGTATTACAACATGCAGGCGTCAGATCCACCGGAACTTCCCACAGTTACGGCACGGGTGTCACGAACACGAACATTACCGCTGAGCACACCGGAATCACTGCTTAATTTAAATGAAGGATAATTTTCTTCCGTATCCAGCTTCATATGTTGTTCTAGGTTCAGCTGCTGTTTTGGATCAACATAGAACGGAACCAGGTTGGTTTCAATCTGCGCGTCGAGAGCCTCGAGTTCATCAACAATGATAATAGCGATAACTCCGTTACATCCGCAACCTTCCATGTCATAGATCACTTTGAAATATCCAGGTTGGTCATTCAGGCTTTCCGTCAATCGTTTTGCAGCCAAATCTGTAATTTGAATATACATATAGGTACACTCCTTTATGAATGAAAAAAGTGGCGAAAGGATAATTCGTAGTTTCAATGACTACCATTATTATACCACTATCGACATAAATCAACGCATTATTTTTTCGTGTACGAATAGCTGCAGTGAAAATGATTGAAGCAACACCTTTATATGTAGCAGTGATTATACGAACACACTTTTGGGGAAATAGATGAGGATGAATGTTAGGGCGTGTCTGAAACATGTTCTAGATAAAGGGGCGAAGAGAGCGAATGATTCAGTTCGAAAATGTATCGAAACAATATCCTGATGGAACAACGGCTTTGCGTCAGGTTAACCTCAACATTAACAAGGGAGAACTGTTTGTCATGATTGGTCCGAGTGGATGTGGCAAAACCACCATGCTCAAAATGATCAATCGTCTGATTGAACGAACAGATGGAACAGTGCGCATTAATGAACGCCCAATCGATGAATACAACATTCACGAATTGCGCTGGAATATCGGATATGTGCTGCAACAGATTGCACTATTCCCGCATATGACGATTGCCGAAAATATTGCGGTTGTTCCTGAACTGCGAAAATGGAAGTCAGATCAAATCAAGAAGCGCGTACATACGCTACTGGACATGGTAGGTTTGCACGGAGATACGTACAGTGAGCGTAAACCGTCCGAGTTATCCGGAGGACAACAGCAGAGAATTGGTGTGTTGCGTGCACTTGCTGCCGATCCCGAGATTGTTTTGATGGATGAACCGTTCAGTGCACTCGATCCAATGAGCCGTGAGAAATTGCAGGATGATATTCTGGATATCCAGCGCCAGATGAAAAAAACAATTGTGTTTGTCACCCATGATATTCAGGAAGCGATGAAGCTGGGGGATCGCATCTGCATTATGAAGGATGGACAGGTTTTGCAGGTAGGCACCCCGGAAGAACTGATCCGACAGCCAGCTAATGACTTCGTACGTGAATTTGTTGGAAGTCCTAACGCCGATACGAGTTCACAATCTGATTTTGATTTTGATCTCGAATCCATCATGTCACCACTCTCACCGGGTCATGTGCCAAAATCAGCTAAAACTGCTGTTCCTGTATCCATTACGTTAACGGAATTAGTTGATATCATGGCTTCCCATGACTATCTGCTGGTTGAACGTAACCGCCAGATTATTGGCGAGATCAGTCGAGTTGATCTGATGAAATACTGGTCTGGTCAGTTACAGGAACGAGGTGAAAGACATGAGTAGATTCACGGAGGTGTTCAGTGAGCGCAAAGGTCAGTTGTTGTCTGCTCTGCTGGAACATATTCAGATCTCATTTATCGCATTGTTCTTTGCTGTCCTCATCGCTATTCCGCTAGGTATATACCTGACACGCAAACCAAAAGTGGCTGAACCCATTATCGGGGTTACGGCTGTGTTGCAGACGATACCTTCCTTGGCGCTTCTCGGATTGCTCATCCCGTTATTCGGCATAGGCACACTTCCTGCAATTATTGCATTGGTGGTGTATGCGTTGCTTCCCGTACTTCGCAACACGTACACAGGCATATCCGAAGTTGATCCTTCCATGGTGGAAGCAGCTAATGCGATGGGCATGAATAGTTGGCAACGTCTAATCAAAGTGGAACTGCCACTGGCGATGCCTGTCATTATGGCCGGAATTCGGACCGCGATGGTCCTGATTGTAGGAACGGCGACACTTGCTGCTTTGATCGGCGCAGGAGGATTGGGTGCATTAATCTTGCTGGGCATTGATCGGAATGATACGGCACTGATCATCCTGGGAGCCATTCCGGCCGCATTACTGGCGATTTTATTTGATGTACTATTGCGTCAGTTCCAGCGGTTATCCTTCAAGAAAACACTGGTCACCCTTGGTTCGCTTGCTCTGATCGCGATACTTGTGATTACCATTCCCTTCTTGGCACGTGGAGGGCAGAAGGATCTCGTGATTGCTGGCAAACTGGGAGCTGAACCCGAAATTCTCATTAATATGTACAAATTGCTAATCGAAAAAGACACAGACCTGACCGTTGAACTAAAACCCGGATTAGGCAAAACGCCATTCCTTTTCAATGCACTCAAATCAGGTGATATTGACATCTATCCCGAATTCACCGGGACAGCGATCTCCGAGTTCATGAAGGAAACGGCAGTGAGTACCGATCGGACAGAGGTGTACGAACAGGCAAGAGATGGAATGCTGAGCCAGTTCAACATGGTGCTGCTGAACCCTATGGATTACAACAATACGTATACGTTGGCCGTTCCAAAGAGCATCGCAGATCAATACAATCTCAAGACCATTTCGGATCTCAAACCGGTGGAACAGCAGATGAAGGCAGGATTTACCCTGGAATTCTCGGATCGGGAAGACGGTTACCTAGGCATTCAGAAGAAGTATGGGATTGAATTTCCAAACGTTGCAACAATGGAACCTAAGCTTCGCTATGGTGCTGTTCAACGTGGCAATATCAATCTCGTAGATGCCTACTCCACAGATAGTGAGTTGAGACAATATGAACTTGTTGTGCTGGAGGATGATCAGGAGTTATTCCCACCGTATCAAGGCGCACCGATGCTTCGTCAAGAAACGGCAGATCAATATCCACAACTGCTTGAGGTGCTGAATCAGCTTGCTGGCAAAATTACGGATGACGAGATGCGTCAGATGAACTATGACGTGAACGTGGATGGAGCGAATCCCGAGCAGGTGGCTAGGGAGTACCTTAAACAGGCTGGGTTGCTTTAACGTTGTGTATCCCAAAAATAGATGTAACAAAAGGAAGAGGAGGAACCATGATGACACAAGAAACGTATGACTTGATTGCAATTGGAACAGGAAGCGCGGCAAGCTCTGTAATCACCCGTTGCGCTGAAGCTGGCTGGAAAATCGCTGTAATTGATGAACGTGAGTTCGGCGGAACGTGTGCACTGCGTGGCTGTGATCCCAAGAAAGTGCTGGCTGGAGCGGCTGAGCTGATTGACTGGAATGAACGGATGCAAGGGAAAGGAATTCAGGGACAGGCGACCATCAACTGGTCTGAACTTATGGCCTTTAAACGTACCTTTACCGAGAGCATACCTAGAGCAAGCGAGGATAAATTCAAACAGGCCGGAATGGATACGTTCCATGGTAAAGCTTCATTTGTCGATGAAGACCATATTCAAGTGGGAGAAGAAGTGCTCCATGGCAAACACATCCTGATTGCTACTGGTGCAAGACCTGCGCCACTTGAGATTGAGGGCTCACAGCATCTTATATATAGTGATGACTTTCTGGATCTGGAACAGCTGCCGGATCGATTAGTTCTGGTAGGCGGTGGATACATTGCATTTGAGTTTGCGCATATTGCGGCCAGAGCCGGGACGGAAGTCCACATCCTGCATCGGAGTGAACAGCCTCTGAAATCGTTTGATGCGGAGCTGGTAGAATCTTTGTTGCAAAGATCAAAAGAGATCGGCATCCATGTTCACTTGAACGCGGAGGTGAAGTCCATACGGCAAGAGGGGAACTCATATGTCGTTCATGGCACACGCAATGGTGCAGATCACCAGTGGCAGTGTGGACTTGTCGTTCATGGAGCCGGGCGTGTTCCTCATGTGGATGGGCTGGAATTGGAGAAAGCCAACGTCAGCTACAGCAAAAAGGGGATTACGGTGAACGAGCACTTGCAAAGCGAAAGCAATCCACGAGTGTATGCTGCTGGTGATGTAACCGATACAAAAGGGTTGCCTTTGACCCCGTTAGCAGGTCAGGAATCCCGGGCTGTATCGTTCAATTTGTTGGAGGGGAATCAACACAAACCTAATTATAAAGTGATGCCTTCCATTGTATTTACTGTCCCTGCCCTGGGAGCTGTAGGTATGAGCACGGAACAAGCCAAGAAAGAGGGCTACGAGGTGCGGGTAAATGATATGTCGAAATGGTATACTTACAAGCGAACTCATGAAAAATTTGCCATGGCCAAAGTGGTGATCGACAAATCAACCGGACGTATTCTGGGTGCGCATGTGCTCGGGAGCAAAACAGAAGAATTGATCAACCTTTTTGCAATGGCGATTCAGTTCAATCTGACTAACGATCAGTTAAACACCATGAATTTTGCGTATCCTACTGCTGCATCGGACCTGAGTTCTTTAATTTAGAAGTGATGATGAACTCCCCTTTGGGATGGAAGGAAGGATGAAAACAACGATGTCATCGGATTTTATTGGGCTTAATGAAGGCAAGTGGACTAAAGAACCCGTTGCTGCACGGATGGATGGGGATCGTTTCGTTGTGGAAGCTCGGGAAGGCAGTGACTTCTGGGAGAACACATTCTACGGGTTCTGTCATCGGGATGGACATGCCATGCTTGCTCCATGGGACGGAACGGAAGCGATTGAGGTATCGTTTGATCTAAGCTCATTCACCGAATTATATGATCAGGCGGGATTAATGTTATGGTACGGAGAAGACCAATGGATCAAGGCCGGAGTTGAGGTCAATGATGGTGTGGCACATGTTGGAGCTGTCGTGACGGATACGTATTCCGATTGGTCACTCTCTCCTGTGCCAGAGTGGGGTGGACGAATCGTAACAATTAGAGCCTCCTACAGTAACGAGGCCGTTGTAATTCGTGCTCGCACAGATGAGCATCCTTGGCGTACGATTCGGGTTGCACGGTTTGCCTATCCGACGAACAAACACGCAGGTCCATTTCTGTGTGCACCGAAGCGTGCAGGGTTCGAGGTAGCCTTTACCAAGTGGAAATCCACGACACCCGATCAAGACTTGCATACAGATCCGCCGATTACAGATTAAAACAAGTTAAGATGCACGATAAACAATGAAACATGAACAAGTGTATCTGGCTTAGAAAGCAAGACCACACAAATAAGCAAGTCTTCCACTAACGGAGGACTTGCTTATTTGTGCGTTTAAACTTTGGACCATGAAGAGTACTCCGGTACTCGTTTCATCATTCACCGGGTTCAGTGAGTTCTTTTCGCATTTACAACGAGAGTGCTTGCGAACTTTACTGAGTTTAACGTTTATTTACTCGTGTCCGTATCCACGGACTGGGTTTCGGCCTCTTTTTCACCCTCATCATCATTGGACTTATTGAACTCAAGCATACGCTCCTCGTAATCGTCCAGGAACCATAACGGGTCCATACTGTCTTCCTCACCGTTATAATTGATTACGATTTCGTCGCCAGCCTTGATGTCCGTATATGCGTAGAAGTCAAAGGTGTGGTTATCAAAATTGATATCATAAGTAGCGTTAGGTTCATAGGAGTGGTTGATCAGACTGCCGTAGCCGAGCAGAATGGCGGTATGATTCGCCCCATATTCGAACACGTAATCTTCCAAAATCGTTTTTTCGACATGCTCATGATCTTCATTTGGGTAAGGCACAACGGGTGCCTGATGGATAAGCGTTCCTTTGGCAATATCAACGGTAGCAAATACCCCGCGGTTAAACTCACCACCATCACCTAACTTGGATTGTTTCACTTCAATCATATTTTTCACCTGATGCTCTTCGAAGAGCTCCGTTCTATATAGTAGTAATTCGTTAAGGCAAAATTTTAACCCATACTTTCATATAAGGCAAATTTCAGCCAAAAAGGTGGAATAATTTTTAATATAGCGTTGAGTTGTGCAGGATATAACGCTTATAATATACAAAGAATTAAGTCTATATAGAAAAGGTGTCATGAATGAGTATATTAAATGTAGAAAAATTAAGTCACGGTTTTGGTGACCGTGCTATCTTTAACGACGTTTCATTCCGCCTCTTGAAGGGCGAACATATTGGTCTGATCGGGGCCAATGGTGAAGGTAAATCCACCTTCATGAACATTATTACAGGAAAACTTCAGCCGGATGAAGGCAAGGTGGAGTGGTCCAAGCGGATGCGTGTTGGTTATCTGGACCAGCATGCTGTATTGAACAAAGGCCAATCGATCCGTGACGTACTTCGCGGCGCGTTCCAGTATTTGTTTGACATGGAACAGGAAATGAATGATATGTATGGCAAAATGGGCGATGTGACTCCTGAGGAGCTTGAACAACTTCTTGAAGACGTGGGCACAATTCAGGATACGCTGACAAACCAGGATTTCTACATGATCGACGCCAAAGTGGATGAAACCGCACGTGGTCTGGGTCTGACGGATATCGGTCTGGATAAAGACGTCAATGACCTGAGTGGTGGACAGCGTACCAAAGTACTGCTTGCCAAGCTGCTGTTGGAAAAACCCGATATTTTGCTGCTCGATGAGCCTACGAACTATTTGGATGAATTGCATATCGAATGGCTGAAACGTTATTTGCAGGAATATGAGAATGCTTTTATTCTGATCTCTCATGATATTCCGTTCCTGAACAGTGTTATCAACTTGATCTATCATATGGAAAATCAGGATCTGACCCGTTATGTGGGCGATTATGATCACTTCCAGGAAGTGCATGAGATGAGAAAACAGCAGCTGGAGTCGGCGTACAAACGCCAACAACAAGAGATCGCTGACCTCAAGGACTTTGTAGCCCGGAACAAAGCAAGTGTAGCTACGCGGAATATGGCGATGTCCAGACAGAAGAAACTCGACAAGATGGATGTCATTGAACTCGCGAAGGAAAAACCAAAACCGCAGTTTAATTTCCGTGATGCAAGAACGTCCGGCAAGCTCATTTTTGAAACCAAAGGTCTTGTAATTGGATACAACGAACCGTTGTCCAGACCACTGGATCTGCGTATGGAGCGTGGACAGAAGATCGCCCTTGTTGGTGCGAACGGAATTGGTAAAACAACTCTGATGCGCAGTATTCTGGGTGAAATTCAGGCTCTCGAAGGAACCGTTCAACGCGGTGAACATCTGGAGATTGGTTACTTCCAGCAAGAGATGAAGGATGCCAATTACAATACCTGTATTGAAGAGATCTGGCAGGAGTTCCCTTCATATACCCAATTCGAGGTACGTGCTGCACTTGCAAAATGTGGATTGACTACAAAACACATTGAGAGCAAGGTAGCTGTACTCAGTGGTGGCGAGAAAGCCAAAGTGCGTCTCTGTAAGCTGATCAATAATGAAACCAACCTGCTTGTACTCGATGAGCCGACGAACCATCTGGACGTTGATGCCAAGGAAGAGTTGAAACGTGCGCTCAAGGCTTACAAAGGCAGTATTCTTCTGATCTCCCACGAACCGGAATTCTACCGTGATGTAGTTACGGAGACGTGGAACTGTGAGTCATGGACCACGAAAGTATTCTAAGGTAATGTAATACGAGCGAGCTTGCGAACAAGCTCGAAGGGTGAGAAAGGCGCGAATTTCGCTTGCAAAACAGGCAGAACTCGCGCTTTTTTTGCATGGTTTTACCGAAAAATGGTTGAGTTGAATTCACAGTTGACAGCTTGAATGAGGCAATAATATAATTCAAGAAAGCGATTACATTCCTATATTAAAAACCTGTTTCACTGCATAGGGGCAAGGAAGACACGGTATTCCGTATGGGTATCATTGCACTTAGAAGGGAAGGCAGGTCTTTTTTTGCACTCTAATGAAACCGGTTTCATTAAAACAAGGAGGTGGACAAAAGCTCGTTACTGACCACTGTTTGCTGAGGATAGGCTGAACAACAACACCGCGCATACATGAACCATGCTTTCATCTTTCACGCCAAAGGAGAGAATGAACATTGGATAAACTCAGGAAACCCATGATATTTATGTTATCTGCAACACTTGCGCTGTCTTCCGGACCGTTGATGCTGCCGAGTAAGGCGTATGCCGATCTGAGCAGTATATCCGCCACGTTGTTGCAGGACGATTTTTCGGATGGGAATTACACGGAATCACCCGCGTGGAACGTAAGCTCAGGCAACTGGGAAGTACTCGCGGACCCGACAGATACGTCCAACTCCACGCTTTTCCAGAGTGACACCAATGAAGGCATCATCTCTACTGGAGACTCCATGTCGGACATGACCGTGTCCATGCGCTTTTACACGGGAGCCGGTCAGGGGTATCCGGGAATATTGCCACGGTTTCAGGATAAGAGCAACTTTTACTATTTTCAAATGCAGGTCCCCAATAATAAACTCGTTTTCTCCAAACGGGTGAACGGAACAGATACTACTTTGAAAACGGTGGACTATGCTTTTGCCAAAGATACATGGTACACGCTCAAAGTGGTGTTATCAGGTACCACCATTCGCGGGTATATCGCGGAAAACGGCTCCGATCGGTTGGTATTTGATCTGGTCGATCCTACATACGGGTCAGGTACCGTGGGCATTCGGAATAAGTGGCAGTCGGTACATGCAGATGACGTGATCATTGCCGAGCAACCGCCTGGGAACGATATTCAGCTCTCTATTGCTGAGCAGACGGCGTCTTCGGTTTCACTGCAATGGTCTGAAATCGCGGGTGCTTCAGCCTATCGCCTGTACCGTTCCTCTACGCCTGAAGGCGGTTATTCTCTGGTAACCAACACCGGGACTTTGGGACACACGGATGTAGGATTAAGCGGGGATACGGTGTATTATTACAAGCTCGCTTATGAATACGGAGGTCTAACCGAGTCACTATGGACTGCTCCGCTGGAAGTTCGGACGACTGCGGCGGCACCACAGGCTCCTGGCGAATTAAAGGCCGAAGCACTTAATGCCACAAGCGTGAAGCTATCTTGGGCCGCCGTGGACAAGTCAACGGGTTATCGAGTGGCTCGGGCCGAAGCTGGCAGTGAGCAATACGAGCAGATCTATGAAGGCAAGGGGCTCACAGTCACGGATAATGCACTTGAGCCGGGCACCAGATACAGCTATCGTGTGACGGCCTTTAATGCAGCTGGTGAGTCAGTGGCCACTGTTGCTGAAGCCACGACATATTCCATTGACTCTCCAGCAGAGTTTGCTGCCACAGCTGTGACGGATACATCAATCTCTCTGGGGTGGAATGCCCTTACTGGATCTGATGTAACGTATAAGCTCTCGAGGTCTACCAGTGCTACGGGCACGTATCAGCAGGTCTATAGTGGCAATGAAAGCACGTTTAACGATAGTGGTCTGACGATGGGCACAGGATATTTTTACATCATTCAGGCGACTGTGGACGGCGTAACTTCTCCAGCATCCACACCGTTGGGCGTTGCCACAGTTCGCACAAGCATTACACCAGGGCAATTGTGGCCAGATCTGGACGGGAAACCGATCGATGCGCATGGGGCTGGCTTTTTCTATGATGAACAGACGGAGACCTATTACTGGTATGGCGAATATCATAAGGGCGGCTGGCCAGCTGTTGGTGTGCGTGTGTATTCATCCAAGGACCTGATGAACTGGACTGACGAGGGCATGGCTCTGACGACGCTTCAATCGATGGATGATTTTGACCATGACCCATTGATCTCCGAGTTGTATGCGGGGCGTGAGGACCGCGTGGATATCTGGGCAGATATCCGCAGAGGACGGATTATTGAACGACCGAAGGTCATCTACAACGACAAAACGAAGAAATACGTGATGTGGGCCCACATGGACGGCGACAAAGACCCCTATAACGATAATGCGAATTACGGTAAGGCGCGGGCCGGTTATGCGATCAGCGACTCTCCAACAGGGCCTTTTGTGTATCAGAAGAGTTATCGGATGGACAGAGCTCCCGAGGGGGAGAAAGATTACTTCCCAAGCGATAAGGGCATGGCACGTGATATGACGTTGTTCAAGGACGATGACGGTACGGGTTATCTAATCTACTCCAGCGAAGAAAACCTGACGTTATATATCTCCAAACTGAATGAAGACTATAGTGATGTAACAGGGTGGCATAAGGAAGGACGAACGGATGACAAAGGCAATCCGGTACGAGATTCCACCTATCAGGCGGAATACGGCGTAGATTACGTGCGTGTGTTCCCGGGAGGGCAACGTGAAGCACCGGCGATGTTTAAGTATCAGGGGAAATATTATATTTTGGCTTCCGGAGCTTCCGGTTGGGCCCCTAACGAAAACAAAGTGACGGTGGCGGATAACATTTTTGGCCCGTGGTCAACGCAGACCAATCCGTTCGTGCGTACGTTGCCAACCGATCCCGATCCAGGCAAGGCATTTGGCACACAGACCACATCCGTCATTCCGGTCGATCCGGAAAAAGGAAAATTCATTTATGTGGGGGATACGTGGAATGGTGGCAATTTCTCGAATGACGCTGCAAAATACGTGTTCTTGCCAATTGAGTTTGGAATAGGCTCCGACATAGCGATCAAGTGGTATAACAGCTGGACACCTGATCTACTGAATTCGATGGGCAAGGTTGATATTGCTGATCCGTTGCCAGAAGCCGTGGCATTAGGCAAAGTACCATCCCTGCCAACGACATTGAATGTACGTGACGGTGGTGAACTGGTGTCAACGCCAGCAGTATGGACAATAGATAACCGGGCCATGACGGCAGAAGATTTTGCTAAGCCAGGACCGCTCACGTTACAGGTAACGACACCGGAATATAACAACAAAAAGCAGGCAGTTCGCGTAAATGTCATTCCAGACAATGTAATTTATTTCGTGAATAGTGGAGGTTATGAAACGGCTGATTACAATCTTATGGGTGCTTATATGAAAGGAACACTTGCCAACCCGGGAACGGCGGATCAGATGTACACTCCGGTTGAGGGACGCAATTGGGGGTATACCAGCGCAGATGCACTGTCATCCGGTTCGAATGGCGGAGATATATTCTCGACCGTACGTTATCTGAATGGTGGGAATGTCAGCAATTCTCCTAAGGGCACGGATTTAACCTATACATTTGATGTGCCAAACGGGACATACGATGTGTACGCCGGATTCAACGATCCGTGGACCAATACATCGCGCAAAGCGAACTTCCTTATCAATGGCACCAACACTGGTGCAGTTACTTTTACACCTGCCAGTGTTAGAGCACACAAAGACATCAGCGTGTCGGACAACAAGCTGGAACTGACTGTGCGCAATACGGCATCACAGGACCCGATGATTAGTTGGATTATGATCGTTAAACCTGACGCAGCGCCACCTGCAAATGATAGTGCTGGCCTTAATGCTGATGCATTAGATTCAACGAGCGTAACGCTTCGCTGGGATGCTCATCTTGGTGCAGCAAGCTACAAGCTCTACCGCTCAGATCGTGAG
This sequence comes from Paenibacillus sp. ClWae2A, assembly GCF_032452295.1. NCBI lineage: Bacteria > Bacillati > Bacillota > Bacilli > Caryophanales > Paenibacillaceae > Paenibacillus > Paenibacillus sp. ClWae2A. Next base: position 67,750 of record NZ_JAULSQ010000001.1, read on the forward strand.
CAAGGTGAGTACAAGGTGGTCTATAGCGGCAATGGGCGGGAGTACAAGGACAGCGAACTGAACCCCGGCACGCAATATTATTACAAAGTGGAAGCTTTAGATGCGACGGGGCAATCCGTGAGAGGTGTATCTTCCGCTTATCAGGTGCATACGGCTCAGCAGAGCGCTGCCGATGTAGCTACAAGCATTACAGCATTGGAACAACCTTCCGCAGGTACGAAAAAACTGAAGTTACCATCCGTGCCGCAAGGTTTCACGGTGAAGATCGCTTCCAGTTCGGTACCGTCGGTCATTCAAACCGATGGAACGATTGTCCCACCATCCAAGGAAACAACCGTAACACTGGAGCTGGAAATTACTCGAACTTCTGACGACAGTACAGCCTTGACTGTACCGTTGACAGTGAAGGTGCCGGCATCTGTTCCTTCCCCTGGAGGCACGGACCCTGGTTCGGGCGGTAATTCAGGCGGCAATTCCGGTGGGAATACAGGAAATGGTTCTGGTTTAGCCAACAATGGCGGACAATCAGGAAGTGGTAACCCAAGTGCAGAGAATGCTGTACCGCAACCTAAACCGGAGAAGGATCGTTCTGTTCTGGAGTTGCAGGGACAGTCTGACCAGAAGGGTGTAGTGCAGTCCAACGTGGATGCTTCAACGATTAAAGAGGCTTTTCAAGTTGCCCCCTCTACGGATGCGGGTCAGCGCTTGGTTGAACTTCGGCTGAAGCCGGTTTCGGGAGCAACGGCATATGAAGTGTCTCTGCCTGCCTCTGCATTAATAGATCAGGGAGATTCACATGTGTTCAACATTGTTACAGAACTGGGGACGTTGGAGCTTCCTGCGACACTATTAACGAAGGATATAGTTGGTGATGGGATCGCATCCATCCGATTGGTCAGAACGGAGTTACCACAAACAGTCGCAGATCAGCTTGGCACGCAATATGGAGTCCAGCTTGAACTTCAACTGGATGGTCAACCATGGCCATCGGAAAGTGAGTTGAACCTTCGTCTGCCTTACCAATCATCACCAAGTGCTCAGCAGGATCGGATTGTAGCATTTGCCATTGGTGCGAACGGTGTGGCAACCCCATTGCCGAAAAGTTACTACGATCAAAAAAGCGGGCAGCTTGTATTTTCCGTAACATCACTCACAGGAAATTATGCTGTTGTGCCTGTGGAGCAGACATTCGCAGATCTTGCAGAAGTGCAGTGGGCCAAGAAAGCAATGGAGGCTTTGGCTGTCCGAGGTGTAATTGATGCTGAGGCAAGCGGTGATTCCACGCAGTTACATCCAAAACAGGAGATGACCCGCGGCCAATACATGCAATGGTTGATGACTGCGCTGGGCTTGAATGTTTCTTCCGGGAATGCGTTCTCTGATGTAAACGAAATGGCTCCGTACTACGAAGCAGTTACAGCTGCGCGTTCGCTAGGTATCACCAGTGGTACCGGTGACGGGCGCTTCTTGCCAGAGTCCACGATCACTCGTCAGGAGATGATGACATTGACAGTGAGGGCACTTGCAGCGGCTGGACTGGTTGACTCAGAGACGGCTGCAACTGATAACCTTACTCGTTTCCACGACGCTTCCGAGATTCGCTCCTATGCCAGGGATAGTGTGGCATTACTTGTGGATCTGGGCATCGCCCACGGGTACAACGGTGAGGTGAAACCACTTGCCGAAGCGACCCGAGCCGAATCGGCTACGTTACTATATGCGATGATGAGCAAACTGGTATGGAAGAAATGATGATACACCAGAATCGTAGCGTGTGAAAAAGAAGGCTTACTTTGACCTGGAACCCAGGTTGGAGTAAGCCTTCTTGATTGTACGCCCGTCATGGGCGAAAAGTCAGTTACTCAACGAACGAGTAACCTCCTATCGTTTTTCAGTTGTTATCTGTAATATCTGCGAATTGTTAATTGTAATGTTTGCCGATTTGATATGCTTGCTCAAGCAGGTCTTCGATATGTTCTTTGGATTCTGAAATGGTTTCATAGAGGAATTCGACTCGGGATTCCTGCATTCTTGCATAACCCGCGATCCCGTTATTCAGATAATTCGAAATCATGTTGTAATAGTCGTATTTATGGAATGAAGCCTCCGTCCCCCCAGCTAGTGCAATCCACAGTGCCTTTTTGGAGTTTGCCTTGTTGAGCAGCCCCATGTTCCATACCTTGTCGAGATAAGCTTTGAGCATGGAGGGAACGTTGTACCACCATACCGGGAAAATAAATACAATGGCATCAGCTGCAAGCACACGATCCAGCTCTTTGCGAATCACAGGAGCATGCTGTTTGTCGGGATTTTGCCAGTCTCGCTCATCTTCTACACGATATAGGGGATCGAATCCGTCATGATAAAGATCGAGGATATCGATTTCATGGGAATTCTCCTGCATACCTTCTATAAAACGATTCATCACAGCAAATGTTAGGGAATCCTGTCTTGGGTGAGTAACGACCAGTTTAACTTTCATGTAGGAGTAACCATCCTTTTTTCTTTAATTTTTTTTGGTTAAACATTCTGACCAATGTTATTATAAGTTTGATGACATCTTATTGAGAAGTACGCACCTGAGAGTGCTGTAGATACCTTGGGGTTCTTCGGTTACTTTTAATAACGGGTATACATATATGTGAATTATGGGGGAGTACAAGTGGAACAAGAAATGAAAAAATATGAGAGTGGTGTGCAGGCCATGCTGGAACTGGTCGGTGGAAAATGGAGGATTCTTATTCTGCACCAGCTGATATCAGGTAAAAAACGAACAAGCGAACTTCGCAGAGCCATTCCTGGTATTACCCAGAAGGTATTAACCCAGCAGCTGCGTGAACTGGAAAAGAATGAAATCATCCATCGGATCATTCATCCCCAGATTCCGCCCAAGGTAGAGTATGAGATGACAGAGTACGGCTTGACACTACAGGAAATCATTGACCGCATATGTCTGTGGGGAGAAAATCACTTGGACAAAGTATACGGAGATAAAAGCAGAGTGCTGGGAAATCATTTTAGTGACTATACTCCACTTTCAACTTCTACTTGAACTGACCGTCAAATTAAAAATAAAACAAAAACCGTCCTTGATTTGAAAAGGAGGGTTTTTGTTGTTTTTTGTCCTTTATCAGCGAAACTGATAAATGCTATAAAATCATTGAAATTGACCCTTAACACCCGGTGTGTTAGGTTTTAGAGAGAAGAAATTAAATTAATGTGATGATTTTAGTCGGAATTAAAATCGAAGCAATGCGCGAGGTGGCAAACAGTGGAACTTCAAGTGACAAACAGCCCTTTTAATCAAGAACAAGTTGAACTGCTTAATCGTCTTATTCCTACATTGACCGATGGACAACGGACTTGGTTGAGCGGATATATTGCAGCAATCCAGGCAAGCGCGACAATAGCGGCTCCAGCTAACCTGGTACAGGCTGCACCCACTACAGGTATTGCACCTGTCAGTGCTCCGCCAGTATCCCGGGAAGTTACCGTGCTCTTCGGTTCACAAACCGGGAATTCCAGTGGCCTATCGAAGAAGCTGGCCAAGAAACTTGAAGAGCAAGGTCTTCAGGTAACGTTGTCATCGATGGGAGATTTCAAACCGAACGGACTCAAGAAAATTGAAAATCTCCTCATCATCGTCAGTACGCATGGCGAAGGCGAACCACCGGATAATGCAATACCGCTGCATGAATTCCTGAACAGCAAACGTGCTCCGAAGCTTGAAAAACTTCGTTACTCGGTGTTGGCTCTGGGAGATACCTCCTATGAGTTCTTTTGTCAGACAGGTAAGGACTTCGATAAACGATTGCAGGAATTGGGTGGTACAGCCCTTGTACCGCGCGTGGACTGTGATGTTGATTTTGATGAAGCAGCTGCGGAGTGGATGAATGAAGTACTGGCATCCTTAAGCAGTACATCTGCTGCTACGAGTACGGTAACCACTGAGGCTGTTACAGCTGCGGTGAGCGGCGGGGAATCCGAATATGATCGCACGAATCCATTCAAGGCTGAAGTGTTGGAGAATCTCAATCTGAATGGCAGAGGATCGGACCGTGAAACACGCCACATTGAGTTGTCTTTGGAAGGCTCCAGCCTGGACTACGAGCCCGGTGACAGCCTCGGGGTATTCCCTGAGAATCATCCGCGCCTTGTGGAGGAATTGATTGCAGCCATGGAATGGAATGCCGATGAACGCGTGACCGTGAATAAAAACGGCGATCAGGCATCTGTGCACGAAGCGTTGCTGCGTTATTTTGAAATTACAGCGGTGACGAAACCGGTCGTGGAACAACTTGCGAAACTGAATCCTGGGAGTGGCCTGACAGCGTTACTCGCAGATGATTCCGAATTCCGCACGGTCATGAATAGCTGTGATCTGCTGGATCTGGTTCAGGATTATAATCTGAAAGGGATTCCTGCTGGAGAATTCGTAGCTGCTCTTCGCAAAATTCCGGCACGTCTGTACTCCATAGCGAGTAGTTCGAAGTCTTTCCCGGATGAAGTTCATCTTACCGTTCGCTCGGTACGTTATGAAGCGCGTGGCAGAGAACGTTACGGTGTATGCTCGGTACATCTGGCTGAACGAATCGAAGTTGGCGACACCCTGCCTGTATATATACAGCATAACCCGAATTTCAAACTGCCTGAGAACCCGGATACACCGATCATCATGGTTGGCCCAGGTACAGGTGTAGCGCCGTTCAGATCTTTCCTTGGTGAGCGTGAAGAAACAGGAGCAGAGGGCAAGACATGGCTGTTCTATGGAGATCAGCATTTCGCCACTGACTTCTTGTACCAGACGGAATGGCAGCGTTGGCTCAAAGATGGTGTACTCACTAAGATGGATGTGGCCTTCTCACGTGATACGGAACAGAAAGTGTATGTACAACATCGCATGTTGGAACACAGCAAAGAGTTGTACCAGTGGCTTCAGGAAGGTGCAAGCGTATATATCTGTGGTGACGAGAAAAAAATGGCACATGATGTGCATGCTGCGCTCACCACGATTCTTGAACAAGAAGGCGGTTTATCGCCTGAGCAGGCATCGGAATATCTGACACGGTTACAGCAGGAGAAACGTTATCAGCGGGACGTCTATTAATTACCGGCCCAGCCGGATTGTACCATCCCGCAGAGACGAGAGGAGAAAGCAGCATGGTTTATAATAACTTACTTAACCCACAGCGCACGAATAGTGATGTGGAAGATATAAAGATCAAAAGTGATTACTTGCGCGGAAGTCTAACCGAAACGTTGGCTGATCGCATCACGGGTGCAATTCCAGAGGACGACAACCGTCTGATGAAACACCACGGCAGTTATATGCAGGATGACCGCGACCTGCGTAATGAGCGTCACAAATCCAAGCTGGAGCCTGCTTACCAATTCATGTTGCGTGTACGTGCGTCCGGTGGGATTGTAACCCCGGAGCAGTGGTTGATGATGGACAGAGTGGCGCATAAATATGCGAATGAGACGATTCGTCTGACCACACGTCAGTCTTTCCAACTGCATGGCGTACTGAAGTGGGATCTTAAGAACACCATTCGTGAAGTAAACGATTCGTTGTTAAGCACACTGGCTGCATGTGGTGACGTAAACCGTAACGTGATGTGTAACCCGAATCCGAATCAATCCGATGTGCATGCTGAAGTGTACGAGTGGGCATGTCAGGTGAGCAATCATTTGGACCCTCGCACCCGGGCTTATCATGAGCTGTGGCTGGACGGAGAGAAAGTGATTGATTCCCAGGACTCGGACGAAGAAGTTGAACCAATCTATGGCAAAGTGTATTTGCCACGGAAGTTCAAGATCGGTATTGCTGTACCACCATCCAATGATGTGGATGTCTATTCACAGGATCTTGGTTTTATTGCTATTGTGGAGAACGGCAAGCTGCAAGGCTTCAACGTTTCCGTAGGCGGCGGTATGGGGATGTCTCATGGTGACGCCAAAACCTATCCTCAGGTGTCCAAAGTCATTGGTTTCTGTACTCCGGAGCAAATGATTGATGTGGCAGAGAAAACAGTTATGATTCAGCGTGATTATGGAGATCGTGCAGTTCGTAAACATGCTCGTTTCAAATATACGCTGGATGACCGTGGTGTGGAGTGGTTTGTCGAAGAGTTGACCAGCCGTCTGGGATGGAAACTGGATGCGGCACGTCCGTATCATTTTGAGACTAACGGAGATCGATATGGTTGGGTAAAAGGTAATAATGGCAGATGGCACTACACGCTGTTCATTCAGAATGGTCGTGTAAAGGATGTTGATGGATATCCTCTCATGACGGGTTTACGTGAAATTGCCAAAGTGCATACGGGTGATTTCCGTCTGACTGCGAACCAGAATCTGATCATCGGTAATATTAGCAGTCAGAAGAAGAAAAAGATTGAAGCGCTGATTCAGCAATACAATCTGACCGATGGAGCACATTACTCTGCGCTGCGCAGAAGTTCCATGGCTTGTGTTGCGCTTCCGACTTGCGGTCTCGCGATGGCTGAGTCAGAACGTTACTTGCCGTCTCTGATCGACAAACTGGAGCCTGTACTGGACGAGGCTGGGCTGAGAGACGAAGAGATTGTTATTCGGATGACCGGCTGCCCGAACGGATGCGCAAGACCGATGCTGGCGGAGATTTCATTTATAGGTAAAGCACCAGGGAAATACAATATGTATCTCGGTGGCAGCTTCACCGGACATCGCTTGAATAAGCTGTACAAAGAAAACATTGGCGAAACCGAGATTCTGGACACGTTGACTCCAATGGTGAACCAGTATGCCAAAGAGCGTAATGAAGGTGAACATTTCGGAGACTTTGTCATTCGTGCGGGTTATGTTCCTGAAGTGTTGGATGGTCGACAATTTCACGCCTAATGACAGGGTAAGATGAACTGGAATTAGGACTGATTTAGGGCGGAAGCATTCCTTTATGGGGTGCTTCTTGTCTGCTATATATGGAGTGAATAGAGGTAACGTTAGTTGCTGCTGAGAGATTTATGAGAGTATAAACTGAGGCTAATCTTCAAATGGAGATGGATAATCACCGCAGTTATTCCCATTATTTCGTGTATATTAACTTGTTGAAGTACGCTCAACAAGATATAATGGCATAGTAGAAAGCAGATTACATGTTGAAAGTGAGCGGAAACGATATGGGTCGTAAGTGGAATAATATCAAGGAAAAGAAAGCTTCAAAAGATGCAAACACGAGCCGGGTCTACGCTAAATTCGGCGTTGAGATCTATGTAGCTGCCAAGAAGGGCGAACCGGACCCGGAAGCGAACCGTGCACTGAAAGTCGTGCTGGAACGTGCCAAAACGTATAATGTACCCAAAGCCATTATTGATCGTGCGATGGAAAAAGCTAAAGGCAGCGGGGATGAGAACTATGAAGAGCTGCGTTATGAAGGCTTCGGGCCGAATGGTGCGATGGTCATCGTTGATGCACTCACCAACAATGTAAATCGTACTGCGCCGGAAGTGCGCTCTGCGTTTAACAAAAATGCGGGTAACATGGGTGTCAGTGGTTCTGTTGCTTACATGTTTGATCCTACAGCGGTTATCGGTATAGAAGGCAAGAATTCCGAAGAAGTACTTGAACTTTTGCTTGAAGCAGACGTGGATGTACGTGATATCGTGGACGAAGACGATGCTGTAATTGTATATGCAGAACCGGATCAATTCCACGCTGTACAGGAAGCATTCAAAGCTGCCGGTGTTACCGAGTTCACAGTAGCCGAGCTGACCATGCTTGCGCAAAACCATATTGAACTTCCAGAGGATGCACAAGCTCAGTTCGAAAAACTGATCGATGCGCTTGAAGACCTTGAAGATGTTCAGCAGGTCTACCATAACGTAGAGTTCGTGTAAGAGAACGAGGCGATACGTGGTGTGATTGGTCTTTTGGAGCTTTTGTAGCCCTGTTGGATTAGGGAAAATGTTAAGAATTCATCAATTTCATCACTCAGCGAGGGTATACGTGTTAGTTCTTGTTGATTCCTATGATGATGTACGTTTTCTTATCTAAGATGTCTAAGGGCAGTATCTAAACTCACTTTTTGTATGGAAATATCCATATAAGGAGTGAGTTTTTTTGATTAGGAGATCAATAACTATATTATCCGCACTATAAAAGGATATAGAACTAACAATAGAGCATAAGATTGGGATAGGTTGTTTGCAGTCTAATCTGTAGGGAGTCAAAGAAGAAGTCGTTGAAACTTTTATCTCAAAGGACAGGTTCGATTTTCGCCTTTTTCTTATAAGAAAAAATAAAATAACAGCAAGTAAAATCAAATAGTAATCTCTCCATATCTTTATACTAAATGTAGAGCAGTTGAAAAGAGGTGAACAGAGTAATGTACGAGTGGCAGAAACAAATTCAAATCATCGTTGATGAAATTGATAAATGTATTAAAAATGATAGTAATGAAGCTTTGACACTGCGCTTTCTTTCTCGCAGGCTGGGTTATTCCGAGTTTTATACAACGAGAAAATTCAAAGAAATAGCGGGTATGCAATTTAGGGATTATTTACGGCATAGAAAATTAGCTTTTGCACTAAAAGAGGTTCGAGATAGTGAAAGAAGCATGTTGGATATTGCTTTTAATTATGGTTTTTCATCACATGAAGCTTTTACCAGAGCTTTTAAAGGAACATATGGTGTAACGCCAAGTGAATACCGAAAAGCGCCTAAGCCGGTCGTTCTTCGTACAAAAATAAACTCTTTTGACCGCTACTTTTTAGGATTAGGAGAGATTGGTATGTTAAAGTCTACCGATGATATTAAAATTTATTTTGTAACTATTCTCGCACACAAATTTTTGCACATTAAAAACGATGAGAGTAATGGTTATTGGGATTTTTGGCAAAAACAAAGTCTTATTCCGGGACAGGACTGCCATACAATTTGCGGATTACTTGATAGTTTTAAGGGCAAATTGGATGACGATGGTGGGAGCGAAGCTAACAGCGGCGGTGGTCAGATTATGGCATATATAAATGACCCTGACGGTAGATTATGCGATTGGGGTATTCTACGTACAGAGTGTTATGGGATACGTCTTCCTTTGGATTATAAAGGTGAAGTACCGCCACAAATGCTTATGATTGATGTTCCCGAAGCTGAATATATTGTTTTCGAACATGGGCCATTTGATTATGAGCAGGAAAATCGTAGTGTAGAGGAAAAGGTGGAGAAGGCAATGGCAACTTTTGATTTTGAAAATACCAGTTACTGCTTTGATACTTCCCCTGGTAGAATCATTTATTGTTATCATGATCCGGAGCGGTTTTTAAAGTATATCAGACCAGTAAAAACACAGGTTTCTGGAGTGAAGTAAAAGCTTTCGTGACTTCTTTATCTTTTGGGAGGACGCTTGGGCCGATATGGGAGACTTGAGATGTTCAGCAGGTCTACCATAACGTAGAGTTCGTATAAGAGAACGAGGCGATACGTGGTTTGATTGCATGAAAAGAGTGTCTGACCAATCTGTGGGATTGGTCAGACACTCTTTTTTGTTCGTTTACGAGTCAGACTGCAACGTGCCAGGGGACTGCTCTGATTTTTCCGATTTCCCACCACCGAACTTGAATAACACAATTCCTCCAACAATGACAAGTACACCGAACAGTTGATTCCACGAAAACGGAATTTGCTCCAGACCTAGCCATCCCATGGAATCAAATAGGAGTGCAAAACTCAATTGGGATGTTAGCACGATAGAGATGGCATACGTGGGACCAAGCAGCTTCATGCCTTGCACGAGACAGAAGACCACGCCAACGCCGATGGCTCCACTGAGCCAGTACCAGGGTTGCATATGCTGGAAGCTGAATGTATTCTTGCCCTCCACTAGCAGAGAGATGAGGAATGAAGCAATGAATCCGGTGAAAAGAACCATCGTTGTTGTAGACCATGAGCCGGTGCGTTCATTAACTTTGCTATTAAAAATCGTTTGCAGACTGACAAGTGCACCTGCCAGTAGTGCAAGCGAAATACCTGTGATTAACATGGTTGTCGAACTCCTTATTCATAAATGTTGTGACCTGCTATTTCACGTATACCCGCCCGGTCCTTGATCATAATCAATCCCTGATGTCGTTCAATTAACCCGTCTGCACAGAGCTTCTGGATGACCCGGTTCAGGTGTCGGTAACTGGTGCCGATCAGATTCGCGATGTCGGTCAGATTGAACGCGTCCAGCTCTTCGTGAACGATACTGCCGGCTTCTTCTGTCGAGATGGAGAGCAGGTAGCTGGCTAGACGAACCTCCACCGGGTACATCAGGTTGAAATTGGAAAAGTTCGAGTCAATGTAGAATTTGTGTGAGATGATTTTGAGCAAAAATTTAAGTAAAGGTGCATAATCGCTGGCAAGCTCAGCGAGCCATTGATAATGAATACGAAGCATCACCACAGGTGACACGGCCTGAACCGTATTAACAATATCGCTTTCACGGACATACTCTATGTCACCGACGACTTCAAGCGGTGTCTTGAAGCAAAGCACGAGCGTTTTGTCCTGAGCGGAGGTGGTAAAAATCTTGATTTTACCCTCGACCAACACGTATAAATATTCGGAAGCCTCCCCTTCACGACAAATCAGTTCACACTTCTCGAAGTGGCATAACGTCATATGTGTACGCAGGGGCTCGTGAAATACTGTTTCGAGTTGATATTGCTTCAGATACTGCACTAATTGTTGCTCGTTATGGATCTCTTGCACGCTGTTGTTCACCCCCGACTATATTCTAGAAAGCTACAGTTTCATAATGATGACGCCTGTAATCATCAAGGCAATGCCCAGGAATTGAGGCAGTTTCATCTTTTGTTTCACAACGCCGAACCATCCGTTACTATCCACCAGAAAGGTTAGGAACAGCTGAGCAATCAACAGAGCAGAGATCGTAAACGTAACCCCAATTTGCTGAATTGCCGTCACTTCGCTGAAAATAATGACGGCGCCAAAAGCACCTCCAGCCAGGTACATGGGTTTTACTTGTTTGAGTCCTTGAAGGTTGGTGTCTCTAACAAACATTAGGATCAGCGCCGCTAATATGAATCCTGTCAGTTGTGTAATCGTAGCGGCCTGCCATGTGCCCATGTCGGTGCTAATCCGAGTATTGGCAACCCCTTGGAGTGTGATACACGCGCCGCCCAGTAATGCAAAAATAATTCCTCTCATATGTACGCTCCTTATTAAATCACTTCGACTTCTATTATTAAATGATAATTTGACTCTGAACGCCAAGGACAAATGTCCTGACCTTTGAAGTCACAGCATTTAGAGTACAATAAAGAACCCCGAAAATCCAGATGGGGTATGAAGAGATGCGTGGCATATATGCTCAGTACTCATTTTTCATCATAATCTAGCTATCCAAGAAACTATCCAAGAAATGAAAAGAGAGTCTGCCGACTCGACCCCGAAGCGTTGAAAGTACACAAGCTCCGGGGTACGCTGGGCAATGAGATTAGAACCAATCAGCTAGATCCTCTCCGTACACATCAAATTCATATCATTAGATCACAGTGTATAAAGGCTTCTCGCCTACAAAACGAACAGACAATTCGGGAAAACGTTCTGCCAACCTGTCTGCTAATAGCTTCATTCCCGGGGCCTCACTCTCAGCATGTCCCATCATGATTAGTGCCTTGGACTTGCCTTGTTGCACGGCATCACGGATATATTCCGGTGTCTCCCATTCGAATCCTTCTCCAGCAATGATGAGGTCCAATTGCTCGTTCTGAATCAAGGGAATCGTCACATGTCCATTGCCACGAAAACCTACCAGTACCGCTGCGCGTCTACAGATTATTTCCGCATTGCCTGCAACGCGTACATAATCGATGCCCAGGGAACTTTTCATATGGTGAGCAATAGCTTGGGCGGTGCTTCCTCCCGGAAAACAAAGGATGTCTGCTTCCGGTAGTTGTTGCTCCACATAAGAGGACCACCCCAAGGCCTGAATCAGTCCTTCGGTAATGCCATCCGGTTGGAATCGGTGGATGATATCATGACATCGATAGATGGAAATGCCTGCATGGTCAATCAACTTTCTTTTGTCCACATAAACCGAATCATTTGCAAGCCAATCCGTATGACTGTGATGGTTGTAAAACGGAGATTCATGCGCAATGATCAAGTTCGCACCTTGCTGAATGGCTTGTTCAATAACATAATGTGTGGGCATAAAAGCAATGATAATCCCTGTGACCTTACGATCAAGTGAGCCCGTAATGAGCTGATCTACCGTGTTTTCCGGCAATTCAATGTTATCTGTGAGATGAAGTACAACGTCTTGAACTGTAAGATCCATAGAATGCATTCCTCCAATGACAGGATATAACGTTAGTGTACCATGTTGACATCTGAAATCTACTGCCTTCCAGATTATAGGGGTCATTTTTATTGTTTTCGGTTAATACTAAAACATACAGATTACAGTCAGTTAAGATAACAACGGGGGAATGTATTGGCTGTATGCGGATGTTGGATTCATATAGTTTTCTCAAACAAGAATAAGTATACTTACATAGAGTCTTTGCTTGTATTAAATGGAGCTGAGTGCAAGGAAAGCAGTTTCTATTTCAATATACTGAGAATCAGTTGAGGATCAGCATTCATTTGCAACAACAGAACAGATTGTGAAAGGGGATAACTACGATGACAGCAACAACTATTATGGAACGTCTGAAGAGCGAGACAGCTCATTATCACAGACAAGTAGAACAGAACCCTTATGCAAAAGCCATTATGAATCAAACTGTGACTATAGAAGAATATAGAACGTATTTAGAGAAATTTTATGGATTCCTGAAACCGCTGGAGGATCAGGCTGTGCAGCAGCCTTTCTGGGGAAGTACGGGACTGGATATTGAGATTAGAGGCAAGGCTGGACTCTTGGAAAAAGATTTACGAAATCTGGGTGCCAGTGAAGAAGAGATCACTCAACTTCCGCTATGTGAAGAACTGCCGGATATTTCAACACCTGCCCGTTTGTTCGGATATCTGTATGTAATTGAGGGGTCCACGAACGGTGGACAGATTATGACCAAACGATTGTCGCAGTTCCTGCCCATTGAAGCTGATCGCGGATTGGAATATTTCAACGCCTACGGCTCAGAGACAAGAACAAGATGGAGCGAGTTTACGGATTTGCTGCAGCAGTCCATAAGCACGCCAGAAGATCATGACAACATGGTACACAGTGCCTCAGAGACATTCCGACTACTGGACCAGTGGATTAATACGGACAAGTAACGTCCCTTTTCATCAACCCGAACGCCTGTAGGGCGGACTTTTTTTCATTATTTTTAAAGGTATCTATATAAGTTGATTTAATCATTTACACCTAACGGAGAGGACAGAAAAAAGCTGGAAAAGCGAAGCGTTCGCCTAAAGCTTTCTGCAAGAAAGCTACATCGTAAGCATACGCGTATAACCGGATTTTTCCCTTTCTTAGAAAAGGGAATCGAGAAAATCTGGGGTAACAGCGATTGGAAGGTTATTCTGTCATCGTAGTATCGTGTAAATAATCATTAATTCAACTTATATAACATCATGAGAGGGGATTTTCCTGGCCATGGCCGAACCGAAGTCCAAGAAAGAACAAAATTTGTTGAACCGCACATTGCTTCATCAGGGAACATACACAACTGATCCGATAGATTTGAATAACTGTGATAAAGAACCAATTCATATCCCCGGTTTTATTCAACCTCATGGTGTTCTTTTGGCCATCAATACCAGTCTTACGCCAACTATTGTTCAATGTAGCCAAAATACGGAGGACCATCTGGGTATTGCCTATGAGGACGTTTTGGGCATGTCTTTGGAAAATCTGATTGGCGAGGAAGATGTACGCAAACTGTTGGCTAGCAGCTTCAATGCAGATGTAACCTCTGATTTGCATTACATGGACCTGACCATTAAGGTATCCGGTGAGGACCGGGTCTTCTCCTCTGTTCTTCATGAAAGTGAAGGGCTGCTCATTCTCGAGATTGAGCCTTTTTATGAAAAAGAGAACATGGAGACTACCGACTTTGAGTGGATATCCCGATTCTTCGGTCGGATGAAAAGCACAGACAGTCGCGTGGAAGCAAGTCAGATTGCGGCTGAACAGGTGAAGGAAATGCTCGGTTATGACCGAGTGATGATCTATGAGTTTGACGAGCAATGGAATGGTAAAGTTATTGCTGAGGCGCGTGAACAAGAACTCGAACCATTCCTTGGACATCACTATCCGGCTTCGGATATTCCAAAACAGGCTCGGGAATTGTATCTTCGCAATTGGCTGCGAACCATTGTGAATGTCAATTATAAACCCGTCGAGATTGTGCCTATGCTTCAACCGCTTACTGGCAAACCGCTAAATTTGAGTCTTTCGGTCCTGCGTAGCGTATCTCCTCTTCATATCGAATATTTGCATAATATGGGTGTAGGTGCGACTGTAACGATCTCGCTCATTCATAACAATCAGCTGTGGGGACTCATTACATGCCATCATTATAAGGCCAGATATGTACCCCATCGCGTACGGAATCTGTGCAATTTCCTGGGGGCGTTCTTCTCGAATGAATTGTTCCAGCGTCAGCAACTCGATGATTATCAAGCAGAGATTCAATCACGTGAAGCTGCTTCACGAATTGCCAACATTTTTATCGGAAACACCAGTCCTGCCCGAGTACTTGAGGAATTACAGGGAGAAGAAGAGACGGTGTTAAATCTGATGGGTGCTGCCGGAGCAGCAATCTGTTATCAGGACAAGTTATTGTTATATGGTGAAACACCAAACAGCGGCCAGGTTCGTGAACTGGCAGGTTGGCTTGCAGGAAAGTCCGAGGATTATAGTTATTACACGTCGAAACTGAGTTTAGAGTATGAAACATCCAAAGCTTATCAGGATAAAGCTTCCGGGGTTATTTATGTTGCCATTTCGCCGGGACAGCATAACTACATGATCTGGTTCCGACCTGAGGTTGTCCAAGTTGTTGATTGGGCGGGTGACCCAGCCAAAGCGGTGCTCAAGACGGATGACGGCATGCGGTTGTCCCCTCGTAAATCATTCGAGAAATGGCGTGAGGTTGTAAAATCAACTTCGTATCCATGGACATCCAAAGAGCTGAGCGTGTTACCTTTACTCAAAACCATTGTACGTCGGCAGACAGAAAACCAGTTGGTTCAGGCCGAAGAACAGGCACTGCAGAACGCTCGTATTTTGCGACAAAATGAACAGCGTTATTTGCAGTTAATGGATTACTCGCCCGTGGCATTCTTTACTCTGACTGACGGTCAGATTATCTACTGTAATACAAAGGCTGCTGAGCTGCTCGGGTTCGAGAGTTCCAAAAACCTGATGGGCAAGGATTTCAGAGAATTTATACCTGACAATACGAGAGTCACCTTGCAGCAAAATTTTGAGGAATTAAAGCTTAATCACACAAGTTTGATTACCAGCCAGTCTTATTTCACTACAGCGGCAGGTACCTCACTGTTGCTTGAAGTTACACTCGCTGCTGTTACGCATGCAGGGAAACCTTCTGTGATGGTCCTACTTCACAGCGGAGCGTCTCACCATGAACAAGATTTTTACACCGAAACGACGAGCCAGCTGCAAAATTATCTGAACACAGATCCGTTAATAGATATGCCGATTCAGACGGTGTTCAAATCTCAGCTTCAGGATGACTGGGATGACTGTTTAAAGGAGATATGCAGTCTGGGACTGCTCATTATAGATATTGATGATTTCCGTTCATATAACGCGGCATACGGACTTCAGGGAGGCGATCTGTGTCTGCAATGGATCGGTGAGGTACTTACCGTGGTCAGTGAGCAGCACAACGCACTAATATCCCGTCTTCGCGGAGGTACATTCATGTTGAAAATGAAGAGCACAACTTCTGAACATTCAGCACAGCTTGCGGAAGAGATTAGACAACATGTGTTGGCTTTACAGATTCAAAGGGAATCATCGGGTCCAAGTGGCGTGGTAACGGTCAGTGTGGGTGGGGCAGTTTTGGTGCCTGATGAGCAGACAAGTGTATCCGATCTAATTGAAAAAGCCAGTCGTGCGTTGGTACAAGCCAAGAGTGAAGGGAAAAATCGCGCAATTGTCGTGTGATTACGCCTGTGCAACGTTCGATTTGAAACGATACAATCATTATTTGAAAAAAGTTAAATAGACATGATGAAAAAGAGGGCAGAAATGCCTTCTTTTTTGTGTCCAAGAATGTCTAAATTTCGCCACCGCAGACACAGGACAAGTGATATAATGATCCCTATGGATACACTTGTTCGTATTCTGTCTTGAAGGAGGGTGAGATAACGTTCTATGAAAGACAACTCAAGACAATTGGAATTTATGGAGATAGATCTGAGCGAAGAACCTGAAACAGCATCGGTTCCGGTTCCTGATCGTTCAACCATTGTGCAGCAATCTGCACATCATACGATGCAGCATCGTGGAGTCATATTGTCCTCGGAGAAACGTTTTGTAGAGGAAGCAAAGCAGTGGTCAGAGATGGAAGGAGATGTAGCCCCGTGGGTTCCCTTCATGAGTTACTGGCCAACGTATGGCGTGATGAACGAAGCCCAACGCAAGTGGTATTTGTATTGGAGAAAGGAAGTTCGTCAGGGGAGATACCCGGATACTGATCTGTCCTATCTATTTGTTCATATATATGAGTTGATTAACGGCATTGGCTGGCAGAATGCTCAGGATGGTTATGATCAATTAAAGCAGCTATGGGTGAACTACCGTGAACGGCTGCCCCAATTAAATATATATATGCAAGAGTGGATGGTCGATTATGTACTGGTCCATCAGATGGAGATGTCCTTATCCGAGGTCATGGGCCTTTCGGGCGGATACCTGCCAGCAGAGATGCTGGATAGGGAACTGCAACGTATTTTACAGGATAATGTATCGGATATCTCGCTGAATATGCTGCAAAGATACTATGATTACGATATTACACTCAGTAAATTTTATAGAGATGGCGGCAAAGAAGTGATGGAGCAGTACATCCCGCGGGTTATGGCCTTGGTTGATTCGTACCTGGAACGTACGCGACTAGTTGGACTGTTGTCTGAGTGTGATCCTAACGATGAACGCACAATGGAGCGCATCCTGTTTCGCAAAGCAGTCTATGATGATTCGATCTATGGAAGATCGGTATCGTTCAGATATATGCCCATAGGTGAACAGGTTGAATTTGTGCAGATGGTCACGCGGATCTATCGATGTACTGAAAATAAACTTCGTGAACTGCTCGGATTCAGAGGCCGATTGCGAGGACAGACTCTTGAACCCGAACTTGCAAATCTGATTGAACGGTACCTGGACAAAACATATGCGATCGAACAGGCGGAGTCTGTGGAACAACCGATGATTCGTATTGATTCAGAGAAACTGGCATCGTTACAGCAGGAAAGTGAGTACGTGCGATTGGCGCTTACAATTGAGGATGAGCACCCTTCTGAAGTGAAGGATGAAGAAGATAACAACGCAAATGTTACAAGTAATCCATTCGATGTACTGGAAGCAAGGGATGAGATCACTCCAACTGAAGATTCCATGGAGCCAGCTCCATCTGTGGTAGAGATTACAACAGGAGTGTCAGCAGAATCAATTGGGCTGCAATGGGACGTGGGGGCAGAGGCTGATTTGGATGAAGAATGGCTGCTCTTTGCCCAGGAACTCTCCCCTCAGCAGGTG
Source organism: Paenibacillus sp. ClWae2A (assembly GCF_032452295.1). Classification (NCBI taxonomy): domain Bacteria; kingdom Bacillati; phylum Bacillota; class Bacilli; order Caryophanales; family Paenibacillaceae; genus Paenibacillus; species Paenibacillus sp. ClWae2A. The sequence goes on from NZ_JAULSQ010000001.1 coordinate 85,481, forward strand.
CAAACGATTCATGTTCTACTTGGCGCAAGTCCAGATACGGAGCTGATGCGTCTGGCTGAGCAATATGGAACGATGCCTACGCTTCTGCTGGATGAAATTAATGATGTGGCTATGGAAACGATCGGTGATCTTCTGATTGATGGTGATCGGATTGTTCCTGATTATATAGATGTGTTCGAACATGTGAAGAGGTGATACGCAGTGACAGAACTTAAAATACCAAAGCGGCTGACCACCGCACTTGTAAATTCATTGACGGCGGGTGTAGTCCCGCGAATTGGACTGGAGCAGATTGCTGTTGGTCGGAAACCGGAAGTGGAAGCCATTTTGCGGGATATGGACAATATCGCTGAGGGCGGCGCAGCGTTTAAACTCATTACGGGTCGTTACGGCAGCGGTAAAAGCTTTCTTTTGCAGATGATTCGTAATTATGCGATGGATCGGGATTTTGTTGTGGCAGATGCGGATCTGTCACCTGAGCGACGATTGGTGGGGACCAAGGGGCAGGGACTTGCGACATATCGCGAACTGATGACTCGTCTGTCTACACGCACACGCCCGGATGGGGGAGCGTTGGAGCCGATTTTGCAAAAATGGATCGCAGGGCTACAACAATCCACCATGCAGAGTCAGAACTTGCGCCCGGATGATCCCGCTCTGCCGCTGGAGGTAGAGAAGCAGATCTATGCGGTGACGGGGGAGATGCAGAATCTGGTTCACGGTTTTGATTTTGCCAAGGTACTGGCTTCATACTGGAATGGGTACAAGCTGGCTGATGATGATCGCAAACAGGCGGCCCTTCGCTGGCTTCGAGGAGAATTTGCAACCAAAACGGAAGCGAAAAAAGAACTGGCTGTTGGCGTCATTATCGACGATGACAACTGGTACGACTACTTCAAATTGTGGTCTGAATTCACAGCGCGCATTGGTTATAAAGGATTGTTGTTGTTCATTGATGAAGCGGTGAATCTGTATAAAATTACAAATAGCGTCTCCCGTCAAAGCAACTATGAGAAATTGCTGACCATGTTCAATGATACGATGCAGGGCAAGGCGGAGCATCTGGGCATATTTGTGGGCGGTACGCCGCAATTTGTGGAGGATGAACGACGCGGACTATACAGCTATGAAGCGCTTCGCTCCAGGCTTATTGATGGACGTTATGCGACCAAAGCGTACGCGAATTATACAGGCCCGATTCTGAAGCTTGCGATGTTATCGCATGAAGAGATTCTGATACTGCTCCAGAAGCTGCGGCAGATTCATGCCCTGCATTTTGGATACAGTGCAAGTCTGACGGATGAACAATTGGTTGATTTTATGCAAACGGCGGTGAACCGGCTGGGTGCGGATGAATTGCTGACCACGCGTGAAGTGGTACGCGACTTTATGGATGTACTGCATACGTTACACCAGAATCCTGAAGTGACTTATACTCAATTACTTGGCGAGCGGGTTGCCAAACCTCAGGAAACGGGTAAAGGGGCAGATGCTTCCGCAAATACAGATGATCTGGACGATTTCCTGGCGGAGTTTGAATTATGAGTGATAATCCATTCTATCGGCTGGCGCCGTTTGTTCAGGAATTTATATATAAAAAAAGATGGGAATCGCTTCGGCCTGCCCAGATTGAGGCCTGCAATATCTGTTTTCATACCCCGCATCATATGCTGATTGCGGCGGGAACGGCCTCCGGCAAGACGGAGGCGGCTTTTTTTCCTGCATTGACCGAGCTGTATGAACGGCCTTCCAAGTCGGTTGGCATTTTGTACATTGGACCTCTGAAAGCCCTGATTAATGATCAATTTGAACGTCTTAAGGATCTGTTATCCGAAGGAAATATTCCGGTTTGGCATTGGCACGGGGACGTACCTCAGGCGGAGAAAACAAAACTGATGAAGAATCCGTCCGGTGTGCTCCAGATAACGCCAGAATCGCTGGAAGGTCTGCTCATGAATCGACCAAATGCAATCCCGGCGCTGTTTCATGACTTGCGATATGTCATCATAGATGAGGTGCATGCCTTTATGGGTGCAGATCGGGGCATTCAAGTACTCAGCGAACTTGCCAGAATCGAGCGTATGGCTGGCTGTGCACCACGAAGAGTTGGATTGTCCGCTACACTTAGTGACTATGATGCGGCTACATCTTGGCTTGCTGCCGGAACGCAGCAGGGGGTGGATGTGGTCTCTTCTCCAGGTGGTCGCAAGTTGCGGCTGCGGGTGGAACATTTCTCTTTTCCAGACGCGCAGGACGAGGAGCAGGCGGAGCAGCTTCATAACGCACGCAAAGCCTACTACGACTTCATCTATGAGAGCACACATCGTAAAAAAGCGTTGATCTTCACCAACAGCCGAACGGATGCTGAAGTCACTATTCTTGAGATGCGGCGGGTCGCGGCTCGCAGGCAAGAGCGTGATGTGTTCCATGTGCATCATGGAAGTATCTCCGCCATGCTTAGGGAGGAAACGGAAGCTGCCCTACGCACCGGATCGGGGCCCGCGGTTGCTGCGGCAACGGTCACGCTTGAACTGGGCATCGATCTGGGCGAGCTGGAACGTGTGGTTCAGCTCGGTGCACCGTATAGTGCGTCCAGCTTTGTGCAGCGTCTGGGACGTTCGGGGAGACGAGAGGATATGGCATCGGAGATGCTTTTTGTATGTCCGGAGGAAGAGGATGAGGAAGCACAATTACCAGCACGCATGCCGTGGACGTTAATGCGTGCGATTGCTGTTATCGAACTATATGTAAAAACGAAGTGGGTCGAGCCGCTGGAAGCTCGCAAAATGCCCATAGGTGTGCTCTACCATCAGACGATGAGCATGTTGAAAAGTATGGGAGAGGCTGAGCCGAGAGATCTTGCTGAAGCCATCCTTTCGCTGGCTCCATTTGCGTTGTTTAGACCTGATCAATATCAGGTATTCCTGAATTACCTCATCGATACAGATCATCTGCAATGGACAGAGGATCGAACATTGATCATCGGTCTGACCGGTGAGAAAATTGTGAATAATTATCGCTTCTATGCAGTGTTCAAGGACGATGAGGAACATAAAGTACTAAACGGCTCGGAAGAGATTGGTTCGATTACAACCGTACCCCCACCTGGCTATTGCTTCTCGCTCGCAGGCAAACTGTGGAAAGTGGAAGAAGTCGATCACAAGCACAAGGCTGTGTATGTGAAGTCTGCAAAAGGTAAGGTAGATACGTTATGGCTTGGAGCGGGAGGAGATATTCATACGTCGGTAGTACAGAAAATGCGTGAAGTGTTGTCCGACTCGACCATCTATCCCTATTTGTCACCACAAGCCGTCAATCGACTTGAACGGGCGCGCCGCCTAGCTCGTGAAAGCGGACTATTGAAGCAGGTCGTCATTCCGGCAGGTGGAGATTCGATGTATGTTCTTCCTTGGGTTGGAAGTAAATCATTCCGTACATTGGAGCGCCTGATGAAGCATAATCTGTCCAAGAAACTTGCCTTGCGTTCGGTTGTGCCCATGGAGCCATATTATTTTGTGGTGTCCGGCAAGGTCGATGAACGAACATTGTTAGCCGAGATTATGAGTGAGTGTCGGGCGGCTGAAGACGCATCTGCGTTACTGGCTGAAGATGAAGCGCCTTATCTGGGCAAGTATGATGAATTTGTCGCGCCGCCTTTGATTCGTGAGGCTTTTGCCGTGGATGGGCTGGATCTGGATGGATTGAAGGAAGGATTACAGCAAACATTGGAGTGGGACTCTTCAGGCTCCAATCGAGCATGACGTTTTTACGTAATTAGATTGCGCGAAGAATAGTCAGCAATCGAAGCGACTCAGTGTAATAATTTAGTTCAACTTTTATACGGAATAGGGTTGACACCATCTCACCTCCCATGTAATATATGAAAAGTCGTCACACACGAATTACATCAAATTGCATATATCATTTCGTATAACCTCGCAGGCCGAAAGTGTACACAGGGCGAGGGTCTCTACGGGAAGCCTATACTTCCTAACTACGATGCCAAGGAATCAATGTATTCCTTGCTCGTAGTTAGGATTTTTTGCATTTAGATGGTGTCTGTGACCTTGGCATGAACCAACATGCGGGCGTATTTTTCTTATCATCAGGAGGTTTATTCACAATGAAATATTATCTGTCCGTTCTCGCGGGAGCGATGAGCTATGGCATATTATCCACGATTGTGGTTCTGGCGTACGGCGAAGGATATAAACTTGGTGAGGTTGTGGGAACACAGTTAATCACGGGTTTTCTTCTTTCCTGGATGCTGGCGCTATACACACGGTTTAGAACCAAACGCAAGTCACAGTCAAATGGCAAAGCATCAGGAGCCGTGGCACAGGTATTCAAGCGGTTGACGTGGAAACAACGTCTGTTATTGATGGCTGCCGGAACACCAACGGTAATTACAGGTCTTGTGTATTATCAGTCTTTACGTTATATCCCGGCTTCACTTGCCATTATCCTGTTGTTCCAGTTCACATGGATTAGCGTGTTGATTCAGGCGATAAGCAAACGTCAACGTCCAGACAAAGTCACGTTCCTGACGTTGATCATTCTGTTTGGTGGAACCTTGCTGGCAGCAGGTTTCCTGGAACAAGGATTGGGTGAGTTCAACGGTCTGGGTATTGCTCTTGGACTAATGGCAGCTGTAAGTTATTCCCTGTTTGTCTTGTTCAGCGGCAAAGCGGTTCCTTCAGCGCATCCAGCCTTCCGCAGTGCGTGGATGGTTACAGGCGGATTGATCCTGCTGTGCATTTTGTTCCCGCCGACATTCCTCTTTAACGGATTGATCTGGAGCCAGTTGCTTGTATTTGGATTGCTGCTTGGATTCTTCGGGGCATTCATTCCACCAGTACTGTTCGCTATCGGCGTTCCGCATATTGGTGGTGACATGGCCGGAATCCTGGGTGCAGTGGAACTTCCAATTGCAGTATTGTTATCCTCAATCGTGCTCCATGAGCATGTCAGCGGATTGCAATGGTTCGGAGTTATTATTGTGCTCATTGGTGTGGCCTTGCCAGAGTTGTATAAATTACGTATGAAACGAAGTCGCAGTCGCAGTAAACCGATCTATTCCTAATTCATACGAAAAGGAATATTGCGAAGCATGAACGGGAATACCCGTAGATAAGCCTGAGAAATCAGGCTTTTTTGATTGAAATATTTTTGCTCAATCGCAATAGCCCAGAGGGGTCATTTTCATTGTCATGCGAATCAGGTATGCTTAAAGAATACATCCGTCTGTTGATTGAATATTGATGGGACATCGAATGAGGAGTGTTTATATGAAAAGCTGGTTTGGAAAAACATGGCCTTGGTTAACACTGGGTCTGACCGTTGTTGTACTGCTTGGATCATTTTTGGTTTATTTTATGGGCAAAGACGTATCCCCGGGATCGGGAAGTGCAGTAACAGCACAAGCCGAGACTCCGGAGGATTTGAAGGGATATGAAGTCATTGATGTGGACGTGAGCAACGATGGTTTTGGACCAGACGTTATCGAGGTGAAAGCTGGCGTACCGACCAAAATCAACTTTATCCTGACCCGGTCGGTGACACATGTGAAATCAGTGGGTTCACAAAAGCTTGGCATGGATCTATACATGCAAAAGGGACCCAATTATTATACGGTCGACAAAGATCTGCCCAAGGGAGAATATGAGATCCATTGCGGCATGTACATGATATATGCAACGATTAAGGTCGTATAAGCAGAAGGAGCAAGGTTTCGGGTCACCGAGCTTTGCTCCTTTTTTTGGTGCGTGATATCATGAGAAAGTGGGTAAAATCGATCAGGAGGTGGCGAAATGAAAGCGCTATTTATTGGAGGGACAGGCACCATCAGTACGGCCATTACCGAGATGCTTGCACAGCAAGGCTGTGAACTGTATTTGATTAATCGCGGCAATCATAACCATGACTTACCTAAGGAAGTCAACGTACTTCAAGCGGATATTAATGACGAGCCGCGTGTAGCGGAACTGATAGCTGATCTGGAATTTGATGTTGTGGCAGATTTTATCGCTTTTGTACCGTCTCAACTGGAGAGAGATTACCGTTTGTTCAAGGATAAAACAAAGCAATTTATATTTATAAGTTCAGCATCAGCGTATCAGACTCCCCTGGCTGATTACCGGATCACGGAAGGGACGCCTTTATCAAATCCATACTGGGAGTATTCTCGCAACAAGATTGCCTGTGAAGACTATCTGATGAAACAATATCGTGAGCATGGATTCCCGGTGACCATTGTGCGTCCGAGCCATACGTATGGCGACAAATCGGTACCTCTCGGTGTTCATGGTGCTCAAGGCAGCTGGCAGGTTCTCAAGCGTATACGTGAAGGCAAACCCGTTATCATCCATGGAGATGGTACCTCACTGTGGACCATTACGCACAATACTGATTTTGCCAAAGGGTTTATCGGGCTTATGGGTAATATCCATGCCATTGGTGAATCGGTACATATCACCTCGGACGAATCCGTCACCTGGAATCAGATTCATGAGATTATAGCCGGCGTGTTGGGCGTTAAGCTTCATGCGGTACATGTACCCTCTGAGTTCTTGGCAGCATGCAGTGACCAGGATCTTCGCGGCGGTTTGCTGGGGGACAAAGCCAATACCGTTGTGTTTGACAACAGTAAGTTGAAACGGCTTGTTCCGGAATTTGTAGCAACGATAAGAGCCGATCAGGGCATTCGAAGTACGATTGAACACATTCTGGAGCATCCTGAATTACAGACCGAAGATCCGGAATTTGATGTATGGTGTGACAAGGTCGTTGGCGCATTGGACGAAGCGTTATTAAAGATCAGAGATGAGAAATGAGAAGTAAGGCGTTCATGATCAAGTGTTTACATTCATGCGCTTAATCGTTATAATCAAGAAAAAATGACACTTGTTAGGGGAGGCACCCCAACTTAGGACATCGTTCCTTTGTTGGGGTGCCTCCCTTTTTTGTGTGCCAAAAAGGAGAGTAGACGTTGAAGAAATCAGGAAAACGTGTGAAGAAACAAGCGGAACAGCTAACCAAGGTGGTACTGGCATTTGCGTTATTGTCACCTCAAGCCCTATTGCTTGATTGGGGCGCAACCACGGTAATGGCTGATACGGTTGAAACGATCGGGATTGTATCCGATACGTCCAGCATGAAGGCTGTACAGTCCTCCAAGGTGAAAGTGGAGATGAACAGTGATGGTAAATACAGAATTGTATTACTACCAAACACAAATGTATTTTATGGCGGCGATACAGGGAATGTATCCACCATTATCGACCACAACGGATCTCCCGTGAACTTCAAAACATTACCGCTGAATTATTACCGAATTAACAATAATGTGATTGAAATGTCCCGGCAAAAGGACAATGTGGAATATATTTTGCGTGTATCTATCGTTAATGCTACCTCACAAGGTGGGTACATGAAGGTTGAACTGGAAGCTATCAACCGTAGTGGAACGGCACTGAATCTGGGAGGAACATTTTATTGGGATACGATGGTGAATGGCAATGATGCATCTCCGTTTGAAGTCATCGAGAATGGATGGCGCAATTATAGCGGTGGTGTTCAGGTAACGGCTTTTTATGCCAATACGTACAATGTTGTGAATGCAGATCGCATATATATGGGCCAGTACAGCAGCCCAGACAGCGCCCAACTCACAGGAGGGTCTTCACCTTCAGCGTTCATTCCAGGCCAGACCGTTACGGCGAGTGATACAGCTGCACAATTTTGGTGGGACGCCAAGACAACAGCAAATCAGGCTTCACGTAAATTTTCAACGATTGTGGGGATTGGCCCCAAAAATGCTCCACCTTCATTTGCCTTAACAGCACCCTCTTCGGGTCAAACCTATTACAAAGGCGAGCAACTTCAGATCTCTGGTACAACGCGAGATACGGATGTAGGCGACTTGTTGACCGTGAAATGGTCCATTGATGGTGGGTCCGAGAACATTCTTACCCAGATGACCGCAACGGGTTTAAATCAGTCTTTCAACACCAATTACACATTGCCTGACACCCTGCCAGATGGCACACACACATTGCAAGTATGGGTCATGGATGACAAAGGTGGGGTGTCCTCCGCAGGAACCGTTAACTTTATGGTAAGAAGTTTTGTTGTGCCCGGAACGCCGACATATACATTGGTTAATTCTAATAACTTGACGGTGAATTGGGATAAGAAGGCGAATGATGCATCCGTTACTTATGAACTGAAGAATATGACGACGAATCAGATCGTGGATACAGGTACATCAAACAGTCGGCAGGTGACTGGGCTCACGCCAAATACCAGTTATTCTTTTGCCGTACGGGCCAAAAACTCAAGTGGTTCCTATACGGGTTACTCCAGTCCAGCTTCCAAGCATACACTGGCCAATCCACCCGCGGCTGCGGCTGTGACACAATCAGGCAACTCTGTTACAGCGAGTTGGAATAATAATAGCAACCCTGCGGGCACTCATTACAAAACGGAAATACGTAGTCCAGGCGGGCAAGTCCTCGCAACGGGAACAACAACTTCCACACGTACAGAGTTTGCCCTGACCGGACTCGCGGATGGAAAATATGAAGTATTTGTGGCGGCAGTGAATGGAGAAGGAGTACAGACCCCATTTATATCCGCCGGAGAGATGATTAAAGATACGACGGGTCCAACTGCCCCATCTGTTACAGTCACTCCATCCTCATGGACCAAGGAGGATGTTCTCGTCACGGTTGAAGAGGGAAAAGATGCCTTGAGCGGAACTCAAAAGACTGAAGTGAAGGTTGGTCCAGCAGGAGAATGGCGTGAATACAGTGCTCCGTTTACCGTAAGCAGCGAAGGCAACACAACAGTTATGGCTCGCAGTATGGATGCGTTTGGTAATACAGGACAGGAAACGGCTGTGACAGCCAGAGTAGATCGGACGGCACCAACGCCACCTGTTATCTCGCTGAATCCGCCCGAATGGACAAAAGCGGCGGTAATCGTGACATTAACGGAAGGTACGGACGAAGCAAGTGGCATTGGTCTGACACAGTATAAGCTGGGAAGCGAGGGAGAATGGATTGATTACAGGACCCCTTTTGCACTCAGTAAAGAAGGGACAACCGAGATTTATGCACGAAGTGTTGATCGGGCCGCCAATGTTAGTGCTTCCACTTCGGCAACAGCCAGAATCGACAAGACTGGGCCTGAGCAACCAACGATTACGTTAAGTGAAGAGGATTGGACGAATCAGGATGTAACTTTTGTAATAAACAGTGGTGAAGATGCAGGCAGCGGGCTTGCCAAGAGCCAATATCGACTTAACGAAGAAGGCCCCTGGATCGATTACACGGGCGAAGTGACGGTTACCGATGAGGGAGAAACGATCGTATATGCACGCTCACTTGACCGTGTAGGCAATATAAGCACGTCCGCTCAGGCTACGGTTCGAATCGACACGACAGCTCCAACCGAGCCGGTGATTAGTTTAAGTTCTTCTGGATGGAGTAAAGAACATGTGCAATTCAATATCGCTGGTAGTGTGGATGAACGAGCGATATCCTATGAATACAGCATGAATGATGCCCCGTATATGACAGGAAATACCGGTACAGTAAGTACAAACGGGGCTACCACCATTCGGGCCCGAGCGAGGGATGCCGTTGGCAATGTGAGCAAGGAAGTCAGTCGAATCGCCTATGTGGATCAGATGGCTCCAACGATTACATTTGCTCCGAACGGACATGGCTGGACGGACACGGACATATCCACTACCATTCAGTATGCCGACGCCCACTCAGGCGTTCAGGAACTGGAACGATTCTATCAAGTTACGAACAGTGCAGAATCACCGGATCATTGGCTTGAAGCTCGCTCTGACGAGCATAAAATATCCATCGAATCGGAAGGCATATGGTACATCCATGCCAAAACCATGGACAGAGCAGGGAATACATATGAGACAACAACATCACCTTACCATATTCAACGCAAGCCCGAGCAACCGAGTCATGTGAGAATGACACAGATCACTGAGACATCAGCTGAACTTACAGTGGATTTACCGACGGGGGAAAGGTATACCGATGGATATCAGTATGAGATATCGAATAAAACGACAGGACAGTCATGGACACTGGACTATCCTAAGCACAGTATAATCGATCACTCCCTAAGCGGTGGTCAGGTCTATGAATATGAAGTTAGAGTGAGAAACCATACCGGAGTAAGTGATGCAGTAAGCGCTCAAGTATTAACTACTCCGACAGCTCCCGGAACGTTGCACGTTCGAAAAGTAGATTCACAGCCCAATTTGGCCGAGATTCAATTTGATCCAGTACGAGGAGCAGATGCTTACCGCATTATTGCGACTACTTCAGACGGTGCCATCGTATTTGATCAGACAGTATCTGATCCTGACAGCCTTCCCTATGTCAGCAACCTCATTCCAGGAACCATTCATAACATCTCGGTAACGGCAATGAATGAAAGTGGAGCAGGTGGTAGCAGCAGAACCGGATTTCTCACACTGCCGGCAATGCCCGGTGAGTTTATGGCCGTTCAAATTCAGGATCATGATATTTCATTAGAATGGGAGACAGTGACTTCTGCAACGTATTATGGTCTTTCACGCGATGGAACAGCTATATATGAAGGAGAGCAGACGGAGTATCTGGACTCGGGTCTGGATAGCGGAACGGAGTACAGCTATGCGTTAATTGCCGGAAATGAGACAGGACCAGGGCCGTTGGCAGGTTTACCTTTGCTCAAGACGTTACCTGGACAGGTATCCGGCTTACAGGTATCAGATGCTTCCACAGCGAGCCTTCGTCTGAATTGGGAAGCAGTACGAGGAGCCGATCGTTATGAGTTATGGTTGAATGGAGAGAAGTCGGGAACGGTTCCTGCCGGAACCCAAGAATGGGTCTTTGCGGGACTGAGTTCAGGAACATCTTATCAACTGGATGTACAAGCAGTGAATGGAAGTGGACAAGGGATGCGCAGTTTGGTATCAGGAACAACGCTACCGGAGAGCCCGTCGGGACTTCACGTTGTTCAAGTAACTGAACAGGGAGCGATCTTGAGCTGGGAGCCTGTAGCTGGGGCAACGAAATATCGGGTGGTCATCGATGGACAGAGCCATGAGATATCAGATACACAACTCGCAGTCTACCATCTGTCAAGCAGTCGTGAGTATACCTATGAAGTACAGGCAGGCAATGCTGCCGGGTACGGTGCATCCACCAGTAGTACAATTCTTACGCTACCTAGCAGGCCGGAAGGACTGAATGTCATATGGACGGGTGAAACAAGTATGGGACTTGCATGGCAAGCTGTAGATACGGCAAATCTCTATATTGTGAAAATCAATGGAACAGAAGTGGGCAGAACATCAGAACTGACCTACACGGCTGAGGAATTGTTGCCGGGTACAGAGTACGCTTTGGAAGTTCAGGCTGTGAATGCTTCTGGATCAGGTGAAACAGCTCAGCTCATCCGATTGTCCAAACCTGTGTCGCCTGCCGAAGTACTTGTTGATCCAGGAGTACATCGGGCAAAAGTTTCCTGGTCTGTCGTGGAAGGTGCCGCTGAATACGTGATCGAGCAGAATAGCAAGGAGATCTATAGAGGAATGGAGAATGAAGCAACGATTACAGGGCTCCAGGATGGAACGTGGCATCGCTATCAACTATGGGCGGTCAACAGACAGGGAACTCGTTCTGAAGCGACGGATGTATCTCTGCTGACTTTGCCTCAGAAACCCGATAAGGTTCCAGTATATGATGTGGCAAAAAACAGCCTAGGTCTGGATTTCAGTAACACTGGTGTCCAAGGGGCAGATCATTATGTCATTGAACGGGATGGAAGAGAGATCGCTCAGATGGATTCAAGTGAAACCCAATTCGTAGACAAGCATCTGTCGCCAGGAACGAAATACACTTATGTCATTCGGGCAGTCAATGCGAGTGGAACGAGTGCGCCGCTTACTTTCAGTATAATGACTCAAACGTTGCCATTAGTTGCAGAAGGTATCACAGTGAAAGCCGGAACACATGCGGTGGATCTGGCTTGGGATGTTGTTAAGGGAGCGGCTGCATATGAGATTCGTAATCGGGTAACGGGAGATATACAGAGCGTGTCTGAACCGTCTGTACATCTCAATAGTATGCTGGATGGCACAGCGTATGAATTCGAACTTGTTGCGATTAATGAAGATGGCCATCGGTCAGAGTCTATTCAGATTCAGGTTTTAACGAAACCTATATCACCTCAGACGGTAGGTATAACACACATTACAGATCAGACTGCGGTACTGGACCTGACTGGAAGCTCCACACGGGGAGCAGAGCAATTCATCATTATGCGGGATGGCGTTGAAGTCGCTAAGGTTCCAGCAGATCAGGCTTCATTTGAAGATCATGGACTGACACCAGGAGAGCATTACTCGTATACCATCAAAACATCGAATGCAACGGGGGAGAGTGATTCCGGTTTCGAAGTTCAATTGCGAACGTTGCCAGCAACCATCCATGAACCTTTACATGCAAGCAAGATTGGGGAAAAGGAAGGATTGATCTCTTGGCCAAAGGTACAAGGCGCGGAGGGATATACCATACGTATCGGAGATCAGATCATCACCACGATTGAAGAAGGGGATATCACAGAGGTGAGATTAACTCATCTGGAGAGTGCAACCCGATATGATCACGTACAGATTATTCCTTATAATACGGCTGGTTCAGGAAGCTCAATGACCGTGACTCCTTTTTACACCTTGCCTCATGTAGATTCGCTGGAAATGAAGATATATCCTGAGACTGATCACGCCAAACTGGAATGGGACTTCCCATTTGGGAACGAAACTTTCGTTGTATTGCTGGATAGTACAGAAGTATACCGAGGCAAACAAAAAGAGTTTATTATTGATCAACTGGATGCAGGCAAGCAGTACCCGATTGAAATCTACACAGAGAATGATCAGGGAGATACATCGGAGAAGCTGGCGTATTCTGTCCTGACCAAGCCAGCAGCTCCTGTCAAAGTGGAGTATCATTCGGCGAAGGACCACATTCGTCTTTTATTGGAACAGAGCCGGGTCGAAGGTGCCGAGCAGTTCATCATTGAGCGTGACGGTGTAGAGGTTACTCGTGTTCCTGCAGACGAACTGTTCTATGACGACAAGGAACTCGAACCGGGCGTGAACTATATCTATACAGTTAAGACCATGAATGCCTCGGGCAGTAGTGATGGTGGTTATTACCTTCATGCCATGACTTTGCCCGGTAGTGCTTCTTCTCCTCCTGTAGTAGAGGGACGTTCGATGTATGGTGCAGACATTGTATGGGAACTGATTCCTGGTGCTGCGGGTTATCGGGTCTATCGAAATGAAGAGCTTGTGGGGACAACAACGGAGACATCCATACATGTGTCAGAATTAAATAGTGCAGAGCGTTATACTGACTTTGCAATCATTCCATTCAATGAGGCAGGGGAGGGTGAGGCGCTCCAGGTTCCGGAATTCGAGACTTTGCCTTCCGAGGAACTGACAGTAGCAGCCATAGCGCAAGGTACTAATACGATTAAGCTAACTTGGGAACTGGATTCAATGAATGAGGTAATTGTGATCACCCATAAAGATCGTGAGATCTACCGTGGCACGCAGCGCAGTTATGTATGGACAGGGCTAAATGCCGAGCAGCATTATGAGGTGGTTGTATGGACAGAGAATTCAGCGGGTGAAAAAAGTGAAAGCAAACGGGCAGCAGCCATGACTTTTCCGTATCCACCATCCGCCTGGAGCGGTGGCGGTGCAACCCCGAGTCCAAACGTTACATTGGAACAAGCCGATGAGGTGAGTTCACAACCTGAACCGTCTGAGCAACCTGATGTACCTGCGAAAAAAAATATCAAATTTATTGATATCAGCCAAACATTCAATAGAGACCAGATCACCTGGCTGGCGGAACAAAATATCATTCAAGGTGTAAGTGAAACACGCTTCGAACCACGCCGTCCGATCACACGTGCAGAGTTTACCGCATTGATTGTGCGTTTGATGGGTGTGGACACAACGGTTAATGAACAGCATGGATTCCAGGATGTGAACGATGATGATTGGTTCGCTCCTGAGATTAAGGCAGCCGTTCATCATGATATGGTTCAAGGGATGGGGAACGGCAAATTCGCTCCGTATGCGCTGGTAACACGTGAACAGGCATCCAAGATTATAGCAAATGTTGTTCGCAAAATCAGACCGGAACCGCTGACTTCCCCAAGAGCGTTTACCGACCAGACTGATGTATCATATTGGGCCAAAGAAGAAGTGCAGGAACTTGCGGGTTTGTACATGATTACCGGATATGAAGACGGCAGCTTCCGTCCCATGCAGCATTTAAGCAGATCGGAAGCTGCAGCGCTGATCTTCCGCTTAAATAAGCTGATTCAAGTCATGGATGAGAACCGTACAGATCAAGTGGAGAAAGCGTCAGCGTTCGATCGTCATATCTAGATTGATTTGATTCTTACATGTGATACTGCGATCATCGCCAGTAATGCCATTACCGCTTGATTGGTTTTTAATGCTATAATGGTTGCCAATATGATAAAAAAAGGGTAATGAACAATGGTGATGAATAATGAATAATAAATTTATCCGGATATATCAAGATATTGCAGATCGTATTCGGACCGGAGAGATTGAGGCAGGTACGCTGCTTCAATCGGAACTGGACCTATCGGAAAGTTATCAAACGTCTCGAGAGACTATTCGCAAGGCATTGAAAATGTTGTATGAAGAAGGTTATATTCAGAAGATTCAAGGCAAGGGTTCGATTGTACTGGACATACGCAAGATCGATTTTCCCATCTCAGGTCTGGTTAGCTTCAAGGAATTAGCCAAAAAAATGGGACATCGCGCTCAAACGTATGTGAAGGTTTTTGAAGAGCAGCAGGTGGATCAGGCGTTGCACAAGAAAATTAACTTTGGTCTGAATGAACAGGTCTGGGAGATCAGACGTGTGCGTAAAGTGGATGGAGAGCATGTCATACTGGACAAAGATTACATCAGCCAGCGGCTTGTTCCTGGGCTCAGCAAAGAGATCTGTAATGATTCCATCTATGAGTACATTGAGCAAGAGCTGGGGCTTTCCATTTCGTTTGCCAAAAAAGAGATTTTGGTGGAAGAACCCACCGCTGAGGACAGGGAACTGCTTGACCTTGAAGGGTTCCATAATGTGGTTGTGGTGAGGAGCCAGGTGTACCTGGAGGATGCCAGTCAATTTCAGTATACGGAGTCGAGGCATCGACCGGACAAGTTCAGATTTGTGGATTTTGCACGTCGAAGATAAGTTAATCAAGATCGATCAGAGAGTACCTTTCACTGCATTATTCAGTGGACAGGTACTCTCTTTGGTTATGTGGGAATCCGAAGATCGTCCATCAAGAACCGCTTAATGTCAATGTTCTTCCTGCACGTCGAAGCGTATGATCACAATATATACGAGGCCGAGGAGTGAGCGAGTTGAATCACGTGACAGCGACACCAAATGTTCGCATATGGGAAGAACCCAGAGATATTCTAACCTATGGTACAGGTAAACCGGACAAAAATCCGATGTTTCTTGAAAAGAGAATCTACCAGGGAAGTTCGGGTAAAGTGTACCCGCATCCCGTGATCGACAGCATTGAAGATGAGGCCCAAATGAAGTCGTATCGATTAATTATTCTCGAAAATGAATATGTACGTATCGAGATGATGCCCGAACTGGGGGGACGGATCTATCGTGCGCTGGATCGGACCAACAACTACGATTTTGTATATTATAACCGGGTGATTAAACCTGCGCTCGTGGGTCTGGCAGGGCCATGGATTTCCGGAGGAATTGAATTCAACTGGCCACAGCATCATCGGCCCAACACATTTGGTCCAGTCGACTATACATTTAGCAGTAATGAAGATGGAAGCGCTACCGTGTGGGTGGGTGAGATTGATCGCATGTATGGCACCAAAATGACCGCTGGCTTCACATTACATCCCGGCAAAGCCTATCTTGAAATCCATGCCGAGGTATACAATCGCACCAGCGCACCTCAAACTTTTCTATGGTGGGCCAACCCGGCTGTAGCCGTCAACGATCATACGCAATCCGTGTTTCCGCCTGATGTAACGGCTGTGCTGGACCACGGAAAACGGGACGTATCCCGCTTTCCCATCGCAACCGGCACCTATTACAAAATGGACTATTCCGAAGGTGTGGATATCTCGCGATACAAAAACATACCGGTTCCCACATCCTATATGGCTTATAAGTCGGATTATAATTTTGTAGGGGGTTATGACCATGGGATTCAGGCAGGTTTGTTGCATGTAGCCAATCATCATATTTCTCCGGGCAAGAAGCAATGGACCTGGGGGAACGGGGAATTTGGGCAAGCCTGGGATCGTCAGTTAACGGACGAGGATGGACCTTATATTGAATTAATGACCGGGATCTATACCGATAATCAGCCTGATTTTACATGGTTACAGCCTTATGAAGCGAAATCATTTTCACAGTATTTTATGCCGTATAAAGGAATTGGTATGGTCAAAAATGCATCGATTGATGCAGCGGTTAATCTGGAAAAGGATGAAACGACCGGAATGGTAACCGTGAGGGTATATGCGACGTCGGTTTTTGAACAAGTGACCGTTGAAGTGATAGGTCCAACCACGGTATATCTCCATGAGAGATGTAATATCTCACCTACGGAACTATATAAATCTTCATTTCCGTGGAGCGGACAAGATGAATGGCATCAGTTGAAGTTAAGTGTTCGAAGTGCGGAAGGAAGAGTACTCGTGGCCTATCAGCCTGAACGTTCTGAGATTCAGGAAGTTCCAGATCCGGCCACACCACTCCCGCTACCATCCGAGATTCGTACGAATGAACAACTATATCTGGCTGGTCTTCATTTGGAGCAATATCGGCATGCCACGTATGAACCGGAACCTTATTATCTGGAAGGGTTGAAGCGTGATGCAACGGATATTCGTCTAAACATAGCGTATGGCACATTGCTGCTGCGTAGAGGGTTGTTCCAAGATGCAGAGAAGCATTTCAGACAGGCCGTTCAATCGCTGACGTGGAAAAATACGAATCCGTATGATAGTGAAGCATTTTACCAACTCGGTCTGAGTTTGAAATTACAGGGGAAACAGGAAGAAGCCTACGCAGCACTGTATAAAGCCGTATGGTCTGCACAGTATCAGGATACGGGTTATTACATGCTTGCTCAGATCGATACGGGGCAACATCGCTACATCGAAGCTTTGGATCACATCGAACGTTCGCTGATTCGTAACACCAGAAATTATAAGGCTCGACATCTGAAAGTGGCTTTGCTGCGTAGATTGGGTCAAGATAAGCAGGCGATCCAATATGCGCGTGAGACATTGACACTGGACCCGGTTGAATTTGGAGCTGCACATGAATTAGTCCTGATCTACAGTGGAGCAACTGAACCTTCAGAGAGAGAACAAGCGGAGCAAGCGCGTGAGCATTTCCATCGTCTGATGCGAGGAGACGTTCATAATTATCTAAATCTAGCCGCGGATTACGCGGATTGTGGGTTGTGGGAAGAAGCACTGACGGTACTCTCCTATGTTGAATCCGAAAATTCACAGCCGTATCCTATGGTTGGTTATGCCCAAGCCTACGTGTATCGTCAACTGGGGGATGTGGAGCAGGCCCGGGAATATCAAAAGCAGGGGAAAGTTGCTCCAACGGATTATTGCTTTCCTAACACGTTATTTGAATTCATGGTACTTCAGGATGCATTGGCAGTGGATTCGAATGATGCGCGTGCTCACTATTACCTGGGAAATTGGTTATATGATCATAAACGCTATGAGGAAGCAATCACCCATTGGGAAACTTCACGCGAGGTGGATGCATATTCGACTGTACATCGGAATCTGGGTCTGGCTTATTATAACAAGCTGAATCGCCCCGATCTTGCACTGGCATCACTAGAGGAAGCTTTCCGTTTGGATTCACTGGATGCCCGAATCTTCTACGAGTTGGATCAATTGCACAAGAAGATAGGGTATTCCTGCGAGCATCGAATCAAATTGCTGGAACAACATATGGAGTTGGTTCACCACCGTGATGATCTGTATATCGAGTGGGTGACTTTATTGAATATGCAAGGTAGTCATCAAGAAGCATGGAATGCACTTCAGACCCGGCGGTTTCATCCATGGGAGGGTGGAGAAGGCAAGGTAACTGGACAATATGTTACTGCACTGACGGGACTGGCGAAGCAAAATCTGGAGAAACAACAACCTGAACTAGCATTGGAATTGTTGAAGAAGGCTTTGGTTTACCCGGAGAACTTAGGTGAAGGTAAATTGGAAGGAGCCGGAGACAACCCAGTTTACTTTTATCTTGGCTGTGCCTACCAGCAACTGAAGAAGAATCAGGCGGCAGAGGAGAGTTTTCAGAGGGCGTCAATCGGTTTGAATGAACCGGCAAGCGCGATGTTTTATAATGACCAACCGCCGGAATCCATCTATTATCAGGGCCTGGCCTGGCAGAAGCTTGGCAATGTGAAGGAAGCAAACCGACGCTTTAACAAACTCATTGACTATGCGGAAAGACATATGCATGATCACATCCGAATGGATTATTTTGCGGTATCTCTGCCCGATTTCCTAGTGTTTCACGACGATCTAGATCAGCGAAATGAAGAACATTGCCGATACATGCGAGCATTAGGTCTTCTTGGCCTTGGTCGGACAAGTGAAGCCGAACTTGAGTTGGAAGGGGTTCTGGAGAAGAACCCCAATCATCAAGGGGCAATCATCCATCGATAATTGATAATCGATTCTACCATATCCCATCTATACCAAAGGAGTTATATAATCCATGAACGATAGTATAGCAGGAAGCCATATTCGCTTTACATTGGACGCGGAAGATAAGGACATTCGTGCGGGTCGTATGACTGGCAGTGGCGGCAAAAGCCCACGAGGGGAATCGTATGATTTTACCAACTATTATATGACTCGTAATGCTAAACCGCATATTCCCGTGGTAGGTGAGTTTCATTTCTCCAGATTCGCTTACTTGCAGTGGGAAGAAGAATTACTGAAGATGAAGGCAGGCGGGGTGAGCATTGTCGCTTCCTATGTTTTCTGGAATTTTCACGAGGAGCAGGAAGGCGAATTTAATTGGTCAGGAAACCTGAACTTGCGGCACTTTGTGGATCTATGCGGCAAACATCAGCTGCCATTGATCGTGCGGATTGGTCCATTCTGTCATGGGGAAGTTCGTAATGGCGGGATGCCAGATTGGTTATTCAGTTATCCATTTGAAGTGAGATCGAACGATGAAGGGTATCTGTATTATGCCAAGCGATTATATCGGGAGATTGCCCGTCAGCTCAACGGCTGTTTTTATCAGGAGGGTGGCCCTGTTATCGGGGTACAGTTGGAAAATGAGTACATGCACGCTGGCGCACCCATGGATACCTGGGGTTATACACGTGACAAGTACATTTCCTCTGGTCGGGACGGGCGTGAACATCTGAAGTTGCTTCGCCGTATTGCCGAAGAAGTCGGTATGCACCCCATGTTCTATACTGCCACGGCCTGGGGGAATGCTGCGGTGCCTGAAGAAGGAACATTGCCCATGCTCGCGGGGTATGCTTACACACCATGGATTCCCAATCAACCTCCAAGCCGGGAGTATTTATTCCGGGATCTTCATATGAATCCTGTGGAAGAAGTGGATTATGACAGTCTGGAGTACCCTGCTGCGTATTGTGAGCTTGCTGGTGGCATGCAGGTCAGTTATAACGCTCGTCCGGTTGTTGATGCGGACAGTGTCGAGGCGATGACCATTGTGAAGCTGGCAAA
Source organism: Paenibacillus sp. ClWae2A (assembly GCF_032452295.1). Lineage (NCBI taxonomy): Bacteria > Bacillati > Bacillota > Bacilli > Caryophanales > Paenibacillaceae > Paenibacillus > Paenibacillus sp. ClWae2A. Next base: position 105,363 of record NZ_JAULSQ010000001.1, read on the forward strand.
TGGCAGTAATCTGGTCGGATATTATATGTATCACGGCGGTACCAATCCGGTAGGGCAAAAATCTTATATGAACGAACAGGCATTGCCGAAAATGACGTATGATTACCAAGCCCCACTCGGAGAATTTGGACGTATTGGTGAATCGTATGACCGCATTCGAAGCTTGTCCATGTTCCTAGAAGCATACGGTGAGTTGCTTGCCCCAATGGGCTGTGTTGTACCGGATGGTCAACATGCGATAACACCTGAGAACACGATGGATATGCGTTGGTCTGTTCGCCAACAAGATGGCTCGGGATTCCTGTTCATGAATAATTATCAGGATCATGTGGCGTTGCCTGATCGAGATATCCAATTGGAGCTGCATACCAGCAAAGGGACTGCTTTTTATCCAAGAGAAGGAACGATGCAGCTGAAATCCGGCATGGCGGCTATTCTGCCTTTCCATATGAATTTGAATGGAATGAAGATCATTAGTGCTACCGTTCAGCCACTGACCCGATTTATGGTAAATCAGGAGCTTACGGCAGTCTTTTATGCCCATGAAGGTATGATGCCTGAGTATGTTATTGATGCATCATCTGTTACAAATGTGGAGATGCCCGAAGGTAAAATATCGGAGCAGGGGAATGAAGTTGTGATTCACCCGATTGCAGGCAAGGACCATCATCTGCGAATCACAACATCGGACGGTATAATCATACGTATCATTACATTGACCCGTGAAGAGGCATTACATGCCTACCGTTTCTGTGTGGGCGGAGAAGATAGGCTTGTAATTAGCAGCAGTCATCTGTATGTACAGAATGAGATGCTCATATGCACATCCGTGGAACAACCAGAGATGGAGGTATCCTTTTATCCGGCTCCAGAGCATATTTCAGCTTCTACATATGCTGTGTCATCCCAGTCGAAGCAGGGAATATTCAGTACTTACACATTCCAAGTTACGCCTTATGAGCCTGCTGTAGAGGTTGAATATCCGAAAGAGTATGCAGCAACACTGAGATTGGACACAGCGTGGCCGGAACAATTAGATGACGTGTGGATTGAGATTGATTATAAAGGTGACGTTGCTGCAGCACATATTCATCATCAGATGTTAACAGATCATATTCACTATGGGCACAACTGGATGCTTGGTTTGAAGCAATCCCGTCATTTGCTGGCTGATCACGCGCTTCGTCTGTCTATAACCCCAATTCGAAAAGGGACGATTGAGCGTTATGTGAATCAGGCTTATGTGGAGCGGTTTAAGGGCGTGGAGGTCGGAAAGTTTAATGAGATTCGGGTGAGACCACAGTACCGGGTTGGGTTGGTATTGGCGGGAGTTAAGGAAGACATTTAGTCTAAATCAGGGATTAAACAACAGATAAACAAGACTTAAACAAGAGTTAACTGTCGTTAATAATACAGAGGGTTCTTTCTCCGAACGATTGTGAGGGGAGAGAGCCTTTTTTGCTGTGTTATGTAAAAACAAATGATTCCTAATCATGGTAAAAAGATCTTGACTGGTAAGCGTTTTCAACTTATTATAACTTCATAACCTTAACGATAAAGTTTATTTAAACTAAATAACGTAACTTATATAAAGTTAATTGTGATTTATTTAATAACCAAAAAACTTCTATTACCAACGATTTTAGTTAACTTTTTGCCTGGAGCAAGGTTAATTGAAATAAAAAAAACAAATACAGGAGGTTCCAAACGAATGGTTAATCTGAAAAAGTGTACAATCTTCACGGTTATTGCTGCTCTTATGTTCATGGCATTGGGGAGTGCCGCCCCTAAAGCATCTGCTGCTACTGGATTTTATGTAAGCGGTAACAAGTTATATGATTCCACAGGTAAGGCTTTTGTCATGAGAGGTGTTAATCACGGACATTCCTGGTTCAAGAATGATTTGAATATCGCTATCCCTGCAATCGCCAAAACAGGTGCGAATACGGTACGCATTGTTCTTTCGAATGGTAGCCTGTACACCAAAGACGATCTGAACGCTGTTAAAAATATAATTAACGTGGTTAACCAAAATAAAATGATAGCTGTACTCGAGGTTCATGACGCCACAGGGAAAGATGACTATAATTCGTTGGATGCGGCAGTGAACTACTGGATTAGCATTAAGGAAGCTTTGATTGGCAAAGAAGATCGGGTAATCGTCAACATTGCCAATGAATGGTATGGAACATGGAATGGAAGTGCGTGGGCTGATGGCTACAAAAAAGCCATTCCGAAACTAAGAAATGCGGGAATCAAAAATACGCTAATTGTGGATGCAGCCGGATGGGGACAGTTCCCTCAATCCATAGTGGATTATGGACAAAGTGTATTTGCAGCCGATTCTCAGAAAAACACCGTCTTCTCCATTCACATGTATGAGTATGCTGGCAAAGATGCTGCAACGGTCAAAGCCAATATGGAGAATGTGCTGAACAAAGGATTAGCTCTGATCATTGGTGAATTCGGGGGATATCACACGAATGGTGATGTGGACGAGTATGCCATCATGAGATATGGTCAGGAAAAAGGGGTAGGCTGGCTTGCGTGGTCTTGGTACGGAAATAGCTCCGGTCTGAACTATCTGGACATGGCAACAGGCCCGAACGGAAGCCTAACGAGTTTTGGCAACACCGTAGTTAATGATACCTATGGTATTAAAAATACTTCCCAAAAAGCGGGGATTTTCTAATCCGCCGATGAAACAGGAACACTCTGACGTTCACGTCAGGGTGTTTTTTTAATAAAAGTGCTTAATCCACTATGACTTTTGAATATTTCCGTTTAGTTTTAACATCTTTGTTTTCAAAACAAAACAAAGATGTTAAACTCAGATTAGGAATAAAACAAACATTATCGGAGGGAAACAAATGGTACAGAGTTTATGGAATGCATCGCAGGCATCTGAGAAAACAACAGGACTTGAGCAGTTGGTTTACCGATCCAATCTGATTGGAACTGATCGCAGTGTATGTAACATCTACGGTGGCAATACGTCTACCAAAACGACAGTGAAGGATTTTCGTGGTCGTGATGTAGAAGTAATGTATGTGAAGGGAAGCGGCTCTGATCTGGGTTCCATGGAAGCGAAACATTTTACCGGACTTGGGCTCGAAGACATTCGACCATTAATTGAACGTGAATCCATGTCGGATGAAGAGATGGTTGAATATCTGGGACATTGCATGATTGATGCCAAGCACCCGCGCGCCTCCATCGAGACTCTTCTGCATGCGTTCCTTCCATATAAACATGTGGATCATACTCATCCGGATGCGATTATCAGCCTTTGCTGTGCGCATAACGGCAAGGAATTGGCGAAAGAGATCTACGGTGATCGATTTGTATGGGTGCCTTACGTACGTCCAGGGTTTACGTTATCTAAAATGATTGCTGAAAGCGTATTCTCGAATCCCAATGCCGAACTCGTACTGATGGAAAAACACGGACTTGTGACTTGGGGAGAAACATCCGAGGAATGTTACGCTCAGACCATCAAGATCATCAATGAAGCCGAAGCATTCATCGAAGCACGGGTGGACGAAGGGAGTTTGTTCGGTGGTGTGAAACACCCGGCACTGGCCGCTGATGTTCGTCGTCAGATCGTATCACGTGTAATGCCAACAATTCGTGGAGCGGTATCGGATAGCAAAAAAATGATTTTGTCCTTTGACGATCAAGAGGACGTACTTGCTTTTGTTGGCGGGGCGGATTCTCCGCAATTGTCTCAGGTGGGTGCGGCTTGCCCGGATCATCTGGTACATACCAAAGTGGTACCTCTGTTCATCGATTGGACACCGGATGTGGAAGATATTGAAGGCTTAAAAGCCAAGCTGGTAGAAGGTGTCGCGGCCTACAAAGAGCAATATCAACAGTATTTTGAGAGCAACAAAAACGAAGGTGATGTCATGTTCGAAGCGGCACCACGCGTTATCCTCATTCCAGGTGTGGGCATGATCAATACAGGCAAGAGCTGGGCGCTTTCCCAAGTAAGCGGAGCGTTGTATCACAGAGCCATTGCCGTTATGCGTGGAGCTACTAGCCTGGGTCAATTCGTATCGCTCAGTGCAAACGAATCTTACAATGTGGAGTACTGGCCGCTGGAGTTGTACAAATTGTCTCTGGCTCCGGCAGAAACCGAATTCTCCCGTAAAGTGGCGTTTATCACAGGTGGAGCAGGCGGGATCGGAAGTGAAACAGCACGCAGATTGGTATCTGAAGGCGCACATGTGGTGCTTGCTGATCTCAACCTGGAGGGCGCACAGAAAGTAGCACAGGAAATCAATGATCAGTACGGTGCGAATCGTGCTTATGCGCTGAAAATGGACGTAACCGATGAGGAAGCCGTTCAATCTGCTTATGCAGATGTTGCTGTGCAATATGGCGGAGTGGATATCATCGTAAATAATGCAGGATTGGCCACATCCAGCCCATTTGACGAAACGTCCCTGAAAGAATGGAACCTGAACATGAATGTACTGGGCACAGGGTATTTCCTCGTGGCTCGTGAAGCATTCAAGCTGATGAAACAACAGGGCATTGGGGGAAGCATGGTATTTATCGGGTCCAAGAACTCGGTGTATGCAGGTAAAAGTGCTTCTGCTTACAGCTCAGCGAAAGCGCTGGAAGCACATCTGGCACGTTGTATTGCAGCAGAAGGCGGAGAGTATGGCATTCGTGTCAACACGATTCTTCCAGATGCCATTCTACAGGGGTCAGCGATCTGGAACGGTTCATGGAGAAATGAACGTGCAGCGGCATACGGGATTGAACCGGATCAATTGGAAGAGTATTATCGCAAACGGACGACATTGCTCGTGAATATCTATCCAAGAGATATTGCGGAGGGAATTGCATTCTTTGCTTCTTCGAAATCCGAAAAAACAACCGGTTGTATGATGACCATTGATGGCGGTGTACCGGCAGCATTTACACGTTAAATTAGGAGGGTTCTTGCGGATGGATAACCAAGTCAAGCAAGCGTATGAAGCAGCCAAGGCATTGTATGCCCAGCACGGAATTGATACGGAAGAGGTACTGAACAAACTCGCGGAGATCAAAGTATCCGTACACTGCTGGCAAGGCGATGATGTCAAAGGTTTTCTGAATAAAGATGGGGAGTTAACAGGTGGTATTTCCGTGACAGGTCAATATCCGGGGGCTGCGACCACACCTGCAGAACTTCGTAACGATCTGGAGCAAGCTTTTGCTCTGATTCCCGGCAAACATAAGGTCAATCTGCACGCGATTTACACGGATACCGACGAGCAGGTTGAACTGGATCAGATTGAGCCAAAGCATTATGAGAACTGGGTGAAATGGGCCAAAGAACAAGGACTTGGTCTGGACTTCAACCCAACATGTTTTTCCCATGAAAAATCAAGTGACGGGTTCACGCTCAGTCATCCAGACTCTGAGATTCGCAAGTTCTGGATTGATCACTGTAAGGCGTCCCGCCGGATTGGTGCTTATTTCGGGGAACAGCTTGGTCAGACTTGTGTAACCAATGTATGGGTACCGGACGGATTCAAAGATAATCCGGTTGATCGGTTGACACCACGCAAACGTCTCAAAGAATCGCTGGATGAAGTATTCGGCGAACCACTTAACCCGGAGCACAACCTGGACGCGGTAGAGAGTAAGTTGTTTGGTCTGGGTTCGGAAGCATATGTGGTGGGTTCTCATGAATTTTATATGGGTTACGGTTTGCAAAATGATACGTTAATCTGCCTGGATGCGGGTCATTTCCATCCAACAGAGGTTATTTCCAATAAACTGTCGTCCTTGTCTTTGTTTACAAGTGGCATTCTGCTTCACGTAAGCCGCCCGATGCGTTGGGATAGTGACCATGTGGTAATTATGGACGATGAGTTGCTGGAAATTGCCCGTGAACTGGTTCGACATGATCTGCTTGCGACCACACATATTGGACTGGATTTCTTTGATGCAAGTATTAACCGTGTAGCTGCATGGGTTGTGGGGACTCGCAACACGATCAAAGCCCTTCTCCGAGCGATGCTCGAACCGGTGGATGCTTTGAAACAAGCCGAGTTGGAAGGGGATTACACGTTGCGCCTTGCCTTAACGGAAGAGTTCAAATCCTATCCGTTTGGCGCGATCTGGGACTACTATTGTGCTCAGCAAGGCGTTCCAGTTCGTGAAAAGTGGATCACCGATATCAAAACCTATGAACAAGACGTATTACTACAGCGTGATAAATCATTGGTGTAACCGCATTTATTTTTCGTATAAACCACTATGGAATGAAAATTCCATGGTGGTTTTTTTGGCATAATCACGCTGAAATGCATAACTGAGGCGATTGCTTCCATACTAGGAATATAGATCCGTATCGTATACGATTGCCACGCAGAGGAGGAATAACAGAGTTGAATCTAGCCCACAACAAACTGTATATCGCTGCACTTGGCGGCGTGAATGAAATAGGGAAGAATATGTATTTCATCCAGTACCATCAGGACATCATCGTGATTGACTGTGGTTCGAAGTTTCCCGATGAAACATTGCCTGGTATTGATCTGATCATTCCGGATGTAACGTATCTGCTGGAGAACCTAGATAAAGTAAGGGGTCTTGTAGTTACCCATGGACATGAAGATCACATCGGTGGCATTCCCTATTTATTAAAACAAATGAACATCCCGGTGTATGCATCTAGGCTCACTCGTGGGCTGATCGAACTTAAACTGAAAGAGCATGGGCTGCTGCGCAAGGCCGACTTGCATACGATCGATGCTCATTCCAGCATTACGCTGGGAGGGATCGAGGTTTCTTTTTTCGCAACCAGTCATAGTATACCGGATTGTCTTGGTATCTTTTTTCAGACTCCAGCAGGCAATGTTGTGCATACCGGAGATTTCAAATTTGATATGTCGCCTGTACATGGACCTTTCCCTGATCTGCACCGTATGGCCGAGATTGGCAAACAGGGTGTCCATATTTTGCTCTCCGAGAGTACCAATGCAGAAAGACCTGGATTTACACCTTCCGAGCGTGTTGTGGGAGACCACATTCTGGATGCCTTTATCCGTGCAAAACAAAAAGTATTCATTTCTACTTTTGCGTCGAATGTCAGCAGGGTACAGCAGATTGTGAATGCAGCATTCGAGACGGGGCGCAAACTGGCACTGTTGGGCAGAAGTATGGTTAATGTGGTATCGGTGGCCAGTGAATTGGGGTATTTGCAAGTTCCTGACGGATTGTTGATTGAAGCTATCGATTCGGATCAGTTTCCACCTGAACAAGTCGTTGTATTATGCACCGGTAGCCAGGGAGAAGCGATGGCAGCATTGTCACGCTTGGCATCCGGTAAACATCCTCACGTAAGAATTAACGCCGGGGACACGGTCATTATTGCTGCCGGAGCCATTCCGGGTAATGAACGAAATCTTGCACATGTAATTGATAACCTGTATGTTCTCGGAGCACGTGTGATATATGGTTCAAGTGGTGCAGCAGGAATGCACGTCTCCGGACACGGCAGTCAGGAAGAACTCAAATTGATGCTTACTCTGATGAAACCGAATTACCTGATTCCGATCCACGGTGAGTTTCGCATGTTGTATCAACACAGACTGCTTGCTGAATCCGTAGGTATAGAGCGTGATCATGTGTTTATCGTGAATAATGGGGATATGGTCCAGTACAAAGACGGCATTGCTTCGCTGGGTCCCAAAATTGCATCAGGGAACAGTCTCGTAGACGGTCTGATCATGGGTGATGTCGGCAATATTGTACTGCGTGACCGCAGGCAACTGTCATCCGATGGCATGCTGGTAATAGTAACCACATTGAGCAAAACGGAAAAACAGATGGTCACGTCACCTGAAATTATCTCCAGAGGGTTTGTATTCGTTAAGGACTCGGAAGAATTCATGCATGAGATTCATGAGCTGGTTTTAAATCGGATGGGTGAATTAACCGCGGCTGGCGTGAATCAGTGGAATGTGATCAAAAGAAAGCTAAAAGACGAGATCGGTCACTATATATACGCTCAAACAAAGAGAAGACCTATGATCTTGCCTATTATTATTGAAGTTTGAGTCAGTAGGAATAGGCATTATCCTTGCCGTGATGGTCTGTGCAAACGTGTTATATGGATGTTTAACAGCCTGATGAATGTCGGATCATACTTTTGTATGAGCGACATTGATATCGGGCTTTTGTTATTACATCGGGAATGTACAATAGACGTGCGATAAATGGAGTTGAATCAAATTCCCCATGGGTTTGCGATTCGAAGTATAATAAAAGGTAAACTAGCTAATAGAAACAAGAGGAGTCTTTATGAATAAAACGATTTCTGATATCGCTCAGATGGCAGGTGTTGCGAAAAGCACGGTCTCTCGTTTCCTGAATGGGGGATCGGTTAGTGAAGATACACGCCAGAAGATTGAGCGTATTATCAAACAATACAATTATGTTCCCAACACATTTGCACAGAGTCTGAAGGCCAAGAAGACCAGTATTATCGGTACGGTTGTGCCACGTCTCGATTCTTTTGCTACATCTCAGACATTGATCGGAATTGATGAAGAACTGCGGAGTAATCAGTATCAGATGCTGATCGCAAATACGAGTCAGGACATGCAGCGCGAGATTGATGCCATCTATGATTTTGCACGACAGAAGGTATCGGGTATTATTCTGCTGGCTGCTGAAGTGACTGAAGCACATCTGAAGGCCGTTGAGGATATACGGATTCCGGTGTTATTGGTAGGGCAACAGCATGATCAATTGCACAGTCTGGTTCACAATGATGACCAGGCAGGTTATGAGATGGGTAGATATGTTGTCGAACAGGGTCACCGCAAGATCGTGTATATGGGAGTTAGCGAGAAGGATCGGGCGGTAGGGATCTATCGTAAACAAGGGTTCCAGCGAGCAATCGCCGAGTGTGGTGGATGTGAAGTGAAGTATTATGAGACAAGCTTTAAGATGTCTGAAGCCATCGTTACCGCTGAAGCCATCCTGAAAGAGATCACACCAACAATCATTGTCGGGGCTACGGATAATATTGCACTGGGTGTGATGAAGATTGCGTTCTCCAATAAAATCCGCATACCTCAAGATTTGTCCGTTACCGGATTCGGCGGGTATGATATTACGGAGATGATTCACCCCACGCTGACGACTGTGAAATATCATTATTTGCAGGCAGGGAAAGTAGCCGCGAATCACATTATTCGTCTGGTCAAAGGCGAATCGGTGGAGGAACGAACAACACTTGATGTTGAACTTATTCCTCGAGAAAGCGTTGACAAATTATAAAAACATCCTTTATGATAATTCCATCGAACCGGTTCCATTGTGAATATCCAATTGGGATATGCGAACACGGGCAGGCATGAATGCCATATGGAATTATTTTTTTTGTATTCAACGGAACCGGTTCCTATATTTGATTTTCGTATAAGTTAAATAAGAAATAAGCATTTACGGAGAGGGCAGAAAAAATCTGAAGAAACGTAGTGTTCGCCTTTAGCACCGGATTTCACCCTTTAGAAAAGGGATCAGGAAATCTGGGGATAACAGCGATCGGAGGATTGTTCTGGCATCGTAGTCCCAGTGTAAAATTTCTTGGTCTAACTTATATAAGCAAGAATGGAGAACAGCTATGAAAATGACTAGAGAGCAACGCTACAGACGAATTGAGCAAGCGGAGCCTGGAGAGATTGCAAAGCTTGAAGCACAGATATCTGTATGTCCTTGGAGACAGAGTTACCATATTCAGCCTGTAACAGGTCTGCTTAATGATCCTAACGGCTTTGTATATTATCAAGGTTATTATCATCTGTTCTATCAGTGGTTTCCACTTGGGACAGAACATGGCATGAAATACTGGTATCATACCCGCTCGAAGAATCTGGTGAACTGGGAAAACGTTGGAATTGGAATCGAACCGGGTGGCAGGTATGATTCACACGGAGCTTATTCCGGCAGTGCGATTGAAAAAGACGGCAAGCTGCATTTGCTGTACACAGGCAATACGAGGGATAAGGCTTGGGTCAGACATCCGTATCAATGCTTGGCAGTCATGGATGAAAGCGGTTCAGTAACCAAACTGAATGATCCCGTGATCTCGTCTGTGCCAGCCGGATACACGGAAAACTTCAGAGATCCCAAGGTGTGGCAACAAGGAGACACGTATTATGGTGTAATTGGTGCGCAGAGAACAGACGAGACAGGATGTACAGTGCTATATCGCTCCATTGATCTGAAAAATTGGGAGTTTCTTGGTGAAATTCGTACGCAATTAACCTCCTTTGGCTACATGTGGGAGTGCCCGGATTATATGGAGATGGACGGGAGAGGTGTACTTGTCTTTTCCCCACAAGGCTTAGAAGCTGCGGGAGATCATTATCAGAATATTTTTCAGTCCGGTTATCTGAATGGTGAGCCGCTCAATCTTCAGACGAGAGAGTTCAAACATGGTGAATTTCAGGAGTTGGATCGTGGATTCGATTTCTATGCTCCGCAGACCATGCAGGGCCCGGACGGAAGACGTATTCTGGTTGGATGGATGGGACTTCCCGATCTGGAATATCCGACAGATGATAGTGGCTGGGCTCATTGCCTGACCATTCCTCGGCAATTGTCACTCCGAGACGGGAAGTTGATCCAACAACCAGTTGCAGAGATGGTCCAATTGCGTCAACAGGAGAAAGGCGCTCATATTCGCGCAACGATTGACAATGAGAGTCGATCTTTCACTGGTTTTAATGGGATTACCTATGAGCTGATATGTGAGATAAGCCTTGTAGAAGCAGAGATAGTAGGCATCGAATTCCGAGCAAGTGAAACTGAAAAAACGGTTCTTCTGTATGATCGGATTCAGCAGAAAGTTGTCTTGGATCGGACGATGTCTGGTACCGATCTGGCAGAGCAGAATGGCGTTGTGCGAAAGTGCACACTTACTGCGGAAGTGATTAAGTTCCAACTGTTCGTAGATTCGTCTTCCGTCGAGATCTTTGTGAATGATGGGGAAGAGGTCTTTACCAGCCGCATTTTCCCAAGCCGGAACAGCGTGGACATTCGTTTCTTTGCACGCCGAGGCAAAGCTGATTTTGAAGCAACTCAATGGCATTATTAAGTATTACGTGAGAGGAATGAGATAACATGTCGGAGAATCATCGCATTGCCCAGGAAGTCATTCATGCCATCGGGGGCAAAGAGAATATCGCATCATTTGCACATTGTGCAACACGTCTTCGCATCATGGTGAAAGATAAAGAAAAGATTGATCAGAAAACGGTCGAGAATATCGAGAAGGTGAAAGGCGCCTTTTTCAACTCAGGTCAATATCAGATTATCTTTGGTACGGGAACAGTGAATCGAATCTTTGAAGAGGTTGAGAAGCTGGGCATCGAAGGAACGTCCAAGAATGATGTGAAGAGTCAGGGAAAAAAAGAAGGAAATGCTTTTCAGCGGGCTATCCGCACATTTGGTGACGTATTTGTACCCATCATTCCCGTACTGGTAGCTACAGGACTGTTCATGGGATTGCGCGGATTACTTACCCAGAATGAAATTCTGGCGTTATTCGGTGCAACACCGGATGATATCTCGGCCAATTTCCTGTTGTTCACTCAAATCCTGACGGATACTGCATTTGCATTCCTGCCTGCACTTGTAGCGTGGTCCGCATTCCGCGTATTTGGCGGAAGTCCGGTACTTGGTATCGTACTGGGGCTAATGCTGGTCAATCCGGCATTACCGAATGCTTACGCGGTGGCAGATGGATCAGCACAGCCGCTGCATATGTTCGGTTTTATACCTGTCGTGGGTTATCAAGGATCAGTTCTGCCTGCGTTCTTTGTAGGTTTGATTGGAGCCAAGTTTGAGAAGGTACTAAGAAGAAGAGTGCCCGAGGCACTGGACTTAATTCTGACCCCTTTTATTACGTTAACGGTTATGATTACGCTTGGACTTTTCGCGATTGGTCCCGTATTCCATTCCCTAGAAGAGTGGGTGCTGCATGGAACAACTGCCGTATTGGATCTTCCGTTTGGCATCGCAGGTATTATCATTGGATTCTTCCATCAGATTATTGTCGTTACCGGTGTACATCACATCTTTAATTTCCTGGAGATTCAACTCTTAGAGAAAACGGGATTTAACCCGTTCAACGCGATTATCACCTGTGCCATGGCTGCACAAGGAGCAGCTTGTCTTGCAGTCGGTCTGAAGACCAAAAATATGAAACTCAAAGCACTCGCGTTGCCTTCGTCTTTGTCCGCATTTCTAGGGATTACCGAACCAGCGATCTTCGGTGTTAACTTGCGTTATATGAAACCATTTATTATGGGACTGGTTGGTGGTGGTGTGGGTGGTTTCATCGCTTCCCTGTTCCATCTGCAAGGTACGGGCATGGCTGTAACGGTTATTCCCGGTACACTGCTTTATCTGAACAGTCAACTGCCGTTGTATATCTTGTCCAACGTGGTTGCCATGGCCATTGCTTTTACACTCACCTGGTTCTTTGGCTATAAGGATCAACCAGTTGCAGAGGAATCCGCAAGCAATGACAACAGTGGAGTAACATCAACTGAAGTTAAAGCAGTGGAATCTAATCCGCGTATTAATTCAGTTACCGATGCCGTTACAAGCAATCGTCCTAAAGTAGATCTGCTCGAAATAGCTTCGCCGATGAATGGTACAGTCGTTGCTCTGGAGCAGGTTCCTGACCCGGCATTCTCGGAAAAACACATGGGTGAGGGCATTGCCATTGAGCCATCAGAAGGTAAGGTGCATGCACCGTTTGATGGTGTCATCGCACATGTCATGAACAAGAGTAAACATGCGGTGATTCTGGAGCATGAAACAGGTGTACAGATGTTGGTTCATATCGGAATTAATACTGTTGGACTAAAAGGAACCGGTTTTACCGCGCATGTGAATAGCGGAGATCGTGTAACTGCAGGTCAATTGTTGATTGAATTTGACATGGATGTCATTCAGGCTGCGGGTCTGCCTTTGATTACACCTGTGTTGATCCCAAGTGGAAACGAAGTGATAGCAACTGTTACAGCAACGTCATCGGGCCATGTTCAAGCCAATGGAGAAGCAGTACTTGTAGTAAAATTCAAAGAACCTCAATAAGTGATCGTTTGAAATAGAAATGTACTGGAACATGGATGTTGAAAAATACAAATCATAAAAGGCAAAGGGAACTGGTATGTATCATCAGGTTCCTTTGCCTTTTTGCATTACTTTCAGCCAAGGTATTAAGACATCTTGCTTTGAATCTGTGCATGTAAGCGATTAAAAAGAGATATATCTTCGATTATGGCTCGGTTAATCAGGTTTCTTGAATCACTTATGATTGACCGAGAAATATGGAGAATAACAGAGTAAAGAGTGCATTATACAAGATATGAACAGGATTACGGTCTAGAATCAACCAGGAAGGTGCAGAATCGGATACGGCTCAATTGCGGAAAGGCAGACAGAGGACTATGATTCGCACATAAGATACTTGAGATGATATATGCAGGATCTGATGTGAAGGCGAGGTAGACAGCAATGGATGAAGCAATGATTGTTGTATCAGCAGGACACAGTGCAGCGGGGATGAATTTTGTAGATTTATTACTGAAAAAGGGATTAGCCTTCGTTGTGCTTGTACACAGTGAAGAGGAACGGGAACAACTTCAGACCCTTGGAGCATTTCCTGTGCGATATATTCAAGAAACGGAAGGGATGCAACAGACTCGTCCCGAATATATGGTCACAAATGCATTTGTGTTCGAGAATAATCTGCCTCAATGTTGCCAGGATATCCAGTTGTGTCACAGCTGGTATCCGCAACATCTCTATGTCGTTTCCAGTAACAAGGCTCCAGTTGGTCTTGTATATAAAGGGCTTGGTGCGACGTATGTCATTCATAGCCAGAGTGGGAATGTTTCGTTTTTATTGTGAACGGTCATTCATAATGGATGTGGAAGGAATATCTGATTAAAAGGAAAAACGTTCTGTTCGAACCGATGGCTCTGGACAGAACGTTTCGTGATTCCCACAGGTATAGATCAAGTGGGGAATCCTTATAACTATTATGAAGTTACACCAACAACGCTGGTTCCATTTTTCGTAATTTTGTACGTCAGCACATTTCCGTTCCAGAAATGGAACTTAAGCGTGACTTCGCCATCATTGGTTTCATTGAAGAAGTTAGGTTTCAGCTCAATCACATTACGTTCGTAATCTGGGCTAAATGTGTAGGAGAATTCTTTAAATGAAGTCCAGTTCTGTGGACCAGCGTTCTCTCCGTTTGCATATGTTGCTTCCATCGTGGCCAGTTGGTTCCCGTTAAACGTAGTCGGAATGGCAAATGAACTGGTTGTACCTGTTGCATCGTTCAACTTAGGTGTGTCATATTTAATGATATTAAAGTTCCAGTCAGCACCTTCATTGAATCCAGTCGTGAGTGTGGCATTTACGCCCAAATCACCAGAGGCTGTTAATTTGGTTAACAGATTGGATTTTAACGTAAGTACATCTTTTTTGATCGTATAGTCTTTACCTCTGACAAGAGGGGTAGTGCCATTTTTCAACGAATTGAATTTGTTCCCATTCAGATTGAGTTTTACCTTCTTATCTTGAATGGCTTCATTTTGTTTAAGATATACGAGATCCGTTTCGGCTGTGGATGAGCGACCTGTCCAGCTTGCTTTCATCGTATCAAATAATTTCTGATCAGACCAAGTAAAGCTTGTGCGACCGAAGTGTTGACCGTTATCCCACAACATCGTTGTCATCTGTTTTTGACGCAGATATTGTCCAACAAATTCGAAGAATTTCAGTTTTTCGCCTTGCTCAATGACACCTGTGTGTTGGTCAAAACCAAGCAAGCCATACTCACCGACGATAACTGGAATGCCTTTCGCTGTAAAAGCATTGTATACCCGATCAAATGTGTCGATAACGTCCTTCTGTACTTCCTCGTTATACTTGGTGTAACCTGCGATGTTCACACTGAATGGCCAGAACCCGTAGTAGTGAACGGTTGCAATAATATTGCTGTCATTCAATTTTTGAATGGTCTTATTCAGTTCATCCAGATCAGGCTGAGCGGAAGAGGTATGCATCGTTGGAAGCACAAGTGGACGTGTAGCGTTGTTTCCACCCGAAGTTCTTACAATCTTGTGAAAAGAAGTATTCAACTCGTCCAGCATGCGATATCCAATTGCTGCATCTGTTGTGCCGCCTTCGGAGAAACGTGGTTCGTTAACACTTTCGAACATGAGTTTATCGGATGCATCTTTGAATTTGTCCGCAATCTGAGTCCAAGCAGCGTTGTAACGTGCAAGCACGTTGTCATGGTCTTTCTCCATGTAACTGATCCAGCGCCAGGAATCATGGTGAAGATTGATCATGACGTAGAGATCGGCATCAAGAGCCCAGTTTACCACTTCTTGAACCCGATTCATGTAAGCGGAATCAATTATGTAGTCGGGTGCGTCACCGATGTGGGCTTCCCAGGTCACAGGAATACGGATACTGTTGTAGCCCTCAGCTGCGATCGACTGAATTAGTTCCTTCGTAATGCGCGGGTTACCCCAGGCGGTTTCATCTTCACCAACGGCGTCCAGAGAGTTACCCAGATTCCAGCCAGGCTCCATGGCATTCACGTATGTCTGCATTTTGCTTGGCGCGGCTGAGGTACTGACCTGTTCACTGTTGTCTGTAGCAGCGGAAGCCATAGCCGAAGAGAACAGAGACAGAATCATGGCAGTTACAAGTGTAAGAGAGAGGACCGATTTACGGTTTTTTTTCATCAACATAATCTCCTTATAGATAGAATGGTTGAAATTGAATAGAAGTTAAGCAACTGTGATAATGAAAGCTCAACTCAAACCAAATCATGACTTGTTCAATACTGGGATCGCCACGGAATTATGTATTGAAAGCGTTTTCGAAACTTAATATATCATGATTACATATAGGGGGATACCCGCACAATTGAAATAAAATTCATGTGATAAT
This sequence comes from Paenibacillus sp. ClWae2A, assembly GCF_032452295.1. NCBI lineage: Bacteria > Bacillati > Bacillota > Bacilli > Caryophanales > Paenibacillaceae > Paenibacillus > Paenibacillus sp. ClWae2A. The sequence continues at coordinate 121,368 of NZ_JAULSQ010000001.1, forward strand.
TAGTGATCTGGTTTAGCTAATAGATTGTGTGAAGTTAATGATTTTATTTGGAAATGAGATGATATAATTGCATTTTAACAATAATTAGATTCAACTACCCTTGGAGGGATATAAAATGAAGCTGGATGCACATCAACATTTCTGGGAATACAATATGGCTGAGTATGGATGGATTGGAGAAGAGATGAAAGCCATTCGTCAATCTTTTCTCCCACAAGATCTTGAACCTTTATTAGCTCAATCGGGGATGGACGGATGTATTGCAGTACAAGCGAGACAATCACTGACAGAAACCGAATGGCTTCTGCAACTGGCAGACCGATACGAATTTATCAAAGGTGTTGTCGGATGGGTGGATCTTTGTTCGGATGATGTTCGAAATCAGCTTGAACTGCTCGTGTCCAATCCGTATCTGAAGGGTGTACGTCATGTCATACAGGATGAACCTGATCTTCAGTATGTGTTAAGAGAAGACTTTCAGCGCGGAATTTCATTGCTCAAAGAGTATGATTTGGTCTATGATCTGTTGGTATCCAAGGAGCAACTGCCTTATGCCGTGGAACTGGTTAAGGCGTTTCCTGAACAGCGATTTGTACTTGATCATCTAGCCAAACCCGACATAAAATCAGGTATACTCTCACCATGGCAAGAATCGTTAGAGTCATTGGCCGCACAACCAAATGCTTACTGTAAACTTTCAGGAATAGTGACTGAAGCAGATTGGGCAAATTGGACTCCGAGCGACTTTACATCCTATCTGAATATCGCCATAGAAGCCTTTGGTGCGCAAAGGTTAATGTTCGGGTCCGACTGGCCCGTGAGCAACGTTTCAGCTACGTATTCTGAAGTGTACGGTCTCATTATGAATCACATTAATACCCTACCTATATCAGATCAACAGATGATTCTTGGCGACACATGTGCTGCGTTCTATCAAATATCGTAGTGGGCAATCCGAAGCTAAACCGGTTTCAAGAAGTTGACAACTGTTCTGATTCTTGCTAAAGTTTTATCCAATCCGCATAATCATGATCTGGGAATGTTACCGATATGGGCATAACCTGAACTGGCTTGTTTACACGTAATCGTGTACCCAGGCTGGTTCGGGTTTTTTGTATTTAAGTTGAACAAACGATTTTACACGGGACGACTGCGCAGCCAGAACAATCTTTCAATCGCTGTTATCCCCAGATTTTTTGAATCCCTTTCTAGAAGGGGAAATCCGGTGATAAAGGTGAGTTTATGCTTACGAAGTAGCTTTCCATTGAAAGCTTTTAGCTCCGCTTCTCCAGATTTTTTCTGTCCTCTCCGTTTATGTGTAATTGTGTAGTTCAACTTAATATTTTGTCTTTTTAATATTTCTAACGATTTGAGCGGATAGCTGGATTACATATTTGGAAGGAGAATGATGATGACGAATTTTAAATTTCCTACAGATTTTCTATGGGGTGGAGCCATTGCTGCGAATCAGGCGGAGGGCGCGTATCTGGAAGATGGCAAAGGACTGAGTATCGTTGACTTGCTGCCAACAGGAGAGAACCGCAGAAGCATTATGAAAGGTCATGTTCCGGCTTTTACGCCGCTCGCTAACGAGTTCTATCCTTCACATGAAGCGATCGATTTTTATCACCGTTACCCTGAAGATATTGCTCTGTTTGCCGAAATGGGATTCAAAGCACTGCGTGTTTCCATTGCCTGGGCACGAATTTTCCCGACAGGAGAAGATGCGCAGCCAAATGAAGCCGGATTGCAATTTTACGATAACCTGTTTGATGAATTGTTGAAGAACGGTATTGAACCTGTGGTTACATTGGCTCACTTCGATGTGCCTGTGCATCTGATTGAGAAGTATGGCAGCTGGAGAAGTCGTGAACTGGTAACGCTATTCGAAACGTACGCTACAACGGTATTCACTCGGTACAAAGACAAGGTAAAATACTGGATGACATTTAATGAGATCAACATGCTGTTACATCTTCCATTCCTTGGGGCGGGGCTGGCGTTCAATGAAGGGGATAACATCAAGGAAATTCAATATCAGGCTGCTCACCATCAACTGGTTGCAAGTGCACTGGCAGTCAAGGCATGTCATGAGATTATTCCTGGTGCCATGATTGGGTGCATGCTCGCAGCAGGAAGCTTCTATCCGTATACTTGTAATCCTGAAGATGTGTTCCAGGGCATGGAAAAAGATAGAGAGTCCTATTTCTTCATCGATGTGCAGTCACGTGGGGAATATCCGGGTTACGCCAAACGTTTCTTCAAAGATCACGGGTTAAACATTGTTATGCAGCCGGGTGATGCGGAAATCTTGAAGAATCATACCGTAGATTATATCGGGTTCAGCTACTATTCAAGTCGTACAACCAGTACCGATCCGGAAGTTATCAAAAATATGACCAGCGGTAATGTATTTGGCTCGGTAGCCAATCCATATCTGGCGAAGTCCGAATGGGGCTGGACGATTGATCCCAAAGGATTCCGTATTACCGCCAATCAACTACATGACCGTTATCAGAAACCGCTGTTTGTTGTTGAGAATGGATTTGGTGCCAATGACGTGGTTACACCGGAAGGTGAAGTGGATGATGCGTACCGGATTGACTACTTGAAACGACATGTAGCTGAAATGGGTGAGGCTATTCAGGATGGTGTGAACATTATTGGTTACACCAGCTGGGGACCTATTGATATTGTAAGTGCATCCTCAGGTGAGATGAGAAAACGTTATGGCTACATTTACGTGGATCGTAATAATGAAGGTCAAGGAGAGCTGACACGGCTGAAGAAGAAGAGTTTTGAGTGGTACAAAAATGTAATCGAATCCAATGGAACAAACTTGGGTGACGCTTAGTCATAAAGGTAAATCGGATTAGTTCTAATTATAAGCAAACGGAAGAACCATAAATTCATGGAGCTTCCGTTTGTCCCCGCACTGAAAGCGTTGACATATAGTTAGGTTCGCGCTATACTTGACGCAATTATATCGTTTCTGGGATTGTTACTACACGAAGTAGGCAAAACCTAAGCACCAAAAAAAGCAGACCACCAAGTCTAGTTTATTTTTTGATGCTTCAGGTTTTTTTTGTATGCCCAAAAGACGATGTATAACTGCCAAGAGAGTGGAACGTGACGGGGGGATTGAAGTGAAAATAGCAAAGGTTATCAACAATAACGTCATTAGCATCTATCAAGCAGATGGAGCAGAGCTTGTGGTGATGGGGCGTGGGATTGCCTTTAAGAAAAAGCCGGGGGATAAAGTAGACGAGACCCGCATCCAGAAAGTATTTGCATTGAAAAACAAACAAACATCCGATAATTTCAAAATGCTGCTGCGCGAAGTTCCGATGGAACTGATTGAAATTGTGGAAGAGATCATCACGTATGCGCGTGAGAATCTGGGCCGAAAGCTGAATGAGAACATCTATGTATCTCTTACAGACCATATTAACTTCGCCATCGAACGTTATCGGGAAGGCGTGGAGATCAAGAACGCATTAATGTGGGAGATCAAACAGTTGTACAAGCCCGAATTCGAACTGGGCCTGAGGACGCTGGAACAGATCAACACCCGCATGAATATTGAGCTTCCACCCGATGAAGCCGCTTTTATTGCCCTTCATATTGTCAACGCGGAGATGAACGAAGAAGTCATTACAACGATGAACATTACGAAGTTTATCCAGCAAATTATTAATATAGCGAAATATCATTTCAAAATGGAATTTGATGAGGAATCTCTCAGTTATTTTCGCTTCATTACACATTTGAAGTTTTTCTCTCAGCGAGTGCTCAGTGGTACGCATTACGACAACAACTATGATCATTTCTATGACATGATTAAGGAGAAGCATCCGGATGCTGCAGCGTGTACGGAGAAAATTGAGTTGTTTGTCAAAAAGGAATATAACCACGAGCTGACCAATGAAGAAAAATTGTATCTGACGGTTCATATCGAACGAGTGGTTAATCGATAATATTTAAATGTTGACAAAAATGGTTTAATCATAATATTATGTGATTAACAGGAATTGAATACGATTTAACTGGGATTGTTACTGGTTATGCAGGCAAAACCTAAGTCATGAGAAGGTCAGGACCATTGTGTCCCCTCACTCAAGGCTTAGGTTTTTTGCGTGCAAAAAAATCGGTAAAGGGCCTGTTTGAGAAAAAGTGGGGGTGCAGATCATGAGTCAAGAGAAACTGGCCAAAGAGATTGTAGAACTGGTCGGCGGTGAGAAAAATGTGGAATCGCTGGTTCATTGTGCAACACGGTTACGGTTTGTATTGAAGGACGATGCCAAGGCAGACAAAGCCAAACTGGAGAAAACAGAAGGCATCATTGCAGTCAAAGAAAATGGAGGACAGTTCCAGGTTGTTGTTGGTAACAAGGTGCCTGAAGTCTATAGTGCCATTGGACAGATCAGTAATATTCTGGACGATTCGTCAGATAAAGAAAAACCTCGCAAAGCAGCCAAGGGGCTTGGGGGTATTATCGATATCATATCCAGCATATTTGCACCACTTCTGGGTGTTATGGCGGGAGCCGGTATTCTAAAAGGGTTATTGTTGATTGCAAGCAATATCGGATGGCTGGAAACGACAGAAACAACATATACAATCCTGTATGCAGCAGCAGATAGTCTCTTCTATTTCCTGCCTCTGTTGTTAGCGGTTACAACAGCACGTAAATTCCAGGGAAATATGTTTGTCGCGATGACGATTGCAGGAGCATTGATCTATCCGTCCATCGTCACGTTGAAATCAGAGGGAATACCAACGGATTTCTTCGGTATCCCTGTCATTTTGATGAACTATTCATCTACAGTTATTCCTATTATTTTAGCTGTCATTGTCATGAGCAAGTTGGAGAAGTTCTTTAATAAGACACTTCATGATAGTGTGAAAAACTTTGTTACGCCATTGTTTTTACTAGTGATTATGGTACCACTGACACTGTTGGTATTCGGACCATTTGGTGTCTACGTTGGTAATGGAATTGCAGCAGGACTCGTTGCCGCATTTGGATTCAGCCCATTGCTCGCTGGAGCCGTTATGGGTGCAAGCTGGCAGCTGCTTGTTATCTTCGGAATACACTGGGGTCTGATTCCTGTATTTATCAACAACGTTGCAGTGTATGGACAGGATGGGGTTAAACCAGCTGCGACAGCTTCGATCTTTGCTCAAACGGGTGCAGCTTTTGGGGTTATGCTGAAAACCAAGAACAAAAAACTGAAAACGCTGGCTGGATCATCTACGTTGACCGCATTATTCGGTATTACGGAACCGGCCATCTATGGGGTAACATTACCACTGAAACGTCCATTCATTGCAGGAGTTATCGGTGGTGCAGTTGGTGGAGCTATCATTGGTCAAGCGGGCACATTAGCATTTGCATCCGGCGCACCGGGATTGCTGACCCTGCCAATCTTCTACGGACCAGGTGGACAAGGCTTCCCAGGATTGATTCTGGGTATCGTAGTATCCTTTGTTGTTTCGGCTGTACTGACGTACATCATGGGCTTCAAAGATCCGGTCGAAGAAGAAACAAAAACCGAATCTACGTCATCCGCCCAGCAACCTGCCCGTACAATGAATGATTCAGACGAAGATGTATTTAGCCCGATCGAAGGAACAATTGTTGAATTGTCGGAAGTTCCAGATCCGGCATTTGCATCGGGAGCAATGGGTAAAGGGATTGCGATTGAGCCAGCTGTGGGCAGAGTTGTAGCACCTTTTGACGGTACAGTTACCGTTGCATTCAAGAAAAAACATGCCTTGGCTGTAGTATCTGACACCGGTGCTGAAATATTGGTTCACGTGGGAGTGGATACCGTTAAATTGGATGGGCAGCATTTTGTCTCCCATATCAAGGAAGGGGACAGGGTCCAAGCGGGAGATCTGTTGCTTGAGTTCGATATTGCACAGATTAAGGCTGCTGGATATCACACGGTAACGCCAATTATCGTAACAAATTCCGCCAACTACGAGGAAGTAATTCCGCAGGCTACAGGTCAGGTTCATAGCCAGGAGCTTCTATTGAAGTTGAACAGCGGTAAGGGACAAGAATAAAATAAGAATAGATACAAATTCGATACTTTAGAGTTTTTATGGTTCCGTTGACATGGTGGAATTGGAAAATTATAATTGGAATTGTACATCTATTACATGATAATGAAAGGTGGATTATTGAACATGACACATGCGATGAGACTGCGTTTCCTTCCTTTGAATCGGTAATTGAATACGTTCAAAGGCTCTGACCATTGGTTCAGAGTAAACGGGATCAGTCTGTCATTTTCAATCATCCTGACCTTATATACATGGTTTAACTCGTTTTCCCGTTTACATTGAATCACAGGCCTTAGCCTGTGATTTTTTGTTTTTTTTATCACTATTGTAACTTAACATGGCGTTCAATAATGACTACTGGAGGTACCGCTATGATGACATTACTGTTCTATTGATACGAGCTGGCACCATAAGCTCGTATCGATAGAAGCTTGCTTCGCTATCGATACGAAATAAATCTTATTTCGGAGGTAGCGAATATGGAAAAGATATGTTTTGAATTAGAACAGGTTGAGATGACCTATATGGATAAAGCAGTACTGAACATTGAGCGACTGGCTGTGCATCAACTTGATCGTATTGGTGTAGTGGGTGCTAATGGTCAGGGTAAAAGTACGTTGTTGAAACTCATTGCGGGACAGATCCAGCCAACAGCCGGAAAGGTAAAACGTTTTGCAGAGTTTGGTTATTTGGAACAAGTGGAACCACCCCAGCCTAACGAAAATCTCGAAGTTGACGGGGCTTTACTCAGTAAATTAGCCATACCTCAACATGACCAAGCATGGAGTGGCGGCGAACAGACCCGTCTAAAACTGGCTCAAATGTTCACTCATTATCATGAAGTACTGTTACTGGATGAACCAACAACCCATCTGGATCAAGAGGGCATTACATTTTTGCTGGATGAATTGCGTTATTACTATGGGGCAATCGTACTGATCAGTCATGATCGTGCGGTTCTGGATGAACTGGTGACCACGATCTGGGAAATCCATCAAGGTGAGGTTCGCGTATATTCCGGCAACTATAGTGATTATCAGGCACAGAAGAGGCTGGAGCGTGAACAACAAAACCAGGCCCATGAACAGTTCTCGAAGGAAAAAAGACGATTGGAGCTGGCCGCCCGGGAAAAGATGAAAAAAGCCGAGAAAATAACGCAGGCCGGAAGTATGTCCAAAAAAGAATCCAGGGCAAAAACAAACCGTATGGTTGAAACAAAATCCAAAGGCACCAGTCAAAAAGCGGTTCACCGCGCAGCCAAAGCGATTGAACAGCGGATGCAACAACTTCATGAGGTAAAAGCAGTGCAAGAGGAACGGCCTATGATCTTCCGTCAGCCAAAGACACTGGAGTTGCACAATCGATTTCCTATTATGGCAGATCGTCTTACGCTTGAGGTAGAAGGCCACATATTGTTGGAGGATGTAAGTTTTCAGGTTCCATTAAAACAAAAAATAGCGATAACCGGAGCCAATGGCAGCGGGAAAAGTACATTGCTTAATCATGTTTTCCATGCTGGAGATCACATCTCGATGTCTCCAAAAGCGAAGCTCGGTTATTTTCAGCAAATGTGCTATCGTTTCACGACAAAAGAAACCGTATTACAATTCCTGAAAAATCGTTCGGAATATGAGGAATCAGAGCTCAGAAGTGCGTTGCATGCGATGCAGTTTACAGGGAATGACCTGCTGAAGAATGTTGGGACATTAAGTGGAGGAGAAGCGATTCGTCTTCAATTATGTCACTTGTTTCTTGGACAATATAACATTCTATTGTTGGATGAGCCGACGAATTTTCTTGATATGCATGCATTGGAAGCGTTGGAGCGTTTTATCAAGGCGTATGAAGGAACGATTCTGTATGTATCTCATGATCAGAGGTTTATTGAAAATACAGCGGATCAACAATTTCAGATTACGGAGCGTCAATTAATTCAGGTGAATATATAAGTTGAACTAAAGAATATTTACACTGGACACTCCGATGACAGAACAACCTTAGAGGAAGAGAAGTAACGAAAACCGCCAAAGTGATTTTGGCGGTTTCGTCGTTTTCAAAGATAGGCAGATCAGTTACCTATATGTAGCTTCTATTAAGAATCCGCTTTTATAACCGTTGAATGCATGTTACCTGTGAGGCGTTGAGGTGGGAAAACCATGCGCACGGGCGCAATGATGATGGCAGCAAATACAGCCTTGATCAGATCCCCAATTATGTAAGGATAAAACCCTTGAATCATGGCTTCAGGTAGGTCCATTTTGTATGCATAGGCAAGCCAAGGGACACCCGAGACATACACGAGCAGTGAACCAAATAGTTCAAATACAACAAAAGCGAGAATGAATCCTGTTACACCTTTGATGTTGATTCGTGCAAGCAACAATCCAATCAATAATGCGGAGAATGGCCACATCATCACATATCCTCCGGTAGGTCCAAGAAGTACTGCAAGTCCTCCGGTCCCGTGCAGCAAGGGGAATCCAAGAGCGGTGAGCACAACAACCATCGTGACACTTAGAAAACCATAGAGTGGACCAAGTAATCCTCCGGCCAGCATGACAGCCAAAGTTTGTAATGTTATCGGTACTGGGGAGAAGCCAATGGGAATGCTTATGTAACCAAAAAGCACTAAAATTGCGGCCATAAGTGCGCTGAATACAATGCCTCGCAAAGATAATTTCATGTTTGAACAATCCTCTCCATTTTGGTAATATGATTGTTAACCAATTATATAAATGTGGTTAACGATTAGGATCGTACCACATAACAGTAGAAAGGGAAAGGACTAATTTACGATGCAAGGCAACCTGCCTATAATTACATTAGAAGATGTTCGAGTTCATTATGCTTCCGAAGGTAGTCAGGTGAGAAAAGCACTGGATGGGGTTTCGCTTACGCTGCACCAAGGCGAATGGATTAGTATTGTAGGGGCGAATGGTAGTGGAAAAAGCACACTCGCTGGACTACTGATCGGATTCATTCCACTATCGGGAGGGGTACGGGATATCTCGGATGAACTTACCGTTCGGGGGGTATTACAGCAACCTGATGCACAGGTACTGGGTGATACCATTGAAGAGGAATTTCATTATGCATTGTCACCATTAATGAATACTGTAGAAGAACAATTGGAACAGAGGCAGGATGCATTACATACCGTAGGACTTCAATATCCCCCGGATATGGCCATCTCACAGTTATCGGGTGGACAGAAACAACTGCTTAACATTGCGGTAGCGCTCGCGGCCAAACCGGACGTATTGATTCTAGATGAGCCAACAGCCATGCTTGATCCGGGAGCAAGAGACCGTATGGAGGCCATCGTTCAGAAGATTACCCAGCGGGGGACAACGGTGATCTGGATTACACACCATCTGGAGGAAGCAACCCTGTGTGATCGAATCATTGCTATGGAGAGGGGACGTTGTGTGTACGACGGGGAGCCGGAGTCCTTTTTCTATGAAACAGAGCTGAATGAGAAGGCTACACGGGAAAATGTACAGCTATCTCCCTGTGAACGGTTAGGGTTGGACCCTCCTTTCACTGTAAAAACTGCGTTATTGCTCAAGCAAAAAGGTATGATGCCAGAAGCCATGCCACTGCGACCCGAGCAACTGGCTAAGGAGGTCGCACGTTGGAGATCGAATTAACCAATATACGTATAGAAGCATCGGATTCGAGCAAACGTGCACTGCTTGAAGACGTGAGTGTACAGTTGAACAGTGGGCAAATCACCTTGCTGCTGGGCTGTACGGGTTCAGGAAAAACGACTTTACTACAGACGTTGGCTGGTCTGAGACCGCCCGATGAAGGAAGTATCACATTAGATGGCACAGCTTTTTGGAAAGAAGGAAAAGTGCCGCAGTCGATTTTATTGCAAATGGGACTATTGTTTCAATTTCCGGAACAACAATTGTTTGCCCGAAGTATTCAGCGTGAATTCTCATATTCTCTGCGTCCCTATGGACTTTCAGAGAAACAGCAAGAAGAGCAGATCACAAAAGCACTGAACCAATGGGACCCGCCAGTATCCTCGGAGTTGGACTGGCATTTTCATCTGGACAGGTCGCCATTTGCTCTAAGTGGGGGAGAGAAGCGCAGGCTAGGTCTTGCTCTCGGAAGTGTGACCAATCCACACTGGCTTCTGCTGGATGAGCCAAGCGCCGGGTTGGAAGGGCAAAGTGTCGGGCTTTTGCTGGATATACTGGAGCAACATCGTCTGGCAGGTGGTGGGGGCGTGGTAGCAACCCATGATCTAGATACATTCTTGCCTTGTGCGGATCGAGTATTGTTGTTGCAGGAAGGCCGTCTAATCGCTGATCTTACGCCGAGAGAACTTCACAAAAGGCCTGAATTGCTGGAGCAGACAGGGATTGGACTGCCACCATCGATGAGACTGGCACAGCAGTTAAGAGCAGCGGGTCTTGAGCTGCCTTTGACCGCGATGACGCCAGAAGAGATGGCTGAATGTATTGTTCAGTCCAAGTCAGTTGAAGTACAGATTCAAAACGAATCGAAAGAAGCATCAGGGACGGTAACGATGGAAGTCAAGAGCGATGTAATGAAGTATGAAAAAGAAGCACTGATGCGGTCGTCCTTTGAAGCGGAAGATGATCCAAAGCTTCTTCCGAACACATTGACTCATTCAGGCGGATTATATGGCGTCATGGACCCACGTCTGAAATGGATTTTGTATATTTTGTTGGTCACCGCAGCTATGCTTCAACAGCGATGGCTGGGATTGACGTTAACACTGGTACCGGTATTAGCAGCACTTGCCGTGCTCCCGCGTCAGACTTTGGCTGGATGTATGAAGTTAATGAAGCCATTATTATTCTTTTTCATCATATCATCGGCGTTATCTGGGACTACTCTTTCAACAGAGGGAGGAGGTCTGCACTTTGGCTTTTCCCTGATGCAGGCGGAGGGCACTTTGCTGAATGTGTATCGTTTGTTTATCGTCACATTGGCAAGCCTTTGGTTTTCGTTGACGACACCTTATGGGCGAATGGTAGAAGGGCTGAACTGGGTACTCGGTATCGGTAAAAAAATCAGGCTGCCCGTAGCTTCGTTTGCACTTGCTGTATCGTTAATCTTTCGGTTTATCCCGATGATCTGGAGTGAGTGGCAGCGATTCTCACTGATTGTACGGGCACGTGGAAAGGCAGCATTAAGACCAAATACCGTGCGAATTCGTGACCTTGGTCCGATGGTGATTCCCTTGTTGATGGCACTGTTCCAACGTGCAGAGGATATGACCATTGCGATGGAAATGCGTAAAGTTAGAGAGCACTCTATGCTCGGAGGACGTTCATCGTTATTGGTATGGTCCAAACGAGATACCTGGATTAGCATGGCTGGCCTCATTGTTTTTGTACTATTAATATGGATTCGCTAATTGTGATGGCGATAATGATCGTGATGGATCCGGTAATGGATCAAAACCTAAACGCAGTGTTTTCCAAAGATCATGCATAAATGCGTTTGTCCTCGCTCACAATAAGTGGACGTTGGTCATCTGAAGTGGATCAGGAGGGATAAACGATGAAAGATAAGTTTTTGCGTGAAGAACGGCAAGAATATACCGATGTGTCTACGGTGGAGTCGCAGCGAAACGATATCACACTCGAAGAATTCCCGGAGGGTCCTTACGGTTCATCTCTGTTAACCGAGTCTCTTGGGAAAAGTTCTCCATGGCGGGTGGATCAGCGGTCTGCACATCGTTTTGATTATGAAAATCATGAGCTTCACGAGGGAGAAGTACGGGATTATCCAGGTCAGGATGTTTTTGACGAAACGGTTCCGGATAACGTATCCAAGCCTCAATATACGGAAGAATCGTAATGAGATTTTGATATAAAATAAAGCGTAGCCTCCGACAGGTTTTGTCCTGTTCGGGGGTTATTTTCGTTGAGGTAGTTTAAAACAAATCTCCTCTAATTCCACATTATGGGTTATTATATGTGTAGTTCGGAGTAAAAATTTGGTTGAATATGCGGGGGGACTTGGAATGAGAGAGATCGATTATAGTCAATATTTCTGGCAGGATGATAAGATCAGATTACGTGCTTTGCGTGAAGAAGATTGGGAGGATCATTATTATAACCGCTTTGATACACCTGCCCGTCGGTTATTGGAGTGTGCAGTAGAGTTGCCGCCAACCCATGTTGAAGCGAAGAGTTTCACGGAAAACTTCTCTGATTTTTCTTTAACCAAAGGAAGGATCATGTTTACAATTGTAAATATGGATGGTGAAAATGTCGGAGGTGTGAATCTGAACAGCATTGATGAAAGGAATGGTACCTTTAGCATTGGCATTCAAATTGACAGGGATCATCGAGGAAAAGGATACGGAACCAGAGCCGTTCGAATCTTGCTGAACTATGCCTTCTTCGAGCGCAGGCTCAACAAATTTAATGATTATGTACTCCAAGGAAATGAACCTTCCGCAGCCATGATGAGAAAACTTGGATGTGTTCAGGAAGGTGTGCGTCGCCAGGTAATCTATACGGATGGAAAATACCAGGATCTGATCCTCTTTGGATTAACCAAAGACGAGTTTATGGATAAAGAGGGCCTTGTTTGAAGTAAAGGCTAATAAGCTGAAATTAAGTGTGTAGTAGGAGGAACTATGAACCAACCCATACAAACTGATGAATTAATCATCGATTGCAAGGATATTTATTTGCGTGAGTATCGAATTGAAGATTTAGAGAAACTGCAAGAAATTACGTGGCAACCGGAGGTCTATGAATTCCTGCCGGGATGGAACGCTACGATTGAAGACAGGACCCTGTGGCTCACCGAATATGAAATCCCTGAGAATCAGCGTTTTAAACAAGCTGTGATGGCGGGAGGGGATATCGGAGAGTTATATTTACGTATGGCTATCGTACTCAAAGAAAATGACGAGTTCATAGGATGGTGTTGCTCAGGGATCAAGGACGAACTGCCAGCACCCAATCGGGAGATTATGTATGGTATTTCGAAACACTTCAGAAATCGTGGTTACACCACGCAGGCGCTCAAAGGAATGACGGAGTATTTGTTTGAACATACAAACGTGGAAGTGTTAAATGCCATCGCTTTGACTACCAATCCAGCATCTAATAAGGTGATACAGAAAAGTAATTTTGAACGGTTAAATTTGATCTAGATCGAGGATGAAAAGTATAACCATTACCACCTGCGTAAGCAACAAGGCCAATTTTAATAGAACGTAGTCCCATAGTGAAGGGCTATAAAATGAAAGTTTCGGATCAGGTTGGACAGTTATTGCTCTGGCTACCTGATCTTTTTTGTATTTATTTTAAGAAGCTACTGAGGAAACCTTGTTAGGATACGTGCTCCCTTACATAAATGCAAAAGATTAATCTATCGCACAAGGCTTATATTAATAATTTTCTCCGCGATAATAGCGCTCCAATTTGTTGTCCAAATGAACAAGCTGCGCTTTTTTCTCCTCAATATCATTCAGCAACTTTTGCTTTTGATCCTCAATCAGCTTGGTTCTTTCCTTCAGCGTGGAGGTTCCTTCATTGACCTGATCATAATACTTTTTGATGTCTTCCACACTCATCCCGGTTTCGCGAAGGCATTTGATAAAAACCAGCCAGTTCAGATCATCCTCCAAATAAAGACGGTTATTCTGCTCATTTCGTGCAGCAGGTTTCAGCAGTCCCTTTCTTTCATAAAAGCGGATCGCTCCAATGGAGATTTCAACTTTTTTTGCTACTTCTCCAATCGTTAACATGTTAATCCCCTCTTTTATAAAAGTAATTTGACCTAGACTAAGTGTAGCATAGTAACTTATACATTGTTAAATATAAATCAAATTACGGAAAGAAGGATTTGCATGAAAAAGACTGTCTTTGTAACCGGAGCAAATAAAGGAATTGGATATGAAATCGTAAAGCAATTGGGTGAAGCAGGTTGGAAAGTTATCCTTGGCGCACGTAGTGTTGAACGGGGTGAAAGAGCTGTTTCCGAGTTAACTTCCAGGGGGTTAGACGTAGAATTTCTACAGATCGACATGTGCGACTTGAAGAGCATTGAACAGGCAGCCGATACGATTCAGAAGACTTATCCCGCAATAAACCTTCTGATCAATAACGCGGGTATGCCGGGTGCTTTCTCTCATTCATTTACGGATACTAAAGAGGAAGATCTGCGGAACGCCTTCGAAGTGAACTTTTTCGGCACCTTCCGTTTGAATCAGCGATTGTTCCCGTTAATTAAAGATAATGAAGGCACAATCATTAATGTTTCAACTGACATGGCTTCTCTGGACCATATGCAAAATGCGGAATTCACTTTAAATGCCTTCGACTATAACTCATCCAAAACGGCCAACAGTGCCATGACACTTTCGATGGCTTATGAAGTGAAAAACAGCAGGGCGCAAGTCTTTGCGGTAACACCCGGATTTACATCAACAGATCTTAATGGCAATGCCGAAGGCGGCAAATCAAAAGAAGCCGGCGCTGCGATTATCGTGCGCTATGCGACGGATGGCAAACGCCATAATGGGGAGTTCCTAGATGAAAATGGCGTCTACCCTTGGTAATCCACCGTTCATACTGGATGATCTTGTCCCCCGGATGATAACGGAAAGTTAGATGAAGTATTGGCGTGGTTCCGTTACTTAGATATCAAGGAATATGAGAATACAACGTCGAATAAAAAAATATGTTGGTTTTATCTTGTTTATATGCTGTAAATGTAACAAACACCAAACGTAGACGAACATTTTTCTTGTACTAAGTTAACTGAGCGTGTACCATAAATCGTATTTCTAAAAAGCGTATCAACCGGAGGTATATATTTAATGGAGGTTTCACTATATAAAGCAGATTTAAAAGATGCAGTGACTGTTCATGAAATGAAAGTCAAAGCATTTATGCCTTTGTTGGAAAAATATCAGGATTTTGGAACAAGCCCCGCCAATGAAACCGTAGAAAGAATTATTACTCAAATCAATCAATCTTTCACAGATTATTTCATAATTCATCATCTAGAAGTTGCTGTTGGTGGAATTAGAGTCGTGAAAAAAGATAATCGGATCTACAGTATTAGCCCAATTTTTATACTGCCAGAACATCAAGGAAAAGGAATTGCTCAAAAAGTCTTTACAATGGTTGAGCAGATATATGATGATGCAAAGTCATGGAAATTAGGCACTATCTTACAAGAGCAAGGAAACTGTTATTTGTATGAAAAGATAGGCTACAAAAAAACGGGTGGAACAAAAGCTATTAACGACAAAATGACAATGGTATTTTATGAGAAGCATTTATAGGCCGTAAATCCTTGAATGAGAGGCTTCAGATTCCTAAGCTTGTAAGCCCGGAAGCCTCAAACCTCAAACCTCAAACCAATTGAACTACTACTCTTCACTCTATCAAACAGATACAAAAAAGAATCCCCCATTCGTTTCTTAATTGAAATAAATGGGGGGTTCTTCATGTAATGAAAAGCTAGGAGAGAGATAAAGAAAATGCGGAGTTTGGAGAGTTTGCCTATAACTTACATAAGATAAGAAGTTATTACGTAGAGCTGCTTATAGCCAACTTATAGCTTACGTAGAAGCTATGCTCAGCTTAGACATCAGCCTTATACAGCGGCATCAAAATCATAAATTCAGTTCCCAAGCCTACCTGACTTTGTACTGTAATTTTCCCACCATGCGACTCCACAATCGAGCGGGTAATGGCTAGACCGAGACCTGCGCCACCTTGTTTGCGCGAACGAGAGCTGCTTGTGCGGTAAAATCGCTCAAAGATATGGGGAAGATGTGCAGGTTCAATGCCTGTGCCGTTATCCTTCACTGATAATTCAGCCTTATGATGCGTGGCATATAATGTTATGGAGATGGCTCCATACTCAGGATCGGTGTGCTGCACCGCGTTATGGAACAGATTCAGCACAACCTGCTTCAGCTTGTAAGGGTCAGCAAGTACATATACCTCAGCCGTCAGGTCAAGATGAATGGATCTTTGCTGAGCCATTATGGCGAGTTGTGGTTGCATTTCGAGCAGCAGACTGTCCAGCTGAATGACCTCTCGCTCCTGCTTTGGAGCCTGATCCAGCTTGGTTAGTAACAGCAAATCTTCAACCAGTTTGTTAATTCGTACGGATTCGCCGTGCATGCTGTCCAGCGCTTTATACAATTGATCTTGATTGGTCGCTGCACCCCGCTGTAGAACTTCAATGAAGCCATGAATGGAGGTAAGCGGGGTACGAAGCTCATGGGAAGCATCGGACAAGAAACGCTGCATCTGTTCTTTCGATTCCCGCTCCGCTTCAAACGAGTTCTCCAGCCTTTCAAGCATGCCATTGAAGGAAACTGCGAGCTGATCCACTTCCTCTTGTCCCTGAACGACGGGAAGACGTTCTGCAAGGCTGCCTGCATCGATCTGCTGTACTTTATTCACCATATTGGACAGAGGAACCAGCGTCCGGCGTAATACCTTAGTGTATAGAATCAGACCGGCTACCATGGCCAACAGCGATAACATGAGGAAGATTAGAAGCTGTTTAATAATTAAGTCTCTCAGTGGCTTCGTAGCCGTGCCCATCTGCACCATCGGTAAACCGCGATTGCGTGGACCGGGTGAAGCGAATACAATCAATTGCTCATTCCCTTGGCTATCCGTGACAATCCGGTAGGGAATGTGTTTTTGTTCTTTTAACTCATCTGTAATGTCCTGATATTCAACGGTTGATAGTTGAGGGGCTTTCAGACCGTCTTCCCCAAAAACATCCTCGAACGTACCTTGGTTATCAAACAGGGCCAGTGAACGGTCCGGAATAAACAGCACCCGATTACCAGACCCGTTTCCTGCCTGTCCACCGAAAGGATTGTTAGAATAGCCACTACGTGACTGGATTCCGAGCCAAACCGGGGGCATGGACATGAGCTGTTCTTCCATGGTTTTTGCCTGATTCCGGTAGAGAAAGCTTTCCATGATCCAGAATTGCAGGATACCGATTAACAATAGTAACCCAGCAAGCACGAACAGAGAACGTGAGAGCAATTGAGAACGTAATGAACGAGGCCAGATCCATTGGTGGAGACCTCTTAAACGAAGTTTATTTTTCTTAGGCTGCGAGTTCATCAGAGATCCACCCTGTACCCGACACCCCGAAGCGTGCGAATGAGTTTATGCTCTTTATCCCCGAGTTTGTCGCGCAAGGAGCGAACGTATACCTCCACAATATTTTCTTCCCCGCCAAAATCATACCCCCAAACCCGGCTTAGAATGGTCGCTTTGCTAAGTACAATTCCATGATTAAGCACAATGAATTTTAGCAATTCGTATTCAGTAGGAGATAGCTCCAGGACCTGATTCTGATAGGTGATTTCTTTGCGCTGATCATCAATTCGGAAGGGACCGTGGGTGACGGCTCCTATTAATAAAGGAAATTGATTCCGCAGTCTGGCCTGAATACGGGCGAGCAGCTCGTCGAAGGCAAACGGTTTGAC
Source organism: Paenibacillus sp. ClWae2A (assembly GCF_032452295.1). Lineage (NCBI taxonomy): Bacteria > Bacillati > Bacillota > Bacilli > Caryophanales > Paenibacillaceae > Paenibacillus > Paenibacillus sp. ClWae2A. Next base: position 138,925 of record NZ_JAULSQ010000001.1, read on the forward strand.
CATATAATCGTCAGCACCTAACCAAAGGCCCTTAACCCGATTCTCAACTTCGTCTTTCGCTGTCAGCATAATTACGCCAACCTCGGTACCGGTCTTACGCAGACGCTCGACCACTTCGAATCCATCCATCTCTGGCATCATGACATCCAGAATAGCCATATGTGGCTTGAATTCAAGCGCCAACTCAAGCGCAGCCGCTCCATCTGGTGCGGTGCGCACATCGAAGCCCTCATTGCTTAGTCCAAGCTCTAGAAATTGTAAAATATGCGGTTCATCATCAGCCAATAGTATTTTAATTCCGCTGCTAAGCTTCATAACGTGCAGCTCCTCCTTGCTTAATTCCATCTATAGTTCTCTCTCAATTGAGAGGGGACTGTATGTTGTATTATCGCTTGCCAAACTGAAATTTAGCTGAAAGGATTATGAATTATCCTCAGACAACATTCAGCGGGCACTCATCCCAGTTTTATTTTGGAATGTCACAATACTAGACATGAAGAACTTTGAAGGAGTGATTAACTTTGAATAACACCAAAAGAAGGATGGATTTTGTCCTTCTGCCGATTGTATTACTGGCGGCATTTCTAAATGGGTACGGTATCTGGAACGATCAATATGCCAATTCCTATTATACGACTGCCGTTGGGAGTATGCTCAGCAACTTCCATAACTTTTTCTATGCTTCACTCGACTCGGCAGGCTCGGTCACTGTAGATAAACCACCTGTTGTCTTCTGGATTCAGACGGCCTTTGCCTATGTCTTTGGATTGCACGGATGGAGCGTTATTTTGCCGCAGGTATTAGCGGGAGTCGGTTCGGTGCTCCTGATCTATTTCATGGTGAAACCTACATATGGTCTTACAGCAGCACGAATCTCGGCACTTGCGATGGCGACTGTGCCTGTTGTGGCGGCAGTCAGCCGGACCAACAATATTGACAGCATGCTGGTGTTTACACTACTGCTGGGTTCATGGTTTTTGTTCAAAGGCAGCAAACAAGGCAGTGCTTGGCGCATTCTGGTTGCCTTTGGGTTAATAGGCGTAGCCTTTAATATGAAAATGCTTCAAGCCTACATGATTCTCCCGGCTTTTTACTTGTTCTATCTGCTCGCATTTCAGGCGAAATGGAGAAGGAAGATCATCCTGCTGATCGGCAGCACAGCGGTTCTGGCGGTCGTTTCCTTATCCTGGGCGGTCACTGTGGATTCTATACCCGAAGACGAGCGGCCTTATATCGGAAGCAGTGAAACGAACTCGGTCATGGAACTCGCCTTTGGATACAATGGCCTGGCTCGCCTAACGGGTCAGCAGAATACCGCAGGTAACGCAGGTATGCCAAATGGTATCGGACAGGGAAATAATAGGGGTAATCGAGGAGACTCGACCTCAGGCCCTAATCAGACAGGCAGTGGTGTTCCTGGCGCTGGACAAGATGTCAATGCACTGGATAACGATAATATGAATGGTTCGAATGGCTCGAACACCATGGGCGGCATGAATGGGCCGAATGGCAATTTTCCGAACGGGCAGATGCCGAATGATATGGAAATGCCAAACGGAAGAGATTTCGGCGGAGGCATGGGAGGAATGTTTGGTACGGGGGAAAAAGGTCCTCTGCGTCTGTTCCAGACTGAACTGTCAGGTCAAGCGAGCTGGCTTCTGCCAGTTGTGCTGCTTGGCTGCATTGCCATATTTGCAGGATTAAGACGGAGAAATATAACTAACAAGCACAAGGAGGCATTGTTCTGGCTAGCCTGGCTGCTTCCCGTTGCTGCCTTTTTCAGTGTGGCAGGTTTCTTCCATCAGTATTATCTGATTATGCTTGCACCTCCAATTGCTGCGCTGACTGGCGCAGGATTTGTAGCGATGTGGAAGTCATATCGTGATCGCAATGGCTGGCAGGCATGGTTGCTTCCGGTGTCCGTTCTGATGACGACTCTGTTCGGCTGGTATATCATGCAGGTGTATAACGATACGATTGGTGCAGGCTGGTCCATTAGTGAATTGATAGCTGGCATTCTGATCACGGTCATCCTAATCGTTATGCTTCATCGCACACATCGATGGAAACAAAGCTTCATTATCGCGGGGTTCATGGTGATGCTGATCGGTCCAATCTACTGGGCATTCACCCCAATTACTTATGGTGGAAACAGCATGATTCCGGCAGCAGGACCTACTGGTTCCAATGGCATGTTTGATGGAGCAGGAATGGGCATGCCGATGGGTAACGGTGCAGGAGACACGGAAATGCCTACAATGGGTGGCCGTGGCGGAATGGGCAACCGTAACGAAGAAGTGGATACAGCCACACTGAATTATCTGAAAGAGCACAATACAGGCGAAACGTATCTCTTCGCCACTACGGACTATAATCAGGCAGCACCTTATATCATCGATGAAAGAGCAGCGGTCATTACACTTGGAGGTTTTTCCGGTTCAGACCCGGTCTACACAACAGAAAAACTCGAGCAACTTGTCAAGAGCGGGCAAGTGAAATACTTCATGGTTGGTGGCATGGGTGGCCGCGGAGGGAACTCGGAAATTAGCGATTGGATCAAAGAGCACGGAACCGAGATTCCAACGTCAGAATGGAAGACAGGCACAGACAGCGGATCCATGGATAACGGTGACACGGAGAATGAAGCTGGATTTGGATTTGGATTCGGATTCGGATTTGGCGGACAGACCACCTTGTACGAAGTGAAATTGTAAACTGAAATGAAAATCTCGAACGAAGTCCATTGGAAAAGGGAGGGGACAAACATGGCTCACGCGTACCGATACAGCATTATTATTCCCATGTATAACGAGGAATCGGTGATCGAGGAGACTTATCGGCGTCTGAAGAAGGTCATGGGCAGCACGGGAGAGAGCTATGAACTGTTGTTTGTAAATGATGGCAGCGTGGATCGAAGTGCACAGATGATCCGTGATTACGCCCGTTGGGACGAGAGTGTGAAGCTGATCGATTTTGCCCGTAACTTCGGACATCAGATTGCGATAACAGCGGGTATGGATTATGCAGTGGGGGATGCGGTGGTTATTATTGATGCGGATCTGCAGGACCCTCCCGAACTGATACTGGATATGATCGCCAAATGGAAAGAGGGTTACGAAGTCGTATATGCCCGTCGCACCAGAAGAAGCGGGGAAACTCGCTTCAAAAAATGGTCGGCAAGTCTGTTCTATCGTGTCCTTCGTGCCTCAACGGATACGGATATCCCGGTAGACACCGGAGATTTTCGCCTGATTGACCGCAAAGTATGTGATGAGATGAAACGTCTTCCGGAGAAAAATCGGTTTGTGCGCGGGTTGGTCAGTTGGGTCGGATTTCGTCAGACTGCGATTGAATATGAACGTGATGAACGTCTCGCAGGCGAAACAAAATATCCGCTAAAACGCATGCTGAAGCTAAGCCTGGATGGCATTACGTCATTTTCGCATAAACCACTCAAGCTTGCAGGTTATGTAGGTGCGATCCTTTCGGTAGGTGGATTCATCTATATGTTAACGGTTATTGTCTCGGCGATATTTACGGATTCAACGATTAAAGGATGGCCATCCATTGTGAGTATCATGCTGATGTTTAACGGATTCATCCTGATCATGCTGGGCATTCTGGGCGAGTACGTTGGCCGAATCTATGATGAGACCAAGGCACGTCCGCTATACATTGTGAGAGATGTGGTTCAGGCCGAGGACCAGCAAGCGCAATCCCGATTGACAGCCCGAGTTGCTCATCATGACTAAGCGTCTGGTGACACTTTTCAAGTTCGGTATTGTGGGTGTTGTGAATACGGCAGTGGATGCGGTGGTGTTTGCTTTGCTTGCAGTGGTCGGTGTACCGGTTCTGATTGCTCAAGTAATCTCGTACAGTTGCGGCGTTGCAAACAGTTATTGGTTGAACGGCAGGTGGACTTTTCGAGATACAGCACGAGGAGGGAACGATAGAACCAAACTTATTCGTTTTCTAATCACCAATCTCATCGTTCTTGCGTTATCGGCCCTCATTCTGATGACTTTGCACGATGTGCTGGGTTGGAGTCTCGTGATGAGCAAGATCCTGGCGACCTTGATGGGGATGGTTCTGAACTATATGGCCAGCAGATATTGGGTGTTTCGTATCGCTTCTTAGCTGCCCACAGCGTGCAATATTGGTTATAAGAAGCAAATGAAAGGAGTGTATGATGAAATGCGAATTAAAAAAGCAGTTATTCCGGCAGCGGGTCTCGGAACCCGTTTCCTGCCAGCGACCAAAGCACAGCCCAAAGAGATGTTACCGATTGTAGACAAACCGGCCATCCAGTACATTGTTGAAGAAGCAGTACAGTCAAGCATTGAGAATATCCTCATTGTGACCGGACGCAACAAAAAATCCATAGAGGACCATTTTGATAAATCAGTTGAACTTGAACACTCTTTATATGCCAAGGGCAAACAGTCTTTACTGGAAGAAGTGCAGGCGATCAGCGAGATGGCAAATATTCATTTTATTCGTCAAAAGGAACCGCTGGGTCTGGGGCATGCCATTGGTTGTGCACGGCAATTTGTAGGAGATGATGCCTTCGCTGTACTGCTGGGAGATGACATTATGGTGTCTGATCCGCCTGCACTTGCACAGATGGTTCATCTCTATGAAAAGACAGGCAACCAGATCATCGGTGTCCGTCAGGTAGACGCGGCAAATGTGAGCAAATATGGCATCATTGATTCGAATGGTGCAGAGGACCGGGTTCACCGAGTCACCAATCTGGTCGAAAAACCCTCCCTTGCAGAAGCACCATCCCGAACAGCTGTAATGGGACGATACATTCTGAAACCCTCCATCTTTCCCATTCTGGATCAGATCGAGAGAGGGGCTGGAGGGGAATATCAGTTAACGGATGCCTTGAAAGAAGTGAGTCAGGTGGAAGAATTGTTAGCCCTTGAACTGGAGGGACGCCGCTACGATATTGGTGATCAATTCGGATATATTCAGGCAATCTTGGAGATCGGACTGATGCGCAAGGAATTGCAGCCCATGCTGACACCCTATCTTCAGAAGCTTGCAACCCAGTGGGCATAGGAATTGATATGTAGCAGAGGTTTAGATCTGCTGTAGGACGGGTTCTCCTCCGTCCAGTGGTTCTGTCATAGACTCTAGCATTGTAAAAGACTTCCTGTAACGCTAAAATGAGCAAGAAGTTCAAGTTGCTCTTTGAGGGGTGAGGAATCATGAATGAATCTATCATCAGGGACCTTATTAAGTATATGGACGTGGAGGACAACGCCGCTATTCAATACATTCAGACCGAGCATCGGATGAAACTGGGACTCTTTTGGGGGATACAGGAAGGCAGCCGGGTTCTGGAAATCGGGTGTGGTCAGGGAGATACAACGGCCGTGCTTGCGCATTTGGTGGGAGAGCATGGGTACGTTCATGGTGTAGATATTGCATCAGAGGATTATGGTGCACCGCTGACCGTAGGCGAAGCGGCAGCCAAGCTGCGGAGATCTCCACTGGGTGATCGAATTCGAATGGATTATAATTTTGACATTCTAAGTGATCAGGCTCAATTCGCCGAGAATGAGTTTGATGTGATTGTGCTATCCCATTGTTCTTGGTACCTGAAATCGTTTGACGAACTCGCCCAGATTCTTAGCAAGGTTAGGGCGTGGGGACATCAGTTATGTTTCGCGGAATGGGATGCACGAGTTACAGATGTGAGCCAGCTCTCGCACTGGTTATCCGTTCTGATTCAGTCCCAGGTCGAATGTTACAAGGAGAACAGCTTCTCCAATGTGCGCACGCTTTTTACACCGGAGGATATCCAAGAGCTTGTCTCTACGGCAGGCTGGACGATGAAGGAAGAGACTTCGATCCATTCTCCCGAGCTGCAGGACGGTCGCTGGGAAACCGAAATGACACTGGCAGAAGCGCCTGCGGAACTGAAACTGCTTCCGATCCCGGACAAAGTAAAAACACTTCTTCTTTCCGAACTGAAATTACTTAGGACACATTATACCTCGGGACTTGAAAGTCCACTGGGAACGTATGCGATGGTTGCCAAAAAGAAGTAAGGAAATAGCCATTAGCAGCTATTATAATAAAAACGTCTATCAACGTTCTTTTCACAGGAGACAGACCGCATTTAGCTGAAGTTTTTCTTACGATAATTGAATGGTTCAGCTCCGCTGAAAACATATAAATTCCATGATCTAAAAAAATGTGTTTACTTCATCACGGTAATTTTGATATTATAATCGCAATATCAAATGCGACGAAGAGACGAGTAGATAAAATTCATTCTTTCAAAGAGAGCTCCGGCAGCTGAAAAGGAGTAAAGAATCTTTTATTGAATAAAGACTCAGAGCAGCACATCGGAACTTAGCATTAAGGGATGGTGTGACAGGAGCTCCTGTTACAGAGCTAGAGTATGAACGGTCTACAGTTAGCAACATGGTTGTAAACCTTTACTTGAAGAGGCGGATATGGTGACATATTGGCGAATCTGGGTGGTACCACGAGAGTTCAATCTCGTCCCTGAGACTATTGTCTTGGGGATGGGATTTTTTGGTTTTTCCGGGCTGTGACTACACGCTTTGGAATTGCCTGAATAGTGTTAATTAGGAAGTCAATTTCATAATACGTTTTTAGTGAATTATGACATTGATTCAAAGAGAAGAATCACTTAAACCGAAAGGAAATGATGATTGAATGTCAGCAAAATTGAAAGTCGGTATCGTCGGAGGAACAGGAATGGTAGGTCAGCGTTTTGTGGACCTGCTCGATCAACATCCATGGTTTGAAGTAACAGCTATTTCTGCAAGCGCCAATTCGGCAGGCAAAACATATGAAGAATCTGTACAAGGCAGATGGAAACTCGCAGTTCCTATTCCGGAAGCTGTGAAGAAAATCGTTGTTCAGGATGCTTCCCAGGTCGAGGCTTTTGCCAGCCAGGTTGATTTTATTTTCTGCGCGGTTGATATGAAAAAAAATGAGATTCAAGCGCTCGAAGAAGCTTACGCTAGAACAGGCACACCTGTCGTGTCCAATAACTCGGCTCACCGCTGGACAGCAGATGTACCAATGGTAATCCCTGAGATTAACCCGGGGCATCTGGACGTGATTGAAGCTCAACGCAAACGTCTGGGTACAAAAACCGGATTCATTGCTGTAAAACCAAACTGCTCGATTCAGAGCTATGTGCCTGCACTTCACGCCTTGCGTGAGTTCAACCCGACTCAGGTCGTTGCTTCCACGTATCAAGCAATCTCCGGAGCAGGTAAAAACTTTACGGACTGGCCTGATATGCTTGATAATGTCATTCCATACATCGGTGGCGAAGAAGAGAAGAGTGAGCAGGAACCACTCCGGATCTGGGGTAGCATCGAGAACAATCAGATCATCAAAGCATCAGCTCCATTAATTACAACACAATGTATTCGTGTTCCAGTAACGGATGGACATCTGGCGACCGTGTTTGTAAACTTCGAGAAAAAACCAAGCAAAGACGAAATTCTGGATCGTTGGTTGCAGTTCAAAGGTCGTCCGCAGGAACTGGTTCTGCCAAGTGCACCAAAACAATTCATTACGTATTTTGAAGAAGAGAACAGACCACAGACAAAACTGGATCGTGATATCGAACGCGGAATGGGTGTATCCACAGGCCGACTGCGCGAAGACTCACTCTATGATTACAAATTCGTTGGATTGTCCCACAACACGCTCCGCGGAGCGGCAGGTGGTGCGGTTCTGATCGCAGAACTGCTTAAAGCTGAAGGATATATTCAACCGAAATAAGCATAAAGGCATCATGAGCAGCAACAGACTTCTGAAAATGATTAGAGTAAAACCATCACTCGTTGATGGTTTTTTCAATTTTGGACAAGAAAGGGTAAGCAAAGCAGATTCACTCATGCGGCGATTCAAGGGTTTATTATATTAATTTTTATATGGAAAATATTACATTGTAAATTCATGAGATTTCAGTTATTTTTATTAACGGCAAACGTTTCTTCTCTAATTTAGAAGGACATTGTCTTAGCAGGTAGCTATTATATAGACGAAGAAAGGAGGGCTTTATTATTATGCAAGCAGCTCCTAATCAAGCCGTACATAAACCAGGTCCACAGCCAGTTAGTTTTGGTAGTTGGATGCTCACGTTATTGCTTTTGGCTATTCCACTTGTTAATATCATCATGTTGTTTGTGTGGGCGTTCGGTAATTCCAACCCATCCAAAGCTAATTACGCAAAAGCATCATTGTTGTGGATCGCCATCGGAATTGTGTTTTACATTCTTATTGTAGCTTTAGGCTTAACAGCAATGTTTTCACAAACAAATTACTAGGTTTACGAAACGTAGCAGTATCGTAGCAATAATAGTAATAATAGCAACACAAATCAAAACGCCGACAATCATGTCGGCGTTTTTTTAACATTCCAGTATTTTGTTATGCTGCAGATGTCTTATCTGACTCTTGCAGAAGCTGAGAGCGACGACCGAGCAGATAACCTGTCAGGGAAGCAAGCATCTGTTGAAATACCATGCCAAGCACGACGGGGACGGCAACAGGTGGCGGAAAATACGAAACAGCGAGTACTGCACCTGCGCTGATATTACGCATGCCTCCATTAAACACCAGAGCGACCTGATCTGCCTCATTCCAGCCCAACAAACGAGCAATGAAGTAACTTAGTGCATACCCGAAAGATGCCAGGAAAATAATGATGACCGCAAGACCAGCGAGCTTCCAGTTGAAATCGGCCAAATAAGGTGCAACGACAGATCCGTTAATCGCAACGACAGATGCCATAAACAATTTGGATAACGGGTTCAACCTTGGTCCCCAGACCTGGACAATGGCGCCTTTGGTCCACTCATTCAAAAGCATACCGAGCAGGGATGGCACCACAATCATCCAGAACAGACTGCTCATCATGGCTGCCATGTCCAGTGTAACACTGGTGCCGATTAACAGGGACAACACCCCGGGCACTACGAAAGGAGCAAGCATGGTATCAATCAGGATGATGGATAGCGTAAGTGCGATATTGCCCCGATAGATACTGACCCAGATGAAGCTGCTTATTCCTGTCGGAATCACGGCTGCCAGAACAAGGCCTGTTATGGTGTACGCATCTGTAGGGAAAACCAGATGACCCATACCAAGAGCAATTAGAGGCATCGCCAAATGCAAAATAAACAAACATACAAACAAGGGAAACGGCTTCTTCAATACGTTTACAAAATCCCGTATCCCAAGACTGATACTTCCAGCGAACGTCATGAACGCAAAAAGCCAAGGGGATAAAAAGGTATAAGAAGAAAGAAAACTCCCGCATAACACGCCAATAATAATGCTGATCGGGGTAATCAGTGGCATGATGCGGTTCAAGCGTTGGTTCAAGGCTTGAAGCATAATCATGACATCCCTTTACCGTGTGATTTTACTATTATACATGTTAATAACGTTGGCTGCAGACCCATTTGCAAAGAAGCAGTTGGAACAGGTATCATGGACTTGGAACAAGGATTCCGATTAGGAGAAGGGGAGATGATCATGTTCTTAAAGAAAAGAAAGCACACGTTAATGATGACAGGCCTTATTGCATCAAGTATTCTGCTGATTTCAGCCTGTTCTGTCGTGGAACAAGCCAATCAAAGTTTAAATTATGTGAGTGGGGCTACTGATTATATAGAACAGGTATCAAACGCCGGGGCTGATCTGCAAGAGCTCGCATCGGGTGCGGTAAATAATCCGGAGATTACAACGCAGATTCAGGAGAAAATTGATCTCATCCAAGCAGAAGCAAGCGAATTTTCTCAGCTGACCGCTCCTGCAATAGGAGAGAGCATTCATGAGAATCTGGTCAGCTACAATACTCAATTAAGGGAAGTTGTGGACAACTTCGAGAATACGATCGCAGAGCAAGGTTTTACGGCAGAAAATTGGGAGAAGACAGGCATTCCTGAACTGATCGCGAACATCAATGATTTGAAAGATCCGCTAAACGGACTTCAGGGTGAATAAATTGAATTAATTTTCAATATGGAAGACAACACAGTTTGAAATTCTCATATTTTATAAGGCGAGATATCGGAATGATCGAATTGCCGTTATGCTCGCTTTTTTTATTTTCCGAAACCCGATGCATATTTAATATCACAGGAGCTAGACTATATCATGTAAATAGGAGATGTATATGACATTTATCTCATATTTATGTGAAGATGATCTACGGTTGACAAGGTTAGGACAGAGGCGTATGATAAGTATATAAATTAATAAAATATAGTTACTTACTATAAGTTTATAACTGTAACTAAATATATTTTGCCAAAGGAGAACTGAATCATGACCCAACATAATGGAAAAGTAATCATTATTACAGGTGGAGCCAGTGGTATTGGTAAAGAAACAGCACTTCAACTTTCGGATCAAGGTGCGACTATTGTTGTCGCTGACTATAATGAAGACGGAGCGAAGAAGCTTGCGGCAGAGATTGAAGCAGCAGGCGGAACAGCGGGAGCGTACAAAGTGGATGTATCCAAAGGGGACGAGATCAAAGCCCTGATTGACTGGACCGTAGAGCAATATGGTACTTTAAGCGGAATTTTCAATAATGCAGGCATTGGACTTGTGAAGCCATTTCTGGAGATGGACCCGGAATCCTATCACAGAGTCATTGATGTAGATCAGCACAGTGTATACTATGGCATGTATTATGGCGCGAAAAAAATGGTTGAATTGAATGTACAAGGTACCATTGTTAATACCGCTTCGATCTATGGAAGTGTTGCTGCAGTAGGCAGTTTCAACTACAACGCAGCCAAGGCTGCTGTTGTTATGATGTCCAAATCCGGTGCATTGGAACTTGCTGAGCATGGAATTCGTGTAGTTGGTGTAGCACCTGGTTTTATCGAAACACCGATTCTGGGTGATGACAAAGCCATGAAGGATGCGCTTGCAACTCAACATATGCGTGGAGAGCTTATTCAACCAGAGAAAGTAGCCAGTGTGGTTACATTCCTGTTCAGTGATGCAGCAAGCGCAGTGAACGGTACAACCGTAGCCGTAGATGACGGATTCCTCAGCTTCAAAACCAAATAAGTAACCTTCTAAAATTAAGAGAACTCATCTCAAAAAAACAGAAAAAAACGGTGCAGAACGATTTATTCGTTTTGCACCGTTTTTGTATTTTCATTATAAAGTAATCGTGGCATATGAGATGGAAATAAGTTTGTCGAATCATCCCGAAATTTCAGAGATCGTGATACAATTAACAAGGCTATAGCTTTTTATCATTTTGTGGTGTCATATACAATTCGAATGCCGAGAGAGCCATAGCTCTCTTCTATGTAATGACATTGAGAACAAGTTTTAGTCGAACATAACGCATCGTTATGAACTTGTAATTTTTCGTTGCACTGTGGACATTTATTTTCAAAAAGAGTCTTCAACACGTTAAACATGCTTAATCACTCATTTCAGATTAATTTACTTGGTTTTCATTATAACCGATAATATTCGCTGTGTATAGCACTTTTGAGTGGTATCGAAATGAGATTTATATTGCACGAAAGGAAGCGCATAACCGATGGATCTTCTGCTTTTTGTCATCATGTTTATACTGGGTCTGGTCGGTTCATTCTTCTCCGGTTTGTTGGGTATTGGTGGGGCCATTATCAATTATCCGCTATTGTTATATGTTCCATCCTGGATGGGACTGGAACCATTCTCAGCACATCAGGTATCGTCGATTAGTATGTTCCAAGTGTTCTTCGCTTCACTTGCCGGTGTGATTGCATTCCGCAGAAAAGTAAAAACGGGTAGAAGTGGTGGGGCGATCGTTCACCGCGGTTTGGTGCTGTACATGGGCTCCAGCATTCTTGCTGGCAGTCTGATCGGCGGGTTCATATCCGGTCATCTGGACGGAAGGGTTATTAATCTGATCTATGGCATTCTGGCGATCATGGCGATTGTGCTTATGCTGATTCCCGGAAAGGGAAAGCTTGATACCTCAGTTCCACTGGTGTTCAACCAATGGATTGCAGCAGGGACTGCTTTTGCAGTAGGGATTGTATCCGGAATTGTTGGTGCGGGTGGTGCCTTTATCCTTATTCCTGTCATGCTGACGATTCTCAACATCCCTGTACGAACGACGATTGCTTCTTCACTGGCGATTGTATTTATCTCCGCCATTGGCGGCGTTATAGGGAAAATTACAGGTGGAGACATTCCGATGGAACCCATCATCTATACGGTGATCGGAAGCTTGCTGGGGGCATCCCTTGGTTCACGGGTTAGTTCGATGATCAATGTGAGGGTACTTCGATATGCATTAATCGTACTTATCGCCATCACAGCGGTCAAAGTCTGGTCATCCATTCTGTAAAATCACGTATATGGGATTGAACAATGACGATTTCGTAACCAAACGGTTGGATCGCCGTATAAAGGTTATGAACATGAACTGACGCGTTGGATACACCATCAAATGAGTTCAGTTTTCGTCCATGGAGCACCTCATCTCCTTTCATGGATACATGTTTAACATTAATCGAAGTTGAGGTATCCACCCTATGAATAACGTACTTACAGAACAGGCTGATGCAGGATATCGGCTAGCTGAGCAGAAAGCATCTCAGTATTTTACTTCTCTTAGGCAGCAACTTATGGATAATACGTATACGACAGCACTTACCCAAGATATTCATGTATGGCAAAAGAAACATATTCATCGTTTTGCCTGGCTTTCTCTTTTATCACCTAGCAAAAGAAAACCGGATCCCCGGGATGTTCATAGATATATCCACTGGCTGAATACTACAGGAAAGCTGGATGATTACCTGGATCGGAGTATCTCCTATATTTATATGCGAGATCTGGGGCAAGCCCTTGATTCTCCGGATACGCAGGCCCGAATTCAGCATGTTGTCGAGAATACCAAAAAATACTTTATGCGCTCTGCTTCCGAACGCAAAGGACAGCCTGATTATATCAGTCTGGCTGCGTTGTATCGGTGGGGACAGAAGGAGCACATAGAATCCGCTGTCATCTGGGTGATGAACAAATTAAAAAACGTAGCATCCAACATCCCGAAGGAGCTGGATGCAGAGCAGGCTCAACGGAAGTTGATCAAAATTATTCTCGGCGTGGTCCTTCATGTGGACGATGAGATGAACGAGCAGACACCACCTGAGGAACGGACCCGGAGATTTGATGCGGCGATACGACTCGGTTATTCTTACGGTTTGACGTATCCATTTGTGGATGATCTGCTGGATTCTCAAGCCTTGACTGTTCAGGAAAAAGAACAATATTCCCTGATGATACGCGATGCACTCCTTACCGGGGTCGTACCTGATCTGGGGGAGTGGAAAGGTAGCAACCTTGAGGTGATTGAATATGTACATTCCGAGCTTCGGGAAGCATTTGAGTACATCAAGAACTACCAGCATCCAGAGAAACAGCGCACGTTCTTAGAGCAATCCTATGTGTTCTTTCAGTCTCAGGAGATCGATCGCAGCAAGAAATTAGCCAATGCGAATTATACCAATGAAGAACTGTACATTCCCATTATTATTAAATCTTCCTCATCCCGATTAATCGTCAGGTCTGTTCTCAGTGCACCAGTGGATGAAGGATTTGATCTGCGGACGTTCTATTACGGGATATATAATCAGTTGGCAGATGATTTTGCCGATATGTTTGACGATATGGAAGAAGGGGCAGTAACTCCGTATACGTATTATTTGAAGTATCGAGATTTGCGCCCTGATCTGATTAATCCATATGAATTGTATTGGGCCGTCATCTCTCATCTAATCCATGATGTATATAACTCGGATGCCAAGACCCGTGAGGTCATACTGGATCGTGCGATCAACGGGCTGAAGCGTTGTAAAGAACGATTGGGGCAGCAGAAATATGATGAACTGATGACGATCTTTGCCTCTGGGCAGCCTGAATTCAATCAACTGGTTCAACAGATGGTGCGAAAAGCAGATGATGTTGATTTCCTTGATAAATTGTTACGGGATCAGGTTGTGCTTCAATTGAAAAATGACAAGCAGGAGAAAGAAGAGTTCAAACAAACCATTCGAACGGTCCGCGAACAGATTAATGTGGAGTTGCAGATTGCAAAGCCCGGTGGACTGCATGAGATGAAAGAAACGCTAATCGATGCAGCCAATTATAGTTTGCAGGGAGACGGAAAGAGGCTACGCCCCATATTAACTTGGGTTATGGGTGTGCGCGAGTATGGTCTACCTGAATCATCTATTGTTCCGCTGCTAAGATCATTGGAGTACATGCATACCGCTTCCTTGATCTTTGATGATCTTCCTACGCAGGATAATGCTTCGACAAGACGTGGACGTTCCACGCTGCACCAGGTACACAATAGCGCCACAGCAGAGCTTACCGGTCTGTTTCTCATTCAGAAGGCGATCGGAGAACAATCTTCATTGAATCGCTTTGATGCGGCAACCGTGCTCACGCTCATTCAGTATTCGGCTGAAAAAGCAGAGGATATGTGTATGGGGCAGGCCATGGATCTGAACTCCAAAGGCAAGGTATTAACACTTGAGCAGTTGAACATGATTTGTTTTTACAAAACAGGTATTGCCTTCGAAGCCGCACTGGTCATGCCAGCCATACTTGCCCAAGTGAAGGAACCGGAGATGGCTATGCTGAAAAAGTTCGCTTATCATGCGGGGATCGCCTTTCAGATCAAGGACGACTTGCTGGATTTCGAGGGCAATCACCTCATTCTTGGGAAACCTGCAGGTCAGGACGAGCGGAACAACAATTCAACCTTTGTATCCATTCTTGGTGATGAAGGCGCGAAGAAAGCGATGTGGGAGCATTATTGTCTTGCCACAGATGCATTGAACGAGATGCCGAAACCTATTCCCTTTTTGAGACATCTATTGGATTATCTTGTTGGTCGCGAGCGCTAATCCATTTTCTTGTGATTCCTTACTGCATATGACTTATAATGATATATAATGACAAAGGTCGGGATTCCATGTGGATGGATTCCGGGCCTTGTTTGGTTTTAAAGACACAATTTTCTTGGAAAGTTTTGTTTCAACGGCTGAAATTCTGGGTATTAAGCAGGTACTGTTGTTTTAAAACCGACTAATTATTATAGAACATCTTATATCAGTAAAAACTTTAGATTTCGACAATCTTTACATGAAGTTTATTTGCCAAAAGGAGAACTTACAATGCAGGTTCAAAAGGTCGATCATCATGAATTGTTCGAGCAGATCTATAACCAAGCGCCTATTGGGATTGCACTCGTTGCTCCAACAGGGCAATGGATGAAAGTGAACCCTGCTTTTTGCTGTATGCTAGGTTATACAAGTGATGAATTAATGGATCTCACGTATCAGGATATTACACATCCGGATGATTCGTCACAAGATATGATCTGTAGTTACGAGCTATGTGAAGGTAAATCAAAAGAAAATCAATACGAAAAGCGTTACATCAATAAAAATGGTGACATCTTATGGTGTTCAATACATCTTTCCTTGGTTCGAAGCGAATTTAACGATGAACCTCTTTATTTCATTTGCCATATTGTTGATATTTCCAATCGTAAACTGTCTGAACAAAAACTTCTACATCGTGAAGAAGTGTTCAAACTTATTACGGATCATGCCCAGGAGATCATCTATATTGCCGATTTAGAGGGAGTTTGTCGGTTCTGCTCACCGTCAGTCCAACAAATATTGGGTTATTCCCCGGAAGAAGTCATTGGCCGAAACAATAATGCTTCCTTTCACCCTCAAGATCTGAAACGGATCTCACAGATGGACCTGACTAAAGGTAATCTGTTGAATATTAGAGTCCGTCATAAAGACGGGCATTATCTTTGGTTTGAAACCACATACAAGGTCTTTGGTGATGCGGAGCATGAACAGCAGATTTTTACAATTGGACGAGATATATCAGAGCGAAAAAAACAAAAGGATATCAGTGCAGAGGCTGAACGTATTGCCTTAATTGGTAGTTGGGAATGGGATATGGTCAAAGACCATATTACACTTTCAGATCAGATCTTTGAGATTTTTGAACTTGAACGCACCTGCAAACCATATCGTATAAGTGATGTTTTTGATGTTATGGATTCCGAAGATATAGTCTCTTTACAAAAACATATTACAGGGGTAAAACAGGGTGAACCGCTCGATTTTGAATACAAACACATCAGCTCTGATGGAAATGAGAAGTATCTTCACTTACGCGGATTGATTACGCTCGATGAGAATCGTCAGCCAGTCCAGCTAAACGGAACACTACAGGATATCACTGAACGCAAACGCATCGAATTTAAATTGCAGGAATCTGTGGAGCGATACACTTCGCTTAAGAAATACAATCATGACGCCATTATCTCGTTTAACATGGATGGTAATATTATGAATGCGAATCCAGTAGCGGTGAAAATGACGGGCTGTCCTGTGGCTGAAATGATCGATACAAGCATAAGCAGATTTATCGGAGCCAGTAATCTGGGTCTGATTCTGGGCAGTAATTATGAGATGGCTGAAAAGGAGATCAACGCTGTTTGGCACACGGATGGATCTGAGACAGAAGTCTTGGCTACGCTTGCTCCAATCATTGTTAATAAATCCAATGTCGGGTTTTACCTGATTGCGAAGGATATTACGGAGCAGAAAAAACTGCTTGTAGCCAAAGAGACAGCGGAGAGAATGAATAAGGCTAAAAGTGAATTTTTGGCGATGATGAGCCATGAAATTCGCACACCTATGAACGGTGTCATTGGGATGACAGATTTGCTCTTGGATACTCCTGGACTTAGCGCGGAACAAAAGGAATACATCGAAATCATCCAGAAGAGTGGAGATTCCTTACTGGCTATCATTAATGATATTCTTGATTTTTCCAAAATCGAGTCAGGCAAAACGGATCTGGTAGAAGATCCTTTTGATCTCGTAGAAATCGTAACCGAGACGGTGCAAATCGTAAAACCGCTGGCTCTTGAAAAGAAGCTGGATGTTCGTATGTGCGTAGAAGATGTCATTCCAACTCCGGTGTATGGTGATGCTTATCGTCTTAAGCAGGTACTTACCAATATCATCGGCAACGCGGTCAAGTTCACTTTAGAAGGCGGCGTGGAAATTAAAGTTGGGGTCAAGGAGCAGTGCGACAATAACGTGCAGCTTTATTTTAAGGTAAAGGATTCGGGCATTGGGATTCCGGTTGAGAGGAAACAACAATTATTTGAACCTTTCTACCAACTGGAGAATTTTATGACTCGCAAACCTCAAGGTACCGGTCTTGGCCTTGCCATTAGCAAGAAACTGGTGGAGCTTATGCAGGGTGAGATCTGGATCGAGGAAGCGGATGAACCGGGTACAATATTTATATTTACCGCCCAATTTAAATTAAATAACGGTGAAGAAAGCAACAGGTTAGATCAACAACAGAAGAAGAGCAGAACATCAGCCTTGCGGATTTTAGTTGCAGAAGACAATGAGGTAAATCAGCTCGTCCTTAGCAGAATCGTTGAGAAAAAAGGGCACTTTGTGGATCGTGTGGCGGACGGTGTTGAGGCAGTCGAAGCGGTCAAACACAATTCATATGATATTGTCTTCATGGATGTGCATATGCCAAGGCTTAATGGATTCGAAGCGACAAAAGTGATTAAAAATTCTATGCACCCCGAGAGTTGTCCATACATTATTGCGGTAACTGCAAATGCGTTAAGAGGAGACATGGATAAATGCTTGAAGGCAGGCATGGATGCGTATGTCAGCAAACCGATTAAAATCGAATCCATTATGCAAGCATTGGAGACCTATTACATCAAAAATAATCTCTGAGCGCGTTAAAAATGGATTCATGTTCAAAAGCTGCTAGCTTATCGTAAATAGGCTAGCAGCTTTTTTTACTGTTCCATGATTTTGTCCACCCCTGTATCCCACAGATGCGACTGTGCACAAATTCCTAAGGATTTTTGATCCATAATTTGGAGATGTCCAGATAACCGAATTCAGCTATTTGCATGCCGAAGATACTCTGATCCAATTCAGCCTGCTTGTTCATGTGACAGCCATGCAAGATCCAGCAGTGATCACGTAGCATCGCTTCAGCTTCATCCAGGAGGGCAGTACGGTCTGCACGATGAAGTTTTCCGAAGTGATCCAGTTTGTCATCCAGTAGAGACTGGAATGCAGGAGACATACACATATGAAAATGGTTGGACAGGTTTTTGAAAAAATGAATCATGCCGTACTGCCAATCTTCCTCCAGTATCTCTTCAGCGAGGATCAATTGTGCGTTCGTGGTTTCCTCTGAGTTGAAATAATCCACAACGGCCTGCATGCTGATGTTCAGACCGATGGACTCTGCCCGACACTGAAACCACTCCGCAACGTCTGTATCCTTATTATGCTTATACGATAATGTTATCGTCTCACCCTGGTACCCACAGTTATGCAACAATTCACGAGCATGATCAAGAGAGGCAGCGGTCCAGTCTTGGGCTGCACTTTTCCAGGGCAGAAAGCTGCTGGCCGGTGTGATCCGATTCCCACCGAGATCTCGGACAAGCGCGACCGAATCATAGACGATACGCAAGGCTTGTCGAAAAAGGGGGTGATGATGGATGCCTTCCTTGTGAAAATTGAACAGCATATACTGACAACCCAGCGCCGGATAATTGATACTGTTGGTCTGATCACAGCCTGTAGCGAGACTCAATCGATCTGTACCCGGTAGCTCATAATAGCGATCATTTGGACTCAGGTCAGGCACAAACCAAAAATGGACTTGATCCAGATGTGGCCGGATACCGTAGTACGAATCAAAAGCGGCAAGTTCCAGCACATCTTCATTCAGCTCAGAGATCTGAAAAGGACCGGTACCTATTAATGTATTGGCTTCATTGTAATCGTAGGGCAGAATTGTCATCCGAATACAACTGAACAGATGCAAGAAGAACCGATTAGGACGATGTAGAACAAACTTGATGCAGTAATCGCCAGCTACTGCCGCGCGTTCAATATCCCGATATAACCAGATGGACGGACTATGCACATCAATCAATCGTTGCAACGTCGCTTGGACATCCCGGGATGTCATGACACGGCCGTTGTGGAAACGTACACCTTTTCGGAGATAGAAGGTCCATAAGCGATGGTCCTCGCTGCACTCCCACATGTGAGCCAGAGCTGGCAGGAATGATTCCGTCTTGGCATCATAAGTGATCAATGTATTACAGACCTGGCTCAGCAGATAGGTTTCGAATGCAGTATAAACAAAGGCTGGGTCCAGATCGCCCAACTGGCGTGACCTCATGATGCGCAGGATATCTTGACCTGAAGCAGTTTCATCGTGGCTGTGAAATCCCATTTGTTGATGGAGGGAGAGCATGAGCTGATCTCGCAGTGAATCATGCATCTGAACGGTTCCGATGAGTTCAATGGCATCTTTCATTTTGCCTTTAGCCAAAAGTTCTGTAAAACTCGCTTCCAGCGCTTCATTCATGCTACGCAGCATTGTTAGCTCCGAATGATGTCCACGACCACGTCCAGGCTGCCAATGGATAAAGCCTTGTTCCTCCAATTTTCTAAGAATGAATTTCACATTACGAGGGGTACAGCACAAGGCAGCGGACAGGCTATCGATCGTTACTGCTACAGGTTCATGGAGCTTGAAAGACAGTTGTTCGGCCCCGGCGAGCCTTATAAAGTGTGTATGTAGGGTATCCATGGTCATGACTCCTCAATTAAAGGTGAAAAGTGTGATCATATGTTTACACTTTTACTTCCCCCTTTTATCCTTACAATTATACATTAGAAGAGGTTGTTCAAAAAGTCCGCTTTTGATTACGAAAGATGCCTAAAGGCATCATCAGCGTGGAATATGGAATTCAGCCGAAATGTCCGTTGCTCACGTAGTTTTTCCTACGCTCCGCTACTCCATTTCTAGCTTCATCCCATCTTCTCGGTACTGAAAACCGGACTTTTTGAACACTCATTAGAAGAGGTTGTTCAAAAGTCCGCTTTTGAAGCATTTAGAAAGAATAGGAGAAGTTCGCATGAAGCAATATTTAAGGCAAATTCACCCCTTGGCATGGACGATCATTATTGGAACCATGTTTGGACGTCTTGTGACGTCGATGAGTATCCCGTTTCTATCCATCTATCTGACACGTGTACTAGAGGCTACACCGACCCAGACCGGTATTACTGTGGCCGTTAGCTCGCTGGCAGGTGTAATGGTCAGCTTTTATGGAGGTTATATTTCGGACCGGATCGGTCGCAAAATCGTGATGTTAATCTCGGTATTTAGCTGGGCAGGTGTGTTTTTCATCTTTTCAGCAGCAGAGCATCTATGGGTGTTTTTTGTTGCCAATACGTTAAACGGATTATGCCGCGCAGTATTCGAGCCCACCTCCAGAGCGCTGTTATCGGATATTACTTCTCCGCAGAACAAATTGCTGGTGTTCAACCTCAGATATGCTGCAATTAATCTCGGTGTGGTCTTTGGGCCAATTATCGGATTTCAGCTGGGATCATCTGAATCGACGTTTCCGTTTGTGATTTCCGGCTTGGTATACATAGCCTATGGACTTGTATTATTTCTGCAATTCAAGTTACAGCATGCCAATCTGCCAGAGGGTCATCAGGCAACTGCACCACGTTTGCGTGAAGCACTCATGACCACCGGTCGCGACCGGGTGTTTTTGCCAGTATTAATCGGTACCACATTTTGTGTTCTGGGTTACGGGCACTTTAGTTCTACGTTGGCACAGTACTTGGCGAGGAGCCCGATCTTTGAAAATGGAAGCCAGATGTTCTCGTACATGCTTTCCCTGAATGCCGTGACGGTGCTGATTATTCAGTATCCTCTTGTGAGAACCTTCCGAAACTTTCCACCGCTTGTTCCTCTGATTGTGGGCAATCTGCTAGTCGCAACCAGTCTGATGATGGTCGGAATCGCTGAAGGTGTTCTCATGATGATGATGAGTGTCATACTATTTACCATTGGGGAAGTGCTGTTGTTCACCATGATGGATATGCTCATCGACCGGATTGCGAAGCCGGAATGGAAGGGAACGTATTTCGGAACTATCGGCTTCAATAATATTGGTAGTGTCATTGCTCCTGTCATGGGAGGGGTGTTGTTAAGTCAATTTGGAGCAGAGAATGGGCTCGCTGTTTTTGTACCGATTGCACTGACGACTGCACTGGGAGTGCCTTTTCTTCTGATCGCACATAGACGTCTTATTGTTAGAGAGAAGCAAACGGAGTCCACATCATTGAGTATGTAGCAGGAATTGAGAAGATTAATGACATGAATTAAATAACAATTCAGTTAAAATTATCTTGACGGATGTTGATTCAGCGAATACAATAAACAACAAATATGTGAGACGGGTGGGATGATGATTATGTTTATGCCTAGACAGATTTCGAATCGATAACTGAATACGCATGAGCATAGTGACATTAATCCAATTTTTATGCAATGATCGCGTTGGGACAGTCATGTTTGTGCACCCCTGTCGTGGACGCTCATCATTATTGCGATGCAGAGGAGATATGGGAAATGCTTTGCATTTCATCCGGTCTCTTTTGGTTACAAGCTGTAGATGAACATTAGTTCATCTATGGCTTTTTTGCATGCATTCCACCAATCCGTTCACATGGAAAGGAGCATTTGTCTTACTTTTTGCAATGAAAATACCCTTAATGGAAGAAAGAGAGGTAACCCTATGAAGCAACCTGCGCAAAGTTATACCATTTGGTTCTCCCAACGCACGGGCAGTACTCTGTTGGGTGACGCTTTAAGTTCTACAGGTGTAGCCGGTTATCCGAGCGAATGGCTGCATTATCAGTTTAAAAGTCCAGATAATTTGAAGCATGAAGATCTGGAGCAGATTTGGAGCCATGGGACAACGTCGAACGGGGTGTTTGGCATAAAGATTAATTTTGAACAACGATGGATTGACGCTTTCCGTAGTCTCTATCATCTGCCACCAGAGTTATCGCGAGCAGAGGTATGGAGTACGGGGTTTCCGAATTGTAACAAGCATATATACATGACACGTCGCAACAAAGTCAGATTGGCGGTGTCGTGGTGGAGAGCCATTGTTTCCGGGGAGTGGCATCGCAAGCATGGAGATCGCCCTCACTTACAAGATATTGCAGATCAATATAACTTTGATGCGATTAAACATCTGCTTGTTGAGAGTAACATGTGCGAAGCTGCGATCGAAGATTTCTTGTCCGAATCAGGCATTGAACCGCTGACAATTGTATATGAGGATTTTATACAAGATTACGAGGGGACCGTCATGGATGTGTTAGCGTTTTTGGGTGTTCAATCGGACGGTATTACGGTAGCAGCCCCTTCCTTTGACCCGATTGCAGATGAGATCTCTGAACAATGGGTACAACGATTTCGGGAAGAATGCCAGAGAGAATGGGAGAATGTAAGATGGTAAACACACTTGGAAAGATTCATCCACGGGTCGGAAATGTTGCATTTATTGTTATTATGTATGATTCATCATAGTGAGGAACAAAGATGGTTTGAATCACTAAAACGGAATAGAGTTGTTATGCGAAGGGGTGAGGGGTTATGCCCAAAACAGAGAAACGCTCCATGTCATGGCTGCTGCGTTATCTAAAACCAGTCAAAGGACGGCTGGCCTTACTTTTAATCATGTTGCTCACATCAACGGGGCTTCAGCTTTTGAATCCACAGATTATCAAACGATTTATTGATACAGCAGCGAGTGGGGGAGTCCTCACCAATCTTGTTCAGCTTGCAGGAATATTCCTGGTTGTTGCCGTGTTTAATCAACTCATCACGGTAGCGGTCAGTTATTTGGGGAACGATGTGGCATGGAGGGCTACGAATCAACTGCGCGGAGATTTGCTGAAGCACTGTCTGCGTCTTGATATGCGTTTTCATAATGAGAAGACACCTGGGGAGATGATTGAACGTGTGGATGGCGACGTAACAAGTATCTCCAATTTTTTCGCGATGTTCATTGTGCAAGTGATCGGGAGTTTTGTACTGCTGGCCGGAATTCTCGGGTTCATGTTCAGCGTTAATGTGCCCATTGCTTTGGTTATGACCGTGTTCACATTATTATCGATCCTGTTCATGGTCTTCATCCGAAATCTGGGTGTGGACTCTTCCAAAAATGAACGGGCGGCAAGTGCCTCTCTGTTCGGATTAATTGAAGAACGCATTGCCGGGATTGAAGATGTGCAAGCGAATGGTCATGTGCCCTATGTGATGAACCGCTTTTACCGCACGATGCGCACGGTATTCCGTAAGGGGAGAAAAGCTTGGCTGCTACGGGTTATTCCGTGGAATACCACTGTAGTTCTGTTCGCTCTGGCGGTCACTGCGGTGCTTTTAATGGGTGTGCATTATTATATGGAAGGTCTAATTAGTATCGGAACATTATTTCTGATCTACCAATATACGCAGATGCTGAATGATCCGATTGAGATGCTTGGTGATCAGGTGCAGGAGTTTCAAAAAGCAAAATCAGGCATACTGCGCTCCAGAGAGCTGTTGTCCATGCAGAGTGAGATTTTAGAGGGCAAAGAGGAACGATTGCCCGAAGGACCGCTTGGTCTGGAATTCAGTCAGGTACATTTCAGTTATAACCAAGATAAACCGGTATTGCAGGACATTACTTTTGCCATTAAACCTGGTGAACGTCTGGGAATCATCGGTCGTACAGGTAGCGGTAAATCCAGTCTTAGTCGTGTTCTTCTCCGCTTGTACAATCTGGATCGGGGGACGATCCGTGTAGGCGGAACGGATATCACAAAGCTTTCGTTACAAGCGCTTTATCGCCGCGTTGGCATGGTGACACAGGATGTGCAATTGTTTGATGGCACGCTGCGTGACAATCTGACCCTGTTCAATGGGGATGTATCCGATCATATGATCAAGGAGACGACGGATCGCCTTGGACTTAGCCAATGGATTAATTCACAACCAGAAGGACTCGATACGTATCTGGCAGCAGGTGGAGCTTCATTGTCGGCAGGGGAAGCACAGTTATTTGCCTTAACCCGCGTATTCCTGACCGAACCGAGTCTGGTTATTCTGGATGAGCCTTCGTCACGTCTCGATGCTGCGACCGAAGGTATGCTGCAATCTGCAATTGACCAGTTAATGAAAAAATCCACCGGAGTCATTATTGCTCACCGACTGGCTACGCTGGAGAAAGTGGACCGGATTATGGTGCTCGGGGATGGAAAGGTACTGGAATTTGGAGCGAGAGAAGAACTTGCCAGTAACCCGGCATCTCACTATGCCAGACTGCTCATTACAGGCCGAGAGGAGGAATTGGCATGACTGTAGCAGGATTTATAGGCCGTTTGTTTCGATTCAGGCCTTTGCTGTTTATAATCAACGGATTGTTATGGTGTATATTTCATTCCTTGCCGTTAGCTATCGGGATCGGGATGCAGTGGTTTTTTGATCGGACGACAGCGGGTTCTAATGACTACATGTGGCTTGCTGTGCCGCTTATCTTTATTGCTTTGGTCCGAATGGCACGGGTGGGCACATTTTTTGTAGCCTTCTATGCATGGGTTACGTATCTGTATCATGTTCAGGCGATTTTGCGAACCAACATGCTCGCAGCGATCATGCGCTGGCCTGGGCGTAATCTTCCGGCTTCACCAGGGGAGGCAATGAGTCGCTTTCGGGATGATGTGGATGAAGTCGTTGAGTATGTAGAATCATGGGTAGACTTCTGGGGACGGCTTGTATTTGCTGTTGTGTCCATCGTCATTATGGCAAACATTAATTGGCAGATCACATTGGTTGCCGTGTTACCATTGGTGGTCGTGACCTTACTCAACAACCTGTCCGGGAATCGGGCTCGGAAGTATGCACAGGTTAATCGCGAAGCGACTGGGCGAATTACCAGTTTTATTGCGGAAACGTTTGGAGCAGTGCAAGCCCTGAAACTGGGTCAGGCCGAAGAGAATGTCTCTACACGTTTTAACCAGTTGAATGAAGATCGTCGCCAGGCTGCACTTCGAGACAATCTGTTCAAACAGTGGATGAGATCAATGAATCAGCATGTGCTAAGTATTTGTACAGGACTGATTCTACTGATGTGTGCAGCTGAGATGAAAGCAGGTAACTTTACCGTAGGTGATTTTGCCTTATTCACCAGTTATCTGGCCAATATCGGATTTAGCATTTCATTGTTTGGTTATATGGTGTTTCAGCACAAAAGGCTCAAGGTATCCTATGATCGTATGCGTAAGCTATTCCGCCCAGGGGAAGAAGACCAGATCATGGATTCGAGAGAAATCTACCTGTATGAAGATCCGCCGGAGCTTGTAAGTGAACAGAGGGACCCTAAGGAGAAGCTGCAATCTCTTGAAGTGAATAAGCTGACTTATCAATATCCGAATTCTGCAAATGGCATAGAAGAGATCAGTTTCCGTCTGAAACGTGGACAATTTCTTGTGATTACAGGACGGATCGGATCAGGTAAATCAACGCTTGTACGCACACTTCTTGGACTGTTACCCAAGCAAAAAGGGGACATTCATTGGAATGGAGAGGCTGTTGATCCAGCCACGTTCCTGATGCCGCCTAGAGCAGCGTATACGCCGCAAGTGCCAAGATTGTTCAGTGATACGTTGAAAGAAAATATCGTGCAGGGCAAACAGGGTAACACCGAGCAAGCCCTTGAAAAAGCCATTCGTCTGGCTGTGATGGAGAAGGATATCAAACATCTGGATCAGGGGCTTGAGACTTCTGTTGGTCCGAGAGGAGTCATGCTGTCAGGCGGGCAGATTCAGCGCGCGGCTACAGGACGCATGTTAATGACGGAGGCGGACTTGTTTATCTTTGACGATCTGTCCAGTGCACTGGATGTGGAGACAGAACAACAAGTATGGGAAGGACTGTTCCAAGAGCCGGATGTCACCTGCATCGCAGTTTCTCACCGCAGGGCAGCACTTTCCAAAGCAAATCACATTATTGTGATGAAAGATGGACGCATTGAAGCCGAGGGAAGCTTGGCCGAATTGCTTGCCACCAATGAAGAGATGCAGTTGCTGTGGCAAGGAGAACAAACTCCCGCCAAAGTTGGATAGCTACAAAAAGTTAGAAAAAACAATGAAAAACAAAAAAAAGCCTTACAGACGACTCCTTGAAAGAGTACAGTCTGTAAGGCTTTTATCGTTATAACAAGTGGAACGATAGAATATTTTTATCTCATCATTTGAGCAATCAAGGAATACGCAATGATCACCAGGAAGATAATAGTGATATGGTTAATGGAGAAGATAAACATCCGTTTGGACCATTTCTCTGTTTCTTTCTTATCAAAGGTAGCCACACTCAGAATGAGCCAGGCCAAGCTAACCAGAAATGCCACAATAGCGACAAATGGACTCATCGGCCAGAATAAAAAGCTGGAGATCAGTAACAGTACCAGATACACATTCGTCTGAATGTAAGTCCGTCTGATGCCTTTAACGACGGGCAGCATGGGAACACCAGCAGCTTTGTATTCGTCAAAACGACGAATCGCAATCCCGTAGAAGTGAGGCATTTGCCATAAGAGCATCGTAACGACCAATGCCCAAATCTCGAAGTGACCCAGTTCCGGTGAAATGGCTGCCCAACCGATGAGTGGAGGCACAGCACCCGAAAGACTTCCCACTTCCGTGTTGTAGATCGTTGTACGTTTGGTCCACATCGTGTAAGGGAACACGTAAAGCAACAGACCTAAAATACCAAATACAGCAGCGGATGGGGAAGCGATGTACAACATGATGCCCCCGATGATGGTGATTGCAATACCGAGAATTAGACCCGACTTGGTATCAACGCGTCCCGTAACTGTAGGACGTTTCTTCGTACGTTCCATGATCGCATCGATATCACGATCATACAGATTGTTAAACACCCCAGCAGCTCCAATAATGAGAGAAGACCCAATAAAGGAAAGGATGATTGGTACAATATTAGCTGAGATTGAAGCATCAAATACATATAAAGCCAAACTTAAACCCGCAAACATGGCGATCAGGTTGGACTTGATGATTCCGATTTTGATCGTATCGAAGAAAACTTTCGGAATCGAGCTATACTCCAGGCTGATATTGGTCTGTGAACCATTGTTCAATGTTTTCAAGAACTCACTTCCTATATCTATACTTATATATTATGTCGCTATTATACCATTCAATACACTATGTGATTTAATTAACGTTTTAGTATTTAAAATAATGTCATCTGATTGTGAACAATTTAAAAACAAGGTTTTTTTTAATTGTTAAATAATTATTTCTGTGTTACAGGAGAGAATCGAAAAATGTGGGTTTAACAGTGATTTAAAATTTGTGCTGTTCATTTTAGTGTAAGTGTAAATAATCTTTTGTTCAACTCATATAGGCTGGATTGAAGAAGGTAGTTAAAGATATTGTTGCAAATTGCTTAGGTTTTGTTTATTGTAGATATAAGATATCTTTAATAGTCTTGTTTAAAAGTATTCTTGTAAATCTCCGAAATTACTTTCTTAAGAGAAAGCGGAGGTTATTTTTAAAGTTTTATTAGAGATATTAAATGTCTGTAAAGGGTGAATAATATGAGTAATATGAATCAACTCTTGGATGTACTTATTATTGGTGGAGGACCAGCGGGGCTTAATGCAGCCCTAGTACTCGGCAGGGCCCGTAAGAACGTTGTGGTCATCGATGATGAGACACCGCGAAACTGGGTAACAAGGGAGACTCATGGGTTTGTGACAAGAGATGGGGCTAGTCCACGTGAATTCCGCAAAGCCGCCAAAGAACAGATTGCAGCGTATCCCTCAGTTCAATTTGCATCCGATACGGCAACAACGTTAACAGGAAGCGATGGTGATTTTGTAGTTAAGACTACTCAGGGGGTAGGCTATCGCACGAAAAAGATTTTGTTTGCGGTAGGTAAGAAAGACCTTCCCTTGGATATTAACGGATTAACAGAGGTTTACGGCAAAAGTGCGTTTGTGTGTCCATATTGTGATGGATGGGAGTTAAGAGACCAGTCGCTGGTCATCATCGTTAGTGGAGATAAGGCATTACATATGGCAAAAGTCATATCCGGCTGGACAGATCGTTATACGATCTGTACGAATGGATCAGATTCCTTAACCGATGAGCAACGTGAAGAGCTGGAGCAGCATCATGTTACTGTATTCGATGCACCGATTCAATCCATTAACTCTGAAGAAGGAATGGTAAAGCAAGTTGTACTGAATGACGGTACAGCGATTCCATGCAGAGGAGTTTTCTTCCAACCGAAACTGTTTACCGGATCAGAACTGCCGAAGGCCATCGGTTGTGAAATTACAGAGTCAGGAACGGTTATCGTTGATGCTTCCGGCAAAACATCTGTTGCGGGTGTATACAGTGCTGGTGATGCAGCATCCGAGTTGTATCAGGCAATCACGGCTGCGTCTCTGGGGGCATTGTCTGCGGTAAGCATTAATAATGAATTGAATTTCGAGAAGTGGGATGAGCCAAGTCATCATTAGAATACATTAAAAAGCGTCATAGAATCATAGCGTCATTGGTTCATACAGTAGGGGATTGCATATGCAATCCTCTATTTGTTCTTTTTTAAAACTAAACGTTGAACGGTTCAATTGAAAGTAATTCAGCCGGAAGAAAATTTGATATTAAGTCAATTATGGATTATTGTATTATCAAATGATACATATTTCTATCATTTATAAAATCATCAAAGGAGAGATCACTTATGAATGAAAGCAGAACAGCCACCATATGGCTAACGAATACCTTGCTCCACGGCGTACAGTTAAGAGGTGATCATCATGAGTGATGCAACTTACATTCCACAGCCCAAAATGTATGGACCACTTGGCAATCTGCCTTTGATTGATAAAGATAAACCAACGTTGTCACTAGGCGTTCTGGCTGAACAGCATGGACCAATATATCGACTTACCGTTCCAGGTTATTCCGGTTTAATCGTATCTGGACCAGATCTTGTCGCTGAGTTATGTGATGTGTCCCGTTTTGACAAATATGTATACAATGAACTCGAAAATGTACGTGCCTTTGGAGGGGATGGGTTATTTACAAGCAGAACATCGGAGCCCAACTGGAAAAAAGCCCATAACATCCTGCTTCCCACCTTCAGCAAACAGGCCATGAAAGGTTATCATCCCATGATGGTCGATATTGCGGAACAATTGATCAACAAATGGGCACGCCTCAATTCCAACGATACAATTGATGTTGCGGATGATATGACACGCCTTACGTTGGATACCATTGGGCTATGTGGATTCAATTATCGGTTTAACAGTTTTTACAGACAGGACCACAGTCCTTTTATTGAAAGCATGGTTCGGGCATTAAATGAAGCTATGCAGAAGAGTTCACGTTTGAAAATTCAAAATCTGCTTATGGTGAAAACCAAACGACAGTTCCAGGAGGATATTCAGACGATGTTCTCTCTGGTAGATCAAATTATAGAGGAACGTAAAGCGAGTTCAGCACCCGAAGAGGTCGACTTGCTCGCACGTATGTTGAATGGCAAAGATCCAGAGACTGGAGAAATGCTGGATGATGAGAACATTCGCTATCAGATTATTACATTTCTCATTGCCGGCCATGAAACCACGAGTGGTCTATTATCTTTTGCTCTTTACTTTCTACTGAAAAATCCGGATTCTCTTCAAAAGGCGTATGACGAGGTGGATCAGATATTGGTCAGTGACTCACCACAGTACGAGGAGATACTTCAGCTTCCATACATTCGCATGATTCTCAGTGAATCGCTACGTCTATGGCCAACAGCCCCGGGATTTGATGTATATGCGAAAGAAGACACCGTCATAGGTGGCAAATATTCCTTGAAGAAAGGGGAAAGTTGCAGTATTCTTCTGCCCCAGCTTCACCGTGACAGAGAGGCCTGGGGAGAGGATGCGGAGCTTTTCCGTCCGGAGCGATTTGAAGATACGACGAAAGTGCCTCATCATGCGTATAAACCTTTTGGTAATGGGGAGAGAGCGTGTATCGGCATGCAGTTTGCTTTATATGAAGCAACACTTGTGCTTGGCATGGTCCTTAAACATTTTGAGCTGATTGATCATAGCAACTATGAGTTGGATGTTAAACAGACACTAACCTTGAAGCCGGGAGACTTCCGGATCCAGGTGAAAGCGCGCGTGGCTTCACAAACAAGGAATAAGTCGACCGTATCTGCGAAAGAGAAATCTGCTCCTGTTGTTCATAAAAATATAGCAAGTGACAGCCAGACTGGAGAAAATTTGGTCGTTGAAGCAGATGGTAACCCTTCGCTCCTGGTGTTGTACGGTTCCAATCTGGGAACTGCAGAAGGCATTGCCCGAGAGTTGGTGGAAAAAGGGCGTTCGTATGGAATCCCAAGTCAAGCAGCCGCTCTCAATGAGTGGATGGGCCGCTTACCCCGTCAGGGTGTCGTTCTCATCGTCACTGCTTCGTATAATGGTAAACCTCCGCAAAATGCTACGGCATTTGTAGACTGGTTGAAGGGAGCAGAGTCAGAGGAAGCACGGGATGTGAACTATGCTGTTCTGGGCTGTGGAGATCGGAGTTGGTCTGGGACATATCAGAGTATTCCGCGATTGATAGATGAGAAGCTTGAAGGATTGGGAGGTAAAAGACTGTTATCCCGCGGTGAAGCCGATGCCGGAGGTGATATGGAGAAACAAGTTGAGACGTGGCAGCATATGTTGTGGCCTCAGGTGTTGAATGTCTTCGGAATTAGCGAGGAAGCAATCAAACCCTCCAAACCAAGCACAAACAGACTTCAAATGGAGTTTGTTCGCGAGAAAACGGATATGCCACTTGCACGAACTTATGATGCCAGCTATGCCACGGTATTAGTGAATAAAGAGCTTCAGGCGCTGGGAAGTGGAAGAAGCACACGTCACATTGAAGTGTTACTGCCTGAAGGCATGAGTTATAGAGAAGGCGACCATCTCGGTGTGTTGCCTAGCAATCAGAAGCAGAATGTGGATCGGATACTCAGTCGGTTCGGACTAAGTGGGGATATTCAGATCCAATTAACTTCGGACGTCAGCCATCTTACACACCTTCCACTGAACAGACCCGTCAAGATTCATGAGTTGCTTACTCACTGTGTGGAATTGCAGACACCTGTTACCAGAGCGCAGTTGCAGGAGTTAGCTAATCATACGGTATGCCCACCTCATAAGCGTGAACTGGAAGGCATGTTGGACGAAAACAGCTACAGGGATGATATTCTTGCCAATCGAATCACCATGTTGGACCTGCTAGAAAAGTATGAGGCGTGTGAACTGCCATTCGAAAGGTTCCTTGAACTTTTGCCCCCGCTCAAGCCGAGATATTATTCAATATCCAGCTCGCCAAGCCTGAATTCCGAGCAAGCGAGTATAACGGTATCGGTAGTAAGAGATCCTGCATGGAGTGGCAAAGGCGAATATCTGGGTGTTGCTTCAACGTACCTGGCCGGTTGTCCAGCGGACGAACGAATTCTGATGTTTGTACGCACGCCGGAATCCGAATTTTATTTGCCGGAAGAGGTTGACGTACCCATGATCATGGTGGGACCGGGGACGGGGGTTGCACCGTTCAGAGGTTTCCTCCAAGCAAGAGCTGTCATGAAACAGAGAGGTTTGCCACTGAGTGAGGCGCATTTGTTCTTTGGGTGCAGGAATGAATCAGATTTCATATATCGTCAGGAGCTTGAGCAATTCGAACGGGAAGGGATCGTTAAGCTACACACAGCTTTTTCTCGTGCGGATGGCAAACCCAAAACGTATGTACAGCATCTAATGAAAGAGAATTCCGAACAGTTGCTACGGATGCTTACAAACAAAGGAAGAATCTACGTATGCGGAGATGGTAGCCAGATGGCTCCTGCGGTGGAAGAGACTCTGCGGCAAGCTTATCAGGATGTGCAGGGTGCAACGATGCAGCAAGCGAAAGACTGGCTCATTCAGCTTCAGACTGAAGGGCGATATGTGCAAGACGTGTGGGCAGGTAAACGTGTGGTCGAACCCTCTCAACTTATCTATTAAAACTTAAAAATGAAAGAGTACCTTCAACTTCAATCAGTAGTTTACCAGAAAGTACACAAGTAGTACCTTACGCACAAAAGTAATAGTGGAATAATGCTCTACTCATCCAAAAACAGCCGCCGATCTGGAGTTTCACATCCAAATCGGCGGCTGTTTTCATTAGGCGCTTTGTAAGAACGAGAAATGATTCTTATCTGGAATCCTGAATCGTTGCAGAGCTGTTGTTGGCACTCAGATCGGAAAGCGGGTCGAAAGGAGGCCCTGTTATTGTACCTACGAGCAGTGCAATATCCACCGCATTGACCGGACTGCCCCATGAATTTCCAGAGAAGACCATAACGGCCTGGTCATTAACAAATCCTCTCGTGTTATAAACAACATTGCTAATAACTTCTCCAGTCGTATTAGGGTTAAAGTAGGCCGGTTGACGCAAGGAATAAAAAATATTATTTCGCACAATCAAGCCGGTCATATTACCGATCTGGCTCACGAGACCACGATTGACAACCCAACCTGAAGAAGGGCCAGCTTGAGGAGGACCGAATATCGTATTATTTATTACGGTATGATTGGTTCCGCCTAATTGAATAAATTCAACAGCATAAGGGTTATCACTCGTGATCGTTAATCCGTCTACAGTTACTCCGCTTCCAATGATGGTGAAAGGGATAACAGCAGCTTGTAACAGGATGATTGTACTAGGATAGCCTTTTAGAGTTATTCCTGCTTTATTAATGGTAATGTTCGCAGTGATTGGGTATGTGCCACCAAGAATATGAACGGTTCCTGTTGGAGATACCGCGGTTACACCTTGTTGAATCGTTCCAAAAGGACTGGCCTGTGTTCCGTCCCCACCAACTGCACCTTGCAAAACATATACATCAAAGGGATTGGGCTGGACTGTGCCCGTGGCCCCGCTTACACCCGTTGTGCCAGTAACACCTGTCGCTCCAGCGAGGCCAGTTGCTCCAGTGGCACCTGTATTGCCTGTAGCTCCCGTCGCACCTGTCGCTCCGGTAGGGCCCTCCGGACCGCCAGATGGTCCCGTGTCACCCGTAGGACCTGTGGTTCCTGTCGCGCCCGTGACTCCAGTAAGTCCTGTAGAGCCGGTAATACCTGTAGCCCCGGTAGGACCTGTCGCGCCAGTGGCACCCGTGGGACCTGTGGTTCCTGTCGCGCCCGTGACTCCAGTAAGTCCTGTGGAGCCTGTAAAGCCTGTAGCCCCGGTAGGACCTGTCGCGCCAGTGTCACCCGTGGGACCTGTGGTTCCTGTTGCGCCCGTGACTCCGGTAAGTCCTGTGGAGCCTGTAATACCTGTAGCCCCGGTAGGACCTGTCACGCCAGTGGCACCCGTGGGACCTGTCGTCCCAGTTACTCCACTGGTGCCCGTAGCACCTGTAAATCCTGTAATGCCCGTTACTCCTGTAACGCCTGTAGAGCCAGTAATACCTGTAGATCCGGTAGGACCTGTACTCCCAGTAGGACCTGTGGCACCCGTCGTGCCCGTACTTCCACTGGCACCTATCGCGCCTGTAAGACCCGTAGCACCCGTCGCCCCTGTAGATCCGGTAGCGCCTGTTGTCCCGGTAGCACCGGTGGAACCTGTGGAGCCAGAGACTCCTGTAACGCCTGTAGCTCCTGTAGCCCCGGTAGCTCCATTCAAATTCTCGCTGCCAAATAATTCGGAATAAACGAGTCGGTGAGCAGCAACCAAAGAGCCGGCACTGTTTTTCCCCCAAAAAGAAGCCAAAATGTCCTCAGAGGTTGCTCCTGTCACTGTAATAACGTATTCGAAGCTGCTGATATCAGCAAAATAATTTCGTGTAGCTACTGCACCTGGTAAGATTGTGAATTGCTCACTTACATATAAAGCTCTGGTTGCAATTAATGAATATCCTTGGATGAGTATAGTTGCGGCGTTCACGGCACTCTGATTTTCAATTTTGATTGAAACAGTCTGAGTTGGTCTTACCCCATTGACGGGACTATTATCAATAGGGCCAGTTAGCAGGATTGCCAAGTTTTTCACTCCTTTCTCAGTAATCGAAATTAAGTGTGATTCACACTGATGTATGTTTATTCGAAGACAGGGAAAAGTTCCCTACTTTCTCAGAAAGAAATGTATAACAGGTAATAATTTTAAAAAAAGAACATGTTACGATGACTCTCATATGAAAATGCTTTCAAATAAAAAGTGAAATATTATGATTGACAGTGCCGATCTGAGCGGGTTTAATTATATAGACCGATTGTTATAATTATTTGAAGGAAGTGGCTTTCGTTGAGTGAAAAGTCTAATGCTAGAGAGTCCATTGTCAGCACAGCAGCGAGACTGTTTTTTTCACAAGGATATCATGCGACCGGTCTGAATCAGATCATCAAAGAGAGTGGTACGCCGAAAGGGTCGTTGTATCATTATTTCCCGAAAGGTAAGGAAGAGCTCGCGCACGAGTGTATTCAAAAAGCCAATGAACAAATCTTGCAGAAGTTTGAAGAAACATTTGCAGCCCACGATAATACGGGTGACGCCATTCAGGGATTTATTCATGATTTGGCTCATGAAACAGAAGCAGCCGGTTTTACGGGATTTCTGCCATTCAGTTTCTGGGCAGCTGTGGAGACATCGTGTATTAGTCAGCAGTTGCGTATTGCATGTCAGGGTGTATTTGCAGATTGGCAGGATGTCATTAAGAAACATCTGATTCTGGATGGCGTTGGTGAAGTGAAAGCGCGGGAGACGGCACTTCTGATCATTTCTTTGATGGAGGGAGCATTGATTATCAGCCTGACGAATCAGGATAAACAGCCTCTGCTGACGGCTGCTGATTATCTGTCGGTTGTGACGAAGAACGCCAAACAGATTCAATAAGTTATACCAAGAGACAGAGAAAAAGAAAGTTCGATACGTTTGAGGAGGATGGGATCGTGGAGGTTTCCATGAAGGCTGATTCTGCACAGAATCAACAAGAAACAAAGCAATACAAGGTATTTCCGATTTTGTTCGCGATGCTGCTGAGCGGCTTTATTGGTCTGTTTGGAGAAACGGCATTAAACGTGGCTTTGACGCCACTAATGGGTCTGCTTGAAGTTGGACCTACAACGATTCAATGGTTAACCACAGGTTACTTGCTTGTGTTGGGAATCCTGGTACCGGTGTCCGGTATGCTGTTGCAGTGGTTTACAACCAGACAGCTGTTCACAACGTCCTTGATTTTCTCGATTGCAGGCACATTCGTTGCTGCGCTTGCACCTAGCTTCGAAATTCTGTTGGTGGCACGGGTACTTCAGGCTGTAGGTACAGCGCTGTTGCTGCCACTGATGTTTAACACCATATTGGTTATTTTCCCGATTGAAAAACGTGGTGCTGCCATGGGATTGATCGGTTTGGTTATCATGTTTGCACCAGCAAGCGGTCCAAGTATCTCCGGTCTGATCCTGGCTAATCTGAGCTGGCACTGGATCTTCTGGATCTCCTTGCCGTTCTTCATTATTTCACTCGTATGTGGCTTGCTGTTCTTGCCGAATATTTCGAAATTGACCAAGCCCAAAATTGATGTATTATCGATCATTCTCTCTACACTAGGATTTGGCGGTATCGTATACGGCTTCAGTAGCGCAGGGGGACACGGGGAAACTGGCGGAGGCTGGACGAGTCCGGTCGTTGTTGCCACGCTCGTTATTGGTGTGTTGTCCTTGCTGTTATTCAGTATCCGTCAGTTGAGAATGAAGCAGCCGATGATGGATCTGCGTGCATTCCGATATCCGATGTTCACAATTGGTCTGATCCTGATCTTCATCTCGATGATGATGATGCTGTCTTCGATGCTGATTCTGCCGATGTACTTGCAACAAGGTATGGCGGTTACAGCGTTGACTGCTGGACTGGTCCTGTTGCCAGGTAGCTTGCTGAATGGATTCTTGTCTCCAATCATGGGACGTCTGTTCGACAAGTTTGGTCCAAAATGGCTTGTTATTATCGGGATGGCTATCGTATCCGTTGTTTTGTTCCTATATACAGGCATCGAAGCAACAACTTCCCTTGGCATGATCATTACATTGCACGTGTTCATGATGGTTGGTATTTCGATGATCATGATGCCTGCACAAACGAACGGTTTGAACCAATTACCTCCTGAGTTCTACCCTCACGGTACTGCGATTATGAATACACTGCAACAAGTCTCCGGAGCTATTGGTACGGCTGTTGCAGTAAGTATCCTGAGCGCAGGACAGACTCGTTTCTTGAGCAGTGTGGCGAACCCTGAGACCCCGGAGAATCAGTTGGCTGGTTTCACGTCAGGTGTACAAAATGCGTTTGTCTTTGCATTGGTTCTTGCCGTAATCGGACTGATCACTTCACTCTTTGTGAAACGGGTCAAAGTTGGAGCTCAAGCTGGACAACAAGGTCCTATGCATTAATTATTATATATTATGTAATATCAAGAGCGATGCGTTCCTTAATCCTAAGGACGCATCGCTTTTTTTGTATTTATTCATCCTGCGGTTCTACTGTTCTGTAACACATGCTATGCTGATATACTCGCATCTCGCCAGTCTGCGACATCATCTAGGCATGAGTTTCATATTAATAATCAAGGAACAGCTCTCATGGGGAAAGGAGTTGTATAGATGGGTATAGCTTATAAAACAACTGTTTTTAACAGCAAAACGGCCATATTCCTGGCCGCAATGAGCTATCAGACGTACCCGTTATTTTTTGAGGGAAAGCTGGTCTTACCGAAAGGATTTAAGCTTCGATCTACGATTCGCGCTTCTGCCGACGTCGAGAATCCTACGGAGCTTGTATTCGGATTTATTGCCGAGTCACAGGATCAAATCGTTGTTGCGTTTAGAGGGTACGCTTCGTATCCGGCGGACCTTCTTGCCTCGTATGATATCTTTCAGATCGCGTATCCTTTCATCCGAAACGGAGGGAAAACCTCGCGTGGCTTTACATGTTTGTATCGCTCAACCCGAAACGACTTGATCCGTGAATTAAAAAAGTTCTCGACAGCTAAAAGGCTGTATATTACCGGCCACAACTACGGCGGAGCTTTGGCCACGCTTGCCGCTTTGGATATTGCGGTAAACACCGGGTTTAAACATCCGTTCGTTTATACGTACGGCAGTCCGCGCATCGGAGACCCCAACTTCGTTTCCCGCTTTAACAGTACAGTTAAACACAGTGCGCGAATCGTCAACATTCATGACACTTTCCCGACGTTCCCGGCCCGCAGGTATCCGCCTCCCTTTACAAAGAGAGGGATTACTTATCAGCATGTTAAAACGAAGGTACCCATCTCTTTTCAACTGAACAATGTGTCGCGCAACGACTCGATTGCTTGCTATTTTAACAAGCTCAGCCAAAAGAATCTCGAATTTGCCAAAGCGCTATGCCACAAAAACCCGGGCTTCTGTCCCGATACCGGCATGTGCTTTCCGTTTCAGGGATGCTAGAGTTCGAAGCCTTGAAATATAAGGAGGAGCTACATTTATGGAACTTCCAGGCAAGTACAGTAGCGAGGACGCGATTTTGCTTGCGGCAATGCTCAATCAGGCGTACCGACTTTTTGAGAAGGAAAAGGTTATTCTGCCGCAAGGCTATACTCTTCGATTCAACATTCTCGCACTGGCCGGTGTCGAGGAGCCGGAACTAGAAGTATTCGGTTTCATCGCGGAGTCGAAAGACAAGGTTGTAATCATTTATAGAGGAACCCGAACCTTTAAGGACAATGAGTCAGATCAAGACCTTTTTCAGATTCCGTATCCTTTTGTCAGAAATGTTGGAAAGACTCATCGCGGATTTACATGTATTTACCAATCAGCAAGAGAAAAAATAATCGAGGAATTGAACAAGCTTTCTACGAACAAACGACTGTTTGTTGCAGGCCACAGCTTGGGAGGAGCTTTAGCCGTATTGACTGCTTTGGATATTGCGGTGAACACCAGGTTTAAACATCCGGTCGTGTATACATATGGCAGCCCACGTGTCGCAGACCCGGAATTTGCATCCTCTTTCAACCAAACGGTAAAAAACAGTTTTCGTATAGTGAATGTGCACGACATCATTCCGACTTTGCCAGCTAAGACCTATCCGCCTCCACTTACAAAGAACGGACTATTTTATCGGCATGTGAATACAAAGGTTTCGCTCTCGTTCCAGCTGAACAGTTTGCCCGTTCGCAATCATGAGATTGTCTGCTATTTCAAATTCCTCAGCCGGCAGAATCCTGGTTATACAGAAGCGTTATGCACGGATAACCCGGGGTTTTGTCCTGATACGGGATTATGTGTTCCATTTATAGGGATATGCAGTGCGCAGGAAGAAGACGAAGAATAGGTCCAAAACCCCAAAGATATTGGAGACTCTTTGGGGTTTCTTTCTTAATATAGAGTAGTTGTACTTTAATTGGGTGTAAGTTACTTCTTCACCAGGGCTAATATTTCATCAGCAACGAGGTCTGGGCGATATTGATGGATGTAATGATCGGTATCTTTAATGGTTATCTGTTTAGAATCATCTGACCAAGATTTGAATTCTAATTGTGATTTATCCCATTCGGGTTCACTTGCACCAAGGTAATCAGCCGTCAGTATGGTGAGTGGAAACGGTAAGGTTTGCTTGTGATCTACGACAACTTTGGCATTGGCAGCTATTTCTCGTAATTCATCCAACGTGTTCACATTACCATAGTTGTGCAACAGCGCAGTTGTATCCAATTTTTTCAGATCGTCGGGTACAAGTTTCAGTTCATTACGATTGGCATTGGAAGTTTCGACAACCAAGTCAGATTGCATGGAGAGGCGGAATAGTCCGGTTTGAATACGGAATTTATTCGCAAAACCACCAATTGTATCTGCCAAAGAGTCATCGTCATTCGAATAATATTCGGGGCTTCCGCCATCAATCATGACGATACCCTTGACGAGATCCGGGTATTTTTGTGCGAAACGTATGGTTTCCAGCGAGCCGAGTGAATGTCCAACTAATACATAAGGCGGCTTCTGTCCAGATACCTGTAACAACTCGTGTAATTCCTCTGCCACGGTATCGACATCACGTTTCTTATCGGTCCGATCGCTATATCCATAGCCAAATCGATCATATACAGCGAATTTTGTGTTAGGAGCAAGCTTTTCATATAGCGGATAATAATCTACATAGGGATTAGCGGTACCCCAGCCAGACGCGAGTACTACCGTTACATCGCCTTCTCCACCAGTATATAGATGCATATTGTCTCCATGTACTTTGTAGAGTTTTCCAGGAGGTACGAGCATTTTTTCATCCTGCCTTACACCTACTTGTTGGTAGATCACGCCTGTACCCAGAAGTAAAATAACTACCGCGAGGTCAAATATCAAAAACTTAATTAATCTTTTACGCCATTTCTTCATGTTCTATCACATACTCTCCATGTATTTTCTCTATCATATATGCCCAATCTTATAGGAGAGAAAACAGAGTCTTAATTCTATCTTAATTAACCGAAAATTGAATATCGACGGCCAATGAATTAATATAAAGCTACGATATAAGTTGAATCTTAATCAAAAGTTGAATCACAGATTGATTATATAGAACAGAAGGTATGTATAATGACAAAATACGAAAATCAGATCCCGACATCAGCAGGCATGAACTTTAAGTCCCTGATCAGTATATTGAGAGATTCCCTGCGTGGCAATGTAGAGCGGAGGCCATCTGGCCCGATGCCCATGGAGATATGTGAACCTGCTGAATCCTTCAGTGCATCCGATAATCCACAGGTTACATGGTTCGGACATTCAGCTTTTTTGCTTGAAATTGAAGGGCACAGATTGCTCTTTGATCCGATGTTGGGTAATCGTCCATCACCTGTATCCTGGGTGGGCACCAAACGGTACAGCACCAATCTACCGATTCAACCGGAGGATTTCCCAACGCTGGATGCAATCATTATATCGCATGACCATTATGATCATCTGGATTATGACTCCATTCGCAGATTGAAGGATAAAACAAAGCGATTTATCGTGCCGCTTGGGGTACGTCGACGGCTGATTCAACTGGGTGTGCCTTCGGAACAGATTACCGAGCACAACTGGTGGGACGAGTTATCGTTCAAAGGTTTAACATTTGCTTGTACGCCAGCAAGACATTTCTCGGGCAGAGGATTATTCGACCGTAATTCTACCTTATGGTGTTCGTGGGTTATCGCTGGACAACATACAAAGGTGTTCTTTAGTGGTGACAGTGGATACGGTCCTCATTTTAAGGAAATTGGCAGTAAATACGGGCCATTTGACCTGACGTTGATGGAATGTGGGCAATATGATGAGCGGTGGTCCAACATTCACATGATGCCGGAAGAGACGGTGAAAGCACACTTGGATGTAGGGGGTAAGTTGCTTATCCCGATTCATTGGGCAGCATTTACGCTGGCCTATCATGCCTGGAATGAACCAGTCGAACGGATTACGAAGGCTGCACATGCTTTGAAAGTTAAGATTGCAACACCCAAAATCGGCGAGAAGGTTGTGCTTCATACGGAGGATTACCCTACACGTCCATGGTGGAGACCGGAATTAGGATAAAAAAATAAAAGCGTTCAACTCATCAAATGAGTGGACGCTTTTTCTATTAGATTTTATATCAGGATCGATAGTGCACTGTAAATTAACAACATACCCATGACGATATTAACAGGCCGCTCGTATCTTAATAGAAAGCTCTGGAATAACATGCCACCGAACGCCCAGGTCATATTGGCACTAATACCGATGAAGGTGAGCAGCAAGGAAAATACAATTAATTGAACATGGGACTGCCCAAGAGGCAGAACAAAAACGGATATGGCAGTAAGCCCGTACAGAATGACTTTGGGATTGATGAATTGCAGGGTGAACCCGAATAGAAATGAATATTGATTGACCTTGTTTTCTTGCGAATCTGCAGGTTTACTTCGCATGATTTTGAGCGCCAGATAGAGCATGTACACACATCCTAACACGTTTAAGAAGGGTGTGATCCTGGGAATATATTGATGAAGAATAAGGTTGAAATAACTGGACAGAAACATAATTAGCAGGCAGCCGGCTGCAACTCCACTAATAAACGGAAGGGTCTTGCGGAACCCTTGATTTTTGGCATGCGTCATGGAAATGATGTTGTTGGGTCCGGGTGTAAATGAAGCGATGATTGCATATGTCACTAAAGGTATAATGTTCATGGTTCCTCCACGTCTTCTTAGTTGTATGATATAATGACCTGAAATGTGCGCTATAGCGTATGGTCTTTATCATTGTACAACATGTGCTTTATGTAGCACAACATAATTATAAAATGAGGAGGATGGATTTTTGAAAAACATTAATAGTATTCTTGCTCAGAACCTCAAACAGTTTAGGGAACAAAGAAAACTTAGTCTGGACAAGGTCGCCGAAATGTCTGGCATTAGCAAGACCATGCTTGGTCAGATTGAACGTGGTGAATCCAATCCCTCAATTGCAACCGTATGGAAGATTGCTAACGGCCTGAAAATTTCCTTTACTGCTTTGATTCACGAGCCGAAGTCAGATACAACCGTTGTAACGGGGGATGATATTCAAGTATTGATGGAAGATGAGGGCAGGGTTCGCATATATCCGCATTTTCCTTTTGAAGAAGGACGTCGCTTTGAAATGTACATGATGGAGATGGATGTGGAATCTTCTTTAAGTGCTGAACCGCACATCGAAGGAACTGAAGAATTTATTACTGTTTTTGAAGGGCGGGTTACGATTCGGGTTGGGACGGAAGAATATATGGTGAACCAAGGGGAGTCGATCCGTTTCCGAGCAGACAGGCCCCATGCCTATATTAATCCCGGGTCTTCGGCTATCAAGTTAAGCATGGTTATTCATTATTCAAAGTGACAACAAAGCAGCCTGATAAATGAACTGCAACTCCCTTGTTAGCCGTATCTAACAAAGGGCTCAGTTCAAAACATTGGCTGCTTTATTGATGTGTGACTATGGAGCCCAATCGCTTGCGATAAGGGACTCTGAGT
Organism: Paenibacillus sp. ClWae2A; assembly: GCF_032452295.1. Lineage (NCBI taxonomy): Bacteria > Bacillati > Bacillota > Bacilli > Caryophanales > Paenibacillaceae > Paenibacillus > Paenibacillus sp. ClWae2A. Next base: position 181,054 of record NZ_JAULSQ010000001.1, read on the forward strand.
TAAGGCTTTTCTTTGGCCTGACGCTGGATTTCCTTGGCTGTTAATGCTTTATCATACACTTTTACATTATCCAAGCTGCCTTTGTAGAACGGATCAGCCGTATAACGACTCTTGCCCACATAAGCCTCTGTCACATGCAGATCTTTCGGGTTAAAAGTGATCTCGGAGCTGCTTGCAACAGAAGTACCATTCACATATAGAGTTCCCACATCACCCTGCAAGGTTACAGCCACATGAACCCACTCTTTGGAAGGCAGTGGATTTGCAGCAATTAGACTCTGATCCCGTCCCTCATGATGAATGGTGAATTGTAATGCCCCATTATGCTGGGATGGAGTAAGGAACATATGCCTCGTCAAGCCATTTCCAAAGTCGAAAATACGTTGCCAAGAACCACCGCCATCCCAATTGACCCAAGCGCTAAACGTGAAATCTGTTGTGTCTGTAATGAGTCCAGGTAACTGGATGAAACTGTCGGTCCCATTAAATATGGCAGCCTGATTTTTGCCACCAGCAGTAGAGCTGACCACGTTAAAGGCTTGTCCATGATATCCGTTTTTACTGTAATCCTGTGCAACTTTGCCAAGTTTCTTGTGATCAAAAGAATACTCCCCAAGCAATGGGCTTACCGCTTGCTGTGGAATGATAACGTTAAACGTTTTGGAGCTTATCGCAGTTCCTATACGAATGGTTGCAGTTAATTTTACTTTGGCATCCCCCTTACCAGCCCGTGGGCGCTGCACTACCCCTTTAGAGGAAAGAGCCGAAGCATTGGAGCTTTTCCACGTAATGTCTGCACCACTTGTTCCCTTTGTAGGCAGAGACAGATTGAAGAACACATGATCCGTATTGCTAATGCTAAGATCCTTTTTCACCGCATCTATAATGTCCTGATCACTCCGTTCAACACCTTGACTTCCCCAGATGGCAATCCCGGAGGAGGAGAGGGCGCTAAAGGTCAGAACCGTACTTTGAGATTCCGAATTCCATTCATGTGTGAAAACGCCTTTGTACACAACGTTATTCGAATTGATCTGAACCTTGTTGTCTACGCCAAGACTCCATGTTCCTGTCACGGCACCATGAATCTGGCCATCTGCCGTGAACTGAACGGTCTGGGATGGCTTGATGTCTGCCGTGATGTCCTTTCCATGATTCACCCACTGGTACTGACCAGCGATATCCTGAGTTGTCAGTTGCGTGGTATCTTCTCCCAAAGACGCATAGCGAAACGGAGAAACAACGGGCCAACCGTCTGCGTTCATATGCATCTCATGTACGCGAACTTCATGTTCTTCGCCACGCCCTGGAAAGCGAGTATGGAAGATGAGAAATTGTTTGCCAGTCTCCGGATCAACATAAGCAGAGTTATGTCCTGGGGATACATAGCCTGTTCCCAGACCTGTACCCGGATCACCGATCTGTCTCTGGAACAGGAAGTTCCCCATCAATTTGACTCCAAAAGGCTCAATAGAACGATCGTCAAACAACGGTTTATCCTTATCCGCTTTAACGTTGATCATATCGTTTCCTTCCGCATCGAGGAAAGGACCATCCGGTGTTTGGGAGCGAGCAACACGAATGTTGTATCCTCCATCAGCACCTAGTCCACCGTAAGACAGGTACAGATAATAATAATCGGTTTCGGGACTGTAGAGCATATAAGGTGCTTCAATACGACTATGATTGCCTCCGGTCAGCTTCTTGCCATAACCTTGATTCGGCAGTGGTTTGCCTGTCGTAGCATCCATCTCCAGAATGAAAATCCCCCCGGAGTAGGAGCCATACACCATCCATAACTTTCCGTTCTTATCATAAAAGACATCCGGATCAACCACATTGGGATGAATCGTTGCATCGTAAATGGTACCATCTTCACTGATCTGATCCCACATGCCAGATTTCAACAGAATGCCTTGATCCTTATAAGGGCCTTCGATATTGTCTGCGACAGCAATGCCGAGCGCTGATCGCGGAGAATCCCCTTTACAAGCATTGTAGTACATATAAAATTTGCCGTCCGCCAATTGAATGACATCTGCCGCCCATAACGTGTCTGTCTGCGCCCATTCCAGCGCTTCAGCAAATTCCTTGGTTACATTGGGGACAACAGGATTGTTATCCGTAACGCCAGAGGCGACGAGATCCCAGTTCAGAAAGTCTTTGGACTTGGCCACTTGCAGGTGTGAACCAAAAATATAAAACGTATCATCTACTTTAATGACGGAAGGGTCATGAACAGAAACGTTTTTAAATGTTGGAGCAGGATTTGCGAGAGGTGTGGTGGAGGTCTGCGAGTTACCCACGGTTGCCCCTGAACCATTTGCGAACACCGAGACCGGCGCCAAAGTTGTTGCAGTAAGTAAAGTGGTGCTTAGTACAGAAATGTTAAGTACACGTACCCAATAACGTTTCATACGTTTCCCCTTTCCTAATCCCCGGAATGAAAAATAACCCGATACTTGGCAACACACGATATAAGGTTTGGCAGACCTCCTTTGGGTATTACATTATATCAAGCGCTTTCATTTGTTATATTATCAATTGATTTATATGTTTGTAAACCATAAATGTGATGTATTAATAACTAAATGAATAAAAATGAAAGAGGGTAGATGGACCGCTACAGCTTCTTACATTCAAATAAACCAGTCATCTTTCTCAAATTTAGGATTGAAATTGGGATCTATGATGCGATATTATTACGTTTAGATTAGTTGTTTAACTGTTTATTAATCATTTTATACTTATGTGAATTAAAGGTGAGTATTCTGTAACGATAATTCCCAACTACATAGGAGGTAAGAACATGAGCACATATCAAAATCAATTAATCGCACAATATAAGTTTGAAGATACCGTTCAGATCGGGAAAGACAGCTCCGGGAACGGACATGATAGTTTGGCAAAAGGCGAGTTCTCCCCTGTAATATCCGAGTTGAAAGGTAGATCAGCGGTAACTTTCAACGGGGGAGCGAATGGAACTTCTTATCTGCAATTACCTTCGGATCTGCTTCGAGATGTAAGCGATAACACGGGAGTTACTATTGCCACTTGGGTGTTTCTGGGCAAGGGATCTAATGTGTGGGAACGCATTTTTGACTTTGGCACAGGGGAGAAGGGACCGTATATGTTTCTGACGCGTCAACTCCTGGGTACGCTATATGCCGGTGATAATCTGGTTGTACACCCGAGTGGAGGCGTTGCAAGTGGAGAATGGATGCATATTGCACTCTCCGTAACAGGCAGTCACGGGGGGACGTTGAGCAGTGCGGGTCCAATTGTATATGTGAACGGGGAAAAGGCCGCAGATGGTTCGATCAGTCAAACGTCCAGTGGCAATTATGCCAAATTGCGCGAATGGTTTGATTCGTTCACTGGTCCCGAGAATTATAGCCAGAATTATATTGCACGTTCCCAATATGCAGCTGATGTGGATTTTGCAGGTTCGTTATCGGACTTTCGGATCTATGGGGCAGCGCTCACGATGGATGAAGTTATTGAAGTCATGTGTGAATCTCTAACAGATGAAGCGATTGTGAAGCTTGCGGCGGACAAATACTTGTCCTTCCCAAACCGAATCATCACCAATGATGTATCATTACCCGCAGAGTTGCTGGGTGGTAAAGTGTCTGTTGAATGGAGTTCCAGTAATCCGAAAGTCCTGTCCGAGAACGGAGAAGTTCAGGCAATCACATCGGCACAGGAGGTTACGCTCCGGGCGCTTCTGAACAGAGGAGATCGTAAGCTGAGCCAAAGCTTTGACGTGTCTGTTGTGCCAGCCCATGTCGCTCCTTATACGGTCACCATCCATGGAGATCAGAAGGTGGCTGATATCAGTGAAGTCATGTATGGACTTTTTTACGAGGATATTAACAATGCGGCAGATGGCGGAATCTATGCAGAGCTTGTTCAGAATCGATCATTTGAGTCTTTTGCATTTGATACGTACTCGCATGACTCTGGAGAATGTGGGTGTTCAACAGGTCGAAATCGTGAACCTTTGTTTGCCTGGTCAGGCGATACGGGGAAAATGATCGTGCAGCATACCCAGGGATTGAATACACATTTTAACGTGGAAGACCCTGAAGTAAATGCTTATTATGTGACGGTTCAGGATGGTGCAACGATTCGAAATCGTGGATTCTCAGACTCTAACCAGCATTGTGCCATGTCTATCAAGCAGGGTGAAGCCTATGATTTTACCGTATGGGCAAAAGCAGAATTGGCAGGAACGATCACTGTTCAATTGCAGGATGGAAGTGACACTTCCATCAGTGATTCGGTAACGCTGCATGTTGAAGGCGGGAACACATGGAAGAAATACGGTTTGTCTCTGACCGGAACGGAGACTGTACTTGGTCAACTGGCACTTACGTTTGCAGGTGACATCTCCATCGATATGGTGTCCTTAGTCCCTCAGAATGTGTGGGGAGCTGATCCGACAGAAGAAGGAATATCGGCTACAGCACATGCCAACTACACAGGTAATCCGAACTATCGATTGAGAAAAGATCTAATCCAGGCACTCGCAGATCTGCATCCGAAGTTCTTGCGTTTTCCGGGAGGATGTATCTCGGAAGGGTCTTTTATATGGGACAACGTATATGATTGGAAGGATTCTGTGGGACCCGTTGAGCTGCGTAAAGAGAATTATAATGTCTGGGGTTACATGATGACGATGGGCCTCGGTTATATGGAGTACTTCCAACTGGCGGAAGATCTGAATGCCGCTCCAGTTCCAGTCATGGCTTGCGGTGTGTTGTGTCAGGCACGCTCGGATTATGCTCACCCTGCGGGTGGCGCTTTAAGGGATTATTATATCCGCAACTTTACAGATCTGATTGACTTCGCGCTCAGTACAGACTTTGAACACAACGAATGGGCGGCGGTACGAAGCCAGATGGGACATCCTGAACCGTTTGATCTTCGTTATCTGGGCGTCGGCAATGAGAACTGGGGCACTGAGTTTTTTGCCAACTTCGAAGTATTCAAACGTTCGATAGATGAGTACATGAAACAGAACTATCCTGATCATGAGCTGCACATTATCTCGACGGTTGGTGCTCAGGCAGATGATGATGCATACCAGGAAGGATGGAAATTCCTCAGTGGTAATCTGACCGGGTCAGCTCAAGTTGCTTTTGCAGATGGCACAGAGGTGATTGAGGAGACGGTAACCTGGTATGAAAATCAGGACAATTACATGGACACCATCGCAGATGAGCACTACTACCGATCCAATGAATATTTACTGAACAACGTAGATCGCTACAACTACTATGACCGGGCTTATCATGAAGATGGAAGTATCGATTGGAAAGAAACATCCAAAGTATTTGTCGGAGAATATGCTTCCACGGACAAAAACACGCTGGTAGGTGCGGTCGCAGAAGCTGCGATCATGACCGGATTTGAAAATAACGCAGAAGTTGTTCGTTTGGCTGCCTATGCGCCATTGTTCAACAAAGTACTAACGGACGGTACTTACCGCTGGACGCCAGACTGCATCTGGTTTGATGATGAAACCGTGTGGTATACACCGAATTATTATGTACAGCAGCTTTTTGCAAAATATGTAGGAGATCAGGTGCTTGAGACTTCGTTCTCCACCTATAGCAAAGGCAAACCGCTGAATCTCATTCCGCGTGGCGGCATCGAAATTGCAACAGGTCATGCAGACATCGTGGTGAAACGAGTCACGGTCACGTCCAATGTGGATGGCAGTTTGATATTTGATGAAGATTTCAGGGAACGTATAGAGCCTAGTGCGGCATGGAGCCAGATTCCCGGATCGGAAGGATATACGTTAATCGAAGGGAAAGGACTCATTTTGAAGGCACAATCAAGTGGATTAAATGGATTGTATCTGCTGAATGACGAATGGACCAACTACAAAGTGTATGTTGTGGCTGAAAGAATTTCAGGTGAGGATGGTTTTTACATCGGCGTGGGACTGATGGATATCTCGCCCGAGAACAAGGATGTCATCGAGTACACAATCAGTTACGGGGGAAATGCCACAGGCGTGAAGGTATACAAACAAGGGATCGAGGGTTACACATTGGGAGACTATTCATCCAGTTCGGCAGCAGGTAACCTGAGAGCGGCCAACTATGAACCACTCGAGAATGGGACCAATTATACGATCACAGTTAACTATGGTGGGGATACAGGAAAGAATCTGATCTGCTCCTATACAGATGGTTGCAATACCAGCAAGGTTCTGGATTACAAGCTGGAAGCTTACAACCGGGAAGTATTCCACTCCGTTACGAAGGACGCACGGCATGTGTATGTGAAACTGGTGAATGCAGATGGTGTGGATAAATCAACCCGGATTTGCCTTCAGGATCTGAAGGTTAATGTTTCAGCCAGACTGATCACGCTTACTGGAGAAGATCATTTAGTGCATATCCCGAATGTGAATCAGAAGAATAATGAGAAAGTGGTTCCCCAAGAACAGGAGATCACACTATCTGATACATCTGTGGTGGTTAACCTAACTGCTCATTCAGTGAATGTATTAGTTATGGATATTCTGAATTAAATAAACATCGTGAACAAGAGACCGCGGATATCGCGGTTTTTTGGCGTTCGCAATCTGTCGATTGACGATCAAAGAACGAAAAAAATGGTGCTCTCCTAAAGGGAGGTACCATTTTTTTGGGGTCTGATTATTTGCGTTTTAATAACAAAACGCCACTGATTGCTGAGGTTTTATGGCGGTAGACCACTTTGAATCCAATATCATTGTCCAGCAAACAGTTTAATGCATTAATCAATAATGCGCCGGGAACCAGTGTGAATGTACACGGAGCCGTGTTGCCAATCACACGCACACTCTGGATTCTGCGCGCTGAACCAGGAACGAGCGGATTTCTTGACCAATAGATTAATACCAGATCTGGTTGCGGAACAGCATTGACACGAGCCATACTAATCATCTCTTTTCTATTAGATTCTTTATAGTAAATGACAATGTGAAGTAGAAGGTGCTAGACAAAAGACGTCATGAGCAATAAATGGGGATAACACCTTCCATTTATATCTAGTACCTGTGGAATTCACATCAATTCATAGGTATAACAGATACTCATAAATGCATTTTCAATCCCATACATATATTCTGGAGGTGATTGGGATGAGCAAGGAACCTATGGATGAGAATAAAAAGATTGAGCAAAGAAATACCTTTCTACGGGATAATAATGGCAAAGAGATGTCTTCCAACGAAGGGGTTAAAATATCAGATGACAGCAACTCGCTAAAAGCGGGGGATCGCGGACCCACGCTGCTTGAAGATTTTCTGATGCGTGAGAAACTGTCTCACTTTGATCGGGAACGCATCCCGGAGAGAGTTGTGCATGCCCGCGGATATGGAGCTTACGGTGAATTTGAGTTATATGAATCACTTGAAGAATTAACGATGGCTCATTTTCTTCAGAATCCAGGTGTGAAAACACCGCTGTTTGTTCGTTTTTCCGAAGTTGCCGGTTCCAAAGGGGTTAACGAGACGAATCGGGATGTACGTGGGTTCGCCGTGAAGTTTTATACCGAGGAAGGCAATTTTGACTTGGTTGGCAACAATATACCTGTTTTTTTCATTCAGGACGGAGTTAAGTTCCCGGATTTGATTCATGCGGTAAAGCCGGAACCTAACAATGAAATTCCACAGGGCTCTACTGCTCACGACACCTTCTGGGATTTCATTGCGAATAACCAGGAGTCAGCCGCTATGGTCATGTGGATTATGTCGGATCGCACGATACCCCGGAGTTTTCGAATGATGCAGGGATTTGGAGTACATACCTTCCGGCTGGTGAACAAAGAAGGTAAATCCAGGTTCGTGAAATTCCATTGGAGGCCCGTACTTGGTATGCATTCTTTTGTGTGGGATGAAGCTCAAAAGCTGGGAGGTGCTGATCCGGACTTTCATCGCAGGGATCTGTGGGAGAACATCAATGCTGGCAATTTTGCGGAGTTTGAACTCGGAATACAAGTTTTGGAGGAAGCGGATGAATTCAAGTTTGATTTTGATATTTTGGATGCAACGAAATTATGGCCTGAAGAAGACATTCCGGTGCGAATCATTGGCAAAATGACGATTAACCGCAATGTCGAAAATGTATTTGCTGAAACGGAACAAGTTGCTTTCCATCCAGGGAACATCGTACGTGGCATTGACTTTAGCAATGATCCGTTGCTTCAAGGGAGACTATTTTCTTACACGGATACTCAATTGGCGAGGGTGGGCACGAATTATCAGGAACTGCCGATCAATCGTCCGGTATGCCCTGTACATAACAACCAGCGGGATGGGGCTTCCCGATTTACGATTGATCAGGGGAGAGTCGCTTATCATGACAATTCGCTTGCCAATAACTCACCTTATACTGTGCCGGGAACAAAAGGGGGATTTGTGACATACCCTTCCCCGGTGCAAGGTCTTAAAGAACGGAAAACGGCACCCAGCTTCCTGGATCACTTCTCACAGGCACGTCTATTCTGGAATAGCGTGACAGGCTTGGAGAGAAGCCATATCATTCAAGCACTCACGTTTGAACTTGGGAAGGTAAAGGATGTTTCCATCCGTCAGCAGGTTGTCAATATGTTGGGTCATATCAGCACAGAGTTGGCGACCATTCTGGCCGTGGAACTCGGAGTCAATGTACCTAACGTCCCAGAATCTCCAGTGACGAAGTCATCTCCTGCGCTCAGCATGGCAAATACGGTGTTTTCTCCCAAGACATTGCGTGTAGGAGTGATTGTTGGGGAAGGATTCGATGGCCCGAGCACACAATACATTTTGGAAGAGCTTAAGGGAGCAGGACTTCAACCGGTCATTGTACATGAAAGACAGGGTGTGGTGCGTGGAACAGGGAATGTGGAGCTCAAGGTGGACGACAGCTTTTTGACTGGCTCGCCCTTGGTATATGATGGTCTGTTCATTGTTGGAGGACAGCAGAAAAACGATTATGTTCAGAAATACACCCGATCCTATGCCATCGAAACGTACAATCATTTCAAACCGATCGGTACTACACCGACGGGAGCGGCAGTGATCCAGCCGGTCGGCATTATAGGCAAACCTGGCGTCATTGTGGAACAGCAGCCTGCGGCGTTTGCAGAGCAATTCATTCAAGCGATGACCCAGCAGCGCTTTTGGGATCGGACGTAGCCACGTGGGATAAACTGGACATGGGAAGTTCATGCGTCTAAACTAGATAGACCAGACACACTAAGAAGGGATGCGCCGATCCAAACCATGTTGCAGAAATTCGGGTTTACACAATATGAAAGTCAGGTATACGAGGCTATATTTGCCCAGGATGAACCGCTTGATGCCACGTCGATTGTTAATTACTCCAACGTTCCCAAAGCCAAAATCTATGAAGTACTTAATCGCCTGATCGACAAGGGAACGGTGCTGACAACGATGGATGGGAAGAAAAAACTATATATGGCTGTGGATCTTCAGTCTATTATTCATAAGATCAAGGCTGATTTTGAGAAAGATATTGAGGAATTGAAGAGTTACAAAATCAAACGTACATTTACGGATGAGCATATCTGGACGTTAAAAGATGAGTCTTCCATCGCATCGAATATCGAACAGCTTATCGAGGAAGCAGATTCATCGATTCTTTTTCTGGCCTGGAATGAGCGAATGGAGAAATATCGTGAACTGCTGGAACAGAAGGAAAAGCAGGGCGTGTACATTGAAGTGCTTGCCGTTGGGGGAATGGAGACATCCTTAAACCGGATATACTCGTTGATTCCTTTGCTTGATGCGCCAGAACCTTCACAACTGCTTATTGTAGATCATGCGTATCTGCTATTTGCCGGTGTGGAGCATGATTCATGGCGAGCTATCAAGACGATGTCCAAACCGATTGTTAAAGCGATGACTGATTATTTCTACCATGATGTTGCGCTTACTCAAATTACGAAAAAATACGGTGACCAACTGTTACAGGATGCTGAAATTGAGAAACTGCTCACCAGATTGATCTATTAAAACTATTCTCTTGGAGAATAGTTTTTTTGTTATATCTTTGTTTGAAAATAATTATGAAAATAACTATTGAAACTTCCACTCTTATGGGTTACTATCGTAGTTGTAACTTTTGAGGAGGATTCAAAAATGAATAAGAAAGTATATGTGCTTGCTATCGCAGCATTTGTGGTCGGAACCGTTGAACTGATCTTGGGCGGAATTCTGGACCTGATTGCTACGGATCTTCAACTTTCCCTGGCGAAAGCCGGGTATTTAATCTCTATTTTCTCACTTGTCTATGCGTTGTCTGCACCGATTTTATTAAATATGACGGCCAGATTCGAGCGTAAAAAAGTATATATGTGTACGCTGTTTGTATTTCTGATCAGTAATCTGATCTCTGCATTCAGTACCAGCTTTTATATGCTGATGGCGGGTAGAGCCCTCGGAGCCGCAACAGGTTCACTTATTTTTGTGCTCTCCCTGACCCTTGCAGCGCGCATTGTGGAACCACAGTATAAAGGACGCGCAGTGGGGACCATTACCATGGGAGGAAGTGCATCACTTATCCTGGGTGTACCCCTTGGTATCTTTGTAGGCAACTTGGCAGGCTGGCGTGAGGTGTTTATGTTGATCGCTATTCTCACAGCAGTGGTAATGGTAGCCATTTGGATTGCGATGGACCGAGTGCAGCCTATTCCTGCTGTATCCCTGAAAAAACAGCTTACGGCTCTGTGGAATCCAAAAATGTTGGCAATCCATGCTACGACTTTACTTGTTCTCGCGGGTCATTTGACGTTATATGCGTATTTCACACCGTTTCTGCAAGAAACGCTGGGTGCCAGCGCGACGATGGTTACCTTTATCTATATGATGTTTGGGATCGCCGCTGTCGCAGGTGGAGGCATAGGTGGCATGTTATCCGATCGTCTGCACCCTGCTAAAGCCATTGTCATTGTGCTTATTCCCTTTATCGTAAGTATGGCTGTCATTCCGTTCAGTGTTCAATTGCCTTTGATAGCCTTCTTGCTGCTATTAAGCATCTGGAGTGCACTGAGCTGGACGGTTACGCCTGTACAGAATAGTCTGATTATCAAAACTTCGCCGGAAACAGCAGAGACGTTAATCAGCACCAATTCAGGTATTGCCCATGCAGGTATTGCACTCGGTACCTATATCGGCGGCATGGTGATCGATCACTCATCGATTCTGAACACCGGATGGGTTGGTTCTGTGCTGATTCTGCTTGGTTTGGTGTCTGCCATCTACGCCATTAGCGTTAAGGAAAAAACCGTTCAGGCGGTTGCTTAGAATAAAGAAATTAGACAAAAGCTTGAACCTCTGCATTCCCATAGTCTAATGGGTGTGGAGGTTTTTTTATTGTTGTTAAGCTAGAGTACGCGTCAGTAAAATAAACCTTTTTTATATAGAGCAGAACTTGCTTTATTCATCGTAATCTATATAATTAAAAGAGTTTTAAAAAGTGTTTTTAGAGAGAGTGAGCTTTAACTTATTTATAGATAGAAGATGGGGAGTGCCAGGAAATGATGACTGAAAAAGAGAAATCTCAATTAGGGCTCTTATATAATGCCAATTATGATCAAGAGTTAATTGAAGAGCGTTTGTATGCCAAAGGACTTTGTTACGATTATAACCAGCTCCATCCAGGCAAAATCAGTGAAAGAGAAGCGTTAATTAAGAAACTGCTCGGGAAAACGACCGATCGTTTCCTGATTGAACAGCCATTTGTATGTGATTACGGCTATAATATTGAAATTGGTGAGAACTTCTATAGCAATCATAATATTGTCATGTTGGATGGAGGCAAAATTAGTTTTGGTGATAACGTTTTTGTTGCTCCCAATTGCGGATTTTATACTGCAGGCCACCCTTATGATGTTGAGCAGCGCAATGAGGGGCTGGAGATCGTTGGACCCATCACGGTGGGCAATAATGTGTGGATCGGTGGCGGAGTGACGGTTCTTGCCGGAGTGACGATTGGAGATAATACGATCATCGGAGCAGGGAGCGTAGTGACCAAGAGTATACCATCTGGTGTAATTGCTGCGGGTAATCCTTGCAGGGTCATTCGCAAGATAACGGAAGAAGACAAAACAAAGTACAGCAGAGATGTAGTGAAGAACGCATAGTGAAGAATAAATAGTGAACAAGTTGATCGTAGCTAATGAGAATACCCGATGTGTATCATCGGATGTTATTTTTTGAAAATAAAAATAAAATCCCCAGACAGAAAACATGTCAAGGTATCGTATAACCGACACTTTTTCATGTGATTTGTCTGGGGGATAGAAGGATCTATCTGTTACATTTGCTTAAAAAACCTTAACGCTGCAAACTTTTCCCGTTACTGCTGATCACTTCTTTGTACCAGTGGAAGGATTTCTTACGGTAACGTTCGAGTGTTCCTGATCCATCGTCATGACGGTCTACATAGATATAGCCGTAACGTTTTTTCAATTGGGCAGAGGACGCACTGACCACATCAATACAACCCCATGATGTATAACCCATAATTTCAACGCCATCTTTAACGGCTTCACCAACCTGAACCAGATGATCATTCAGATACTGGATTCGGTAGTCGTCTTCAACTGTTTTCTCGCCGTCAGCACCCGTGATCAATTCATCAACAGCGCCAAGGCCATTCTCTACAATAAACAGTGGTTTTTGATAACGGTCATAGAACATGTTAAGCACATAACGCAATCCTTGCGGGTCAATCTGCCATCCCCATTCACTTGCTGGTAGATAAGGGTTAGGTACACCCCCGAGCAGGTTACCTTCACCTGCGATTTGTTTCTCCGGGTCTGCTGTCTGACAGATACTCATGTAATAACTGAAAGAGATAAAGTCTACCGTATTAAGCAACATTTCCTCGTCGCCAACTTCCATCTGAATCTCAATTCCATTTTCCCGGAAGTAACGTTTCATATAACCAGGGTAGCGACCTCTTACGTGTACATCACCGAAGAAATAGTTGCTATGTTCGAATTCCATGACTTTAATCATATCGTCTGGATTTGGGGTCAGCGGGTAGGTAGGCATACTGAGCATCATACAACCAATTTGTGCTGTAGGAATAATCTCATGACAGAGTTTCACAGCGGAAGCACTAGCTACAAACTCATGATGGATCGCCTGATACAGATCTTGCTTGCTAAGCTTTTCCTTCGGCGTATAGATGCCACCGCTCATGAATGGTGCTTCGAGAATCGAATTGATTTCGTTAAAAGTAAGCCAGTATTTTACTTTGTTTTTGTAACGATTGAAAACAGAGGTTACATAACGCTCATAGAATCCAACCATTTTTCGGTTGACCCAGCCGTCATATTCCTTGGACAGGTGAAGAGGTGTCTCATAGTGGGATAGCGTAACCAGTGGTTCGATCCCGTATTTGTGACACTCGTCAAACAGATCATCGTAGAATTGCAGACCTTCTTCATTTGGTTCCAGTTCGTCCCCTTTTGGGAAAATACGAGACCAGGCGATGGAAGTACGGAATACTTTGAAGCCCATTTCTGCAAACAGTTTCACATCTTCCTTGTAGCGATGATACAGATCGATACCGATCAGTTTCATGTTATCTTCAGTTGGTTCTTCCGTGATTGGCCCCATGATGCCTTTGGGAGCTACATCCTGTGTAGATAATCCTTTGCCACCTTGATTGTATGCACCTTCAGCCTGGTTGGCTGCAATTGCGCCACCCCACAGGAAATTTTCAGGGAATTGATAGGTTTGATTACTCATGTGTATCGCTCCATTCATCAAATTGATTTTAAGATGATTCATATATGACATAAAAAAAGCTTAAACGTTGTAACGGGTTACACGTCAAGTTTTACTTTTGACCCAGATTTGATGCATACTATTATTCTATAGTTCGTTAGCAAGAAGGGAGTCTCCGATGTCCAAGTTTGATGAAATTATGAAGCGGTCCGGTTACTCAAAAGCGACAGTGTCACGCGTGATTAATCATTCTCCGCATGTTAGTGATGAAACAAGACAGATCATAACGGATATTATGAAACAGTTGAATTATATTCCCAACCGGAATGCGGTATCGTTATCTACGGGGCAAACAAAGCAGATTGGAATTGTGACCTCTACCACAGGTGAGATCATTCTTACCTTCATGAATCAATTCATTGATACAGCGATGGATTTTGGATTTCAGACGATTATCTATACATCCCGTGGAGATCCGGAGATTGAATTGCAGGCGTTCGAAGATCTGCGCAGTAAACGAGTCGATGGGCTAGTTATTATTGCTTGTGTCAATGATCCTCGGAAATTAAAGGCTTATATGGAGTACGGTCCGATTGTCTCCTGGCAGCGAATGGGGAATGACGAGATTCCGTCTGTTGCGATGGATCAGGCAGAAGGGTATAAGTTAGCTCTGGAGCATCTGGTTTCGAGAGGATACACCCGGATTGCGAATGCATTTGGCAGGGCTGAAAGTTTGAATACCCAGAGCCGCCGTAAAGCCTATGAATCTTTCATGAAAAGTAGAGGTATGCCTGTATGGACTGAAGCGTATCAATATTCCGTATTCAGCTCCTCCGATGGCGAAGAAGCGATGCGAAGAATGGCAGAGGGACCAGAACTTCCACAAGCTGTACTATGTTCGAATGATTATGCAGCTATCGGCATTTTGAGTGAAGCACGCAGACGAAATATTCAGGTACCGGAACAACTCGCCATTGTGGGGTTTGATGATATCGAGCTTTCCCGTGTCCTCGGGATCACGACCATACACAATCCGATTGCGGAGCAAGCCACCCAGGCTTTCCATCAATTGTGGGCCGTATTGGGTAAAACAGAGTTGAAGACAGAGCGGCTGACATACCAGCTGATTGAGCGTGAGACGACTTGAATCCGTAAGATCTGATGTGGGAATCTGGTTTGGTTTTATGGATTCAATAATTATTCAAATTTGAAGCATCTTCGAATCGGAGTCATACGTTATACTGAGTATGAGCTTCAGAACGACATATCTGTACGGAGATGTGGCGTGAGGTGTTTGTATCATGTTACAAGTTACATATTTCACAAACGATTAGCGGGAAAGGTGAGAATGGACTTTATGAAAACAGTGACAGGCCGATTCAGAATTGCGGGCATATGGGAGGGCGTATCCTTACTTCTATTGATTTTTATTGCTATGCCTCTGAAATATTTTGCAGATATCTCTTCCGCTGTAGCCGTAATGGGCATGATTCATGGTATTTTGTTTCCTTTGTACCTTATTGCGCTAGTGCATTTGGCTCTGGTCAAAAAGTGGAAGATAACGCGTTGGCTGATGGGTGGACTGGCAGGTCTATTGCCGTTTGGAACTTTTGTATTTGAATCTTATCTTCGGAAGAGAGATTGGAAATAAAAATCAATAAGAATAAATGAAAGCAGGCGACTAATTCAGATGTTATCCGAATGGTCGCCTGCTACTTTCTGGACAATTACTACTTAACTGTACCTTGTTGACGATCGGACAATAAGCTGACTCCAATATCACCAGAGGCATTCGACACAGGTGCGTACGCCGAGAAGGAAGTTACAACAACCAGGGCAGTGAACAGAAAAATAAATGATTTTTTCATACAATAACCTCTTTTCACATGGGATTATATTCCATATCATTCTAACGCAAACAGGCTATGTTTGAAAAGAGAATATTTGGATGAACGAGACATAAATGACTGAAAGGGTTGAGCTTCTGTGAAGGACATTCATGAGTTAACATCCATAGAAATGGTTGAAGAGGCTATTCAACAACATGAATTGGTTTTTTTGTATGTATCTCGTCCAGAGTGCAGCGTGTGTCACGCTTTACTCCCCAAGATCAGGGCGTTGCTTGAACCTTACCCATCAATATATCTGGCTCACATAAATGCTAACGAAGTGGAAGAGGTTGCTTCCAAGTTTCTTATTTTTACTGTTCCGACCATGATCATGCTTGTGGAGCAGAAGGAGTACATTCGAGCGGATCGTTTTGTTCGCTTGGAACGTCTGGAAGAGCAGCTGCAACAGATTTACTCCATGTATATCCAGGATGAGGAATAGAAAGCTAAAGCTTCTTGAACGGCGGCTCATACATGAGCCGTTTTTTTGCGCCAGCAGTGGCATATAGCTATGAATAAAGTGCATGATGCCTGAACTCTCAAATTAAAGTGTTGCCATGAAAACGGTTTTATGATAATTTAAACATTATAAAAACGTTTTTATAGTAAAGGAACAAAACTTATGGCAAAGATAACGATTAAAGATGTTGCAAGGGAAGCGGGTGTATCCATATCTACAGTCTCCAACGCCTTGAATGGTGTAGATGTCTTGAACCCGGAAACAAAATCACATGTTCTCAAGGTGGCAGAACGTTTAAATTATGTGCCCAATCTGAATGGCAAGCTGTTGAAGTCCGGTCAAACCAAAATGCTCGGTTTTTTCACTACAAGTGTATCGGGTCCGTATTTCTATAAGCTGGTTGAGTCAATGTCTCGTGAATGTGATCGTCTTGGGTATGGTTTGAATGTATTTGTGACCAAGGATAAACACGTTATTATGAGTAATATTCTGGGGCGGCGAGTGGATGGTGTCATTATCTACGAAGAGCTTCGGATCGATGAGCAAGATATTATCGCCATGGAGAAAGACAAGATCAAGGCGGTTTTTCTGGATCGGGTCTATCAGAGCGATACGATGGGAAGTGTCATTTTTGACTCGTACGTGGCGGCTTACGAAGCAACCAAGTATTTAATTGGGCTGGGGCACAAGAAAATTGCTTATATTTCGGGTGTGGACACGATGTTTGACAGTGTACAGCGTAGGGATGGCTATCTGGCTGCTTTGCGGGAGTACCAGCTTCCAATCGATGAAGATTACATTATACAAGGATATTTTGAGGAGGAGAGCACGTATAGTGCGATAAAATCTTTTCTTCATTTGCACCCCGGCAAGCGGCCTGATGCATTTCTTGCAGGGAATGACTTGAGTGCAATTGGCTGTATGCATGCGTTGAAGTCTGAGGGCTTTGAAGTACCTCAAGATGTTAGTGTCGTGGGTTTCGATGATATTGATATCGCACAGTATTTTTCTCCACCGCTCACAACGGTAAGAAATCAAATTGCAAGACAGGGTATCCTGGCAATCAATCAACTGGTGGGTATGATCAAGGAGAAAGAACAAGGGGCTGCGCAAAAATTGGCGGGTGAACTTGTGGTTAGAGGTTCAAGTCATGTGAAGATCGACCGGAAAGAATATCGTACAAATATGTTCGACTGAAAAGATTTACACTGCCACTCCGATGACAGAACAACCTTCCGATCGCTGTTATCCCCAGATTTTTTTGAATTCCTTATACCAAGGAGAAAATCCAGGGATAAGGGCGAACACTTCGCTTCTTCTGGTTGTTTCTGTCCTCTTCGTTCTTGTGTAAAAATTATAGTTAAACCTATATAGATGTGAGCAAGGGGGTTTTTATGGCGAAAAATAAAAACGTTTTTATAATCAATACAAAATGGAGGGGAGTAAAAAAACGTGGATAAATTAGCCGTAGAGACATCAACCGCTAAAAATATGATCAATCCCAATGGCAAGAAGCCTATCGGACAACGGATCAAAGAGTTCATAGTTGATTATCGGAGACAGTGGGAGATTCAATCGATGATTATCCCTGGCATTATTTTTATGATTATTTTCTGTTATATCCCGATTTACGGTTTGACCATTGCCTTCAAAAATTACACGGTCATTGATACGCTGGCTACCGCTCCTTGGGTAGGGCTGGATAATTTCAGAATCATTTTATCAGACAAATACTTCTGGGATGCGGTCGTGAATACGCTGGGGATCAGTTTTTTGAAACTGGGTATCGGGTTTGTCATTCCGATCATTCTCGCCATCATGATCTATGAGTTAAACAGCGGACGCTTCAAGAAGTTTGTGCAAACGGTTTCATATTTACCCCATTTTTTGTCCTGGATCGTACTTGGGGGAATGCTGATTACCTGGTTTTCGACAACGGGCTTATTTAATCAGTTGTTACTTAGCCTGGGAGTGATATCGCAACCGCAGAACATTTTGCTGGATGCAGGCAAGTATTGGTGGATTGCTACCTTATCGGACATTTGGAAAGAAGCAGGCTGGGGAACGATTCTGTATCTGGCGATCATGGCAAAGATTGATCCAACGTATTATGAAGCTGCCAAGATCGATGGTGCAAGCCGTCTCAGACAGATCTGGAATATCACATTACCTAATATGAGATCAATCATCAGCTTAAATCTGATTTTAACTGTAAGCGGTTTATTAGGGTCGAATCTGGATCAGACACTGGTTCTCATGAACTCCCAAAACCGCGACAAAGCGGAAGTCATCAATTCATACGTCTATCGTATGGGGATGTCTCAGGGTGACTTTTCATATGCAACGGCCGTTGGCTTGGGTGTCTCAATCATCTCTGTTATTCTACTCGTCACGGCAAACAAAATCACAAGCAAATTAAACGATAATCAATCTGTGTTGTAGAAGGAGGCATCCCGCGTGAATGGAAAGGTGGCAAAAGAAGATCTCGATAGTCGGATCTTTGATACCTTAAACATGATTTTGTTAATCATCTGTACGATCGTTATTCTGGTTCCGCTCTGGAATGTCATCATCTCTTCCTTTAGCTCCGGCAAAGCGTTGGCGGAAGGTGGATTCATCTTCTGGTCACCGGAATTCTCGCTGGAGAATTACAGAGCGGTATTCAATGATCAGGGCATCTGGCAGGCCTTCTTCATATCGGTGTCCAAAACAACGATCGGTGTTGTAACACATGTGTTCTTCTGTGCCATGGTTGGTTACGGTCTGAGCAAAAAGTACATAAGAGGCCGTAAATTATACGTTGCCATGGGTGTTATTACAATGTTCTTCTCGGGCGGCATGATCCCGACGTATCTGTTAATCAAATCACTTGGCTTGCTTAACAGCTTCTGGGTGTACATTATCCCAGCGTTATTCAGCTTCTATGATGTCGTAATTCTGATGAATTTCTTCCGAAATGTCCCGGATTCGCTGGAAGAATCGGCCAAGATTGACGGCGCAGGGGATTGGCATATTTTCCTGAAAATCTTCATTCCACTCTCCATGCCTGCCATGGCCACAATTGCGCTATTTAATGGGGTAGGGCAATGGAACGACTTCATGACAACCAAGTTATACATTACCGATCAGTCGCTGTATCCACTTCAGATGATGCTGTATGAGATTATCGTTCAGTCCCAGACCCAATCCATGCAAAATGTCGGGGGTTCGGCTGTCATTGAAACAACGACCAAAGGCGTGCAGTTGGCCACCATTGTCATTACTACGCTACCAATCGTGCTGATCTATCCCATCGTTCAGAGATATTTTATCTCGGGAATGATGCTGGGTGCGGTCAAAGAATAGGAGAACTAAATACCCCATTTTGAGGAGGAACAAAAACATGTTGAAGTTGAACAAGGCATCAGGCAAAAAAGGGATTAAATTGCTCGCAACACTGCTCACAGCCGTAGTTATGATTACAGGTTGCAGCGGTGGGTCTGGGGGCTCCAGTGAAGGAAACTGGGTATCCATTGAAGATCGTTATACGGCTGACCCGGAAAAGCCGGCTTGGCAGTTGGATAAAAAGGAAGAGGCTACAGACCTGACGTGGTACGTCAATGCTGACTGGTGGAACACTGATTTTGGCAAGGATATTGTTACCAAGAAAATCAAAGAGGATCTGAACATCAATATTAAATTCATCACGGGTGATGATACCAAGTTAAACACTTTTTTCGCTGGTGGAGATATGCCTGACTTGCTGACTGTATTTGACTCCAATTCTCCTGTGGTACAAAAAGCTGCAACCTGGGCTATGCCGCTGAACGATCTGGCGGAAAAATATGATCCTTACTTTAATAAAGTTGCGGCGGCCGATACATTGAACTGGTTCCAATTGGCGGATGGCAAAACCTATGGTTACCCGAACTATTCTAATACACAGGAGGATTATGATAGCGGTAACATTCCTGCCAAAACGGCATTTATCATTCGTAAGGATGTGTACGAAGCTTTGGGTAGTCCGGTCATTGGAACGCCAGAAGAATTCCAGAGTGTGATGAAACGAATTAAGCAAGAGTTCCCTGCGCTGATTCCGTTTGGATTCAACTCCATTGGTGAAGGAACAGGTTCACTCGGGGATACATTGCAGGATTTCATCGGCGTTCCGCTGGAGACTGAATCGGGAGAATTCTATGATCGTAATCTGGATGAAGATTACCTCACGTGGTTGAAGACATTGAACACCGTGTACAGAGATGGCAATATCAGTGATGACAGTTTTGCCGATGATGGTACGGCTTTTGAGGAAAAAGTAAAGTCCGGTAAATATGCGACCATGCTGCTTGACGGTACACCTCAACAAGGAGGAAACCTGCAAATCTACATGAGTGCCAATCCAGGTAAAGAATATGTTGCTATCGATGGACCGCAGAGCACCAAAGGCAATGCACCAACATTGAATCAATCCGGGATAACCGGGTGGATGATCAATTTCATTTCCAAGGATTGTAAGGATCCAGCCAAGGCCATTCAGATTTTCACATACTTGCTGAGTGAAGAAGGCCAGACACTCATGAATTACGGGATCGAAGGGGAGACCTTCCAAACCAAAGCCGACGGTAGTGTAGAATTACTGCCAGCAGTGAAAGACATGCAACTGAATAACGCAGATCAATTCAAAAAGGATTATCGGATGGGTGAGTTTATGTTCTTCGGTCATGACCGCCACAAAGCACTCAGTGCAGATGCTTTTCCGGAAGCGATTAAACAGATGCAGGAGTGGGGCAAAGGCAAGCTGAAACCACACTTTATTCTGGAGAATATTAGCCCGGATCAAGGTACACCTGAAGCTCGTGCCTTGTCGGCGATTAACACCAAATGGAATACAACACTGGTCAGTATGGTACGGTCCAAGGATGATGCCTCGTATGACAATGCACTGGCGGCTTACAAGTCATTTTTAGGTGAGAACCGTTGGGAAGAGATTGTGAAGGTACGCAGTGAAAAGATGAAACTGAACAAAGAGAAACTAGGCATTCAATAACAGAAATATAAAGGAGAATCCTATGACTACATTCAAAATGTTCAAATCAACAGGAGAAGATGAATTATTTGTATCTGTGTCCTCGGATCAATTGCAACCTCTTGCCCCTGATCTGGAGACAACGACCATTCTTCTGGATGATCAGTTAACGTATCAGAAGATGGACGGATTTGGTGCTTCTTTTACCGATTCTTCCGCCTATCTGATTAATCAAATCTTGAGTGAGGAGCAGCGGGAAGAGGTTATGACCCGGCTGTTCCATCCAGAGAAAGGTATTGGGCTCTCGGTCATCCGAAATCCGATGGGAGCTTCGGACTATGCGAGAACGATATACAGTTATAACGATATGCCAGAAAAGCAGACGGACCCGGAATTAACCCAATTCAGCATTACACATGATGAGGAGGACGTTATTCCGTTAACGCAAAAGGCGTTGGCATTGAATCCTGAACTGAAGCTATTTGCTTCACCATGGAGTGCGCCGGGATGGATGAAAACGAGCGGCTCAATGATTACCGGTCAATTGAAGGCTGAATGGTATCCCGTTTATGCCGAATATTTCGTGAAATATATTCAAGCGTATACAGAGCATGGATTATCGATCCATGCCATCACACCACAGAATGAGGCGCTCTATGAACCGGGACATTATCCTGGTATGTTGATGCCAGCCGAAGCACAAGCAGACTTTATCAAAAACCATCTCAAACCAGCCTTTGTTAAAAATGATATTCAAACCAAGATTCTCTGTTACGATCACAACTGGGATCAACCGGACTATCCACTGACTGTGCTGGAACAAGCGGGAGAGGAAGTTGACGGAGTGGCCTGGCACTGGTACGGGGGCGATGCATCTGCTCAAACGAAGGTATATGAAGCTTTTGCAGGCAAAGAAGTGCACTTCACCGAAGGTTCAGGTGGAGAGTGGATCCCGCCATTTGAACAGGCCTTCTCGAATGTGATACGAACGGGAATTCAGATTCTTCGTAATTACAGCAGGTCATTTGTACTCTGGAATATGGCACTTGATGAGAACAACGGGCCAACCGTTCCTGGATTTGGCCGCAGTACGTGTCGTGGTATCGTCCAGGTGAATCAGCAAACAAAAGAACTTACGTATACACTTGATTATTATGCCCTGGCACATTTTAGTGCTATGATCCGTCCCAAGGCTGTTCGGATTGAATCAACATCCAGTAATGATGGAATTTGTTCTGTGGCTTTTAAGAATGTCGATGGTTCAGTAGCATTAGTCCTCTTCAATGATGGGGAGCAGACGGCGAATGTGCAGACTAAGCTGCGAAATGAAGAGTTGTTATGTTTTCAAATGGAAAGCAAAAGTGCCACATCCATTTTAATTCATCCCAATAAGTAAACATACCGGAGCATCAGGGCTTACGTCTTACGTTGTTAGTACCGTTTTTTGTTTGCGGTACTCCGTGGGAGTAAGCCCTGTATGCTTTTTGAACTGTCTGGAGAAATAGTACAAATCACTAAATCCCAGATGCTCTGCAATGGCAGTTATTGTGTTCGGGGTGCAGGCCAGCAACTCCTTGGCTTTATCGATTTTTTTGCCAGTAATATAGAGGATCGGAGGAACACCGATCTGCTGCTTGAAGAATCGAATGAAATAATTCGGATGCATGTAGGCGATCTGGGCCAGATCCTGAACCGAAATATTCTCTTCGATGTTGGAATCAATATAAGCCAGAATGGTGGACAGTTTCTCCATGACAGGCACGTTAATAAAAGAGATCTGATCCAGATCCAGATTCATTAGATAGTGGGATAGTAACTCGGTCAGTTTGCTCTTAGCCATCATATGGCCATAGACTTCATCGGATTTTGCATATGTAAGGATACTGCTGAAGATTGCTTGAATCAACTCAGGTTGATCTATCGTACAGATGTGTGGGAATTTCAGAATTTGGAACAAATTAATTCCCCCAACCTTCGCGCTAAAGTGACACCAATATTTGAGAAAAGGTCGGTCATTAATGGCAGAGTAGGACTGTTTGATCCCCTCTGGCATTAAAATAAGCTGATTAGGCGCAGGGTAATACTCCTTATCCCCAATCTTGAGCCAACCTTCACCTTCGCATATGAAATAAAACTTGCTGTAATCGGGTGTGTAATCCAGATCCCGCCAATCCGTATCGCACCGATTGTAATTGACCATGAATAATTCGACTTGGAGATTAGACAGGTAGTTCGTAAGCAAAGTTTGGTGATTCATACTTTTCATCTCCATACAAGGTTATTATTGTCCATCTAAAAGTTAGTGTTCTCCATGTCTATCCCTCGGCCGTAGCACTAAAATACAACTACAGACGATAACAGAAGGGATGAGAACATCTCATGGACAAAAACGAATATTTGCAACAGATTGAAGCAACGATTGCGAACGGTAAATTCAAGGACAACTGGACTTCGCTTAGCGCATTTCAAGTTCCCGAATGGTACCCAAAAGCGAAATTCGGCATATTCATCCACTGGGGGCTATATTCTGTACCGGCCTTTGATAGCGAATGGTATTCGCGAAATATGTACATACAAGGCAACAAAGCTTATGAACATCACCTTGCGGTGTATGGACCCCATAAGGACTTTGGATATAAAGACTTCATTCCGATGTTTCGTGCAGAGAAGTTCGATGCAGACGAATGGGCAACGTTATTCAAAAAGGCCGGAGCCAAATATGTTATGCCTGTGGCTGAGCATCATGATGGGTTTCAGATGTATAAAAGCTCTATCTCTCACTATAACACATATGAAATGGGCCCCAAACGGGATCTTCTGGGTGAGATGAAGACTGCGTACGAGAAGCAGGGGCTGACCTTATGTGTGTCGTCTCACCGCGCAGAGCACTGGTTCTTCATGTCTCACGGGAAGGAGTTTGATTCAGATATTAAGGAACCTCTAGAGCGTGGGGATTTCTATTGGCCTGCCATGCCTGAGCCGAATCATCATGATCTGTATGGTTCGCCTCCAACCGAGGAGTATCTGGAAGACTGGTTGATTCGATGCTGTGAGCTGGTGGATCAATATCAGCCAAAGGTCTTCTATTTCGATTGGTGGATTCAAACGGTTGCGTTCAAACCCTATCTCAAGAAATTTGCTGCCTATTATTATAACAAAGGTGAAGAATGGGGCGTGCCTGTAGCTATCAATTATAAACATGAGGCCTATATGTTTGGAAGTGCCGTTCCGGATGTGGAGCGGGGACAGTTCGCTGAGCTCAAGCCCTATTTTTGGCAAACAGATACGGCTGTCGCTAAAAACTCATGGTGTTACACGGAAAATAATAACTATAAAACGGCTGAGGAGATCATTCGGGATCTCGTCGATATTGTAAGCAAAAACGGAAACTTACTGCTGAATATTGGACCCAAAGCAGACGGCAGTATACCGGATGAAGATCGCGACATTTTGCTGAGCATTGGCAAGTGGCTGGAAGTGAATGGGGAAGCGATCTATGACACGTCATTCTGGCGTACGTTTGGCGAGGGTCCGACAGAGGTGAAAGAAGGGCAATTCACGGATGGGGACACGAAGATATTTACAAGTGAAGATATACGGTTTACGTTAAAAGAAAGTAGTCTGTACGCCACGGTTCTTGCCTATCCGGATAACGGGGTAATTCACATTAAATCGCTGAAGGAAGATTCTCATCATTTTCAAGGCGTTATTCAAGGCATTCAGGTACTTGGTTACGAGGAACAACCGAAATGGGAGAGAACAGCGGACGCACTGACGATCACAACGACAACTGTGAAGAGTAATGCCCCGATTGTTTTCAAAATTGAATTGGACTAAGCAACAAAGATAAATTTAAATACTGTTAATATAAAAAAAGGGCGCATCCAGGAGTATTGTACTCATCGGATAGCGCTCTTTGGGTTGCTCCACCTTTTTAGCAATAATCTATATCCTGCAATGATTTACACTCGTTTCCGGGTTCGAGCTGTTGACAGGCGAGACTTGGTGCCTCGTTTTTTGAATAAACGAGGTGTCTGCCGTTTACGCTTAACTGCACGATGCGGGATGTAACGGGAAATTTTCTTATTATTTGGTTGTGATGCTGATGGAAGTGTAGGCAATTCACATGGTTGCTCCGGTAATTTCTTCAAAGCTGTGTAGTTTATAGGCAAAATATTCAAGGCCCGCATTGTTCGAGGAATTTCCTCATTAATGAACACGGCAAGTTCACGCTCACGAATGTCCGTCCATTCCGAAATTCCAATCAGAATGTCATCCACATAGCCGGGGTGACATACAATTTCAGTGGTCCCTTCTTGCAGAGTATACAAATGATGAAGCAGTCGCTGTAAACCTTCATTGTCTCCATAAGTATCCAACAATATCGTCTCGGTCATTCGGGGGATCAGCCCTTTGGGGGTGGAATGAACGATCTGAGATTTGCGGAGAGGTACATTTTCCCGAATGGCTTTCTCCGCCATAATTTGATATATCATGGGATCGTTCTGATGTAACAAGTGATGGGAATCCAAATGTGTAGGATATTGGAATGTTTCAATAAACCTATTCCATTGTGCATCGAGTTCTTTGATGATATCAACGGGATCTCGCACAAATACACTATTCCCGTTATGAAAAGAACCATCTTTTTTCACTAAAGAAGATACGCTGCCCGGATTGGAAACAGGGCATCCGTATGTGAGGTTGAAATGCAAACCGATTCCGAATTCAGGTAGCGACCGAGCAGCTTGCACTGCATGATCAAAACCCGGCATATTGACCATCATCGAAGTACTCGTAATTCCTCCGGCTTGATAGGCTTTGATAATCCCTTCGTTAATGGCAGGCGACAGTCCAAAGTCGTCCGCATTAATAATTACTTGCCTGCTCATGTCCAGTAATCCCCTTCCCTCGGATTGAAAAAAATCGAATATTATCTAGCTAATATATTAAAGGAACCAACGGGGGGATCGTTCATTCGCACAGGTTTGCTAAAAATCTTGCTCTTATCAAATCAACACTCATCATCGTTTGTCAAATGTGTCTAATTTAGTCTGAACACTGCAAAAGTAAGAAAGGTATGTCCACTTTCGGATAGAGATATTCAGGTTATATAGCGAATATAATTCACGTAAGTGCTGTCAGTATGGTTCGCCCGACTTCGTACTAAGTAGTAAGTTGACTCACTAAGGAGGAGATTTCGACAGATGAAACCAAAGAAACGCATAAGATTGGGTTGGAGCGGATTTAAAAAAAGTAAAGCTGAGGACCGTGACCACCATCAAGAGCACCACCATAACCACCAGCAAAACCACCATCCTAAGTGCTTTGACAAAGAAGCCGAATTACTTCTCAAGCTGATTGGTGAGTTGAAGGGAGCGATTGTACAGGTTTTTGCCAATCCCACTCCGCACAATGTTTCACTTCTGATTGAGGTACTGCGTAAATTACTGGCCCTGATTCATCATTCGGATTTGAAAAAGGCAACCAAGGCAGACCTCGAAGCGGTCTTGGAGCTTACCATTGTATCTGTAGAGGCCGTTCCATTCTCTCCGATCAGTGTGGGGACCAATTTGCAGCAATTGCTGGATGTGCTACTCTCTGTCGTTTTACAGGGAAATATCGATTCGGCTGAGAAAGATCAACTGGTCATTTTGATCCGGGCGACCGAATTGGCTATCACTACAGGACTTAGAAACATAGGG
Source organism: Paenibacillus sp. ClWae2A (assembly GCF_032452295.1). Taxonomy (NCBI): domain Bacteria; kingdom Bacillati; phylum Bacillota; class Bacilli; order Caryophanales; family Paenibacillaceae; genus Paenibacillus; species Paenibacillus sp. ClWae2A. The sequence continues at coordinate 207,860 of NZ_JAULSQ010000001.1, forward strand.
AGTCAAGGTCCGGCTGGACCTGCAGGCCCTGCGGGTCCTAAGGGCGTACCTGGTCCACAAGGCCCGGCTGGCGCTGCTGGTTCTCAGGGTGGTGTAGGTCCTGCAGGATCTATAGGCCCAGCAGGTTCGACCGGTACTACCGGCGCAACCGGTGCTGCAGGCCCGTCGGGTGGTGCAACAGGAGCGACAGGTACAACGGGGAGTACAGGGGCTGTTGGGGCAGCGGGCGTTACAGGAGCGACCGGAGTCACTGGGAATACGGGTGCAGCCGGAATTGCAGGGGCAACCGGGGCAACTGGCATTGCGGGAGTAACTGGCAGCACTGGTGTTACTGGGGCTACGGGTTCAGGAGCCATCATACCGTTTGCTTCTGGCGGACCTGCCATATTGACAACCATTGCTGGTGGACTGGTAGGAACCACAAGTCTCATTGGTTTCGGAAGCTCGGCAACCGGAGTCAGTATTCTGGGTGGCACGATTGATTTAACGGGGACAATTGTCGGACCACTCATTAACTTTGCGTTCTCTGTCCCAAGGGATGGCGTTATCACTTCCGTTGCTGCCTATTTTAGTACCACAGCAGACTTGGCCTTGGTCGGTTCAACGGTGACCATCACTGCGCAATTATTCAGTTCACCTACTCCGGATAATGCATTTACTGCGGTTCCAGGGGCCGTCGTTACACTGGCGCCTCCACTCACTGGTATCATTGCTTTGGGTACCATCTCCAATGGCATAACAACCGGATTGACTATACCTGTGACTGCACAGACACGTCTGCTGCTGGTGTTCTCGGCAACGGCAGCCGGACTCACACTTGTGAATACGGTTGTCGGGTATGCAAGTGGCGGCGTGAATATTACATGATGAGATATAAATTTTGATATGAACGACATGAGAGTTCTCATGTCGTTCTTTTTCTTGATTTGATATTTTGAGTATCAGGTCTTGGTTATATAGAACTACTACAATCTATTGTTTAACAAAAATATGCATAAACACGAAAAATAAGATGAAATACGTAAGCGACATGAGACACATAAAAGCATTAAAAAGACTTATTTTCTATATTTTTCAATAAAATGCTTGTATATATCGAATAATGATTTTATACTATACCAATAATATCCAATTAAATCCCTAATCGACTATTATATGTAATTAAAATGTTTATCTACTCACTCGAATTACGATCGAAATTCATATCCACCACTCCTTAGCAAGCGTTCTGCTAACGCTCCAGATTACCCTTCCACATGAATGCTTATAGACATTCACTCTCATTGCATGACTCAAACACCCAAATCTCCTAAACTTCCAAGTGAAAAATCATAGACTGATCTGTTATCTCTTCTGACTCATATTGTTCCCTAACCAGACCTGTAAAGGAGGTGAGGCTTTATGTGAAATCCAGTGCATCTATTTCATCCGCAATAAAGGTTATTTTACCGTTTTATTCTGCAGAGAAGGGCATATGTACCAGACTAAATTAAAAAACCGGGTAAAAGGAGTGGAAAAGTTTGATAAAGATTAATCGGTTACGCAAGCCCATCTCCATGGGGCTCTCGCTTCTCCTTGCATTTTCAATCATTCATCCGGTTTCAGCTGAAAACTCCACATCATCCAAATTGGATATGAAATCTGGACTCGCCAAAGTTTCGGAATCCAAAGTAAACGCCAAGTTGACCAAAGAATTTGAGGGTAGTGAATATGTTACCTATCTGGTGAAAATGAAGGAACAGGTGGATACATCAGCAGTCTCCAAACAGGCCCTTGAAAAGGCGACCATCGCCAAACAAACGGCTTCAGCCACAAAGCTGTCCGTTCGAAATTCGGTCGTCAGCTCTCTGCGAGAAACGGCCTCGCGTACACAATATCCATTGGAAACTTATCTGGAAAAGGAAGTTGACCTGGGCAAGGTCAAAGAATATAAAAGCTATTTTATCGTCAATTCACTGGCAGTAACGAGTACCAAAGAAGTCATGGAACAGATTGCGCTGCTGCCTGAGGTGGAAAAGATTCTACCGAATGAGACGAGATACTTACAGAAAGCTGAAGTGAGTAAAGAACTGGCGAATGCGGCACCAGCCAAAGATGCTGTCCAAACGCCAGCTAAAGACTCTTCAGTCGGAGTCAAAGACAAAGAGCCTGCTGCAAAGGACAAGCTTGCGACAGAGAACGTGGAATGGAACCTGGATTACATCAATGCGCCAGCCGTGTGGGATCGGGGCATCGATGGAACAGGGATTGTCGTTGCCAATCTGGACAGCGGTGTGGACTATACCCACCCTGCGCTTCGCAGCAAATGGCGGGGACTGGATGCTTCGGGCAATATCGTTGATCCCGAACTGAGCTGGTATGATCCGCACAGTAATGCTTCACTTCCTGCGGACGGAGACGGGCATGGTACACACACGATGGGTACGATGGTTGGCTCCGAAGCAGATGGCACCAACCAGATCGGGGTTGCTCCCGGTGCGAAGTGGATTGGTGTACGGATATTCAATCCGGAAACAACAGATGCCATTATTCTGGATGGCGGACAATGGTTGATCGCTCCGGTGGATGCGGAAGGCAATCTGCATCCTGAACTTGCACCGGATGTCGTCAACAACTCATGGGGCGGAGGTGCAGGACTGGATGAATGGTTCCGGCCAATGGTGCAAGCCTGGCGTGATGCTCAGATTTTCCCGGAATTCTCCGCAGGAAATGTGAGACTGGGTAACCCGGGCGGACCTGGTTCTGTTGCTAACCCGGCCAACTATCCTGAAAGTTTTGCTACAGGAGCAACCGATATCAACGGAAATCTGGCTTCGTTCTCCCTGCTGGGCCCATCCCCGTATGGTGAGATCAAACCGGAAGTATCTGCCCCTGGTGTGAATATCCGCTCAGCAGTGCCGGGCGGTGTATATGAGGGAGGCTGGAACGGAACATCCATGGCAGGCCCACATACAACTGCGCTTGCTGCACTCCTGCTTCAGGCCAATCATTCCCTTACGGTGGACCAGCTGGAGCAGATCATTACAGATACAGCCACGCCGAGAACAGATAGTCAATATCCGACATCTCCTAATAACGGCTACGGTCACGGCATTATTAATGCCCTTGATGCCGTGGGTTCTGTACTCGAAGGAATCGGCACAGTATCCGGCAGAGTGGTTACAGCCGGAGATGATCTGGAAGAGCCGGTACTGGCACATACCCCTGTTAATTCTGCCTTTACAGGCATCGACATACCACTAACGGCTCATGTGACAGATAACGTCGCAGTAGTATCCGTCGAGGCTTTTGCCAAAACGACAGGTACGAACCAGTATGTCTATCTGCCGATGAACCGGATCGATGGAGATAACAAAGATGGTACGTACACAGCGACCATTCCGGCATTTCTCATTGAGCCACAAGGTGTAGAGTATTATATCCGTGTGAACGACTACGGCAACAACGGGTTCGAAAGTCAGGTATACAAAGTGGCTGTGTCCAATGGTGTTCAGCCAGGATATCTTCAGGATTTTGAAGAAGATCAACTAGGCTTCACCACTGGCGGAACCGGAAGTACCTGGGTATGGGGAGCACCAAGCAGTGGTCCTGGAAGTGCATACTCCGGTGACAAGGTGATTGCAACCAATCTGCAAGGGACTTATGTGGCGAATAGCAATGCATATCTGCTTGCGCCGCCAATTGATCTCACCGAGAGTCCGGAAGGGGCGTTATTATCCTTCAAGCACTGGTATGATCTGGAGAACAACATCGACTTCGGCAAGGTATACATTGCTTCCGAGGATAGCGATTACGTGTTCGAAGAGCTGTTAAGCTTCACAGGTACAGGTGGCAATTGGAAGACACAATATGTGGATCTTCGCCAATACGCGGGACAGCAGGTGTTCATCAAGTTCAATCTGACGAGTGATAATTCAGTGCAAAAGGCTGGTTGGTACATTGATGATTTCGCTGTAGAAGAACTGGATGATCTTGCTCCAGGAGCTCCTGCGGGATTGACTGCGACCGCTGATATTCTGGGCAACGTAGCCTTGAGCTGGACGGGTCCGAGCGATGAGGATCTCGAATCCTATGTGGTATATCGCTCCACAACCGCAGGTGCAGGTTATGAATCCATTGGAACTGCAACAGGAACAACGTTTACGGATACGGCTACAGTTACGGATTCGACCTATTACTATACCGTTGCCGCACTGGATTATAGTGGCAATGAAAGCGACAAGTCGAATGAGGTCTCCATTACAGTGGAGGTGCCTGAGGACATCTACATCGATCATTTTGACGGTAGTGATGATAATGGCTGGACTCATTCGGGGACTAAAGATGAGTGGGAACGCGGCATTCCGGTAACGGGACCTGCCAGCGCAGTTTCTCCACCGAATGTCTGGGCGACTGATCTCGACAATACGTACGAGAATGGCTCCAACTATTCGCTCGTATCTCCGGTCATTGATTTGACAGATGTATCCGAAGGAACACTTACGTTTAATCATTGGTACGAGATTGAGAGTGGATACGACTATGGTTATGTGGAAGTCACCAAGGATGATGGAACCACATGGTCAGAACTGGGCAAATTCTCACATAGTACAAACGGTAAACAATGGACACCCGTATTTTATGATCTGGATGCACTTACCGGCAATGAAGTTCAATTCCGGTTCCGTCTGACCTCAGACAACAGTGTTGTGAAGACAGGCTGGTTCATTGATGATTTCCGTGTACTGGGTGTTGCTGCGGAGACAGTAACCGAGGACAGTGCGGTTGTGCTTAACAGTGACAAACCTAAACCGTCCTATGATAACCCATGGTACAAAATTTCGCGGACTGACAAAGCGGAATTTAACAAAACGAAACAGCAACAACCGGAAGTTGAAAAACCAGGAACAGGTTCGGTTAATCCGCAAAGCCTGCCTGCAAGTGCAACGGTTACCGTACTGGAAACCGGGCGTTCGGTGAAGACGGATTCAGCTACAGGCAAGTATAGCTTCACACACGTAGCAGGTGATTACACGTTAAAAGCTGAAGCATATGGATATTATCCTCGAACTCAGCAGGTAACGATCACCGATGGCGGTGGAGCCAAAGCCAACTTTAATCTGGAGGCAATCCCGCATGGACAGATTGAAGGAGTAGTAACGAATGAGCGGACAGGACAACCACTGGCTGATGCTTCCGTTCTCGTGGTGGAAGATGCCAATGTAGGTGAAGTTCGCACGGGTTCAGATGGCAGCTTCGTTATTCAGGTATTGGAAGGAAGTTATACCCTGTCCATCCGGGCTGCTGATTATTACAGTAAAACGGTTACTGTGACTGTCCCTGGTAATGGTACGGTAGAGGCGAATGTTGCCTTGAAACCGTTCATTGGATTCCCTGGGGAAATTGCTTATGATGATGGAACAGCAGAGAATGCCAGAGCTTTTGTCGCTGCGGATAATGCTTGGGCGGTTCGAATGACACCTGAGCTGGAAACTGCACAACTTACGGGCGCATCGTTCCGTTTCTGGAACACCGAATGGCCTGTACCTGGAGGTACAGCGTTCCAGTATGCCGTCTATGATGCATCGGGTGCCGGTGGAGCCCCGGGACGACAGCTGGCTGGACCATTCGATGGTACTGCACTTCGTAACGATCAATGGACATCCGTTGAATTCCCTGAACCAGTGATCGTAACGGGTGATTTCTATATCGTGTATGTACAGAGTGCAGCCGGAACTAGCGCTCCGGGACTGGCTACCGATGAGAATGGTACGAATGCAGGTCGAAGCTGGCAGCGTGTAGGTGGTGCCTGGAGCACTGCACCTGCAGAAGAAGGCAACTACATGATTCGTGCAGTCGTGAGATATCCGGTAAATGCACCTGTGCTCACAGTACCTGCAAACACATATACGAATCAATCGACCTTCACCGTGTCGGGAACGTCTCCGGCATCCGGCGCACAGATCAAGATTTACAACGGCAAAGATCTGGCGGGCACGACAACTGTCGCAAATGGGAAGTTCTCATACGGTGTGAAACTCCGTTCTGGCATTAATGCGATTACCGCCGAGGCAGTGGTGGACGGGAAAACGACCGACCGCTCACTCCCCGTCATCATTATTCTGGATCAGACCAAACCGCAATTGACGATTCTTACGCCAGCCCAAGGAGATCGCATCAATGCAGAAGTTGTTCACGTAACGGGTAATGTCGTGGAACAATTCCTCGATAAGGTAACTGTTAACGGACAAACCGTACAAGTGGGCAAAGACAGAAGCTTCAGTCACCGTGTATTGGTCAATGAAGGCGAGAACACAATTACCATTACAGCTACGGATATCGCTGGTAACAAAACAACCGTAACCCGCACCGTCTATGTGGAAACGGCGTTGCCAGAACTTACGAATATTACGCCAGCTGAAGATGTTCGAATCATATCAGGGGAGAGTGTCACCGTTTCGTTTGACAGTAAACCTGGTCTGCAAGCTTCTTTCCGTATTCAGTTACCTTTGAATCTGAACGCCCAAGGGGCAGGAGAGGTTCCATTGGTGGAGACTGAACCTGGTCATTACACAGGTACGTACACAACACCTTCATCCCTTGTTCTTGAGGGTGGAGTCATTGTGATTCGTGCTCAGGATGCAGCAGGCAACAAAGTAGAGGCTGAAGCAGCTGGACGATTATTCGTCAGCGCAGCACAAGAACAATCAGTTCCAGAACCAGATTCGAGCCCTGAAGAGAATGGAACGGAAGTGAGTCCACCGTCCGCTGAGGGTCTGCAACCTTAATTATGCAAAGTGTGACACGGATGATAACTGCGTTTTGACCATCTAAGCAAGAAGCCGATAAGCCGAGGTATCAGGGCTTGTCGGCTTTTTGTTGTATCTCGATTCACATCTTACGCCATGGATTATTGAAGTGAATGCCAAGCCAGATCCATATATATTCAATCAGTTAAAGGACAAGAGGATGTATCGCAAGGTGATTCGATTTTACCACCAGAACAGACCATAATGGATACCGAGTCAAATATGACAGCAGGTGAGTTGTCTCCTTTCTTCACATTAATGATATAACATGATATATTAGGATGTAGAACATGAGAAGTATGGGTATTTATGGAGGTGCTTGTATTGGGGAAAGACTCGGCATCCAAGCCGATGTATGAACAGATCTTTGAATCCTTGCGTGAACGGATACAGCTTCATGAATATCAAGTGGGTGAGCGTGTTCCTTCGGAAAAGGAATTATGTGATGAATTCGGAGTTAGCCGGATTACGACGAAAAAGGCGCTTGAGATGCTGGCGAGTGAACAATTAATTGTTCGTCAGCCGGGACGGGGTTCTTTTGTAGCCGACACGGCAGATGTGTTGCAAGAAAGACCTAACAGACCTGCTCCACGTGCTGCGGTTAAAGATCCGGAGAAGAAGCTGCTCATTGGTCTGGTCATTACTAACTTCAGTGATATGTATGGTACAGAACTGTTATATGGTATGGAAGAAGCTTCGCGAGAGCATGATTGTTTTCTCGTACTTAGACGATCCTTCGGGATTCCCGAGCAGGAGGAACAGAGCATTCAGGAATTGCTGGAACTGGGAGTGGATGGATTGATTATCTTCCCGGCACAGGGTGAATATTTCAGCGATGAAATTCTTAAACTGGTTGTTAACAAATTCCCATTTGTTCTAATTGACCGGTACCTGAAAGGCATTCCAGCTTCATCTGTCAGTACGGATAATGTAGGCGCGGCGCGAGAAGGGATGAATTATCTGTTCGATCTCGGGCACCGACATATTGCTTTTCTGACACAGCCTCCGGCGAACACCACACCGATTGAAGAACGAATTGAAGGCATCATTGAGGCTCATCACGATCAAGGTGTGCTGGTGAACAGGGAACTGTGGTTGGAATCTTTTCTTTCGACATTGCCCAGTGTGTTCGATCCTCAAGCCGAGGTCCGTGATGTGGAGACACTGGTTGAACATTTGCAGAAATACCCCCAGATTACTGCACTCTTTGCTGCGGAGTATCATATTGCTTTACTTGCAGAACAGGCAGCGGATCGGCTTGGCCTGAAGATCCCTGAAGATATGTCCATCATTTGTTTTGACAGTCCAAACGCTGCCGAAGGAAGCCGTGTAACACATATGCGACAAAGCCAGTTTGATATGGGGAAACAAGCATTCGAAATGGTGCTTCAAAGTATGCAGAACAACGAAATGGCAGTAAACAGAGTTGTTCTGCCTGCCCGCTTGGTGAAGGGTAAATCAACGAGTATGGTGAAACAAAAGGGTTAATTTTAGCGGCCTTATATTCATTGTGTTCAATCAGAGACTTCGTGGAAACGGGGTCTCTTTTTTGTGCGGATAAAATGGGGAGAATTGCTTTAAATGGTATATTATTTAGTGTTATTAAATTAAAATAACATGCTAATATACAAATAAATATATTGACATAACATTATATTCGTTTTAGGATGATGAAAGCGGTTAACAAACTGAATTACATAAGGAGGACAACATGCTGACACCCAGAGATGATCAAGACATTTCCCCCTCGATATACAACATGATTGATCAGGTTAACAAACGTATGCCGGATTATCCGGAACTTAATCAAATGTTCAAAAACTGTTTTACCAATACGATGGCGACTACAATTCAGCGCAAAGAAGATGGAACAACTTTTGTGATTACGGGAGATATCCCTGCCATGTGGTTACGTGATTCTGCCGCTCAGGTCAGACCTTATCTGGTTCTCGCTTCAGAGGATGAAGATATTGCCGATATGATCGCTGGACTGGTTGAACGGCAACTGAATTATGTTCTCCTGGACCCTTATGCAAACGCTTTTAATGAGACAGAGAGTGGGAAAGGACATCAGGAAGATCTGACGCAGATGAATGATTGGATCTGGGAACGGAAGTATGAGATCGACTCACTTGCTTATCCGATTCAGCTCAGTTATCTCTTGTGGAAGAACACGGGAAGAACAACTCAATTCAATGATACGTTCCGTAAAGCAGCCCAGATCATCATGCAGTTATGGCAAGTGGAACAGCATCATGAGACGAAATCACCCTACACGTTCCAACGTCTGGATGCTCCCGAAACCGATACGCTCAGTCGTGAAGGACGAGGTACTGAAACAGCCTATACAGGCATGACCTGGTCGGGATTCCGTCCCAGCGACGATCGCTGTGAGTATGGTTATCTCATTCCATCCAATATGTTCGCCGTTGTGGTGCTTCGATATCTACAGGAAATTGCTGTAGCTGTGTTCGAGGATGAAATGCTGGCAGCGACTGCTAAGCAGTTGGAGGAACAGATCAACAAAGGTATTCAGGAATATGGCACTGTTGTACATCCGGAATATGGAACCATATATGCATACGAAACGGATGGGAAAGGCAATCACAATCTAATGGATGATGCTAACGTGCCAAGCCTGTTGTCTTTGCCTTATCTCGGATATGTTGATGAGAACGACGAGGTGTATCAGAATACACGCCGTTTCATTCTATCGTCACACAACCCGTATTTTTATGAGGGAACTGCAGCTGCTGGAATCGGTAGCCCGCATACGCCTGAAGGATACATCTGGCATATCGCTTTATCAATGCAGGGGCTAACTACAGAGGATTGCAACGAAAAACTACGATTGCTCCAGCTCATCCAACAAACGGATGCGGATACCGGACTGACCCATGAAGGTTTTTCGGCCAACAATCCACATGAATATACACGTCCATGGTTTTCGTGGTCCAACATGCTCTTTAGTGAACTGATGATGGATTATTGCGGATTTCGCGTACAGAAATAGGATAGGAAAGCAAGAGATAACCTGCGAGTACATCATAACGTTCGGAGTTCGTTGAATTCCGACAAGAGGAGAGCGAATCATGAGAAAAATATCATTGAAAATGCCGGTAGCAGCAGTTATGACATCCTTGCTCATTCTAACTACAGCCTGTTCGGGTGGAAGCTCAAGCACAGGCACAACCAGCGACGGGAAGAAGGAAGTCACCGTATCATTCCGTTCTTCAGGATCTGAAGATACACTTACGAAGTTTTTCCAATCAGGTTTGGTGGATCAATTCGAGAAAGAAAATCCGGATATCAAAATCAACATTGCGCCTGTACTGGCAAGTGAGGGTGATTACACGTCCAAAATGGTTTTGCAGATGAAGTCGCCGGATACGGCGCCTGATGTCATTGCCGAAGATACATCCATCATTAAATCCGATGCTGCTGCGGGATATCTGGAGCCGCTGGATACACAGGTTCAGGGATGGCCCGATTGGGAAGAACACATTATCGACAACCTCAAGGCAGGGGTTACTGGCGAAGACGGCAAGGTGTACGGCGTTCCAGCTACCTCGGATACACGCGGAATCTGGTACAACAAGGAACTGTTTGAAAAGGCAGGCCTTGAAGTTCCATTCAAACCTGCAAGCTGGGCAGAAGTACTCGAAGCAGCACGTACGATCAAGCAAAAGTTGCCGGGTGTTACTCCACTTAATATGATCGTGGGCAAAGCAAACGGTGAAGGTGTCACCATGCAAACGCTGGAAATGCTGCTCTATGGTACGGCGGATACGCTGTACGACGACACCACCAAGAAATGGGTCGTTAACAGCCAAGGGTTGCTGGATTCCTTCAAATTCATAGATCAAGTGTTTAACACGGATAAAACAGGTCCGACCATGCAGGTTGCCTTGAATGGACAAGCTGGCAGTATTGCATTCCAGCAACAGTTCCCACAAGACAAACTGGCGATGGCTGTAGATGGCAGCTGGGCAGGTTCGACATGGGCTGAGAATGGCGCTGCTCCAATCGCCAACGTCGAAGAGAAAATAGGTTTTGCACCATTCCCGACACAAAATGGGGAAGAACCTGGGGCAACTACGATGTCTGGAGGATGGGCTTGGTCTGTTCCTGCACAAGCGAAAGACAAGGAAGCGGCATGGAAATTTATCGAGTTTCTGATGAATAAGGAAAATGCGACTGCTCGTGTAGTAGCGGAAGGCAGCCTCAGCCCGCGTAATGATTCCACAGAAGTTGAAGGTTATACAGATCGTCCATATACAAAAGAAGCACAAGAACTCTTGAATGTGGCCCACTTCCGTCCAGCGAACGATCAATATGCAGCGGTATCTGCACAATTGCAAAGCATTGTTGAGAGTATTGCCTCTGGCAAGCTGACGCCGGAAGAGGGAGTTACGCAATTGAAGGACAACGTATCCCGTTCCCTTGGCGCGGACAGCATCGAAGAGAAATAAGGATATCGATATATTCGGAGGGGGAGGCACAATCTCCCCTTTTTCCGGTTCGAATGGAGAGTGACTTATGAAAAGGAAAGCACCCGGCTCATTTCTGTTTCTAATGCCTTCCGTACTGTTATTACTTGTGTTTTTCATTGTTCCCATCATTCTGACGATCTGCTTTGCTTTTACGAATATGGCTCTGACCGGTGCGGCAGCCAAGAGTCTGGAGTTTGTCGGATTCCAGAATTTCATTAATATGTTCCATGATCCGGACTTCCGCATTAGTGTCTGGCGCACGCTGGTCTTTCTCATTTTCTCCGCAGTGATAGGTCAAGTATTGCTTGGGTTCATTCTGGCCCTTCTAATGAAAGAGAAAAATGTGACGTTCCGCCGGGTCATTGGCATCATCGTTATTGCCGGTTGGGTGACACCCGAGATTGTCGTGGCATTCTGTATGGTGGCCTTTTTCAGTGACAATGGTTCATTGAATCAGATCCTCGGCTGGTTTGGAGCGAATCCAGTCTCCTGGTTGTTCAGTTTCCCTATGGTGAGTGTCATTATCGCGAATATCTGGCACGGCACAGCCTTTTCGATGATGGTCTATCAGTCGGCACTGGATGATATCCCGAAGGAAGTTGAAGAAGCTGCGATTATTGATAGTGCCACCGGGTTCCAGATTGTCAGACACATTACGATTCCAATGGTAAAAGGGTCCATCGTAACCAACATGATGTTGGTCACCCTACAGACACTGGGTGTGTTCACGCTGATCTATACGATGACCGGTGGTGGCCCGGGTACTTCAACACAAACCTTGCCGATCTTCATGTATAACCAGGCCTTTGTGAACTATCAGTTCGGATACGGCACAGCCATCTCGTTGGTTCTGTTGTTCATTGGCATTATCGCCAGCCTGTTCTATATGCGATCCATGAAAGTGAAAGTGTAACCATGAAGGAGGTTCGATCCCTATGGTCAAACATGGGCTTCAACGCAAAATCCAGTACGGAATTCTAGTCTTTCTAGGACTCTGTTTTTTATTGCCGCTGCTCTGGATCATTTTGGCTTCATTTGACCCGAATGCGCAACAGGGCATCAAAATGCCCAGTACCTGGACCATTCAAAATTTTAAGGATGTACTCGGGGATTCGAGCAATCTTCGTTCATTCGGTGTAGGCTTGATTCTGTCGGGAGGACAAGCGATATTGGTTGTTCTGGTATCTGTTCTTGCTGCTTATCCTTTATCCCGTTATGAAATGAGATTCAAAAAAAGCTTCTTGTTATCCATTCTGTTCATGACAGCTCTCCCGATTACAGCCGTGATGGTTCCGGTATTTCAAATGTTTCTGTTCTTCAAAATGCAAAACTCCATCATCGCCACGATGCTGTTCCTGACCGCATCCTCACTTCCTTACGGCATCTGGATGATGAAAAACTTCATGGATTCGGTGCCCATTGATCTGGAAGAATCGGCATGGATTGACGGAGCGTCCGTCTGGAATGGTTTGCGACGAATCGTAGCTCCATTGATGTTGCCTGGTATTGCAACGATAGCGATATTTACCTTTTCGGGAAGTTGGGGCAACTTCTTCGTGCCATACATCCTGCTCCAGACACCAGAGAAACTTCCGGCATCAGTCACGATTTATCAATTCTTCGGCAGCCACGGCATGGTTGAATACGGCAGATTGGCTGCATTTTCACTACTTTATACGATGCCTTCGGTTGTGCTGTACATCTTCTCCCAGCGTTACATGTCCAAGGGCTTCAGCATGGGAGGGGCAACCAAAGGTTAATGACAGGAGGTACGCAATATGACAACCAAAAAGACGGCACATCTCATCTCGCATACCCATTGGGACCGCGAATGGTATATGCCTTATGAACACCATCACGTATTGCTCATTGAGCTGATGGATAAACTGCTGGACACACTCGATCAGGACCCGGAATATCGTTATTTCCATCTGGATGGGCAGACGATTATTCGTGAAGATTATTTGCAGGTTCGACCTGAACAGCAGGATAGGCTCGACCGTTATATTCGTGAAGGACGCATCCATTTTGGTCCATGGTATGTGTTACAGGATGAGTTTCTGACCAGTAGCGAGGCCAACTTGCGTAATCTGCTCATCGGTCATCGTGATGCTCGACCTTTGGGCGTGATATCCAAGACGGGATACTTCCCGGACTCGTTCGGAAATATGGGACAGGCACCGCAGATTCTGCAACAGGCGGACATTCATAACGCGATCTTTGGGCGCGGGGTAAAGCCTACCGGATTCAATAATGCCGTGGTTGATGCAGACAGTTACGAATCTCCCTATTCCGAGATGATCTGGCGTTCGCCGGATGGTTCGGAAGTGCTCGGCATTTTGTTCGCGAATTGGTACTGCAATGGGATGGAGGTTCCGGTTGATTCGGAGAAAGCCCGAGCCTACTGGGACAAAAATCTGGAAGATGCCGAGAAATTCGCCTCGACCCCACATCTGTTGTTCATGAATGGTTGTGATCACCAGCCGATCCAGACGGATCTGCCCGAGGCTTTACGCACGGCAGCGGCCTTGTATCCTGATGTGGAATTTATTCACTCCAATTTTGACGATTACATTGAGGCGGTTACGAAGGAAGTCCCTGAGCATCTGGCGACTATCGAAGGTGAGCTTCGCAGTCAGCACACGGATGGTTGGGGAACACTGGTGAATACGGCATCCGCGAGGGTGTATCTGAAACAGTTGAATCAGCAGGGGCAGACGTTGCTTGAAAAAGTAGCCGAACCGCTTGCTGCGATGGCCCATATAGCCGGGGTAAAAGATTATCCGCACCATCTGTTGACGCATGCATGGAAGATGCTGATGCAGAACCACCCACATGATAGCATCTGCGGATGCAGTGTCGATGAGGTTCACCGTGAGATGGTGACCCGCTTTGCCAAGAGCAGACAGCTTGCAGAAAAACTGGTTTCCCAGAGCGCGCAGGCGATTGCCGAGTCCATTCATGTGCAACCTGCTGAGGCTTGGGGAGAGGAAGCGGTGGCGTTCACTGTGTTCAACACGAGTGGATGGAATCGAAATGGAATCATTGAGATGGAGCTAATTGTGGACAAAGCATTTTTCCCAGATGGTCCTCATCCTCAAGCGCTTGCGCAGAAGGTGGAAAAAGATGCACTGCCAGTGTATCAGCTGGTCGATTCGGACGGACGCACGTATTCGGCAGAAATCAAGGATCTGGGTGCTCATTTCGGCTATGAACTTCCAAAGGATCGCTTCCGCCAGCCTTATATGGCTCGTAAAGTAAGAATTACTTTCCAGGCGGTGGATGTACCTTCTCTGGGTTATAAGACGTATGCTCTCATTCCAGTCGAGAAGCAAGCAGAGATTGCTGAACTGCCCGAAATGAGTGAACTCATCCAGGTTCAGGGAATGATGATGGAGAACGGTCAATTGCGGGTGACGGTTGAAGAGAATGGTACGGCAACGATTGAAGATAAGGTCTCCGGTGATGTATACAGGGGATTGAATTCATATGAGAATACTGGTGATATCGGCAATGAATATGTCTACCGCCAGCCTGACGGAGAAACAACGCTAACCACGGAGCATCTGAAGGCAGACCTGCGGATTGTGGAGCAGTCTCCGTATCGGGCAGTTATGGAAAGTGTATTACGCTGGGATATTCCTGCTGGAGCAGATGAACTGTTTGAGCTGGAAAAACGTCAAATGGTTCCTTTTACAGAACGGAAGGCACAGCGAGTCGAGAACACTGTTCCCTTGGTGATTACGACAACGTATACGTTGGAAGCAGGCAGTAATATGATCAAGGTAAAGTCTGACTTTAACAATCAGGCCAAGGATCATCGACTGCGCGCACTCTTTCCATCAGGACTGCTGACAGAGGATCATTATGCGGATTCCATCTTTGAAATCGCCAAACGTTCCAATACACCGGCAAAAGAATGGGTGAATCCGAGTAATGCGCAGCATCAGCAGGCATTTGTACATGTGACCGATGGTGATCATGGCTTGATGATTGCGAACAAAGGGCTGAATGAATACGAGATTTTACAGCATGAAGAGGGCAGTACGATTGCGGTTACACTGTTGCGTGCCTCTTCGGAGTTGGGAGATTGGGGTGTTTTTGAAACACCGGAAGCCCAATGTCTGGGACATCAGCGTGTGGAATATGCGATTATTCCATTTGCAGGTGATGCTGCGCAGTCAGGTGCATGTGCATCCGCATATGTGTATCCGATTCCGTGGACGACTGTGCAGCTAGGGGCACTAGCATATACATTTGAGCGGGAAGGTCATGCCGAAGCTGATGGGCAGAATGTTGAACTTCCTGTATCGAAGCAATGGTTAGCGTGGAATGCACAAGGTTCGTCACTAGCCTTCTCCACATTAAAGATTGCAGAGGAAACTGGAGATTTGATTGCTCGCTGGTATAATCTGAACTCCGAACCGATTGAGTTGAACGTACAGCCTGGATTCGAATGTGCTTCCGTCTATGAGAGCGATGTGCTGGAACGGGTTAAGGACACGTTGCAGGGTCAAAGCCAGACGGTACCTGGATACAAGATTGTTACACAAGGGTATGCGTTACGATGAGTTGATTTTTGAACATCATAACTATAGAAGCCTCCTGTTCACAGTGCCGTGGACAGGAGGTTTTGTCATGTGCTCCTTTATGTGCACCCACACCAAAGTGTTATGGCAGACTGCATAAATACCTAATGATCTCATGTCGCAATTTTATACATTAATTGTCGTGAGTTTCTATTAAAAATAGATTAAGTCTGTGATAACTTATAGATAAATGTCAGAATATTATATAGTATGGAGGTAAGACAACAGTGACCATTCGAATTGGGAAAATTAGCTTGTGGCATGTTCACGCATGGGATTACATCAAGCAGGCACAGGAACATGAGGATACAGTCATCGCCGCTGTGTGGGATGAAGATGCCAAGCGTGGTCAGGAAGCGGCTGAACGTTTAAACGTACCATTCTATGCTTCACTCGAAGATATGCTGGCTAAGGATGACATCGATGCCGTTATTGTAGATGCGCCAACTCGCATTCATGAAGAAGTGATCACCGCTGCTGCAAAAGCAGGTAAACACATCTTCAGTGAGAAAGTTATTGCGTCGACACAGACGGAATCCAACGGAATCCTTAATGAGGTAAAGGCCAACAAGGTCAAAATGACTGTCTCCTTGCCACGTCTGAATGCAGGGTATACGTTAACGATTCAGGATGTACTTAACCAAGGATTACTTGGTAAAGTGACTTATGTTAGAGCGCGTTTATCACATGATGGAGCAATTTCCAACTGGTTACCTGAACACTTCTATGATCTGAAGGATTGTCAGGGCGGTGCACTGATTGATCTGGGCTGCCATCCAATGTATCTCGCCAAATTGTTTCTGGGTCAGGAAGTAACAGCGGTTAATGCGAACTTTGGATATATTACAGGCAAAGAAGTGGAAGATAATGCAGTCGCAACCTTGTTTACGGATTCTGGAGCAGTTGGCGTTGTTGAAGCTGGTTTTGTGAACAGCCATTCTCCGTTTACGATTGAGGTTCATGGTACGGAGGGTACACTTCTGTACGGTACACCCGAAGAAAAGTTATTGATTCGCACGAAAGCAGCACAGGGACAATATGATGACTGGACTGAAGTTCCTTTGGCAGACCAAAGAGAAAGCGCATTCAATCAATGGGTTGCACATATACAAAATGATACGGATGCAACCGAAAACGTGCAGATCGCTATGGAGTTAACCCGATTGATGGAAGCTGCAAATCTCTCTGCCAAGGAAGGGCGCAGAATTGCTCTCAATGAGTTGAAGGGTTAAGTTTTATTAAGGAGGTGTGCAATTTTGAGCCTGTATCCTTATGAGAAAATGCTTGAAAGGCAGGATCTCTTGGAGAGACTGGATATTTCAATGGTTTGGGGACATTATGAGATTCGCGTGATGCGATTTCATCTGACTTCTTTTCCAGCGGGCCGAGTTGTGGATTTCCATAATCATGCGGAGTTTGAGTTTCATTTTATCCCGAGAGGTAAAGGCAAAGTTATTCTCGATGATCAGACACATGCACTCTCGGAAGGTATGCTTTATTTGACTGGACCGGGGGTCGTTCATTATCAGGAGGCTGATGCCAAAGAGGACATGGATGAATTATGTCTTCATGTGGATATCGTTCACAAGCCAAGAGAACATGTCGATCCCTGGGAAGCAGCTGAATCCGAGGAAACGATTGAAAAGCTGAGAACGCTTCCGCTTACTCCGGTGAATGATTATCATCGGGCAATGCATTGTTTTTTGGAAGCCTATGAGGCATGTGATCAGAAATTGTTAGGTTATTATACATCGATCAAGCAACTGGTTATCAGCATATTACTCAAAACTGTGCGAGCATACGACACCGGGGGAGATCGTCCCGAAGCCCCTGTCAGGGATATGTCGGTATATCGCTATGAGTATGCAGTGCAGTATATGGAAGCGAATCACCCTACCGTGGTCACGCTGGAGCATGTGGCAGAGAAACTTCATATCAGCAGCAGACAATTGCAACGAATCTTCTACCAAGTACAGCCAGAGATGCCGTTCAGCCGTGTGCTGGAGGATATTCGTCTGCGCGCCGTATGCCACAATCTGGAAGAAAGTAACGCATCCATTGAACAGATCGCTCTTGCTTCAGGATTCAATAATGCCAACTATTTGCATGC
Source organism: Paenibacillus sp. ClWae2A (assembly GCF_032452295.1). Taxonomy (NCBI): domain Bacteria; kingdom Bacillati; phylum Bacillota; class Bacilli; order Caryophanales; family Paenibacillaceae; genus Paenibacillus; species Paenibacillus sp. ClWae2A. The sequence goes on from NZ_JAULSQ010000001.1 coordinate 225,840, forward strand.
TGTATTTCGCAAACGTCTGGGGATGACCCCGTCGGCTTTTCGCAAAATGAAACAACCAATACTTAAGTGAGGGTGAATATATATGAGTAAAGTATATCGTATCGGAATTATTGGCTGTGGTGGAATCGCGAATGGCAAACATCTGCCGAGTCTGAGTAAACTGGATAATGTTGAACTGGTGGCTTTCTGTGATATCGTTCAGGAACGTGCGGATGAGGCCAAACAGAAATATGGCTCTACGGATGCTGAAGTCTACACCGATTATCAGGAATTGCTCAAGGATGAGTCTCTGGACATTGTGCATGTGCTTACACCGAATATTTCTCATGCCGAGATTTCTATTGCTGCTCTGGAAGCAGGCAAACATGTGATGTGTGAGAAGCCAATGGCGAAGACATCTGCTGAAGCACAGCTCATGCTGGAAGCGGCAGAACGTACCGGCAAGAAACTGACCATCGGATACAACAACCGTTTCAGAGAAGACAGTCAGTACTTGAAGAAGGTGTGCGAAGCGGGTGACCTGGGGAATATTTATTTTGCCAAAGCACATGCGATTAGACGTAGAGCAGTACCAACCTGGGGTGTTTTCCTGGATGAGGAGAAACAAGGTGGCGGCCCGTTGATTGACATTGGTACGCACGCACTCGATTTGACGCTTTGGATGATGGATAACTATCAACCAAAAGTTGTGCTGGGTACGACCTATCATGAGCTTTCGCAACGTGAAAATGCGGCCAATGCCTGGGGCCCGTGGGACCCAAAACAATTCTCCGTAGAAGACTCCGCCTTTGGCATGATTGTGATGGAGAATGGAGCAACGATCATGCTCGAATCCAGTTGGGCACTTAACTCACTGGACGTGGATGAAGCGAAATGTAGCTTGAGCGGCAGCGAAGCAGGTGCGGATATGAAGAACGGACTGCGCATCAATGGTGAGAAATTCAGCCGTCTGTACACCAATGAGATTGAACTGAGTGCAGGCGGAGTAGCTTTCTACGATGGTAAGAGCGAGAGCGCGCCGGATGTAGAGATGAGAAAGTGGATTGAAGCAATTGAGAACGATCAGGAGCCGGTGGTCACACCAAAACAAGCGCTGGTTGTATCTCAAATCCTGGAAGCACTCTATGAATCTGCTCGCACAGGCAAGGCTGTGTACTTGAACGAATCCAACTAACCTCCACAGAGGCAGTGCGTTGTTCAAAACCAAGAGACGTTGTCTGGAAAAGCGGACATCGTCTTTTTGGTGCTGCATTTTTTCAATATTTTCAGATCAATGAACTAAGGGCAGGGGCTATGACATCCTTGCTCATGAGATAGGTCTTATATCCCCCTGTGAGGTTTTTACACAGAAGCCTTTTTGTTTCAAAATACGTGAAGCGGTGTAGCCCCGAAGGTCAATGATTTGATTCAAAATGGTTGTCCATGAAAAGAAAAACACTTCACTTTACAAAATCGTTATATCGTAATATTATGATATATAAATGTAAATACGAATATCAGTTTAATAAAGGAGTAATGGAGATGTTATTTAAAGAAACGAATCATGCAGAAGTTGCTAAACGCTTGAATCAAGGAGAAACATTGATGATGCTGGATGTTCGCGAACCTGCGGAGTGGTCAGAGGGACACGTTAAGGGAGTAAAGCATATTCCGTTAGGACAAGTCCTGCAACGACTTGATGAATTAGACCCGGAGGTTGAGATGATTGTGATGTGCCGCAGTGGTGGAAGAAGCGGCCTCGCTTGTGAACTGCTGAGTGAGAAGGGATACAAGGTTGTGAATATGAACGGCGGCGTGAGTACATGGACGGACGAAGGGACTTGGGAATAAGCGGATGGATATGAATACAGTTGTTTTCATTGGGATAGTTGTTCTGGTGGTATGGATGTTATATTCACGATTTCGTCCAACGAAGTATCTGCGTTCCTTAAACACGACTGACTTTCAAAGTGAGATTGGTAAAGGAAAAGACCGGGTTCTTCTTGATGTAAGAGAGCCGGGGGAGTATCAGACGGGATGTATTCCGGGCGCAGTGAATGTTCCTTTATCTCGGTTGCAGCAGCGTTTAGATGAAATTCCGAAAGACAAGGAAGTGCTATTGTACTGTCGAAGTGGTATGCGTAGCAAAAGTGCAGCAAAGATATTACACCAAAAAGGTTATTCCCGGCTTGCCGAATTACAGGGAGGGATCAGTGCATGGAAGGGAAAGCTCGCTAAAAAGTGAAGATTTGATATAGCTTTGAGATAATTTTGTGAAATACTCAGCAAAGTAAAGAGGCGTCCTTATGACGGCTCTTTTTTCGTCTATTTGGGTGAGTAAGTGCGGAAATATTTTATGAATTCATAAAAAAGTATTGCATATAAGTTTAGTCGGAATTATATTAATGGTATAAGGTCTAGACCATATACAGATCGGAGTGTTTAGATGTCCAGTACGTTTTCATTTCGTTTTGAGAAAGTATCCACCAAAAAGGTTAGTGAATTCATTAGAGAACAACTGGAAGAAGCCATTATTCTGAAAGAATTGATGAGTGAAGAACAGCTTCCAGCTGAGCGAGATCTGGCAGAGATTTTTAATGTAAGCCGCATTACCGTCCGTGAGGCACTCTCTTCACTGGAAGAGAAAGGTTTGATTGAGAAAAGGGTGGGTGCCAAAGGCGGAACATTTGTACTGCCTCTGACAGCCAATTCGCATAAACGGACCAGAGAAGAAATTAAACGGGATTGGTCACAGATGCTGAAGGTGTTTGAATATCGAACCATCATCGAGCCGGAGGGAGCTTTTCTCGCTGCTGAGCGGATCACCGCAGGCGAACTGGAGCTGCTTGAGGGTTACATGGAACAAAGTATAGAGCCAGACTGTACAAGGGAATGGTTCAGGGCGCTGGATGTGAAATTTCATCTGACCATCGCCAAAGCGTCGGGGAATCCATATTGCGAGAGAGCCGTCAGACAGATCCGGACCAAAATTAATCCGGCGCTGGACTTGATGCCTTATGATGACCGGATACGTACCGTCAACCATGGTGTACATATGGAGATTCTTGAAGCATTGAAAGCCCATGATAGCATCAAGTCTAAGGAGACGATGAAAAGGCATATCGAATTCTCGGCGGATGCAATCTATGCCCGTTTGGTTTCTGAATCGGACAAAAATGAAGGGAATGACAGCGAATGAATCGTTCAGAACTAATACAGCTGGCTCAGCCACTACAAGCCCAGTTAAGCGCCTGGCGCAGAGATTTGCATCGCCATCCGGAAATCGGCTACGAGGAGCATCGTACATCCGCTATCGTAGCTGAGCATCTCGAAAGCCTGGGGCTGGAAGTTACACGCAATGTGGGACAGACCGGGGTTACAGGTCTGCTTCGCGGAGAGACCGATGGACCAACCTTTGCCTTGCGCGCAGACATGGATGCTCTGCCAATCCAGGATCAGAAAGCGGTGGAATATCGCTCACAAGTAGAAGGCAAAGCGCATCTGTGTGGACATGACGCTCACACCTCCATCCTTATGGGAGCCGCTCAATTGCTTACAGGCCTTGGAAGACCGAAATCAGGCAACATCAAATTCATTTTCCAGCCAGCAGAAGAGGGACTTGCAGGGGCAAGAGCCATGATCCAGGACGGTGTTCTGGAGAAGCCGAAGGTTGATGCCATCGCAGGATTACACATGACACCTGGACAGGACACGGGAACCTTGGGTGTAAGTCAGGGCGTTGCATTTGCATCAGCTGATCCCTTGATTATCAAGGTGTTTGGCAAGGGTGGCCACGCAGCTCGTCCGCATGAGGGCATTGACGCGATTGCGGTATCCGCTCAGGTCATCACCGCCTTGCAAAATATCGTCAGTCGCATGGTCGATCCGCTTGAACCGGCTGTAGTCACGATTGGCAAAATCAACGGAGGTTATATGGGAACAGCCATCGCCCCCGAAGTGGAGATGATCGGTACGGTTCGTACACTCTCACCTGCCATTCGTGAACGGATGCCAGCTTTGATCGAGCAGGTTGTCAAAGGGGTCTGTGATTCTTTCGGAGCAGGATGCGAAGTCGTTTACGGTGATGGATACCCTGTTGTCGTGAATGATCTCGGCATGGTTGACCTGCTAACAGAGACCTGCAATCAGGTTAATGCGGAGAAGGGATGGAACTATATCAAACCTTCCACAGGGGGCGAGGATTTCGCTTTTTATTGTGAACAGGTTCCGGGGGTGTTTTTCAGACTAGGATCTGGTAATGATGAGGAACGTACTCGTTATCCGCTCCACCATCCCATGTTTGATCTCGATGAGACAGCGATGCCATATGGTGTGGGCATGTTGTCTGCAGTAGCACTTGAATTTTTGGCAAGAAATACAACTTCTGAGGGGGAGCAATCACAATGAAAAAAAGACAATGGACAGGCTTGTGGATCACGTTACTGGCAGTTGTAATGGTACTCAGCGCTTGCGGAGGAAAATCGACAAGCACGAATGATAGTTCCGCAACCGAAGGAACGGACAGTGGAAGCGCAAGTACAACACTGACCGTTGCTGCAGCAACTGATATTGAGAGTTTCGATCCGCACAACAACAACAACACCTCCAGTGAGGCGGTTCTGGTCAACGTTTTTGATTATCTGATCAAAAATGACAGTGAACAGAAGAAAGTTGCGGGACTTGCGACATCATGGGATCAAGTCGATGATACAACGTGGAGATTTAAGCTGCGTGAAGGTGTTACCTTCCACAATGGCGATCCATTCACTTCAGCAGATGTAAAATACACGCTGGAGCGCGTAGCCAAGGACGAGACACTGAAACAAAACAGTTATTTCAAAAATATCGTAGAAGTTAAAGCGGTGGATGACTATACCGTAGATATTATCACGGATGGTCCAGATCCGTTGCTCCTGAATCGTTTGTCCAAAATGGGAGCTGGCATTCTGCCAGCAAAATATATTGCGGATAAAGGATTCGATGTTTTCCTGAAACAACCGGTAGGCACAGGCCCTTATAAGTTCAGTAAATGGACCAAAGATGATCGTGTGGAACTGGTGAAAAACGAGAACTACTTCGACGGTGAACCAAAATGGAATGAAGTGGTATTCCGCGTTATTCCTGAAGCCTCCACGCGTGTATCCGAATTGCTTGCTGGTGGTGTGGATGTTGCGTCTTCCATTCCGTCCACTGACATTGCCCGGATCGAAGGCGAAGCAGATAAAAAGATTGTCAAAGCGCCAATCCAACGTGTGCTTCAGTTGATCTTCCGTCAGACAGAAGGCAGCATCACGGCTGATCCGAAAGTACGTGAAGCGATTGACCTGGCTATCGACAAACAAGGAATCGTGGACAGCATTGCCGGCGGAGCAGGTATCGTAACCCGCACATCCGTAACACCAGGCAACTTCGGTGCTGATCCTTCATTGTACAAAACGTCACTCTATGATCAAGAAAAAGCAAAACAGTTGCTGCAAGAAGCTGGCTATGCGGAAGGTGAAGCCGAGATGACCATCTCCGTTTCCGCACAGTACAAAGAACAGGCCGAAGTTGTTGCAGCGATGCTGGAACAAGCCGGATTCAAAATCAACCTGGATGTTCTGGAAGCAAGTGCATTCAGTGAACGTTACAGCTCCAAATCATTCAAAGAAATTTTCATGATCGGTATTGGTAATTCCTTGTTCGATGCTTCGAATAACTATAATCGTTATATGCTGGAAGAAGCCAAAGGCGAGTCGGATTACAACAATCCTGAAGTAGAAAAACTGCTTCAATCTGCATTGGTGAACATGGACCCTGCAGCTCGTGAGAAAGAGTATCAGCAAGTACAACAGATCTTCTCTGAAGAACGCCCAGCCGTATATCTGTACCAAATGGAAGGTGTCTACGGAACAAATGCTAAAGTGAACTTCGCGCCGCGCAGTGACGAGATGTTCTATGCTGACGAGATTACACCTGTTGCACAGTAACATCGGGTATAACAACCGGTCATTGAAAAGATAAGGCCGTGAACGGCAGGGACTGGATAACCATGTTCCTGCCGTTCTTTTTTAAGATGATAGAATTTATACGTTTTCAGCGGAGCTGAAGGATTCGATCATCGCAAGAAAAACTTCAACTAACTGCGGTCTGTCTTCTGTGAAAGTACGTCGATAAGTGTTTTTCTTTACAAGGGAGGTGAACAAGGAATGGGCAAATACGTACTTAAGTCACTACTGCAGATCATTCCGGTGCTGTTCATTGTTTCATTAATTGTGTTCATTTTGGTTCGAGTCACCGGTGATCCGGTTGCGCTAATGTTGCCTGAAACGGCTACCGCTGAAGATCGTGCTGTCTTGACGCAGGCACTTGGTTTGGACCAGCCTTTATATACACAATACGTGAAGTTTCTGGGCAGTGCGATACAGGGAGACTTTGGTCAATCTTTTCGCTACAATCAGCCTGCGCTAGAGCTTGTGCTGGAGAGATTGCCTGCCAGCTTTGAACTGGCGGTAGCTGCGATGTTTTTTGCTGTACTTATGGCTGTGCCACTTGGTGTCATTTCAGCTGTTAAACGTAATACGTTTACCGATCTCATTATTTCAGGAATATCCGTCATTGGTAAGGCGATGCCAAACTTCTGGATGGGAATTATGCTTATCCTCTTGTTCTCCGTCATGCTGGGCGTATTGCCGGTATCTGGTCGCGGAGGATTATCACATCTGATCTTGCCGGCATTTACACTCGGCGTTGGACTGGCTGCGCAGATGACTCGACTGATTCGCTCCAGCATGCTGGAGATTCTGAATCAGGACTATATTCGAACAGCCCGCAGCAAGGGGCTTGGCCGAATGGTTGTTATTGTGAAACATGCGTTTCGGAATGGACTAATTCCGGTTGTGACGATCATGAGTTTGCAGTTTACAAGTCTGATCGGGGGAACTCTGATTACGGAAACGGTATTCTCCTGGCCTGGCCTGGGTCAATTGCTGGTCGTTGCAGTCAACACACATGATATGGCTATTGTACAGGCAGCGGTGTTTGTCATTGCCTTTATCGTTGTAGTAACCAATATCTTGACGGATGTAGCCTACAGGTTACTTGATCCGCGCATCAAATACGACTAGAAGGAGGTGCAATCATATGACAGGCAGCAATGAAATGCCAATTCCGGGTACAGAACAGGAACATGACAATGGGCGTGCACCAACGGGATTTCGTTATATCTGGCAACAACTGATCATCAGCAAGACCGGAATGTTTGGTGCTGTGCTTGTATTGTTGGTTGTGTTAATTGCCATAGGTGCACCTCTATTGACGAGTCATGATCCGGCGGCGGTTAATCCGCTGGGCCGACTTAAACCACCAGCATGGCTTGAGGGCGGAACGGCCGAATACTGGCTGGGTACCGATAATCTGGGCAGAGACATGTGGAGTCGAATTGTATATGGTGCCCGAGTTTCCTTAATCGTGGGGATGGGTGCCGTGATTGTGTCAGGAATCATTGGCGCGATTCTGGGGTTGGTATCCGGATTCTACGGGAAATGGCTGGATGCTGTCATCATGCGTGTAGGTGATGCATTCATGGCGATTCCAACCATTCTGTTCATGCTTGTTGTGATGGCGATTGTTGGCCCGGGTATTACAACGTTGATCTTTGTCATCGGTATAACCAACTGGGTTCCATTCACCCGTGTGGTAAGGAGTGAGGTTCTTAGTATCAAAGAGCGGGATTTTGTTCATGCGGCCAGATCAATTGGTGCCAAGAATGGAAGACTGATTCTGAAACACATTCTGCCGAATATCCTTTCATCCTTTATCGTGATTTGCGGTATGAATGTCGGCACGACGATTATTATGGAAGCTTCACTCAGTTTCCTGGGTCTGGGTATCAAACCACCCGATGTATCCTGGGGAGGGATGCTCAGTGATGGCAGACAATACGTTGCTACAAGCTGGTGGGTCGCTACATTCCCGGGACTAGCCATTACATTTACCGTACTCGGTGTTATTTTCCTTGGAGATTGGCTGCGTGATGTGCTTGATCCACGTACGGAGACAACCCATAAATAAACGGAGAAGGGAGCCATCAATATGAACCAAAGACCAATTATGCCGGAGGATCTGCGTCACTATCGTTGGATCAGTCAGCCAGTAATCAGTCTGAACGGACAAGTGGCTTATGTGGAACAGACCATAGATCAGGATAAAAACGAATATAACACGCAAATTCGAGGGATTTCCCTCGATGGTGATGAAGATATTGCACTTTCGGATGGAACAAAAGATTCCTCACCTGCTTGGTCGCCGGATGGCACACAGCTTACATTCATTCGCTCAGTGGATGGGGGGAAAGGACTATGGACGCTCCATTCAGATCAAAAAGAGCCTGTCATGCTGATATCTCCCGCACGTAAAATATTGAGTTATATCTGGTCGCCGAACGGGCAGTACATTGCGTTTACCAGCAAGGTGCAACCGGAGGACCAACAGATGAAGAAAGCTGACGACCAACAGGAGCCACCTGCACCTGTGCTGCGAGGCAAGGTCTTTGAGCGTACAACGCCGAAGGCGGAAGGGGCTGGCTGGTGGGATGGTCAATACAGCCATTTGTTTGTATATGAGATCAAAAGTAGGGAAATCACGCAGGTGACTTCCGGGCTATGGAATATCAGTGCTCCGGTATGGTCGCCAGATAGCAAGCAGCTCTCTTTCATTTCGAAGCAAGTAGAGGACGAGGAGCTTGATGCAGATCTGCTGTACTTTACGGATATATACAGCATTCAATTGGGAGAAAGTGATCTCTTCAAAGTGACAGATTCCAGTCTGGCGATAAGCCAGTTCTCCTATTCATCTGATGGGCAGCAGCTAATCCTGATCGCCAGTGATCGTGAGTATGGAAGCGGGAGCCACAACAGCTTGTACGCTGTCCCCGTTCAGCGGGGTGTACCCAGGATAATTGCACCTCAATTAGATATGCAGATTGGTAACGCGGCGCTTGGAGATATGAAGTCAGCAGGTGCTTCTCCTTCTCCACTCACGGATAATAAGCATCCGGAACGTGGTGTGTATGTACTTGGGACGCAGAACGGGAATGTGGATGTGTACCGTATTCAAGATAATGGGGCGTGTCAATTGGTGACGGGCGCTGGTGAAAAGGATGTGTATCAGTATACCTTAACGCCAGATGGTACCTCGCTGGTTATCGCTGCATTGACAGATGGACATCCTGGAGAGTTATATCGCGTGCATGTTGAAAGTGGTGAAATGTTCAGACTCACCCGGCGAAATGATGAATTCATGGCTGAATTGGCTGTAAATGTGCCAGTCCGTGTAGAGTTTAAGTCCTCCGATGGATGGCCGCTTCAAGGTTGGTTAGCCACACCGGCAATACGTGACTCCAATGGGAAGTTGCCACTGATTTTGCAGATTCATGGTGGCCCCCACGCAATGTATACGGGAACATATAGTCATGAGATGCAGACACTCGTTGCGCAAGGGTACGCTGTGTTATGGATCAATCCCCGCGGAAGTATGGGATACGGTCAGGAGTTTGCCAGAGCATGCCGTGGTGACTTTGCCGGAGGTGATTACCGGGATCTGATGGAAGCTGTTGATTATGCCTTGGCTACATATGATTTCCTTGATGCATCACGTTTGGGTGTAGCAGGTGGCAGTTATGGTGGGGTGATGACCAACTGGATCGTGGCGCATACGCACCGTTTTAAGGCGGCTGTAACCCAGCGTTGCATCTCCAACTGGTTGTCGATGTATGGAACGAGTGATATCGGAATTTCCTATGTTGAGGGAGTCATTGGTGGTAATCCGGCGGAAAACGCTGAATACCTGTGGTCCCGCTCACCTCTTGCTCATGCACATCACATTGAGACGCCACTTCTGATCATGCACGGAGAGCAGGACTATCGGACACCGATTGCACAAGCGGAGGAATTATATACTACGCTAAAACGATACGGCAAAAAGACCAAACTGATTCGTTATCCGGTTTCCAACCACAGTTTGCTGAAAAGCGGTAAACCTTCATTACGTATCGATAGCTTCGATCAGGTGAATGCCTGGTTCAATCAGTACCTCGGGAATGAGGAGGGCGAGCAATGAGTCGAACTCAACTATCCATTCCAGTGGGTCTTCTTGTAGAGAATGTTCTGACAAGTGGGGAACCAAAAGAAGTGATTATTGAATGTTTACAACGTCGAGACTATTCCCGGTTGCTGCCTCTGGTTAAGGAATCCGCGATGGATTTTGATGACAGACTACAGACAGCAGATGATATCGGAGACGATTGGGAAAAGGCGATACGTCACGGTTATGAGTTCAAGTTTTTGCATATCAACGGGTTGAAGCGATTGCTCGATTTCCGCTTTGACCGTAAGGTGGATCGGGATTACGTTCAAGATGAACTGTCAATGAAGCATATTCGTCTGACCACACAAGAGATTGAACTGCTGCAATCGTTAATTGGCAGGCAATGGCTCGTGCAGGCAGAAGAAACAGAGGCAGCAGAAGAAGGCAGAACAGATAGTGAGTTATCTTCCTGCATTCCTGTCCATATTCAATTGAAGTTCCCATAGGATGACCAGAAGAAGCCGCGATGATCGCGGTTTTTTTGCTATGTACAGGTAGAAATGAGGATGACTGAATTCAAAAGTTGAAATTTAATTATTTTATGATTTATAATTATATCAAATGATATAATTATCTATTAAAAAAGGGAATGAAAAGGGGGACCTAGGATGTCCATTCAGCTTGTTTTGGGAAAAGTTCAAATATCGGATGATGTGATCTCCAAAATTGTCGGCAAGATTGCGAATACCACCAGTGAGATTTCCTCCATGTCGACAGGACTTGTAGAAGGGATCACCAAAAAGTGGAGCGGGAAAAGTCTGCAAAATGGCATAGATATCCGCAAGGTAGAATCCAGACTGGAGATCAACTTAAAGGTTGTCGTTTGTTATGGAACGAAAGTGCATGAAGTCTGCAGGGAATTGCAAAACAATGTGAGAGCGCATGTGGAACAATTGACCGGGTTAACCATTGAAACGGTGAATGTAATCGTTGAAGGGGTATCTTTTAACCAACCTGATGTGAGGTTTTAGTCCGATTTCAGCTACCTAGAGGAGTGACAGCGATGAATAAGATTTCCATAATAAAAGCCAGTCCACAATCATTAGTCGGCGGGCAGCTAAATCAGATGGCACTTGAATATATGGCCTATTCGCTTGCAGGTACCAAGGATAAAGGCATTATAGAGAAAACATTCAACAAGTTATGGCGCTCGAAACAGAACCGATTCAGTCACCAGTACGCTTATGAAGCTAAAATGGGTAACCAAACGCTGGGCATGATCATGTGTTATCCGACCACTATAATGAACAAACTTGCTTTACCAACGTTCTCCAAACTGTTTGAACTTCGTAAATGGAGCCTGATTAAGTATAATCTCCAACATTGGAAAGAGTTCTACTCCATGGTGACTTTAAAAGAAGCGGAGAATGACGAGTACCACATCGGAACATTGGCTACCTTGCCTGAAAGCAGAGGACTTGGTTTAGGGACACAGCTCATTCATTTTGCTGAGGAGCAAGCTCTAACACAAGGTCTGTCCAAATCTTCACTTACGGTTAAAAAGGAAAATCTACTAGCTATTAAACTCTACGAGTGTTTGGGATACCAGAGAGTAGGGGAAATCAATAAACCTTCGCTATCCTTGTACCGAATGTCCAAAATACTGGTGTAGTGCTTTCTAAGAAGATTAGAATAAGCATCTGGAAGGTTCACATACATAAGTCCACATTGGAACAGTTAAAGGTGTGGGCTGGGGGCGCTTTATGCGTCTCTTTTTTAGTTTTCAGATTTTTCTCATAAAAAAAGTAACTTGACTTTTGCGGGTGTTTAAGCAGGTAGTTGACAGGGGTGTGGTATAGTATAAAAAGTTCTTTTAATGAAGAAAGACGGAGAAATATACAATGTGGGGTGTAACCAGTGTATCAATATAAGGATCAGGAATATGAAGCAGTACATTTTGAGGGACGTGATCTGCGCTATGGAGAACTCATAAGTTGTGTTTTCAAGCAGTGTACATTTATGAACGCTTCTATGGAAGAAATCGAAACGAGTAACTGCCGTTTTATTGAGTGTGACTTCAAAGGAGCTTCCATGAATGGTTCGATTCATACGGAATCGGCTTTTGAAAACTGCACCTTCGGTGGCGCGAATCTCTTTGCTTCCAAATTCAGCTCCTGCAAGATGACAGGCTCAGACTTCTCAGGTGCGCAAATGGATGGGATTACACTAAGTCAGGGCGATTGGTCCTACACAAATCTGAGACATACACGTTTGGGGAAACAGGATCTGCGAGGAATTCGTTTCTTTGAGGCTGACTTTACGGACACGGATTTCACCAAAGCGGATTTGAGAGACTGTGATCTTACCCGAGTTGTATTAAGTAGAGCCAAGCTTCAAGGGGCCGATCTTAGAGGGGCCAACCTGGAAGGCATCGATCTGAAATCACTGGATATCAAAGGTGTACGTTTGGATCGCGAACAAGCTGTTCTGTTTGTTCGCTCGTATGGTGCGAAAGTAGATTGAGCTGAACATACACAGCATGAAGCCGCCCTTGAGGCGGCTTTTTTGACTTTGAGGTTTTCCGATTCAGAGAGAATAGGCAGGAAAAAGAGATCTAAACAAGAAGTAGTTAACATAAGTTTCAACTAAAAGGAGGTTATCATGACCGTCACATTAATTATTTTTGTTGCTGTTATTGTCTTTGGGCTTATAACAGGCACGATCACTACGATTATGGCATTTAAACTGTTACGTAACAATAAAGAGAAACATCACCTTCGCAAGAGCATTCTGATGGACGGAATTCCAACAGAAGCAATAATTCATGATATTGTACAGACATCATCCAGTAGGGATGGAAGGCCTGGCGTGCGACTGGATCTGACTGTAACCCAAGTTGACGGCCGCACCTTCCCAACAATTGTAGAGACTTATATTCCAATCACACATATTCCCCACTTTCAGAAAGGAAATGTCATTAACGTAAGATACATTGCGATGGGGAATGAACGAAAAGTTGAGGTTGAGGATGCCTATGTTCCGTAAGGCAATCATGACGGGTACATCATCAAAATTTATGTAGAGGAGTGTAAGGCTGATAACGCAAGCAAAGGACAGAATAACTTGGTTTAGGAGGATTTTTTCTGAAATTAATTAAAACATATGATGTGGATCTAAGTGAAGAATGGTCAACTCTTCTTCAAGAATTACTTGTTGCCAGTTTTCCAGAGGTTTATCCAAAAGACAGATTGTTCTTTAAGCAAATACCACATGGCAGAGTGCTGGCATTTAACCCTGATAACCAATTAGTTGGGCATGTAGGACTAGATTACAGGATGATGAATTTAAATGGAACACCCATAAGAGTGTTGGGGATAATCGATTTGTGTGTTTCTCCTGCTAATCGCTCTCAAGGGATCGCTTCTTTGTTAATATCCGAAGTGGAAAGGATGGCCAAAGGGCGTGTTGATTTTGTCCTTTTATTTGCGGATCATGAGGAATTGTATAACAAAAATGGATTCAAAACGGTAAGTAACACATGTAAGTGGTTGAAAATTGATCATGAAACCTTAACCACAGTTAAAGTTGGGACTCAGAAGGTGGAGGGGTTAATGATTAAAGAAGTGGGAAGCATGCCATGGGGTGAAGGGGAACTCGACTTTTTAGGATATTTATATTAATCCCTACGCGCCAATATGGGAGAAGGGTGCCTTGACCCATGTCGTATTCCATGTTAAGTTTTCTGTATTCAAATTGTGAGCTTGTAAAGGGGTGGTAAAGTGATGACTGAATTAGAGGTTGTAGATGTTTATGTGAACCTGTCAACGAACATGAACATTGGCATGGTTCACAATATTACTAATCAGAATCCGGCACTTTGTCCTCCTATGCATAGATCTACTCGGCGCTAAATGATTTATCGCCAGGTTTCTTTATTGTATAAGCGAATCTAAATTCTGATTATGTTCAAATATTAAAGTGAGGGAATCCATGCCATGTTCGATGGTGAAATCCCGTCAGTTTACTTTTATATTTCACATAAAAAGGATGATTTGCATGTCTTTAATCAACGTTACCAACCTGACCTTTGCCTATGAAGGCAGTTACGATAATATATTTGAAAATGTTAGTTTTCAGTTGGACTCCGATTGGAAATTGGGTTTTACCGGAAGGAACGGCAGAGGCAAAACGACATTCCTCAATTTGTTGCTCGGCAAATATGAATACAGCGGACATATCTCTGCGAATGTTAGCTTTGAATACTTTCCTTTCCAGGTAGAGAATAAGGGAGCCATGACCGTCGATGTCATCGGTGAGATTCATCCTGAATATCTGCACTGGCAAGTTGTGCGCGAGCTTAACCTGTTAAAAGTGTCAGAAGATGTGTTGTATCGGCCTTTTGATACGTTATCCAACGGAGAACAAACAAAGGTGATGCTGGCTGCTTTGTTCCTGAAGGATAATCGGTTTCTGCTCATTGATGAACCTACCAATCATCTTGATCTTCATGCGAGACAAATTGTAGGTGATTATCTCCGCAGCAAGAGTGGATTTATTTTGGTGTCTCATGATCGATCCTTTCTGGATCACAGCGTGGACCATATTCTTTCCATCAATAAGAGTAACATCGAGATTCAGAAAGGCAATTTTTCCGCTTGGTGGGAAAATAAAAGAAGGCAAGATCAGTTTGAACTTGCGAGTAATGAGAAATTAATGAAGGATATCAAGCGTTTATCCGATTCAGCCAAACGGACCGGTGGATGGTCGCATGAAGTGGAAAAGACCAAAAATGGTACGAGAAATTCCGGTTCCAAGGTGGATAAAGGATATATTGGGCACAAGGCCGCCAAAATGATGAAACGTTCCAAAAATATCGAACAAAGGCAGCAAACTGCGATTCAAGAGAAATCCAAACTTCTCAAAAATATCGAGAGTGCAGAACGTCTGCAGATTCATCAGCTGGATTTTCACAAGCATGAACTTGTCGAATTGGAGCATGTGTCGATCTCATACGGCTCCAATACGGTGTGTAAGGATGTCAGTATCACGGTTGAAAAAGGGGATCGTATTGCCCTGTACGGTAAAAATGGATCTGGCAAATCAAGCATTCTTAAACTGATCTGTGGTGAAGATATCCCTTATACAGGTCTTTTCCGTAAGGATCATCAGCTTAAAATCTCGTATGTGTCGCAGGACACGTCCGATCTCGGAGGGCATTTATCTGAGTATGCGGCCACACAGGGGATTGATGAGAGCCTGTTTAAATCGATACTTCGAAAGTTGGATTTTTCCAGACTGCAAATGGAGAAAGATATCTCGACGTTTAGCGCAGGTCAAAAAAAGAAAGTGCTCATTGCTAAAAGTCTTAGTGAAAAAGCTCATTTGCACATTTGGGATGAACCACTTAACTTTGTAGATGTCATTTCACGTATGCAGATCGAAGACTTACTGCTGGAATACTCGCCAACCCTGCTTTTTGTAGAGCATGATCGTGAATTTTGTACAAATATTGCAACGAGAATCATCGAACTGTAATCAACGGAGAAAGATAACCATGCTAAGAGCCGCCGAATGGCGGCTTTTAGTTTTACTCGAGAGGAAGTATGCTATAATTTTATAGTCTAATTCAATCATATGATGGATGATCAGATCAATTGTTGAACTATACTCGCCAAGAGGTGTAATACAATGAAAAAAGAAATGACTACAATCAAACAAACCAGGCTTCATTCCATTTTGGACGAGGCCACCAAGTTGCTGATTGAAAAACCGAATGCTTCCATGAATGAGATTGCAGAATCAGCAAAAATCGGGATCGCTACGTTACATCGATATGTGGAAAGCCGTGAACAGCTTATGGTATATCTCGGATTACGCGCAATCGAGGTGGTCAGTGAGACCATGAAAGAAATCCAACTGGATGAGGAGCACTGTGAAAAGTACATACCTGAGCTGATCGAGGCGCTGATTCCATTAGGCGACAAAATTTATTTTCTGGCTCATGACACCACCATTAACTATAATCCAGAGATTGAGGGAGCAGATCTGAAACTGAGAGAACCTGTATTACACGCGGTCGGTCTGTTACAAAAGAAAGGTTATTTCCGCTCCGATCTCGATAAAACCTGGATTGTCGATGTGCTGTATTCCATCATGTTCCTGACGTGGCAGCAGGTTGTAAGTGGTCATATCGCGAGAAAAGCAGCCCCTGCGCTTGTGGTGGATACGTTTTATCATGGATTTAAGCAGAGGTGAAAATAGGAGTGAGACTAACTGAACAGCATCAGATCGTTACTCGATGACCAAATGACTTCATAAAGTCTAATTTGGTCATAACCTTTCAAGTAGACAATACAAAAAAAGACAAGATTTAAGCTGCGGCCGTTTCCCGGTATTCTACCGGGAAACGGTCATTTAGTTTTTTCTGAAATCGGTTTTGGTTGTAAAATAATATGTATTTGCTTACTTGCTGTTCAACCTCTGCTTTGTTTGACGCTTTATTAAAATAAATTTTCTCAGTCTTCAAATGAGAAAAGAACGACTCGATACAGGCATTATCTAAACAATTCCCACGCCTGGAGTGACTGCCTAGCATGCCGAGTTGTTTCAGTTTACGGTTAAATGGCTTCGAGCTATATTGAAATCCTTGGTCCGAGTGCAGAATTACGCCACTCAGATCCACATACTGACAGAGTCTATCCAACGTGTCATGAACCAAAGCGAGGTCATTTCGTTCAGAAAGATGTCACGCTACAATTTCGTTATTGTATAAATCCTGAACGACAGAGAGGTACACAAAATGTTCTCCAGCACGAATATAGGTAATGTTGGTAACCAGCTTCGTTCGTGCGTATCCGCCTGAAACTGGCGCTCTAGCCGATTCGGGTTCACCACAGAAACTTGTTTTCCAAAGAATCGACGTTTCTTTCGAATGACAGAGCAGATGCCTAATTGTTTCATTAATTGGTACACCTTTTTGTGTGACCCGAAGGCCTTCTGTCCGTAAAGCTATCGTAATTCGAAGGTAACCAAAATAGGGATGAACGCGATGGATGGCAAGCAGATGCGATTCTAATTCATGCTCCTTTTGCCTACGTTCGCTTGTCGCCTGTCTGCTTTTTCTCCACTTATAATAGCCCGAACGGGAAACAGCAGCTAACTTCAAGAGCCAAACCAGGCGATGGTGTGCTCGTAGGTCCTCTATGATTTGAAATCTGGCATCTTTACTCGTCACTCCTTGTGTAGATTTGGATACTGCTTATCTCCGCCCGCAAGTATGCCATCTCTTTTTCCATACTAGAAAACTTGGTTCTAAGGCGTCCCCGTTTGGATGCAGCAGGTTCAAGACTCATTCCCTGTTTCGCTTTTGCTGCCCACACTTGTACCTGAGATTTATTTTGAATATTTAAACGTGTCGCTACTTCACGTATGCTTATATGTTCCTCGTTGACCAGCCGGGCCGCCTCCAATTTCAATTCCAAGGAGTATCGCCGGAAAGTTTGTCCTTTTTTATCCATGAAAAAAATCCCCTTCGTATGACAAGATTAAGTCCATCTTAACAGATGTCTTTTTTCTCTTGTCTACTAGAAGGGGATAATACCAACTTAGCGGATTTTTATGTTTTAAGGAGAGTTCGTGTCCCGAGATAAGGATAAGATACCGATTTACAAGTAGATGTATATCTAAAAAGAAAATACATGTAGTTCAAACCATAAGTAAGTGTTCATTATATACTTTCTTTGTTTAAATGAATATATGGAAGACTGTCGTTTCCGAGTTCAATCGATGATATCGTTTACACCGATGATGATAAACAATCCAACTGATGAGCATAAGTTATTTTCAAAAAGCGCAGATTGAGTTCCGTTGAAGGCTGGGCCTTATCTTCGTTTTCGAGACCAGCCTACGCTTTCATGCTTGATTTATCCAAAAACTAGTATTATATTAAAGTTTGCAAGATAAGGAGGATAGTCATTTTGATCTTTAATAATTTTGAAGCTGTTTATTATACCGTGCTCATGATGGTACCCGGTTTTATTATGAACATGGGGTATAATTATATTCTTCCTACAAGAGAAGGACAAGCTCCAATCTACCTTGTTAGATTTATAGTTTTCAGCTGTGTTAACTTTGCTTTCGCGTGGCCGATGATAAATAAACTAATTCAATCCCGGTACTGGGAGCAACATCCTTTTAGATGGTCTATCATACTTGGACTAATCGTGTTATTACTTCCGTATGTCATTGGAATATTTACAGGAATAGCTGCTGAAAGGGACTGGATACGGAAACTCTTATTAAAGACAGGGATCAACCCAGTTCATCCATCCCCAACTGCATGGGACTACATAATGTCTAATGATTCAAGTTATGTTATTGTTACTTTGAAAAACGGGTTTGTGATATACGGACTTTTTGCCTCAAAATCTCTTGCTTCTACTGTACCGACAGAGAAGGATCTTTATTTAGAAGAAATATTTGAGTTGGACGAGAACGAAGAATGGCTACCTAAAGCAAAGGGAATATGGATTAGTGGTCCTGAGATTTTACATATTGAATTTCTAATTTCAGAAAATAAGGAGGAGAAAGATGAAGAACCAGAACGAAGAGAATAGAGTTGTAGAAACAAGTGGGTATCAGCCAAGGGCGGGATTAGAGGAAAGAGGCTTGAAGCCAAAGGCATCTGGAAAGTCATTAAGCCCTCCAAAAGGTGGGAGTAGTGTGAAAAAACCTTAGAGAGGAGGAGTTTGAATGAAACCAAACAAGCAGCCATCTCCTTTGAAAAATATAGGAAATGGGCATCAACCAAATAAATCACAAGAACAAATGCCTAAACCACCTAGTGGTGGTTCAAGTGTGGAAAAGAATTGAGTAGAAGTAGGCTACTAGCCTCCGTCCTCTGACATCACTGTACATACGGGTCCGCATATGACGGTTTCGAAAGGTTAACAAAATTCCAGATAATGAGAAAGTAATTTCTTTTGCTCTTTCGCTTCCCCGTAGGAAGTTGGAAGGGCATTTTTCATATTGGGAGACATTTCCTACGGGCCTTATGAGGAATTGGGCATCTTCAAAACAACCGAATTCGGAACGCTAAACGTGCGTAGTTCACGAATGCGTGTCCTCAGCCGACTCCACTGTTTTCATAGGCGCATGCACAGTTTTCTCCGAATCCACTTGTCAAAGGCTGGCATCTAAGATCAGATTGATTATTACTTGTAAAAGTGATTGTTGAATAAAAAATATATATGAAAGTAGGGATTCTCACCCGTTTGACAGGCGCCGATCTGTAGCTGCCATTTAAGATTTTTAGGTAAGCTTGGAGCTCTGCTGCCGTTAAACTTTCCACACCGTGTGCTCCTCCTTTCTGCACCACCGGCTTGTAGGCGACCTAAGGTTGCCTCCCTTGAGCATTCGCTCCAACAATCAGTTCTGGACTTCACGAGAGGAAGGGGCTGTTTGTGCCGTTGGTGGATTCAACGTTTATCTTTGCTTTTAGCTACCTTGCGGGATATTGCCTTATTTGTCTTCCCGCGATCACCTAAGTTAACAGCTGACAGTCCTTGCGGATTCGGATCTCGACTTGTATGACGGGTACTGCCTCAAATTAGGTTTGTGCACCTTGGCCCGGCGTTTACCTATGTTGGGACTCGCAGCCGACACCCTTGCCCTTCTTGGCTACGGTAGGTGCTCGCCAGCCCCCGTTCGGGATTTGACCCTAATAAAGATGACGTCCATGCTGGGTGTATAAGAACGAAAAACAAACGTAGCTAAATACGCTCGTTTTTTTTATCTGCATAAATGTATACTTACCCCGCTTCTTCTCCTTACCTTTCTCTATCAGATCCTAAATAGAAATGGCCTTATCATGAAGCTTTTGTAGATCCGTTTCGGTAAATTTCGCGTATTTCTGATTTAAGTTAAGTGAGGTATGGCCGAGGATACGAACCAAACTTAGAGTTTTACTTCTTGCAGTAGATCTTTCACATCAAAAGAATGCTCTTTATTCTTTAAACAAATTGTACAACTGTCTTTATGACTATAGCACTATTTGTTATAATTCGGATTATAGAACTTCAAAATGTCGTAAGCTCTTAGTAAAGAGAGAAAGGCAATACAACTAACCTGTCAGTTGGTTAGACCCCATCAAGAGGTGTATATTATTAGTTTTCATGCTTGACCTCGATATAATAAACTAAATAGATTCAGTACAGACAAAGGAAGGTGCAGAAATGAATTATCAAAATTCAATTTACAACAACAGAAAGGTATTTATAAGTCACTCGAGTGAAGACCAGATATTTGTCAGTGTACTTATTGACTTATTGGAAGGAATGGGCTTAAATAGCTCAATGATATTCTGCTCTTCTATAGTTGGATATAGTGTCCCTTATGGAGTGGACTTTTTAAATGATATTAAAAGGACATTTACTGAAGAAACAATAGTGCTATTTATACTTTCAGAGAATTTTTATCAAAGTAGCTTTTGTATGTGTGAAATGGGAGCTGCTTGGATAAAATCTTCTAAAAACTTTCCAATATTAATTCCTCCATTCACAAGTCAAGATATGAAAGGAGTTATCACTCCTCAAACTCAATCATTAACTATAAATAACTCAAGTAACTTGGATGGCTTTATCTCTCAACTTTTTCAAGAACTAAACTTACCAATAAATCTAGAAGTATGGAATCGAAAAAAAGCAAAATTTATTCAAGATATTACTATGAATATAATTTCTACTGCAATGTTAAAACAAAATAGTATTGAATTAGAAGAAATGTCTGAGAGTAATTTAAGCTTAGAAGACTACTCGGAAGTTAGCAAGAGTCCCAACACTTTCTTACAGGTGTTAAATAGGGGTAAAGGGTTTGACTGGTTAAACGGGGCACTAAGAAAGAAGCCAAACAAACTTAATTTCATGACAAACTATCCAATTACTTTTGATACGATGCCAACACAAGGCGATGTATTTTTTGTGGGGGTTTACGATGATACAAACAGTCTTGTCGCTAAGCTACATGGAGTTGTAGAGAAATGCGCTTCACGCAAATTGATTTCTGAGATTTACATGGAAGAAGCTCAGGGCAAAGTGGACTTTGGTTTTAGCTCGAAAAGTGAATATGAGTCTTATATTAAGAAACAAAGATATAAAAGTGAGGAAGTATTCTGTGTAACATTAAAAGACATTAAATATGATGATTATCATATAGTTGACGGAGAGAAGAATTTTATTGAATTGAAATACAGTTTATATTTACTTCGAGAAAAAATGGACACAATTTTTGTACATAATAATATTATTTTCGAAGACTTCAATAAAATAAAAGAAGACTTCAATAAAATAAAAAAAGATAGAAGAGGAAGTGAGAAATTTACAACTTTGGAGCAGATGGATTTGTTTTAGCATAAATATCTTCTGTAACTTTTCTCTTTCTGTATCAATAATCCCTAGATGCTTGTCAGGCAATCCTCGAACAAGTTTTACATTTTTTCGCCAGTTAATAATCTCCCATGATATTGCCTTGATCTGAGAAAAATAAAATGACTATAACTTCGTAACCCTTGTCTTTTAAAGCCTGAACAAGAAAGCTAAACTATTCATCCGCTCTGGCAAACATGACGTAGGATGCTCGGTAATTCCACGCAGCTGCCTCCTATCTCTCCGTTAATATGGACGGTTTGTCTTCCTTAACTTGGATTTTGCGACTCGGGTTGGAGGCAACTAACATTTAATCTAATTACCATTGTTTTTCTATGGCATAAGGTGGATGGGGGGACAAGATTGGCTAGTAAATGCGTATTGGCTCCTATCGTAGAAGATCAATCAATATAAAGGATAAGAGATATAGAATTGGAGTTGCTTTCAGTTCATTTACAAATGATGGATGTTAGTCTATTCTTACTATAAGTGCTACTACAGAACTATTTGCATGAGACATCAGATAAGGGCGGAGGCGAGTAAAATTGTATATTGGTTATAATCTTAAAATGGACTCCAAATTCTTAGATTATTATGATAAGGGGAGTCAAATTTTAAGTAGAAACAAAAAAATAATCCAAGATGAGTTAGATAAGTTTGTACTAGAGGATGGTAGTCTAGATGGCTCAAAGATGCAAGAGACATGGTTCCCGCAAATAAATGCTGACATCTTTCTCTCGCATTCGCATGCGGATGAAAAAAATGCAATTTCTCTTGCTGGCTGGATAAAGGAAACATTTAATTTAGACACATTTATTGATTCTTGTGTTTGGGGATATGCAGATGAGTTATTAAAGAAAATTGATAAAGAGTTCTGCTGGCAACCAGAATCTTCAACTTACAATTATGAAAAAAGAAATCAATCAACAAGCCATGTTCATATGATGCTTTCAAGCGCTATATCAAAATTAATGGATATGACAGAGTGTGTGTTTATCCTAAACACACCAAACGCAATTCAATCATTTGAAGTTATAAACAGGACGAAATCTCCTTGGATTTACTATGAGATTGGTCTTACAAAATTGTTAGAAAAAAAGAAACCTTTTAGGCAACCAAGCATTATAAAAAAAGGTTTATTTGAGAGCTCTTATGATTTAAGCATTAAGTATGATTTAGATATGAAACATCTACTTGAACTTACAAAATATGATCTTGAAAATTGGGATAAAAGACATCTATTGGTAAATTCTACACAACATCCAATGGATACCTTGTACATATTGACTGAAGCGGTTAAACCATTTGAAATCACAAGATAACTATGGAAAAGAGGGAAATGTTATGTCCAAAAGAGTATTTACTAGTTTTGCAATGGAGGATAAAACTCTACGAGACTTATTGATTGGTCAAGCCAAAAATGAGAATTCACCATTTGAGTTTGTAGATATGTCTGTCAAACAGCCCTGGGATTCTGCTTGGAAAACTCATTGTAGAACAAAAATCAAGGGATGCGACGGTGTGCTTGTGATTGTTACGGAAAATACTAAGAATGCCAATGGGCAACTTTGGGAAGTCAAGTGTGCAAAAGAGGAAGGAATTCCGATCATGGGAATTTGGGGGTATCAAAATTATTCTGCAACGTTACCATCTGAACTTAGTGGTGTGAGGGTTGTAAATTGGACTTGGAGCAATATTTCAAATTGGATTTCATTATTGTAGGAGGGAAAAATGAGAAAGGCACTGATAGTTGGAATCAATAACTACCCTACTTCACCACTTTATGGATGTATTAATGATGCATCTGCTTTTAAAAGTGTAATCGAGGTAAATGGAAACGGTTCTCCTAACTTTGATACAAGACTTGTTACGGATGTGCGCACAAAGTCTGATCTTAAGAGATTAATAATTGAGTTATTCAAAGGAGAAAGTGAGACTGCATTATTCTATTTTTCTGGGCATGGTCACGTTGATGAAGTTGGTGGTTATTTAGTGACACCAGATTATAGTGAATACGATGTTGGAGTTTCAATGGACGAAATACTTAGTATAGCCAATAAGTCCAAAGCAAAAAATAGAATTATTATTTTAGATTGTTGCCATTCAGGAGCTTTTGGTTCACCCAAAAGTGCAGGGAGTGCTACCCAAATAGTAGAAGGTGTCTCTATCCTTACGGCAAGTAAGGATGATGAATCTTCTCTTGAAATCAACGGTCATGGGGTTTTTACCAGCTTACTTTTGAATGCCTTACAAGGAGGAGCATCAGACTTAAGAGGTCATATTACTCCAGGGAGTGTCTATGCTTATATTGATCAAGCATTAGGACCTTGGGACCAGCGCCCTGTGTTTAAAACTAATATTACTCGGTTCACTTCGCTAAGAACTGTTGTTCCTCAAGTTCCGATTGAAATCTTAAGAAGTTTGGTTACATACTTTCCATCGGCACAACAGGAATTCCTGTTAGATCCGTCGTTTGAAGTAACAAATACTACAGAGGTGGAGCATGAGGTAATTGAACCCTACGCTAAAGAGGAAAATGTTATAAAATTTAGGAATCTACAGAAATTACAAAGTGTTGGTTTGGTAGTGCCTAACGGTGCGGATCATATGTATTTTGCTGCGATGAATTCTAAATCATGCAAATTGACTGCTTTAGGATATCATTACTGGCGATTAGTGAAGGATAAAAGAATTTAATTTTCTATGAGGTGAAAAGTATATTGATTTCAATATTTCTTAGCTACCCCCAACCGCATAAACAGGAACAACAAGAATTTATTGGAGGTTTTATTGAATACCTTAAAAACAAGGATATAACCCCACGCACTCTAGGTGTCACTGACTATGACAGTAATAATCCCCTGGCGGCAATTAGAAGATTAATGCTGGAGTCAGATGGTTTTATTACTGTTGCTTTCAGGAGACTATATGTAAATAAAGGTGTTTCTAAGTTTAAGGCAGATATTGAGTCAACTGAAGAAAAAGAAGTATCGGAAAAATGGTTCACAAGTCCATATTGTCAAATTGAAACGGCTATGGCCTATCAGTTAGGCTTGCCAATCATATCCTTACTAGAAAAAGGTGTCACAGCTGAAGGTGTTCTTCAAAAAGGAGTTGTCGGGTTATACTTGCCAGAATTTGACTCATCAAATCCTGTTCAACATTACCTTTCATTAAGTGATTGGAAACAGACTATGGCTCAATGGGAAGCGAATGTGGTGACAGTAAATAGAGCTAAAGGATTCCCACGACAATTATATTAAACGTTTTATTTTTGTAGTTTAAGAAGCTCAAGTGCTCACCAGGCTTGAGCTTTCTGTAGTGTTCAGCAGGAGAAATAATAATAGGAGAAGTTTCCAGTGACAAGAACATATATCAAACTCCTGTTTTTTTCCATTTTCAATTTATCTTACTTTCCTTTATGAAACAAAAAACGTTGATCTTTTCAGATTTACGGATTCAGAAATTGAATTTTTTACATATCTCTTGACTGTTTTTTGTAGCATCTTATGCCAATTAAATGGGATAGTTAATGATTACAGTCGCAACTTTTTGTGTTGTTTTTGTGATGTGTAAGATATTATTGATTGAACTTCTCCTTTAGCACTTTCATGTTGATAAAACATTCGCATTGAAGTATTATTTCATTTTACTTAAACGGTAATATTCAATGTAAGCTCTGTTCATTAGTAGACATTTTGGAGAAACTAAGTTAAATAACTCATCAGTGTCTACAGAATGGAAATGAGGTAGATAGACTGTGCGATTCAAAGAAAAAACGTATATTTTTTGTTCCAGTCGTAACTGAGGCGATCTGGATATTTCCTGTTACTTCACTTTTACTAGCTACTGAATCATCTAAGAACCTTTTTGTAGTAAGACTCCAATTATCATTAACTGGTGTATAGAAACTTAATGCACTAGTAGTATATATCATTCTACCCTTAACATTATCATCAGCTCTAATAAATGAAAGATTTATATCAACATTCTTATCAGTGTCATTTTTGACTGTAACATTTAATAATACTTTCCCATCAACTTTGTTCAAGGAATTAAAGTGATTTTTACATTGTTCCGTGTATAAGAGATTGGAAGTTTTTCGAAAGTGTCCATCTGAATAATACTTCCAGAAGAAACAGCATACCAAGCTTTTTGGCCTAACTCCTTTAAAGGTATGTATAAACTATCATTAATAGTAACTACAGGGCTTTCAAGTGTTGCTTCGGAACCGTTAATCGTTTTTCACAGGGAAAGCTTTTAAATAGCTAATGGCTGCATAAGAAACACCTGAGAAGAATACAGCACCACATACGAATGCAGATTCAACTACTAGTTTTTGTCTCATAGTACGAATCCCTTCTAATCTAGTATTTTCCACAATTATATCAATCTGAATGTACTAGATCTATATATTTAGTTGTTAAATATATAGTTATAAAGAACTACCTTTTTTGAAGAGTTAGGTGTGATTCTTGATAGACATTGAAATTACGGTGTAAATTTAGGGGGATTAACCTCGAAATGATGAATGTAAGTTCGGATAAAAACATATGTGGCTGTCCATTCCAGCAATCAGAACAAATAAGTTCTTAACCTTAATTAGGGACAAGAATTTGTACCAATAAAAAAAGCCGCTAAAATGGTCATAACCCTGTCAAGTAGACAAATACAAAAAAAGACAAGATTTAAGCTGCGGCCGTTTCCCGGTATTCAACCGGGAAACGGTCATTTAGTTTTTTCTGAAATCGGTTTTGGTTGTAAAACAATATGTATTCGCTTACTTGCTGTTTAACCTCTGCTTTGTTTGACGCTTTATTCAAATAAATTTTCTCATTCTTCAAATGAGACAAGAACGACGTATATCCAACGTGTCATGAACCAAAGCGAGGTCATTTCGTTCAGAAAGATGCCACGCTACAATTTCGTTATTGTATAAATCCTGAACGACAGAGAGGTACACAAAATGTTCTCCAGCACGAATATAGGTAATGTCGGTAACCAGCTTCGTTCGTGCGTATCCGCCTGAAACTGGCGCTCTAGCCGATTCGGGTTCACCACAGAAACTTGTTTTCCAAAGAATCGACGTTTCTTTCGAATGACAGAGCAGATGCCTAATTGTTTCACTAATTGGTACACCTTTTTGTGTGACCCGAAGGCCTTCTGTCCGTAAAGCTATCGTAATTCGAAGGTAACCAAAATAGGGATGAACGCGATGGATGGCAAGCAGATGCGATTCTAATTCATGCTCCTTTTGCCTACGTTCGCTTGTCGCCTGTCTGCTTTTTCTCCACTTATAATAGCCCGAACGGGAAACCGCAGCTAACTTCAAGAGCCAAACCAGGCGATGGCGTGCTCGTAGGTCCTCTATGATTTGAAATCTGGCATCTTTACTCGTCACTCCTTGTGTAGATTTGGATACTGCTTATCTCCGCCCGCAAGTATGCCATCTCTTTTTCCATACTAGAAAACTTGGTTCTAAGGCGTCCCCGTTTGGATGCAGCAGGTTCAAGACTCATTCCCCGTTTCGCTTTTGCTGCCCACACTTGTACCTGAGATTTATTTTGAATATTTAAACGTGTCGCTACTTCACGTATGCTTATATGTTCCTCGTTGACCAGCCGGGCCGCCTCCAATTTCAATTCCAAGGAGTATCGCCGGAAAGTTTGTCCTTTTTTATCCATGAAAAAAAATCCCCTTTGTTTGACAGGATTAAGTCCATCTTAACAGATGTCTTTTTTCTCTTGTCTACTAAAAGGGGATAATACCAACTTAGCGGCTTTTTTTTGCTTGTTTACATGTATAAATACCTGTTCAAGCAGAGACATTGAACTAATCTATTCTAGGTATCCGAGAATTTAGCAAAACCAACTATAAACAAAATGAACGATTACATAGCATTATTTGTCTTATTAATGAAAACACGGCAAGGGGGGGATAGAATGACTGACAGAGAAATTTTTGAATTGTACAAAGAGCAAGTTTATTACTTTTGTTATTATCTGATGAAGAATCAAGCAGATGCCGAGGACATTTGCCAAGAAGTATTTGTCAAAGTTATTTTGGCTGACAGAACTAAGGTAAGGAACATGAAATCATGGATATTGCGAATTGCTTCAAATGAGTGTCATAGCGTTATGAGAAGACGGAAATCTGGATGGTTGAAAGAAATGCGGCATTATTTGTTGTCCAAATCCCAGAGTTATAACCCTGTGGAAGAGGGTGTATACCATCGGGAAACAAAAGAAGAGCTACGAGGATTATATAGTGGGCTTCCTGACAAGATTAGGACGGTTGTTGTCCTTCGATTTATCAATGATTTGACTGTACCTGAGATCTCTAAAGTTATGAACATACCTGAAGGGACTGCAAAATCCAGATTAAACAAAGGGTTGAAACTTCTTAATACAATGGTTGAACCTCAACTAAAGGAGCTGAGTAATAATGAATCAGTATTCTAATAAGGAAAAAAAAATATCTCATCCGGATTATGACTTGATGTGGACAACCATTGAAAAAGAAGCCCATAAACGCCGAGTCAATCTGAAATCTTCACAAAAGCCTACTGGATATCGAGCTAAAGCAATTCCTATAAGCATCATTTTTACTTTTTTCTTACTTGTTGCTATTCCTGTATTCGCCAGTATGACGATTGATTGGGATCGAATCGGAGGCCGGGGCGTCGCAAGCGCAATAAATAATGGTATCGGTCAGCAATATGATCTTCAGTCCGCTAGTTCGGGTGTGACAATGGATCTAAGCGGTGTTGTAACAGATGGAGAAAAAATGAAGATGCTGATATCTCTTGACACATCAATCGATCTTTCAAAGTATACGGGGTTTGCTACGGAAAAAAATATCTTAAAAGATGAGTCCGATTCGAATGCGAAAGTGTTTGGTTACTTAGGATACGATCCTGTGAGTCAAAAACTCATTGGGGTTTATGAAACACCTGATACTTTAAAGGATGGTACGAAAGAATTTACATTCGAAGCCCAAAATCTTATTTTTTACCGGGATAGGGATGTTTCCTTAAAGTCATCTCTTACAGTTGGAGATACGATAGTCACTGGAGTTACGCAATACCCAACGATCCATATTGAAGCAGTTAACCATTCGGCAAATCAAACCGTTATTCGTTATAAAGTTGCTGCATCCCCATCTGATATGGGACGAGGTAATCCTCACTTGGTAGTACATGAAGGCTCTCAAGGGTTAGAGGCAATTCCAACCTTGTTGTCCAGCGAAGGTACAGATTTGTTGATTGAACAGGTATTCGATATAACCGAAAAAGAATGGACAAATGCGAATCTTCATCTCGGTTATATTGAAGAAGCAAAGCGGATATTGGCGACTTGGAAGTTTGATTTTGTAGCAGATGGAAAAAAAGCAAGTGAGTCTATTTACACTAAAAAATTGTATACCAATCCTGAATTCCAAGAGAAAACAGGTGTCACTTTAGATCAACTCAAAATAACTCCCTTGGATCTCCAGATTCTAATCGATGAAGAGGGTTCGCTTAAAAAAGGTATTATTCATTACAATACAGCCCAGTTAGTTATAGGCGATATTACAGTAACTGGAGGAAAAACTTTGATAGGAGACGATCGCGGCAGTTATCAGCATTTATTCCAATTTGAATCCCCTGAGTGGTATCAAAACTGGTCTGATGTTCCAATGAAACTCATCTTAAAAGATGCCGTTGTTGAGAAACGAGATACCACTAAAAACTGGATTCATTTAAATGAACCCAAGAAACAAAAGCAGTACACCAAACTCACTGTCGATGGACTTGAAATACAATTCTCTTACTATCGGGATGGGGAGAAATTAATTGTAGAGTCATATTCCAAAACGCCTAGTTTCAGAGGGGTTAACCAAACTACGTTACGTATTAACGGCAAAGAAGTGGTACCTGAAGTTACACCTAAGGGCATGGTATCTTCAGGAATTTATATTGATACCTACAAAGGTATTTCACTTGACGGAAGGATTGAACTAAATCCTGGTATATATAAATATAGCGATCCACACCGGAACGTAGAAGTTAAACTATAAGGTAAATTTATGTAACAAGTCAGGCTAGAACGTTCAATTGAATACGGATATAATTGCGAACACCCCCAAAAAAGTCGACTGTATCGTTAGATACACAGACTCTTTGAGGGTGTTTTTTTGCGTTCACAACAGCGTTTCTCCGTGCGCAAGCTGCAAAGACTTGATTTTCTTACATATTCAAATATTAACAGAGTTCAGAATTTAAGATTTTCAGTTTACAAAAAATGATATAAATTTCTAGTAGATTCAAATCATTGCCAAATAAAGACAAAATATTCAGGCAAGGGGGGCCGGACAGAACGACCAGCAATTGTGCAGTTCAAAATCAGCTTATGTACTCATTCCATCAACCCAAATCAGGAGGGATTCCATGCTTTACACCATTATTGTGCCAGTCAACCAGGACTATAACATTTTGAACCTGTTCACAGATTCGTTGCTCCGGACGGTAAGCCCATCCACTCAGATTATTTTCATCAACGATGGTTCCGGCTCAGCAGTCTTTCAACATCTGGATAAACTGAAGCAAGAAGTAAGAGAAGGTGTGACCATCGAGATTCTTCAGCATGATTTTCCACTCGGTTGCGCCGTGTCGATTAATAGCGCACTGAGTCTAGCCAAGGGAGAGTACATTTTCTTCCTGGATTCTGACACCATTCTTCAACCAAACTGGCAACCGATGATGAAAGAGACACTGGATAGCGATATTACAATCGGCATGATTGGAGGCGTTCTGTTGTATCCGCAAACCGGAGGCGTGCAGCATTGCGGTATTGCTTTTGCGGACACCATCGGCCGACACCTGTTCCTGAACGCATCTCCTGATGATATCCCGAAAGAAACCTTCTCTGTTCAACTGGTGGTGTTCGCCATGTTTGGCATGAAGCGGGAGGTGTATGAGACCATCGGCAACCTCGATGAGAAGTTCTTTAATGGGTACGAGGACTTTGATTATCAGATGCGGGCACGAGCTGCCGGATACGATACGGTCATTAACCCGAATATTCAGGCGTATCACTGGGAACGCAGCAGCGGCATTCACCGCAACTTCAACCGCAAGAACAATCTGGCACGCTTCTGGAAAAAGTGGGGCGGTCAAATCGAGGCTGATGTGTGGCCATTCGTTTTCAGTCATCTGAAAGCACAGCTGGAAAGCCAAGGGGAATACCAACATCTGCCGATTGTCGGGATTGACCTTGCCGAGGTTCGAAGTGATGCCGATACATTCTGGACCAAGCTGGAGGAAGCCGAATTTGCAAATGTAGCCGAAGTACGTGACTATTCCAATCGCTTCAATTCCAATGGGGCCATCTGGCTGCCACAGGTACTGGGCAAGGAACTGATTCATAGTGAGAACCGCTTACTGTTCTTGGTGGACAATTTCGCCCGTTTGCTGGAGAACCGCTACTGGATTGAGATGAGACATGCTCATCGAGCCAAGGATCTGATCATTGATCTGTATGGCAATGTAATTACGATGGATCGCATCTACGATGGATGCTGGCCTGGAACCAAAGTTCGGTAATTCACTCACAACGAAAATAAACAGGGAGGTACTTAAAGTGAAAGAAAAAGAGAGCACGCTCGATCGTGCCGTAAGATTTACCCGGAATTTGGAGTGGTTGGAGCAGGTCGAAAAGGTAATTCCGAGCGGATGCAGCACTTTAGCCAAAGCACCTGAACGTTTATTTCCGGGGCATACCCCCGTATGTTGTGCAGAGGCTTATAATTCCAGATTTACAGATATCGACGGTAATGAATGGCTGGATTGTGAAATGGCCATGGGTACGGCGCCATGGGGCCATGCCAGACATGAAGTCCAATTAACCGTCATTCACCAGTTGAAAAAAGGGACAAGCTTTTCTTTACCTGCCGACATTGAGCTTGAATGTGCGGAGTTGATTCTGGAGCGGTTCGAGGGTCGTTATCCATCGCTGCGCTTCACCAAGAGTGGTGCCGATGCAGTGAGTGGGGCCGTACGTCTGGCTCGTGCCGCTAGTGGAAAAAGCAAGGTTATTGCAACAGCGTATCATGGGTGGCACGATTGGTCTGCCTACGGCTATTATGGTGGCCAGACGAAAGAACGTGGCATTCCAGTGGATATCGAGCGTTCAACAATCTGGATCAACAAACCTACTATGGAGCGAATTGAGGCTCAGATTACCTCATCTCCCGAGGATATCGCATGTATTGTTCTATGCCCCAACGAGTGGAAAAGGGACGCGCTGGAGGAAGCCGTGAATCTATGCCGGTCTCTGGACATCATTATCATATTCGATGAGGTAACGTCCGGTATTCGAATGGGCAAGCAGGCTACAGCAGGAGAATATGACATCTGGCCTGATCTGCTCTGTATCTCGAAAGGAATGGCAAACGGTTTACCGCTCGCAGCGGTAATAGGGCCGGAGCACTTGATGTCTTTGTCAGGACAGGTCAGATTCAGTAATGCCCATTCCAGCGAAACGACAGCGCTCGCGGCAGCCATTGCCTGTGAACGATTAATGAAAAATGCGAAAGTATGGCCGACTTGGCGTGATCCGGCAACCCGGATCATGGATCGTCTGGAATCTGAACTTGTGTTACTCGGATTGACGGATCAATTGGAAGTGAGAGGCACGTATGCAAGCTTCTGCATTCAATCCTTGGCTGAAGATAACTTCCAAACAGATCCTTTCCGCGAGTTCATGGTGAAGAGAATGGCACACTTCGGCATTTTCACCAAAGGATACTTTATTTTCTCCGATGCCCATACACGGGAAGAATTGCTGTGGGTCGAGGAAGCGCTGTTGCAGACCCTGTCAGACTGGAAAGAGATTCAGAAGCAGGAACATCTTCATTCGATGCAACTCTCGAAAACGTTTGAAGCTTAATCCATAGATCATAATCGACATTCGACTAGGAGGAATTATTCAATGAAAGCACTCGTATATCAGGATCTCAAACAGGTGACTTACCAGGAGATTGAGGAGCCAACCATTCAAAAGCCAAACCAGGTAAAAATTAAAATCTATGGTTCAGGTATCTGCGGTACAGATCTGAATATTGTCAAAGGCAAAGTGCCTGCAAATAAAGGGACGATCATTGGTCATGAAGGCGTAGGCACAGTGGTTGAGGTGGGCGACGACGTTCGTGGTTTCAAGATCGGTGATCGGGTATTGGTTGATCCAACGCAATCTTGCGGTACCTGCTCCTATTGCCGCGAAGGTCTGTTCATCTACTGTGAGAATTTTGATGACTATCAAGTAGGGATGACGACACACGGAACCTTTGCTGAATATTTTGTTGGGGACGAAAAGTATATCTATGCCATCCCGGATTCCATGAGTTGGGAAACAGCCATGATGATCGAACCACTGGGATGTGTACTTCAGACGTTCATGAAAGCAGGGACTAAGCCAAGTGACTCTGTACTGGTCCTCGGTTCTGGTGCAATCGGTTCCCTGTGTCAGCTTGTTAGCAAACGATTGGCAAGGCTTACTGTAGGCACGGAAGTTGATCCATACCGCAAAGAGTTCGCTTCAGGGATCGCGGATCATGTGTTCTATCCTCAGGATCTGACACTGGATAAAGTATACGAGATCAATAATAACAAAAAGTTTGATATTGTAGTGGACGCGGTTGGTAACCAGCTTCATGTAGGGTTTGAGTTGATTGCCAAAGGCGGAAAAATTATTCCTATGGGATATGACGACAGCTATGAGGTGACGTTCAAATCAACCGCCGTGATTAATGATGGCATTAGTATCATCGGTGCAGTTGCTAATCACTCGATGATCAGTACGGCACTGAAATTTGCCCAAAGCATCCCGGAGCTGGAACAGATGGTGACAGCCAAGGAACTGCTGAGTGATTATGAACAGGCCTTTAATGGAACGATTGGTTATGATCTGCGTACTGGAGAGAAGCTGCCGATGAATTCGGTCAAAACAGCTCTTATCCTATAAGAGGTACTATAAGCATGTAGACATTAGCGGGTTTGCCGCTGCGAGAAGTTGGAATTCGCAGCGGTGAAAACCGCAGAAGGAAGGGATATCGATTGAAATTGCTTCAAGATTTGCCGAAGAATCCACGCTACTCCATTTTACTCGAACCGGTATGGGCCATTCCGGGCACGATCGTTCTCTTCTACGCTCCTTTATATATGAAGGAAGCCGGACTTTCGGACATTGAAATCGGTTTAATCAATTCGGTAAATCTTTATTTTGCCTTTATCTTTCAATTGTTTGCGGGTTCCATTACCAATAAGCTGGGGCGGAAACGAACAACACTGATCTTTGATCTGCTTGCCTGGAGTGTTCCCATGTTCATCTGGGCCTTCTCCCAGAACTTCTGGCTGTTCCTGATCGCTTATTTACTGAATGCAACATCCAAGTTTGTAACGGTCGCCTTTAACTGTCTAATCATAGAGGATGTGGAGGAACACAAACGCTCGAAGGTATTTGCCATTCTCAACATGATTATTACAGGGGCTGGGGTACTCACGCCAATTGCCGGGGTAGTCATTGCTGATTATGGTATTGTGCCTACACTCGCCAGCATTTACTTTGTCGGGGGTATCCTCATGACCGCCATGTTCTTCATTCGTAACCGATACACGGATGAGACCGAGGTTGGCAAGGAGCTTATGGGATTGCATAGTAAAACCCGCGTGCTTCAGAGCTTGGGTTCCAGTCTGCGCCTGTTCGGAAAATCGTTCTACAAACGGAGACTTTTTCCGATTATTCTGATTACGGTGTTGTCCAATCTGATCCTGCAGCTGAATTTCTTTCAGGTCATTTTCTTCAAGGAACAGTTGAAGTTTGATGACCGTGTCATTTCGTTTATCCCAGTAGTGACTGCGGTGACCGTCATGCTGCTCTATCTGGTCATCATTCCGCGACTGAAGCGGCGTTCGGAAGAAAAGTATGTTGGTTTTTCCATCGTGCTTAGCACGGCCGGAGCCATTCTGTTTCTATTGATCCCTGTGGGGAATATAGGAATGTTGTTTCTCACGCTAATCGTGCTCGCTGCGGGTAACTTCATTTTGCAGACGTACCGGGATTCTCTGCTGATGAACCGATTGGGTACGCATGAGAAAGCCGATATGTTCTCTGCCGTGCAGACCGTCATGACGCTTACAGCCATTCCATCCGGTTACCTGACAGGCCTGCTCTACCATCACAATCCAACACTGTTGTTCAGTGTCATTCTTGGTCTATATATCGTACTCATGGTCATCATGTTCTTCCTGCCAGATCCGCAAAAGCACTCCCAAGTGCTGAAACCTTACAAAAATATGTAGAAGAAGGGGTTTTCTGTATATGGAGCGAATATGTAGTACAGAAAAAAACTGAATATAACTAGAAAACAACTTAACTTGGGAGGCTGCTAACAAATGACTAACGTAATGACAACAGAAGCACGGAAGCAATGGAGCTGGATGAACGAGCCCGAAAGCTGGTCCTATACGGATCAGGGAGGTGTGCTGGTGGAAGCGAAGGCGGACACCGACTTTTTCCAGGATCCAGCGGGGAAGCACATTCGTGCAACTGCTCCTTTCTTGTCCATGCCTGTGCCTGGCGATTTTGAAATCACAACCCAATTAACCGTTGATATGAAAAATCAATATGATTCCGGATGTCTGATGGTGATGGCGGATGATCTTAACTGGTGCAAAATTTGTTTTGAGTATGATGGAAAAGTACCTACCATCGTGTCGGTGGTGACACGTGATGGTTCATCCGATGATTGTAATTCGGTTGAAGTCTCCGTATCTAATCCCTATCTGCGTATACGCAAAGTAGAGGGCTGCATATCATTCTTTTATTCACCCGATGGGGATGAGTGGAAACTAATTCGTTATTTCGGCATGCCGATACAAGGGGAACTTCGAGCTGGATTAGTTGCACAATCGCCGACTGGAACGGGCTGTACGTGTCACTTTTTATCCGTGAACGTTACTCATCCGGACTTGACCGCACGCTTCTAATCCGCTCCCCCGGCCGTTCATTGGAGGGAGAACAGGTTCATGGTAAAAGCATTCATATTTGATTTTGATGGACTCATTGTCGATACAGAGACACCTTGGTACTATGCGTTTCGCGATATTTATGAAGAGCACGGAGTTGAACTTGGTCTGGAGCTATGGTCGAAAAATGTGGGGACATCCTTTGAGGAATTTCATCCATTTCTGTATCTGGAGCAGGCGCTCCAACAAAAGATAGATCATGATCATATCAAACTTCTCTCTGAACAGAAATACGAAGTTTATTTGGGACAGGCTGCTATTCTTCCAGGGGTGTATGAATTGCTTCAGTCTGCGAGGGAGAAGGGGATTCAGCTTGCAGTTGCTTCCAGCTCCACACGGGACTGGGTGCATGGTTACTTGCAGAAATTAGGCATTTTTGATTATTTCACAGTCGTTCATACATCTGAGGATGTGAAGCGAGTGAAACCGGACCCTGAATTGTACCTTCTTGCTCTCCAGAGTCTTGGGATCGAGGCTTCCGAAGCGATTGTGTTCGAAGACTCACCTAATGGCTTGAAGGCAGCCAATGCCGCAGGTATTCGTTGTATCATCGTGCCTAACGAGGTAACACGTGGTCTGGAATTCGCCATGCATGAACTTCGGTTATCCTCGCTGGCCGAGATTGATATGGAGGCGCTTTAATCCAGATATTGCTTGCGTAGCTCGATAGGGGAGATCCCTTCGTATTTTTTGAATACCGATCCAAAGTAACTGGCACTGTTGAAACCAACGGCTTTGGCTATTTCATGAGCGGTAGTTGCGTCATTTTCGATGAGCATTTCCTTGGCTTTCAACAACCGATATCGCATCAGATACTCCAATGGAGTCATTTGAAATTCTTTTTTGAATATCCGATTGAGGTGCTGCTCGGTAACGTCCATCTGCTCAGCCAACATGGGGAGAGAGATATCCTGATGATAATTTTGTTTGATAAACGTAATGAGTTCATCCAATCTTAATCGGGCATCAGAACGTTCATAAGCACTATAGCGTTCACCTTCAATGGTTAATCTGACCAAAAGCATGTACAGTAATGCGGATACGTGCCAGATCTGATCCTTGTGCCGGGACTGCAGCGCCAACGTAATTTCACGCAACAGGATATGAAGCATTCCATCCGGCTTGAAGGCGCGCAGCTCCCCGATCTGCAAGGTATGCAAGAACCGTGGCAATAAATAGCCATTGAAAGACAGACAATCAAATCGTAATGAATCACTCAGATTGTGGTAACGGTAGGTTACCTCCGGGAACAAAATGAGAGCGGTCCCTTTTTTGATCGAAAATTCATGATTCTTTGCTGCGATTCGCCCTGTTCCTCCGATGCACTGTACAATGCTGTAATCCCGTGAATGGTCGCTCCAATTCATCAATTCATCAACGGTCAACTGGTTTTGCCCTGTAATCATGAGCGGCATATCGGTATCCGGCGGATTCCCCATGCTAGGTTTCGGCATCGTCGTGTTATTCCTCTTTTCGTTAAAGGATCATGTGCGTAAGTGGCGTAGTTACAGAGTTAAAAGAAACCTAAAAAGAATTATATTACATAAATGGAATTATTTTAATTGAATGGCAAGCGATAATGAAACGTTTTCATATAAATGCTTCAACAATTCTTTATTGGATGAATGAGTATGAACTGCGGTATGAACTGTGGTCTAATTAGTCTCTATTTATGGACCTATAAGTACGCCTGCCTTGCCAACAGAATGCGAAACAGTATACGCTATAACGGATGAGTGATTAAGGAAAGGGATGCAAACATGAAGAAAGTCATCGTAGTTGGATCGGGTATCCTGGGGGCGTCAACAGCCTATCAATTAGCCAAACGGGGCGCAGAGGTAATCATCATAGACCGAAAAGATATAGGACAGGCAACGGATGCAGCTGCGGGTATCATCTGTCCATGGCTGTCACAGCGACGTAATCAGGACTGGTATCAGCTCGCCAAGGCTGGTGCGCGGTTCTATCCTGGCATCATAGCGGAGCTTGAAGGCGAAGGAGAAACGGAAACCGGATATGCTCAAGTGGGTGCGCTTAGCATTCATACGGATGAGGATAAAATCAGCAAGATGGAACAGCGGGCCCATCTTCGCAAAGCAGATGCACCGGAGATTGGCGACATTACACCTCTGGATGCAAAAGAAACCCATGAACGTTTTCCACTGCTGGAGGAACGTTATCAATCGGTACATATCAGCGGTGCTGCACGTATAGATGGAAGAGCGCTGCGCGATGCATTGATCAGGTCTGCACAGCGAAATGGAGCGGAAGTGATCCATGGAGACGCCACGCTTCAATCCCAAGCGGATCGGGTCATTGGTGTGAGTGTTAATGATCAGAGTCTCCTGGCAGATGAAGTCATTGTCTGTGCAGGTGCATGGGCCAACGAACTGCTGAAGCCACTCGGCATACACTTTAAAGTGCATTATCAGAAGGCACAAATTATGCATCTACATGTCACGGATGGGGAGGATACGGGCAACTGGCCTGTGATCATGCCGCCGTCTGACCAATATCTCTTGGCCTTTGATCAACAGAAGATTGTGATTGGTGCCACTCATGAAAATGATGTGGAAGGTTATGATACAAGAGTAACCGCAGGGGGCATGCAGGAAGTTTTGAATAAAGGTCTGGAACTGGCGCCGGGGCTAACAAATAGCACATTCCAGGAAGTACGAGTTGGGTTCCGTCCGTTTACACCGGGCTTTCTACCAGTAATGGGGGCTGTCCCAGGCTGGCAAGGTCTGATTACCGCGAATGGACTTGGAGCCTCTGGGTTGACCATGGGTCCTTTTATCGGGAGTCAACTGGCGAAACTAGCTCTTGGCATGGAGCTTGATATCGATATTGAGCCCTATACTGTTGGCAAAGCAATGGATGAAATTGAAAGAGGTGAGTCATGACCTATTCACAACGTTTATCCGATGGAGCGAACTCGTCCGATATCATATATCTGGAGTATCAAATCGGTACGACGAAAGAAGAACTACGCATAGCTTTGGAAAAACAAGAAACATGGGAACGCGAACTGGCTCATCTCAAGTCATCACCAATCAGGAATGCATCGGAAGACGGTTCTGAAGAGAAAGCCTTAATGGAGAAGGTAAACGATACTAAGACTCAGATTAGAACCCTGTCTGAACAACTCGAACAGCTACAGGAAGCAATGGGGAAACTAGGTGATTGATCGGTTCGTATTGCTTATCTCTGTGAAACACCGACAGAAATAATATACGATACGTATAAAACGAAAACCCCTTATAATAAGGGGTTTTTCTGATTTAGTTCAAATGGTTCATATCAATAAATGAACGAGTGGTATAAAATGGAATCGGGTGCTGAACTGTCAATTCAGGTACCCATGTAACCAATCACGAAACTATGCTGAGAGGTGGATTCCAAATGTATAAAGAAGTGATACGCGTTGAGGACATTACGGGGTTTCAGTCCAGATCTGAAGAGTTTTTCCCACTTCACTGGTTTCGAAAAATGCTGTCCGAGCATCCTGTGTACTATCACGAAGATACAGACACCTGGAATGTGTTCAGATACGATGATGTGAAACAGGTTCTGAGTAATCATGAATATTTTTCCGCCGAAGGAACCCGGACGACCATTGCTGTTGGAGCGAAGAATAATGAAGGCACACCTCCAGACAAATTAAACATATCAAGTATCGATCCTCCCCGTCATCAAAAAAGTCGTTCGTTGTTATCTGCTGCTTTTACACCGCGTAGTCTGAACAACTGGGAGCCACGAATTCGCAACATTGCACAGCAACTGGTAGCAGATATTGAGCCAAATACGACCATTGATATTGTTCAAGCGTTGGCCGCTCCTCTGCCTTCGATGGTTATGGCCGATCTGCTCGGCATCCCTCTTACAGACAGCCATCGCTTCAAGAACTGGGTAGATATTCTGTTTCAACCCATCAATCCAAAGACGGCTGAGGAGAGTGAACTGAAAAAGCAAACTGCAGCGCAAGAGTACTATCAATTCCTGTACCCTATTGTGCTTCATAAACGGTCCCATCCTGGTCAGGATATCATTACGGATCTGTTGAACGTTGATGTTGAGGGGGAGAAGTTCACGGAGGATGAGGTTGTTCGCACGACCATGCTTCTGCTTGGAGCCGGGATAGAGACAACGAGTCATATGGTTTCCAATACGTTCTATTCCTTCCTCTACGATGACCCGAGTCTGTATGATCAACTAAGACAGAATCCTGAATGGGTTCCGCTCGCAGTGGAAGAAATGCTTCGTTATCGGTTCCATAATGCCAAACGGCATCGGACAGTGAAGCAGGATAACCAACTGCTCGGAGTGGATTTGAAAAAAGGAGATGTCGTCATCTCTTGGATGAGTGCAGCCAATATGGATGAGCAGATGTTTGAAGACCCGTTTGAGCTAAACATTCATCGTCGGAATAACAAAAAACATCTTACCTTTGGTAATGGCCCACACTTTTGTCTGGGTGCCCCGCTGGCAAGAATGGAACTAAGCATTGCCTTGACTGCATTTGTGGAGAAGATTGCTCGGATCGAACCAGTGGATTCTTTTGATCTGGAGAATAATCTGGCCACTTCAGCTCCGGGACAGTCGTTGACCCATCTGCCAGTGAATATCGTTGGGTAGAGGGAAAGGTTCATACAGGATACAACCTAAAAAGCGGCAGATCAGACGTAAACGTCTTGATCTGCCGCTTTGTGATGCAAACAATTATGAGGCTGGACAACTTAATTTGAATTCATAGAAACTTTTTGTCTTACAACCTGTTTGATTTCTTCCTCTTTCGCTTGTTTGGTACGTTTAATAAAGAAGGAAAGAACCAATCCCACGACAGCGATACCGATGATAACAACATAAGCATCATTGATACCCTGGATCATGGATTCTGTGGCAAGCTGTTGTTGACTGAGGCCATTGGCTGCACCAGTCGCCATCATATCCTGTACGTGTGCCGTTGTACGGGAGGTCATGACACTCACGAGCAATGAAGTACCTACAGCGCCAGCCACTTGTCTGACGGTGTTGGAGATAGCTGTACCGTGTGCACCAAGTCTTGGTGGCAGTTGGTTAAGCCCCGCAGTCTGTATCGGCATCATGAGCAAAGCCATACCAATTCGGCGGCCGGTTGACATTAATACCAGGTATCCATAACTGGTTGAATCCGTTAAGTCGATGAAACCAATTGTCGTCACTATGGTGATCACCATCCCGATAACAGCTAGCCATTTTGCTCCAAATCGGTCAAACAATTTTCCGGCTACAGGCATCAGGAAGCCCATGACAAGCGCACCCGGAAGGAGTAATAATCCGGACTCCAGTGCAGTGTAACCACGTGCGTTCTGGAGATACAAGGGAAGCAACATCATGTCAGCATACATGATCATTGTAATTGCGATACTAATAACCGTGGTCAGGGAGAACATGTTGTACTTGAAAGCCCGCAGATCAAGCAGGGGAGTTTCAGATACGAGCTGGCGCCATGTGAACAGCGCAAGAGCAACAATTCCAGCCGCAATGCAGATAAGAACTTCTGCACTTGACCATCCCAGACTTCCTGCTCTGCTGAAACCATAGAGCAATGCACCAAATCCGATAGTTGACATTACCACACTGATCGTGTCGAACTTTGTACTAACCCGTTCGGATACATTTTTCAGGTATACAAACGCAAAGGCAATGACAATAAGGGTTAATGGAATCATGCCGTAGAACATCGTTTGCCAAGAGTAATTCTCCAGAATATAACCGGCAAGGGTAGGCCCGATTGCAGGGGCGAAAATGATGGCAAAGCCAACCATACCCATCGCAGATCCACGTTTTTCAGGAGCAAACAAGGTCAAAATAACGTTCATCAAGAGCGGCATGATAATGCCGGCGCCCGCCGCCTGAATCATGCGTCCTGTCAGCAATGTGCCGAAGTTGGTTGCAAGCGCGGATACGATGGTACCAATCAGGAAAATAAACATTGAAGCTTGGAATAATTGCTTGGTTGAAAAGCGTTGCATGAAGTAAGCCGTAATGGGGATAAGTACCCCGTTCACCAGCATATAACCTGTCGTTAACCATTGTGCTGTTGCGGCGGAGATGTTAAAATCACCCATCAGTTCCGGTGTAGCGACACTCATGATCGTTTGATTCAACGTTGCAAGGAAGGCTCCCAAAATCATGATAAACAGGATGGGGCCTTTCTTTACGGATAATTCTTCTTGTACTCTAACCTGACTCAATCCTTTTCATCCTTTCAATCCACGCGTGACTAAATTTACAACGTGTTGTATAGTTTACATTGTATTTATTGAATTATATACATATTCGGATAGATTACAATTTACGTTATGGCGTGTTTTCGTCGTTTATTTTACAAAATAAATGAATTTGTTGTGTAAATCAAAAATAAACGACTGATCGTTTAAAATTGTAATGTTCAAAATTTGAAGGAGGGATACACGTGAAAGACGAGAAGAAATCAGCCGTGGACCCAAGAATATTGCGAACACGTCAGTTAATTCGAGATGCATTTGTTGAATTGCTGCAGGAAATGGATATTGAGAAGTTGTCAGTCAACAAAATTGCCGAACGAGCAACGATTAATCGGGTAACCTTCTACCTGCACTATCGAGATATTACGGATATGATGGAGAAGATGGCCGACGAGATGATCGAGCATATTGAACGGATTGTGGATGAATATGCTCCTCATTTTGAGAAGCATAGGACGGAAGAGGCTTGGCCTGTTTTGGTCAAGTTACTGGAGCATTTTGCAGAGAACGCCTCGTTCTATCAAGTGGTACTTGCTACCAAGCGCACACCGATTTTTACCGAACGACTGCTCAAATTGTTGAGTACGCTGGTCAAAGCCAAAATTGATCGGGTAGAGATGGAAGATGAACTCGAAGAATCCGGTATTCACAAGGAGATTGCAATCTGGTACGGTTCTTCCGCCCTGATTGGTACCATTGTCTCCTGGTTGCGCAACGATATGCCTTATTCCCCGCATTTTCTGGCGAAACAATTCTCGTTGATTCGCTCGTACTCTTATAATGACCTGATATAATCAAACTACAATCCACTGATCTGACGGCAAACGGGGGGATATGACAGGGAAATTGCAGTCCATTTCACCTAACGTAAGTAGAGGAGGAATAATGTAATGAAATATAGTGCAGAACGTATCTATGTGAGATATTGGAATGTGGATGATGCCCCATTGCTTCTGGATCAACAGGTTCGAAATCGTGCGGAAATTGAGAACATATCAGCAAGTGATCGGGAGGAGTCTTTCTATAGTTTGGAAGGGCAAAGGTCACTCATTGAGAGCTGGAACAAGAAGAGAGCAGAAGGAAATCGCTATTCTTTTGGTATTTTTCTACATACTACGGATGAACTCGTCGGTGAAATTTCTTTGTTCGAGATCATACTGGATTCTACCCCAAAATGGATCGTTGGTTATGTGACGGATACCCTGCATCAAGGAAAAGGGTATATGAGCGAAGCCCTGCAATGTGTACTGGAATTTGCCAAACACGAAACTGAAATTACTCGAATCGAAGCTGGCGCTGTGCCCGATAATACAGGCTCAATCCGTGTCCTTCAAAAAGCAGGATTCAAGGAGAATGGGTCACAGCCTGTCCCAATCCAGGGAACATTGAAAGAACATACGATGTTTGCTGTGGATATACTATAAACAGGATTTTTTACTAGATCGTAAACAGGAAAAGGAGAAACCTATGGCTACTATACTCGTTGCAGACGACGATGCGAACATTCGCGAACTTGTTTGTCTATTTCTCAAAAACGATGGATTCACCACTGTGGAAGCTGCGGATGGTAAGGAAGCTCTCAATGTGTATGGCGAAACTCCAGTGGATCTGGTTGTGCTTGATATCATGATGCCTGTTATGGATGGCTGGGCACTGTGCAAAGAACTCCGAAGAGCCGATCCCGACCTCCCGTTACTCATGTTGACCGCGAGAGGAGAGACTTGGGAGAAGGTGAAAGGATTCGAACTGGGCACGGATGATTATTTGACCAAACCGTTTGATCCATTAGAACTTACCGCTCGTGTCCGAGCATTGCTGAAACGATACAAAATTGGCTCCACACACACAATCCAGTTTGGCAACGTCATCCTGGACCGACAGACGTATAAGGTGATGAGAGGTACAGAGTCGCTTACGTTACCACTTAAGGAGTTCGAATTGCTGTATAAGCTTGCTGGAACACCGGGACAAGTCTATACACGTGAGCAGTTGATCGATCAGATATGGGGTATTGATTACGCCGGAGATGATCGAACGATAGACGTACATATTAAGCGCCTGCGCGAACGATTCGCGACTACACCTGATTTTCGAATTGAAACGGTGCGTGGGCTAGGGTACCGACTTGAGGTCCATGAATGATCAGATCATTATACATTCGTGTGGTGCTCACCTTTCTGATCTCAGTCATCGCGGGTACAGTTATTTCTTTTTTTATGTCAACCTGGATATTCGAAGATAAATTGAACGAAAATGCCCAAATTAACATACGTAACTTTGGCCAGGACGTAGTGCAGATATATAAGGCGATGCCTTTGGATCAAGCAGAATTATTCGTTAGCAGTATGAAACAGCTTGATTCATATCATATTCGAATTTATGATGCAACGGGCAAACTCCAGACTTATGGGAAGCTTAATGAACATAAATCAGCAGCTGTATCGATGGAGCAACTCAAAAAAGTTTTAAATGGAGGGGTTGTTCAAGACACTCCCAACGGGATCGCTACCGTTCTTTTGGGGCTACCAATTAAGACGGAAATGGGCACAAAAGCGATGTTTTTGGAAACACTCGCACCGCCCTCCGCCTCTTTTGTAGTCCAGTTTGGCTTGATCTTTGCAACCTGTTCGTTGATGGCAGGAAGTTTGATGATTCTGGTTGCTTCTGTATACCTGGTGAGACCGATCAAGAAATTGACCAAAGCGACCAAACGGATTGCAGCTGGAGATTTCAATGTCAAGCTGAACATCAAGCAAACGACTGAAATAGGTGCGTTGGCTCGCAGCTTTGAAGAAATGATGCACGATTTGCAGCAGTTGGAGCAGATGCGCAGGGAATTCGTTACTAATGTTTCGCACGAGGTTCAATCTCCGCTCACCTCGATATCCGGTTACGCTTCGGCACTGAAGCAGGTAAACCTCTCAGAACAAGAGCGGAACCGTTATCTGGATATTATTATTGCTGAAGCAAAGCGAATGTCCAAAATGAGCGATAGCCTGCTGAAGCTAAGTTTGCTTGAATCGCAGTCACAGCAACTTCGACTCAATACCTTAGGTCTTGATGAACAGATCCGGCGGGTTATTGTGGCGCTCCAACCACAATGGTCTGCGCGCAATATTCATTTCGAGCTTGATTTGGAGAA
Organism: Paenibacillus sp. ClWae2A; assembly: GCF_032452295.1. NCBI lineage: Bacteria > Bacillati > Bacillota > Bacilli > Caryophanales > Paenibacillaceae > Paenibacillus > Paenibacillus sp. ClWae2A. The sequence goes on from NZ_JAULSQ010000001.1 coordinate 270,780, forward strand.
CGTGAAGGTAACGGCTGATCACGATCAGTTAAATCAGGTATGGACGAACATCATCGGAAATAGCATCAAGTTTTCCAAGGATGGCGGTATGATTAAAGTCAGTATCGAAGAGGATATCAACAATGTGAGTGTCCGCATATTCGACACGGGCATTGGAATTCCCTTGGAAGATCAGAAGCGTATATTCGAGCGTTTTTTCAAGGCAGATCGTTCCCACAGTCGTAAATATGACGGGAGTGGTATGGGACTTGCTATCGTTAAACAGATCGTGTCCCTTCATCAGGGTGACATCCGAGTGGAAAGTGAACCTGGTCAAGGCACAACCTTTATTATCACGTTGCCTATCCACCCACCAACAGATAGTTAGGCTCACAGGATAGGCCAATGAATAGAATATCCATCGGAGTATCTAAACCGAATTATCATGCTATGTGTAACATGCAAGCTTCCTTGTATGTTACACATGGCATTTTTTTGCTTGTTCATATTCTGTTCATATTATGGTCATGGGGAGTACATCTTTGTTGATTAGGATTGCATTAGCAGCCTGCTAGGCCAATATACAGATGAGGATAGGAGCAGATGAATGTGAATCAACAAGCAGAGAAAGAAGTACAGAGTAAAAGCAAAACAAAAAAAGTGTTAAGCATTTTGTTAAAAGTGCTTGCCGCAATCATTTTAGCAATTTTACTTTTTGTAGCTACCATATATACCGTTAATAAAATCAGTAGTTATTCGGAGCAAAAAAGAATGGAGCCGTATGGTCAACAGGTATCCGTAGATGGGAAAAATATGAATGTGTTCATTCAAGGCGATGGCGAAGAAACGATTGTACTTCTGCCGGGTTTTGGAACAGCTTCACCTGCACTAGATTTTAAGCCACTTATCTCGGAGTTAACTCCATATTATAGAGTCGTCACGTTGGAACCTTTTGGTTATGGATTAAGTGATCAGACCGAAAGGGAACGCAGTACGGCAAATATCGTCAGTGAAATCCATGAAGCTTTACAGAGTCTACATATTGACCGGTATATTCTCATGGGTCATTCCATATCGGGGATCTATAGTCTGGATTATGTGAACAAATATGCTGATGAAGTAAGTGCATACGTTGGGCTGGACACCAGTGTTCCAGCGATTAGTGAAAAGAAGGTTGAAGCATCAGAAATCGTACCGATTACATGGTATCGTAACTTGGGTTTCCCGCGTTTGCAATTGAAAATGAGTGATGATCCATATGCTGGTCTACCGTATGATGAACAAACCAAGGAACAATTGAACATTTTGATACAAAAGAACATGTTTAATTCAACTCAGTTAAACGAGATTGTAAGCATGTATTCCAATTTTAAAGCAGCTGAACAGTTAACGTTCCCAGTCGATCTCCCGGTTCTTTTCTTTGTTCAAAAGAATCATCCGGCAGTGGACAATTGGGTTCCCGAACACGAGAAGTTAATAGAGAACTCTGCGCGTGGTGAAATGGTGCTGCTGGAAGCAAATCATTATCTATACCGTTCCCATGCCAAAGAAATCGCTGAAAAATTCATGAGCTTTATGGCGCAAAAGTAATATTATTTAGTTTGTTCATATTCAGTTCATATTGACGTCACGGAGAGTACATTTTCATTGGATAAGATTTCATTAGCAGCCGATAAGAATACCCAACTACCAGTTCAGGACAGGAGAAGATCAGCGTGACACAACCAGAAGGCAAGAAAGGCAAGAACAGGACCAGGGTCAAAAAAGCACGAAATATTATACTTAAAGTATTAGGAGCAATCGTAATCGCTATTGTTCTATTTCTAGGTATTGTTTATATCACAAATGTAATCAGCAGTAATTCTGAGGCGAAAAAGATTGAGTCTTACGGTCAGCATGTATCTGTAGACGGAAAAAATATGAATGTGCTCATTCAAGGTGAAGGCAAGGAAACGATCGTGCTTCTGCCTGGTTACGGAACAGCAACACCAGTGCTTGATTTCAAGTTGCTTATTGATGAATTATCTCCATACTACAAAGTGGTTGCTGTTGAGCCATTCGGTTACGGATTAAGTGATGAAACTGAAAAAGAAAGAACCACAGAAAATATCGTAAGTGAAGTTCATGAAGCTCTGCAACAACTTGATATTCATCAGTACATGCTCATGGGTCACTCCATTGCGGGCATTTACGGCATTGATTATGTGAATAAATATCCGGATGAGGTAACTGCCTTTGTCGGTATTGATAGCAGTGTATCCACCCAACCAAGTATTACAGATGCAAAGTTCCCATTAAAAACATTCGCTTTCCTCAGAAATACAGGTCTCTTAAGATTAATGATGAAAGTGGGTGCAGACCCCTATGAGGGACTTGCGTTCGATGAACAGACGGTTGAGCAGATGAAAATGATCTCGAACAAAAACATGTACAATCCCACGTCATTAAACGAGATGGATCATATTTATTCCAATTTTAAAGGTGCTCAAGGTTTAAGCTTCCCTAAAGAACTTCCACTTCTTCTCTTTGTACAAGCGAATAATGAAGGGGTAGAAGGATGGATACCGCTGCATGAAGGTCAGATTAAAGATTCCGTACATGGGAAAGTAATCACAATGGATGGTTCACATTATTTACATCATACTCAATTCAAAAAAATTGCTGAAGACTTTAGAGCTTTTATAAACGAAGCGAAGTAAATATGGTGTAGACGTACACTCTTTAACTTAACAGGTGTGGATGAACGAATATGAGAAACCGTCCTGCGGGGTGGCTTTTCCATAATATATCTAATTCGGACGATGTCCGTGATGAAAGAGAGAGGCATTCAAAATGAGATTATTTGAGATACTTTTAGTTCTATCCTGCTTCGCTTTACTCGTAGACCTACTATTTATTAAAAGAAGTGCAAAGAAAACAGGCCTAGGTATAGGTATAGGAAGCAGTGTCATACTCGTAGCTCATTTATTGGTTGAGGGATACAGATGGCAGTTGCTTGTGGTATATATTATGACGGCCCTATTCATACTTATTGTTTTACTCAGACATTCCGAAAAAATGGTGAATCTAAAAATAGGAAAGGTGTTGAAATATAGTTTATCTTCCTTAATCGTCATTCTGCTTGTTGCTTCTACCCTCTTGTCCGTATACTTACCTGTCTTTAATTTGCCGAAGCCGGATGGTCCAGAGAAAGTGGGTACTCAAACCTTTCATTTTACAGATCAGAACAGAGATGAAGTCTTGACTGAAGATCAAAGTGATAAGAGGGAATTAATGGTTCAAGTATGGTACCCAACTGAAAATATTAATAACAACAAGCGTGACACGCTGTTTCCAAATGATAAAGAAATGTTCAAAACGTATATTAAGAGCTTCTCTGCTTCTTTAAAACTGCCCGAATTTTTGCTCGACTACTTGAAGTATAGTCAAACCAACTCTTATGAAAATGTAGAAATATTACCTTCTGCAAGTCCTTATCCTGTGGTGCTGCTATCTCATGGTATGGGAACCAGTAGAGTTCTACAAGCATCACAGGCGGAGAGTCTGGCCAGTCATGGGTTTATCGTAGTGACAATCGATCATACGTACAGCACGTTTGCTACCCTTTTTCCTGATGGCCGTGTAACGGGTTATACAACAAAGATGACAACCATAGATGACCGCAGAGAAGTTGGGGATATATGGACAAAAGACGTGGAGTTTGTAATCGATGAAATCGAAAAGCTGAATTCAGGTGCAATTGAAAGTCAATTCAAAGGGAAAATTGATCTAAATAACATAGGCTCGATGGGGCATTCTTTTGGGGGTGCAACGGCGTTTAATGCAACGTATTTGGATCCTCGAATCAAGGCCGGGGTTAATATGGACGGGTCACTGAATGAAGTAGATAATAGAGATGATATAAACAAGCCGTTTATGTTCATCAGATCAGGAAGTTTTAAAGAATGGTTAGTCAATTTTGAAAATGATAGAAATTCGGATGACGAAATAAATAAATTTCTTTCAGATGAGCTGCACATTATGAAAAATGTTATCGAACATGGGGGAAATGTGATTTATATAGAAGGAACCCAGCACTTTAATTTCACGGATCTTCAATTCTATTCGGAGCTGGTTAAACTGTCCGGGATCACAGGAGAGATCAATGGTAAAAGAGGATCAAGCATCGTAAATCAATATGTACTCGATTTCTTTAACAAACAATTGAAAGGAACGGGTGGAAACCTGATACAGGGTCCGAGCGACATCTACCCAGAGGTGAAATTTGTAGATCCGAAAGAACTCTAATTTAAACTCAGGAGATGATGTGAATGGGACGACAAAAGGGAAAACGAACTTCAATCACCGCCTTAACTCTGGCGTTAATGATGTTATCTCCAATGTCAGTACTGGCCGCACCAGCTACGAGTAACAACAGCGATCTGACGTATGAACCAACCAAGAAAATAGTAGCGGAGAAAGCCAAATTACTGACCGAGAAGCATGGATTAACTAGCCTGCAATATGCCCTAATTGATGGTGGAGAGATTGTGGTGTCCGGTCAGACAGGCAAGAATGATCTAAAGGACAAGGTCCCGCTTACTTCAAATACCATCTATGGCATAGGATCAACTAGCAAAATGGTGCTTACAGCGGCTGTGATGAAGCTTGTTGACGAGGGAAAGATGGATTTGGATCTGCCTGTTGTTAACTATTTACCTGATTTTAAGATGAAAGATCATCGCTACACACAAATCACACCGCGCATGCTGTTGAATCATTCTTCCGGCCTGCTGGGCAGTACTGGCAGCAATGCTACATTGTACGGAGATAATGATACGTATTCACATGATACGTTTCTGGAGCAAATGGCGAACCAAAACCTGAAGGCAGATCCCGGCGCATACTCGGTGTATAGTAATGACGGTTTTACGTTAGCCGAAATTATGGTTGAACGAGTTAGCGGCATGAGTTTTACAGCTTTTATACACCAATATTTTACGGAACCTTTAGACATGAAACATACCAAAACACCACAGGATGTGGTTGATCCGGCAGACATGGCGGGAATCTATTCTCCTTTGGTTGAGGGTCAGCTTCCACAAGAGAATTATAATGTTATCGCTACTGGAGGCATTTATTCCACCGCTGAAGATCTTGCGAAGTTTTCACAAATCTTCACGGGAGAGGTCCAAGGCATTCTTACCGATAAGTCTGTAGAAGCCATGGCGCAAGAAGAGTACAAAAAAGGCATGTGGCCAGAGGATGGCGATACGTCTATATCTTACGGTTTAGGGTGGGATAGTGTAAATCTGTACCCATTCAGTGAATACGGTATCAAGGCAGTAACAAAAGGTGGAGATACCATATCGTATCACTCATCATTAGTCGTACTGCCGGAATATAATCTGGCTGCAGCCGTTACCTCATCAGGTGGGACAAGTGCCAAAGATCAGTTCATTGCGAGTGAATTATTACTCAGCGCACTTGAGGAAAAGGGCATCATTACAGAACGGAAGCCGGAAAAATCGTTTGGTGTGCCTGTGAAGGCAGATATCCCTAAAGAAATAGCCACGAATGCAGGTATATATGGCGGCAATAATTCGGTTAAGAAGATCGAAATGAATACTGCTGGGCAAATGACTGTATCCACACCCTCAGCTCCAAGTGATCCGGCTCAAAAATACACCTATACAGCAGATGATACTTTTGTTAACGATGAAGGCACGGAAAAGTTGAAATTCGTTAAGGAGAAGAATGGAAGGACTTATCTGTGGTATCGATCTTATATATCCTTGCCAGGACTTGGACAATTGGCTTTCTCCGAATATAAAATGGAGAAGCTGGAAGCCAATGAATTATCCCAGGATATTACGGCCTCATGGGAGCAGCGTGAAGGTAAAAAATATTACCTGGTGAATGAGAAATATACATCAACAGTTTATCTCCATTCGTCACCAATTCTCCCGATTCATACGGATAAATTGATTCCAGGGTATGTGTCCAATATTAAGATTATTGGAGCAAACGAAGCAGTCACTGAGCTACAGATCCCTGGTATGGCTGGACGAGATACAATGGGAATTTATTTCTCCAAAAAGAACGGAGTAGAGTACATTACAGCGGCAGGTAGCGTATACGCCAGTGAGGAATTTGTACATCCACTCTATTCGGGCAAACAATCTGTAACAACGATCCAGGCAGACGGTTATGCCAAATGGTTTTCGGTACCCGCAACGGTGAAGGGAAAAGTCATGACGGTGGAAATGCCTGCAAATGGCGCCTTTGCTGTATATGATCAGAATGGTGTTTGTATTAATCACACTGTGGTCAGCGGTAAGAATGAGGTTGTTTTACCAGAGAACGGCAGCATTGTCTTTGCAGGTGAGGTTGGTTCCAAGTTCGAAATTTCGTTGAAATAGACGAATTCTAGTAAGGTAGCATGTTTAACGAAACTAAGAAGGCAGCCGATCAAAGTAATCGGCTGCCTTTGTTATATGGGAGCAGCGGGACTTGTTTATGGAATTATGCAAAGAAGAAGATATATTTATAGTAGAACAGAGTGATTTCAACCAATGAGGTAGCATGATTTAGAATTCTTCGCTCTTGCTCAACTGAAGAATTATTCTTTTTTAGGAGAGTGGAAACGATGCCTACGATATTAGTTGCTGACGACGATGCGAACATTCGCAAACTTGTCTGTTTATTTTTGCGCAACGACGGATTTACAACCATCAACGCCGTAGACGGAAAGGAAGCCCTGGGTATCTATACCTCCACGCCAGTCGATTTGGTTATTCTTGATATTATGATGCCAGTCATGGACGGTTGGGCATTATGCGAGGAACTTCGAAGAGCCAATCCGGGTCTTCCGTTACTAATGTTGACGGCAAGAAACGAGACCTGGGAGAAAGTACAAGCATTTCAGCTGGGGACAGATGACTATATGACGAAGCCATTCGATCCGCTTGAGTTGATGGCTCGCGTCAAGGCACTGTTGAAACGATACCGTATAGGTTTAATGCAGACCATCCAGTTAGGCAACGTCATCCTGAACCGGCAGACTTATAAGGTCATGAGGGGTACAGAGTCGTTCACCTTGCCGCTTAAGGAGTTCGAATTATTGTATAAGCTTGCTGGATTACCGGGACAAGTCTATACGCGGGAACAATTAATCCAGCAAGTTTGGGGGATTAATTATACTGGCGATGATCGAACGATAGACGTGCATATTAAACGTCTACGCGAACGTTTTGCTGATATCTCCGATTTTCGTATCGAAACGGTGCGGGGACTTGGCTACCGGCTAGAGGTGCAGGAGTGACCGGCTCCCTCTATACACGTGTAGTCCTGACCTTTCTGGTCTCCGTGATCGGGGGCACAATCCTTTCTTTTCTTGCTACAACCTGGATATTTCAAGATAAATTAAACGAAAACTTACAAGGCTCCTTGCTTGACTTTGGCCAGGATATCGTACGCATCTACGAGACATTGCCTCTACGCGAAGCAGAAATGTTTATAAGTGAAATGAAACAACTCAACTCTTACCACATTCGAATCTATAAAGCAACGGGTCAGTTTCAATCCTATGGAGAACTTAAAGGACAACATCCTTTCCTAGTGACTACAGAACAAGTGAAGAAAGTGCTGGATGGGGAAAGGGTCCAAGTTAATGGGATCGATACGTTCTTCTTGGGATTGCCGATAAAAACTGAAATGGGAAGCATGGCAATGTTTGTAGAGCCCCTCACTTCCTCTTCCACCTCATTTCTTATCAAGTTTGTTGTAACCTTTTTGATTTGTTCGTTGTTAGCAGGAAGCCTATTGATACTAATTGCGGCTATTTTTCTGGTAAGACCGATCAAAAAATTGACAGAAGCGACCCGGCTCATAGCTGCCGGAGATTTCAATGTCAAGCTTAATATTAAACAAAAGGGTGAGATAGGTACTCTGGCTCGTAGTTTCGAAGAAATGATGCACGATCTAAAGCAGCTTGAGCAGATGCGCAGGGAATTCGTAGCAAACGTGTCCCATGAAGTTCAGTCTCCGCTCACTTCCATTTCCGGTTTTGCTATAGCGCTCAAGCAGGTAGACCTCCCGGATGACGAAAGAAGCGATTATCTCGATATTATCATCACTGAAACTGCACGAATGTCCAAAATAAGTGATAGTCTGCTAAAGCTGAGTTTGCTTGAATCTCAATCATTGCAAATGCGGATCGCCACGCTCAGTCTGGATGAACAGATCAGACAAGTAATCGTCGCTATTCAACCCCAATGGTCGGCCCGTAAAATTCAGTTCGATCTTGATTTGCAGCCCACCAAAATCACGGCCGATCATGACCAGTTAAATCAGGTGTGGATCAATATCTTCGGCAATGCCATCAAATTTTCCGAAGATGGTGCCCGAATTAGCATCAGGATCAAACAGAATATCAAGAACGTGACGATCCGCATATCGGATTCGGGTATTGGGATTCTCCCGGAAGACCAAAAGCGTATATTTGACCGCTTCTTTAAAGCTGATCGTTCCCACAGTCAGAAATATGAAGGAAGCGGTATGGGACTAGCTATTGTAAAGCAGATCGTCTCGCTTCATCAAGGGGACATCCGGGTGGAGAGCGAATATGGACGAGGAACGACATTCATAGTCATCTTGCCAATCACAACACCCACAGAGTGATTGGATTTCATGCCTTCACTAGGTTATGACACCCTGTATAAACCTCCTTGCGTATGATGATGCAAACTTTTTTTGCCTGTTCATCCTCCGTTCATGCTGTAGTCATTAGGGGGACATCTTGGTTTGTTATATTGTCTTTAGCGCCCACGTTAAGGGGGCTTAACACAATGATGAAGACAGGAGTAGATGCAAGAATGAAACCAAGAGAGGTAACAAAACTGAAGATGAGTGTGAGGAGAGCAAGAAAGAGAAATACTATAGCTGCTGTGACTCTCATGCTGACGATACTTGCCCCAATGTCTGCAATGGCCGCACCGGCTCCCATGAACAACAGCAACCTTACGTATGAGACAACAAAGAAAGCCGTGATCGAAAAAGCCAAATTACTGACCGAGACATATGGTACGACGAGTCTGCAATATGCGCTCATCGATGGTGGAGAGATTGTGGTGTCCGGTCAGACGGGCAAGAACGATATAAACGACAAGGTACCTCTTACTTCGAACACGATCTATGGCATTGGTTCAACCAGTAAAATGATGCTTACAGCTTCAGTGATGAAGCTGGTTGACGAAGGCAAGATCGATCTGGATGTGCCTGTTGTGAACTATATGCCTGATTTTACAATGAAAGATAATCGATACAAACAGATTACACCCCGTATGTTGCTGAATCATTCCTCTGGTCTTCTAGGCACCTCAACCAGCAATGCCACATTGTACGGAGATAATGACACGTATTCACATGATACGTTGCTCGATCAATTGGCGAATCAAAACCTGAAAGCAGATCCCGGCGCATACTCCGTCTACAGCAACGATGGCTTTTCGTTAGCCGAGATTATGGTTGAAAGAGTGAGCGGCCTCGATTATACCGCATTTATACACAAGTATTTTACGGAGCCTTTGGATATGAACCATACCAAAACACCACAGGATGTGGTTGATCCGGCAGACATGGCGGGAATCTTTTCCCCTTTTTATGAGGGACCACTTCCAAAAGAGAATTACAATATCATCGGTACTGGAGGTCTGTATTCCACCGCTGAAGATCTGGTCAAATTTTCAAGAATCTTCACGGGAGAGGTTAATGGTATTCTTTCCAGTAAGTCTGTAGAAGCTATGGCACAAGAAGAGTATAAAAGAGGCATGTGGCCAGAGGATAGCGATACGCTGATGTCTTACGGGTTGGGGTGGGATAGTGTGAACTTGTTTCCATTCAACGAATACGGCATTAAGGCCGTTATGAAAGGTGGAGATACTTTATCTTATCAGTCCTCATTAGTGGTACTCCCGGAATATAACATGGCTGCAGCCGTTATCTCTTCAGGCGGGTCAAGCTTAACCAATAATTTCATTGCGAATGAATTATTACTCAGCGCACTTGAGGAAAAGGATATCATTACAGAACGGAAGCCAGAAAAATCATTTGGCGTACCTGTGAAGGCAAATATGCCTAAAGGAATATCCAAGTATGCAGGTATATATGGCGGCAATAATTCGGTTATGAAGATCAAAATAAATAAGGCTGGACAAATGACTGTATCTTCACTTACTGCTCCGAGTAATCCGGCTCAAGAATACACATATACAGCAGATGGTACTTTTGTTAATAACGAAGGTACAGACAAGTTGAAATTCGTTGTGGAGAAAAATGGGAAAACCTACTTGTGGTCACGATCTTATATATCCGTTCCAGGACTCGGACAGCTGGCTTTCTCAGAATATAATGGGGAGAAGCTTGCAACTAATAAATTATCCAAGGAGATTAACGCCGCATGGGCAAAGCGCGATGGTAAAAAATATTATCTGGTGAATGAGAAATACACATCCATGGTCTATCTCAATGCTTCATCGATCCTGCCTATCCATATGAATAAAGAGAATCCAGGGTATATGTCCAATCATAAGATTATTGGAGCAAACGAAGCAGCCAATCTTTTGCAGATTCCGGGTACTGCCGGACGTGATACGATGGACATTCAATTTTCTAAAAAGAACGGTGGAGAGTATCTTACAGCCTTAGGTTATGTATACGCCAGTGAGGAACAGGTAAAACCTATCTATTCGGGTAAAAAATCCGCAACAACCATTCAAGCAGATGGATATGCCAAATGGTTTTCGGTACCAGCGACTGCGAAAGGGAAAGTCATGACAGTGAAGATGCCTGCAAAGGGAGCCTTTGCTGTCTATGATCAGACCGGAATTTGTATTAGTCACAGCGTAGTCAGCGGTAGGAATGATGTTGTTTTACCAGAAAACGGCCGTATTGTATTTGCAGGTGATGTTGGCTCCAAATTCGAAATTTCATTAAAAAAATAAATTGAATGGATTTCCAAACGGCTGAACACCAAACGAACTCAACAGGAGAGAACCATCATGATGAAAAAAATATTAATCATTTTGCTCAAAATATTCGGAGCTATAGTTATCGCTTTTGCATTATTTATTGCCACTGTTTATATTGTTAATGTATTTAGCAACAAATCAGAGGAAGGGAAAATAAAACCCTATGGCCAGTTTGTAGCGGTTGACGGGAAAAACATGAATGTGTTGATTCAAGGAAAAGGCGAAGAAACGGTCGTATTACTTCCCGGATATGGAACACCAGCCCCAGCCCTTGATTTTAAACCGCTAATTGATGAGCTATCACCATTTTACAAAGTCGTTGTCATTGAGCCTTTCGGTTATGGCTTAAGTGATGTAACTGAAAAAGAGCGTACCACTGAAAATATGGTTAGTGAAATTCATGAAGCGTTACAGCAGCTTAATATTCATCGTTACACGCTCATGGGTCACTCCATTTCAGGAATTTACGGACTGGACTATGTGAACAAATATCCAAACGAAGTAACTGCCTTTGTCGGGATTGATAGCAGCGTTCCAACGCAGGGAGGTAACAATGATCCATTTCCAACCGAAACGTACAAACTGCTTAAAAAATCAGGATTCTACCGATTGTTAATGAAACTGGCCCCTGATCAACTGGTTGCACCCGACGTTGATGATGAAACCAGAGAACAAATTAGAATACTTTCACTCAAAAATATGTTTAATCCGAACAACCTGAATGAAGGCGAAAACTTTGGTCCTAATTTCAAAGCTGCCGAGAACTTGTCCTTCCCCAAAGATCTTCCTGTGATTTTCTTCTTACAGGCGAATGATACCGAAACGGAAGGCTGGATTCCATTGCATGAAGAGCAGGTCAAAGATTCTGTGCATGGAAAAGTGATGACATTCGAGGGAGAACATTATTTGCATCACACCCGATCCAAAGAAATGGTTCAAGAATATAGAAAGTTTATGAGTGAGATAAAATAGTGTCGCCAACAAAAGAAGCCGCGAAATCGCGGCTTTTTTCTGTTGAGGAGATGGTGAACATACATACTTTGTTATCTATTGGAAAATTTAGGTTGACACTTCTTTTTGTCGCGTATACAATCGTATACATGAATGTGTTGTATACATATGTATACACGTTATGGAGGTGGCACAAATGAGAGATCTTCCTATCGAAGAGATAGATGGAAGTGTACGTCAAGGTGAGCATCCGAGACGTGATATGAGTGACAATGAGCAACGTGGTGAACGTTCCAGACGTGGCAGAGGTCATGGTGAACATGAGGGAAAACGGGGCCGTGGTGCGCAGACATTCCGTCGCGGCCGAATTCTTGTGTTTTTGGAACAAATGCAGAATCGGAGAACAACGCTTGTCCGACAACTTGGACAGGAGGAGTACGAACATATTCGCCCAATAATCAGTGGGGAGTTAAAAGCTATTGATCAGGTCATCGACGAGTATATCCATCTTTTCGAGCTGCAAAATGAAGATGTAAGCCCCAATAAGGATCTGGAGAGTGAGAGTGAATAAGTATGATTCGTCGTTTTTTTTCGTATTATCGTCCCTATAAAAAACTGTTTTTGATTGATTTTGGATGTGCTGTACTTGCAGGTCTTCTGGAGCTGGCTTTCCCCCTTGCCGTCAGCAAATTCATTAATGAATTGTTGCCAGGTCAGGATTGGCCTCTTATTTTGCTTGCCTGTGTTGTGTTGTTATCCATCTATGCACTTAATACTGTATTGAACTATGTAGTTACATACTGGGGACATATGCTGGGCATTAACATTGAGACCAACATGCGTGAGAAGATGTTCGCTCACTTGCAGAAGCTGTCCTTTCGGTTCTTTGATAATCGTAAAACAGGCCACTTAATTGGTCATCTTACGAATGATCTGAACGACATCGGCGAGGTTGCTCACCATGGACCTGAAGATGTATTCATCGCAGTAATGACATTAATCGGATCTTTCTGGCTGATGGCTAATATTAATCTTGAGCTTGCGTTGCTTACCTTTATCATTATCCCAATCATGGCTTGGGTCATTATCGTATTTGGTGGGCGGATGACAAAGACCTATCGGCGACTTTTTGGAGACGTCGGCAATTTCAATGCACGCATTGAAGATAACGTCGGTGGCATGCGTGTTGTGCAATCGTTCGCCAACGAAGAACATGAGAAAGAACTTTTCGCGGTGGACAATCAGAATTTCCGTAAAACCAAACTGCTTGCCTACAAAACGATGGCAAAAAGTATCTCGGTCAGTTATATGATGATGCGACTGGTTACGGTGTTTGTCATGATCAGTGGGGCCTGGTTTTATATCGATGGCAGAATCAATATGGGTGACTTTATGGCCTTCTTGCTTCTATCAAATATCTTCTTCCGCCCGATTGAGAAAATCAATGCCGTCATAGAAAGTTATCCAAAGGGCATTGCTGGTTTCAAGCGTTATCTGGAGATCATTGATACGGAACCTGAAATTGCGGATAGCAAAAACGCCGTTGAATTCGAAAGTGTGAAGGGTGATATTCGCTTTGAGAACGTCTCGTTCGGATATGAATCCAGTCGGCGTATTCTGAGTGATATCAGTCTGTCTGTTCGACCAGGCGAAACGGTTGCTTTTGTGGGACCTTCTGGTGCAGGCAAGACGACGATCTGCAGCCTGCTGCCCCGATTCTATGAGGTAGAAGAGGGACGCATCACTGTAGATGGCGTCGATATTCGTAACGTTAAGCTACAATCCTTGCGCAAGCATATCGGAATCGTTCAGCAGGATGTATTCTTGTTCTCGGGAACCATTAAGGAGAATATTGCTTATGGTGATCTGAGTGCAACGGATGAACAAATCTGGGATGCAGCCCGCCGTGCCTCATTGGAGGAACTGATTCTCACGTTACCTGATGGCATGGATACCATTATTGGTGAACGTGGTGTTAAACTGTCGGGAGGACAAAAACAGCGTTTGTCTATCGCACGTATGTTTTTGAAAAATCCGCCTATTCTTATTCTGGATGAGGCAACCTCTGCTCTGGATACGGAAACAGAAGCACTGATCCAGCAATCACTCGCTGAATTGTCGGTGGGTAGAACAACACTTGTGATTGCGCATAGACTGACGACCATCAAGAATGCAGATCGAATCATTGTAGTGAACACAGATGGCATCGCTGAACAGGGTAACCATGAGGAATTGGTCGCCGCTGGAGGGATATACAGCCGTCTTCATCAGGTGCAATATAGTCACTCTTAATCCATATAAGTTGATCAAAAAATATTTACACTCGTCACTCCGATGACAGAACAACCTTCCGATCGCTGTTATCCCCAGATTTTTTGATTCCTTCTAGAAAGGGGGAATCCGGGGATAGCGTATGCTTCCGATGTAGCTTTCTTGCAGAAAGCTTTTAGGCGAACGCTCCGCTTCTTCAGGTTCTTTCTGTCCTCTCCGTTTTGTGTAAATGTTTAGTTCAATTTATATAGAAACTCAAGTAGGTGACTAAGTATCTGGATAAAGTATCTAAATGAAATAAACCTTGCCGCGCATATGCGCGGCTTTTTGGTTTGACTTAAAAATGAAGTTACCAAATGCCAATGAAAAGATAATGTTGACAACGTCCACTAACGTGATTATTATAATGTTGACAATGTCCACTAAAAAGGAGGGTTTGACATCGACTCTCAGTACATAAATCCAGATATCCTGGCTGACATGCGACGTTTTAACCGTTTTTATACCAACATACTTGGTGTACTCGACAAGCATATTCTTGGAACAGGGTATTCGTTTGCAGAAGTACGGGTCATTATTGAGATTGGAATTCGGGGAGAGAGCATTGCGAACAATCTGGTGGATACACTGACCATTGATCGCAGTTACATGAGTCGAATCGTGAACAAGCTGTCTAAGGAAGGTCTGCTGGTGAAAGTGGATTCTGCTGCCGATAGCCGGGTCAGTTTGATTCGTCTGACAGCCAAGGGTGAGGAACTATATGCCCAATTGAATGATCGATCCGATCAACAGATCCTGAAATTAATGCAAGACCTCAATGAAGAAGAGATTCAAGAGGTATACACCTCCATGATGAACATACAAGAGAAGTTGAACAAGAAGGCAGGAGAGACAACACGATGATACGATTTGAATGTGATTATAACGAAGGTGCTCATGAACGCATTTTACAAAGACTGATGGAAACCAATATGGAACAAACGAGCGGTTATGGCACGGATGGACACTGCGAACGTGCGAGTATGCTTATTCGTCAGGCCTGTGACAATGAGCAAGCTGATGTTCATTTCTTGGTTGGCGGTACACAGACGAATACAACAGTGATTGCGTCTATTTTGCGACCGCATCAAGGTGTGATTGCTGCCAGCTCCGGACATATTGCAGTTCATGAGACAGGGGCTATTGAAGCAACGGGCCATAAGGTGCTCACAGTTCCCAGCGAGGATGGAAAGATCACGCCTGAGCAGGTTAGGGCAGTATATGATGCACACATGAATGAGTCGTCACCGGAACATTGTGTGCAACCAGGTATGGTCTACATATCCCAACCAACGGAGAACGGAACGATGTACAGCAAGGCAGAACTGCAAGCATTGCATACAGTGAGCAGAGCATGTGGTCTTCCATTTTTCGTGGATGGAGCACGTCTTGGATATGCACTCGCCTCCCGTGATTGCGATATGACACTTGCTGATCTTGCACGCTTGTGTGATGTATTTTACATCGGCGGAACTAAGATTGGCGCATTGATGGGAGAAGCGGTCGTTATCCTGAATGATTCGCTCAAACGGGATTTTCGTTATATGATCAAACAAAAAGGTGGCCTGCTCGCAAAGGGCAGATTACTGGGTATCCAATTTGAAACGTTGTTCGAAGATGGTCTGTATCTCGATATTTCCCGTCATGCCGTGGATATGGCCTTGAGAATTCATGATTCACTCGAACAGCAGGGAGTACGTTTCCTGTACGATTCACCAACCAACCAGCAGTTTCCGATTCTGCCTGATCGTTTGCTTGAGAAATTACGCAGCGGTTATACCTTCTCCTTCTGGGAAAAGGTTGACGATACACACAGTGCGGTGCGGTTTTGTACCAGTTGGGCAACTCAGCAGGAAAATGTGGATGCACTCACTCGTGATATCACTCAATTATTGCACGAAGAGATCCAGATGTTACAACGCATCGAAGCATTGGTCTAACTTTAATTTTAAAAACAAAAGTGAACAGTTTCGACTTACTGCTTGTTTGAATCGAATTATGTAAATGCTGATACTGAAAAAGGGACAATCCGTCGTGGTTGTCCTTTTTTGTATTCGCTAATCTTGGAATGGTGATAGACAACCAGGGAAGGGATCGCTGTTTCCATTGCACCGTTATGGTGGGAATGGCGTTTAATCAGGTCACTCAATTCCTGTTTTGGTTGAAATAATTCTTCGGTCATATTATCGTACAGAACCAAAAGGGGGCCTGAGAGGATCAGGCAATCAATTAAGACTTTTGATATACCGTTCGTAGCCCATAACTCGGCATACTAAGAGTATGTTAACAGAGCCAAGTTATTAAAGTTTATTCGAAAAGTTGGTGAGTAAGGTGATGAAGTGGTTATCAGACCATGTGAGGCAAATTTTGATTGACAGGCTGGAATCACAGATCAAGTTCGAAGAAAATTCCGTACATCGAGATATATACTTCACATGCTGGTTAGAGCTCGTTTCCGAAGAGGTGGAGACAACATCCTTTTACAGAACAAATTCAAAGAGAATGTGAACTGCTTTGAATGATTGGAGTGAATTGACACTTCTCTTATATTAAAGTTATTATAGATATATTAGATCCTTAATTGAGAAGGAGATTATATTCTATGAATAACGGACAGTCATTCGGTCAAACGAACGAATCGTGGAGTGGTCATTCTGCCCCTTTTGCAGCGTTACAGGAAACACCTATCTTATCCTTGCTCCAGCCATCCCAAGGTGAACGTATTCTTGATGTGGGTTGTGGCAATGGGGATCTGACAGCCAAAATTGCCGCCGCAGGAGCGCTGACAACAGGCATTGATTTTTCAGAGGAGACGATTAGGCAAGCTAAACAGAAATACCCTGATATGAATATTCAAGTCGGAAATGCCTGTCATTATCGGACAGAAGAACCGTTTGATGCGGTCTTCTCTCATGCCGTTCTGCATTGGATAAAGGATGCTCCAGCTGTAGTACAATCCATACAGTTAGCGCTCAAGACGGGCGGACGATTCGTAGCTGAGTTTGCTGGAAGTGGCAACACGGCTATATTAATAACAGCGGTACGGCAAGAACTGGATGCCCGTGGATACAAATGGGAAGGTCGGAATCCATGGTATCACCCTACCATTGGCGAATATGCTAATCTACTGGAGCAACACGGATTTCGAGTTAGTCTGGCCCAGCACGTTGACCAATTTCCCCTGTTCAAGCCGGGTGCCAGAACGTGGTTGACCAGCTTCGCGGAGTATTTATTCAGTGGTATCACACCTGCGGAACAGGATGTTATTATGGAAGCAGTTGAGAAAAAAGTACAGCCACAACTGATGCGGGATGGACAGTGGTATCTGGACAGAAGCCGACTGCGAGTCGTAGCTATTAAGGAATAGGGGAATACGGTATGAAAATGGACAAACCCAAGATTCAGGAGCAGTTGCTCGAACAGGAAACGATTGCATTCCTCGAATCCAAAGTTGAGTACAAACACAAACTGATCGAGAACATTACATTGGATCATCAGGAAGCGAGCAAGGTTTCCTTTGAAAATGTTGTATTTAGACATGTGACGATCTCGGAGTCTGCCTTGGAACAATTTGAATTCACCGATGTCCGGTTCGAACACTGCGACTTCTCCAATGTCAATCTCTCTGGTGCCTTCATGCACCGAATCGAGTGGCATAACTGCAAGTTTGTCGGAACTGATTTTTCTAATAGTCGATTGCAAAATGTCAGTTTCCTTCATGGTCTAGGCGACTATAGCAATTTCCGTTTTGCCCACCTGAAACAGCTCTCCTTCTCGGAATGTACCCTGATTGGTGCAGACTTTGCCTATCTGGCACTGCAAAAAATGGAGTTCAGTCAATGTAACATCGACCAAGCTTCCTTAACGGGGACTAAAATGAAGGATTTGGATCTTAGCGATTGCCAATTTGACTCCTTGGTGCTGACCATGGAAGATCTCAACGGTTGTGTGATTTCACCACATCAAGCCGCCACATTTGTAGGATTAATGGGTTTAATTATTAAATAAACAGAATGATCATAATATCAGGGTTGCCAAGATAGTGGAAGTGTGTATAATTGGAGACACATTAGAATAAAAACAGGTTTTCTAGGGTTCCGCGATGTATGTGTCGGTCTGGTCCGAGAGAAAACCCGCAACCTGTTGGTTGTGCCACGGAGGGATAAAAGCCTGGGAGATGAACTGCTACATGCAGTTTGTTTCCCGGGCTTTTTTTGTTTTTTCGCTAACCCTATGGGTTGTACAAAAAATGTAGAAGAGAAGGAGTGTTTCAGGTATGAATAAAACGTGGATGTCGGTTGTGATTGCTGCGGTGTTTGAAGTGGGTTGGGTCATTGGATTAAAACATGCCAGTGGTCTGCTGGAATGGGGGCTTACACTGGTTGCGATTATGATCAGTTTCAGCTTAATGATTGCAGCTTCGCGGACACTGCCCGTGGGAACTGTGTACGCAGTATTCGTTGGCCTTGGTACCGCAGGTACAGTGCTTGCAGAGATTGTATTGTTTAATGCACCTGTCCAGACCGGAAAAATGATACTCATTGGTGTCCTTTTACTCGGCGTAATTGGTCTTAAAATGCTAAGTAAAGAGAACAATAAGGAGGTGCAGCTATAATGAACTGGGTATTTCTTATCTTGGCAGGTGTATTTGAGATGATTGGTGTGCTGATGATAAACAAGTTGCACAAAGACCGTAATCTCATTTCACTGGTTCTATTGGTAGCCGGGTTTGGTTTAAGTTTCATGTTTCTGTCCATTGCAATGGAAACTCTTCCGATGGGGACAGCATATGCCGTATGGACGGGAATCGGAGCCTCCGGTGGTGCAATTCTGGGCATGGTGTTTTATGGAGAACCTCGGAATGCACTAAGAATTCTGTTTATCGCTATGGTGCTCGGATCGGCAGTCGGACTCAAATTGGTTAGTTAAATAAGTGGAATTAAAAAGATAATGTACAAATTACGTTTTTAATGGTATCCTTATACGTTACGTGTGAAATAAAAGATGCGTCTTATTGATAGATGTGCGTAAATGAAGGAGACAACATGACATTTAAGGACTTGAATATTATCCCCTCTATTATGGAAGGGTTAAGCAAAGCAAACTATACTAATCCTACCCCTATACAGGAACAGGCCATTCCAGCTGTATTAGCTGGTAGAGATCTGCTGGGATGTGCACAGACAGGAACAGGCAAGACGGCAGCATTTTCGGTGCCGATCATTCAATTATTAAGCGAAAGATCCAAAGGTCAAGGATCAAAGTCCGCACGACATATTCGCTCATTAATTTTGACACCAACACGAGAACTGGCTATTCAGATCGCGGATAACATCAAGGTATATAGCCGGTATACGGACATTCGTTGTACGGCAATCGTTGGCGGTGTTTCGCAAAAAGTGCAAGAGCGTGCGCTGAATCAAGGTGCAGATATTATTATCGCAACACCTGGCAGATTGAATGATCTGATTAACCAGAAACGTATTGATCTGAAGATGGTTGAGATTCTCGTTCTGGATGAAGCAGACCGGATGTTGGACATGGGCTTCATTCATGATGTGAAAAGAATCATAGCCAAGATGCCGAACAAAAAACAAACGCTGTTCTTCTCAGCTACGATGCCTCCTGAAATCACCAAAATGGTTAAAACGTTGCTGGTTGATCCAGTCAAAGTAGAAATCACACCGGTATCTTCAACAGTAGACCGCATCGAGCAGTCTATATATTTGCTGGAGAACGGCAAGAAGCAGCATATGTTGAACCAGATTTTAGAGGATAAATCCATCGTCACGGCATTGGTGTTCACACGCACGAAGCGCGGCGCTGACCGGGTTACACGTGATTTGGCCAAAGTGAATGTTACAGCGCAGGCTATTCACGGCAACAAGTCTCAGAACGAGCGACAACGGGCACTGAACAACTTCAAGAGTGGGGCAACACGTGTATTAGTTGCGACGGATATCGCAGCAAGAGGAATTGATGTGGAGGAACTGTCACATGTCATTAACTTTAACCTGCCTAACATTCCGGAAACGTATGTTCACCGTATTGGACGTACAGGTCGAGCTGGGAAAAGCGGGATGGCGATCTCGTTCTGTGAGAAAGATGAACTTCCATTCCTGAAGGATATCGAGAAAGTTATCAAAAAGACGATCCCTGAAGTAAAAGGTCATCCGTATCCAATGACAGGTGTACCTGTGTTTGATAAAACCAGCAAAGCATCAGGTAGTAAACCTTCGTTCAACAAATCGGCTGCAGGCAAACCGGCGAAGTCCAAAGCTAACCCGGCACGCAAGCCCAAATCCGAATGGTTTGCCAAGAGTGGTAAATCAAACAGTAGTCGTTCAAACGACGGTAGACCCAATAGCAGTAGATCAAACAGCAGTAGCAGTAAATCGAACCATGGCTCATTCAGCCGCAGCAACAAAACTAGGAATGATAGAGCCAATTAAGACCTAAATAAATTCAGCTAAAACCTTCTCCATTCATTTGGAGGAGGTTTTATTATGTGCTTTTATGTGCAACAAGCTTATTTACATACGAACTTACATTCGGTATCATTATATCGTCCATTGGTGAAAGGGAGGTAATGACTTGAAGGATATGATGATTAAATACAGTTTGGAGAAAAAAGGTGCGACCAAGGATTATCCATTTGGGCCTGATCCAGTCGCGATTAAGGTTGCGGGTAAGATGTTCGCGCTTATTTTTGAAAACAAAGAAAAAAACTGTCGCTTAAACTTAAAATGTGATCCCATTATTGCAGAGAACCTGAGAGAGCAACATGAAGCAGTTCAACCAGGATATCATATGAACAAAAAACACTGGAATACCATTACGCTGGATGGTTCCTTGTCCGATGAGGATGTTTACGTCATGATCGATCATTCTTATGATATGGTTATCAAATCCCTTCCAAAAAGCGTTCGGGAATCTCTTGTCGAATGAGGAGAACGTATACCACTTTCTCTACACCTCATTCATCATGTTATTGAGACTTAAGAGGTAGGTGAAAAGGCTAATGGTCTGCTTCTCTAACAGAATGAATATCCTATGAAAATGAAGACATATTTGAAATCTATTTGGTTCCATTACCTTGGAAATAAACAAGATCGAACGGCCTTGTTTAATGTGGCATCCCTTGTTATCAATGCTGTAACAGGGATAGGCAAGTTAATCCTGGGCATATATCTGCTTTCGGGATGGTTCATTACGAATGCCGTATATTATCTGATCCTCTGTGTGGCGAAAGGCCAAGTGCTCCATAAATATACAGTTACCAAGAGGATGGAGTCTCCCGAAGAAAGATATAGATTGGAGCTTACGGTATATAAGCGCGGAGGTCTGTTTCTGTGTCTACTGGGCGCATCCTATTCGATGGTCTGCCTTCGAATGTATCTAATCGGCGATGCCTTCATATATGAGGGTATCATCGTGTATATCGTATCTACAGTTGCTTTTACCAAGCTGGCTTTTGCCGTGTATGGCACCTGGGCTAACCGTCATCTCCATAACCCGATTACATCTACATTGAAAATGATTAACTTCACCGATGCGATGGTATCCATCGTGGTGACCCAAGCGACATTACTTACCATGCAAGGCTCACCTCTTGCCTTAAAAACCAGTAGCTTGTTTGGCATGGGGTGCAGCGTTTTATTTTGTTTATTGGGGGTCTGGATGATGTTCCACAAAAAGAAGGAAACAAGCGCGGATCCAAACCGATCTCTTGGTACTGAATGCGAACTTTGAAGCATCAATGGCAGGGGAAGGTAAGTTTGGTCCACGTTTGAGCATGTTGATCAATACATATCGAATGAATTGCACATGACGGAATAGACGAGTGTCATCTATACTTAAGTGACAACGTAAGGAGTATTGGCGATCAATTAAAGGAGTGATATCTTTGGATCAACAACAACAACTGGCAATGGTACAACGTATGCGTCAAAATGTCGTCGGTACAGGTGCAGCTCTTCAACCCAGTTCCACATATGCTGTCACATTAAAAGAAGTCATGATTCCTACGACGAAAGGTGATACGCGTGTACTCGTGTATACACCCGATAGGGATCATTCCGCTCCTCTGCCGGCCTTCTTCAATATGCATGGGGGTGGCTTCATCTTAGGACAAGCAGAGATGGATGATCCATGGTGTCGCCTGATCGCTGATCGATCTGATTGTGTGGTCGTTAATATCGATTACAGTCTTGCACCAGAGCACAAGTTCCCAACGGCGGTCCATGAATGTTACGACGTTGTACAGTGGGTCCACACCAATCCGCAATCCTTATCGGTTAACCCGTCTCTATTCGCTATTGGGGGGCATAGTGCTGGTGGTAATCTTGCTGCAGCAGTGTGTTTGCTGAACCAGCAACGTGGTAGCGAGCTGCCGATTGTTCTACAAGTTATGGATTATGCCGTGTTGGATGTGGCTACAGATCCTGCCGAGAAACCGAGTTTTGAAGAAGCCATTCCAGCCGATATCGCAAGAACGTTCAATGCCATGTACCTTGAAACGCTAGAAGATGCGCAAGACCCGTTGGCTTCACCTGTGCTCGCAACATCATTAGAGGGTCTTCCAGAAGCATTGATTATTACCGCGGAGAAAGATTCACTTGCCCAAGAAGCAAGAACATATGCAGCAAGCCTGGAAGCAAGCGGTGTGAAGGTGACACTTAAGGAGTACGAGGGAGCCGCTCATGGATTTACGCATTTTGGCGATCTCGAGATGGCTGAGGATGCCTGGTACCTGATGAGTGACAAGATCAGAGAAGTATTTTCCAAATAACGTGCATCACAATGACGCTTAGAAGGAATATGTTTACCTTAAAGTCGCCTAATGGCGGCTTTTTTTGGTTCATTAGTGTGTTTGCTTCGATGGCTTGTTGAAACCAGGCTTCTGAGCTTGCAGATGTGTTAATAAACTAGATCAGGAGCCTTCTTGAGATTATAACGATATCGTTAAGGGTAAGAGTTGTTAAATTAGAGGAAATAATGACCAATACCAGGAGGTTTATTATGAACCAATATAACAGTCCATCCGATATCGCGATTCTTGGCATGGGAACGGCTCTACCTGTTCACCCCGTTGCGCAGTCAGATATTGCAGAGCTGATCACTTCTTCTCTTCAGGATCGGCCAGATTTGGCCCGGTTTGCCAGGCGAATATTCAAGTCCTGTGGTGTTGAAACTCGATATACCGTGGAACCGAGCTATCTAGGTTCACTGGAAGAATGCCGTTATCTGCCCTCTGGTGAGCGATCAGACGTCCCGACAACTGAAGAACGTATGAATACATACAAGCGAGAGGCGCTTCCGCTCGGGATTGAGGCGGCAGAGAAAGCCCTGGAGGATTCAGGCGTATCTCCAAAGAGCATCACACATATCATCACGGTCAGCTGTACCGGTCAATATCTGCCGGGTCTGGATGTTATGCTCATCCGTCATTTGGGTTTGTCTGCCCGTGTTAATCGACTGCCGCTGATCTTTCAGGGGTGTGCTGCAGGGTTGAAAGCCATTCAGATGGCACGAGATGTCGTGCAGGGTGCTCCGGCATCACAGGTGCTTGTTGTCTGTGTAGAGTTGTGCACCATTCATTTTCAGCCCGTACAAGATAGGGAATCGCTGTTTGCAGCTTCATTCTTTGGAGACGCTGCTTCTTCTTGTGTGGTGGGCACACCAGAACCTCAGCACAAGAATGTTCTGAGTCTGGGAACGGGTTATTCTGTACTTCTTCCGGATTCGACTGAAGATATGACGTGGGAGGTGGGGAATCTGGGGTATGACCTGTATCTATCCCCTCGTATTCCGAAGCTGTTAGGTGTTCATCTGGAAAAGGAGTTGCGTCTGTTATTGCAAAGTGAACAGCTTCCAGAACTGTGGGCCATTCATCCGGGAGGACGCGGGATTGTTGACTCTGTACAGAATGTAATGAAGCTGAGAGACGAGCAAACGAAGTATAGCAGGGATGTCCTCAGAACGTATGGTAACTTATCCTCTAATACCATTCTGTTTGTACTGAACGCGATGCGTGAGGACATGAAGGCACAGGTTCAATCCTCCACAGATGGTGTAGCCATGGCATTTGGACCGGGACTCACCGCAGAGCTGATGAAATTCACTTATGTACCCTCATTATCTTCAGTGATGGAGGAGCACGATCATGTCCTTTTTTAGAACATTGTCCATCCGAGCCAAGGAAGATGAACTGATGGATGACTTCTCTCTGGGAGGGGAGGAGTTGCGTGAAGCGCTTAGACATCTGAGACGTCTTAACAAAATATTTGCAGCACCTGGCCCAACTCTGGCTGGTGTAGAGAAGTTATGGAACTCTGTCGGAAGGCCGGATAAGCTGACTCTTCTGGATGTGGGGGCAGGTTCAGGGGATGTGAACCAGAAACTACTGCAATGGGCGGATCGTCAGGGCATTCATTTGGAGATTACGCTGGTCGATCTGACGGAAGAGGCGTGTGAGGAAGCAAGACAACTATTCCGTGACGAACCCCGAGTCAGGGTACAACGTGCCGATCTTACACAACTGCCGGATGCTTCCGCAGATATCGTGACAGGTTCCCAGTTTGTGCATCATTTTGACGGAGATCAGTTGGTTGATATGGTTTCTCATATGCTGCGAGCATCGAGATATGGTGTCGTCATTAATGATATTCACCGCCATCCGGTATCCTATAAAGCGGTCTGGATTACAACACGAATGATCTCGCGCAATCGGTATATTCGTCATGATGGGCCACTATCTGTAGCCAAAGGCTTCACAGGGAGAGATTGGAAGGAACTTAAACAACGTCTCAATCATGATACGATGACCTATGAATGGAAGCCATTATTCCGTTACTCTGTTGTTATTCCCACGAAAGGCAGGTGAACTTACGTGTCGAAATCGATAGATGTGATTGTCATCGGAGCCGGGATTGCCGGTAGTACGTGTGCAATGCAACTGGCAGGGAAAGGTCATCGGACCCTTTTGCTGGATCGTCAGGAGTTCCCGCGGCACAAAACCTGCGGTGAGTTCATGTCACCCGAAACCAAGGAGATGTTAGAAGTTCTGGACATTCACCTTCTGGACCAGTCGAAGAAACCCAGCACCATGGATCATGCCAAAATCGTTATGCCACAAGGCGGAGTGATCGAAGCACCGCTTCCGGGATTCGCATATGGCATAAGTCGATATGAGCTGGACCAGATTTTGCATCAGAAGGCTCTGGACGCCGGAGCCCAGATTGTGACCAAAGCGACCATAACGAGCATCGAGCAGCATAAGGATGCCAGTTATGAGGTCCAGGTGAAACAGGGAGATGAGCGAATCAGTTACAGAGCCAAAGCCGTTATCGGAGCACATGGGACCAAAAAGCCGCGCGGGATGGCTTCCGCACCTGATCTGCGGGACCAAACCGTATATGTTGGCGTTAAGTCCCACTTCAGCGGAATTGAGATTCCCGCACGGGTAGAGTTATATTTTTGCGAGGGTGGCTACGTGGGCATTTCCCCGATTGAGGATGGCATTGTGAATGTCGCCGCATTGTTGACACTAGATACCGTCCAGGGAAGTGGCAAGTCTGTAAACGATATTTTACAGGCGGCATCCCTGACGAACGTGAGTTTGGCAGCCCGTTTAGCCGAAGGAAAGCCTGTAGATGGAACGCAAGTGTCGATTGCGCCGCTACATCTGTCCAATGTTCCTGAACCGTGGTCCCAATATCCGCATATTGGGGATGCTATGCTAATGATACCTCCCTTATGTGGAGACGGAATGTCCATTGCCCTTCGCTCCTCACTCCTGTGTGCAAGGTGGACTGACAAGTACCTTCAAGGCGACATTGAACATGCCGATTGGCAGAGTAATTACACGCTGGAAGCAAGCCGGGAATTCACCCAATTGCTCAGACGCGCAAGAAGAATTCAAAAGCTGGCTTTTGCCAAATCCAATAAATTCTATCCTGGTCTGGCCCGGATGATCCCCGGTCTAGCCGCTTATGTCGTTAAGGCCACACGGTTATCCGAGATGAACGCAGCGCGCTGATAGGCTGAAATTGTGCTCAATACTTTTGCGAAAGAGGTTGCTGACGGCGGCCTCTTTTTTGGCGTACAATCATTAATTTTGTGAAGACAGTTTGGAAATTCGGGAAATGCTCGTATAATAGAATCTAATGTAATGATAGAGAGTTAATTCAGATGAAATGTCGGGAGGCACTATTTAAGATGAACTATTCATTTTCCAATCGTATCGCAGCACTGCAACCATCCATTATTCGTGAGATTCTGAAGGCTTCTTCGGGGCAAAATGTAATTCCATTCTCTGCGGGAAACCCCGCTCCGGAAACTTTTCCTATTGAGGCGATTCGCACATTCACTCAATCTATTCTGGAGCATGACCCGGTCACGGCTCTGCAATATGGGATTACGGAAGGATATGTTCCCCTCAGGGAAGCATTGACTCAACATTTGAAGACCGGTTTTGATACCGGTAAACCATCCGATCAATTGTTCATCGTATCTGGAGCACAGCAGGGGATTGAACTTGCCTGTAAAGTGTTCTGTAATGAAGGGGATACAATCATCTGTGAGAGTCCGAGCTTTATCGGTTCCCTGAACTCCTTCCGGGCATCCGGTGCAAAGCTTGCCGGTGTTCCGATGGAGATGGACGGTATGGATATCGAGAAGCTGGAACAGGCGCTGCAAACGGAGCCCAATGTGAAACTGATCTACGTGATCCCGAGTTTTCAGAATCCGACTGGTGTAACGACGAGTCTTGCAAAACGTAAGGCCATATACGAGCTGGCTAAGAAGTATGGCGTTATGATTTTGGAAGATAACCCGTACGGAGAGCTTCGATTCAATGGAGATGATGTACCAACCATCAAATCTATGGATGATGAGGGTCTGGTCATCTATGTTGGATCATTCTCTAAAATTTTGTCAGCAGGACTGCGCGTTGGTTTTGTACAAGCGCCACATGAAGTGGTGGAGAAGATGGTTGTTGCCAAACAGGGAGAAGATGTACATACGGCCATGCTTCCACAGATCCTGGCATACAAGTTCATGACAGAGTATGACTACGCAGGGCACATTAACAGTATTCGTGAGGTATATCGGAGAAAAGCAACATTGATGATGGACAAGCTGCAAGAACATATGGGTGAGTCCATTACCTATACCCAACCGGATGGTGGACTGTTCCTCTGGTGTGACCTGCCAGCACATGTGCCCATGCTTGATTATGCCAAGACAGCGGCAGCTCAAGGGGTTGCGGTTGTACCGGGAAATGCATTCCTGGTGAACGAGAAAGACCCTTGTAATGCCATCAGACTTAATTTCTCAACCCCGTCAGACGAACAGATTGTCAAGGGTGTAGAGATTTTGGGGCAGGTATTGAAAGGTTATAACGCTTAATATTATAAAAAACGCAATATATCCATGAGAAGTCGCCAATTGGCGGCTTCTTTTTCGCCTTTCTCAGCCTTAATTATCAATCAATGCACTTAATTCTGCCTGAAATACCTTTTGATTCTTCTGATTAAAAGTACTCAGCAGCACGGTAACTATCCCATTCCCTTTTCGTCTGGGAGTCAATCCAATGACTTCTGCAATGACATGAAGTTCATCATCCGGAAAGACAGGTTTCAGGAATTGAATGTTATTCATACCGGTGCCCGCAACGACATGCTCTCCATAGATGCCGACCTCAATCCATAATTTAAAGGAGATATTCATCGTTTGCATGCCAGAAGCAATTAAACTGCCAAAGCGGCCTTGCTTGGCCTTTTCCTCATCCAAATGCATGTACTGTGGATCATAGATTGTGGCAAACTCCATAATATCGCTCTTGGATAATGCCAAGGATGTGGTTTCGTAACGCTGACCTATTACATATTCACTAAATCTCATGAAGGCACCTCGGTTTCTTAAATATGTTTTTTCGTAGTTGATGTTTTGCTAAGAGACATGACTGGACTGACGTGTTAAAATGCTAGTGAACTATCCCGTGTGTATTGCTGTGTTACTGCCATAATGAACTAAACAGATGAAACTGTCTTTGAGGAGTATATATGATGACAACGATTAAAGATGTAGCCAAGATGGCTGGTGTAGCCAGTTCGACCGTATCTTGCGTACTCAACGATAAAGGGAATGTAAGTGAGCCGACAAGACTTCGAGTACTTGAGGCAGCAAGTCAGCTCAATTACGTTAGGCATGGTCCTGCATCGGAATTAAAACGAAATAGTACACAAACCATTGGTATTATTGTCCATGACATGTCCAGCCCGTATTTCTCGGATTTGGTGAATGGAATAGAAACCGTCGTTATGAGTCATGGATACGATATGATTGTATGTAGTTCGTTGGGTGGAGAGAAATCAACAGCTCATCGTTATATTCGAGAAAGAAGAATTGACGGAGCTATTGTTATCGCTCAGAATATTCAAGATCAGTTGCTGATTGAAGCATCTGAAGCAGGGTTTCCTATTGTTGTCATGGATCGGGATCTGGATGCTCAACATATTGTAAAGGTTTTGATGAGTGATACGCAAGGCGGGTACTTGGCTACCCGTTATCTGATCGATAAAGGGCATCGGACAATAGCTTATATTAGTGGCCCGTCACAATCGGAATGTAATCTCCATCGTTATCAAGGTTATTTGAAAGCCTTGAAGGAGGCAGGCATCGAAGAGAACCCCGAATGGAAAATTGGTGGACAATACATGAAGCAAGATGGTTACAATGCAGCCAAGAAACTGCTTGAAGGAGAGCTGCCATCCGCTGTATTTTTTGCAAATGATGAAATGGCGATCGGCGGCTTGGAAGCCTTCAGGGAGCATGATATCTCAATACCTGAGCAGTTATCCGTAATTGGCTTTGACAATATACCTGCATCTCAGTACATGAATCCACCTTTAACCACATTTCGTCAGCCAAAGAGGGATGCAGGCCAGCTTGCAGGTCATGTTCTCTTCCAACTGCTGAACGGAGAGATCGTAGAGACGTTATATACACTGGACATCCAATGCGTGGAACGTGATTCTGTTCGGCTCCTCAACCTGAGTTGAGGAGTTTTTTTTCATTCTATAAAATTTTAAATATTTAAAAAGAAAGGAGAGTAGCCATTTATGCATAATATAAAGACGAGGAGTTTTTCTGTGTTGGAAATAAATGGAGGTTGATACGATGGGCGTACCCACTTTTTTGGAGACAGGCCATATGCAAGAAGGTTTCCCAATTCGGGTAATTCATACAGGAAATCAGTTCAATTATGCTGCACACTGGCATGATGAGGTTGAACTGGTTCTCGTCAATGGTAAGATCGCCAGAATTGGCGTGAACGACCACGTGTGTGAGTTGGAAAAAGGGGATGTGCTGCTGATCAAACCAGGGGATGTGCACTGCTTTTTGCCGGGGACCGAACATTTGACCATTATCTTGTTCCGACTCGAATTGTTAACGGGGAGTTTCACGACCGAAGCTGAAATTCACGATCTCGGGCAACTTTTCAACAAAACAACAGTTATTCCCTCGAATACGGGAAGTCAGAGCAATCTGGCTCAATATATAGATGTCATCATTACCGAGAAGAAAAATCAAAAGCCGGGATACCGATGGTTAATGGTATCCAGATTGTATGATCTCATCATACTTTTATTGCGTACAAGAGTACCGGATACCACCGATGAATCATCATCTTCAGGATGGCCCTGTACTTCCTCCAAAAAATTTGAATTCCTTGAATCGGTTTGTGAATACCTGGAGGAGCACTATGCTGAACCGATCAAGCTAGAACAGGTTGCGGAACATATTAAATTCAGCAAGTTCCATGTCTGCAAGCTGTTCAAAGAGATCAAGGGAGTAACACTGATGGAATACTTGAATCATTTTCGAATTATCAAATCAGAGTGGGCCTTATTGTTCCGTCAGGATACGATTCTGGAGATTGCGATCGGACATGGATTCAACAATGTTAACTCCTATAATCGTCTTTTTAAAAAATATAATGACTGCACGCCCTCCGAATTTCGTAAGAAACATCGTACGAATATCACAAAATATGAAGGGTAATGCACAATATTTGTGGAGAAAGCCCTCTCCAAAATCAATATACTCTAATAAATTGTAAGCGTTTCCTTTTTGAAGGAGGGGGCCTATGAAGAAGTGGTTTAAGCCAACTATTGTATTTGTATGTGCAGCGATGTTGTTAGCTGGTTGTCAGTTCAGTCCATCAAATCAAACCAAGAAACAGGAGATTACCGTGTGGAGTTTTACGGATGAAGCAGGGTACGCCATCGAGAAATTCGAACAGAAATATCCTGACATCAAAGTGAACTTTGTCAACATCCCCGGTAATTTCTATATCACCAAGCTGAAATCTGCCCTACAGACAACCTCGAAGGCTCCAGATGTATTTATGATTGAAAATGCGAATATTCGAGAACTGATTGACGTTCCATATCTGGAGAATCTATCCGCTTCGCCGTATAACGCCAATGAACTTATTCAGGAACAATATGCTTTTGTACAGGCCAATGAAAAGGATAGTGAAGGAAATGTCAGGGCAATAGGTTATCAGGGAACACCAGGGGGCATCTACTATCGTCGGGATTTGGCGAAGAAATATCTGGGTACCGATGATCCTGAGCAGGTGGGTTCACAGATTGATACATGGGAGAAGATCTTCGAGATTGGAGAGAAGGTACAGCAACTTAGCGGAAATAAAGTACATGCATTAGCGAATTGGAACGCTATATCGAATTCATATGATGGTATACCTTGGGTGAAGGATGGCAAGCTTGTCATCGATCCAACCTACTTGGAAGTGCTCGATCTTGTACGTGAAGCACGTGAGCGGAATGTACTTGCCGAGTATGAAGATGGAAGTGCCGGTTACGCCGCATCCATGCAAAAAGGAGAGGTCATGTTCTATCCCGGGGCAACTTGGGCACTGCAATATACGTTCAAGGCAAACGCCCCGGATACCGAAGGCATGTGGGGCTTGGCTCAGGGACCGTCAGCGTTTAGTGCAGGAGGAACTTATATAGCGATGTATAGTAAAAGTGACAAAAAAGATCTCGCCTGGAAGTTTATCGAGTTCTATAACTTTGACCACGACTTTCTGTCGGAGCTCGCAAAAGAGCAGGATTATTTTACCAGCAACATGGTTGTGAATGATGAACTTGCCTCGTCGCTCTCATCGTCCTATTTGGGAGGACAGAAGCATTTCGAGTTTTTCTCGGAGGCTGCAAAACGGGTTCCTGTATACGAACGCACCAAATATGATGCCACGATTAACAATGATATCTACAAGATTGTACTCCAGTTATATCTCAATAAGGACATTCAGACCAAGGAAGAAGTCGTAAAGCGAATCAAACGTGATGTTACCTTGAGATTTCCAGAGCTGGAAGTGGAATAGCTTAGGACGCGTCTGAAAACTTTCTTCGCAGTTTTCAGACACGCCCTAGAAGTAAGCGAATGATTATACACATCCGATGATAACTGGGGGGATAGAACATGTTTGCCAAAACGATTCGGAAGGACCATTACGGCTACTACTTCATTGCTCCGTTTTTTATTATTTTCACCACTTTTGGGCTGTATCCCATTTTATATTCGCTCTACATCAGTTTCACCAACTTTGATGGCATCACGACACCTGACTTTGTAGGGATCGGTAACTACGTCGCCGTATTACAAGACCCGTTGTTTTACAAAACCTTGTTTAATACGTTATTTATCTGGGGCGTTTCTGTAGTTCCACAACTCACAATCTCACTTGTGTTGGCTTTTATCCTGAATGATAAGCTGCTCAAAGGACGGGACTTTTTCAGAGCCGTATACTTTTTTCCCAACATCGTTACGGCTGCATCACTTGGATTGCTTGTCAGCTTGATTTTTGACTGGCAGTCTGGCGGACTGAATCATTTTTTGGTGCAAACCGGCATAATACAAGATCCAATTAACTGGAAAAATGATCCCTGGTTTATGCGTCTGATTGTATCATCCATTTTGTTTTTTCAATACTTTGGCTATTCCATGGTCATCTACCTAGCTGGTCTTCAGGGCATTGACCCTTCTCTGCTGGAGGCTGCCCAGATGGATGGCGCGAAAAAGAAACATATTTTCATTCATATTATCGTGCCGATGCTCCGTCCAATTATTCTGTTTCAGATGATTACATCTATTATTGGGGGCATCCAGATTTTCGATCAGCCATTTACACTGACCAATGGAACTGGCGGTCCTGACCGGGCAGCCATGACCAGTATTATGTATCTCTATAATGTAGCATTTCAGAGCACGCGTTTTGGTTACGGCGCTGCCATAGCATTTTGCCTGTTCATCATTATCATATTGTTGTCTGTTGCATCCTTCATCATGACCAAGCGCAAGAGCCGTTCATAGGGAGGGGAGTTCTTTATGCAAACTGCGAAATCAATGGAACAACCAAATGCAGCGATTCAGCATTATGCCAGCACAAGGCGACTGACGGTTGGCAAGATCATCATCTATCTGCTGTTGGTGGGTCTAGCCGTGCTCTGTATTATTCCATTTTATCTGATGCTTATCTATTCCACACATAATAATGCAACGATTGCTTCGACGTTTACATTTCTCCCGGGCTCATTCTTGGTTGATAACTATATGAACATGGTATCCAAAATCAACATATGGCGCGGGTTTGCCAACAGTATATTCATTGCCGGAACATCAACCGTGTTATCTCTGTATAT
The DNA here is from genome assembly GCF_032452295.1 of Paenibacillus sp. ClWae2A. Lineage (NCBI taxonomy): Bacteria > Bacillati > Bacillota > Bacilli > Caryophanales > Paenibacillaceae > Paenibacillus > Paenibacillus sp. ClWae2A. Next base: position 303,766 of record NZ_JAULSQ010000001.1, read on the forward strand.
TGGGGCTTTAACTGCGTATGGCTTTGCCAAATTTAAATTCAAAGGGCGGAACTGGTTGTTCTTGTTTCTGTTAGCAACCATGATGGTGCCGGGTCAACTGGCTCTGATTGGTGTATATCGACTATTCAGCATGATGGGCCTTCTGGATAGCTATGCCGCCATTATTTTGCCTGCTGCGGCTAACGCGTTTAATGTATTCTTTATCAAACAGTTCATGGAGAGCAGCATCCCGGATGAGATTATTGAATCTGCACGGGTGGACAGTGCCGGTGAGTTCCGGACGTTTAATCAGATTGTACTGCCTATTCTGGGGCCAGCGATTGCTGCCCTTGGCATATTCACATTTATCGGATCATGGAATAATTTCCTAACACCGCTTGTGCTGTTTTTCTCCCTGGATAAATATCCGCTTCCGGTATTGGTTGCGCTAGTGCAGGGTTACTATGGGATGGATTATGGGCTCTTGTATTTGGGTGTAGCGATCTCAATCCTGCCTATTATTGTTGTATTCTCTGTATTTTCCAAACAGATTATTGGAAGTGTTGCTTTGGGTGCTGTGAAAGGATAGTGATCAATAGAAAATAGGGAATTGCAAAGAGCAAGATCAACGGATTCATAGGAATGAATAGCGTTCTATATCATCAGAGTCGCTCATGAGGGCGGCTTTTTTGGCATTCTATATTTTGCGTATATATCCCATCTGATAAGTAAAGGATACCTTTAACTGAGAATATCTGGACGGAGCATTCACGGAAAGGGGAGGCGTCATGGACACATCAGCGATAACACAACAGGACCTGCCATTAACCGGACATCTTGCTGTTGATCAAGAAATGTTACGCTCCGTTTTTGCGGGTTGCTCGGACGTTGTATTTCATACATTCCAAACGGCGTGTCTTACTTCAGCGTTATGCGTATATTGTGTTGGTGTATGCGATACGGAGCGCCTGGAACGACAGGTACTAACGCCCATTCAGGAAATGGGGATCGAAGCTGCACAAGTTCCCCTAGCCTCTGTTAAGAATGTTGAAACGACCACTCAGGCAGTACAGGCCATATTTGAGGGGGAAGCTCTGTTACTGCTGGAGGGTTCAATAGGCGGAACTACATACCCTCTATACCAAGCCGCAAATCGTTCAACCGAAGAACCTTTAGCTGAATCAACCGTGCGCGGTGCCAGGGATGGATTCACAGAATCGTTGACCATGAATATGTCTCTTCTGCGCAAACGTCTCAAGACACCTGCGTTGAAGCTCCATACACGTAACATGGGAGATCGAACTAACACCAGTATTTCACTTGTATACATGGAGGGGATTATTGACCCCAAACTGGTCAAGGAAGTGCAGACACGACTTGCTGATTTAAAGCTTCGAGACGTACTGGAGAGTCAGTACATTGAAGAAGGCATTGTCGACCAGCGATACTCCCCATTTCCACAGATGATTGCGACAGAGCGCCCGGATGTCGTTGCTTCCAACTTGCTGGAAGGTCGGTTTGCTATTCTCGTTGACGGAACGCCGTTTACCCTTATCGCGCCAGTGACCATTTTTTCCATGTTACAATCCCCCGAAGATTATTATCAAAATGTGTTTATGAGTGTTTTTGTACGCTGGCTGCGATACGTTTTTTTTGTTTTATCCATGCTGCTTCCATCGGCTTATGTAGCGATTACTACGTTTCATCAGGAGATGATTCCTACTGTATTACTTCTCAGTATTGCTCGGGCGAGAGAAGAGATCCCTTTTCCTGCACTGGTGGAAGCGCTCATTATGGAAATCGCCTTTGAAGCACTACGTGAGGCTGGCGTCCGATTGCCGAAGCAGGTCGGATCGGCGGTCAGTATCGTGGGAGCCCTAATTATTGGGCAAGCGGCGACGAGTGCCGGAATTGTGTCAGCCCCCATGATTATCATTGTTGCGATTACCGGTATCGCTTCTTTCATGATACCCCGCTATGCTGCCAGCATCGCGACCCGATTACTGCGTTTTCCTATGATGTTTCTGGCGGGAACGCTGGGACTTACAGGTGTCATGCTGGGAGTCATCCTGGTTGTTATTCATCTGAGCAGTCTTCGTTCATTCGGAACACCTTATCTGTCACCTATAGCCCCTACGATGAGCAAGGAACTCAAGGATGTATGGTGGCGACCGGCACCAAGAAACAAACCAGACTAGAACAACCCATACTCAAGCAATCAAGGGAGCGGGATTACACATGTTAACTGACAAAGGGAAAATATCGGAGACGCAATTGGCATTCTTGATCTTTCCTGCCATTCTAGCGACTGCCATATTGTCTGTGCCGGGTATTACCATGCATTATGCGGGCCATGACATGTGGATGACTCCAATTATAGGTTCTATCGTTGGATTGGCTGCCATTGGTATTTCCGTTGGACTTGATCGTCTATACCCTGGAAAAACGCTCATACAATCCAGTGTAATGATCCTCGGTCGGATTCCGGGCAAGTTATTCGGCCTGATATATATCGCTTTCTTGCCCCACCTGACGGGCTTGATTATCCGGGAATACGGTGAATTCATTGTCAATAATGCACTTCCGCGCACACCTTTGTTTATTGTGATGGGTACGATGGTTGTTGTATGTGCGATTAATGTCAGACTCGGGATCGAAGTTGTCGGACGAACCTCTCAGGTGTTTGTTACCCTGTTGATCGTGCTGCTGGCTTTGATCTTCATATTGTTGATTGGAGAACTGAATCCTGCCGAGCTGTTTCCTTTCATGGAGAAAGGTCCAATTCCCATTTTTACGGGAGCCGCTGCACCTGCTGCATGGTTTAGTGAATATATCGTGCTGGCTTTTCTGCTACCGTATGTGAATGAAAAAAAACGAACAACCCGGGTCATGCTGGGTTCCCTTGTATTCACAACAACCGCAATGACGGTTACCAATCTGTTTTGCCTGTTTTTAATTGGTGATTTGACGGATACATTTGTATTTCCGGTCATGATCGCAGCAAGATATATAACCATTGCGGACTTCCTGCAACATATCGAGTCTCTTATTATTGCAGTCTGGATATTTGGTATTTTCGTTAAAATTTCCGTTTTTCTTTATATCTTTGCTACTTCAACAGCGGAATGGTTTGGTTTGCGGGACTACAAACCTGTAGTTGGTCCACTTTCGTTCCTGTGTATGGTATTTGCTTATTGGGTTGTGTCCGGCGGCTCCGGTATTGCCAGTCTGGTTAGCGCTTCAGCTAACTTGTATACCATCAGCATTTTATTAATCCTTCCGGCTATGATCTACGGCATCGCATGGCTGAAGAAAGGGTGGGCACATTTCAGAAAGAATTGAGCGAACACCTGATTGATGGGGGAGAAACACTTGAGAATATATAGGGTACTACTAATGCCAATATTGTGTTGTGTTCTTTTAAGTGGATGCTGGGATCGCATCGAGATTAACGACCTGGCTATTGTGCTGGCTACTGGTATAGATTACGAAGATGGAAAAGTACAACTGACTTCACAGATTTTCATTCCGCGAAAGGCGAGTGCAGGGGATAGCAGTGGGAGTGGAGGCAGTCCAAGCGGGGTTACCATGATTCGAACAGCGGAAGGAAGTACAATTGCCGAGGCATTGAATCGATTGCAACGTAAAGTTCCTCGGAATATGTTCTGGGGCCACTGCGAAGTCATCATCATTAGTGAGCAAGCCGGCAAACGCGGTATTCGCGAGTACATCGATTTTTTCCTGCGTTACCCTCAGTTCAGGGAGCATGCATATGTCTTTTCAAGCGAAAAGGCTGCGAAAGATATCCTTGCGTTACTTGATCCACTGGAGCGAAGTTCTGCTGAATCGTTGCGTGAGATGGCCAATCTGAAGCTAGGTACACGTGTTACTGCGCTTGAACTGGCTAAATCTATTGAAGGTCCGAGCAGTTCCGCCATTTTGTCTCGCATGTTAATCTTACCCCCGGAGCCCGATCAGGATAAACTGACAACGACACCATATGTGAAAGGTCTGAGCTTGTATAAGAAGGATCGCTATGTCAAGACGGTCAAAGAACCACTAAGCGTAGGTGTATTACTACTCGGAAAAGAACTGAACAACATTATCATGCCTGTTGAGTCTAAGCCGTTAAAAGGTTCTTTCTCGATAAGACTCATTGAAAATAAAACCTCGTTGAAGCCGCGAATTGTGAACCAACAGTGGAGCATGAAGGTCGACATCCAAACCAGGGGAGAAGTGGTGTTAAATACGACAGATGCCAATCTGACGGATCCCGCCGTGTTAACTAAACTGGAACAGGAATGGTCGGCTAAGCTCACATCTTTGGCTCATGATGCTCTAAACATGTCGCAGAAGGAACTGCGCTCCGATTTTTTCAAATTCGCAGTTGAATTCCGCAGATATTATCCGCATCAATGGAAGGCGCAGGAGAAGAACTGGGAAACCATCTATCCTGAATTGGACGTGGAAGTCAAAGTAGATGCTCACGTAGAACGTACTGGAAAATCAACAGGACCACAGGGGATACCTGATGAGGACGAAAGTTGAACACAATCGGCTCCTGTTACAAGCCTGAGAATAGAGGTGATTGCTTGAAACTAGGCTCAATCCTTGGGATTTTGATGCTGGCGACTGCGATAGTGTATGTAGAGTGGAAGAGTAGCAAAGAGAAGCGAGCCAGAATAGTGAGCGCGGGAATTACTGCAGTGGTGGCAGTAATTGGGATCATTCTTCTCTTTCAGCCCCGTTTGCCTGGTCCTACCCAGTTTGTGAAGCTTATATTTGGAAGTGTGGATAAATTTATGAAGTGAGATGATAGGAAAAGAAGGACCAAGTCTCTGCCTACCAGAGGTGTGGTCCTTCTTTTATTTAAGTGAGTAGTGAGCTGCATCCACTCAAAGATGTCTATTCTTTGATCACAGAAGCGTTCACGGCATCTTCCATCTTGGTATTGTAGGAACGGAACAGACCCAGACGCCAGAACGCGGCTCCTTTGAGGTCATAACGTTTGGCAAGACCAAGCTTGTCATCTACAGAGGAGGGCGTTTCACTGCTTAGACTGATACCAAGAAAAAGCTTGTTCTTCGGGGCACCGGCCTGTATGGCTAATTGAATCGCCTGATCTACAAGACTATTGGGCTCAGGTACCTGAGATTTGGTGCCAACCGGATTATACTGATAGGCCATAATAATAAGATCATCTGCGATAGAGGCAAGTGTCTTGTAATCATAACCTTGATAAGCACTATTTAGCGGTGGTACCGCTAGAGATAATGCTGTGTCCTGGGGCAAGGAACTCTTTAGTTGCTTTACATACGAATTGAGTAACTTCTGTTGTTCTACCGCATCCAGTTTAAAACCAAGTCCTTCAAAATCCAGAACAACTCCGCCAAAACCATGCTCTTCGATAGCAGTAGTTATACCTTCAATCGATTTCTGCCGCAGGCTGCTGTCGCTCAGAACTTTGGTCAGTTCGCCGTTTCCGTCCAATGCATACACCATGAGCTGCGGTTGGATCTGTTGATCTGCTGCGTCAGCAACGATGGACTGGGGTGTAATGTCACCCGCAGCAGCAGGGAGACGGTATTCATCCCCTTGGAGCGTGAACTGACCTTCACGATCAATTCGGCTCCAGCCAAAGGCTACGGAATTCATGGAAGTGATAAGATCCTTTTCCTGAAAGGAGTGCAACGCATAAAAGGCTCTCTGTCTCCTCCAACTTGTTACATAATAATAGAATCATTTTTTCTAACAAAATCTAGTAATCTAGCATATGTAGCATAACAAAATTTTCATATAGTTCCAAATAAGATCCGAAATATAGTCATATATACCATATCGCTGTTTAATAGATTCTTCCGAGTTAGAAGTCCAAACACAATATTACGTTACGAATATACTATCCTATCCCAACATTAGGAGGTAGATTTATGAGCACATTTCTGGATGCGAGAACATCACAGAATGCCAGTTTGGCCAACTCAATAGCTATTCCAATAACAGTCATAAATACCCCGCAACTCTTTGGTCAGATTGGTCTGCAAACTGCAGGAGCGGGAGCGAATCCCAGAGTTCAATTTAAAGGGACGGTTTCTGTACAATTACCTTTAGCTCTTGTGGGAATAACGATTACCGTTGTAAGAGGTACCTTGTCAACAGACCCGGTTATTTATTCTGCTACATCCACATTTGATTTAAGTGTACTGGCACCACAAGTAATCACATTCTCAGGCGATGATTTCAATCCACCGATTTTACCACAATTAACCTACACTGCTTTTGTAAGCTCCAACTTGTTGGGTACAATCCGTGTTGGTCCCGAGAATTTTGATGGATTTGTTGTAATCGATTAATAGGTCTTTTTAGAAGTAGTTAAGTTAATTGTATAAATAACCCCAAACCTCTAATCTACGGGAAACCGATTAGAGGTTTGGGGTTATACGTGTTTTTTTAATCTGAAACGACATATCCGTCGAAGTTTTCGGGTCCCACCCGAGTAGTACCGAGCAGGTTTGTGCTGATAAATGCGGTGTAGGTTAATTGGGGCATGAGCGGTGGGTTATAGTCAGTGGCAGAGAAGACAATCACTTCAGGGTTAAGCAGACCATTCAGACCATATGTGTGGTTTACGGAGTAAACTATTGGATCGGTTGCGATTGTTCCTCTTACAACAGTAATTCTCACTATAAAAAGTGCACGCGGCAATTGCACCGTGATGGTTCCTTTTAATGAAACTCTTAGATTGGTTCCGGCTCCAGCGGTTATGAGACCAATCTGGCCGAATAATTGGGGCGTTAAAATCACTGGAATCGGTATGGAGATGGAATTAAACAAGGCGGCATTCTGGGATGTCCGTGCATCTAGAAATTGCGTCAATGTATATACCTCCTATCTTTCTAAGATAGAATAATATATTCATTATTCAGATATTCGCATGGACGGTGGGTGCAGTGCTGGAAATATTAAAGACAAACTGACTACCCAAATCACTGGAATCTTTAAGCCATACAATGCCACCCATTAATTCAGCGAGTTGTTTACAGATGGACAGGCCAAGCCCTGCTCCGCCATACTTTCCTGAATTACCATGAATCTGGGAATAGGATTTGAACAAGAGATCCTGACGATCCTGCGGGATGCCGATGCCCGTATCCTTTATTTCGTAGGATGCATGGAGAGTACCAACTGTATCAGCAGATACCTGAGTGGAGATACAAACTTCCCCTTTCTCCGTAAATTTAAGCGCATTCCCAACGAGATTGATTAGAATCTGACGAACTTTGTGCTGATCGCCCATAAGCATCAGATGATCATTAATATTATATTCTGCGTACAACCTAATTCCTTTTTTCTGTGCTTCAGAAGAGAATAGTTGTAATACATGTTCAACTGTCTCAGTGACACTATAGGGCTTGATCTCCAGAGAGATCGCACCGGCTTCTGCTTTGGAATAGTCCAGAATTTGATCCATCATCGACAGAAGGCTGGTGCCGCTTGACTCAATGACATTAACATATAACGATTGATCCTCATTCAGCCTGGTCGATTGCAACAGATTGGCCATGGCAAGAACACCATTCATTGGCGTCCGGATTTCGTGACTGAGAACGGCCAGCAAATTTTTCTTTTCTTCAAGCACTTTTGCAGCGGTCTCTTCCGCATGTTTTAACTGTTGCAGCGTCGTTTCCATCTCAAGCAGACTCGTGAAAAATGAAGATAAGGAGAGAAGCAGATCCACGTCCTTTTGTTGATAGGAATAGAAATCCTGATCAAACGAGCAAAGGGAGCCGTAAATTTCTCCGTTCTCATTATGTATGGGTACACCGACAAATGAGCATCCACCTACGAATTCGGTTGCGTCCATATGTCTGGTTAATGGATGTGTTAGATTATTATTGATTACTAATGGGCCTTGGGAATGTTCAGTCACGAGTGCACAGTATGACTCGGCGTTCTCAACGACCAGCCCCTCACCAAGGATTAGTTTGTCGCGATTATATACGTTCAGAACTTTGGTGGACAGATGATCCAACTGAGCGATACAAAACGTATTTGCAGGAATTAACCTGCTTGCTGTGTCCATGACATTAGCAGCCGAATCATATAATTTATGTGAGACTATGGATAGTACATCAATGAATTCTGTTTTCAACATATTGATTTGACTCCTCCTGATTGTAAAATTCGTTGTGCACTGTATTCAGTATATATGAATTCGAAGAATAGGGCATGTATGGTTTTGACAGTGGAAGACGGAAATGAGAAAATATAATGCTGTGGAACATGTATATATTAATCAAGTTTTGGAGGCAAATCAATGAATCAGCGTTTTCGAATTACCCGATCCATGCAAGAAAGCAATGTGGAACAATCCATCTCGCTGGAAGAGTGCAAACTCTACTTCGAATCCCAACCCGATTTTACCTATTCACCGGTTCTTAACATTGTAGGAGCTGAGAGCACCATGACCATCGAGGGGGACTTTTTTATGTGGGACCTTGAGGGTGCACAGATTGCTTTTCGTTTGTACATGGGGGATCTGTATGTAGCTATTTCTAACGAAGCAATTGTACCCAAAATGATTGAGATTGCAACGGATCTACGTGCAGATATCGTTGAAGGATAAGAAGTAGAGAACTAGAGTTTGATAAAAGGTAATCATGTTATTCGAAGTATAATTTGGATAACTCTGTAAAATAGGACTAAAGGTTCATTTATAATTTATATTCCATATGTTAGCTTGTAATATATGGAATATAAATTATTTTACAGGAGAGTGAATGAAGTGAAAAAGACTAAATTAATACTTGTTGTATTTATGAGTATGATCCTTGCCTTATCGGTACCTGGGATAGGATCGAGTTCAAAGGCTTCTGCAGCTACGGCACGTACACCCATTGTATTGGTACATGGATTGACCGGTTCAGATAGCAATTTTACAGCAATTGAGAGTTATTTGCGTAGCCAAGGGTGGACAAGAGACGAATTATTCGCGATTGACCTTCCTAGCAAACAAGGAAATCAACTGTTGAACTCCGCAGCAATTAGTCGATTCGTAGATGATGTTCTAAACCAAACGGGTCATACAAAAGTCAATATTATAGCTCATAGCATGGGTGGAGCGAATAGTCTCTATTACATACTTAACCGTGGAGGCGCTTCCAAAGTGGATAAATTGATTACCCTTGGCGGGGCTAATCGATTGACCACAACAACAGCTCCGAGTGGAATAAAGGTGACTTCAATCTATTCCACCAGTGATACAATTGTGTCCCCGACACTTTCTCGGTTGAACGGGGCGAACAACATTTCCGTTTCCCTCGTATCCCATATCGGTCTGCTGTTTAACTCACGGGTGAACGCCCTGATCAAAACTGCGTTGAATGAGTAGCTTAACATACAAAATGTGCATTCTTTCATACTATATTAAATGATTGACTTGAACACGACTGACCACTCATGGCAGTCGTGTTTTCGTATTACCCGGAACTTTAATGAAGTCTTGTTCCCAGCGTTCCACTCGAACTCCATGATCATCCGATATATGTAAATAAAAACAAAATAATACCAGAGGAAGTATAGGTAGAATTGCTGTAAACTGTCAAAGGCAACAACCCATCATCTGACATCATGAGGAGACAGCAAGAAAATGATGAAACGTACAATTATTTTACTGGTAACCATTATATTAGGTTTATCCTGTACACCTGTTACAGGGTACGCTGAAGAAGATTCGTTTGATTTTAACGCCGCATTCCAAGGGGCTATCATTCTCTCGCTTGGCAGCCCAAACGCAGTCGTTGATAATACGGACACGTTGATTGACCAAACCAATTTTAATATCGTTCCTCTGGTTAAAAATAACCGGACACTGCTGCCTCTTCGTTTCATAAGCGAGAGTCTGGGAGCACAAGTGGCATGGGACTCGAAAACGTCCACAGCTACCATTAAAGCCACAGGTAAATCCATTAAATTGACATTAGGCAGCAGCAAGGTGTTCATTAACGGCAAATCTTTTGCATTGGACGCTCCGGCACAATACAAAGAAGGCAGAGTGTTCCTCCCGTTAAGGGCGGTAAGCGAAGCATTCGGTAAAAAGGTGTTTTTTGACCGAGGCATTATTGTCGTAAGTAATAACACTATTCTTAATGCAAAACAGGATAAGGAGATCGTTGATTACTTAAAGTTTGTACTTGCTCCTTATTCGAAAGATCCATTCACAGGTAAAACATTGTCCACAGAACAAGTTGCCCGTCTGGAACAAAGTGTAGTCATGCTGGAGTCGTATGACAAAGATGATAATTATCTCGGATTCGGTAGTGCCATTTCGATCGGATGGCTTATTTTTAACTAATTATCACGTCATTGCTGATTCCAGCAGTTATATGATCCAGACGAGTCAGGACCAATATTATGAAGTACAAGGGGTCGTTGTAGCGGATGAGAATCTCGATTTGGCCATAGTCAAAACATCAATGCGAACGAATATTCCTCCACTTCATGTAGGACTAACGACTAAAATTACTACGGGGCAGCCTGTAGTAGCCATAGGTAATCCTGAAGGACTTCAAAACACGATTTCGACAGGGATCGTTAGCGGTATTCGAAACTACGGCGGTGATAGGCTAATACAGACTACGGCTCCGATCACAAACGGCAGTTCCGGGGGACCATTGCTTAATATGAAAGGTGAAGTCATTGGAGTAAATACAATGGGTATAGAGAAAGGCGATTTGAACTTTGCTATTCCAATTGATTATGCATCCCGTTGGATCAAGAAATACACGGCATTATCCTTTTCATCCATCCCTGTGCTTAACCAAGATCAATTCAGGGAAACAGCAGTGACGGAACAAGATCCACCTGTAGAACAGCCATCGACTGTTAGCCAGAATGTTCATCTTATGGGGCGAACGGTTCGTGAAGCCACTTTAGATCCGGCTCAATCCGTTATCTTTGCAATTGATGAAAATCAATCCACTATTTTTGCTTATCGGTACGCTGACAACAAGAATCTGGTAGAGTCCACTGCGTTCAGTACTCCTCCAAGAAAGCTTATGTATGCAAATGGTGAGATCTATGTCATCTTCAGCAATGCTGATTACAGTTCATACCGCTTTGAAGAGCAGCAGGGAGGACAGATCGTTGTACTTGAAGCAGACACGCTTAAAATCAAAGATCAGTGGGATACTCGTATCGATCCATATGAAATTGAGGTAGATCATTCCGGTCATGTCTACGTTAATTCGGGCTCCGGGCAATGGACCTCTATCATTAGTTATGACCGGGCGACAAAGAAGGAGATCTCCAGTGCAACCATACGACAAGGAAGTCACATGGTCCTGCATCCTTCGGAAGATCGGATCTATGCTGTTGACTCCGACGCTTCGCCAAGAGATATTGAGATGTTTCGGTTAATGGATGGCAAGTTTAGTAGCAAGCAAGATTCTCCTTATCACGGTGAATACAAGTTCTCAACGGTTATTGGCATTACACCTGATGGCAAGTATGTATTAAACGGAGCAGGAACGGTTTTGTCCGCTACCAATAACTCTGCAAGTAATATGCAATATGCGACTGCAATCGATCCGTTTGACTATGTAGCTGTACATTCAGCGCATAAGGAAATCTTTTTCACAGGAAAAGATCGCATGATTAAACAGTATGATACGGAAACACTTAAAGTGACGGGTACACTAACGACCAAAGGAACCATCCTAAAGCTGTTCATGTCAGATAAACAACTGATTGCAATAACCAAAATAACGTTACCTGGCAATCCTCTGCCGCAATATGCGGTTGAGACGGTTAAAGATTTCTAGGAGAGCAAGAGTAGAAGAGGTCCATGCTGAAACAGCAAGGGCCTCTTCAATTTTATTTTATTGTGACGGGAAATGGCTCGCTGAGGTAAGATTCAAAAATAGGTACATCCATTCTATAATTAGAAATCAGAATGAAAAATGGAACAAAGTTAAAGGAGCCTGTATACATGCAATCTCAACTGAATGATCGAATTAAGGTTCATCCAGGTTTTTGGGCTGGATTACATCAATTAGGGGTTGGTGTTGACGACATCGCTCGCACAGCACAACTGTCTCTTGAGACAATAGAAAAACCTGTAGTGACCCAATCTCAGTACTTCGCAATCTGGCAGGCCTACTCTGATCTCATTGGGGACACCGCCGAGGGCCTCATCAAACTTGCAACCGGATATGAAATATCGAAGTACCCTCCGCCTGTTCTGGCGATGTACCATGCTCGTGATTATCGTGATGCGTTGAATCGCATGGTGCGTTACAAGCAAATGTGTCCTCCCGAGAGTTTGCAGATTACCGAAGCAGGGGAGCAATGTATCATTGAACTCGAATGGTTACATAAGGAACAACAAGGTCCGCCATTACTGGTCGGTATTACGCTGGCATTTCTAATCGAACTTGGACGGAGGGGCACAGGACAGCCTTTGACTGCCAAAAGGGTTGAGTTCTCCCAAGCGATGGGTGACCTAGCCACCCTTGAGTCTTACTTCGGGTGCCGAGTCGATACGAATTCGAACTATAATCGCCTGACGTTAGAACGGAAAGATCTGAGTCTTCCATTTCTATCGTATAACGAGGAGTTATTGGAGATTCTGACCCCGGCTCTGGATCAGTCGCTGGACGAACAAGAGAGCAATCGTTCCGTTACTGAAGTGGTCAAATGGATCATGAAACGCAGTCTCACAGGAAAGCGCCCTGACATCCAGACGGTGGCCAAAGAGCTTCGCATGAGCGATCGTACCTTGCAGCGGCGACTGATGGATGAGAACACAAACTTCAAGCAATTATTAACCGAAGCCAGACGTGAGCAGGCCCGGGAGTACCTGGCAGATTCTTCGCTCGATATCAAAGAAGTGGCATTCCTGGTTGGATATGAAGATCAGAATTCATTCTATCGTGCTTTCAAGACCTGGGAAGGGGATACTCCTTCGAATTGGCGTGTCAGGCAATAATTCTGGCGCAATGTGCTAGTTACTAGGCCCTTCAGACCGCGTAATATTATATCTATCCGGTGTATGAAGCTGTTGGCAATGTTCAAGAAACGGCTGCCGGATAGTTGTAATTAAGAAGGAGAAATGCAGGATGGATATGGGACTAAAAGAGAAAACAGCCTTAGTTACAGGATCAACAAAAGGGATCGGTAAAGCCATTGCCATGGAACTTGTACGAGAAGGAGTTCATGTGCTGATTAATGGACGCAATGATGAAGAGGTGGAACAAACAGTTCGTGAAATCAAGTCCACTTTTCCGGAGACCTCTCCGCAAAAGGCTACGGCTGATCTTGTGGATATGGCGCAACGCCAAGCTTTATTCGAGAAATTTCCTGAGGTTGATATTTTAATTAATAGCATGGGTATATATGAAATCATGAGTTATGAAGATGTAAATGATGAAGTGTGGGAAAAATATTTCCGTACTAATGTGTTGGCTGCCAATGGCTTGTCTCAATACTATTTGCCTAAAATGATGAAGAACAATGACGGGCGTATTATTTTCATCGCAAGTGAAGAAGCTCTTATGCCTTCAGGCCAGATGCCCCAGTATTGCATGACCAAGTCAATGCTGCTGTCATTATCCAAAAGTTTGTCCAAACTGACAGCAGGGACCGAGGTTACGATCAATACGATCCTGCCAGGTCCGACACTGTCCGAAAACGTACAAAAAATCATTGAGGGCATATACCCTGATGAGACGTTGACTTTCGAGGAAAAAGAGAAAGACTTTATGAAGAGTAATCTGCCACAGTCCGAATTACAGCGATTCATCAAGCCAAGTGAAATAGGCAGACTCGCTGCATTTGTATGCAGCCCATATGCTTCAGCCTTTAGAGGCTCTCCCATCCGAATGGACGGGGGCATGGTTCCTACCATATTTTAAAATTGTTCAGGATACAGGATATGTATCCATAAGATGTCGCCAGCATTGGCGACTTTTTTATTTATATGATCTATGCGAGGGCATCAAGCGAGTTTATAATACAGGTATGATTTTCGAAAACGATTTCTGTGAATTGGAAGCGATTACTTGTATCGATTATATGAATCTAAAAGGGGACACTATCATGATAGCTGCAATAAATCTGGAAGGCATATGGAAACTCCAACTCGATGGACATAAGGTGGAACGTGGTCTGAATTTCTCAGACGTTATTACATTGCCAAATACTACATCTCATGCGGCCAAGGGCAAGAAAAACGAGAATGTGTTAATCGGTGCGCTGACGGATGAGTACTTATTTGAGGGTTATGCCTGGTTTTCACGAGAGATTGAAATTCCCGAACACTTGGCTGGAAAATGTTGCTTCTTGCATCTGGAACGAACACGAGTAACCACAGTTTGGATCGATGGGGTGGAATGCGGAACACAAAACAGTCTGAACACACCTCACCGTTACGAGATTGAGGCAGGGCTAACCGCTGGGATTCATACAATTACCATTCGAGTGGACAATACCAATTATCCAACCAAAGGTGGGCACCTTACATCCGAAGATACGCAGACGAATTGGAACGGCATCACCGGGAAATTGGAACTTCAATTTTTCGAGCGTGTTTTCCTGGATAATGTTCAGGTCTATCCCGATCTTGCGACTCGGTCTTTCGAGATCAAGGCAGTACGTGTTGGCGACATGCAAGACGTACGAATCGTGGTTTCGGCTGTTGCAGTCAGTGCAGATCCGGTGTATACGACTGAGGAACAGATTTTCGCCCCGGTTTCGCAGGAGATCCAGCTGACGTACAAGATTGGCGAAGTTGCGATGTTATGGAGTGATGATGAACCTAACCTGTACCAACTTCATATTCATCTGCAAGATCAGGACGGCGAAGTGCTGGATTCCACCGAAGTGTGGACGGGATTACGGGAATTCCGGGCTGCTGGAGACAAATTCACCATTAATGGTCGCAAAACGTTTCTTCGAGGCAAACATGACGGGCTGATCTTTCCGCTCACGGGATACGCGCCAACAGATGTGGATGAATGGGTTCGTACTCTCGCTATCTCCAAGTCCTACGGTATCAATCACTATCGTTTCCATACCTGTTGTCCTCCCGAGGCTGCTTTTATTGCAGCGGATCTGCTCGGCATCTACATGGAGCCTGAACTTCCGTTCTGGGGAACCATTACGGATGAATCTTCGGATGGGCATAATCAAGCCGAGCAGGATTACTTGATTAGCGAAGGATTTGCGATGCTGCGTGCTTTTGGTAATCATCCTTCGTTTGTCATGATGTCCATGGGGAATGAACTATGGGGAAGCAAGGACAGATTGAATTCGATCCTGAAGGCATACAAAGCATATGATCATCGTCATCTATACACCGAAGGTTCGAATAACTTTCAGTTTGTGCCGGACATTCTGGAGGAAAGTGAATTCTTCTGCGGGGTTCGTTTCTCCAAAGAGCGCCTGTTCAGAGGTTCATATGCGATGTGTGATGCTCCGCTCGGTCATGTGCAGACCGACCTTCCAAATACATTGAAAGATTACGATTCAAACATTGTACCTGAGCAAGGCAGCGATGCTGAGCCTTCTGGTCAGACTGGGGACAAAGAGATTCAGATTCAGTATGGGACAGGTTCCAAAACAGTGCAGGCCGAAGCTGGAAGTGACCAACTTGTCTCACACGTACCCATCATCTCGCATGAAATTGGACAGTACGCCACGTTTCCTAATTTCGAGGAGATCAGCAAGTATACGGGCTCTCTCAAAGCGAAGAACTTTGAAGTGTTCCAAGCGCGTCTGGAAGCTAAAGGGCTGGGACATCTTGCGGAAGCCTACTTCAGAGCCTCTGGCAAGCTCGCGGTCGCATGTTACAAGGAAGAACTGGAGGCTGCTTTTCGTTCGAAACAACTAGCCGGGTTCCAACTGCTGGATCTCCAGGATTTCAGTGGTCAGGGGACAGCGCTGGTGGGTGTACTGGATGCATTCATGGATTCCAAGGGCATGATTACACCGGAGGAGTGGAGAACATTCTGTTCCGACGCTGTGTTGTTGGCGCGGTTTCCCAAGTATAGTTATGAAGCAGGAGAATTATTTGAAGCGCGGATTGAATTAAGTTACTTCCGCAGACAGGCATTGGACCGACTTCATCTGAAGTGGGAGCTACATGGTGAGGATTCCACCCTTATAGAAGGAAAAGCAGACCTTCCATCATTCCATGGAGAACATTATGTGAGTATCACAAATCTCTGTATTCATATCCCAATAGTCTCCAAGATGACCAAGATGGAACTGTTACTGTCCATTCCAGGTACGGATATCCGTAAGTCCTATGACCTTTGGGTCTACCCAAGCCAACTGGACGTGGAATTGACCGGATTAAATCTCTTTACCGAACTCTCCGAAGCAGCGCTGGTGTTGCTAGAGCAGGGAGAGGATATCATGCTTTTCCCAAATCCCGACCAGATTCAACATGCGATTCAAGGTTTCTATAGCACCGATTTCTGGTCTTATCCTATGTTTCGTTCCATATCAGAGAATATGAAAAGAGAGGTTCCCGTGGGCACGATGGGCTTGTTGATTCAGAGGGATCATCCAGCATTCGAACATTTTGTCACGGAAGATTACTCGACCTATCCGTGGTGGAATATCGTATCCAACTCGTCCTCGATGATTTTGGATGAACTTGGCCCAGGAATTACGCCGATCGTGCAGACCATTGACAATTTTGAGCGAAACCACAAGCTCGGCCTGTTGATGGAGTGTCGGGTCGGGAAGGGGAGAGTGCTGATGGGAGCGCTGAATCTGGAGCGTCTGATGACTACATTGGAGGGCAGACAGTTGTTATACAGCTTCCAGCGTTATGTACAAAGTTCCGCTTACCAGCCAGTTGCACGTCTGGAAGTAGAGGAACTTCGCAAGTTGCTTAACTAAGATATAGGGAGAAGAAGTGTCAGGTTTCCCCTTAATTATGCCAATGAGCCCCTTCCGCGAATGGAAGGGGCTATAAGACACGCAGATTGAATCGGTTCATTTTCCCATTAAGCGTTAGATGAACCTGCACTTTTTAGGATTACATTCCAATCTTCTTCTTCAAAAAGTATGTTGTCTTTATCCTCTGTTACTCCGATCCGGACCTCAAGGATCACCATCCTGGTTTCAGCCAGAATAGAAAAGAGACTCTCCTTGGTAATCGCGAACTGATTGCCCATACTCACTTGCATGACCTTTCCGTTGACAAGCACTTGCCCACTGCCTGCAAGCACGGTCCATGCTCTACACCCAGTTCTATGCCAGTTCAACCCGATATGTTTGCCCGGTAGAACTGTTATGTTTAATGTGGTTACAGTTGTATTTTCATCTTCTACCGAACTCTCAATGACACGATAATTGCCCCAGGTTGCTTCACCATACATCGGTTTTAATGGCAAGCTGCCCAATTGCGATTTAATTTCATTTGAATTATTTTTGTTGGCAATGAGAATGCCGTCCGGACTTGCGGCAGCGATAATACCTGGCACGCCAATGACTTGGATGGGGTAGGGAAGCTCGTTAATAATATAGGAATCGGAGGAAGAACCCGAGATTCCGCCGTGTCCGATTACATGGGAATCTAATTGTGCACACAGCGTATCCCAGCTTCCGATATCCTGCCATACTCCCTTATAAGGCAGGACTACGGCCCGCTCCGCCTTTTCTGCAACATGCTTGTCAAAACTGCGTTCAGGCAACGCTTCATACAGGGACGACAATTGATCATAATGAACCGGAAGCCCCATTTTTTTAATATGAGATATCATAAACGCAACGGTGAATGCGTACACACCGCAGTTCCATAGTGCCCCACGTTGTAGCAGCGTTTCAGCAATGGTGGCTTCGGGTTTTTCTATAAATTGTGTTATGGGCGCATAAGCATGACGTTCTTCCCCACCCGGCAGGATGTATCCATACTGTTCTGAAGCATGTGTAGGCCTTGTCCCAATTAAAGCGATATCGGCTTGAGAATGTTTCAAGATGTCCGGCAGTAATTGGAAGTTTCCGAAAAAATCTTCACCTGCGAACACATCAGCTGGCGCGATACAGATCACATCGTCATCTTTGGCCATTCGGAAGGATTGCAGATATAACGTCGCTAAGGCTGCCGCAGTGAAAGTGCCTCGTTTATAAGGTTCCCCGATGACTGGTATTTTGCCTTGAGTATGTCGAGCCGTAATATTAGCCTGATCCTGATGTGAAATAATGAGCGTTGAATCCGTCAGGGATGAACTGTCAAGCTGGCGGCATACTCTGCTGATCATGGATTCCCTACCTCCAGCGGGTGATGGAAGTATATCTACGAACAGCTTGGAGCGAAGCTCATTGGATAACGGCCAGAGCCTTTTGCCAGAGCCGCCGCACAGCAGTACGATATGCATGGGCTTCCTCCTTAAGCTCAGGGAGCTTTACTATAGATTTTCCGTTTATGAAAGGAAAGAGAACGGTATTTAAGAGCCAGATTACGGATTTGTTGCTCTTTTAACGAAGAAGCGTTCACATTCAGACCTTTATTCATGGAACTTCTAAGGACCATGCTGCCTGGGTTCTTCGTATACATAAAATTGGCATACGTTTCATACTCGGAGAAACCAAACTGCTTCTTCTTATTGATATTGGAGATGATCGCTTTGTACCATGGCAGCTTATGAAGCGCTTCGATTTTCTGTTTTAAGGCAGAGAGTTTCGATTTGTCGAACAGCATATAATGGGTGACAAAAGAGCGGGGACGCGGAGCTTTCATGCCTAATAACTTGCGGTAGGTATTGAAATATTCCGGCTGGCTCCAGTCACGGCAGTAAAATACTGTTTTACCTTCTACAAGAAATGAATGAGGTTTAATCAGTACGGTATCCGCATCCATGACTAGAAAGTATTTTGCCTTCACAATGGAATCTCCGTTCATTTTGAGCAGCTGCTGATATAACCAGCCTGACCGATTCCATCGGGAGGACTGGTAGTGTATCTCGTTTTTGGTTATAGGCAGGACGGAGCGCTCATTAACAAAAATGCAGTTTTTACGGGAACAAAGTTTTCTGATTTTGGTGCTGACCGGAGAAACAATATATATGCTTCCAATGGGATGTTTTACATAACGACGAATGTTATCGATGACGAGGGGAAGGGTAGCCAAATCTTTCTCGATCGCTGGTATCAGAACATCAATCTTAGGCGCATTATTCAACCGGATTCCACGCTGGACGGACATTTACTCATCTCCTTGCACAAATCGTGATGACTCATTATATGGTATGTGTGCAAAAGTGTTTTGGTCAGGGCATGTGCAAATATACATTTTTACGAATAGGGGCTTTTGTTGAGGGTTCCTTTATCGGTATTACATATAATGCTTGCAGGATGTAGATTAAACAGCGGGCTTTAATGCGGTTGCTGAAGGGAGAGTTTACGACATGGGAGTTGATAAATTGCAGCCGTTAAGAAGCAAGTGGTTAAAAACAAAATTGATCATTAATAATGAATCAATTAAACCGTTTATCCCCGACACACAGAAATATAACAAAACGAATCTGAAATCCATGATCAGCAAATATGGAATGGTCTATGTCAAACCTGAGAGAGGTACTTTCGGGATGGGTGTTATTAAGGCCGAGATGGACAGTCATCAACATTTTGTCTATCAGATCGAGCAAAAACGCCTGACGTTTGACAGCTTTGAATCGTTTTATAGCAGTCTGACTCGTTTGGTGAATAAAAGAAGTTATCTGATTCAGAGAGGAATCCATCTGCTTAAGCACAATAACAGACGCTTTGACATCCGAGTCATGATACAGCTAAGCCCGACCAAACATTGGGAAGCTACCGGAATCATCGGCCGACTGGGTCATCCTAAGAAAATCGTAACCAATTATCATAGTGGTGGTACACCGATGGATATTCACAAGCTGTTACAATCGCATGCATCCACAAAACGCAGGAATGAACTGGTTCAGGAGATGAATGAGCTTAGCCTGCGCATAGCTCGTCATATGAAAAAAAAGTACCCGTATCTAATGCAAATCGGTGTGGATATCGGCCTTGACCACAGTCTGAAACCCTGGATTATTGAGGTTAATGTCAAACCTGACCCATTTATATTCAATCAATTAAAGGACAAGACGATGTATCGCAAGGTTATACGATATTACCGCCATGCTTTCCCCAAAAAAACAAAATAACAGACCGGTTTTTTCATAGGAATGGATGGAGAAGGTTTCAAGCTCAAGAGTCGCCAATGTGGTGACTTTTGAGCTTGAACTGCGTTTTAGGGTCTGAATAATGCATTTCATCCCAATTCGACTCCGAAACCTATGCTAAAATAGTATATTCGAGAGTGAAATTCAGAGTCGATGTCGATGAAAGGCGGATGTTCCCCCATGTTCAATATTGCAATCTGTGATGATGAGGAGCAGCAGCGAGAACGTGTGAAATCGATGCTGGTTTCCTTATCTCTAAAAACCAATTTTGATTTTCAAATTAGCCTTTTCACATCTGGTGAACAACTGCTCTCACATTACAGAGATATCGGGGATACATTTCATATTCTCATCTTGGATGTGGAGATGGGCGGAATGAACGGGATTCAGACCGCTAAAGAGATCAGGGACATGAAGTTTCTGGATGTACAGATTATGTTCTTGACCAGTTACCCGGAATATATGGTGGAGAGCTTTGATGTCATCACCTTTCAATATCTGATCAAGCCAATCCAGCCGCAAGTTTTCGAGGAAAAGATGATTAAGCTGTGTCAATATTTTCAGGCATTGGACAAAAAGTATGTACTAATCAAATCAGACTATGATGAATTGCTGCTGAAATATGATGATATTCTCTGGATTGAGGTCGTCAAAAGTTTAACGATCAAGAACAAGTTGAATTTTGTGACACAGGAAAATGTACATGAGACCAAAGGCATTTTATCCAGTTATGCTACCGGTTTGAAAGACCATGGTTTCTTGCAGATTCATCGCTCGATTATCATCAACCTGATGCATGTTCAGAAGTTTTCCGGTACCCAGGTCGTTATGTTGAATGGAACGGAACTGCCCATAGGTCGATCCAAGGTCAAAGAAGTCAAGGATGCCTACACCAAATATATGATCATGAGGATTCAATGATATGGATGCCTATATGATCTTTTCCATTATCTTTGTGACCTTACTTATGGCATTTCAGGCGAATTTTTATTTTGATTCTGTGCTGGGCAAGTCCAAGCGGAAGCCACAGAGAGCGCTCTATTTCGTAGTATTTGTTATGCTGGGTTACTTTTATTTGGCATCGTCCTTCTCCGATCTTGTTTCGACTGCTGTTGCTCTGCTATTAATCTTCAGTCTGGCACAGTCCTATGAAGTGGAGTTCAAAATCAAGCTTGTTTTTACCATCCTGTATGCGGTTCTGATTACTATGGCAAATACGATAGCTGTATATATTCTCGGAGTGTTGGAATCCACAGATTTCATCTCATGGGAACAGTTCAACGGAGATGACCACTGGATTCTCTCCAAGGTGATGCTGCTTGGTTGCAGCATCATGTTCATTGTTATTCAAGTTGTCCGTCTAGTCGCCAAAGGTAGAAGTTTTGCCGTTCATTATCGTTATTATTTGCTGTTTCTCATCGTACCCATTATTACGATCTATCAGATCAATGTGGCCTCCATTTATAGTGAAAAAAACATATTCTACGTCTTTTCTGTACTGGGCTCGCTATTTCTCAACGTGTTCATTGTATATGTATTTGATAATATGGTGGAAAAGGTACAGCTTGCGCATGAAAATACCCAGTTACAACGTCAGATGGACTACCAGGATGCCAACTATGAGAAGACCGTTCACAGTTTCAAAAACATTAAATCCATCATCCATGATATCAATCAGCAATTTCTGTATATTGATGAATGTATCCAACGTAACGAACTGACGGCAGCAGGTGACCATATCAAGTCTACGTTAAATACGATTGAAGGTGCATACCAGCGGGTGAACTCCGGCAATCTGGTCATTGATGCACTCGTTACAAATACCTTGGCTATGGGGCAGGCAAACGGGATCAAAATCGACACCAAAATCCAGCTCCACTCGCAACATATCCAGATCGATCGGTACGATCTGTGTGTGGTGCTGGGTAACATGCTCGATAACGCAATTGAAGCTTCCAAGAAGGTCAGACAGGCGGAGGATCGATACATCCTCATTGCCATTCACTCCACAACATCTACACTTGTCATCCAGATTATGAATCATGTAGAGCAACCGATAGTTGATTTGAAAAGTGAGAAGCCCAATCCGGAGTACCATGGGATCGGGCTAACCAATATATCGAGAATGTGTGAGAAATATGGTGGACATATGAGTATTGAGCATCAGCATCGGAAGTTTAACAACATGGTCGTGCTTCCGTTCCACACCGACAATCCCTGAACCTGCCGTTCAGGGGTTGTTTTTTTCCATTCAGGGTCCGTTTGCGTTCGAACAGTCTCTTCCCGGATATGATGAATTCATTCATAAGAACATTTGAGGGAGGACATGGGATGAAGAAATTAATTAGTCTTTTATGTACAGCGGTGCTTGTAATTACGCCGCTTACAGATGTCAGAGCAGAGGCGAATAACAGCGGTACGATTGAGGCACGGGCGGAGCAGATCGCCAAGGAGATGGTGCAAAACTACGGTGTCACCAGTGTGCAATATGCGATCATGGATGAAGGGGAATATATTTTATCAGATAGTGTCGGACTGCACGATAAGGCATCACAGAAGCCAATAGACAAGGATAGCATGTATGGCATAGGTTCGGTTAGCAAAATGGTTGTTACGGCAGCCGCCATGAAGCTGGTTGATTCCGGTAAAATAGATCTGGATGCGCCGCTTACTTCGTATATCCAAGACTTTAAGATGGCAGATGCGCGCTATACTCAAATCACACCGCGCATGTTGATGAATCATTCATCTGGTCTTTACGGTACACATTATGGAAACAGCATGTTGTTTGAAGATAATGACACCCGCAATCATGATGAATTATTGCTCAAACTTCAGTCCGAAAAACTGAAATCCAAACCTGGCGCATACTCCGTCTACGCCAATGACGGTTTTCAATTGCTTGAAATCCTGGTTGAACGGGTGAGCGGATTAAGTTACAGCGAATATATCGCCAAGTATATCAGCGAGCCGTTGAAGTTGGAATCAACGAAGACACCACTAGATTCCTTTGACAGAGCGCAGTTATCCGAAACCTATTGGCCTACACTTGAGATGAAGATGCCTACCGAAAATGCAAACATTATCGGCACAGGCGGAGTGTACTCTACCGCAGAAGAATTGAGTCAATTTGGAGAGGTATTAATGGGGAACAGACCGGATATTCTGTCCGAATCTGCTGTGAAGGCCATGCAATCTCATGAATATCGTAAGGGCATATGGGTATCTGATGAGCAAAATACAATCAATTATGGCTTGGGATGGGATTCGGTTGACCTTGCACCTTTCAGCGATTATGGGGTTACCGCGCTTGCCAAAGGTGGGGATACCATGTTGTACCATGCCGTGTTAATCACTATACCTGAACATGATATTTCAATGGCGGTTCTATCATCTGGCGGATCTTCCATCTACAATCAGATGTTTGCCAGCAAAGTGCTGCTGGAAGTTCTGGCGGATCAAGGCATCATCGACAACGTTAAACCCGATCAGACCTTCTCGTCACCCGACAAAGTGAAGATGCCAACAGAATTAAGTGCATACTCCGGTCTCTATGGTACGGTAGGAGAGACATTGGACATAAAGATCAACGATGGTGAGATGCAACTGCCTGCCTTGCTGGGTGGCATTATTCCAGAGCAGAAATATGTGTACACAGGCGACGAACATTTTACAAGTACGGATGGCAGTGTGAAAGCTAGCTTTGTGAAGGAACGTAATGACAAGGTGTATGTTAAAGTTCAGGGCATGATTACGTTACCCGGCATAGGCCAAACGATAATGAACACGTATGATTATCAAAAACTGGATCATAATGCGCTTGACGCAGCAACAAAAGAGAAATGGACAGCTCGTGACGGCTCAAAATATTACGCGTTGGATGAAAAAATAACATCGATCTTCTATCTGCTTCCATCGATGCTGATCAAGAACCTATCTGTTGATGCAGAAAATGGTTATGCCAATGGCACGCAAATCATGGATGCGAACAACGCAGAGAATATCGCCCAGATTCCTGTGATGAATGGAAGAGACGCGTTTGATCTGCAATTTTACACGAAGAATGGCGCCGAGATCTTGATCCAGGATGCGCAGGAATACATTGCAGAGGATGCGATTACTCCAATCTTTGGTGGGAAAAAAGGAATTACAACTATTCCGGCAAACGGTCAAGCCCGGTGGTATGCGATTGATGCCCGATCAGCGAACAAATCCATCTCGGTGGATTCTCCGAAGACCGGAGGTTACGCAGTGTATAATGATAAAGGGGAAATGGTTGATTTCTCTGTAGCAACCAATCAGGAATCGACGAAGCTCCCAAAAAGTGGTTTTATCGTTTTTGGTGGGGACGCCGGTGATGTATTCCAGATTGAATTAAAGTAAAGTAAAGTAAAGCAGGGCAGGGACTGCTTTTACAAAGTCGCATTCGCAACTTGTCACATAAATAATGTCGTATTCAGGAGGTCGCCTTATGGCGGCTTTTTTGATTTTATTTTTAGAATAATTTAACAATCGGGTAACAATTCGGCTTCACTACTCGTTATATTTATGTAGTTATATATCAGGCTCATTTTTAACAGGAGGAATCACTATCTATGATCAATCGACATAAACGTCAAACGACTAAGCATTGGAAAAGAAGAGCAGGCAGACCCATCGTTGCAGGCCTTACTGCCGGAATGTTGATGGTTCACGGAGTCATCGGCGTGTTGCCATCTCAGGCACATGCGGAAGCATCGGATGTATCCATCCGTAACTGGTATTCGTATCAGCGCATCACTGTACCTGAACTGAAACCTTCTTGGACAGTGAAAGTAGATAACTATTTGAATATAAACGAGACGTACATCGGAGCTAATGCCATTGCAGAAGAAGGCAAAGTATTCACGTTTGCTGGATCGAAGTTGATTGCACTTGATGCGACAACAGGTAAACGTCTATGGACTTACGGCAAAGACCTGACTCCTTATATTACCTATCAAGGCGGCGTCCTCTACGGACTGACCAGTGATCATAAGCCTTATGCCTTGAATGCAAAAACAGGCAAAGCAAAATGGCAATCTGTCACATCCACCTGGATTGATACGTATCAGCGTACAGAAGTTTTGATTCCAACGGTGGATACGCTCTACGTGATTAAAGGAAGTACAACGTTTGCACTGGATATCAAGTCAGGCAAACTGCGTTGGACGGCAGATGAACCGTTGGGTGAAGGTCACGGCACCGAATATCTCGAAGAGTCTGATGGTGTGGTGCTGAGAACTTTTTTTGTTCAAGGGGCACTTACGTCCACTCAGCTTAATGCGTATGACAAGAAAACGGGCAAGAAGTTATGGGGTCATTTTGGTCAGGGGGAGGCTCTTCAGATCAAAGACGGTCTTGCATACTCAGCGGACTACTATTCTCCGATGTTGGAAAATGACGAGTCTTCACCTGAACGCAAATGGAAAGTTAATGCGTACAACCTGAAGACCGGTGTGTTGAAAGGAAGTCAGGAGTACACCTGGAAAATTCCGGGTGATCCACCCTATGTGAAAGGGTATGGAGGAATCTTTGCGAGTAAAGATAAACTATACATTCTACAAGGGGATAAGATA
Organism: Paenibacillus sp. ClWae2A; assembly: GCF_032452295.1. NCBI lineage: Bacteria > Bacillati > Bacillota > Bacilli > Caryophanales > Paenibacillaceae > Paenibacillus > Paenibacillus sp. ClWae2A. The sequence goes on from NZ_JAULSQ010000001.1 coordinate 329,543, forward strand.
GCGGAGTATTCGTTGACCTCAACCAAGTCGGGCCCCGTGCCACTTCGAACTTTTCAGCGCCCTTACGGAGAAAATATGGTGTGGCTTGGCATTACACAGGAAAGGTTGATCTTCAAAAATGCCAATACGGGAGAACTCACAGGCGTTAAGCTGGCTAATGGTCAGGAGGTGCAGTGGCATGGTGATGCCCCGGTTTCTCAGATTGATGTTTATGGCAAAGGAATGTATCGAGCCCAACGTAACGGCACCCTGCTTGCCCTCAACATGATGACGGGTCAGCCTGCTTTCCGAGTCTCCACCGGGGGAGACCTGCATAACACGACGTTAAAGACAAACGGAATGATCATCATCCAAGCCGAAGGCAAACTTCTCGGCGTTAAGCTGCCAGCATCGCTGAAATAAGTGATTTACCTGCATCTGCCGCTGAACGAAAATCATGTGAGAAGACCGGATCATGGCATAGCTGCCCATAATCCGGTCTTTTTTTATTTTTGCGCATAAAACACCACAAAGTCCAAGTATTTATACATGCAATCTGCGACGCGAAACCCTGCTTCCTCCAACCACACCAATTGATCCTCCAGCGTGGCATTGATATCCACCTTGCGTCTTTCGATCGAAGCCGAGATGGCTTCCTCAGACAAACTACTTTGATGAATCGCGTCTAACCAGCGCTGGCGGTAATAGATGTCCGTATCGGGGGTTCTTCCCTGAACCTGATCTGCATTGATGAAGCATCCACCTGGTTCTAACAGCTGATATACAGAGTCAAACACCTTTTTCTTATCAGCGTGGGTCAGATGGTGAATAGACAGGGAGGAAATAATCATATCGTAAGAACTGGTGAAGTCATACTTTGAGTAATCCCCAACCACATACTGCACTTGTGTAGCATCAGCAAACCTTCGACGTGCCCCTTCGAGCATTTGATCACTAATGTCGATCAGGGTTAATCGCGCGTTGGGATACTTTTGCAGGACTAATCCGGAGAGCAGTCCTGTTCCTGCACCCAGATCAAGAATACGTGGAGAATCAAGCGGACTTTCCATTAGATCGAGAGCCATTCCATAAAAATCATCAAGACAAGGAATAAGTTGCTTTCGCTGCACATCATAATCTTGGGCTACCTTATCAAACAGCTGCTTTACTGAGAATTCCATGTGCTCATCACTCCTTGAGGTTTTCTCCATAGTTTACAAACTGAAAGGCATCAAGGGAAATATCGATTATGGATAAGTTCATAGGCTGGAACTATGGGTTCCGATTCTCTCCAAGGGAAATAACCCATTTGACTTAGAGTACACTCTAAGGTGTAGACTTTGCAGAAGAAGAAATATCGCCAAGGAGATGAACAGAATGACACAGGAAAATAATGTTAGAACTTTACAACATAAAATGGACTCTGGCTTCAACCATAACAGTACAGCGCAGGATGTATTGAGAGATCTGGACTTGTCAGGAAAGCTTGCTATTGTAACGGGTGGATATTCCGGCCTCGGGTTGGAGACGACACGGGCGCTTGTTAATGCGGGGGCCCGTGTAGTGGTGACTGCGCGTCGTCCAGCGGTTGCTCAGGAAGCACTTTCTGGTCTGGAAGGTGTTGAAATAGATGCATTGGACCTCGCTGATTTATCCAGCGTTCGTGCTTTTGCCGAGCAGTTTCTGGCGAGTGATCGGAACATTGACATGCTGATTCTTAATGCGGGCATCATGGCTTGTCCGGAGACGCGGGTTGGTCCTGGCTGGGAAGCTCAATTTGCAACCAATCATCTGGGCCACTTTGCCCTGACTAATCTGTTATGGCCAGCACTCGCAAGTCAGGGGGGAGCACGTGTTGTTTCCTTGGCATCAGCGGGACATCATTTCTCACCGATTCGTTGGGATGACATCCAATTTGAACATGGCTATGAGAAATTCCCTGCCTATGGACAGTCCAAAACAGCAACGATTTTATTCAGCGTTGAGCTGGATCGTCGAGGTGCAGAGCACGGAGTACGGGCTTTCTCCGTTCATCCAGGCGGAATTATGACACCACTACAGCGTCATATGCCAAAAGAGGAAATGATTGCTCTGGGCTGGATTGATGAATCTGGACAAGTGGCCAATCCTGCATTCAAAACACCTGAGCAGGGGGCAGCGACGCAGGTCTGGGCAGCAACTTCACCTCAGCTTGAGGGAAAAGGCGGTGTCTATTGTGAGGATTGTGACATCAGTGAATTGGCTCCCGAGGATGGAGGTTTCTATGGGGTCAAGAAATATGCTATCGACCCCGAGCAAGCTATTCGTTTATGGGAGCTATCGGCCAAGCTGACAGATACGGATATAGAAGTCTCCTGAACATGTAATTTTCTCGACTACTAGATAACGATATTGCATGAGAAACGCCTTGCGGTGTTCATCCGGCCTAGATGCTGGTTCCGCAAGGCGTTTTTTTATTTATTTTCGAAAGAGAACATTTAGTTTCATGAAAAACTTTCATATATCTTTAAGTTGGAATTAATCGTACCCTCATCTATTTCATGCTTAATAGAGGATAAGCTACGATACATCATACATAAGGAGAAACGCCTATGAAATTTAAGAAAAAAATCGGTACGGTCAGGAACCGTCTGGTAGCATCATTTTTAGTCGTATTGTTGCTTCCCAGTCTGGTTATCGGAGGATTCGCCTATCTTACCGCCAAACAGCAAGTAGATACACAACTAGCCAACATGGCCAACACGGACATATCGCTCGTTAGCAGCATGGTCAACCAGTACATACAAGCTAAACAATCAGATGTAGGTCTCTTAGCCGAATCCATTACATCTACAACTCCTGAAGCCGCATTAAAAGCCTATACCAATAACCATTCGGAGGTCGAATCAGCTATTTTCGTTAACAGCGACGGACAGCATGTGTATGCTTCTTCCAGTCAGATCCAGCCGGACAACGATAAACCTATGGAGAGCGAATTCTATACAAAGGCAATGGCCGCGCGAGGACAGGTCGTTCTAACGGAGCCGTTCACTTCGGAACATTCGGGTAACACAGTATTGACCTTAGCGAAAGCGTCCAGTGACAGCAAGTCAGTCGTCGCCATAACCCTTGATTTAAGTTCTCTGCAAGAGACTGTAAGCCAGATCAAAATTGGAGATAATGGCTTTGTCGTCATTTTTGGCGCGAATGGCTCCATGATTGTAAATCCGCCGTGGGGTACTGAAGGTTCTCAGGGTGAGGATGCGGTAAATGGTAGTGCAACACCGCTCAACTCTTCTTCCGATGCAGAACAAGACACCGCTCAAGGTGACGGAGGACCCGGGACAACGATGTTTGAGGGTGACTCCGGGCAAATTGAGCAAAGCTCTCCTGAAGGAGAGACACGTCAGCTTGTCTATATTACCAATCAACTTACGGGCTGGAAAATCGCAGGGGATCGCTCGCCGATCGAGATCGTGCAAGCAGCCAAACCCATTTGGAACAATACATTAATAGTCATCTCTGTATTTGCCCTGCTAGGGATAGGGATGACAATCTTGATCGTGCGTTCCATTACCAAACCGCTCAAAACATTGAATGATGTATCCGGGGAAGTCAGTCGGGGAGATTTGAGCCAAAGCGCAGCCATTCATTCAAATGATGAACTCGGCCAGTTGGGGGATGCCTTCAACCTTATGGTCGGTTCCCTGAATTCGATTGTATCCGAGGTGAAGAATTCGTCTAATCAACTGGTCACTGCTTCGGAACAGTTATCTGCTAATGCGGAACAAAGTGCTACGGCAACCGGGCATATCGCTGAAACGATTGAACAGATGGCGGAAGGCGCTGCCAGACAGGTCGCGCTGGTTGAAGCAAGTCTGCGTACTATTCATCATGTGGCGGAACAAATTGGTCGTATCGCAAATAACGCCTCAGCAACAGCTTTAGCTACAGAACATGTTGCAGAGAAATCAAAGGAGGGTGGGCAGGCTATCAATGGCGCTGTGGCGCAAATGGGAACCATCCACCATTCTGTCAACCGTGTGTCGGATGGCATTAACCATCTGGTTCAGACTTCGTTGGAGATCGGGCAAATTATCAAGGTGATCTCGGACATCTCCCGTCAGACCAATTTACTGGCTTTGAATGCGTCGATTGAAGCTGCACGGGCAGGTGAGCATGGTAAAGGCTTTGCTGTTGTAGCCAGAGAAGTAGGTACACTCGCGGAGCAAGCTGCTGATTCAGCGAAGCAAGTCACCACACTAATTGGCAGCATTAACGAAGGAATCCAGCATGCAGATCAATCCATGGTTGAGGCAATTGGTGAAGTCTCCAAAGGGATGAACGTAATGAATACGGCGGGCCAGCTCTTTGACGAAATCACCTTGTCCGTGGATACGGTGAACAGCAAAGCCAGTGAAGTGTCCACCATGGCCGATAATATCGTTCAAGAAACCTCCCATGTGGTGGCGAAAATCGAGGACATTTCTCATGTCTCGCGGGAAACGGCGGAAGGAGCACAAACGGTATCTGCGGCAACAGAGCAACAGCTTGCTTCCATGCAGGAGATCAGCTCATCTTCTTCTTACCTGGCTCGCATGGCATCACGTCTTCAGGAACTCACGGAAAAGTTCAAAATCTAAAGAGAATGCGATTAATTATAATGAAAACAACATAATTTCAAACAAAATCTCCTATTTAGCATATAATAAAGAAGGAGCATCTCATTTTTGCGATGGTGCAATCATTTCTTTATGAATTCAGGGAGAGAAAATCATGAATATTTTTGAGCATCAGATACCTTTGGAAAAAGTGAAATTCAATGAACCGCTAAAAAATCACACGTTTATTAAAATAGGTGGTAACGCAGATATTCTCATCCATCCAACAACGATAGACGAAATCACTAAAATCGTGGAAATTGCCAACTTACATCAGTTACCTCTGACGGTCATTGGAAAAGGCTCAAACGTCATCATTAAAGACGGGGGCATCCGGGGAGTAACGATTTCTCTTAGCCACTTCGATCAAATTAAAGTGAGTGAGGACAGCATGATTGCGCAAAGTGGCGTTGATATCATTGATGTATCCAGACTTGCTTTGGAGCATAGCTTAACCGGTTTGGAGTTTGCTTGCGGCATTCCCGGAAGCACGGGGGGCGCACTTTACATGAATGCTGGTGCTTATGGCGGTCAGATCGCAGATGTTGTTGAACGTGCGACTGTGATCACCAAAGACGGCGCAGTGTTGGAGATCCCGAGAGAAGAGATGAAATTTGGTTATCGAAATAGTCTTTTCAAGATGGATCACTATATCATACTGGAGGCCGAATTCGGGCTTCAAAAAGGAAACAAGGAAGATATTGCAAGCAAAATGAAGGAATTAACGTTCCTGAGAGAATCCAAGCAGCCGCTCGAATTCCCCTCTTGTGGAAGTGTATTTAAACGACCCGAAGGACATTTTGCAGGAAAACTGATTCAGGATTGTAACTTGCAGGGCACTCGCATCGGAGGTGCAGAAATCTCCATGAAGCATGCTGGTTTTATCGTAAATGTGGATCACGCTACTGCCCAGGATTATATGGATCTGATCCAATTTATTCAGAAGAAAGTCTATGATACGTTCCAAGTTGAATTGGAAACCGAAGTAATCTTTCTGGGAGAATAGCTTCGATGAATGAATTGAAAGGTCGCCGTTGGCGGCCTTTTTTTATGTGGGTTGCACGAAATTAAGTGTATGTATGCTAATTATGGTAATATTAGAATGATTTTATTTAATATTTCAACCTTATCATAAGGAGTGCACATGGAGATGTTCAAACGTAACAGGAGAATTCTGCTAATCACCACAATGGTAATTTTACTATCGCCCCTGTCAATCTTGGCATATATGTATATGAATGAACGAGCTGGCGGGCTAGCCGATCAACGGATATCCGAGGTTTGGGGATTAAGTGAACCTATACATATTCCTATAGCGAACAGTCCTGAGAGGGCAGTTCAGGAATTTAGAGGTGAGTTTTATACCTCCCAACTCATTCATCAGGAGGCTGTAGACGGAGGCATGATTTTGTTCACACAAAAAAAGGGTCGGGAAAACAACAGTAATCTTCAGATGGAGTATACCCGCAAGAATATTTTCGGATGGAAATGGGTATGGGGTGGAGGATATTCCATTAATGAATCAGTTGAATCCAAGTTTGCGTTGCATTATATGACCATACCGAAACTGGAAAAAGTCTCGGCCCCGTTTCCTATGCTGTTTGGTGACATCATAGACTCCACTATCAAACGTGTAACTGTTGAAATCAAAGAAACTGGTAAGTCCGACACATTCGATGCAAAGCTGGTTGAGGCAGGTGAGAACCAACAAATCTGGTACGTATTCCTGCCTTCATCAACTACTCTTCCTTATACGATCAAAGCATACGATGAAAAGGAGAACCTCTTAATCAACAAAGACATTGAAGAGGCAGATGGCTTTGGCTCGTTATTTGTTGAATAATCTCAAATAGAACCACGCAAATAAACAGCGGCATTCGAAGACTTATTTTCCAGTCTAAGCGTGCTGCTGTTTTTATGATTAGGGAAGTAATGGTTAGATGGGCTTTGAATCACCTGCGGTTCGATTGGCCTTCACATACTTGAGCTGCGCAACGATGATGACACTGATGATGACCAGCAGGAACCACGAACTAATTTTGCTAAAGCTAACCAGTTGCCAGGCATCATGCTGATCAGGATATTTCCAGGCATTGAAGAATGTAGCGATGTTCTCTGCAGTCCAAATGAAGAAACCAACAATGATAAAAGCAAGCGATAACGGCATTCGATAGGTCGTTGCTCGTACCCGGTAGATAATCCACGTTTTCCAGAAGACAATAAATACAAGCGCCGTCAGCCACCAGCGAAAATCGGGAATAAAATGATGAGTGAAAAAGTTAATATAGATGGCTGCTCCGAGCAGCATGGAAGGTGCAAAACCAGGCCATCCGGTCATGTCCATTCGCAGTCTTCTCCACACCTGACACATAAAACTGGCTACACTTGCATACATGAATCCACTATAAAGAGGGACACCCAGGATTTTGGTGTAAGCTGGCTCAGGGTAAGACCAAGATCCCATCCATACTTTATAAATCTCCAGCACCAGGCCAATAATGTGAAATACACAGATGACCTTGATTTCATCTCTGGTTTCCAAGCCGCTTCGATACATCAGGTACTGCACAGCAAGCAATACAAGCAGAATGGCATCATATCGATGAAGGAAAGGAATAGGAATTACGCTGGACAGGGCCAGTGTTCCAAAGATCGCTACGGGAAATATGCAGCTCATTGCCTGATGATAGCCAAAATGAAGTAGTTGTATTAGAGGTTTCAATTCAAGTTTAACTCCTTTCCAAAAACGTTTGAGCAAGATTCATTTAAGATTTAAGAGTGTTCATACGGGCGTTTTTTGCCTACACTCCATAATATAGATATGATCCATGAATAAAAAGAGAAAAAAACGCGCAAATCTGTTCTTGTTTTCAAACTTGAATCATCATGAGAACGCTCTATAATAGGCGACAGGGTCACTCCATGTATATTCTCTTCTGGTTATGTTAAAATGAAATTCGTACAATTACATTAGACAAGGAGGCCGCTATGCAACCGATTAAACCTCAAGATATTCAGCTCCGGATCAATAATCTTGCTGATCAGGACTTATACGTACATCTAGAACTTACGTCAGGTGCTTACGCACAACACATGGACAGTACAAAACATCCAGCATCGGCATTCATTACCAATGCGGCCATACGATATACGCAGGGGTCCATTTCAGGTACAGGTCCATACCGTGTTGGTCTGAAAACGACGCAGGGATGGCTTTACGCCGAAGGTCTTACACATATTGATGAGCAGGAACAAGAAAGACTGATTCTCGCCGGTCACGACAGCCAAGGTAAACTAGTTGTGGCGTTACAACTGAGTCGGGAGATGTTCTGATGAAAGTGGAGGATGGAAAAACCATGAATACTACACACAATGAGCATGAGCGAATCTTGGTGGTGTATCCACATCCAGATGATGAAGCTTTCTCTGTATCGGGAACGTTAGCCAAATACATAGATGGCGGTGCCCATGTAACCTATGCTTGTCTGACACTTGGCGAGATGGGGCGCAACATGGGGATTCCTCCATTTGCCAACCGAGTGACGTTGCCTGCCATCCGTAAACAGGAACTCATCGAAGCTTCTGAAGCGATTGGTATTCAGGACCTGAGAATGCTGGGTTTCCACGATAAAATGCTGGAGTTCGAAGACCCACAGTTACTGGAAGATACCATCATGTCGCTACTTAAAGAATTAAACCCCACGCTGGTCATTACGTTCTATCCGGGGTACAGTGTTCATCCCGATCATGATGCAACGGGAGCCGCTGTTATACGTACAATCGCTAAACTTCCTGTGGATGAACGTCCGATTGTTCACTGCGTTGCGTTCGCAAATAATCAGGAACAGTATATCGGCAAAGCGGATGTATTCGTTGATGTAACCGAGTTTTTGGATCGGAAAATGGCGTCCATCCGCGCCCATCGTTCACAATTCCAGGCACCAGAGCTTGTAGGAAATCGTGAGCTGAATAATGAAGAAATCAAGAAACGTTTTGGTAGAGAAACATTTTGGACCTATCCATTTGAATAACAGGAACACTTAGAAGTCGCCAATATGGCGGCTTTTTTTGATTTACATCACAATATCGACACAAAAATGTAGTATTTATAGCCTAATTGAGCTATATGGAAAAAATATCATTTTAAGTACACTGTGATCAGGATTGTGATAACGCTTCATTTTTTGCTTCGTTTTAATGGATTAGGGTCAAGAATAGTTGATTTTAAGTCGAATGGAGGGATGGTGTGTACAACCAACGTAAATTCAGGGCTAACGTAAGACCTGTTGAACACAATGCCACAACAATAAGTAACTGTAACAAAAAGCCAGAAATACGTGGTTTGAATGATGAGTAATCCTAGGGCAGGATTGGGTGCATTCGACAGTTGTAAGAAGAGCAGGGTTCGGGGATTAATTATTCTAATCGGAATGATGATGCTCCTACTATTTCTTCCGCACGGTGCAATCATGGCCTCCTCCGGACATCGTGATCTCATTCCCCTTCAACCTATAATAGACCTTTCTACACCTGGAGAAGTCATTGAACTTGCATCAGGTCGTTATTCTGGACCGGTGACGATTGACAAAAACATCACCATTCAGGGTGATCCTACGGTCATAGTTGTTAATGCGGAAGCCACATCTACGATAATGATTCGCTCGGATGGGGTGAAGTTGAGCGGTTTTACAATTGAACATGATACAAATGAACAGACTGCAGCGATTCAGGTTGAAGGGAAAAATAGTGAGATCACGGATCTGCATATTCAGACCCAGGGTTATGGGATGATCATCCGGAATTCAAGTCAGGCAAGGATTCAGCGGAACAACATTACTTGGGCCGGATCTGATTCTGCAACCAGCAGCCAGAAGGGCAATGGCATTGATCTGTACAACGCTCATGATAGCTATATTGAAGCCAATGAGATCACTGGCATGAGGGATGGAATTTACCTGGAGAACAGTCGCAAGTCTACCGTACAAAATAACAGGCTGTTATATACAAGGTATGGCATCCATTGCATGTACATTGACGACTCTTCTGTCATGGATAATACCGGAGAAGAGAACATGACAGGCGCCATGATCATGGGTGTCAGGAATACGGTTATATCGGGGAATTCATTTCGCAAACAGAGTACCAATGTTCATTCCCAAGGCATTCTGTTGTATGACGTTCAGCAATCCTCCGTTCTCAATAATGTAGTGGAAGGTAATCGTGTCGGCATGAATATTGCTGAATCCTCGAACAATGAGATCCGTGGCAATGCGGTGCTTCGGAATTTTATTGGCATCCAGCTGGTTCTGGCAGAAGCTAACGAGTTTACACGTAACCAATTTGTATCCAATGTCATTGAAGCTTCAGCGCTGGATAGCCCGAATAATGTCCTGATGGAGAATTACTGGGACTCCTTTCAGGGGCTCGATCTGAATCAGGACAGGATCAGTGAAATTTCCTATGCCATCAATCCTTTTTATGAGCAACTGGTCAGTCGAAATTCTGCGTATCAGCTCTTTTTTCAATCACCGGGCATGGTCTTTCTGAGTGACTTGTTTACAGAAGGCAGAGAACAATGGACTACCGACAAGTCGCCACGAATGAGCATGGATACGGGATCTAATCTGAACATGTCGGTGGAAAGGGAAGCAGGTTCCAATCTGGTGTGGATGCTCGGGTTAGTTCTGTTGGGTATGGCGACTTTTATAATCATCTATATGGGGGTATTACGAAAATGAACAAAAACTTGAGAAGATGGACAACGGTCATGGTACTTATGTTTGGCATGGTATTGTTAACCGCTTGCGGAACAAAATACGCGGCATTGCCGATCAATGAAGACGTGGATATCTGTGCGATCTGTAAAATGCAGGTGAAGGACGATGCATATGCAACACAACTCACTACGAAAGACGGCCAAAATTACAAGTTCGATGATATCGGTTGCATGAATCAGTGGAAAACAGAAAATGGCACGGATAACATCGGCATGGACTATGTTCGTGATTATAATGACAAGGAATGGATTGAATACAGCAAAGCCACGTATGTGTACGACGCTTCATTGCGCACGCCTATGGCGTATGGAATTCTTAACTTTAAGGACAAGGCTTCGGCTGAAGCATTCGTTACAGAGCAAGGTGTCGGAATCATTATGACCGCTGAGGATCTTGCCTCTCATGACTGGAAACAGAATACAGAGAATATGGACATGATGGGTGAACATGGGCATGATGAAGCCGGGCATGGTGAAGAAGGAGACGGTAATAAGATGCATCAGGAAGGTGAGATGAAAGAAGAGTCAGGCCACTAGGAATGACAATAGAAAATGGTGATCAATGATGTTAGATTTAATACAGATTGCAAGAAGAGAAGTGAAGATGGGATTTCGCAATCCTTGGGCGTATTCGTTTCTGATCCTTTTTTGCACCTTTAGCTTAAGCTTGTTACTCCTGAATTCACAGAATCTGGTTGAAGGGTACTCGGGCACAACAGGTTCCATGTTGAATCTCATTCTCTATCTTTTGCCATTAATGACGCTGTTCCTAGGTTCCTTTTCATTAACATCCGAAAAAGAAGACGGCAGCTGGCAACTGCTGTCCACGTATCCCATTGGCACGATGTCCTTTATTGTTGGGAAATATCTTGGGCTGTCGATTGTTTTAATCACCATTGTTGCGTTTGGATACGGCCTGATGGGGGTCATTAGCGGAGTAATCGGGAATCCACTGGATGCCGTGACATATCTTCTCTTTCTGGCATTTTCCTGTGGACTGGTGTTGTTATTCCTGACGCTGGCTCTATTTATCGGTTCGTTGTCGCGCAATCGGTGGCAGGCGTTAACCATATCCGTGACAGTATGGTTCTTCGCTGTCATTGGATGGCCGACGTTATTGCTCTCTGTGCTGGGATTAATGCCTTATCTGTGGGTCAAACCGCTGTTGATTATACTAACACTCATCAATCCGGCCGAGCTGGTGCGATTGTTTGTCGTGATCAAACTGGGAGGCGGCTCCATTCTGGGACCGGAATATTATCGATGGGTGGAGTGGGTGCAGCAACCAAGTGGCAGCTGGATCTTCATCGGAATATGCCTGTTCTGGATCACCTGCTCTGTCGTGGCTGTATACGCGATCTGGGAGAGGGGGCGTTCTCATGGATAAAGTGGGACTCGAAGTGATGGGACTGTGCAAATCCATTAAAAAGCAACCAATTGTTGAGGATATCTCCTTTCACATGAGTTCTGGCCAAGTGCTTGCCCTCTGTGGAGGGAATGGGGCAGGGAAGAGCACGGTGCTCCGTATGATCGCAGGAATTCTTCGGCCTACCTCCGGTGAGGTTGCGGTGAACAATGTGCGATGGTTGAAGGAGCGCAAGCGTTATTCAGAGCAGATTGGATATATGCCGGACGATTATCAATTTAATCAAGGACTGAGTGCGGAGGAAATGCTTCTGTTCTGGGCTTCTCTGAGGAAAGTTCCCAAGGAGAGAGTACAGGAAGTACTGACCATGGTAGGTTTGGAGGATCAAAAGAAAAACCGTGTTACGACCTTCTCCAAAGGCATGCGCCAGCGTGTTTTATTCGCTCAGGCTGTGCTGTCCAAACCTCCACTGCTCATCATGGATGAGCCAACGAATGGATTGGACCCATTCTGGATGCAGGAATTAACTCAGCTGCTCAAGGGAATCAAACAGGATGGTCACATGGTCGTGTTCTCGACCCATCAGCTGGAGATCGCAGACGACATTGCGGATCAGGTGATATTCATGAACCATGGACGGAATGTTGGAGAGGGTTCCACCCATGACTTTCGAGATCAATTCGGTTCGCTCCATGCAGCATTTCATCAAAGTCTTGGTTTAAAGTGAAGGTGAGTTTATTGCAGAAGAAGAGTTTTAAAAGCAGACGTACACTTACAATTTTGATTGGTGTGATCGCATTGTTAGCAGGTGCATGGGCCATTTTCGATAATGTGTCGACACCCGAATCTCAGCGAGGTAACGCCATTGAAGCTGGTGCCGTGGCTCCTGAGTTTACAGCAGTTAATTCAGCAGGCGAACAAGTCAAGCTGTCGGATTATCGTGGCAAAGCCGTCATGATTAACTTTTGGGCTTCATGGTGCACACCATGTGTAAGGGAGATGCCGCTCGTTCACCAGATTGCTCAGGACTATCAGAATGACGTAGAAACCCTGTTTGTTAACGTGGGAGAATCGAAGGGCACGATCCGTGAGTTTATGGATAAGCAGGCGTTTGATTTTCCGGTGATCATTGATGTGACGGGCAACATATCAGGTATGTATCGTATAACGGGTTTGCCCGCAACAATGGTCATTGATAGGGATGGGGAGTTCCGTCACATACTGCTCGGTGAACTGACCGAAGATACACCGTTGCAGCAATGGCTGGAAGAGAGTATCTAGTCGTAAGCGTTGGATGGTGGTGAGAAAAGGGGCAGGAACGCCAGAGATCGCCCAAATTAGAGTAGATGAATGTATATTAAAAGAGTAACCAGATAAAAAGCCGGACACCCATTTAACTTAGTGGTGTCCGGCTTTGTTTTTGAAAATATGCTGCTTCGCAGCCAATTACAATACAGCAGCTGAAGCGTGATTGGTACGAGCGATTCTAGTTGCGTCAACCATATTGCGCAGAGAAGCAACCGTTTCTTCCTGTCCACGGGTTTTCAATCCGCAGTCCGGGTTAATCCAGAATAACTTCGGATCAAGAACACGCAGGGCGCGTTCAATCATGCTGCTCATTTCATCCACACTCGGAACCCGTGGACTATGGATATCATATACGCCAAGACCGATACCGAGCTCATACGTATTTTCTTCAAAGCTGTGAATCAGTTCACCGTGACTACGGGATGTCTCAATGGAAATGACATCTGCATCCATAGCTTCAATGGAATCAATCATGTCATGGAATTCGCAATAACACATATGTGTATGAATTTGAGTCGTTTCATGCACCGTGCATGTAGAGATACGGAACGCTTTGACTGCCCAAGCCAGGTAATCGGCTTGTTCATTTTCTTTCAGCGGAAGCCCTTCACGAACAGCCGGCTCGTCGACCTGGATCATACCAATGCCTGCCTGTTCAAGTGCTTCGACTTCCTGTCTCAGAGCATACGCCAATTGATAGGCAATCTGCTCACGAGCAATGTCTTCACGTACGAATGACCAGTTCATGATGGTAATCGGGCCAGTCAGCATGCCTTTGACAGGGCGATCTGTCTGGGATTGGGCGTATTTTGTTTCTTCCACTGTCATTTCACCCGTAAATGCAACATCACCGAAGATAATAGGTGGCTTCACGCAACGTGAACCATACGATTGTACCCAGCCAAACTGTGTAAAGGCAAAACCGGCAAGTTTCTCGCCAAAGAATTCAACCATGTCGGTACGCTCAAACTCACCATGCACCAGCACGTCAATTCCGATCTCTTCCTGAAGCTTAATCCAGATATCAATCTGCTCCCGGATGAAGGCAGCATACTGTTCGTTGTTCAACTCACCTTTGCGCCACAACTGACGTGCTTTTCTGACTTCAGCAGATTGTGGGAAACTACCAATCGTTGTTGTTGGGAAGAGTGGCAATTGCCATTTGGTCTGTTGGGCTTCATGACGCTCTGCAAAAGGACGGGAGCGCTCTGGCTGTTGAACACTGATGGAAGCAACGGCTTTCTGTACAGCGGTACGGTTCCGATCTTCGGATTGCTGAAGCGCCTGAAGAGGAAGCTCTGCTTCGTTAATTTTAGCGGTAATCTCTGCACTTGGTGAAGATAAACCTTTAGTCAAAAGAACAATCTCATCCAGCTTTTCATCTGCAAATGCAAGAGCATTTTTCAGTTCAGATGTAAGTTTTTCCTCACGGTCTGTCGTAACTGGCACATGCAGCAGGCTGCAAGATGATTGCACGATGATACGTTCAGGCGTCACGAACTCAGTCAATTCATTCAGCAACTTCAGTTTTGCTTGAAGGGAAGCTTTCCAGATCCCACGTCCATCAATAATACCTGCACCGAGCACCTTGTCTGCCGGAAAACCGGATGTCCGAATAGATTGTGTGTTACCAGAGAGTCCGTGTACAAAATCAAGTCCTACACCTTGAACTGGCAGTGCAACAATATCGTTGTAGTTTTCGACAGATTCAAAGTACGTTTGCAGCATGATATTCAGGCCTGGAACGGCTGTGGCAAATGTTTCATATATTTTATTCAGACGCTGTACGTCTTCACCGCTTAATTTGGTTACCAGAATAGGCTCGTCGATCTGCACCCACTGAACGCCTTCGCTCGCAAGTTCCTGAAGCAATTGAGTATAGAGTGGAAGCAAACGATCCAACCAAGCGTCTGTCTCGGATTTATCATATCCTTTGGAGAGCTTCAGGAAGGTTAACGGTCCAACGATAACCGGTTTTCCTTCAATGCCGAGTTTTTCTTTTGCTTCACGATAAGCGAGAAGTGGTTTGTTCTCCGTCAGAGTTGGGGAAGCCCCGTCCAGTTCAGGTACTATGTAGTGATAGTTGGTGTTAAACCATTTTGTCATTTCGCTCGCTGCGGCATCTTTCGTTCCACGGGCAATGCCATAATATACGGACAACGGAACCGAGCCACCATCATAAGCAAATCGTTTGGGAATGATGCCAAACATCACGGCCGTATCCAGGATATGATCATAATAGCTAAAGTCATTAACCGGAATGATGTCTATGCCTTTTGCTTGTTGCTTGCGCAAATGATCGATACGGATCTCCTGCAAACGTGCGTGAAATTCTGATTCCTCCAGCTTACCTGCCCAGAACGCTTCCAACGCTTTCTTCCATTCCCGATCAGCACCAATACGCGGATATCCCAATACACTACTTTTTGTCATCGTTTAAAACCCCTCTGCTTTTATGTTACACAAAATTTATCACAGATCCGGAGTTATAATGTAATTCCATTAAATTATACCTAGTTATAGCCTGAGGCTATATCAAAAGGTGCACACTATATAAGTTGAACTAACGAGTATTTACACTTGCCACTCCGATGACAGAATAACCTTCCAACTCAGCTAAGGATAAATAATAGATAATAATATTTTGTATGCTTTTACATTCACTCGGGATAATAGAAAGTAAAAAAAAGGTGGATGAGTATGGTAATTCAAAAACGAGTTGTTCTCTTAATACTTTCAGCTATAAGATTAATGATAAATAGTGTTTCCCTATACACAGATGTTACATATGCAGATCCTGAGAGCGTACAGGAAGATGACTATAAGGCGTTAGCACTTACGATGCTCAACCCATACATTGCTCGTGAGATTACCAGCTATTATCAGGAAAATCATAAACCGGTCCCTAACTACGGTCTATATGATATTCATGTATTGGAACTTAAAAGGCGTACACAAGGTGGTTATAACTTTCGAACCGTTCTGGAAGTCAGAACTTTCTACGGTCCACATAACCCGCCATATGGGAAAGAGATCATTACGTTTGAAATAGACCCCACTAATGTTACAATGATTAACTATGTTCATACGAATGATTGAAAGGAAGGCGGTACGCATGAATTTGTATCACATCCAGTCCACCGTGCACGGAGTCAACAGAGTAGCATCATTTCTGGAAGGCAATTATATTGGTATTGCTTGGTCAGGTACAGGGGATCTGGAGAATACGCCCCCGGAGCTATGGAAGGAACAGTTGGTTCTACACTATAGCTTGGATGAAGCTGAAGTGGCGAGCACACTTGCGACACTACATATGTTTGTTAATCTCATGCAGGATGGAGATTATGTATTAATTAGCGATGATGAATGGACGTATGTTGGGGATATCGGGGATTATTATTACGACGATTCCGCTGGCACAGAAAACGACTTGATCTGTCACCGTCGCGGAGTTACATGGTTGGGTCGTATTCCTCTCGTTGAGCTGAATGACAAAGTGCAGGCACTGCAAAATGATTCAACCATCCTTGCGAAGTTTGATTATCCCATATCACAAGCACAGCTGGATCGTGGTCTTGCAGTCAACATAGCAGCCAAAGCAACCAACTCTCTCTCAACAGGGGTAGATGAAGCCACAATTCAAACAGCTCTCCAGGTGCTGAGAGAAGCGTTACACAGTGAAGAAGAAGAGCTTCGAATTCGCGCGGCTACTGCCATTTTGCAGTATGCCAAACAATAGGACTATGCTAAAACTAAGAATGGTTACTGGGTTTAGACAGTAACCATTCGTGGAACAGCAATTTTAATATTTATAACCCTTGAGTAAGTTCTGAGATCTGTTCATTTACATTCTTATGATTTAGTCCTCCGTGATAACAAACCACAGATGTGATGTCGAGTTCGGTATACTTTTTCAAAGAGAACTGAGCTGTCTCTGTATTCAGTGTAGTTGGTTCATGAATGCCTCCAAGCATGCCGTCCACACTGTACATTGAATCTCCGGCGATCAGCGTCTTGCTCTCCATCAAATATAGACTGATATGACCTGGAGTATGACCAGGCGTATGAATAATGCGAATTCCACCGCAAAACGGCAGTTCCTGACCATCAGTCACCGTTTCATCTACTTTGCCCCTTGGAGGATGCTCAAGGTGGCCGTCTTTCAGAAGAGGAAGCTGTCCCTCAATATACGGTTTATCCAGTTCATGTGCGAATACCCTGACATGATCACCACACTCTTTCAAAATCTCGGGAAGACAGCCGATATGGTCCACATCCTGATGCGTCAAAATCACTGCTTTAAGTTGGCTGATCGGCACACCAATCTTTTCGAGTGCGATACGCAAATCATCATATTGTCCAGGGAAACCGGTATCTATTAACACAACCATTTCTTCATCCCATATCAGAACAGGGTGAATCAAATTCCCCTTAAAATCGAGCTGAAGCATTTCTATTCCTTTTGAAATTTCCATAATATCAGACCTCCGAGAGTTAAAATTCATATACAACGTTGCTCATTACATTTCTTATGTAAACGAATAAAGACAGCAAAAAGATACGTTCGGGTACTTATAGAAATATTCAATGAATGGGGGAATTGACGCTTGCTGTTGGGAATGATAATTTAGATATATCATTAAAACCAATAAGTCCAATAAGATAAAGGGGGTATGTGGGATGACACATATCGTGCATGCAGCAGCTGAAGATATTCGAAGCGAGGATTCACTACAATTGATCAAGGAACTGAGTGAAGAACTCGGTTTGTTATATGGTGGTGATGGAACGGCGGGATTTCAATTGTCAGACGTTGAAGTGCCGCGTGCGGCTTTTATCGTTGCCAGGATCGACGGGTATCCGGTTGGTTGCGGAGCACTTAGACCCCTAGATGAAACATCTGTAGAGGTTAAACGCATGTATACACGCAGTGGTTACCGCCGTAAGGGGATTGCCCAGGCTATACTGGCCGAGGCAGAGCGTCTTGCGAACGAACTAGGTTATACCAATCTGAAACTGCAAACAGGTCCCTTACAGCCAGAAGCTGCAGCGTTGTATGAGCGTGTAGGGTATTATCGCATTCCTGTTTTCAGTGGCAATTGGGACAGAGTGTTGGCCTACCAGAAAGATCTGATACACGAAAAAGTATAATTCTACGAACGAATCATAACTTCTCTTCACTGAATGAGTAGAGGAGCATAAGATACAAGAAAAAGTCGCCCATGGGCGACTTTTTTTACGTTTTAACTTATCCAATTTCTCTAAAAGGATAGACCAGGGATTTTAATCCTTTGCGGAATGAAGTATCGAAGGGTCTTGATGTTGGACCCCCCATTCGCATAGTCCTTCCAAAACGGGCAATAACGATTCGGCTTTCGCTGTCAGGCGGTACTCGACTTTAGGAGGAACTTGGGGATACTCTTTCCGTTCGACCATACCATCCGCTTCCAATTCTTTGAGCTGTGAACTCAATGTTTTATACGTGATCGCGCCGATCTGTCTTTTTAGTTCATTGAAGCGGACAGGTGGGTTTTCTGCAAGAAGGTACATGATGACCATTTTCCATTTGCCACCAATGACAGACAACGTATATCCAAAAGGGGTATCTTGAATGTTTTTAACTTTACCGTGGTATTCAGCCATACTCATCATTTACACTATCCTTCCGGGTAGTACCTATCATAAATGACCGTACTATTTATTTGTTTGGGCTCAGTTTATACTAACCTTACTTTGAAGTAAAGGGGATTTACGATGACTCAAAAAACAATACGCCTACTTATGCCACAATGGCAAGGTGGAGATAATCCAAACTACTCTTTTGGAGCGGAGATGCTTGCTTGGCTTGCACCTGACAATGATCAAACTCCGCCGGAACTGAGGAGGTAACTCATATGGCACTGCCACTATACAACAAAGGAACAACCATCGCTGGTTGTTCCTTTTGGTGTGTGGACTATTTTTATAAAAAGATCAGTAACAATGTTCCTGCGGCAAAACAGTAATAGGAAAAGTATTTCAGGTTGCCTTTGGCCATAATGCCCATAAACCATCTCATGGAGAAATACGTGACGAAGAGCGTCGTGATGAATGCGATCAGATAAGGGATAGCCAGCTGTGATCGATTCGGATCATTGGCGATGTCGGATACCCCCATGATGAGTCCACCAATGCTTATGGGAATGTACAGCATAAAGGAGAACTTCAAAGCCGTTTCCTGTTTCATGCCGACAGCGATAGAGGCAATTACCGTCGCTCCAGAGCGGCTAATGCCCGGAATAAGAGCGACCGCCTGAGCCAGACCCACCAACAGTGCATCTTTCGTAGACAGATCACCGTCTTGCTTACGACCACGAAGATTACGAATCAGCCATAAGGCAACCCCGGTGATTAATAGGGCGATGGAAACGGTATATACGGACGAGAAAATTTCTTCAATCCGGTCCTTGAACAGGACCGCAACAACAGCAGCAGGGATCGTACCAATAATTATGTATAAGCAAAACATGAAGTCTGCTCGATATTCTTCTTTACGAGTACGCAGGTAACCTAATGCACCAATAATCAACTTTTTGATATCTTCGCGAAAAATAAAAATAATAGCGATAAGTGATGCTGTGTTTGTTAAAATCTCAAATGACAATCCATTCTGCTTGATGCCCATGAGTTTCTGGGCGATGATCAGATGACCGCTTGAGGAGACGGGAATCGGCTCCGTTGCACCTTGAACAATACCTAAAAACAAATACTTTAACCACAATATAATCTCTTCCATGTTGTCCTCCTTGAATACGTTTCATTGGCTTTTCAACACTCTCTTTTTTAAAAAAAGTGAATGGTTTACTCTATTGATGATAGCTGTTTAACTTGGTGACTTGCAAGTTAGAGTTCATAGAGGGGCGGGGAATAAACATAGCTTGTCAAATCCTGCATAGCATGATATCGTTGATAACGATTATCAATATCAACGAAAAGGTGGGTTTATTTTGCGTAAACAGATAAAATCTATATGGATCATGATGGCGCTTATCTTGCTGATTGTACTTAGTGCATGTGGTCAGTCTGCCACGACCAATAGTACAACCGGGGACAGCACAAATTCAGCTGCGGAGACAGAAACCAAGACGAACTTGGATTCAGCTTCTTCCGCTGATAAAGCGGCAACTGCCGAAGAAGAACTCGTTACATATCAATCGGATGCAGGCGAAGTACAGGTACCCAAGAATCCTAAGCGCATTATTGATTTGACATCATTTTCGACAGGGTACTTTGTTGCCCTGGATGCACCGGTAGTCGGCGCTTTGTCAGGAGCGATGAACAACAAATACATTAAGGATCAACTTGCAGCAGCGGGTACCATTGATCTGGGTGAAACACCTACCCCCGAGAAGCTAATCAGTTTAAAACCTGACCTATTTATCGTGTACACGGGCACAGAGGGCATCGACAAGCTGGAGCAGATTGCGCCTGTCGTACAGATTGCATATGGTAAGCGCAATTTTAAGGATCTGATGCTTGAAATGGGTAAGCTCACCAATAGAGAAGACGCAGCGAAAGCTTGGAATGCTAAATGGGAAGCGAAGATCAACGAACTGAAGCCTAAGGTTCTGGAAGCTGTAGGCGATCGCACCGTTTCCATACTGAATCCGTATGCCAAAGGATTATTTGTTTTTGGTCATAACTATGGTCGAGGCGGTGAAATTATTTACGGGGAGTTTGGTCTCAAGGCACCAGCCAAGGCTCAAGCTGAAGCAATTGACAGCGGAACTGGATGGGCTTCAATCTCCATGGAACTATTACCGGAGTATGCGGGGGATATCATCTTTACCAGCCCGTGGTCGGGAGACAAAACCGATCCCAAGATCGTATATGACAATACAATATGGAAGAACTTGCCTGCGGTGAAGGCTAATCATGTGTACCAACTTGATCCAACTTCGGATTCGTACAACGATCCGTTAACGTTGGAAGGTCAGCTACAGTTTATTTCCGATAGCCTGCTTTCAGCAAAGTAAGATTGGACTGCCTAAATAGTAGAGTAGTTCAGGAGCATTTCCATTCGTCGTTACAAGACGGGGAGATGCTCTTTTTATGAGCACATTATTTTATATAGGTCGATCATGTATGGATTTTGACCAATTTAATTAAGCTTGATACAATAAGAGAACTGTTGACGAACATTTAATATCAAGTGGGGTGATCTAGAATTGCAACAAAAAAGTGAACGTTTGAATGTATGGTTGTCTTTGTCTAACATTCATACCCATCTGAATGAGAAGTTGGAACAAGCCCTACTTCAAGAATATGGCTTGTCTTTGAAGGAATTTTATGTTTTAAACTTTATTTTCAATGCGGAGGATAAGAAATTACGCCTACTGCAACTTCAAGAACTGGTTGGATTGAGCCAAAGTGCTACTTCCAGACTTGTAGTAAGGATGGAAGCCAGAGACTGTGGAGCATTGGAAAGACATACATGCGAAGATGATCGGCGTGGCATCTACACTCGGATTACGGAGCTTGGCGAGAATAAATATAAGAGAGCACTTGAAACGTTTAATCAAGTACTGCAAACTGAACTAGAAAAAGACGGATTCGAGACTCAATTAGAGAACCTCACAAGAAAATTGTTCCAAAGCTTAAAGTGAACTGACTATAGGGTAATGCACCATTTTACCCTATAAGAGGACTTGACACTCTTTAATATATCCGTTAAATTAGATGCATGCGCATGCTTTTATTGTAGATGCGGTGATTCATTTATAAGGAGGCATTGAATATGAAGGTGTTAGTCGTGGGATCTAATGGACAAATTGGTCAACAGCTTATCCAGCTTTTGCAAAAAAGTGATGAACACACTGTGCTTGCCATGGTACGAAAACAAGAACAGGCAGACAAATATGCAGTACAAGGTGTGGATGCGGTTCTTGCCGACTTGGAAGGTACGGTTGATTCGATTGCAAATGCTGCAACAGGTTGTGATGCAATCGTATTTGCAGCTGGCTCTGGCGGTACCACGGGGCATGACAAAACACTCCTGATTGATCTGGATGGTGCCGGCAAAGCCATTGAAGCGGCTCAAAAAGCGGGTATTGATCGATTTATCATGGTCAGTGCAATCCAGGCCAATAATCGCGCAAACTGGCATGATAACATCCGGCCATACTATGCAGCGAAGCACTATGCTGATAGAGTGTTGGAACTTAGCGGATTAACCTATACGATCATACGTCCAGGTATTTTAAAGAATGAACCAGGAACTGGGAAAATATCTGCTGCTGAGAATATTACATCCGGTGACATTGCTCGTGAAGACGTGGCTCAAGTGATTTTGGCTAGTTTGAGTGAGAAGAATACCTATAATCGTTCATTCGATCTAATCACTGGTGAGATTGCAATACCTGAGGCACTGAGTAGTCTTTGATCCAGAATGAAAGATTCTACGATATCAGTAGAGATAAGTGAGGACTTTAAATGATGGGATTCATGCTTTTGTCCTTCATATTAGTTTTTTTCATCGCTGTTCGTCCATTTTGGCCGCTGCCTAATCTTCAACAAATAGATTATGAAGAATTTCTCAGACAAGAGAGTGCTTATCGGCAGTATAAAGTGATCGATATTCGGGATGCGACGGATTATATGGCTAATCCTACTCCGGATACCATTAACATCTCACTGGGACGCCTTGCTTTTACATGGGAAAAATACCTTACTCGCGAAGATAACGTTATTATTATGTCTCCTGGTATACTCCAATCCAAAAAGGCTGCACGTATACTGCGAAAGCGTGGGTTTAAATGTCTTTCTGTGATGAAGTACAAGGTTGATGTGATTTCATAGAATATAAGAGATATTAATTATCGGAATTTCAATGCTTGCGCATGCATTATAATAGTTTGGTTTATGAAAAGGGGAGTTTATTTTGATGACAGATTTGTTTAGTCCATATTCTTTTAAAGGTTTAGAGCTTAAAAACCGTGTTGTAATGGCTCCAATGTGCCAATATTCAGTGGATCAAAAAGATGGTATAGCAACCGATTGGCATTACATGCACTACGTTAGTCGTGCTGTGGGAGGAACAGGTCTCATTATCATTGAAATGACAGATGTGGAGCCGGATGGTCGCATTTCAGACTTTGATCTTGGACTGTGGTCAGATGAACAGATCCCAGCTCTGAAGCGGATCGTCGATGCGTGTCACAGTTATGGTGCCAAGGTCGGTATTCAGATTGCTCATGCGGGCCGCAAAGCAGAAGATGCCGAAGTACCAGTTGCTCCATCCGCGATCGCCTTTGATGAGAATTCAAAGCAACCTAGAGCGCTCACAACGGATGAAGTTAAAGGAATGGTTGAGAAATTCCGGAGTGCTGTAGCTCGTGCTGTAAAAGCGGGCTTTGATACAATTGAGATTCATGGTGCACATGGTTACTTAATTCACCAATTCCATTCTCCACTAACGAACAAGCGTGAAGATGAATACGGTCAAGATTTAACGTTATTTGGCCGGGAGATTATTCAGGTTGCTAGGGCAGAGATGCCCGAGGATATGCCCTTGATGATGCGTATTTCAGCCAAAGAATATGTAGAAGGTGGCTATGGCATTAACGAAAGTTCCGAGTTTGCCAAGGCTTATAAAGAGGCAGGCGTTGACGTATTTGACATCTCATCTGGTGGCGAGGGACCTATCGCTGCATGGGGCAGACCAGGAACTCACGCGGCGTATCAAGTGCCTCTCGCTAAAGCAATCAAAGAAGCTCTTGATGTGCCCGTGATTGCTGTTGGAAGACTCGATGATCCTACGTTGGCGAATGCAGTCATCGGAAATGAAGAAGCTGATCTCGTTGCAGTCGGCAGAGGTCTGTTAAGAAATCCTTACTGGGCATTGGAAGCAGCGTCTGCTTTGCGTAAGACAACGGACGTTCCAAAACAATATACAACTGGTTTTTAATGTATTAATGATTTAACGATTTAAATGATCTTCATTAATTCATGGATAAGAAAGGACTCCGACTGACAAAACAGAAGGAGTCCTTTTTTGGGTTAAACTAGACAAGGTAAAGAAACATAATAGCCAGTCTTCATCAAGAGATGGTAGTCGTTTCATCGCTTCTGCCTCTCAAGCGTTTAATATCTTCTCTGGGCGGAAATCCGAACATACGAGAATATTCACGACTGAATTGGGAAGGGCTCTCGTAACCGACCTGAAATGCTACATCTGCTGCATCGGTGGACTTGGATAATAACAAGCGCCGAGCTTCTTGCAGCCTCAGTTGTTTTTGAAACTGAATCGGACTCATGGCAGTCACTTCTTTAAAGTGTCTGTGCAGCGAAGCAGTACTCATATTCGCCAAATCCGCCAGATCCTCAACCCGAAAATTTTGATCAGAGTGATTCATAATATATTGAATAACATCTCTGATTCGATAGGTATGGCTGCCCTCCATGGTAGCTTGTTCCAGGGCAATCCCATGTGGGCCTTTCAGAACTTTATAGAGGATTTCCTTTTTGAACAAAGGAGCGAGTAGTGGGATATCTTCCGAATGATCTTCCAACAAACGGGCTAACCTGACGACTGCATCCAGCAGAGACGGCTCAGCTTGGCTGACAAACATCGCACGTCTCGTTGTTTTCTGCGGTCTTGCTGGGAAATCGGAATGGTTCAATACCTCCAGAATCTCACTGGATGTGAATTCAAGTTTCAGGGCCAGATAGGGAGCCTCAGACGATGCTTGAATCACTTGTCCACTAACCGGCAAGTCAACGGTTGCCACGATATAACTTCCTGGACCATACCGGAAACGATCCTGTCCCAGCAGGACCTCTTTCTCACCCTGAACGATAATGCAGAAGGATGGTTCACTCACTCTAAATATAGGTTCAGTGACAACGGATTCGCGGATTAAAAATAATGAGGGAATGGCGGTAGGATGCACCCCGTCCTTGTCAGAAAAACGTTCAATGAGTGTGGCTAATTCGTTTTGTTGTTCGTGTATTTGATCAGACATGCAAAGTTCTCCTTTATTCCTCACAATATAATAATCACATTCTATCGTATATTGACCGAAGGGGGTAGAAAACGGATAGGAATAGGCAAACATTTGATGTAAATAGATAAGACCATTCTGATTGCTGGCCGCATATTCACAAGTACACAGGTCATGATATACAAGAAGTTCTGAAGATATACACTTACGGATCAGCTAATACATGATCAGATGAGAATGAAAAGAGGTATCTGCATCTTTTATTTACTGATCGTTCCCGATGTGGTAGATTGATTTTGGGAGGGAAGTCGAATGGCTAGAAGTAAAGAGTTTGAAGTAAACGAAGTATTGGATAAAGCAATGAAGATCTTCTGGGAACAAGGTTACGAGAAGACGTCGATGAGTGACCTGGTTGAGCATATGGGAATTCATCGCAGAAGTATATATGATACATTTGACGACAAACATTCGCTGTTCTTGCAGGCAATGGATCGTTACAGCGGTAAGATCAGCGCCACATTACTTGCAGAAATCAAGGCATCCACGACGGCAGTAGAAGCACTGCACAAAATTTTCGATGTCATGATCAGTGAAGCAGAGGACACACCATCGGGTTGTTTGATCGTGAACTCGGCGGTGGAGCTAGGCGCACGTGATCCGGACGTGGACACCCGATCTCTTGAATCGTTTAACGAAGCTGAGCGAATGTTCGAGCAGATTATTCAATGGGGGCAGCGGGAGGGAGAATTCTCCTCTGATCATGATGCGAAGGAAATGGCAGAGTACCTGCACAATATTTCTGTCGGGATCAGAGCCATGGCAAGAACCTCGACGGGTAAGGAAAAATTAAACCGGATTATCAATGTATCAATGCAACTTTTGGAGAAAAGATGAGCAGAGACGTAGCAAAAAAAGTAGTTTGAAGTCCTCTAACGGATTTCAAACTACTTTTTTATGCGCTAATTTTTAGAAAATAGAAAGCTTAAACCATCAATTGGTGATGGCATTTTCCATCGGTTTAATTTTATGAATCTCTTCGGTTCCCGCTTCCAAAGCAGTTTCGTAGTATGCGCACTTGTGCTCAATGACTTCCATAGTCTTTCTTAGTTCCTCCATTTGTGCTTCCACAATAGCTTTTCGCTCCGTAAACATGTCATATCTTTGCTTCAGCGTGGAGTCCCCTTCAGAGCACCATTCAATGAAGTCCTTAATGTCTTTAATAGGCATCCCGGTCAGTTTCAGACATTGAATGATCTTTAAAAAGTCAATGTCGGAGTCTTTGAACATCCGTGTTCCACTCGTGGTACGTTCTACAAAAGGCATGAGTCCTTCCTTATCGTAGTAACGCAATGTATATACCGTAAGGTCTAATTTTTTGGCAACTTCACCGATCGAATAGGTCATTTAGAATGAATTCCTTTCTACTAAGGCTAGACTTCGAGTTAACTCTAGGATTGATCCGAGTGAATTTTACCATGTTGGATTACTGGATGTCAAAGTACGTTGGAGATAAAAAAATAAGATAAACATTTGACCTAGAGTTAACTAGAGGGGGTAAGATTATTTTGAACTTTAAATTACGAGGAGGTTATACCATTGATTATAGCTAAAGCCAGAGCCGTTGACGGACCAGACCAACAATTCAGAAGTGCTGAAATTAAACGACGTGATCTGGATACCAATGATGTATTAATCGAAATTAAATATGCAGGTATCTGCCATTCTGATATCCACACTGCCCACGGTGAATGGGGCCCAGTGAATTATCCACTCGTTCCTGGACACGAGATTGCCGGAATTGTAACCGATGTAGGAACAGGAGTCTCCAAATACAAGGTCGGTGACCGAGTAGGGGTCGGATGTATGGTAGACTCTTGTGGCGAATGTGAGAACTGCCGCAAAGGTGAAGAGCAATACTGTCTCAAAGGAAATATTCCTACTTATGCTGGGGTAGACAAATACGGTGAGCCTACGCAAGGTGGATATTCAACTCACATTGTTGTCGTAGAGGATTTCATCGTTCGCATCCCTGATAACATTGCACTTGATGCTGCTGCACCTTTGCTGTGTGCCGGTATTACGACGTATTCACCACTGCATCACTGGGGCGCTGGCCCAGGTAAGAAGGTTGCTGTTGTAGGTATGGGTGGCCTTGGTCATATGGCTGTCAAAATTGCACATGCGATGGGTGCCGAAGTAACGGTTCTCTCCCAATCCTTGAGCAAAAAAGAAGATGGACTGCAATTTGGTGCAGATCACTACTTTGCCACAAGCGAACCGGAAACATTCGAGAAACTTGCAGGCACCTTTGATCTGATGATTAACACAGTAAGTGCGAATATTGATATTAACGCTTATTTCTCACTACTCACGCTGGATGGTACACTCGTGAATGTGGGTGCTCCTGCAGAGCCTTTAGCTGTTAACGTATTTTCTCTTATCGGTCATCGCCGTTCATTCGCAGGTTCCATGATCGGTGGTATCCGTGAGACGCAGGAAATGCTTGATTTTTGTGCAGAACATGATATTGCGCCTAACATTGAGGTCATCTCCGCAGACCAGATTGACGAAGCATACAAACGCGTACTGGCTTCCGACGTGAAATACCGCTTTGTTATTGATATCAGCACTATGTAATTGTGAAGTGTGATTGTTGATAGTGATAGTTAAAGATAGAAGAAAGCAGCTGCCGCCAAGGTCAGCTGCTCTTCTGTTTTTTAATTGAACGGGCATTCTATAGCTTTTCTTGGTGAAATTCATAATTAATCATTAACAATTCTTTCTACATTATATGTACAAACAGAAAAAGAGCCGCAACGGCGGCTCAAATAGACTAGAAATTAAGATGTAATAAAGGCTTTATATGATCAGCAGCGGCACTAAACCGATCAGAAAATTCCTTAGAGTTCTCGTACTCTTTTGGTAAGTTTTTCAGGAATAATTTGATCTGTTTGACTACTTTTATACGTACTTCAGAATCTGCACGATTACCTTTTATTTGATCTTTTAGAAGATAACCATACTTGTTTGAGAAAGTGTATCATACAATTTCTGTACTCTCGAAACAAAACCAGTATAATAATTTGAATTAACCTCAATTTCTTTCTTGCTGATTGAGTTTTCCATTAGAATAAAAGTTGAAGCAATAATCAATTGATGCTAGAATATTTTTTCTTCATCATGCAACGTTGGTTTGATTTTCTTTTGCAACAGTGAAATGAAATTCTGCAGTTACGAGAACTAATAGTCCTCTCAATGAAATTAAAACGTTCTTTTTCTGCAATTAAATAAACCCCCATAATGATTTGTTATGTAAACAACATTAGAAATATTATCATAAAAAAAGCGAATAGATCCATCTGTACAATTTATCAATTATCTGTGTTTTTCATAACAATATTCTGTCATGATTCTGTTATCAACATAGTGCGAAGCTCGATATATACTTATAAAGACGTCCGAAAACAGAGCGTTCAATTTAACGTGTGAATTATACAAGTTTTAAAACAGGACGTTAAACTAACGGGCAGAATAACGCAACGAACAGAAGATACCTGCGTCTAATAACTAGTTGGAAACATATGAAAGGAGTGGAATGAGAAAGATGACAGCATCATTTTCACATCAGCCGGAAGGATACGAATGTCCATTTTGTCGTATTTGGGGTATCGAGCGACCTGATCAGGGAACAAAACAAAGGGATATTATCTATCAGAATGAAAAGGTAACGGCATTTATAGCGGGCAAATGGTGGCCAAACAATAAAGGACATGTACTTATTGTTCCGAATCAACATTTCGAGAACATCTTTGAACTCCCTGCGGATTACGCTGTTGAAATTCACCGCGCGGCTCAGCTTACAGCATTTGCAATGAAAAGTACATATGGATGTGATGGGATTTCGACGCGGCAACATAATGAACCGGCTGGTAATCAAGATGTGTGGCATTATCATCTCCATATATACCCTAGATACGTGAATGATCAACTTTATTATACAAATGGTTCTCAGTCCGATCCAGATGAACGCGCGCTCTATGCAGATAAGTTGCGTTTTTGGATAAAGGAAAACATTTAAGGTCTAGAAGGAGATGGATTTGAGACCCTATGTTATATTTGATCCCTTTATGGGTGATCATCCAATCCACTTTAAAAAGGAACACGATACGAGGGTTAGGCTGATATACCACTTGTGACTACCGCGGGTGATTACGACCTAAAACTAGGCGGAATTACTTCATTATTTAATTTCGGATCAATTATACGTCCTTCTAAGTAAATGCATATTATTATTAACCTCTCATGCACTCACAAGGACGGTAGTTCATCAGAAGTAAGCTGCATTAATGATATTCTTTGTAACGAAAAAATCATAAGATAAGAGAAGGGTTGTGTCAGCATTGAAAGGTAAGATATTTAAAAGGTTGATAGCAATTTTCGTAGTTTTTACATTATATTTAGCTAGTACAAATCAGATGTATGCAGAATTTAACGAATTAAGCTTAGAGGAGCACGGAGGGCTACAGCAGGAGTGGGTACATACTTTTCCTAAAGAAATTGATTATCTGAGCTTTGAACTAGGTTACACTCCACAAGACCATATTAATCGTGCTGCTCAGCTTGTTATGTTAAACCCCGCCACTGTGTCTGGTAATAACTTCAGCCTGTATACGATAAATATTAAGACAGGGAAACTTGCCTGGACGTATGACATTAAAAATAAAGTGAAAAACTTTTATCCGTTGAATCATACATGGTTTTATAACGAGAGCGGTAATATATTTTATCAGTATTCTACCAATCACGGGAAAACGTTTAACGTTCTTAGTTTGGATGCGAAAGGAAAGCGTTTATTCGAGAAGAAGGATTTAAGTTTCTCAAATATCTATCCGTATAAAAACGGAATTGTTCTACAACAAACGGATAGTCTTAAAAATCAGTCCCGTTTTATCACATTAAATTCCAAAGGAATAACGACAAGCGAAACTGTGTTAGGTTATAAAACTGAAGTAATGACTTCTGGTTATGTACTCCATTTTGTAGGTGAGAATAAAATCGAGGTTTTTAAAGATGTAACCTCTTTGAAAAAGCCGTTATTTACGATTAACTCCAAGAAGATTGGTGGATTCTACGTTGCGGGTTATCATCAATTAAGTGGAGGTACATTAATTGTAGAATATGCAAGATCCAATTCATATGGCGGACAGAAATTAATGGCTTATGGAGTGAATGGAAAACTCAAATGGGAAACTGTGCTTAATAGAAACATGAATATTTCTTTGCATTCAACCGGAAGTAAACTATTAATTGATAACCAATCTGAACACAGTATCACTTTATATGATCATAACTTCAAAAAGCTGTTTTCTCATGCGTATGAAGGAGAGCTTAATTTTAATGGTTTAATGAACTCCTATCGAAACGATAGCTATATTGAGTATACTAGCTTTGGAACCATTGATGGCAAATGGGGTGAGAGGTATACTTTAATGAAAGATAATGGAGACATTATACTTAGTAAATACTTTGTTTTAGATGATGTGCATAAGAGTAACTTTGCATATGACTCGTCCGAAAATGTGGTCTATCGCACCGTGATTAGCGACCACCGATATAATCTGATTAAATACAAGGTAACTAAATAAGAGTTGGAGTGCCGTTGATAACAACAATCAACGGCTTTTTATATTCTATGAAGGTTCAATATATTTGGAAGCAGGTTTGAAATCCAATCTTAAGTTTTTTACTGTTTTAGAAATCGTAAAAAAGCGCCTATTAAAGAGAACTTTGTTGTTACAAATTTTTTTGCATTGAAACAACCGATAAGGGTTTTTGAATTGGATATTCATGATAGAATGAGTTTGAATGGGGCAAATTAATAGTATATTTCATGATATAGGGGGAAACCAATGGAGACCTTTGCAGAATTTATAGCACGCATCGATAACCCGGAACACCAGGCACGAACGGAAGAAGTTTTGAACTGGATTACTGAAAAATTCCCGAATTTAAAGCAAAAAATAGCCTGGAATCAACCGATGTTTACCGACCATGAGACATTTATTATTGGTTTTAGTGTATCCAAACAACACTTGGCTGTTGCTCCCGAGAAGGCAGGAATTAATCGTTTTTCGGAAGAGATCACACAGGCGGGTTATGATCACACCAAAGAGTTGGTGCGGATGAAGTGGAAACAGGAGATTGATTTTTCGTTACTTGAGAGAATGATTGAGTTCAATATAGCGGATAAGGCAGAATGTTCAACATTTTGGCGCAAATAAATCGCGATATAAAAAGAAGACCCCCAACTTCCGGATGCGGAAAGAGGAGGTCTTCTGTACTTTAAGCTAAAGCGATTATTGAGCACCTACTACGGGGTGAGGTACATAAGGCTCTTCAAGGAAAGTTACGTCTTCTGAGGTCAACTTAACGGAAAGAGCACCTACCGCATCTTCCAGATGCGATATTTTGGTGGCACCAATAATTGGAGCCGCTACAGTGTCTTTTTGTAGCAACCACGCAAGTGCAATGTGTGTGCGAGGGACACCGTATTTTTCTGCAATGGATGCAACTCGTTCAACAACAAGCTGATCCGCATCGCTGGTCGCATTGTACTTGGATTTCTGAATTTTGTCTGTCTCGGATCGGAGTGTCGATACGGACCAGTCACGGGTTAACCTGCCTGAAGCAAGAGGACTGTAGGGAGTCACACCAATCTTTTCTTCCTTGCATAAAGGCAGCATTTCTCTTTCTTCTTCACGGTAGATGAGATTCAAGTGGTTCTGCATGGAGACAAACTTGGTCCAACCATTTTTCTCTGCTACATGTAATGCTTTTTGGAACTGCCATGCAAACATGGCCGAAGCGCCAATATATCTCACTTTACCGGACTTCACCACATCATGTAAGGCTTCCATGGTTTCTTCAATAGGCGTATTGTAGTCCCAACGATGAATGATATACAGATCTACATAATCCGTTTCCAATCGTTTCAGGCTTTTATCAATCTCACTCAGGATGGCTTTTCTGGAAAGCCCGGAACCGTTGGGTCCTTTATGCATTTGTCCGTGTACTTTGGTAGCAATAACAACCTCATCCCGATTGGCATAATCCTTTAATGCCCGACCAAGGTATTCCTCGCTTGTACCCAGAGAGTATACATTAGCTGTATCGAAGAAATTAATGCCTAGATCCAGTGCTTTTTTGATCACGGGGCGAGAATTTTCTTCATTCAGTACCCATTCATGAACCCATTTACTGGCGTCCCCAAATCCCATACATCCCAGGCAAAATCGAGATACGTCCAAGCCTGTGTTACCAAGTTTTGTATACTCCATATCATGTTCAAATCCTTTCTAATGTTTATTATTGCCACCTGTATGGTGATCTATATACACATTATTATGTCATAACGAATGGAACAACCTGTACCACATTACTATCAAACTTTTGCCTAATCCTATCACAATCTCTGGATCTGAATCAGTTGAGTCTATTGAAGTTTTCATATAAAAAGAACAAGCCATTCGTTTCTCCGTTGGAGATTCAAAGGGCTTGTTCATAAATAGCAGGCGAGAGGGGATTTCAAATAAAAAATATTATTTAATCATTGTTTGATGAATCCAATCGCTTATTTTGGTTAATTTAAGATTGGCTTTGATGTTATCATCCAACTCTTGATACCGTGGAAGAAGATCTGTATGCCCATCAATCCATTGGTACAATCCTTTAAGACCTGTTGCTGTCTCACTTCCCAACAAAGGCTGAATCGCTGCTTCAAAATGATCAAAAGGTAGAGACATGAAGCTGATCTTTTCACCTAATACAGCACTGAATGGTTCCGCTAATTGTGCACCTGTCAGGGCTTCTAATCCGGGTGCTGGGATAATGCTTCCTGCCAATTCCGAATGAGTCAGGGCATAATAGTGGAATTGAGCTGCATCGTTTAAGCTAATCCAGGAGATTGGCTTGTCTGCTGGTACCGGGTAGGCCAAAACGCCATTGTTCAGTATTCCGGGAATCAGGAAGTTTTCCAAGTATACAATGGGTTCCACAATGATATATGGAAGACCACTTTGCTGCAATTCATCGATAACTTCACGTTTCAATTCAATTCCTTTGGAATGGGTGATAGGGTCAGGAACATAGGTGCCCGTGTTAACTACAAACAATTTAACGTTTGCCTGTATAGCAGCATCAATTGCATTTTTGGTATATTGTCTGATTTTATCCGGATTGAACTCCACCGGCAGGTTCAGGAATACTTTACTTATACCTTGATGCGCCGCATGGAGCTGTTCCACATCTGATAGATCCCCGATGAAAGCTTCAATGTTTTGTTCTTTTAGTGTTTTGGCTGTTGCCTCATTTCGAGTAATCGTGCGAACCTCACAACCGTGTTGAACGAGTAATTGAGCGACAGCGCCGCCTTGGGAGCCCGATGCCCCATATACTAAAAATCGATCATTCTGTGTCATAGTGGTCAATAACTTCCTTTCAATATGTGATTGGAATGAATGAGTTAACACTCAGCATTGACCTCAGCATAACGGATTTAGAATAGGAGCGTAAGTACGCACATTAATGATATAAAGTATCCCTTGGGATACTGTGGGAAAGCGTTTTACATATGTTTCGATCCCCAATCACCTAGCTGAAACAAGATCGAAGTCAGGCTTTGTCCTTTTTCTGTAAGGGAATATTCGACTTTAGGCGGAACTACAGGGTGGGTAACACGGTTTATCAAACCAGCTTCTTCAAGTTCTCGTAATTGCCTGGTTAATGTGCGATGCGTAATGGGGTCCAGCATTTTCTGTAATTCATTGAATCGAATTGTTGAATGGCGGATGAGCCGATTTATAATTAATAGCTTCCATTTCCCACCAATCATATTGACTGCAAACTCAACAGGACAACGGTCCTCCACAGGTTCTATATTCATGTTTATGTATCCCTCCCAAAAGCATCAACTCATGTTTCATGTTTCGTTCATTTTATCGAACTTATAAAGGGGTGTATAGCTTACAGCGCATTCAGGGTATGAACCAGGCCCAGGACACAAAAAAAAGATGCCCTCAGTGTAGCTCGAGGGACACCTTATATCATATAAATTATTGTTTAACTCAAACAGAATAAAAAAAGGATTGAACGCGAAAAAAAGCCATGATATAATCTATAGCGCAATTGATATTTCGTTTTTAATGTAAAGGATGAATCATTATTTCTCCTAATTTAATTTTACATCCGACATTCCGATTTGTCAATGCTCTTTTTTTGGTCCTAATAAATGGAAAAGGGAGTGGACTTATTCATGGATAAAACAAATGAATGGAAGTTGGAAGAGGAAAGACTAGTGAAGGTGAGGAACAAGCTTCAGGCACGACTCGACGAGCTGGAGCCGAAGGTTGCAGGACTGCATGAACAGGCTGCCGAAATTCGTAAACGATTCTGGGAAGAAGTGACGATTAATACGGGTTCGTACACGGATTTTGAAGATGCATTTTATACCATTAATCAGCAGTCCAGAGTGTTGGCCGAGAGGGAGCGCGGGCACAAGCTGTTAACACAACAATGGAAAAATACAAAGAGACTGCTTCCAACGCCGTATTTTGGCCGTTTCGACTATAAGGAAAAAGACATGACATTGACTGAACAGATCTACATCGGCGTATCATCCTTCATGGATGAAGATGGATTGAACTTTCTAATCTATGACTGGCGTACGCCAATTGCGAGTCTGTACTATGATCACTCTCCCGGGCCAGCAAGTTATGACACACCTTCAGGACGAATCGAAGGAAAGATGGAGCTCAAGCGTCAATTTCAGATTCAACATGGGCAGCTTCATAGCATGTTTGATTCAACTGAGACGATTGGTGACGAATTGTTGCAGCAAGTGCTCGCCAAGGGTGCAGACTCACAAATGAAGAGCATTGTAGCAACGATCCAGAAGGAACAAAACGCCATTATTCGTGATGACCGAAGCCGAATGCTTATCGTTCAAGGGGCAGCTGGCAGTGGCAAGACGTCCGCTGCGTTACAGCGAGTGGCCTACTTATTATACAAACACCGCCAGACTGTCAAAGCAGATCAGATTGTACTTTTCTCACCGAATCCGATGTTTACCAGTTATACTTCAACCGTACTCCCGGAACTTGGCGAAGAGAACATGCAGCAGACCACTTTCCAGGAATATCTGAATTATTGGCTGGATTCCTCCTTACGACCAGAGGATGCCTTTGATCAGATTGAATATGTGCTGACAGCCCAAGAAGATCCAGGTTATGAGGCTCGTCTGGAGGCGATCAAGTACAAAGCTTCCGAGACATTCCTGCAAGTGCTCCAAAACTACGGTAAGTGGCTGGGGCGGGAGGGCATGCGGTTCAACGACATTCAATTTCGGGGACGTGAATTCATCACTTCAGATCGAATCAAGACCCAATTTTACAGTTTAGATCAAAATCTTACATTGTCCAACCGTATTCTTCTTGTGCAGGAATGGCTACTGAGAGAACTTGTTTCGCTGGAACGTCTGGAACGGGAAGCAGACTGGGTTCTGGAGGAGTTGAATTATCTGGACACGGATGAGTACGTGGAAGCTTTCCGCATGTTGCACAAAGAAAAGCCTGTGTTCGATGTGGCGGAAAAATACGCAGCACGGGAGGATGGAAATAACAAGGTAGTGCAAGATGAGGGTGCCTTTAACTTTGCAGTGCGGGAAGAGGAGCTACTGCGTCAGAAACTGGTGAAAGACATGTTTAAACCGTTAAGAAAGAGTGTGCGGAAATTTCAGTTCGTGGATGTCAAAGGTATATATGAACAAGTTTTTGTAAATGAAACCGCATATCGGGAACAAACGAATGGAGCAATCCCCCCGAAGCACTGGCCTGAGATTTGTAAACAGACCAAGGCCATGATCCTTCAAAACAAGCTGTTCCATGAGGATGCTACTCCGTATTTATATGTAAAAGAAATGATCGAGGGCGTCCGGACGAACACAGAGATTCGTTATGTCTTTGTCGATGAAGGTCAGGATTATTCGGCGTTTCAATACGAATATCTTAAGAAACTGTTTCCTCGTGCTCGCATGACCGTACTGGGTGATTTCGGGCAGGCGATCTTTATGCAAGCTACGGAGTTAGCAGCGTCTAACTCGCCATTGGTTCACCTATATGGAGAAGCCGAAACTACATTGATACGCCTGGTACGCAGTTATCGTTCTACCAAAGAGATTGTTGAATTCACGAGGCACATGTTACCAGGGGGAGAAGAAATCAGACCTTTTGAAAGGGGAGATCAGAAGCCTCTTTTAACAAAATTGAAGGACGAAAAGCTGCGTGGTGCGCAGATTCTCGCAGACATCGCCGCGCTTAAGGCGGAGGGGTTTGGTTCCATCGCCGTGATTACGAAGACTGCGGCTGAAAGCCGTGACGCCTATGAAAGGTTACAAAGTCAAGGAGGCGAAGGGTTACAGCTCATAACAAAGGACACACAGATTTTCGAAAAAGGAATCATGGTTATTCCTGTGTACCTCGCGAAAGGCGTCGAGTTCGATGCTGTCCTCGTCTATGATGCTTCACCAGAAGCTTACAGCCAGGAATATGACCGCAAGCTTCTGTATACGGCCTGCACACGGGCCATGCACCGACTTCATCTATATAGCACTAGCGACTGGTCACCATTTGTGCAGGTGTTACCTGCGAATCTGTATGACATAAGATCGTAATCCATAAGTAAATCCATTTTAAATGAAGGACCAAAGAAAGATGCTCGGAGCCTTTTTTCAAAGGTTATCGGGCATCTTCTTTTTATAAAGACATGAATCATAAAAGTTATTCTTTACTGATCGTTCCCGATGTGATAGATTGTTATTGGGAGTTATGAGAATGATCATTCCCATATAGCTCGAAAATGAATAAATTCTCAATGAGAGGGAGTAATAATAAATGAATATTTCCAAACAAGTTGCTATAGTAAGTGGGGCTAATCGAGGGTTGGGCAAGGAACTTGCTCTTGAACTGCTGGCGAGAGGAACCAAAGTGTATGCTGGCGCGCGAAACCCTGAATCCATTGATCTGCCGGGGGCTATTCCACTGCAACTCGATATTACTGATCCACAATCTGTCATGGCTGCAGCTGAGGTAGCTAGTGATGTAACCCTTCTAATCAATAATGCTGGTTCCGCTACGGGTGCTTCTCTGCTCACAGGTGAGCTGAACGATATTCACTTGGAGTTCAATACACATGTATTCGGTACGCTTTCAATGATTCGTGCGTTTGCACCGGTGATAGAGAAGAATGGGGGCGGTTCGATACTGAATATCCTGTCCGCTCTATCTTGGCTCAGCCTTGGTAATTCAGGTGCATATTCAGCTGCAAAATCAGCTCAGTGGGGGATTACGAATGCATTACGTCTGGAATTAGCACCTAAGAACGTTAGTGTTGCCGGATTGCACGTAGCGTTTATGGATACGGATATGACGGCAGGTATCGACGCGCCAAAAACGAACCCAACGGATATTGCCAAAATTGCAATAGATTCCATCGAAGCAGATCTCTACGAGATTATTGCTGATGATACCAGTCGGAATGTACAACAGGGTCTTGCTGGTGGTGTTGCTGCCCTTTACCCTCAATTGTTTCAGAAATAGAGAAGAGAAGTGTAGATGCATTTTCTCGCTATAAATAAAACAACCCTCACCAGATATGGTGGGGGTTGAGTACGTCATGAATACTCCAATTCTATTCCTTGAGAACCGTGAGAATATAAGCCTTAGCCTTTAACTGCACCTGCAGTAAGGCCGCTGACAATGTATTTTTGCCCAAATAGATACAGGATGAATACAGGCAACGAAGTAAGCACGAGATTGGCAAAGATCAGGTTCCAGTCCCGGCTATATTTGCCGTAGAAATTGTAGATCGACAGTGGCATCGTCCATGTGGAACTGTCTGTCAGGAAGTACACCGGAATTGTAATGTCATTCCATACAGACATGAACACCATGATGGCTACCGTTGCGTTAACGGGCAGGATGAGTGGTGTGACGATGCGGAAGAACACCCCGAACACACTTGCTCCTTCCAAAAATGCGACTTCGTCCAGCGCTCGTGGAATGGTTTTGATGAATCCGCTATACAAGAATACACTGAAGGCCGTATTTAACGCGGCGTAGATCAAAATAACGCTGGTGATGCTGCCGTAGAATCCCAATCCCTGTACAACCCGTATGGTCGTAATAATCGAAATTGGCGCAATCAGTCCCATGAAGAAATACATGTAGATGGTGCCGGATAGTTTGGTTTCCCGACGTGCCAGAATGAAAGCCGCTGCCGAAGAGGCAACGATATTAATGATGGAAGATACGCCAGTAATCAAAATGCTGTTGAAGAACGCTCGCGACAGACCGCCTTCCTGGAAGACACGAACATAGTTTGAGAACTGCCATGTTTCCGGAAAACTCAGGGAGAAGCTAAGCACTTCGGCGCTGGTTTTGAATGAACCAAAGATCAGAATGACAAGCGGCAACAGCACGATAAGAGAGGCCAGAATCAGGAAACCTTCCACGATATAGTTGCGGATGGCGAGTTTGCGTGTATAGCCCATGTTATTCCGTAACCTCCTTACGCCGCATGAAGATCAATAGCGGTATAGCGATAATGGTAACGACCACGAACAGAAGGGTGTTGACCGCCGTACCAAGTCCCCAGTTGCCTTCGCCGAAAGATCGCAGAATGATCGTACCTACGACCTGGGAAGCGTTACCCGGGCCACCACCGGTCATGACATATACTTCGGAGAATACTTTGAGTCCACCGATCAATGTCAACATCAAGTTAATGTTAATCGCGGGCAGCAAGAGTGGTAGTGTGATTTTGAAAAAACTTCTCCACGAACTTGCGCCATCAATCTTGGCTGCCTCGTAATACTCTTGAGAAATGGACTGCAGGCCCGCCAGATAGATAGCCATCTGGAACCCGGCACTCTGCCAGATCGAGACGATGGCAATCGTCCAGATCACAATCGATGGGTTGGTCAGCCAAGCTTGGCTTAACGAATGTAATCCTACAGATTCCAACAAATTGTTGATTGTACCTTCGGTACGCAACATGGGAGTGAACAAAATGCTGATCACAAGGATGCTGAGAATGGAAGGGGAGTAAAAGATCGCACGCAGCAGGTTCTTTGTTCTTAATCGCATGTTAAGTCCTACGGCCAGCAATAGGCCGATGACATTCTTGCCAACGACGGTGACGATTGCAAATATCGCCGTGTTTTTCAGCGCCAGAATAAGCGTTTTGTCCGAGAAAATTTTCTTGAAATTATCCCACCCGATGAACTTCAGTTCCAACCGATCCAGCCGCCAATCCGTGAATGAGTAATAGAAAGCGGCGAGAGCAGGCACAACGAAAAAGATGGAGTAGATAATCAGTGCGGGAAATATCATGTAATACGAGTACAGATTTTTAGTCCTTTTCATGTCTCACACTCCGTTATAACTAGGCAGCATAACGATCGATCCTGTTATGCTGCCTTATATTTCACTCTTTAGAAACCTTCTACACCTTTATCCTGCATCAGCTGACTGAACTTCTCATCCCAGGATTTCAGTACTTCTTCCGGTGACAATCCACCTGCAAATTGATCCTGTAACAACCGATACAGTTCGCTGCGGTCGACCAGCATGTATGCATCCGTTGTCAGCACGGTTTTCTTCGGCGTAATATAGTTGTCTACAATATCCTGTTTGTAGGCTGGCAGTTCCGGTGTAGTAACGTCACTGAAATTGGATACGTATCCTTTGGAATCGACGATCTGTTGTGCGACATCCTTGGAAGCGATATAGTCCAGGAACTGTTTGGCTTCATCCAAATGTTTGGATTTCTTCGGAATGAACAGTTGTCCGCCCAGTGGACTTGCACCCAGACTGGCATGATCCGACGATGGAATCGGGAATACCCCCAGTTCCATATTTGGATCTTGCTCGGCCACGCCTTCGATTAACCAATCGCCCATAAACATCATGGCTACTTCCTTGTTCAGGAATTTACCTACTGCCATGTCATAGCTGTCGCTGAGTACATCCGTGTTGGTGTACCCTTTGGTGTAAATCTCATATTGTTGTTCCAGGAATGTTTTGAATTCCGGGATATCAGACCATTTTTTCTTGTTGCTGTTCAACTCATCAAAAAAAGTCGGTTCATTTTTGGCTATAAATTCGGCAAAAGCTGCAGCAGGCCAGATGTTGGCAGCCCAGGCATCTTTGTAAGGCATGAATACAGGCGTAATGCCACTTGCTTTGATTTTTTCACAGATTGCCAGGAATTCTTCGTAGTTGGTTGGAATCGACAACCCGAGTTCTTCAAAGATTTGTTTGTTATAAACGACCCCTTGCATCCCGGTATCTTGGCTGACATGGAAGCTGTAGAGATGGCCACCAGAAGAGAGGACGTCTTTGTTCACAATTCTGCTCGCCCAAGGCTCGTTATCCAGAATCTCGAAGTTACGTTCAAGGTTCAGGTCCGTGACTGCACTCGCCAGATTGTACTGAATAATGTCAGGCGTTTCATCTACAGCCAGTTTGGTTTGCAATACGGTCGTTGTTTGTTCCGCTGGAATCAGCTGTAAATTGACGCGAATGTTCGTTTGTTTTTCGAATGCATCGAGAATGTCCTGCTGGATGAAGGCAGAGTCCTGAGAACTTTTGGAGATTGCCAGCTCCAATGTGACTTTGCCACTCTTGCTGTCCCCGCCAGCAGCTGTGCCGGAATCCGTACCTCCTGATCCACATGCGGTTAACGAGACCGATAATAAACTGGCCAGAATAATGGAAATCGCCTTTTTTCTTTTTATTGTTTTCAATGCAAATCCCCCTCTAAAACGTGTAGTGAATCCGTTTACAAGTCCGATTATAGATTCTTTTCTCTCCCCGGTACATGTCTGTGCTTGAACGTTGATGTGTAAAATTCTGAACTTGAAATCGCTATCATTTCATAAAATACCGTGATAGAGTAGACATGGATAAGGGATTTCACATCATGTCAGAACAGGAGGGCATCTCTGAGAATGGCAAAGCTCATACATAAAGCAACTCAATTCAGTTTGCAGACAAAGGTGTTTTTGACGTTTCTGGTTCTGCTTTTGTTTGTGCTGGGCTGTTTTATCGTGTATGTAAATGTAATCGTTGTCCGCCCGCTCAAACTGAAAACGGAGCAGGATACGCTCGTGACCGCTACGAAAGTAAGAGAGCAAGTTGATCTCTACGTCGAACAACAGAACCAGATGTCGCAGCGAATATTATCGAGCAAAAATATTTTTGCAGCCATGGACAAGAGCTCCTCTGCGCATAGTAATTATGAAAGGCTGAAGCAGATACGGATCATCAAAGACATTATGTTTCAGGCCATCGGGCCAAGTATGAATATCAAGGACATGTCCATCTACGACAATCACGGTGTTCTCCTGACGTCATATCTGGGTTCGGGCAATCCGCCCGCAATCCTGAACACCATGATGGAGAGTAGTCAGATCGGACGAGATTGGACAGAAAGTGGTTTTGTTCTGCTTCGTCAAGACGATACGATCTCCTTTGTGCGCACGATTAATGATCAGAACGGCAAGGTGTACGGTTATCTTAGCATCCAGATGGAACAGGCCTATATACAGAACCTAACGGAGGGCATTACCGCTGGCGATGTCTATATTCTGAATGAAGAAGGGGAGCAGATGACGGGTTCGGAAGCGGGTGTGACATTTGCCAATTGGACAAAGCCTTCAACAGATGAGGGACTGGATGTGGACAAAGACGACAATTATATCACGCATTCTACTTCACCCAGTACAGGTTGGATCACGTATATCATAACGCCCAAAAAATCTGTTCTGGGTTCGATCCATTCGGTTCAGACGATGTCCATTCTGCTGATTACAGCACTGATGCTGGTTTCGTTTGTGTATATCTTCCTGTCGACACGTAACCTACTGTTACCCATCCGCAAGCTCCGCGGTCAGATCTGGCGCATGAACTACAGCAATATGAATCTGAAAGTGGATGAAACGCCGAAGAATAACGATCTCTTATTGCTGAATGAAGCCTTTCAGGATCTGATGGAGCGACTACAACAATCCATTGACAGGGAAAAATCGGCGCTTCATGAAGAAGTAAAGGCGCGTAATTCGGCGCTGCAAGCGCAGATTGCACCTCATTTTATTCATAATGTTCTATACCTGATCAGTATTGCCGCCCAAGAGGGGAAGACCAAAGTTGTATCGGATATGTGCAAGCATCTCTCGGACAGTCTGCGTTATATTGTCTCTTCACCATACGCGCATGTGACTTTGGCTGAGGAGCTTCAACATACGAGACATTATTTGTCCCTTGTACAACAAAAGTACGAGGAGGATCTGGAGTGGGACATCCGTGCAGACGAGCTGGCGAACGAAATCCGGTTGCCACGGTTGGTCATTCAGCCGTTTGTGGAAAACTGCATTGAACATGCCTTTGCCAACACCGCGCCGCCTTGGCGTATCCAGATTACCGTTAAGCAATATAACGGATTATGGGCTTTGGAGATCAAAGATAACGGAGAGGGTTTTCCAACGGATAAGATCCAGGAGATTTTAGCCAATATTCAGGCCTCGGGTTCCGGAATGAACCAGACTGCCGATCGTGGAACAGCCCTTGGTAACATGGGGATTATCAATAGTGTCAATCGACTCAAACTAATGTATAACAACCGGCTCTTTATTAATATATTTAACAATCATGCGGAGGAGCAACATGGAGCAACGATTCAAATCATCGGTTCACTGACGAAGGATTTTTACTAGGGCGTGTCTGAAAACTCCGAAGGACGCAGATTTTGCCGAATTTTTCATTCCAAACAAGGAAGTTTTCCGCAGGCGTGCCGGGGCACGTCAAGGGAAAGTGACGCAGGAGGGGGCGAAAAGGCGGTAAAAGATGCACTTCAGCGAGTTTTGAGACACGACCTAACAAGGAGGCATAGATGATGTATAACGTTATGATCGTTGAGGATAGCAAACCGATATTACGTAATATTAAAATGCTCTTGGAGACGCTGAGCTTCCCGATTCGTGTAGCGGCTACGGCAACAAATGGAGAGGAAGCTTTGGCAGCGATAAAGCAGTCACCGATTGATCTGCTGTTGACAGATATTCGAATGCCTAAAATGGATGGACTGTCCCTGATTGAGCAAGCCAAGCTTGCCAACCCGGATTTGAAGGTCATTCTAATTAGCGGTTACAGCGATTTTGAATACACAAGAAAAGCATTGAACCTGCAAGTGTTTGATTATTTGTTAAAACCTGTCGAGCGAGAGGCGCTTGAAGAAGTCATGGGTCGGGTAATTGACCAACTTGATCAACAGATGTCCAAGGAACTGCTGGATTTGCAGGAAATCATTCATCCCCAATGTGAGACTACGCCGAAACAAGGGGATGAGTTTCCGCCTTTATTCAGCCAGATGATGATCGTTATGAGCAAACAACCCTTCACCACAGGGCATGAACGATGGGGGCAGGTGGAGCTTGAGGCTATAGTGAAGGATTTTTTTACATTCCATGCTTGTCGTGTGTACACCAGTCAAACTCCATATCAATTTATTGCTTTTGTCAACAAGAGTGCACTTGGGGTGTACTCTTCCGTACATGAATGCCTTGAATCGTTGCGACGTCATTTGGTTGCGAATGACATCGATGCGATCATTGGGGGACAACTTCTATTCGCTGAGTCTGGTAATCTGCCAGAGCTCTACCACCGCATGTCGTCCATTGTGTCTGAGCAGCAACGGTTGAAACAAGGAATAGCGCTGGATACCGGGAATCCGGTGTCGATGGCCAGATCC
Organism: Paenibacillus sp. ClWae2A; assembly: GCF_032452295.1. Taxonomy (NCBI): domain Bacteria; kingdom Bacillati; phylum Bacillota; class Bacilli; order Caryophanales; family Paenibacillaceae; genus Paenibacillus; species Paenibacillus sp. ClWae2A. The sequence goes on from NZ_JAULSQ010000001.1 coordinate 373,454, forward strand.
GAGACAGGCTGTCTGGATTCGGTGCAGGAATCTGTTTTTGTACAGATGATACAGGCTCGTCAGAAAGAGCGGTTTGCTCTTAAGTTATCTGAATTGCTGAATCGATGGGCAGAGGAAAATGTACATATGACCGAGGTGGAGCGGTTTATTGGAGTGATTGTAGACACGTTTGCTCATCTGTACGAGGAACAGGGGTCGGGCATGAGATTGGGGCTGGAGCTTAGGGCAAAACAATTCGCCCAGGCACAGTCCTATGCCGATTTTTGCCGGGAACTGACGGAATGGACGGGACAGTGCTTCGATATGCTGCAATCCCACGTTCGAAAAAGCAAGGCGATCCTGTTCGAACAGATTGACGATTACGTAAAACTGAATAAATATTCTCAATTGTCTATCAACGACATTGCCATGAAGTTTCACGTTAGCCCATCGTACGTCAGCAGAGTGATCAAAAATGCAACACAAATTACGTTTGTTCAGTATTACACCCGGCTTCGCATTCAGGAGGCCTGTAGACTGATGGAAAGTCAACCGGACATGAAGTTTAAGGAAGTATCCGATTTGCTGTCGTTTAGCGATCAGCACTATTTCTCGAAGGTGTTCAAAGAGTATACGGGGCTAAGTCCTACGGACTATAAACAACAGATGTCTGGTATAAAGACCCAATCATAGTTAACAAACCCTTTTTATTTATGTTATAATACTAAACAAATACGGCTTGTTACTGAATTCATTCAGGCAATACCTATGTATATACACGCTCAACGTTTCTTTGGGTGTGCATATATATGGGTTTTTTTGCGTTTACTTGCCGATTGATTCTATCAAAAATGAATAAAGAGAGGAAGAATGAACTTGAAAAAGGAAAAGAAAAAAAGGTCATTTTATAAGAAAGGAGGAGCCGGTTTACGATTAATGAGTACCAGACTCATTGCAGCTTTCCTTGCGGTACTTATTATCCCCACTGCACTTATCGGTTATTTCTCATATGATAGTGCCAAAGATCAGGTACAACAAAAAATGACAGATCCCCTCAATACAATATTAACGATGACAGGACAGCATATTAACAATCTGATAGGGGAAAAAGCAGCATTATTGAGTTACATAGACAGTATGTATGGCACCACCCCCAGTCAGGCGAACAACGAAACAGTACAAGTAGGAATCGACCAATTAGCTGATACATATCCTGATCTTCTTGCCATCACTGTGGGCAGCGACCAAGGTGGTGTTATATCATCTCCAGCAATAGAAGATGTAACATATGATCCACGCAGCACAACATGGTACACCAATGGTATGAGTAACAATGGAGCACTCTTTTTTTCGAGTATTATGACAGATCCGGTATCCGGGAAGATTTATGTAGAAATTTCAAAGGCTCTTTCAAATCAACAAGGTGTAGCAAGTATTAAACTTGATCTTGAGCGATTAGCTAATGAAATATCTTATGTGGATGTCGGAGGTAATGGGAGCCTGATTGTGGTTGACTCCAATCGAACCATTGCAGCTTGGTCTGGTGCCATTGTAAAAGGTGGGGGAGGAGAGCTCGGCGGAGCCCTCATCGAGGGAATTCCAGTTCATCCGAATACGGCTTCAAGTTCCGATGAGCCGATGGCATTTTCTCAATTTGTTAGAACGGATCTGGCGTATGATCTAGAGGTTTATAACGGTGTTAATGCTTTGACGGGTTGGAATGTCATTGCTTTGATGGGCCATGAAGACTTTATCGCCGCTGCGAAGCCTATTATGGTATCGAGTCTAACCGTCATTGCTATATCTGTATTGATTGCCGGTGTAATTATTTTCTTCATTCTGAGATCTTTTATTGTACCTATGCAAAAACTGCGAAAGGCCACCCGCAGTGTAAGCGAAGGAAATCTGTCCGAACGGGTTAATCTGAAAACCGAAAACGAATTTGGTATGTTGGCAAATGATTTTGACCAAATGACCATCTCCCTTCAATCGGTGGTTGCTGAACTTCATCAGACATCATCGTTGTTAAGCCACTCTTCCCAAATGATTCAGGAAAGTACAGAACAAACCACCCAATCGGTTCAACATGTGGCGGAAACCATGCACCAGACTGCTGAATCAGCTATTGTTGGGGCGGAGAATTCGGAACAAACCGCGAATGCTGTGGAAGAGATGGCGAGAGGCATCAGTACAATTGCAGAATCTGCGAGTGCGATTGTGGATTCGGCTGAAGAGACGGAGCGAGCTGTTGCTAATGGCGGGAAAACCATAAACCAGGTCGGAGAACAAATGGAACATATTCTCGGAGCTGTTGAAGAAACCTCTGCATTGATTAATGAGCTGTCCAGTCTATCCGCTGAAGCCAATCGAATGAATGAAGCCATTGCGGATATCTCTCGGCAAACCAATCTTCTATCACTGAATGCTTCTATTGAAGCATCAAGAGCAGGAGAACACGGAAAAGGTTTTGCTGTCGTTGCTGGTGAGGTGCGCACGTTATCCATGCAATCGAAACAAAGTGCGGACGACATTGGCGCTACCATTGGCAAAATGCTTGATCTGATTGCCAAATCCACATCTCTTATGAATGATAAAGTTCGTAATCAAGTTGGTGAGGGGATGCGGATCAGCCAAGAAGCTTCAGCAACCATATCGAACATCGAACAATATACAACGCATATCGTGGATCAAATTCAGGATATTTCCGCTGTCTCAGAACAGTTGTCAGCCAGTACGGAAGAAGTCTCGGCTACCGTTGCCGCGATGAGTCATATCTCTAAAGTATCGGCAGATAGCGCTCAGACAACTTCAGCAGCAGCCCAAGAGCAAATGGCGGCAATGGAGGAGATATCTGCATCATCTGCACAGCTCTCCAAAACAGCTGAGAATATGCAAGAGTTGGTTCGCCGGTTTAAGCTCTAGTCCAATTAAAGAAATTAAAGCACAAAAACAAGTCGCTATATTAGCGGCTTGTTTGTATTTTAGTTTTCCTGTATTCCGAACGAAACGGGTTCGCAGATCAGATTATAAAGGTAGGAAAATGCAATAATTCAGTGGATTTGTATATGAAGAGATCTGATAAAATGAATAAAAAGATAGGAGGGGACCCATGAAAAAGCCCATGATCGGTGTTCTGCCTTTGTACGATACAGACAAAAAAAGTTACTGGATGCTTCCAGACTATATGAACGCCATAGAGGGAGCAGGTGGGATTCCAATTATGCTGCCTTTGACAACGGATATCGAGATCATTGGAACGTTGGCTAATGAGTTCGATGGGTTCCTGTTCACCGGGGGACATGATCTCAATCCTGAGCTGTATCATGAGCGTGCAGAGGTTACCTGTGGAGAGTTATGTATTGAACGCGATATGATGGAGTCGATATTATTACAAAAGGTAATTGAGCTTGATAAGCCTGCGTTTGGCATATGCCGTGGACTGCAGCTATTTAACGTTATGTTGGGTGGAACGTTATATCAAGACATTCCGACCAGCCTTCAACTTCATGGGAACAAGATCGTTAATCATAAGCAAAGTCCGCCGTATACGAATCTTGTACATGATGTACATATTGAGGAAAATAATTTGCTTCGTGATATCTTGCAAACCGATACGATAAAAGTGAACAGCTACCACCATCAGGGGATCAAGATGTTATAGGATAAGTTAACTGCCGTGGCAGTCGCTGAAGATGGACTTGTCGAATCCGTGGTCATGCCGAACCGTTCATTTGTTTTGGCTGTGCAGTGGCATCCAGAGTACAGTTATAAAGTAGATGACTATAGTCAAACGTTATTTGCAGCGTTTGTTAATGCTTCTAAATCCCTGCGCTAGAGTACCCCTATTGAAGACATCACCGCATAAAATGTGAAAAAGAAAAAAGACCTCTTATTTATAAAAATAGAGGAGGTCTTTGTATTGGTGAATCTAGTCATGATAGTAATCATGCTATTACCATTCTATTTGGCAGGATTATTTTGATCCAGACTTCGTGTTGGCGTGTTCTTCAGCATTCAGGGAAGCAATCAGCTTCTCGCCTTCAACATCCAGGTTTGGCAGAATGCGATCCAGCCATTTTGGAAGTGCCCATGCTTTGTCTCCGAAAATAGCCATGATGGCAGGGACCAAGCCCATACGGATGATGAAAGCATCAATCAGAATGCCTACGGCCAAAGTGAAACCAATCTGCTTGATCATGACATCATCGGTGAAGATAAAACCTGCAAATACAGAAACCATAATCACTGCTGCGGCAACAACCACGCGACTTACCTGATTGTACCCATGAACAACGGATTCGGTCCCGCGATGACCATGAACATAGGATTCCCGCATGGAGCTCACAAGGAAGACTTGATAGTCCATCGCGAGGCCGTACAGGATACCTGTCACGATGATTGGCATAAAGCTCAGCAGCGGACCGCCTGTATCGAAACCAAAGAGCGAATGCAGCCAGCCCCATTGGAATACAGCAGTGGTGATCCCGAATGTAGCCAGGATACTAAGCAGGAAGCCAATTGTTGCTTTGATGGGAACGATGATCGAACGGAATACAAGTAACAGGATGATCAGCGAGAGCAGGATTATGATGCCTACATAAATAGGGAACACCTGCGCCAGTTTGGCTGACATATCGATGTTAACAGCTGTGAGTCCAGTAACTCCGAGTTTCACATCATAGGTCTGTGCGATGCTGGAATCAGCCGCGCGTAGATCAGTGACCAGTGTTTTAGTGAGATTATCGTTAGGACCCGTTTTTGGAATGAGACTGAAAATAGCCAAATCTTCTGTCATCCCAAGGGGTGTGACTTGTGCAACGTTATTCTGACCTTGAAGTTCCATCATCAGACCGCCCAAGAGCTCAGGTGTAACTTTTGTGGAAGACTGATTAGGCTCTGCGACCAGAATAAGGGGTCCGTTGAATCCTTCTCCGAAGCCTTCGGAGATGGCATCATAGCTTTGTCTTGCAGTTGTATCCAGATTCGCTGAGGAAGCGCCAGGGATACCCATTTCCATTTTGGTGATAGGTGTCGCGGCAAAAACGAGAATGACGATGATGGTGATAATAGTAGCCCAACGATTTTTGATAACGAATTTCACCCATCTATCCGCTACTCCGTGGCTAGTGGCTTTAGGATGCTTCGCGCTTTTCTCACGAGACTTGGCGGAACAGATGCGTTCTCCTACCAATCCCAGTAAAGCTGGCAACAGGGTTAAAGCAACGAATACGTTGATGAGCACGGTGGCAGCTGCGACCAAAGCCATCGTAGACAAGAATGTGAGACCAATGACGAGCATACCGCACAGTGCAATAATGACCGTTAATCCGGCAAAAAATACTGCGCTGCCCGATGTACCAATGGCTCTGGCCGTTGCTTCTTTTGCGCTCAAGCCTTGATCAATAATCATTCGACGCTGGCGATTAACAATGAAGAGTGCATAATCGATTCCAACAGCCAATCCAACCATGAGAGCCAGAACGGATGTGACACTAGGCATTTCGATGAATTTGGAGATGGAGAATGCACCACCAACTCCAATGGCAACTCCGAGGAGTGCAGTGATCAGAGGCAGACCTGCTGCAACGACGGAGCCAAGGGTGATCAGCAATACAATGACAGCAATGACCAATCCGACAATCTCTGCCGAGCCGACTCCAATCGATACCGTTTTGAGCGTTTCGCCTGGCAAGACCGTAATGTTGGTTCCTTGCTCTACCGTCATAACAGATTGAATAACGGAATCAAATACATCCTGTGTTATGGCAGACTGTTCAATTGTAAATTGGAACTGGAACAGTGCAATGCTCCCGTCCGAAGAGATCAGCATTCCAGGTACAGGAACACCATCCACCATCAAAGGTCCATAGGGAGGAGGCGTGGTTGTTGCGGATTGCGCCATATCAGTAGCCTGAGCATTCTGAGCCATTTCCGCCTGAGCACCCGAATTACCCGCTTCAGCTGCATAGTCCGCAGGGTTAATGACTTTGTCTAGTCCGTAAACTTCATTAACACCTTTCATCATGGCAGCCAAACGTTCAGGCGTATCCAAACGCTCGTTGTCTGGTGCTTTGAAGACAACACTTCCTTGACCGCCGGAGGCGGCTGGCAGTTCTTTTGCCAATTGATCCAGAACCTTCTGTGACTCTGTGCCTTCAATCTTCATTTCGGAACTGATGTGAATACCATTGATGCTGATCATGGAGATGACAATTCCCAGAATTAAAACCCAGCCAATGATGAAGGTTGCAGGTTTGCTAAAAGCGGTTTTCCCCACTCTGTATAATAATGTAGACATTTCTCTATTTTACACTCCTCTATGATGAATGTGGATGGTTGGCATGTTCAAATCCTGCCCGCAAATGATTAAACGTGGTTTCCAAAAATTGATCGAATGTTAAAGCACCGGGCTTGGTATCTTCAGTAATGACTTGTCCCGGCAGTAACACATTGAGTCTTCCATCAATTAATGGCAGTATTGTTCCATATAGTGCGTTGATCAAAAGATAAGTATAGATCTCGTCATATTTCCCGTTGGATAAGTCTAATAAGGTATCTTGTGCCTGCGTCTGCATCCGGTGCATGGCTCCAAGGTAATGTGGTTCAAGCACGGGATAGGTCTGGGATAGCGAGAGTAGCTGATGAAGCCTTCCAATTAGTTCTGTTGTAAGTTGCATCTTGATCAGGTTATACAGTACGTCAAGCAAGGAGACGTTATCGGGCATTTCGGTAAGTAACTCTTCGAGTTCCGTTGTATTCTGAACGGATATTGCGCCTCTTGCTACGGCTTCTTCTTTACATGTGAAGTAGTTTGCAAATGTTCTACGTGAGCAACCCACCTGTTGCACGATATCTTCGACCGTAAAGCCATCAAGCCCATGTTCAAGGGTAAGTTCAAATGCAGCACCAGCAAGTGCTTTTTCAGTCGCTTCTTTTTTCAAATGTCGCAAGTTTCGTTTGATCATTATTCTCCGCTTATGCGTTCACCTCCAACACCAATGACTATGGTTTAATACTTTTTAAGAAGAGCACACTTACTGAATATGCACTTTGTGAGGATTATCATAACAACAAGTTGCTCATTGTGCAAATTTACTCATTGTGCAATTATTTTATGTGACGGCTATACTGCGAATCAATGCTTCAACTCCTGAGGAATGAATGTTAAAATCAATAGAAAAACTTGGGGCGATAACGAGATATGAGTAGTCGTAAACAAAGTTTATTGGAGACAGCACTTGCACTATTTTTAGAGCATAGCTATGCAAATACAACAATCCAGATGATCCTGGATCAATCAGGTGTATCCAAAGGCACATTCTACAAATTCTTCAGTTCAAAAGAAGACTGTTTATATTCGATTATTGATCAGCGCATGCAAGAGGATGTTTTCATTCGCAAAGAACTTGAACAAAATCACTATACATCGGATTATGACCTGCTCGTAGATCAGATCGCGATTCCTATGTCCGTACCTAATAAAGAGCGAGTATGGGAATTATATTGGACAGGATTTTATTCCGGTGAGATTAACTCAGCCAAACTGGCTACAGTTCACCTAAAATGGCTGTCTACACGTTTGATTCAGGTGTATGGGAACGACATTAGCTTATATGCCAACGAAGGGGCAATATTGTGCTACGGCATATTACATCAGATTGCCAACACATCAAGAAGTCTAAACACACCAAAACCGGTATGGAGCGAAGTGGTTCCAAAAGTACTGACGTACATTGAAGTGATCCTAAGAACAATGCACCAGAGAAATGAACATATTTTCGACTTTCAGTCTCTCTATTTCCTGAATGCCGATGAGCGTAACCATGATATGGGTCTGGACATTGAAAATCTATTGATTGAATTTGACGAGTTTAATAACCGTGTCCAAAAATCCAAGGAATCGGCATCATTGAAGCAACTTTCGAAGGGGCTTTTGGCGCTATTACAAGATAAAGAGGATATAAATATTACTGTAATCGAAGTGGTGCTTCAAGCGTTTCACAAGGAGTACAAGTCCAGTGCGTTTCAATCTGAAGCCAATAGAATGACCGAAGCCTGTTGGTGGTACTTGGAACTGGTGAAGCAACGTAATTAATATGGGGGTTGGCTCAAAGCCAACCTCTTTTTTTATGCTTTTTTATGATGGTAGTTATTATAAATATACTATTAGTATATTTATTTATTGTTGTTAAAACAGTTGTTTTGTGCTGGTTAGACTATGTAGTTTGAAATTAAATATACGAGTAGTATATAATCGGAATGAACATATATTTCCATAGATTTGAATAACTTCACTTCGAAAGGAAGATTTATATGAATAACTCGAATAACCAGACATCAGAAAAAGTAGAGTTTAGTTTATTTAGCGAAGAAAATAGTAAAAATTCATTTGCGATGTTTGCACAGATGCGTGCCAAAGGCTCCGTTGTCCCTATTCCTAATCCGATGGGTGGAGCAGGGCGAACCTGGATTGTAACTCGGATGGACGTTGCCATGGAAGTGTTGAAAGACCACTCTCGATTTACCGTAGATATGAACTCTATTGAAAGTGGCAATGATATTCGAAAGAATCTCTCAGGCGAGCTTGGGTCATCTGAACCCCAGACCTTTTTTACCGGAAAGTCGATGCTCTTTGTTGATGAACCGGATCATCGAAGACTGAGAAGCTTAGTGTCCAAAGCATTCACTCCAAGATATATGGAAAGCCTGCGTCCGCGTGTCCAGGAAATTGCCGATGAATTAATTGATCAATTTGAAGGGAAAGGAGAGATGGATCTTGTAAAAGACTATGCCTATCCATTTCCAATCAACGTTATTTCCGAGATGCTGGGTATACCACAGGAAGATCGACCTCAGATCCATGTATGGTCTGAAGCCATTGCAAAAGGTCTTGGTTTTGGTAAACAGGACCCTGCCGTAGCGCAACATTTGCGATCATTCGCAGAGTACACCGCTCAGCTTGTGGCGAACAAACGAGTAGAACCTTCAGATGACCTCATCAGTCAATTAATTGCGATTGAGGAGGAGGGTGATCGATTGAATGAAGATGAATTAATATCCATGATCACCTTATTAATATTTGCTGGACATGAGACAACTTCCAATCTGATTGCAACCGGCTCTTATCTTCTTCTGACACATCCCGAACAACTGGAACAACTGAAACAAGATCTAAATCTGGTTCCTTCTGCGGTGGAGGAGCTGCTACGATATAACGGACCCGCCACTTCTTCAGGTCCTCGTTATGCAACGCAGGACACGGAACTGGATGGACAATTGATTCAAAAAGGAGATGTTGTGATTCCTCTTTTGAAATCAGCGAATCGGGACGAACAGCAATTCAGTGATCCGGAAGAATTGGATATTGAACGCAAAATAAAACGGCATTTGGCCTTTGGACACGGCATCCATATGTGTCTCGGTGCTCCACTTGCTCGTGTGGAAGGGGACGTGGCGTTTACTACGTTATTACGTCGGCTACCTAATCTTCAACTCAGCGTTCCTCAGGAAGAGATTCATTGGCACTCCGCTTTGTCATCACAGGGCTTGGCAGCATTGCCAGTGAAATTTTAACAGATATATTTAGTATGACTCACTGGAGTATGACGAATTTTCGTCATACTCTTTATTTGTAATGATGATAGAATGGTAGGAATAAGAAGCATTTCAATGGAGTGAACATGCTTAATGCAAAAGATAAAGTTGAGTACATAATTTTTGTTGTGGAGGTAAACCTTATGAATAAAGATGAATTTTTTATGCATAAAGCCATTGAGATTGCTCTGCAAGCTCGCAAAGAAGGAAACGAACCATTCGGAGCCATTCTGGTGAAAAATGGAGAAGTGGTCATGATTGGGGAAAATAAAATCAACACTTTTTGTGACCCTACGCATCATGCAGAAATTGGGCTAATCCGAAAATATTGTTCTGAATATCATGTATTTGACCTAAGCGAATACACCCTGTATACAAGTTGTGAACCGTGTGTGATGTGTTCCGGTGCTATGGTTTGGTCGAATCTGGGGAGGCTGGTATACAGTGTACCCCATGATCAATTAGCTGAAATTGCTGGTGGCAACATCATGATCGCGTGTGATGAAGTATTCGAAAAAAGTCCTCAAAAGCCTGAAGTAACAGGGAGATTACTTAACACAGAAGGCTTAAAAGTCTTCGAAGGATATCAATTTCATTCCAAGTCGTAATCAGGTCAGAAAATTAATTTTTAATTATTGCTTGATTTTTTTTTCAACGTCTGATAGTGTAAGACCTGTGATTTTGGGAAGTTGATTTATCAATATGAATTAGAGCTTTCCAGCAGATAATTTTGACCACTTCACCAGGAAGTTAAGGCCATACGGACAGCCGGGTCAAACGCCGATTGGCAACTTACGTTGCTTTATTGATTGAGTTCAAAGCTCAAATTTTATAAGTTGGTTACTTTACAACCAGTGCAATTGCACATCAACTTGTGAAACGGTCAATAAGAGTGGTAAAGGCGAATTATTTGCTATATAGACTCTGATCCAATATTGATATACATGAAGGAGCTTTCCGCCAAAGGAGTTCTTGTGAACTTTTTTGGTAATGGAGACTTCACGTCTTTTTTATGATGTATATCGATAAGCAAGTGTGATGATGCGCGATTGCGAGCATTTTTCACCTTGCTTTTTTTGTTGTCTTGTTGTTGTCACCGTATTAAACCAATTAAAAAAAATACATATTGGGATAGGAGAATGTAAAATGGGAAAAGCACTAATCATCGGCGCCGGCGGCGTTGCTTCCGTGGCAGTACACAAATGCGTTCAAAACAGCGAAGTTTTTGAGGAAATCTGCATCGCGAGTCGTACAAAATCCAAATGTGATGAACTCAAAGCCAAGCTGGACGGCGGAAAAACAAAAATTACAACAGCACAAGTTGATGCTGACAATGTTGACGAACTGATCGCTCTGATCAACGAAGTTAAACCGGATATCGTTATGAACCTCGCTTTGCCGTATCAAGATCTGACAATCATGGATGCTTGCCTTGCAACTAAAACAAATTACATGGACACAGCGAACTATGAGCCACATGATACAGCGAAGTTTGAATACAGCTGGCAATGGGATTACAAAGAGCGTTTTGAACAAGCAGGCATTACTGCATTGCTCGGTAGTGGATTTGACCCAGGCGTGACTGGCGTATTCTCTGCTTATGCCCTGAAGCACTACTTTGACGAAATTGAGTACATCGACATTCTGGACTGCAATGGCGGCGACCACGGTTATCCGTTCGCAACCAACTTCAACCCTGAGATCAACATTCGCGAAGTATCTGCGAACGGAAGATACTGGGAGAATGGTGAATGGATCGAAACAAAACCGATGGAAATCAAACGTGTCTACGACTTCAAAGAAGTTGGCGAAAAAGACATGTACCTGTTGTACCATGAGGAACTGGAATCTTTGGCAAAAAACATGCCAGGTCTGAAACGTATTCGTTTCTTCATGACATTTGGTCAAAGCTACCTGACTCACTTGAAAGCTCTTGAAAATGTAGGCATGACTTCAATCGAGCCTATTGAATATGAAGGTAAACAAATTATTCCACTGCAATTCTTGAAAGCAGTACTGCCTGATCCAGCATCCCTTGGACCACGTACTGTAGGTAAAACAAACATTGGTTGTATTTTCAAAGGTAAAAAAGATGGTCAAGACAAAACATATTATGTTTACAATATCTGTGATCACCAAGAGTGTTACAAAGAAGTGGGTTCCCAAGCGATCTCTTACACAACAGGTGTTCCAGCTATGATCGGTGCGGCAATGGTCATGACAGGCAAATGGAACAAACCAGGCGTATACAATGTAGAAGAGTTCAACCCAGATCCATTCATGGAAGAGTTGAACAAATGGGGGCTCCCATGGGTAGAAGACTTCAACCCGGTACTCGTTGATGAACTGCCAGAAGAAGTTAAAGAATCGGAGCTTGTTCGTTAAAATGCGGTTCGAGCAATTACCGACACCATGTTTTGTTGTTGACGAGGCGCTTATCGAGAGAAACCTGAAAATCCTGAACGGTGTTATGCAGCGTACAGGTGCCAAAATCGTGCTCGCTCAAAAAGCATTCTCCATGACTGCGATGTATCCGCTGATTGGAGAATACCTGAGCGGTGCTACGGCGAGCGGTTTGTATGAAGCACGCCTGGGCCACGAGGAAATGGGTAAAGAGAATCATGTCTTTGCTCCGGCATACCGCGCAGAAGAGATCGACGAGATTCTCTCCATCTGCGACCACATTATTTTTAATTCTTTTTCACAGCTTGCAAAATTCAAGGATAAGGCGCTTCAGGCTGGCCGTAAGGTTGGCTTGCGCGTCAACCCTGAATGCTCTACCCAAGAAGGGCACGAGATCTATGATCCGTGTTCTCCGGGTTCGCGTTTTGGCGCGAAACTTGAGGATTTCAATGCAGATATGTTGGAAGGTGTCTCCGGATTACACTTCCACACGCTGTGTCAGCAAAATTCCGATGATCTGGAGACTACGCTGAACGCAGTTGTTGAGAAGTTCGGACAATGGCTGCCACAAATGGAATGGATCAACTTCGGTGGTGGACACCATATCACACGTGAAGATTATGATATTCCAAGGTTGGAAGCTTGCATCAAACGTATGCAGAACGATTATGGCTTGGAAGTATATCTGGAGCCGGGAGAAGCTGTTGCGCTGAACGCGGGTTATCTGGTGACCTCTGTGCTGGACTTTCATAAAAACGGTATGGACATCGCCATTCTGGACACTTCCGCTACGTGTCATATGCCGGATGTGCTGGAAATGCCATATCGCCCACCGCTGATCGGTTCGGGAGAAGTAGGCGAGAAAGCCCATCTGTATCGTCTTGGTGGACAAACATGTCTGTCTGGTGACGTAATTGGGGATTATTCATTCGATCAGCCTTTGCAAGAAGGCGACCGTCTGGTATTCGAGGACATGGCGATTTACTCCATGGTGAAAACCAATACGTTCAACGGTATGCCGCTTCCAGCGATTGCTGTTAAAAGAAAAGACGGCGATTGTGAAGTTGTCCGCGAATTCGGATATCAGGATTTCAAAATGAGGCTGGCATAATACTTCATTATATAGTAAGCATTGAATATAAATACAAAGAAGGGAACCTGGAGACAGGTTCCCTTTTTAACGTTAACTGATGTTTAACGTCTTGCAGCGTATGGAAAGATCGGTTCTCTTAGTTCAAAGTCATACGTCAACCCATCCACAATGCCGACTACACTTTCACTGTCATACAACTCCAGCAAAAATCCAGCCATTTGTTCCGCCGTATGGAATTTGGGAACTCTGCCTTCATATTCAAACTCGTCTACATTAAAGGAATGTTTCGCAAACTCGGTCTCGGTTGCAGCCGGTGCGAGAACTTTGGCTTGCATCGCTGCGTTCTTACCTTTTAACTCTTGCGCAAGTCCTTCCGTAAAGGCACTTACATAGAACTTGGTTGCACAGTAGGTTACTGCATCGGCTACAATCGTATATCCTCCACCAGAGGAGATATTAATGATTTGTGTACCATCGACATCTGCATAATCACGTACATAAAGGGAAGAAAGAATCGTAAGAGCTTCTATATTTAGATGAAGCATCTGCTCAATCTTGGGCAGGTGTTGTTCGCCCACGGAAGCAAAATTCCCGAATCCGGCGTTGTTAATCCACGTCTCAATGGAATAAGCCTGAAGACCTTCATAGAATTCATGCACATTAGCGGCAATGGACAGATCCACTGTACGAATGACAACATCCAGAGCAGGATTGATTTCAGCTACTTTTGCTTTTAACTTGTCCAATTCATCGGTTCGGCGTGCTGCCAGGATCATATTTTTGCCACGAACTGCAAAAGCTAAAGCCGCTTCATATCCAATGCCTGAACTGGCACCAGTAATCACTGTGTATTTCATGGGAATTCCTCCTGGATCTGATTTCATTTTTTATTGTGATGTGACCACGAGTTGATTATACTGATTAGAGCTTACTCTAAGTCAAGCGTGAATATAGAGGGGAGGTTGACCATGCATACCATTGGTGAAGTGGCAGATTTACTCCATATCAGTCCACATACGTTGCGTTATTATGAGAAAGAACAGATTGTAACTCCTCTCCGAGATGCCAGTGGAGACAGGCGATACAACGAGTCCCATGTGAAATGGCTACAATTTGTGATCAAACTAAAAGAGACCCAGATGCCTATTGCTACCATTAAGAAGTATGCATCCTTATTTCAGGAAGGGGAGCATACGGCGGCAGATCGGTTGAAGTTGCTGGAGGAGCACAAAGAGTCGATTCAGAAACAGATGCACATACTTAACACAGCTGATGAGATGCTCAAGCATAAAATTTCGTCGTATCGGACGTTCATCGGACAATGATGTAAAACACACTAATGACGTTCTATTGCCAAAACAGTGATTTTTATTATAGACTGTTTTTTATCGGTTGTTCATCAAGGGGGAAATGCAATGCATCAAATCAGAAAACAAAAGTCAAACAAGTTAAAGATCCTCTCCAAAGTATTATTGATTATCATTGGGGGATTTATAACGGCATATGGCCTGGAAGCCATATTAATTCCGAATAATGTCTCAGATGGTGGTGTCACAGGTCTGAGTATCGTAGGATCACAGCTGTTTGGATTACCACTCGGGATGCTTATCGGGATTATTAACATTCCATTTGTGTGGCTAGGGTACAAACAAATCGGTAAAAGCTTTGCGTTATATTCGATCATCGGTATTGCTTCACTGGCGATTAGCACTAGTCTGATGCATCATGTACCAACCATCATTGAAGGTGATACCTTGCTCGTTACGGTTGTCGGCGGGATTATCATCGGTTTTGGTATGGGACTTGCATTACGTAATGGCGGCGCATTGGATGGTATAGATATGTTGGCTGTACTCCTTTCGCGCAAAGTACCTTTTGGAACCAGTGATCTCATTCTGTTCCTCAACATGTTTGTCTTTATTGTCGTTTCTACCGTATTTGGTCTTCAAGGAGCGATTTTGTCAGGACTTGCGTATTTTATTGCTTCTAAAGTAATACATATTGTTGAAGAGGGTTTGAGCGGCTCCAAAACGTTTAAAATTATTACGAATCAACCTGAAATCATGGTTGAAACCATTCGTGACCGACTAGGTCGTGGTGCAACGTACACCGAGGCGTACGGTGGCTATTCTAATGAACAATTCAAGGAAATCACTTGTGTCATTAACCGGATGGAAGAGAGCAAAATTAAAGATATCATTCATGAAATTGACCCATCTGCTTTTGTAGTCGTATATGATGTAGCTGAAGTAAGAGGTGGCAATTTCAAAAAGAAAGATATTCACTAACATACAAAAACGCGCTGACAGGAGGAATACTCTTGCTAGCGCGTTTTTGTATACCATGTGTATATAAATAAATCAAGCTTCCGTAAAAACTGTACTGAAGCTACTGTCAACACCTTCAATATACAATGGCACAGCATAGACCTTTTCAATTCCAGATAAATCATGGTTTAAATTCATATCCTCTATAAGTAGAATGAACTTGCCATCAACCCAACCTTTCCCGAGCATAATCTGATGAAAAGCGATAGCTTCATCCACATGAATCACAGAGCCTGAAGAGATCATATCCATCCCAACTGCTCGCAATGAATCAAAAACCATCAGATAACTTGCAGCATCCGCTGCAAACCCTGGGTTATGATCACTATAACGAACAGGGTCAGATGACCGAAACTTTCCAAAACCTGTACGTATGAGCAGTAGATCAGAGCCAGCGATCTGGTGTTCATATGGCTCCAGGTCAGCTTTGGTAATAAGTTCATCATCACCTTTGGGAATATCGAGGATTGTTGGATGAGTAAAGATAAAATAGTCTATTGGAATCTCGCTTATTTTTAGACCTTGCGGATTGAAATGCCAAGGCCCGTCAATATGAGTTCCATTATGGTTGAGGGATGTGATGATAAATTGGTTATACAGATCTCCTTGATCTATGCTGGACTGCTGCTTAATCTCAACAGGAGGGTTATCTTTATAAACGGGAGTATTTACACTAAGAGGATAGGACAAGAGGATCCGCTTCATCTGTTGTTCTCTCCTTTATGTCACACAGATTCTTTATAATATTTGGAGAATGTACGGATTCATATTATGTAAGGAATCGGTACTTCATGCATAAGCACAGCTCTCTTATGGAAAACTTCTGTAGTGTGATTAAATAGCATGATTCCTATGGGAGGTTAGCGTAGTGACAAAACAGGACCCGCAAGAGCTTTTGAAGCAAAAACACGAGCTGGATGAGCAAAAAAGACAGTTCACTAATTTTTCCCGAAAAATATCAGGTCATGGTGAGGTTGAGGCTGGTCAAGAGTTCAGTGTTGACCGGGTACCAGATGATCAAAACCGTATGAAATCGGTTGAGAACAGACGCGGCGAAGTCTAAAACGTTACAACATAAGCCGATCCTTTCATGGATCGGCTTATTCGTACGTAGCATTTTATCGAATAGGAAGATATATGTTGTAGTTGCAGGCAGCAGAGTATTTAGGTGGTGGTCAATCGTTGCAAAAGGTCGTATATTATTACTATGTCGATTGTGGGATTGAATAGGTACCACATCGCAAAATGATAAACGATTTTACATAGAAGGACGGGAAAAAATGGACTTTAAACCGCTTGCTTCATTTATTGACCGCATGACATCCTGGCGTATTCCGTGGGCAGAGGTGCTGGTTATGCATCGAAATGATACCGTTTTCCATTACCGTAATGGTTACGCCAATCTGGAAGAGAAAACGCCCATCGGCGATGGAGCGATCTTCAATCTATACTCCATGACCAAAATCATGACCTGCGTGGCAGGATTACAACTGGTAGAGAGAGGTGAAATGCTGCTAAGCGACCCACTGTCCGATTATCTGCCAGAATATGCTGATATGACGGTGAAAAAAACGATGGCGAGCGGAGAGATTCGGCTGGAAAAGGCGACAAAAGCCATTACAGTGCGCGATTTGTTCACCATGACCGCCGGGTTCTCGTATGACGTTGGTTGTCCAAGCATTCAAGAAGCTGTAAAAAGCACCGACGGAGCATTGCCGACTCGTGATTTCGCGAAAGCGCTTGCCAAGGAACCGTTGTTGTTTGAACCAGGAACACACTGGAATTACAGTATGTGTCATGATGTGCTGGGAGCCTTGGTGGAAGTGGTAAGTGGCAAAAGCTTTGGTACGTATCTGCGGGACGAAATCACCGGACCACTTGGCATGAACGATACAGCGTTTAATCTGAACGATGAGCAGCAGAAGCGACTGATTCCGCAGTATGCTTACAATGATGAGCTTGAAAAGGCTGTACGTATGGATGGTAATGGATTCCGTGTAGGTAAAGAGCTGGAGAGCGGCGGGGCAGGGTTGCTATCAACGGTTAGCGATTATGCATGTTTTCTGAACGCGCTTACTGGTCGGGGTACAAGTCCTGAAGGCGTACGAATTTTGTCACAAGCTTCAGTGGAACTGATGCGAACCGATCACCTGAACGAGATGACTCGGGGTGATTATTCGTGGGATCATATGTATGGGTACGGCTATGGACTGGGTGTTCGCACACATATCTCCAAAGCAGGAAGCGGCTCGCTGAGTCCAATAGGCGAATTTGGATGGAGCGGCGCTGCTGGTTGTATGGCTATTATTGATCCGGATTCAGAGCTTACAGTTATGTATGCACAGCACCTGCTGAATAGTCAGGAACCATACGTTCAACGACGCTTACGTAATGTGGTTTACTCCTGTCTATAAATCATATCGTATTCGATATTACTTGAAGAGCCGCTATATAGCGGCTTTTTTATGTTATATGGAAGGAAAACTATTAATTAGATTGTTATTTCTTTATTAGAAAGGGTATGTTATCATTCTTAGGAAAATAGTACTAGTAGGAGGATGTGCTTATTGAATACTAACCTATCTTAATTACATAGTTTGATCAAGATTACACGCTAGCAAGTACCTGTTTGAATGTTGAGATTGTGCACGATTCAAAATTAGAAAAGAGCTACTAGATTTTTATTTTTTTACTCAAAGGAGAGTCAACAATGATACACCCTAAGCACCAATCAAAATGGGCTTCTCTGGCCCTACTAACTTTAATCGGCTATGTTCTGAGCGCATTGCTTCTGCTTCCACCCAATGCCGCTGCCAAAGGAGAGCAAATCTCCTCCAAACAGCTCGAAAGTATGAGCCGGCTTTCATTTACGCTTCGTGATGCCAAACAAACGGCTTACACCGTTTATATTTTCGCTTATGATGAACAGAAGAGCACGCTGACCGAAGAAAATGGTTGGACCAACAATAAAAAAGGCGACAAGAGTTATTCAGGCACGTATCGCGCAGCCTTGCTGAAGAAAGGTGCAGCATATGGAACAGTCCAAGCAGCAAAACTGGATCTGAATACGATTATTTTGCCTCAAACCTGGAACTTCGTTGTGAAGAGCAAAGAGGCCAGTACACCAGACATGCTGATGATCACCGATTGGGGAACTTCTAATTTTAATGAGGTGAAAACGTATATTGTTCGTTCCGGGGAATTGCGCCGTGTAACATATGTCGATAATAAGGGGAAAAAAATCGACGATTCCTACTCTGCAAGCAGAGATGATGGAATCCGTACTCTTTCAGGTGCCCGAGTACAGTTCAAAAATTACAACAACCTTCAATTTGTCTATGGGGTTGATACGTTTAAGCTGAATGTGAACAAATTGGAATTGCGGTTGGAAGATACGCGCAACCTCCGTTCAAAAGCTTGGCCGAACTCGGGTGTTGGCGATCGCGCTTACCTGAAAAGCCTGAAGGAAGCCGCTTTGAAAGGTGTATTGCCAGGCCGGACGGACGTTAAGATTGGCATGACGCTTCAAAATGCGCAGAAAAAGCTGGGGAAACCCAATTCTCGTTCAAACGAGGAATGGGGAGCGTTCTATTATTATTCTAAATTCGGCGTCGGGTTTGATTCATACATGCACGAGCTTACCAACAAATCACGTATTGCCGTTTTTGATTTGTACAATGAAAAGCAGAATCTTTCACCATGGAATGTGAAAATATGGATGGGGAAACCTTCCTCAGAATATTATAATGAAGTCGTGGGTGGTTATGAGATGGTATACCATTTAGGTAATCACGCCATGGTATTCAACTATGAGGAGGAAGAGGACTTGATTGACTTTACGAGTATATATTAAGGTATAGCATCGTAAAGAAATGAAAGTATATCTTAATCGTATTTACATGAAAAGCCGCTGATCAGCGGCTTTTTTGGTTATCCATGGAAGTGGACGGGGAGTCTATTTTATTGGGGTGTCATTAGAGCTTTGCACAGAACCTACACGATTGACTAAATATATGCCAACCGACACAAACAGTAATGCGGCCAGGTTTTTCAGTTCCAAAATCGTTTCCCCCAAGAATAACGCAGATAATAAAGCTCCAAACACAGGGATTAGGAAGTTGTACACAGACACTCTTCCGACCTTGTTGTACTTGAGAAGCATATTCCATAGACAAAATGCGACGGATGACAGCAAAGCCAGGTAGATTAAGTTACTGGTGGATTCCAAGGTGAAATGGGTGACCCGACCGCCAAGTGATAGACCTAACAGCGTAAGCACCAGTCCCCCGACGAATAAGCTGACCCCTGTTATGATCAGAACATCGATCGTAGCGGTGAGACGTTTTGCGTAAAGGGCCGTAACGGAAAAAACAAGTGCTGCTATGATAACAAACCCTTCGCCTGTGAATGAAAAGGAAAAAGCAAGCAGATCCGTATGGAAGTTTACAATGATTACACCAACAAATCCGAGCAAGCAGCCAACAATTTTATTTCTGCTTAATTTGTCGTTTTTATAGATGAAATGGGCCAGAACAACACTGAAAAAGGTCGTAGTTGCGTTCATAATAGAGCCTTTGACACCCGTCGTATTGGCTACGCCAACGTAGAAAAACATATATTGCAAACCGGTTTGCAATATACCTAGCATGATAAGGCTTGTCCACTGCGGCCTGGACAATTGGAGCTTCTCTTTTCTAACAATACGAGACAGGAGCAAGAGCAGCAAGCCCGCCAGTGTAAATCGGTATCCTGCAAATACATACTTGGAAGCAATATCTTCCGGCAGAATGTTAAATGCGATATATCCAAGTTTGATGGATGGGTACGCACTTCCCCATAACAAGCAACATAGGCTTGCCACGAGCATAACAAAAATGGGATCACTAAACTTACTCGGTTTCTCAAGGGTATTTCTCTCTATCACTTTCGATCTTCTCCTCACATTTCATGCACATATGTATGTATGAATCTATTAATATCCTCACTGACCATATCACATATCGCTAATCTTTGTAATGATAATTAATAAACCGCTCCTTAGCTGGTAGGAATATCAAGAAGGAACGGTTTATGAGGAGCATTGGTTATAGATTTCTTTCTAATAAAATCCCAACTTGTTCTGCGACAATGTGAGGTTGCCGGGGTAATCCATTCGTGAAATAGGATTCCACGATACCAACGATTGCTGTACCAAAGAACGTAAGAACAACTTCTTTCGTTAGTCCTTCATTTTTTCCCTCCGTTACATTCACCTCATCTTCCAATTCTTCAATGACGAGAGCCAGGAAGCGATTGCGGAAAAAAGGGGCTCCTTTACTCAGTAACATAGCCGAGAAGAATGAATAGTGAATTTCAAAATAATCGAACCAAAGTACATTGCTTTCTATAAAATCCAGATCGGATGCTTCCTTGCACAATCTTCTTAGTTCATCGATATGTTCTTCGATTAATTTATCCAGCAAGTCAATCGTTCATGAGTTTGATAAAAGCGGATTTGATCGCTTCCTGAGTCTTAAGTATTCTTCGATCTGTAATAGAAACGATAGTAATCACCATTCTTTCCAGAGAGTAATTGCACAAATGTTGTTCCTTTGCGCCATAAGGCACAGATCGGGTTCATTTGATCCTTGCAGAGGTAGTTCAATTATTTTATATTATACACGAATGTGCGATATCGCACTTATGTGTGTAATCATATTTAGGTCAACATAGGAACAGGAAGCATTAATCAATAAGCTCATATTGGAGGTTAATAAAATGGCTAAACATGAAGAAGTTAAAGATGGAGTGATATTCCCGGTAGGAGAAAAAAACGAAGCATTTTCGCAATATTTCATAGGGCAAAGTTATCTCCAATCCTTGGTTGCTGATCCCAAAGTGAATGTGGGTGTTGGGAATGTAACGTTTGAACCGGGATGCAGAAATAACTGGCATATCCATCGCGGTGGATTTCAGTTGTTGTTAGTGACTGGTGGGGAAGGTTGGTATCAGGAAGAAGGGAAACCTGCTCAATTCCTCAAAGCCGGCGATGTGATTGTGACTCATGATGGTGTAAAACACTGGCATGGGGCCGCTAAAGATAGTTGGTTTGAACACATTGCGATCACTGCGGGTACACCGGAATGGTTGGAACCAGTGACAGATGAAGTTTACGGGAAGTTGTAAAATAAACGCTATGAATTGATTTATTCGAAAATGTACTCCTAATTTGTTAAATTAAAGGCTATTTAAGGTCAGCGAGATTGCTGATTCTTATGTTGATCTGGGTGCCATCACTCTGAGTTTTAATCGAGTGATGGCCTCTTTGCGTCTATGAAGTATCAATCTCCCTGACAGGAGAAAACCATGATACAGATGATTTCAAGTGCACTTTCATTTATACTTGGAGAAATTTCCAGAATGAAAACGCTTGTCAAATTGAAAATAATATGATAATTTAATGTCTGTAACCGGTTACACATAGAGGAGAGCAACTTATGACAACAATTAAAGACGTAGCTCAACTGGCTGGCGTATCTGTTGCCACCGTATCCAGAGTCATTAATGATAGAGGTTATGTTCATGCGGACACACGCAAGAAAGTGGAAGATGCTGTGAAGGCGCTTAACTTTTCGCCAAATGAAGTGGCTCGCTCATTATATAAGCGTAAATCCAAACTGATTGGCCTGTTGTTGCCGGATATTACGAACCCTTACTTCCCGCAGTTGGCCCGCGGCGTAGAGGACCGGATGCAGGAGCAGGATTACAGACTGATATTTGGAAATAGTGATGAGGATGAACGGAAGGAGCAGGATTACATCCAGACGTTTATCCAGAACAACGTGGTTGGTGTGATCTCTTCAACGAACTACCCTCATTCTTCAATATATGAAAAACTGAAGATTCCCGTGGTGTTTCTGGACAGAACTTCACTGGATCGTCCATCCGTGTATGCGGATGGCAGGGAAGGTGGAAGACTAGCTGCAAGGGAGATTATCAAACGCGGCAGTCGCCGGATCACAGTTATGCAGGGACCGTCACAGATCAGACCCGCTCAGGATCGTTTTGAAGGGGCGATTGAAATCATCCGTGATGCTGGGTTAGACTACCGGGTAATCCAGACGACCTCATTTTCAATTAATGAGGCAAGTGTATGGGCTGAAGAATTATTCAGGAAATATGCGGACACAGACGGGGTCATTGCCAGCAATGACATCGCAGCCATGGCAGTACTGCATGAGGCATCACGAATCGGAAGAAAGGTTCCTGATGACGTACAAGTGATTGGTTTCGATGATATTCCGATGAGCAGCCTGTTATCGCCGGCATTGTCCACCATCCGTCAGCCAGCATACGAGATGGGAAGAGAAGCGGCGAGATTACTTATCCAGCTTGTGGAACAAGCTGCAATAGAGAATAAAAACATACAGTTGCCCGTGAGTTTCATCGAACGGGGCACTACGAGAAAGGTGAGATCAAATGGCTAAAATATGTGTAATAGGAAGCAGTTCAATGGATCTGGTTGTTACTTCGTCAAGACGGCCGGGAGCGGGTGAAACCGTTCTTGGCGACAGTTTCAAAACGGTCCCTGGCGGTAAGGGAGCCAATCAGGCTGTTGCTGCTGCACGATTGGGTGCCGAGGTTGCTATGATCGGCCGGGTAGGCGACGATGCTTTTGGCAAAGATATTTTAGAGAACTTTAGAGCAAATGCTGTAAATACGCAAAATGTGAAACCGGTTACACATTTAGAAAGTGGAACGGCTCATATCATTCTGGCAGAAGGTGATAATAGTATCGTAGTGGTTGAAGCGGCGAATCGGGAAGTCACTCCTGCATATGTCGATGAAGCAGCTGAAGTGATCCGCGATGCAGATATCGTATTAATTCAGCAGGAAATTCCGGAGGAAACGGTTGTGCATGTGAGTGCATTGTGTGCAGAATTCGGAACACCGCTACTGCTTAATCCCGCTCCGGCGAGAACATTGCCGCAAGAAGTGATCGACAATGCCGCATATATCACGCCGAACGAGCATGAAGCTGAGATTTTGTTTCAGGGCATGAGTCCGGCACAGGCATTACGTCAGTATCCAAACAAGTTGTTCATCACGGAGGGCAGTAAAGGTGTACGTTACTTTGATGGCACTGAAGAAATTCTAGTCCCAACTTATAAAGTTGAGGCTGTCGATACTACTGGGGCAGGGGATACGTTCAATGCCGCATTTGCAGTTGCTTTGGCTGAAGGAAAAGCGTTGCAAGAGAGTATACGTTTCGCCAATCGGGCTGCATCGTTGTCCGTTACCAAGTTCGGTGCGCAGGGCGGCATGCCAACGCGTGATGAAGTAGAGGAGAGCTTGTAATGAAAAGAAATGGCATGTTGAATAGTCACATTTCCAAGATTCTGTCTGATCTGGGCCATACGGACATGATTGCGATTGCGGATGCAGGTCTGCCGGTACCGGACGGGGTACTCAAAATCGATCTGGCCCTCAAACTGGGAACACCAAGTTTTCGCGAAGTGGTGGAAGCGATCGCTGAAGATATGGTCATTGAGAAAGTCATTGTGGCTGAAGAGATTTGCGAAGGCAATCCCGTAGCCATGCAATTCATCACAGAGAAATTTGGGGTAGAAGCAATCGATGCTTCCGTCAGCCACGAACAATTCAAAGAATTAACACGGCAGGTGAAAGCTGTTATCCGCACAGGTGAAGCCACACCCTATGCCAATTGCATTTTACAATCGGGAGTCCATTTCGGTTAAAAGGAGGTTGTGTAATGCACATTCAGATGCAAGACATTCATAAAGCGTTTGGAACGAATCAGGTGCTGAGCGGAGTGGATTTTGAACTAAAAGATGGTGAAGTTCATGCCCTGATGGGGGAGAATGGAGCCGGCAAATCCACACTGATGAATATTCTGATTGGTCTCCATCAGAGAGACCAAGGGACCATCAGCATAGACGGAGAAGAAAACTATTTTGCAAGTCCGAAGGAAGCCGAGAAACTGGGTATCACATTCATACATCAGGAACTGAATGTATGGCCTGAAATGACGGTGCTGGATAACCTCTTTATTGGTAAGGAAATGACATCATCATTCGGATTGCTCAACACAAGACAAATGAAAGCGCTTGCCAAAGAACAGTTCGCCAAGCTTTCCGTAGACATACCACTGGAACGTCCTGCGGGAGAGTGCTCTGTCGGGCAGCAACAGATGATCGAGATTGCCAAAGCGCTAATGACAGATGCCAAGGTCATCATTATGGATGAGCCAACAGCAGCACTTACGGAGCGTGAGATCCAGAAGCTGTTTGGTGTAATCAGCTCGCTGAAGAAGGAAGGCGTGTCCATCGTCTATATTTCTCACCGAATGGAAGAGATATTCACGATCTGTGACCGGATTACCATCATGCGTGACGGAAGAACGGTAGACACACAAGCTATTCCGCAGACAAGCTTTGATGAAGTGGTACGGAAAATGGTAGGTCGTGAACTTACCGAGCGTTATCCTGTCCGGAATCCTTCTTATGGTGAAGTTGTCCTCGAAGTAAGGAATGCAAGCAGCAAAGGTCTATTCGAGAATATTAACTTCACCGTGAGAGCGGGGGAAATACTCGGTTTCTCAGGACTCATGGGTTCTGGACGAACAGAGATCATGAGAACCATCTTTGGTTTGGATACGTTGGATAGCGGTGAAATCTTCATCCGCGGCAAAAAAGCGAACATTCGTAAACCGGCAGATGCAGTGAAACATGGAATCGGGTTTATTACAGAAGACCGCAAGGATGAAGGGCTGGTATTAGACTTCTCTATTCGCGAGAATATGGCGTTGCCAAATCTGTTCAGTTTCTCAAACAAAGGTTTCATCTCAGCTTCAAAAGAACAAGACTTCGTAGATACACTGATCAAACGTCTACAGATCAAAACGCAATCCTCTGAGACGGCGGCAAGGAATCTATCCGGGGGGAACCAGCAGAAGGTGGTTATCGCGAAATGGGTTGGTATCGGACCAAGCGTACTTATCCTGGATGAACCTACACGCGGAGTGGATGTCGGAGCGAAGCGGGAAATCTATGAATTGATGAATGAACTGACAGACCGCGGTGTTGCAATCATCATGGTATCGTCGGAGCTACCTGAAGTGCTCGGCATGAGCGACCGGATCGCGGTTGTGCATGAAGGACACATCAGTGGCGAGGTTGCAAGGGAAGTAGCAACACAAGAACACATTATGACATTGGCCACAGGGGGACAGTGATATGACAACAATGCAGGAAAACAAAACGGCTAAAAGCGGCTTCCGTTTCTCAAGTGTGATACAAAAATTGGGACCGCTGCTCGGCTTAATCATTCTTATTCTCATCGTATCGGTGTTGAATCCAAGTTTCTTGGAACCGCTTAATATCTTGAATTTATTGCGTCAAGTCTCGATTAATGCGCTGATTGCCTTTGGTATGACGTTTGTTATTCTGACGGGTGGAATTGATCTGTCGGTCGGCTCGATCCTGGCTTTATCCAGTGCTTTTGTAGCAAATATGATGTTGTCCGGTCTGGACCCGATCTTGTCCATCATTATCGGTGTAGCACTCGGTGGTGTCATGGGTATGGTGAACGGACTGATGATTACCAAAGGTAAAATGGCTCCGTTTATCGCTACATTGGCAACCATGACGATATTCAGAGGACTGACGTTGGTGTACACGAATGGTAATCCAATTACAGGACTCGGAGATAACTTGTTGTTCCAACTGTTTGGCCGCGGTTACCTGCTGGGCATTCCGGTACCTGCAATTACGATGCTGATTACCTTCATGATTCTGTGGATTGTTTTGCATAAAACGGCTTTTGGCCGCAAAACGTACGCCATCGGCGGTAATGAGAAAGCTTCCATTATCTCGGGTATCAAAGTGAATCGCGTGAAAATTATGATCTACTCCCTGACAGGTATGCTCGCTGCTCTGGCTGGTGCAATTCTGACATCGCGTTTGAATTCAGCGCAACCAACGGCAGGTACATCCTACGAGCTGGATGCGATCGCAGCAGTTGTATTGGGTGGTACAAGTCTTGCTGGAGGACGCGGACGCATCGTGGGTACACTGATCGGTGTTCTGATTATCGGCGTGTTGAATAATGGATTGAACTTGCTTGAAGTAAACTCATTTTATCAAATGGTTGTAAAAGGTATCGTCATTGCCATTGCCGTCCTGCTGGACCGCAAGAAAACAGCATAAGGAGAGAAGCGAATATGAAAAAGTGGACTGTAACACTCATAAGTATGCTGATGATCATCGTTCTGGCCGGGTGCTCTCTGGAGCCACCGGAATGGGCGAAACCTAACCCAAACAAAAGTAACGGACAGAAGAAAATAGGTTTGTCGATATCTACACTAAACAATCCATTCTTTGTATCACTGAAGGACGGGGTAATGGCTGAAGCAAAAAAACAGGGAATACAGGTCATCGTGGTGGATGCGCAGAACGATTCGGCCAAACAAACCAATGATGTGGATGATCTCATTCAGCAAGGCGTTAGTGCACTTCTGATTAACCCTGCGGACTCTGCAGCGATCTCCACAGCGGTTCAATCCGCTAATAGTGTGGGCATTCCTGTAATCACGCTGGATCGCTCCGCAGATAAAGGCGAAGTGGCGGCACTAGTGGCATCGGATAACGTTAAAGGTGGACGTATGGCAGCTGAATATTTTGTGGAACAACTGGGTGAGGGAGCAAAAGTTATTGAACTTGAGGGTGTCCCTGGCGCTTCCGCAACAAGAGAACGGGGTAAAGGTTTCCATGAAGTGGCTGACAAGCAACTTGATGTGGTTTCCAAACAATCTGCTGATTTTGATCGGTCCAAAGGGTTAAATGTCATGGAGAATTTGCTTCAGGGTAATCCTGACGTGCAGGCAGTATTTGCCCATAATGACGAGATGGCACTTGGTGCGATTGAAGCGATTCAAAGTTCGGGTAAAGACATTCCGGTCATCGGATTCGACGGCAATGATGATGCAATCAAATCCATTCAGGATGGGAAATTAACGGCAACAGTCGCTCAGCAGCCTATACTGATTGGCCAACTGGCGCTGCAAGCAGCTCTGGATGTGCTCAGTGGCAAGCAGGTGGAGTCATCCATTCCCGCTGAATTGAAGCTGGTAACCAAGGAAAATGTGAATGAGTAAATCATCATAAAACATGTATCTTCGTTTTGGACATGAACATAGGACTAAACCAAGCCGCTAAATTAGCGGCTTTTTTTCATTTCAGAAGAAGCGTGCGGACATCACATTAATCAGATTATTGACTTTTTAAAAGCATATTAAAGGTGCCCCAATTGAATTAATGTCCACATTGTCTTTTTGGACTGCTCCAAAAGAGCATTTTTGGATATGTATATCCAATCCATCCGTTGCTATACTAGCATGACGTTCTACACAGTCTTCACAACATAAGGAGGAGCTAATCTCATTGATTCATTCCTGTTCGGAATAGAAAGAAGGTGGCTGACATGAAACATCTAGTAGAAGAAAATCTTCAAGCTGTAAGACAGCAAATGGCATTGGCCTGCCAGGCTTCAGGTCGCAACATAGAGGACATCCAATTGTTGCTCGCGACCAAAACGGTACCGCTAGAGAAATTACAAATAGCTATTCAAGCAGGTGAGGTCCTGTTTGGAGAAAACAAAGCTCAAGAACTTCGGGACAAATTCCCACTCATGGAACAAAGCAAGCAGGTGGAATGGCATTTTATCGGACATCTGCAAACCAATAAAGTAAAGGACGTTGTTAAATATGTTACGCTCATCCATTCCGTAGATCGTCTGAAACTGGGTCAGGCGTTACATAATCAGCTTCTCAAAGAGAATAAGACTCTAGACATTCTTGTGCAAATTAACACGTCCTATGAAGAAAGTAAATTTGGTGCCTCTCCAGAAACAGCTGTCGAGCTTGTAGAACAGTTAACTCGATTCGAAACGTTGAACGTGAAAGGCTTAATGACCATTGGAAAACTGAATGCAACGAACGAAGAAACACGTCATTGCTTTCGTTTGTTAAACCGTATTCGCACTCAAATTAAAGAGAAAAACATTCCGCGTGTAGAGATGGATATTCTATCGATGGGCATGTCCGGTGACTTCCAGGTCGCTATTGAAGAAGGAGCTACAATGATTCGTGTAGGAACAAGTGTATTTGGCCCACGGTATTTACCAGACGAATATTACTGGAATGAAAACACACGCATCGATGATTAAGTGAGAGGTAGTGTTAAATATGAAGACAGCATCCCCTTCGTTACGTGGCCGTGATTTGATATCGCCGGTGATCGCCGCTTTAATATCCGTAATTGTTAATTACGGGGGTACATTTATTCTTGTGTTTCAAGCTGCAAAAGTGGCTGGTTTAAGCCCGGAAATGACCACTTCCTGGATTTGGTCCATCTCGATTGGGGTAGGAGTAACAGGAATTTGGCTCAGTTATCGATACAAGGAACCGATTATTACAGCCTGGTCTACACCGGGTGTGGCGTTTCTCGTTTCAGCATTAGCGGTAACCCCTTATCCAGAAGCTATTGGCGCTTACATGATTTCAGCAGTTGGATTTATTATTTTGGGTTGGTCAGGCATGTTTGAACGTTTCGTTCGACTTATTCCCCCAGGCATCGCCTCCGGATTGTTAGCAGGTATTTTGCTACAGTTTGGAATATCGGCCTTTGGAGGGGCAAAGCTTGATCCTTTGCTTGTTACTGTGTTGTTTGCAGCTTACATCGTGCTAAGAAGATTTACTTCCCGTTACGCCATTGTTGGCATATTGGCAATCGGTTTGATTTATTTGATATGCATGGGGAAAACAGACTTCAGTACGATCCAATTGGCTGTAGCTTCGCCTGTATTTGTTGTTCCAGCGTTTTCGTTAAATGCTTTACTTGGCGTTGCGCTACCGCTGTTCATTATTACCTTGACAGGGCAGTATATGCCCGGAATGCTTGTTCTGCGTAATGATGGATTCAAGACAAGTGCCAATCCCATTTTGGCCGTAACAGGTGTGGGTTCGCTTCTTGCAGCCCCATTCGGATCACACGCTTTTAATGTGGCAGCTATTACAGCAGCGATTTGTACAGGAAAGGATGCACATGAGGATTCAACCAAACGTTATATTGCAGGTATTGCTTGTGGTGTTTTTTATATTTTTGTCGGCATTTTTGGCGTAACATTGGCTGCTCTGTTTTTGATTCTTCCTGCTACCTTTATTGCAACATTAGCGGGATTGGCCTTACTTGGAACGATCGGTGGCAGTCTTGCCAATGCATTAACGGACCCTAAGGGACGTGAAACTGCATTGATTACGTTTTTGGCGACAGCAGCGAATGTGACTTTGCTTGGTGTGGGTGGTGCATTTTGGGGACTGTTTGCAGGAATGATGGCACATCTACTGATGAATAGTAAATTTCCCAAAAAACAACTTGGAACGAATAAATAACCGTAATATTGAGAGGAAGATGTTCATGAAACATTTGGAGAAGCAAGATAAAGTAATAGGAATGGCTGTCCAGCAAGAGCTTGGAAGGCAGCGGGATAAGATAGAACTGATAGCATCAGAAAATTTTGTAAGTCAAGCTGTGATGGAGGCAACAGGTTCGGTATTGACCAATAAATATGCGGAGGGGTATCCGGGCAGAAGATATTATGGCGGGTGTGAGCATGTCGATACAGTCGAAGAGATAGCAAACAGCCGCCTTAAAGCACTTTTTGGCGCTGAACATGCGAATGTGCAGCCTCACTCCGGTTCTCAGGCCAACATGGCGGTATATTTTGCCTCGGTTGAGATTGGTGACACAATACTTGGCATGAATCTATCCCAGGGTGGTCATCTAACACACGGAAGTACTGTTAATTTTTCAGGTAGGTTTTACAATTTTGTTCCATATGGTGTCGATGCACAGACGGGCCGCATTGACTTTGACGAAGTACGTAAACTTGCTTATAAGTATCGTCCACGCATGATTGTTGCAGGTGGAAGTGCATACCCGCGGACCATTGAGTTTGAATTATTTGCCCAGATTGCCGCCGAAGTGGGAGCTCTTTTCTTTGTAGATATGGCGCATATAGCCGGAATAGTTGCGGCAGGTTTGCATCCTAACCCGGTACCACATGCCCATTTTGTTTCAACTACCACACACAAGACCTTACGAGGACCACGAGGGGGAGCCATTTTGTGCCGGGAGTCGTGGGCAAAGGCGATCGACAAAGCTGTATTCCCGGGGACTCAGGGCGGGCCATTCATGCATGTCATTGCAGGAAAGGCGGTGGCATTAGGTGAGGCATTGCAATCCGATTTCACAACATATATTGAAGGTGTTCTGAATAACGCCAACGTATTGGCAGAAACTTTAATGAATGAAGGACTCACCCTTGTATCAGGAGGAACAGATAATCATATCGTGTTGGTTGACTTACGAACGATGGGCCTTACAGGCAAAGAAGCCGAAGCTTTACTGGATGAAGTAGGGATTACGGCGAATAAAAATGCAATCCCTCACGATACGGCAAGTCCTTTGGTTACAAGCGGTATTCGTTTTGGAACTCCGGCTATGACTTCAAGAGGGCTTGGAGCCAGGGAAATGAAAGAAATTGCTCAGCTGATAGGGCTTGTTTTTAAAAATCCAAAGAACTCGGATGTAAAAAATCAAATATTAGGTACTGTCCGTGAAATCACTTCGCAATTTCCTCTATATGAAGGGCTCAAATAGCTCAACAGCAGACACAAATAGAGCCTGCAATTGTTCCTAATGGATAACAATTGCAGGCTCTTAATTTGTTTGCTTATATTGAAACTCACTCTTTTTTGAACAGAAGAGATATACCGTAAATGAGATTTAAGACACGCCCTAGTAGGCTATACCTACACGAGACTTTATATACTCATCAGACATTAATTGCTGATATGTAAACTCCGCAGTATCGATTACAGATATAGAAGTTCCACCGGCAGGCAAGTAGTCGCGCTCAACCCGGTACTTACCAAGAGAGTCTCCATCAAATAAGTAGGTAGGACACACGATGGTCCATTCTAAATTTGAAGCTTTGAGAATGTTGTACATCTCCAGATGCTCTTCAGCTGCTCGCGTGGACTTACGTTTGGACTCAGGGGATTGAAAACGAAGTAAGCCAGGATCCGTTCGACTTTCCAATATGCCTGCGGTACCAATAGTAATGATTCTTTTGATACGTTCCTGAGCCATAGCCTCAATAATCAATCCCGTGGATTGTGATAATGTAGTCGTTCCATCGGTACTTAAGGCGCTAACAACGAGATCCACACCCTGTATGGCGTAATGAATATCCTCTTTGACTAAAGCGTTTCCTTGATGCAGAACGAAATTGTCATCCTTGATTTGCAACTTTTCCGGGCTTCTAACCAGTACAGTTACATGATGATTGGAACGTAGGGCATTAGAGACGAAATGACTTCCAACCCGTCCGGTGGCTCCCAATACTAAAATTTTCATCACAAAAACATCCTTTCGAATCCGAGTGGAGAGCATGTTCTCCATCATAATACAATCTTTGCAAGCCGATGTATGCCTTCCTCAATCTGCTCATCATCCACTTTCGCAAAACCTAATATCCATCCTTTTCGATGACTCTCCAAGCAATATCTACTAAGCGGATACACGCGCACACCTTGATCAAGGGCAGCATTCGTCAGCGCTTCTTCGTCAAATGACGTTTCAGATTCTAGCAGCATATGTAATCCCGTCTCCACACCACTTAATGTAAATCGTGAGCCTAGCCCAGAAGCAACAATGGCTTTGGTCATGACTTCGTGTCTGCGTCGATATATGTTCCGAACTCTTCTCATATGGCGCATAAAATGACCACGCTCAATAAAATGAGTTAGCGTTAATTGTTCCATAATCGGCAGATGACGATAGGTTAATTCATGAACTTGAGTAAGGCGATCGATGGCTATTTTGGGGCCGATGATAGCGGATAGTCGAATACCAGGTGCAACCATTTTGGAAAAACTCATCATATAAAGCGTATTCTGAGGTTGCTGACTAAATATAGTTGGAAGTGGATCTCCACGGTACCTAAATTCGCTATCGTAGTCATCCTCAACAATCCAATATCGATGATGAGCTGCCAAGTGCATCAATTGTTGCCTGCGTGGCTCCGACATAATAACACCAACGGCGCATTGATGAGAAGGTGTGACAAATACGAGTTTCGTCTGTGGGTGAATATGATCTACACATAATCCATACTCATCAACCGGAACGGGATCGACTTGCATCCGGCGGTATTTCATTGCCATCCAAGCGGCAGGGAAGCCGGGATCTTCAACCGAAACTCTGTCTCCCTCACTTAAGAGAGCCTGGGCAATTAAATCAATGCTATGTTGTGCACCTGATGTTAACAAGATTTGATCAACATCGATATGAATGCCTCGTTCAAGTGACAAATAACGTTGAATCTGCTCTCTTAACGCCAGTAACCCTCTGGCATCACCATAAGCCCATATATCCAGATTGGGTTCAGTGGAAGCTTGTAAAAAGGATTGCCTCCAGGCTTTTGTGAAACTTTCATCCAGATAAGGCTCGTGGGGATTAAAATCAATTTCTATTTTGCGATTGTCTCTATTGCCAAACCAACTATGCAGATGACCAATCGATTCGTTTAGTGTAGGCAATTCGGGCGGTATAGGCCCTTGCATCGTGACGTCTTCTGATGAACGAGGTGCATATGTCCAATCACTAACTCTTGTCCCGGCTCGTCGGGAGGTTACCGTATACCCTCGACTGAATAATTCCTCGTACACAATCTGTATGGTTGAGCGTGAAACACCAATTAATTGAGCAAGTTCACGTGAGGGGAGTAGCAATTCTCCTGGTTGCCATTTCCCGGTTGTGATATTATGAATCGCTTGATCCAAAAGTTGCTGCCAGATCGGGCGTTGGTCATTCCGATTAACTTTTAGCATTGCTTCAACTCCATTACTCATGCTGAATTATGGACTGCATTTATTTATGTACTTAGCCATGTTATTGGCACTCCATTGATTGATATACCATTATAGCAAAAGTTTAATTTGCAAACAAAACAAAGCTGGACTAAAGCGATTTTTACCGTGTGTCCAACCAATTTGGGTTGGTCCTGCTTGGTTCATACTCGATTCATATTCAAGCCACAGACAGTTCATCTTCTTCGGTTACACTACGGGAGTACTACCACAGAGATTCCTAATCCATAGACTAGACAGGAGAAGATGAGATTGACACGAAAGAAACGAACTTCTATCGCCGCCATAACTTTGGTGTTTGCAATGATGTCCCCAATGTCGGCCATGGCCACACCCGCTATCAGTAACGGTAATAACCCTACGTATGATCTAACTAAAAAGGCAGTAAGTGCAAAGGCCAAGGTACTCACTGAATCATACGCTACGACAAGTGTGCAGTACGCACTGATGGATGAGGGTGAGATTGTGATCTCCGGTCAGGCAGGCAACAATGATCTGAAAAACAACATCCCGCTTTCTTCAGATACCATGTATGGCATTGGTTCAACCAGCAAAATGGTGCTCACCACTGCCGTAATGAAGCTAGTGGACCAGGGCAAGATCGATCTTGATGAGCCTGTCGTGAAGTATATTCCAGACTTTAAAATGAAAGACAAGCGTTACCAACAGATTACACCACGCATGTTACTGAATCATTCATCTGGACTTCTCGGAACGTCAAGTAACAGTGCAATACTGTTTGGAGATAATGATACCTATGCACATGATACGTTACTGGAACAATTGGCGACGCAACATCTGAAGGCCGATCCTGGCGCATACTCGGTGTATAGTAATGACGGTTTTACATTAGCTGAAATTCTGGTTGAGCGGGTCAGCGGCATGAGCTTTACCACTTTCATGCACCGGTACATCACTGAACCCCTTGGTATGGAGCATACCAAAACACCGCAGGATATCGTGGACTTTAGCCAGATGGCAGCAACATATGCCCCTTCGCATGAGGAGCAACTTCCATTAGAGACTACAAATATGATTGCCTCGGGAGGCATCTATTCCACCGCTGAAGATCTGGTTCAGTTCTCGAAAATCTTTACAGGTGAGGTTGAAGGTGTTCTTTCGGAGGAATCCGTAGAGGCCATGGAACAAGAAGAATACAAGAGAGGCATGTGGCCAGAAGAAGGCGATTCTTCTATTGGTTATGGCCTGGGCTGGGACAGCGTGAACCTGTTTCCTTTTAATGATTACGGCATCCAAGCAGTAAGCAAAGGCGGCAATACAATCACCTATCATTCCTCCTTGATTGTGTTACCGGAGTATAATATGGCTGCTGCCGTAACCTCTTCCGGTGGTCATAGCTCAACGGATCAATTGCTGGCAACTGAGCTGTTGCTTGGCGCGCTTGAGGAGAAAAATATCATTCCAGAGCGTAAGCCGGAGAAATCACATGATGCACCGGTGAAAACAACCATGCCGAAGGAACTTACACAGCACACAGGCATGTACGCGGGTGGGGCAAACATGTTAATGAAGATGGACGTAAAAGATGATGGGCAATTAACGTTATCTAATCTGTCGTCGCCTAACAGTCCTGATCAGACCTATACGTACACCGCTGATGGCTCTTTTGTTAATGATGCGGCTACGGAAAAGCTGAAGTTCGTTCAGGAAGTCAATGGGAACACATACTTGTGGTCTCGCTCGTATCAGTCTGTGCCTGGGCTTGGGCAAGTTGCTTCCTCGGAATATAAGGCAGAAAAGCTTGAAACCAACGAATTGTCTGCAGAAGTAAAGGCCGCATGGCAGAAACGGGAAGGGAAAGCCTACGTGTTGGTCAATGAAAAATACACATCAACATTGTACAACACAGCGATGCCGATGATTCCCATTCATACTTTTAATGAGCTGCCTGGTTATATCTACACCAATAAAATTATTGGAGCTGACCAAGCCGTGAACCAATTGCAAATTCCTGGATTAGCGGGTCGTGACACGATGGAGTTCAATTTCTATGAGGAAAATGGCGTGGAATACGTTACAGCTGGAGGCAACGTCTATGCTGCTCAAGAAATTATAAAACCGATCTATACAGGAAAACAATCGAAGACAACGATTCAAGCGAATGGCCATGCCACATGGTTTTCAATTCCGGCATCCGTTGCAGGTAAACAAATGAAGGTCAATATGTCGTCAAACAGCGCATTTGCTGTATACGACCAAACGGGCGTAGGCATTAATCATACAGTGGTCAGTGGACAAAACGAAATTGTATTGCCTGAGAACGGAACCATTGTGTTCGCGGGTGAAGCTGGTTCGAAATTTGAGATTGTATTGACAACCAGAGAAAATTACTAGATGATAAAAAACTGTACAACAAAAGTCGCGGAAATCGCGGCTTTTTTGAGTTTTAAATTTTAAATAATACGTTTTGAAGTAAATGTACCATTTTTCGGATTCACAATGTAATATTGGGTTTCGCAAAGCTTACCTAGAGGGTAAGTATTAAAAAGGCTTTTACTGGTTGGAAAAAATGACGGAGGAAAATGTTGCAAGTGGAAAGGCAAAGCATTGATTGTTAATATACAGTAAATAATAACAATCAAATGGGCAGAAGATCGACAAAAAGCATAACAGTAATACCGATTCCAAAGAAAATAATGATTATTCGGACAACACCGAGACGGGGAGGACACATGAAAACAACGAAGATCTCATTTTTTATACTTTCACTGATGCTGCTCCTGGTGAGCGGTCTATCAGGATGGGTAGGGAACGCTGCAGCAGCGTCCGATTCCGGTAAAACCTATGTTATCGGGACTGATGTCACATTTGCTCCATTCGAATATGAAGATGAGAATGGTGATTTTGTTGGTATCGACATGGATTTGCTGGATGCCATCGCCAAAGATCAAAATTTTAAGTATCAAATTAAAGCTCTGGGATTTAACGCAGCTGTACAGGCACTTGAGGCGAATCAAGTCGATGGTGTGATCGCAGGGATGAGTATTACGGATGAGCGAAAAGCAAAATTTGATTTTTCTGATACTTATTTTGAATCAGGTGTCGTTATGGGTGTTAGTGCCAACAATGACACAATTAAGAGTTATGAAGATCTTCGTGGACAGAAGGTAGCCGTGAAAACCGGAACAGAAGGGTTTAGTTTTGCAGAGTCCATCGCTTCAGAGTATGGATTTACGATCGTTCCGTTTGATGAGTCATACCAAATGTATGAAGATGTAAAAACCGGTAATTCCATAGCCTGTTTTGAAGATTATCCTGTACTGGCCTATGGGGTTAATCAGAACAACGGTTTGAAAATTGTTACCAAAAAAGAAGATGGCGCTCCTTACGGATTTGCGGTAAGTAAGGGTAAAAATCAGGAACTTCTGGAGATGTTTAATACAGGTCTTGCGAACATCAAAGCAAACGGTGAGTATAAACGCATTACCGAGACATATCTGGGCGAGAACGCTCCGACTGTTGCTAATCAAGGTCGCTGGGAGCTAATCCAGAAATCCCTTCCCGCACTTTTGAAAGGTCTGGGAAAAACACTCTTATACACGATTGTGTCCCTGTTCTTCGCGTTTATCATCGGTCTGATTTTCGGATTTATGAAGGTGGGACAGAACAAATTCCTTCGTGGTGTTGCCACCGTATATGTGGATATCTTCCGCGGTATTCCGCTGATTGTCCTGGCATTCTTTATCTATTTCGGGATTCCACAGGCGATGGGCTTCACGATGCCATTGTTCTTGGCGGCTATTCTGACACTTAGTCTGAATGCAGGGGCGTACGTAACCGAGATTATCCGAGGCGGGATTCAATCGATTGATCGTGGTCAGATGGAAGCTGCTCGTTCATTGGGCCTTCCTTATCGCAAAGCGATGATAAAGATCGTTATTCCGCAGGCAGTGCGGGTTATGATTCCGTCCTTCATTAACCAGATGGTTATCACGTTGAAGGATACGTCAATCTTGTCCGTTATTGGTCTCGTAGAGTTGACTCAATCGGGTAAAATTGTTATTGCAAGAACGTTCTCCTCTTTTGACATTTGGTTAACGGTTGCTGTTATGTATCTGATTGTCATCATCACATTGACCAAAATTGCTGATTATCTGGAGGTGAAGGTTCGTCGTGGCTAAAATAAAAGTTGAAGGTTTGAAGAAAAGTTTCGGCTCGAATCAGGTCCTCAAGGGAATTGATGTGGCGGTCAACGAAGGAGAAGTTGTCTGTGTCATCGGACCTTCCGGTTCAGGAAAAAGTACGTTCTTGCGCTGCATCAACCAATTGGAAGATATCACAGCTGGTCGAGTTATCGTGGATGATCAGGATCTGAAAGACCCTAAAACCAACATTAATAAAGCGCGGGAAAATATAGGCATGGTATTTCAACATTTTAACCTATTCCCTCATTTTAGCGTCTTGAAAAATATAATGTTTGCGCCAAGAGAATTAGGGGTTTTAAACGCAGAACAGGCTCGAAAAACAGGCCTTAGCCTTCTGGATCGTGTTGGATTGTCTGATAAAGCAGAGAGTTTCCCTAGTCAACTCTCAGGTGGACAAAAACAGCGGGTTGCTATCGCTCGTGCGCTTGCCATGAACCCGGATGTGATGTTATTTGATGAACCGACCTCGGCGCTTGACCCAGAGATGGTAGGCGAAGTTCTCGGTGTAATGAAAGATCTCGCGAGTGAGGGTATGACGATGATCATTGTTACTCATGAGATGGGTTTTGCCCGAGAAGTAGCTGATCGGGTTATCTTTATGGACGGTGGTTATATTGTCGAGCAGGGTACTCCTGCAGAGATATTTGGAAATCCGAAGAATGAACGGACGATCAGCTTTTTGGAAAAGGTACTCTAGCACTGAATAGCATTAACACATTAAAAGTCGCTATTTTAAGCGGCTTTTTTTGTTATAT
This sequence comes from Paenibacillus sp. ClWae2A, assembly GCF_032452295.1. NCBI lineage: Bacteria > Bacillati > Bacillota > Bacilli > Caryophanales > Paenibacillaceae > Paenibacillus > Paenibacillus sp. ClWae2A. The sequence goes on from NZ_JAULSQ010000001.1 coordinate 411,763, forward strand.
TTATGAGGTGATTTAATAGGCAGCGCGCTCCATCTAGAAATACCAAGCAAATAAGCGAAGAGAGAGGTCAGTACTCTATGGAGAACGTGTCAGATGAAGAACAACTGGAATCCATTCATGCTTTTCAATCAACCATCCTCAAATCGGAAAATGCCTTAGTGAATATGACTCAGAAAAGGAATAACACGGCATTGTTACAAAAACGTCTCCGAGCTTTTTACATCGGTCTAGCACTGTTGGATAAACACTGGAATCAAAAAGCTCATTCATACAACAAGGAAGATATAGCAGAAGCCCGCCTTGTCTTGATTGGATTGTTTCCATCCCTTGAGAACATGTATGCCAAGTCCAAAGAAGGTAGCCCGCAAAAGACTCTTCTGGAAAGAAGGATTAAAGCATTTCATCTGGCCGTTCAAGCCATGGATACATACTGAAATGCTTGTACAATGCATCTTAACGATGAACATGAAATGAGAGAGAGGTCTGTCTAGTGAACGACAGACCTCTCTTTTTCTTTTGTACGCTTAGGAAAACCGATAGAGACGCACACCGTGCGCAGGTACAGTCGTAACTAAGGAGTTCTCTGTAAGTTCAACTGCTTCTCGGCTCCACAATTCGGTACCTTCGGTAATGCCGGACAGTCCAACCTCATCCATGGACAGATGCACAGGTAGAGCATGCTCACCTAAGTTGAATACAGCGACGTAAGAGGAGCCATCCGCATGCTGGGCAGTCCACACAATAAGATCTTCTTTGCGTAAGGCTTCTCTGGCTCCGTAACTCTCGCGATGCATTCGCAGAACCTCACGATTGGTCAACAGGGATAGTGTCCAGTCATCGTTATCTCGTAGTTCACCACCAAAGATGAGCGGGGAACGGAAGATGCTCCACAGCGACATCATCGTCAACTGCTCGTCAGGCGTGAACCGAGTCCAGCGATCTGCTCCACCACCGTCTACAGAACGGATACCGATATGACCCAAAGGCAACATATCACAGTCTGGCCAGCAGCCTGGTTGGGGAACGCCCTGCCAGGTCCGGCAGCGGTCGAACATATCCAATAACAGCGGCCAAAGGTCCCAGAAATCGTCCGTGACACGCCACATGTTGGCATGTTCAGCCAAGAATTCTGAGTATTCCACCGGAGCAGGGCCAGGAGAGAGACTTAGTACCATGGGCCGACCGGAGCGCTCAATCGCTTTGGATATCATTTCGATCTCCGGCTGATGGGTGTCATAGAGCCTTGAAGCAGCAATATCGTCTACCTTCACCAAGTCAATGCCCCATTGTGCATACAGTTCAAAAAGGGAATCGTAGTAGGCTTGTGCTCCTTCTTTGGAGCTATCGACACCATACATATCTGTATTCCACGGACAGATGGAGTTCGGATGAGCAATATCACGCGCAGTGGCAGTTGTACCCAGGATCGGAGTAGCCGCATGTGCAGCTTGACGTGGAATACCGCGCATGATGTGAATGCCAAATTGCAGCCCAAGACTATGGATGTGGTCGGCTAACGGCTTAAATCCCTGTCCGCCTGCAGCGGAGGGAAACCGATTCTCGGCAGGCATAAGCCGCGAATATTCATCCATGATTAGTGGAACGAACGGACGATATTGCGAAGAATTGGCCAAAGGCTCGTACCATTGAATGTCGACCGTAATATAGCTCCAGCCAAAGTCTTTCAGATGTTCTGCCATGTACTCGGCGTTGCCACGAATTTCGTCTTCCGTAACGGCCGCGCCGTAACAATCCCAGCTGTTCCAGCCAAGCGGTGGAGTTGATGCTGCAAGCGTATGATTCATGGGATGCTCCTTTATGGATTAATTATTGCTCTCGCTCAATTCATCATAATAAAGGATTTTATTAATATCTACAGTAATGTTGAGTGTAGAATAGCAAAATATTGCGGTTAGTCGAAGAACAGTTTTCGGTACACAAGACTTTCTCCGCCGCTACGAAATTCGCCTGGTGTAACCCCGGTTATGCTGCGAAAAGCTTTGATAAAATAACTTCCACTGGAATAACCGACTTGCTCGGCGATGACTTCAATGCTAAGCGTAGTTCCGCGCAGCAGTTCCATTGCTTTCTCGGTACGTACACGGGTCAGATAAGCACCAGGCGTCAAGCCTGTACTGGAGGAAAAGCGACGTATAAAATGATATTTGGAAAGGGAAACATGCTCCGCAAGGTGATCGATACTGATCATCTTGGAGTAGTTGTTTTCTATGTATTCAACGGCTATTTGAATGTTCTCAGACCAATTCTCCCTCTTGCGCAATGTTGTTTTCTGTAATCGGGTTAATTCTGTCATGAATTGATATACGCTGGATGATGCGATCAGAGGATCAGTGATTCTGCCTGCCGCCGCATCAGTCACGATCATCCGCAATAGTCGGATGGGTGTACAATCAGCGGGAAGATAGGGAACTTCTCCCGCTTCACGAAGGAATTTTCGCCAATGGGGCAGAATAAGTGTGGGCCTGAACAGCAGGAACAGAAACTCCCAAGGTTCTTTTGATGCTGAATGGTAGTAATAGCGATGTGTCCCTGGAATTTCTGCCAAAAAAGCTTGTCCTGCGGTAACATGATGAACGCGATTATTCGACTCAAATATACCTTCACCCGAAATTGTATATTGGAATAACAGGAGAGGCCCGTCCGAACGTTCGAGTCCATCCCAATGATAAGAAGGATCGGTTATTGAATCACATCCAGCCGCATACAGTACACACAGTTGGAGCTCCTTGTCTTCGACGAATCGAAACCCATAGGTTCCTCTAGGGATATTCATGTCAGCTCTCCTTGTTGCCCTAAATTTTGCGCATTTATGCATTATACCAATACATTGGTTGCTCCTCGATTTTATCAAAACAAAGCTTGTTTGCCATATGTAATGATTCAATGTTATCGGCGTGACAGCACCAGTTCGGTACTAATCCTTTGTGTATACATTCTTGAATAAACCGAACGCCGACAGCTGTAGCCAATCCCTGCATCTTATGTTCCTCAAGTGTGATGATATCGATCTCCGCATAACCACCACCTACATATGGGGAGGAGCAGACGCTAACAATTTCACTATCTCGAGTAATAAAATGCGCAATACCATTAGCAATAAAGTGCGGTACAGAGTCCCATACAATTGAATAGTAGGAGTAAAAATCCTTAATGTACTTCGTTGCGATGGATGGATTTAATCCTACGAGTTTAAAGTGTTTACCTAAAGTGAGAGTATCTCCTTGGTATCTCTTGGTAAACTTCATCTTATTGAACGAAAAATATGTGCGTTTGATTTTCTTTGCGTTCGGTAATTCATAGTTATCAAGTAAATCGATCCAATCTTCCGAAAATAGTGCCAGTGCATAAAAATCTATTTTATGATTCTGTTTGTTTATTAAAAATCGAATGACGTCATCATTAAATTTTGGATTGCTCGCCGTCCCCAGTAGACAGTAAAAACCACCACAGCTTGTGATCAGGGCTGAAGTTATGTTGTGCTTGTTGTTTACGTATACAGTTCCTTGTTGTTTTTGCTCAAGTACGGAATACACAAATACAGCTTTATTCTTGATCTCTATGAGAAGAGGAAGTATCAAGTGAACCTCTTGCCATGTTAGAATTTCCAAAACTACACCTTCCTTTGCGCTTATCATGCTTATATAGGGTAGAATTTCTCGTCTCGAGCAGAATGGATAAAGCGATTGATCAATTAAAGATGTAAACTAACCACTAATACATAATCAGTTCAGTTTTACTGCGCTCCGCGAATGAAAATATCTACTAGTCTTTGGCCTAGTGAAAAATTGGAACCATATTTATGCAGGTTATCTTCCCGATTACCCATTAACATCAATGTCGAGAAGGTCTCTGCCAGGAAAAACGGATCGTCCGTCCGCAGTCTGTTTTCATCCATTGCCCGTTGGAAATGGGAGGCTAATACTTCGTGAATCTGATGCTCGGCGTTGCGTATATCCTGAATTTGAGCTGGGTCAAGAAAAGGCTCAGCTTCTCTGAGCATGGTTTCAATCTCAGCATGTGGATTGCCCAGTCTAGCCTCTGCCAAATGCACAAGCCCCGACTCCAGATTTTCGGCCTGATCTAGCATATGCGAGGTTAACCGGCTCACATTCTGTAGCATCGTTGTAAAGGCAACCTTAAACAGCTCTGGTTTGCTTGTGAAATGATAATAAATGGTTGGTTTTGACACGTTACATGTTTTGCCAATTTGATGAAGTGTGACTGTTTCGTAGCCATACTCCATGAATAGCTTTGAAGCTGTGTGAATAATCGTTTGCTGAATTGAGATATCGTCGTCGCCGTGTTTGGGTCTTCCAGGCAAACGTTTGGGTGATTTTTCTGTCATTGGACTTCCCTCCATGAATATTTTATGACAAATAACGATAGTTAGCAAAATCAGCTTGTAATTATACTTACCGGTAAGTATAATTTATGGAGAGTTAAAAAGACATATCATTATCCTCATAATAAGGTGGTTTTAAGGTTGAAAACAGCACAACATACTAACAAATGGAAAAAGATAATCTTGTGGACGATGTTGTCCATCGTTATCATCGTAGCTGGAGTTTTCGTATATCTCAATTCGGTTACGTATAGTCCCTCTGAGCGAGCTGAAGTCGCGATGACAAGTGATGCTCAGGTTAATGTCACCAAGATGAAGGACGGTTACAGATTTGAACCCGTGGGTACAGAGATAACCGAACCGAATATTATTTTTTATCCAGGCGGTCTGGTTGAACCTGAAAGTTATTCTCCACTTGCCAGAGAAATGGCAGAACAGGGTCATCGAGTTTACATCGCAAACATGCCAATAAACTTGGCGATTTTCGGTCAGAACAAGGCTGATTCCTTTATCGAGGAACATCCTAACGAAGCCTTTGTTATTGGCGGCCATTCATTGGGAGGGTCATTCGCATCACGGTATGCTGCCGAGCATACGGAGAAGTTGAAAGGCGTCTTTTTCTTGGCTTCTTATGCAGATGAAGGAGGGAGCGTGAAGAATACGGATTGGTCTATTTTACAGATTACAGGTTCGGATGACGGAGTGCTTAACTGGGAAGACTGGGAGAACTCCAAAGCAAATCTTCCGGAAGACACGACATATGTGAGTATTGAGGGTGGAAATCACGGTCAATTTGGCTCATATGGCATGCAAAAAGGAGATAATCAACCTGCAATTACGGAAGAAAAGCAGTTGGAAGAGGTAGTTATAGCCCTAGAGAACTGGATGGGCAAATTAAAATAATGTACTAAATGAATGTGTTGAATGGTAATGATCGTGGTACGATTAAAGTCGCTATTTTAGCGGCTTTTTTTGTTGTAGTATAAGAATAATGCTTCAATGGAACAGGGTAACGGCTGTTATCGATTGAATTTAACTCAATGATCGGCTTATATAATTGCTTTAATTACCACAAATCGTTAACATTAGAAGCATTGTCATCGAAGTAACAGCAAAACGAAGGGCAGCAAGAGCAAGAACATCAAAAGGAGAAAAGATTATGTTTTTCAGAAAATTTGCTTACACATTATTGATCATCCTCGCTGCATTATTGTTCTCAGGTTGTACGTCAGAGTCTTTACGTGATCTCGGTTCACCTCAAGTTTCGGAGGATATGGGATTTGATGAGGTTGCCAATTATATCTCGGAGCACAATGAACTCCCACCAAATTACATTACCAAGAAAGAAGCAAGAGATCTGGGATGGGAACCAAGCGAAGGTAACCTGCGAGAAGTTGCTCCAGGCAAAAGCATCGGCGGCGACGTGTTCGGAAACCGGGAAGGACTACTTCCCAAGAAAAAAGGCCGCATATGGTATGAAGCCGATATAAATTACTCAGGAGGACGGCGCGGAAGCGACCGAATTCTATACTCAAATGATGGTCTAATCTTCCAGACGACAGATCATTACAAGTCATTTGAACAGATAAAATAAACGGAGGAAATGATATGAGCATCATTCAGATTAACGGAAACGACTTTCATAGCAAGGAAGAGCTTCATCAAATTTTGCAGAACCAGCTTGATTTAGACGAGAGCTATGGAGGCAATTTGGACGCTCTATGGGATGTCTTGACTGGGGCTGTAAGCATGCCGCTTACTGTTCAATGGATTGGTTTCGAGAAAAGCAAAGAGATTCTTGGAGATTACGCTGACCAACTCATGGAATTGTTGCGGGAAGTTGAAGGGGAGATCCAAGGATTTACGTTGGAATTATATTATTGAAAAGTAGGTTTGGCTTTATGAGGCGATGGGCAACCATCGCTTTTTTGGTCTTCACATTTTTACTGAGACTCATGTCTAGATCATGCTATTTTCATGGCTTAATAATCAAGGTTGGGGTTATTAGACTTCCTTATACTTTAAGCATGGAATAGGGTAGGCAGGATTGCAATCGTTTACTAACGGTTGAATATGTAAGCGTATACTATTTCAAAGCGAACCATCGTAATGTCTGGATTGGTTATTATGACTAACACCATTTAGGGGGCAGAAAAATAATGAGAGCCATTTCAAAATTGCTAGGAGCATGTCTCGTAACAAGTGTTGTGTTAATTTCCGCCGGTTGCGGAAACGCTGGAGAGAATTCAGAATCAAATACGAGTGATCCCAACAGCCCGATCACCTTTACCTTCTTCGGCGCAGATGCAAGTCCGAACTGGAACAAAATGCAGGATGTGGTAGGCAAGAAAATTACGGAAGAAACCGGTGTAAGCATTGATGCTGAATTCGATATTTCGAGCGGAGGCGGAAACGACCGCATTTCCCTGATGGCTGCCAGCGGCGATTATCCGGATTTGATTTTCCCCAAAGGTAACTTGACCAGACTCGTTGATGCGGGGGCAATGATTGATTTGACGGATCTGATCGAAGAACACGCCCCCAATTTGAAAAAGATCTACGGTGAGCACTTCAATCGGTTGAAATACAGCAATGACGATCCTTCAATCTATTGGATTCCAACGAATGGTGCAATCGATCAGGTCAGCTTTGATGCGACGAATGGTACTGCCATTCAACATCGTGTAGTTAAGGAACTCGGGTATCCTGAGATCAAAACCTTAAACGATTTCGAAAAAGTGCTGCGTGAATATTACGAGAAACATCCGACCACAGATGATGGCCAACCCACAATTCCGCTGACGCTTAGTGCAGATGGATGGCGGCGAATGATCACTGTTACTGATCCCGCTGTCATGTCTACTGGAGGACCTGGAGATGGTGAGTATTTCATCAATCCGGATACCTACGAAGCCGTTCTGCATTACAAACGTCCCGAGGAGAAGGAATATTTCCGGTGGTTGAACAAGATGTACAATGAAGGCTTGCTGGACAAGGACAGTTTTGTTCAGAAGGATGACCAGTATAAGTCCAAAATCGCCAGTGGTCGCGTGTTATCCTTGCTTGATCCAAGCTGGGGATTCAGTGATGCGGAAAATGCTTTGAAAAGTGCAGGAAAAGATGATATGACCTACGGATTCTATCCGGTAACGCTAGATGACAGTTTTCAGCGTAAAGATTTCCAGAATATCGGCTTTGATGGTTATGGCATTGGCATAACAGTCGATTGTGAAGATCCTGTCCGTGCCATCAAATTTTTGGATTGGATGTCTTCTGAAGAAGGGCAAGTATTGAGAAACTGGGGCGTTGAAGGCGAGCAATATAATGTGGAAGACGGCGTTCGCACCATCCCGGCCGATGTACAGGAACGTAAAAACAAAGACAATAACACATTCACCAAAGAAACCGGAGTAGGCTTGTATTACATTTTTGGTGCTCACTACGGGGATGGCGTCAAAGATTCAACGGATAACTACTATACAACCAATTATCCTGAACAGATTCAGCAAAGTTATTCTGATGAGGAAAAAGAAGCTTTGAAAGGTTATGGCATCACTACATGGAAGGACTTGTTCCCTTCCGAAAAGGAGTTTCCGGTGAAAGAGTGGGGTGCTGCTTACAATATGCCGATTCCTTCGGATAGCGGGGATTATAACGTTGTGTATCAGAAAACGCAGGATATTATTCAGAAACGGATCGCCGAAGCGATTACATCCTCTCCAAGTGCCTTTGAAGGCATATATGACAATATGATTACCGAACTTGATAATGCAGATGCAGTAGCCATGGAAGAGCAGTATACGGAGTGGATTAAAGATCGCGTTAGATTGTGGACGGGTAAAGAGATCAATTAACTAGCGGATACGATCACAATAATGAATTGTTTGCAGATCCAAAGTATATCAAGAACTAAAAAACATCGAGCCATGCAGGATGGTTCGATGTTTTCAGTTTACATTGAATGAACTTGTCATTATTGTGGTAATGCTTCAATTGCATCACGTCTTTGTTTGATATATTTACCGGGGGAGATGCCGACCATTTTGGTAAAACTGCGAATAAAATTGGCATAGTCACTAAAGCCCGATTGAAAGCATGCATCCGTAATACTCAATCCTTCAGACAGGTGGAATTTGGCCCGTTCAATACGACGACCCAAAATGTAGGAACGGATCGTCAATCCAGTGTGCTTTTTGAACTGGCGGCTGATATAAGTACTGTTCATGTAGAACACTTCAGCAAGTTTACGAAGCGTAATATCTTGATTTAGATGTGTTTCAATATAATCCATGGTTTCACGAACCAGTTCAGGCATAATGTCATTGGGAACAAAGGAATTGTTATGAAACCAGACGTTAATCATGACCAACAATTGGGCGACGACTGCATTTATTTTGATATCGGTGCCATAAGCATCGGAAGCAAGCAATCCTTCCAGTTCGTTCGTACATTGCAGCATCTGCTTCAAGTTATAGTCGTCTAAATGTACAATGTTGCCTGTTCCTTTGGGGCGATGATCAAAACATGCCGATAGATTGGTTGATGGTGTGGAAAGCTGAAATAGATATGTTTTTTTGAGATTGATTGTAATTCGCTCATACTCAGATTCATCCAGAATAAAGGCTCGGTGCATCTCCTCGGGTGACATCACAAGCAAATCACCAGGCTGTACATGGTAGCATCGATTTTCTATATAAAAGTGAACGTTGCCACGAAGAAACAGGTAGATCTCGTATGCATTATGGCGATGATAGATCGTTTCCAGCTTATACGTCGTTACGCTGTGCAGATATAAGAGCTCAGGCTGGATAGGATCATAAAAACACTCAGAGGATCCACTCATGAAGTACCTCCCGTCATTTCACGCAATAAATAGAGCGGTTAACGCAATGAAATTGTACTCTGCTTACCTTAAAATGTAATCATCCTATCATGATACCTTTTGTATTGCAAACGCTTTCTCTGAAAAAGTACAACTAAAACGATTATAGGGGGATTCTTTTGATGAATCATCACTCTACACCACATGCTGGTGAGCAAAAGCAAGACCAAGCCGCCAATCTGGAGAGTATTCCAGGGGGAATTGGAAAGCTTCGTCCCAACGGTAACCCTCTGGTGGCCCACAAATTCGGAGCCGATCCCTATGCTTTGGTATTTAACAATCGAGTCTACTTATATATGACTAGTGATAAGTTGGAATATGATAAGGACGGTCTTCCTCAGAAAAACAGCTACAGTTCAATCAACCGGATTACGGTCATTTCTTCGGATGACTTAATCAACTGGACCGATCATGGGGAGATCAAAGTTGCTGGACCTCAAGGCGCAGCAACATGGGCTTCGCAATCCTGGGCCCCGGCAGCTGCTCATCGAATCTTGGATGGCAAGGACTGTTTCTTTCTTTATTTCGCCAACAATGCCAGTGGAATTGGTGTATTGTCTGCACCAACACCTGTTGGTCCATGGATAGACCCTATAGGAAAAGCACTTATTACAAGGGAGACTCCGGGAGTGGAGGAAGTAACCTGGCTATTCGATCCGGCTGTCATTGTAGATGATGATCATCAGGCCTACATATACTTCGGTGGTGGTATTCCACAGGGGAAAGCAGAAAGACCGGATACGGCAAGAGTTATGCGATTGGGAGATGACATGATCAGCGTTGTTGGCAAAGCGAAGGTTATTCAGGCGCCTTATATGTTTGAAGATTCAGGGATACATAAATATAATAATAGTTACTACTTTACGTATTGTTCCAATTTTGTTGTAGGTGAACGGCCAGAGGGCAGCCCACCACCTGGTGAAATTGCATATATGACCAGTGTTCAGCCAATGGGGCCATGGACATATCAGGGTACGCTACTCCAGAATCCAGGACACTTTTTTGATATTGGCGGCAACAACCACCATGCTATATTTCAACTATCTGATCAATGGTACATTGCCTATCATGCCCAGACATTATGCCAAGCCATGGATATTCCCGAAGGTTACCGTTCAACGCATCTGAATCGAGTCGAACATGATTCGGCCACGGGTAAGATCAAGAAGGTACATGCAGATTATCAGGGCGTAGATCAGATCAAGTGCTTCGATCCCTATGGGCGGGTAAGCGGTTCAACGATTGGATGGAGTAGCAGAGTATCAACAGAGCAATACCTTGATTCTGGTGAGATGTCTGCATCAGATTCGAATATAATTTCCGCTAAACTGCAAAATGACAGCTGGATAGCAATATCTAAGGTCGACTTTGAAAGTGCAGGACCCACAACCTTCACAGCCACGATTGCGAATCAAGGAACCGAAGGTACGTTGGAACTTCGACTTGATCGTGCGGACGGACCGTTAATTGGAGAAATCATTGTTCCGCCTGCGACCGGATCTCTTCAATGGATGGAACTAACAACCAAAGTTACGGGTGCAACAGGTGTGCAAAACTTATATATTAAGCTTAAAAGTTCAACAGACAGCTCAACCATCCTTTTAAGAGAATGGAAGTTTAACAGAAAAAATGAGGTGTAATTAAAGCATGTATCCGAATCCGATTATTTGGGCCGATTACCCTGATCTTGACGTTATTCGCGTAGAGGACACATATTATATGGTCAGTACAACCATGCATATGATGCCGGGATGTGTCATCCTGCGTTCATATGACCTGATCCATTGGGAAGTAGCCACATATGTATACGACACATTGGACAATACACCTGCCCAACGGCTGGTGGATGGTCATCACGTTTATAGTAAAGGCATGTGGGCTGCATCGCTCCGCTATCATCAAGGGATGTTCTATGTGATCTTTGTTGCGAATGATACCCGGAAAACATACTTTTATACGTCCCCCACCATCTCGGGAGTGTGGAAGAAGCAGATCGTGGAAGGGTTTTACCATGATTGCTCCTTATTCTTTGACGATGATGAGCGAGCATATCTCGTGTATGGTAATACCGAGATCTATCTGACCGAATTAAGCTCTGACCTGTCCGGGCCCAAACCTGGTGGAATGCATCGCTTGATCGTAAAAGACGAGCAGCCTCATCACCTTGGTTATGAAGGAGCACATTTTTACAAGATCAATGGTAAATATATTGTGTTCCTGATTCATATAACGAAAGCTTCCGGACGTAGAACACAGGCGTTTTATATGGCAGACTCTCTGGAAGATGCCTTCACTGGTGGAGAAGTATTCAATGACGATATGGATTATTTCAATTCAGGTGTTGCTCAGGGCGGTATCGTGGATACGCCGGATGGAGACTGGTATGCAATGCTGTTTCAGGATCATGGGGCTGTTGGCCGGGTTCCTGTTTTGGTTCCGCTACACTTTGATCAAGGTAAACCGGTGTTTGCAAGCAAAGCGCCGAAGCAGATTGATATTCCGAGCACGAGACCAGAGCACCGTTATAACCCGTTAGTGGGTAGCGACAGTTTCAATTATGAACTCGAGAAAGATGGAAGCATCCGCCTCCGTGATTTTTGGCAATGGAATCATACACCTAATCATGAACTCTGGTCCGTTACAGAGAAATCGGGGGTGTATCGTGTTCGAACGGGACAGATCAGCCCAAATCTGACGTTTGCGGTAAACACACTAACCCAGCGTTCAATGGGGCCCGCTTGCGAAGCAATAGTTACGCTTGACAGCAGTCGTCTGAATGATGGGGATTATGCCGGGTTGTGCTTTCTGATCGGTTCGTACGGTATGATCGCTCTCACGAAGCAGGATAGCAAGTTTTACTTTGTCATGCATGCCAGAGATAGTGAGGATTCAACCATATTTGGCAATCTGATCGACCAGAAGCCAGCCACTGAACATGAACGTATCCCGGTATCAGATCCAGTAGTTAAACTAAAAGCATTCGGGGATTTTAAGAACAATCTGGATGAGTGCTCTTTTGCCTATTTTGATGGGGTTGAATGGATAGATATAGGGATTGTCCATAAAATGATATATAAATTGGATCATTTTATGGGTTGCCGAATAGGGTTATTTGTATATTCAACGGAAATAGCTGGAGGAACAGCTGACTTTTCGAATTTCCAATATCGCGTGATTAAACCTGATGAGAAACAATGAAAATATGTAAAAGCCGCCCAACGGCGGCTTTTCGTATTCAATGAGTACAAGTTGTTGTACAATGATATGGATTCAAAGTTGACAGAGAGAAGAGAATTGTTCAAACCAAACTGGGGGCATGTCGTCATGTATAAGAGATGTCTGGACATAACAAGATGGACCTTCATTCTGTTCCTTGCTGTGTCGATACCAGCAGGTCATACCGAAGGAAATTCCAAACAATATCATCCACAGCCAGATGGGCAGCAGATTCAACTTCCCGCTACGTTTGAGAGGTATTCTCCTCCCGTATCGGTCTCTTTTGTCAGGGAAACCGGAGATGACCTTGAGCGCATGATTAGTCAGTTACCTGGTGAGACGATGCTGGATAATCGCTGGACTCGTTTGTACGAGAAAGAGCTAGGTATTCAAATTCACTATGACTGGATTGCTAATGGAGATGTATACAATCAGAAGTTGGGTGTATCCCTTGCTGCAGGACGTTTCCCAGATGTGGTAAAAGTAAATCCATATCAACTTAGACAACTGAGCAACGCTGGAATGATCGAGGATTTAACCCATGTGTACCAAGAGTATGCGTCCCCACTTACAAAGAGTATATTGGAGGCGGAGGGAAGAGGCGCATTTGATGCGGCAACCATTGATGGCAAACTCATGGCTATTCCCGAATCATCTTCCTCCATTGAGACTGCGCAGTACCTGTGGATTAGAACCGATTGGTTGGAGCATCTGGGGCTACGGCCGCCAGAAACGATGGAAGAACTTCTCCAGGTTTCGAAAGCGTTTACAGAGGGAGATCCCGACGGGAACGGAGAGCAGGATACTTACGGACTTGCGCTAACGAACCATCTATGGGATCCAGTTATGGGAGCTGCAGGATTGATGTCAGGCTACGGAGCCTACCCGAATATATGGGTTAAAGATGCAGAAGGAAACCTCACTTTTGGAGGCATACAGCCTGAAGTTCGGGAGGCTCTGAAAGCACTGCAAACGTTGTATCGTGAAGGCCAACTTGATCCGGATTTCGGTTATAAGAGTGGAAGCAAGGCGTTTCGTCTGGTTCAGGATGGAAAAATAGGGATGCTCTACGGCGAACAGTGGACCTCCTTTATGCTTCAGACTACCCGTGATACAGATATAGATGTAGAATGGCAGGCATATCCTATTGTTGCAAAGTCGGACCGGAGTTTGTTCGTACCGCTACGTTCCAACACTGGGCAATACTTTGCTGTAAAAAAGGGCTTCTCTAATCCGGAGGTCGTTGTGAAGCTCATGAATCTGCATCTGGACATCAACTGGGGGGATCAGGCAGAGTATGAAACATACTACAATGACGACTCCCGAGCTGTGTGGATGCTTTCACCGGTGACTCCTTTTCCCGGTAATAAAAATATAGATGCATACAAACAAATTCGTGATGCCAGAAGTACAGGAGACTTCTCGGCTCTGCAGAATGAAGCTCTCGCCATTCACAAACGAATTGTGGCCTATGAATTGGAAGCTGTTGAGAGCGGCTGGGGCTGGAAACAAACCTATGGGCCTTCGGGTGCTTTTAGCATTGCAGATTCTTACGAGAAGAACGGCCAACTTCTCTACGATCAGTTCACAGGCGGAATTACGGACACGATGGTTGATCGACAAATTATTCTTCGGGATCTTCAGCTTGAAGCCTATATGAACTTTATTCTAGGCAGGTCGATAGATGAGTTTGATCAATTCGTCGAGAACTGGCGCAAGCTGGGGGGAGATCAGATCACATCGGAAGTTAACGCGTGGTTTCGCACCAGCAAGCCAAAGAAGCGCTAATGTTCACTTTACTCATACAAGGAACCCACTCAGCCTTTGGCATTGGAGGTGAATGCATTGATCAAGATCCCTGCTAAATCATGGCTTAACAGTATATTTGCGCGATTAATAATCACCTATCTGGTATTTGTGCTCCCCCTTATTCTTCTTGGCGTGTATCTGTATCATTGGAGTTATGACAATGCAAGCCAGGAAATATCGTTGTCAACGGAGAGACGGTTGAACCAATATGTGTTGGAATTGAACAGAGAGATGGAATGGATGGAATTACAGCAGTTTGATATCGTTGAGGATCGAAAACTCAATCGTCTCGCCATTCTGTGGGACATGATGGATCAGGTTGAGCGGCGTGATACATTAAATTACCTGACTGAACGACTCGCTTCATTCAAGAATAGCACTGCTTATATCAAAAACGTTCATGTACATATCCCTTCTGTCGGCAAGAGTATATCCGCGATTCAAGGCATCGATGATTTCGATAAAAGTTCATATCTATACTTCAGTTCAGGCATGCAAGGAAAAGGTACCCGCTTCACTGTGAAAGAAGACGCCTTGAACTTGAGTGCCGTCAGGCTGACGGGTACGAGAGGAGAACCCCCGCTTTTTGTCATTCAAGTGGAGCTGGATACAGACCATTTTCAGAATGAACTCACACGGCTTAATTTGTACCCGGAGAGTTCAACTTTTCTGATTGAGGACAAAACGGGGCATGCCATCACAGATAAGCAACAAGCTAGTGTTGTTCTCGCGAATTATCGTGAGCACAGTGTAAAAGGTACACTTGATGGTTTTCGAATGAAAGTGGGGGACACCATGTATCACGTTAGTCAGCTGCATGTGGACTCCCTGGGCTTATCCGTAGCTACATATCTACCCGAGGCAATTGTTACCAAGCCACTTAGCAAGTTCTATCATTGGGCCTGGCTGTTTGCAATTACATCATTTGTTGCCATCACGGCGTATCTCTATTCAAGTTACAAGTTGATTCACATCCCGTTACTGTTGTTGGTGAAAAGATTCAAAAAAATGGAGGGAGGCATGCTTGATGTCCCCATCGCACATAATCGTAAGGATGAATTTGGCTTCCTCTACACCCGTTTCAATCTAATGATTGAAAATCTTCAATCCCTGATCGACCGAGATTTCAAGAAAACACTGATGATGCAGCGGGCCGAGTTGAAACAACTCCAATCCCAGATTAATCCTCATTTTCTGTACAATAGCTTCTTTATTCTGAATTCACTAGCAAGGACAGGGGAAACCGAACGTATTGAGCAATTCACGAACATGCTCGGAGAGTATTTCAGGTTCATTACCCGGAATGAAACAGATCATGTGAAGTTGAAAGTGGAAGTTGAGCATTCACGAATCTATACAGAGATTCAACAATTACGATTCTCCAGACGAATCAAAGTTGATTTTGGGTCACTACCTGTTGAGATGGAACATATTAAAGTTCCCAGACTCATTATTCAACCTATTATTGAGAATGCATATGAACACAGCCTTGAAAAGAATACGGACTCCGGTCTTCTAATTATTGGGTTTAATATGGAAGGTTCATATGCCGAGATCACCGTAGAGGATAATGGAAATGAGTTGGAAGAGCAACACATTCAAGCTCTTCAACAACGCTTGCATAAGGACGGAGGTACAGACGAAATGACCGCGTTAATCAATATTCATCGTCGTCTGGTCCTGACGTATGGAGAAGGAAGTGGCCTTTTCCTATCCAGAAGTGAACTGCAAGGATTAAAAGTCACAATTCGAATCCAGTGGAAAGAGGGAGAAAACGAATGTATCGACTTTTGATTGTAGATGACGAGGAGATTATTACGGATAGTCTCTATGAAACGTTCGCCAGACATATACCCGACGAGCTTGACGTATGTAAGGCCTACTCTGCAACAGAAGCATTGTCATGGATGCAACGTTCGAGAATTGACATTGTTCTAACGGACATCCGCATGCCGGGCATGAGTGGCTTGGAACTGACGGAGCGGATTCAAGCCAGTTGGCCGAATTGTCGCGTCATTTTTCTGACAGGACATAGCGATTTTGATTATGCTTATCAAGCTTTTCAGATGGCCAATGTGCGTTACTTGCTCAAAACGGAAGGTTATGACAAGGTGATGTCGGTTGTCGAAGATGTGATGGAAGAGATTCGGCGAAGTCACAGCATGCTTGAGTTGTTGGAACATTCTCATAAAGTCAACTCGCAGCTTGCACTGATTCAGCAAAAAGAGTATTTGCGGAAGCTGCTTCAAGATTGTACAGCGGTTATAGCTTCTACTATGGATATGCAGGACGAATTATCCAAACGAGATATAAGATTACAGATCAACGCGCCTGTTTATCTCATACTGGGTCGGTTCAATAATCCGCCAGAAAAAGGTTCGGACCTCACACAAGTTCAGGAATCTGTTCGCATTATCGGCTCCTCTTTGATGAATGAGCGTACAGTTTGCGCAAGTGTAACGGACCATTATGGGGATACGATCTGGCTGCTTCAGCCGAAGCAGGAGGAAGAGATGACTAATGATAAACTTGTGCGATTTCTAGAAGGTACACTGGAACTGGTACAGGAAGCATGCATGGCATCACTCGACGTATCCATTGCTTTTTCATTAAGTAGTCGAAGCTGTAATTGGTCCGAGTTAACCAAACAATATGAACGTCTCCGCTTACTCCAATGGATGAAAATTGGGGATGGCGTATCCATGGTACTCACGGATCATCGCAATGATCTCTCATCTGATGTACCCAAAGAATCCATGCGGATCTCAAACCGGATCGAGATTATGTCAGGATATTTGGAAACGGGACGAATTCAGCCTTTTTACGATATATTTGAGGAGCTTGCAGGCGAACTGCTGCAACAGGATATTACGATGGAACGTGCCATGGAGACATACTACAATCTGGCCTTATTATTGCATTCAACGATCAATCGTTGGGGTCTTCAACAGAAGATCCCGGATCAACGAAGCTTGCTGCACTTAGGGGAGTATACATGCATGAAGGATGCAGTACAATTTTTATATCGTGCTGCCGATGAATTAGTCCGCTACAAAAGATCAAATGAACAGGAACGCGCTAACGTTGTAATTCATTCCTTATGCAGTTACGTCAAGGAGAACCTGGAGAAAGATCTTTCTCTGGTGAGACTGGCAGAACTTCATCATTTTAATCCATCCTATCTGTCGCGATTCTTTAAGCAGGAAATGGGAATCAACGTATCAGAGTTCATTGACGACTGCCGAATACGGAAAGCCAAAGAATTGCTTCAGAACACAAATCTTATGGTACGTGAGGTCGCACTTCAAGTGGGGTACGAGGCTGCACATTCGTTTACCCGACTTTTTAAAAAAATAACGGGAATGACTCCCCAAGAGTACCGAGAATCCCTTTTGGTACGTTAATGGTGAATACTCTGGAATTGACCAAACCCAAACAACCACAAAAAAACGCAGGAAGAAGAATACATCCTGCGTTTTTTTGTGGTTATTATCTCATTGATAAACAAACCGATTCGGCGATCCACCTTAGGCCGTGTGGATTTTTTGTCGTCTATAAGCATTGGGGCTCGATCCGGCATACGCTTTGAACTTTTTATAGAACCAATCAATATCCTTATAGCCTACCTCAATAGCAATCTCATATATTCGCAAATTCGTGGAAGACAACAACTGCTGTGCCTTTTCCATACGTTGCTGGAGCATATAATCATTGAAAGATATCTTCTCTTCCAGCTTGAACTTCTGTCCAAGGTACGCACAGTTAAAGTGAAGCATGTCAGAGATCTTCTTCAGCGTGATTTCATCACTCAGATGATCCCGTACATAGGCCTTGACGATACGAATAACATGACTGGAGTGCATGGGTTTACCATTCATTTGAACGGGTGTTTTGAAGAACGACGACGTTTTGTGTGCCGGGTCGGTTTCAAGGTGGGATCTAAGTCCATGCAGACTGTTAAGTAAGGAAGAAGGACTAACAGGATACGGGAGATAATCATTTACCTGATACGTCAAGGCTTTGCGTACGAACCTGAAGTGATCTCTTCCACCCATAAGGAGAATAGGTATCTGACTTTTTTTTCGAATGTCATTGCATAACCAGAGCCCCGCGGTATCAAACCTCTCTGTATGTACCATAACAAGGGAAAAGTCTCGTTCTGACAATGCGGTCAAAGCCTCGGCCGATGAGAACACACAATTTGCGATAGTATATTGAGCTTTGCTCCGTAGCAACATCTGTTGCAACTCTCCGCACAAACGACGGCTGAAATCCACAAGTAAAATATCATACATGAAGCAATACCTCACCTTCTGCTGAATTGTAATGCGCTAGATTAACTGAAATTTGACTTAATTTCATTATGGTAATAAAAGAAAGCGCATACAATGTGCATATTTTTGTAGACAGTGCATTTCTTTACCAATTAAAACCTATAATGCACTTTGCTCGTGCAAAATTACGCGAATCTATATTCAGCCCGGGTAAACATCTGTATTTCGGCAGGTTGTTTGCGCTTTCATTTGAACGATACACTGTGATAGCAAACGACAATCAGGGGGGAAGACGATGAGAAAAAACAAGTTCATGCTACTGAGCCTGGTATTTGCGGTCTTGTTGGTAATTGCTGCATGCAGTTCTGCACCTACCGCTCAACCCGAGCCGGAAAAGACAACACCACAGGAGGAACAAAAACCCGCGGAAACCGAGCCAAAGAATGAAAACTCCACGCCAGAAATGGACTTTGACATGGGTGGCAGAACCATCAAGGTTGTTGCTTGGTGGGACATGGAAATACAGGGGAACAACCCGGACAACATTCAACGCCTTGAGAATCTCGAAGCGCTGAAGAAAAAACACAACTTTAATATTGAATACGTTTCCATCGATTTCGGTGAATATCAGGAAAAGGTGGTTGCTTCCCTGATGGCCGGTGAACCGCTTGGCGATCTGGTGAGACTGGGCAAAAACTATGCCATTCCGGCATTGACCAAACAGGATCTGTTATGGCCGGTGGATGATTATATTAAAAACGACAAGGTATTCAACCAGAAAACAACCAAGGAATACATGCAGTATGAAGGCAAAGGTTACGGCTTTACCGAGGACCAGTCCTCGTTTATCAACGGAATTTTCTATAATCGCACACTCATGCAAGAGCTCGGCTTGAAGCCACTTCAGGAGTATGTGGATGCCGATGAATGGAACTGGGATACGTTCATCAGTGTTGCCAAGCAAGCGAACAAGGATCGAAACAATGATGGCAAGCTGGACACTTGGGGACTCGCTCAAACGGGCTTGCTGGAACCGATTCTGTATTCCAACGAGGCTTCTCTGACCAAAGAGGATAAGCAGAACCTGGAAGATCCAAAAACGAAAGAAGCGTTGAACTTCCTGTCCAAACTGGCTACCGAGAAGGTCGGGAGAGCTTCTGAGGGCGGCGATTGGACAGAGCCATCCACGTTCTTCCGTCAAGGCAACACCTTGATGTATTCAGGTGCCATGTACGAAGTCGAAGGTATTATGACGGATATGCAGGACTACGATATTGGTTTTGTACCGTTTCCAAAAGGTCCAAGTGCAACAGCGTATCACTCTGGTGAGTCACGTTACCAAGCTATAACGATTCCAAAAGCGGTAGAGAATCCGGAACAACTGATGTACATCTGGGAGAAAATTAATGAGATCGAGTCGATCTATGAATACCCGGGACAATCCACACTGGAGACACATCTGACCGATGAAGCAGATATCAACAACGCCAGAGAGGTTGCGGAAGGTATGTTGGTTCTCGACCATAACACATTCCCGTCCTTGCCGTTCTGGGACTTTGATGGGGAGCTCAAAGAAGGGGGATCCGTATCCACGCTGATTGAGAAATACAAGGCTCCTTTCCAGGCTGCGATTGATGAGGTATACAAATAAGTATCACGTTACACGGGCAGAACGCACCAGTGAAGGTGCGGTCTGTCCGGGTTAGTCAATCGTTCAGTTCTCTCAACGCTTACAGGAAAGGGGATACATTCAAACATGCGGTCACGTAAGAAAAAGGGACTAATCCTGGTGCTTGTCCTGGCCTTGGTGCTCTCCATATGGACACTATATCCATCGCGGGATCGTAATCCGGGAACGGTACATGCGCTTGAGGACTTTGAGGCGGTATCGGGAACCGAGGATTCATTCAGTTATGAGCATTATCTGACTGCTCATGACAATACGGCCAAACCGGATGATATTGTACGCATCGAAGGCGAATCTTATGTTCAGGCAGAGGATGGGGAATTTGAGGTTGTGCAAGGGTACGCCGGATTAGACGGAAATGCCGTAATTACGCCGGAAACCGGAACCATTCGCTGGGATGTTCCCGTTCAAGTGAGCGGTTTGTACAACATTCGCATTCACTATTATCCCGTAGAAGGCAAAAGCTCCGGGATCGAACGCAGGCTTGAGCTTAATGGTAAGGTCCCGTTCAGAGGGGCCGATATTCTTCTGTTTGACAGGGTATGGGGGAATCGCGAGGATAACGTCCGGCAGGACGATCGTGGCAACGAGCTTAGACCAAGACAAGTGGAGCAGCCCGAATGGCAACTGACTTCCTTCAAGGACAGCGCAGGGTACTTCGAGGAACCGTTTCAGTTTTATTTTGAAAAAGGCAATCAGCAGTTTTCGCTCACTTCATTAAGAGAAAGCATGGCGATCGATTATATCGAGCTGTACCAGGAAGGTGAAGTCCCGTCCTATACAGAGCTGGAGAAGACCTATGCCTCACTCGGCTTGAAACAAGCTGCTCCTGTCATGCTGAAAGTGCAGGGGGAGGAAGCTGTCAGCAAATCATCCCCTACACTGGCACCGATCTCGGACCGATCAAGCCCTTCACTGGAGCCTTATAATGTCTCGAAAATTCGCATGAACGCCATCGGGGGCATTAACTGGAAGCTGCCTGGGGAATGGATTGAGTGGGAAATTGACGTGCCTGAAGACGGATTATATCAAATTGCGCTTAAGGTGAAACAGGATCAATTGCGTGGCATTTATGCCACCCGCAGTCTGACGATTAACGGCGAAGTTCCGTTTAAGGAAATGAAACGCATTCGATTTAACTACAGCCCTGCCTGGCAAACTCAGGTGTTGGGATCGGGAGAAGATCAGCCATATCAGTTTCATCTGGAAAAAGGGAAACATCGAATCCGAATGACGGTTACACTTGGCGACATCGCTCCGCTGCTGCGGACCGTGGAATCCAGCGTACTGGAACTGAATGAGATGTATCGCAAAATATTAATGATCACCTCCAACAGTCCGGACCCACTGCGGGATTACCAGCTGGAACGTCGTATTCCGGAGATGACGGAGGTTTTTGAGCGACAGGCTGATACCTTGCGCTCGGTTGCAGATTACCTGGAAAAGGCCACGGGTGAGCAAAGTGACAAAGTGGCCGTACTGCACGCCATGGTATTGCAGCTTGAAGATATGGCGGCCAGACCAGAGACGATTCCCAAACGGCTGGATACGTTCAAAATTAACGTAGGTGGTCTCGGTACGTGGATTCTATCGGTGCGTGAACAGCCGATTACGCTGGACTACCTTATCGTATCTCCGCCGGGTGAGTCCCTGCCAAAAGCGGAAGCGAGCACCATCCAGCAGGTAAAACACGAACTGGGCGCGTATGTTGCCTCTTATACCGAAGATTACGACAGCATTGGTAACGTGGAACAAAAGAAGGATGCCATCACCGTATGGATCACAACCGGACGGGATCAGGCCCAAGTGCTGAAAGGTATGATCGACGATTCGTTTACCCCGGATACGGATGTGTCCGTGCAGTTACGTCTCGTTCCGCCTAATATTTTGCTGCCCGCTACACTCTCGGGGGAAGGACCGGATGTAGCCATGCAGATGGGCGAAGACATTCCGGTGAATTATGCGATGAGGAATGCAACAGCGGATCTGAGCCAGTTCCCTGATTTCGAGGAAATTTCGGGCAGGTTTCGTGAAAGCGGATTGACGCCTTATCGCTACAACGACGGGGTATATGCCCTTCCGGAGCAGCAGCATTTTCCAATGCTCTTTTACCGCAAAGATATTCTGAATGAACTGGGCCTCGAACCACCAAAAACGTGGCAGGACGTATATAACGCCATCGCCGTGCTGCAGAAGCATAATATGCAGTTTTATCTGCCGATTGAGGATACGCTGAACAATGCCAACCTGGTTCCGAATTCAACCTTTGCCATGTTGTTATATCAGAATGACGGGACGTTCTACACCGAAGATCAGAAGAAAAGTGCACTGGATTCGGAGATTTCTATGGACGCGTTCAAACGCTGGACGCAATTTTATACCAATTACAAGTTTCCGCTCAAAGCTGACTTTCCGAACCGCTTCCGTACCGGGGAAATGCCGATCGGGATTGCTGATTACACCACGTATAACATGCTGACGGTTATGGCTCCCGAAATCCGCAATCTCTGGGACTTTACGATTGTACCGGGTACACAGCTTCCGGATGGGTCCATTCGGCACGAAGTGGCCAGCGCTACGAGCGCGGTGATGATGCTCGAAAATGCCGACAACAAGGAAGCGGCGTGGAAGTTCATGAAGTGGTGGACTGATGAGCAGACCCAGATTGAATACGGGAGAGAAATGGAAGGTCTTATGGGAGCGGCTGCCCGTTACCCGACGGCCAATATCGAAGCCTTGAAGCAATTGCCTTGGCCTGTGAAGGATTATCAAAATCTCGAGAAACAATGGGAATGGGTACAGGGAATCCCGCAGCTTCCTGGAGGTTATTTCACGGGACGACATCTGGACAACGCCTTCCGCAAGGTGGTCAATGCTAATGAAAATCCGCGTGAAGCTTTATCGGACTATGTGTTGTACATCGATGATGAAATTGAGTTGAAACGCAAGGAATTTAATCTGAAATAGAGGAAAGGGAGGGTAACGGTTGCAAGCTAAAACTACCAAGACAGCCGCCGCTCCTGCCGTCCATACCCGCCAGGTCGGCTGGTGGTCCCTATTGAAGCGGGATCTGTATCTCAGCAGGCATTATTATGTATTGATGGCACCGTTTATGCTGATTTTTTTCATGTTTACTGTCATTCCGGTCGGCATTTCACTCGGGCTCAGCTTTTTTCACTTCAATATGTTGGAGCTGCCGCGATTTGTCGGCTGGCAGAACTATTCCCGGCTTTTCCTGAACGATGACGTATTTCTGATCGCGCTCAAAAACACGCTGCTTTTTGCCGTAATTACAGGCCCTGTCAGCTATATTGCCTGCTTTTTGTTTGCGTGGATCATCAATGAGCTGTCTCCTAAAATTCGGGCGGTCATGACGCTGGTTTTCTATGCCCCATCCATATCGGGCAACGTCTTTTTCATCTGGCTGATCATCTTCTCGGGTGACAGCTACGGATATATGAACGGCTTCTTGATGCGCCTTGGCGTCATATTGGAACCGATCCAATGGCTCGCAGACGAGAAGTATGTACTGGCAATCGTCATTATTGTACAGCTGTGGCTGAGCCTGGGAACCAGCTTCCTGGCCTTTATTGCAGGACTGCAAACCATTGATCGTTCTCTGGTTGAAGCAGGAACCGTAGACGGGATCAAAAACCGCTGGCAGGAGCTCTGGTACATCACCTTGCCCTCGATGAGACCGCAGCTGATGTTTGGTGCGGTAATGCAGATTACCGCCTCCTTCGCCGTAGCCGAGATATCCATCGCACTGGCAGGTTTCCCGAGCGTAAACTATGCGGCACACACGGTTGTCACACATCTGATGGACTTCGGAACAATTCGTTTCGAGATGGGGTACGCCTCGGCCATTGCAACGGTCCTGTTTGCCCTGATGCTGGGTACAAACGTTCTCACGCAAAAAATGCTTAGAAAGATAGGTGAATGACGATGACCAGCAAAGTACGTGCCGTGTTTGGCATGCCAAAAAGGCTTAATCGGTCATTTACCGTCAGCCTGATGTTATTTGCATTGCTGGGCGTGTTCGGCTCCTTTATGGTGCTTCCGCTCATCTATGCTGTCAACAATGCATTCAAGCCGCTGGATGAACTGTTTATTTTCCCGCCGCGCTTCTGGGTGAACAATCCGACAACGGAGAATTTTGCCGATCTGATCAACCTCATGGGCAATTCGTGGGTGCCGTTATCCCGCTATATTGCCAACACATTGCTCATTACGATACTTGGCACAGCGGGGCATATCCTTCTTGCATCTGCAGCGGCTTATCCGCTGGCGAAATATCGTTTTCCGGGTTCCAAAGTGTTGTTCACGATTGTCATTCTGTCCCTGATGTTCTCGCCACATGTCACGGCGATTCCGAACTACATGGTCATGTCCTGGCTTGGCTGGATTAACACTCATGCATCGATTATTGTGCCATCACTTGCGTTCTCGCTGGGACTTTTCCTGATGAAACAGTTCATGGAGCAGATTCCCGATGCTTTGCTGGAGGCAGCCAAAATCGACGGAGCCAATGAATACCGGATATTTTGGAGCATCGTGATGCCCAATGTGAAGCCGGCATGGCTCACGCTCATGATCCTGCAGTTTCCAGCGCTATGGGGAACGGATGGCGGGAGTTTCATTTACAGTGAAAATCTCAAAACGTTGCATTATGCGCTCAGTCAGATTGTACAGGGAGGGATTGCAAGAGCGGGTGTAGGTGCGGCTGTTGCCTTGCTGCTGATGATCGTACCAATCACCCTGTTTATCATCTCTCAGAGCAGTGTTATGCAGACGATGGCCACTTCGGGCATGAAAGAGTAGAAAGGAGGCAGCGAGGTGCGGAGAAGCACATGGAAAAAACGTAAATCGATCATCATGGGCATGATCTGCCTCCTGTTGTTCGTTCAAGAGGCGCCCTACGTGAGTGCAGACGGTAAAACGGATGCGTATCTTTATTCCTTCTGGGGTGACGCAGTTCCGGCACCGGCGGCATATGAGGCAACAACCATTATCACCGGCAAGAAGCTGAACACAACTCCTATGAAAGAGCCAAGCGACATGCATGTTACCGCCAATCAGCACGTCTTTGTGCTCGATTCGGGCAATGGCCGGATCATTGAGATGGATCGCAATTTCAAGCTGGTACGGACGATTGATTCATTTGAGCAGGAAGGCAAGGAAGAACATTTTAAAAATCCACAGGGATTGTACGTCACGGAAAAAGGCCATCTGCTGGTTGCTGATTCGGATAATCACCGGGTGGTGCATCTGGATGAACAGGGGAAGCTGGTCAAGATTGTGTCTGAACCGAAATCGGATCTGCTAAAAGCAGACTTCCAGTTTAAACCGATGCGGATTGTTATGGACAAAGGGGAACGCATCTACGTCATGGCCGAAGGCGTATTTGATGGATTCATGGAGTTTAGCGCCGATGGCACGTTCTCTTCCTTCATTGGAGCGAACAGAGTTCAGGTGGACCCGGTGGAATATCTGTGGAAACGGTTTGCAACACGGGAGCAGCGCAGCCAGATGGTGATGTTCACTCCGACGGAATTTACCAATCTGGATATGGATGAAGAGGGCTTCATCTATGCCACTAGCGGGGATCGCGGCAAAGAACCGGTCAAGAAGCTGAATGCCCAGGGGACAGACATTTTGCGCAGAGAAGGCTATCAAACTCCACAAGGTGATATGGTATATACCCAAGAATCGGGTCCATCCCGCCTGATTGATGTGGATGTGGGGGACAGTGACATGTATTCCGTACTGGATTCCAGCAAGGGCCGAATCTTCACTTACAATGGAGACGGATATCTGCTCCATATTTTTGGCGGCATCGGGAACCGCCTGGGCCAGTTTAATACACCTGTTGCCCTGGAACGTGCGGGAGACCGGATGTTAATTCTGGATAAAGCGCTGGGCGAAATCACCGTCTTTCAAACAACTGAATACGGACGTACGCTCCACGAAGCGGTGCGCAGCTACTATAACGGTGATGAAGATCAATCTTCAGTGCTGTTTGCCCAAGCTGCCGAGATGAACGCTAATCTGGAATATGCGTATGCGGGAATTGGCAAAGCACTGCTTCGTCAGAAGGACTACGCCGAGTCTGCGAAATATTTCAAGCGCAGCATGGAGCCCAAAGGGTATTCCAAAGCTTTTCTTTTGTACCGCAAAGAGCTGATGCGTGAGCATTTTTCATGGATGATGTCCGGTTTATTCCTGGCTGTCGCTGCGTTTGTCACCGTCATCATCGTTCGCAGGCAGAAAAGGAGGACTACGAATGCAGGCATCAAGTAAGCAATTATACCAGTACCCGCTGCATCTGATTTTTCATCCGTTTGACGGATACTGGGAATTGAAATATGAACGGAACCAGAGAAACTCACTGCTGATTGCTTTCATGATCCTGGTGCTTCTGGTCATCACCAAAATTTTGCATGCCCAGTACAGCGGTTTTCTCATTAACCTCAGTAATCCAAAGTACCTGAACAGTCTGCTTGAAATGGTGTATGTCATTATTCCGGTGCTGTTTTGGTGTGTGGCCAACTGGTCGTTAACCACATTGATGGACGGTGAAGGAAAGTTTTCCGAAATTTTCATGTCAACGTGTTTTGCACTGGTACCGTTGTTCCTCATTCATTTCCCATGGATCTGGCTGAGTCTTGTGATCTCACAGCAGGAAACTGCCTTTTATTATTTCTCCAATGCACTCGCCGTTGTGTGGACGGTATATCTGTTATTTGTGGGAAATATGACGGTTCATCAGTATACACCTGCCAAAACGGTGCTCACGATGCTGCTGACACTTGTAGCGATGGCGTTTATGGCATTTCTGTGCCTGTTATTCTTCAGTCTTGTACAGCAGATTGTATCGTTTGTCGTAACCATCTATCAGGAATTAGTGCTTCGGGGCTAAGGGAGGAGGAATTTGTTATGAAATATGCCGTAGCCAAAAAAATAACAGGAATGCTGCTCGCGAGCAGTCTGCTTCTTGGCGGTTGTCAATTCTCGCCAACACCGCTTGCTCACGAGACAGTGACTGCCGCAGATCCGACGGACTTTCCCTCCCTGCCTCCCGGAGAGAAACTGAAATCATCGTTCAGCGATGTCCGCCTTCCCGGCATGGTAGGCATTGCGCAGAATGCTGCGCTGCAGTTGTTCATTCACGAAGAGACTGCCGAGATTGCAGTGATTCACACGCAGAGTGGCCAGATCTGGCGCAGCAATCCTGCAGATCGTGAGCAGGATGGGGTTGCAGCCGGGATAAACAAAGACCTGTTGTCATCACAAACAAAGCTCAGCTTCTTCAACAGCCTGGGACAGAGCAGCACCGTGAATTCTTTCACGGATAGTGTTGCACACAAGCAGATAAGCTACGAGGTGCTGCCAGGTGGCGTGCGGGTCCACTACCAGTTTGGAAGCACTGAGCGATCCATCGAAGACTTGCCGATGAAGATCAGCAAGGAGCGATTTGAACAAAAGCTGCTTGCACAGCTAGACAAGGCCGGGCAGCGGGCCTTGAAGGTCGGCTATGCGGAAGACAAGGATGAAGGCGCTTACGTCCGGATTGATAAGGCGATGCAAGGATTGCAGCTGTCCCGGGCCTTGAAGGCTTTTGACACAGCAGGTTATACACCGGAGGATCTGGCTCAGGATCATGCCGAGTTTGGCATTGAAGAGGAACGAAGTGGACCACGGCTGTTTATGCTTACGATGGAATATGAGCTGGATGGAGAGGATCTGCTCGTGCGTGTTCCGTCCTCAGGTATTCATTTTCCGGAGGAATATCCGATCAACAGCATATCCGTGCTGGATTATTTCGGAGCCGGTGGTTCAGATGAAGAGGGCTCCATCCTGGTGCCAGACGGTTCGGGAGCTCTGATTCATTTTAACAATGGTAAGCTGCAGTATCCTGCCTATCAACAAGACATATACGGACCGGATATGACCATGAAACTGCGGGAAGCAAGTTCGAATGAAGCCAGAGCCAGGTTACCGGTATTTGGACTGATTCGGAAAGAGGGAGCTTTCCTCGGCATTATTGAGGAAGGGGATGCCGTTGCAGTTGTGAATGCCGATATCAGCGGCAAGCTGAACAGCTACAACAACGTATATCCAAGCTTCTATGTGGTGAACAAGAGCGATGTGACACTTCAGGCAAGTGATATGGTTCGTACACTTCCGAAATTCCAGAAGAAACCGACTATGTCTGACTTCGTCGTTCGATATGCTTTTGTGGGGGCGGATAAGGCCTCGTACTCGGGGCTTGCATCTCTCTATCGGGATTATCTGATGCAAAACGGCGGACTTCCCGAGCTGAATGCAAGCAAGGAGCAGAGTAACGTTCCCTTTTACCTGCAACTGTTCGGCGGCATGACAACAAGGCAGCATATGCTGGGCATACCGTATGACTCAACGGAGGCTTTGACCACGTTTGATGAAGCCAAAAGCATTCTCTCCGCCTTGACGGAGAAGAAGGTATCCAATATTCAGGTACGCTATGCGGGTTGGCTTAACGGCGGACTTCATCATCGACTGCCGGATTCCATCCAGGTAGACGGCGCGGTAGGCGGAAAAAAGGGATTGCGGGAATTCAGCGCATACACACAAGAAGCGGGCATCGGCTTCTATCCCGATATCGCTCTGCTGAATGTGCAATCAAAAAAAGGGTTTAAACCGTCCAAAGAAGCTTCACGCACATTAACTCAGGAACCGGCGGTCATGTATCCGATGAATCAGGCCATCCAGCGGCGGGACCGGGATCGTTCACCTTCCTATGTGCTTTCGCCCAACTTGCTGGAGGACGTAACGGCAGACATGTTAGATGAGCTCAGATCCCTTCAAAAGGATGGACTGTCGCTGAGCTTGAATGACCTGGCAGCACAGCTAAACAGCGATATGAATCCGAAAAAGCTGGTGGACCGAACACAAGCGCTCGGCTCCGTTAAAAAGGCACTTGAACAGATCCGCCAGCAGTCTGGCTCGCTTGTTGCTGAAGGCGGGAACGCTTATGCCCTGCCGTATGTAACAGGTCTGACAGATGCGCCGATGACCAGCAGCCGCTTCAAGCTGGAGGATGAAGAGATTCCGTTCTATCAGCTCGTTGTACACGGCAGCATCGGCTATACGGGGACGCCATACAATCTCTCCACATATACCAATGCAAGGCAATATGTGCTGAAGCTGATTGAATATGGAGCCAGTCCTTACTTTGCATGGTTCAATGCGCCAAACCATGTGGTGAAAGAAACGGATTATGATGATCTCTACGCGGCGAATTATGAACAATGGATCGATCTGGCTGCCGAAATTTACAATGAGGTGAACCAGGCGAACCAGCCGTTTGCCGGACGTTCCATGATGTCCCATGAATCCCTGGAGGAGGGCGTCTTCCGGACAACATATGAAGGTGGCGGGTTCGTAATCGTCAATTATAACGACTTCCCTGTAGAAGTTGACAACGATACAGTGGAAGCCCAAAGCTATGTGACTGGTGGTGAGCAGCTCTGAAGACGCTCCTGAAATGGAAATGGGGAAGTCGTACGTATGCTCAGCAGAAAGCCATGTGGGGCGTAATCTATGTGCTTCCCTGGCTCATTGGTTTTGTGTTGTTTTTCTTCATTCCGCTGTTAGCCTCTCTGCGATACAGCATGAGTACAATTCAAGCTAGCGCGGAAGGCATAGCGATTCAGTTCACCGGTGTCGCCAATTACATTCAGGCGCTCACCGTCAATACAAGCTTTAACCGTGCGTTAATTGAGGCGATCACAGATGTACTCATCAACGTACCACTTATCGTTATATTCAGTCTGTTCCTTGCCGTCATCCTGAATCAGAAGTTCAGGGGCCGGGCTGTAGCGCGGTCGATCTTTTTCCTGCCCGTTATTCTGGCATCGGGAGTGATTATGACACTGGAAAGCACCAGCCTGATTGAAGCGGTTAATCAGAGCAGCACAGGTGGAAGCTCACTCGGGACATTTGAACTCGAAAACATAATGGTTAATGCCGGAGTGAGCGATTGGATCGTTACGTATCTGAGCAGCGCCG
This sequence comes from Paenibacillus sp. ClWae2A, assembly GCF_032452295.1. Classification (NCBI taxonomy): domain Bacteria; kingdom Bacillati; phylum Bacillota; class Bacilli; order Caryophanales; family Paenibacillaceae; genus Paenibacillus; species Paenibacillus sp. ClWae2A. Next base: position 442,044 of record NZ_JAULSQ010000001.1, read on the forward strand.
TAGATCGGATCTATCAGATCGTCAGTCAGTCCGGTGTACAGATTTTGATCTTTTTGGCAGGGATCCAGACGATTTCCCCTCAACTGTATGAGGCTTCGAAGATGGAAGGGGCGACGGGATATGAAGCCTTCTGGAAAATTACGTTCCCGATGGTCAGCCCGCTTATTTTTGTCAATGCGATCTATACAATCATTGATTCGTTTGCCAATAACGCCATGACGGAACTGATCCGGGATACCGGCTTCGTCAAGTTTGACTTTGGATTAAGTTCTGCCATGGCATGGGTCTACTTTCTGGCCATTGCCATCATTCTGGTTATCGTAAACATCATTTTCTCGAAGCGAGTCTTCTATCAAGATTAGAAAGGAGGGTGTCCGACGTGACAACATCACGATTATTATCGCTGGAGCATTGGAAAGGCTGGCTGTGGGCCATGATCCGATTCGTTCTGATTACCGGGCTTTCCTTCGTTATCCTGTTTCCCATATTTCAGAAGGTTTCAACATCCGTCAAAGCTAAAGGTGATCTGTATTCGGCAGTGGTGGTGTGGATTCCACAGAACTTCTCCATCGACAATTTCAAGCAGGCGATACGCGTAATGGATTACTGGGCAACGCTGTTTAATACGTTTGCCCTGTCTGCAACGACTACACTGCTGACTACAGCATCCTGTGCACTTGCAGGGTACGGATTCGCCAGACTGAAATTCAGGGGAAGCAACTGGTTGTTTGCCGGTGTAATTCTGACGATTCTAGTACCGCCAACGACCATTCTCATTCCGGTATACTTGAATCTGAAAAGCTTTGACCTGATGGGGCTTATGACGCTTATAGCCGGCAAACCTGTTAATTTGCTAAACACCTATTGGCCGTTTATTCTGACGGCTATTACGGCCAATTCGCTTAAGGCCGGCTTGTACATCTTTATTTTCCGGCAATTCTTCAGAGGTATTCCGAAGGAGGTGGAGGAGGCGGCCTATGTGGACGGCGCGGGCATCGGGCGAACATTTTCAAGAATCATGCTGCCCAATGCCATTCCGTCCATGGTAACAGTCATGCTGTTTTCCTTCGTATGGCAGTGGAACGACAGTTTCTATACGACGACTTATCTGACTTCAAGTAAAGTCATGTCGACCCAGTTATCGTCCCTTCCGTATAATCTGGCCCAACAGGTTACTGACGGTGCCGCTTCCCAGGCCGATCCGTTCTATCTGAGTATGATCCAGGATACAGGAATTCTTCTTGCCATTCTGCCTTTGATCGTCATCTATCTGTTTGTGCAACGATATTTCGTAGAAAGTGTAGAGCGTACGGGAATCGTCGGTTAAGTTAAGTTCTCCTGTACATTCGAAGTGGTTCAAAGTGGAAAAGGAAGGAGGAACTTCATGCAACATTCCATCTGTGAAAAGGGGGCATGCAACGTTCTCATGAACGTCTGCTCACAGCAGAACCGGGATCCTTCCCTGCGCAGAATCCCCCTGCTGGTGTGGAACGGGCTGCGGGAGCGGGCGCCGACCTGAGCGATATGCTTGATCAGAGATACTCTGACGGAGCTTACCTCGCAATAGTGTAAGACAATATATCAGATCAGGAGGAATTATAGTGAAGAAGTTCATGACATCTTGTAAACTTGTACTTATTCTAGCTTTATTGATCACAATTGCTCCATGGGGAGGCAGCCGCGCCGAAGCATGGGTGGGCATGCCGATGGGCAAGCTTCACGTAAACGGCAAAAACCTGGTGAACAGCAACAACCAGCCTGTGCTTCTGAACGGTTGGCATCAACCTTCAGGCGCCTACTGGACTTATCAGGACAGCAATTATTATCTCAATCTGCACGGCAATAACCGTCATGCAGCTACACTGGCTTATCTGAAAGACATTACCGATACATTTGCGGACACCAGCGCGAAGTACGGAAGCAATCATGGTTGGAATATGAATCAGGTACGTCTGTTCATCGATCGTCAGGACATGGGAGATGTAGCGGCTGGTACATATAACTTTGCCGGTGTGCAGACCGTTACGCAAAATGTAATTATTCCTTACATTCAATATGCCAAAACAAAAGGTGTCTATGTTGTCCTGGGACTGGACTTCACATTGAAGGATGATCAGGCAACAACACCTGCCAACCTGCAAAAATTCAACGAAATCTGGGGTTATCTCGCTTCACGCCCGGAGATCAAAAGTGCTGATAACGTTCACTTCGAACTGGTCAACGAACCGGTGAAATCCTATGCTAATGGACATTGGGGCGGATACAACGGGGAAAATGACTTTGTGGATCACTGGAATGACCTGCGTAATTTCCAAAATTCCATGATTTCAACAATTCGTAGCAAAGGTGCGGACAACGTGATCTGGGCTGCAGGTCTGGGCTACAACCAATTTTACAGTTTGACGGCAAGCCATCCATTGACTGACCCACTCAATAACTATGGATATGCGGTTCACTGGTACCCTGGTTATGGCGCATATGACAACTTCTCCATCCTGCAAGACCAGTGGAATACCAACGTGAAGGCAGCCGCTGACAAATATCCGATTAACATTACCGAGGTAACCTGGTTCAAAAACAAACCTGGCGATTCGGCCTATTGGAACTTGTTTAATGGCAGCAATGAAGGTTTCGGCACGAATACCAAAACGATCTTTAACGCAGCAGGCAATGTCAGCATTGCAGCTCATATGAACGGATTCATTCTAAGTGAAGGACCACGAAGCTCCTTTGCCGACCCAACGGCTGGACTGAAATGGGATGGAGATGCTTCACGGAGTGCCATGGGACGATTCCTGTTTAACTGGTACCATGAACGTGCTCAGACTTACCCGGGCAGTGGAACAGGTGGACCAACAACAGGTCTAGTATCCGGTGCAACTTATAAAATTGTAGCCCGGCATTCCAACAAAGTTGTTGATGTCCCTGGTGGTCAAAACGAAAACAATCTTCAGCTCCAGCAGTGGAGCGATCTGGGCGGTAACCCTCAGAAGTGGGTTCTGACTTCGATCGGAAACGGCAACTATACACTGACAAGTGTGAACTCACCGGACAAAGTCATCGATATTCGCAACGGTACCCTCACCAATGGGGAAGCGGTTCAACTCATGAGCAATCTGAACACAACCGCTCAGCATTTTAAGGTCAACGATCTTGGTAACGGGTACTGGAGTATCATCAACGTGAACAGCAATAAAGCGATTGAAGTGGCAAACGCTTCCACTTCGGATGGAGCCTTGCTGCAACAGAACACCTACACAGGTGCTACAAACCAACAATGGAAATTTGTTGCCGTTAGCAATTAATAAGCACAACATTAAACAAAAACCTCCCCAAGTCATTCCATGTCTTGGGGAGGTTTTTTGCGTTTATTTTTGATACTTTGTGATGGATGTCATGCGAAGGTAAAATACAACTATATTTGTGCGCTAACCCGCAGACCAACAATTATTTTCATGCAAGCATTGTACGCTACAGTATGTAAATGTACCATAAGGAAGAAGTTGTACCTTCACCAGGAAGAAATGCCCAGTGTATCATTGAACAGCTACCTTAACACAGAGAAATGTAAGCGCTCGATAAAAAAAGGGAGGGTACATATGCAGCTCCTATGGTCCAAATTTTCACCCGTGTTCCGCCGATTCCTCATTTCGTATCTTGTCATTCTGATGATTCCTCAAATTGCGGGATATGCCTCTTACCGAGCTTCTATTGAAGCGGCCCGTTCCAGTTCCATTGAGAACAGCTTGAAGTCGCTGAGTCTCGGGAAAGAGATCATTGAGCGTAACCTTCTTCAAGTTGAAGCCTTTACCAGGCAGCTTGCCGTCAATCCCGATTTGCAAAATTTAATTGCTGGGCCAAAGCCGCATGATCTCTACAATGTCTACGGTATGAACCGTATGCAACGGAGCCTCTCCATGTACAGCAGTACCAATGATTACTTGTCCCATTTCTTCATTCACATTCCGAACTACAATGCCATCATCACACCAAGAACTGTGTATTATCGTCCAGAGCATTATTATGCTGCCAATCAGCTGGACGGTATGTCGTTTGATCAATGGCATGACCAAATTCTCAAACAACCACACTTTAATGAAATCATACCGCTTCGAAACTATAAACGTGAAATACTCGGCACTGTGCTTGCAGATGTTCCCGCCATTACGTTTCTGCAATCTCTGCCTTTGAACAGCTTCAACAAACCGCAAGCGACGATTGGTGTCATGATTGATCAGGATCAGATGGCCAGCCTTACTCAAAATATTGTGGATCAATATGGCGGCTGGACTCTCGTCACTGATGCGGAAGGACAGATCATTTTCTCCCATGGCATTGAACAAGCCGAAGCCGAGCAACTGGCACAGAGTCGCCAGAGAGAAGATAACGCTGTGGAAACGGAGCTGAACGTGCAGAATGTACAGCCTGGAAGTGATGGTCGGCTGCTGATATCGATGCAGTCCAGTCAAAATGGATGGAATTACATGGCAGGGATTCCGGAGAAAGCACTCATGACAAAAGCGGACCAAATCAAACAAGTCACACTGGTCTTTACTTTGGCAACCATTGCCTTGGGACTGTTATTCGGGCTGGTTCTGGCCTATCGGAATAGTGCACCCGTTTACAGATTGTTGGCCTCTTTTCGGGAACAAATCACCGATTCCCCAGGCAGACGGGGCAATGAATATGATTTTTTGGCAAGCCATATTAACAATCTCATTGCTAATAATGACTCACTTAAAAACGCCATGAATGAGCAGATTCCGTTATTGAGAGACGGTTTTATCAAACGTTTGTTAACGGGAGAAGTCTATACCTCACTTGAGTTGGAGGTTATCTCATCCCAGGCGCACATTTCTCTTCATAGCAGCAAGGGCTTGGCAGGCTTAGTGAAGGTAAACGGATATGCCAATCCGGACAGTGAAGAAACTATCCATGAACTGGGTGTCGCAAGGCTGCTCATCAAACAGGTACTTACAGAGTGGAATGCGCAGCTGCTAATCACGGATTGGGGAACAGACCAGATCGCTTTTGCCTGTCCATTGGATGAGAACCAACTGTATGAAGCTATAGGGAGATGTGAAAAAGAGCTGAACACCTTGATGGAAGTGATCTACCGGGAGCATCGGATATCTACAACAATTGGCACAGGTGCAGCTTACGAGGTTTGGAATGATGCAGGGCGTTCCTTTGACGAAGCCAAACAAGCTCTGGATTATGCCATTCATATGGGAACAGATCATCTGGTGAGATTTGAAGATACGATGAAGGAAAATGAAATGTTCTATTATCCGATTGAGTCTGAACAGCGCCTGCTGAACACGATCAAAGTCGGGGAGCCTGAAGAGGCGATACGCATTCTGGAGCAATTGTTTCTTCGTAATTTAGAAGAGCGGGAACTGTCCTACGAGATGACACAGCAGTTCATCATGGAGCTGAAGGGGACTTTTCTGAAGCTGGACGAACCCAAATTCAAGCTGGATGCCTCCCTGCTGGAGGAATATAAAACTCGGGTGACATCCATTCAGATGACAGAAACGATCACTTCGCTGCGGGCAAAATTCAAACGGTTAACGGAAGACATCTGCGGTGATTTCCAGAGAAGAAGAGCAGGAGCACATGCGGATACTGTAAGCGAAATGATTTGTTTTATCCAACATAATTATGGGGATGCAAACTTGACGATCTATCGGATTGCGGAGCACATGAGCAAGTCCGAGAAGTTTATATCCCAACTATTCAAAGAACATACGGGAGAGAATCTTTCCGATTATGTAGAACGGGTACGCATCGATGCTGCCTCGAACTTGTTGCACTCCACCGTTCAGACCATTGACGAGATAGCGGAGGCCACCGGGTATAATAGTGCACATTCATTCCGCCGAGCTTTCAAGCGGGTACGCGGCATTTCTCCGAGTGTATTTCGGAAAATGGACGTTCATAGCGGTTAATGTAGGCTGTTTCTCGGGAACTATATTCGCTATTTGTACTTTCTCAGCGTAACTGTACCTTTACGCATCCCCAGCGCAATCTTATGATTACTCAAAAAGTAAGCGCTACCAAGTTGAGTTGAAGTTCAGCACGATTGGGAGCCAAGAATGGGGGGATGATTCTGAGAACCACAATGACCAGTGAATCAAAGTCCGTGGAGAAACCAAGTAAAGCGTTTGCCTTGAAGCAAGCATTATCCAGAAGCTGGAGGCGACATTGGCAGCTATATCTGCTGATCCTGCCACCGATTGCTTACTTTATTATTTTTAAGTATGTACCCATGGTGAATGCGGTCCTGGCATTTAAAGATTACAACGTCATCAAGGGGATCTGGGGCAGTCCGTGGGCCGGAACCAAGTATTTCGAATTACTTTTTAAAAATCCGGCGTTTGTTATGCTGATCAAGAACACGCTCTACATTTCGTTTTACAGCCTGATCGTTGGTTTCCCAATTCCTATATTACTGGCGCTGGCGCTGAACGAAATCAAAAACATACGATTCAAAAAAACAGTACAAATGGTGACGTATGCTCCATATTTCATCTCTACCGTTGTTATGGTCTCCATTATTATGCTCTTTCTGTCTCCTCGGCTGGGGATTGTCAACACGATTGCAGGCGCCCTTGGTTTCGAAGCGGTGAATTTTCTCGGTGAACCCGGACTGTTTCGATCCATCTACGTATTCTCCGATGTGTGGCAGGGAATGGGGTACTCCGCTGTGATCTATCTGGCTGCTCTCGCAGGTGTTGATCCATCCCTGTATGAAGCCGCCAAAGTGGACGGAGCCAACCGAATACAGAAAATCATCAATGTTGATCTGCCTGGACTACTTCCCGCAGCCGTTATTATTCTGATCCTGAGTGTAGGGAATATCATGGCTGTTGGGTTCGAAAAAATATATTTGCTGCAAAATCCGCTCAACCTGTCTGCTTCGGAGATCATCTCCACGTATGTCTATAAAATAGGATTGCTGAATGCCAATTACAGCTTCGCTACTGCGGTTGGCCTGTTCAACTCGGTGATTAACCTGATTCTGCTATTAATCGTAAACGCGGTCGCCAAGCGACTGTCCAATACAAGCTTATGGTAACGGGAGCGAAAGGAGGAGAACCAACCCATGCCTAACACACAGACAAATGCAGGACGTTCGCGGATCAAGAGCAGCAGTACGATTCGTGAATCATGGGGAGACCGCGTATTTATAACGGTTGTTTACTTCATGCTGACGGTGGTGCTGATTGCCGTGCTGTATCCATTGATATATATTGTGAGTTCTTCGCTCAGCAGCCCTGTTGCCGTCTCCTCGGGAAAAGTTTGGTTGTTGCCTATTGACCTGACGTTTGACGGTTACAAGTCTGTATTGCGGAATGATCAAGTCCTTACCGGTTATGCCAATTCCCTTTTCTATACAGCCTGCGGCACCTTCATCAGCGTGGCATTGACCATTATGATTGCTTATCCATTATCCAAAAAAACGTTTGTTGGTCGCAGCTCGTTAATGATGTTTATTACCTTCACCATGCTGTTCTCGGGCGGTTTGATCCCTACCTATCTGGTGGTCAAAACCATGGGACTGATTGATACCCGCTGGGCGTTGCTGATTCCCAATGCCGTCTGGGTATGGCAAGTCATCATTGCCCGTACCTTTTTTCAGAATTCGATACCGGAAGAATTGTCCGAAGCAGCAGACATCGATGGCTGCAGTGACATCCGGTTTATCTTCAGTATTATCCTGCCACTCGCCAAACCGATTATCGCCGTGTTGTCACTTATGTACGCTGTCGGTCAGTGGAATGCATACTTTGACGCCCTCATTTACCTGAAATCACAGTCGCTCTATCCGCTACAGCTGATATTGCGGAGTATTCTTATTCTGAACAGCAGTACGGGGAACATGGATGCATCGGAAATGATCAAACAGCAGCAAATGGCTGAACTCATGAAGTACTCGTTAATTGTGATGGCCAGCTTGCCGGTGCTAATCATCTATCCTTTTGTTCAACGGTATTTCGTGCAAGGCATGTTGATTGGCTCAGTCAAAGGATAAGTTCATTTTTTTCTATTATTCATGAGGGAGAGGATTGTATTGAAAAAAGCGGGATTCATCATTCTTGCCTGTATGCTGTTTACCTCGTTGGTACTTGCCGGATGTTCAAGTTCTGATAAGGGGAATGGGGAAGGCAGCGATCCGTCAGGCAAGACAGCCATTAATGTGTTTGCTCACCAGGGTTCGGATACCAACCTGTCCACGAACAAATTCACGAAGAAAATGGAAGAGAAGTTTGATATTCAGTTCAACTGGACCACGGTTCCATTCGACGGTGCAGCGGAGAAAAGACAGATTTCACTGGCTTCCGGTGATTATCCGGACTTGTATCTGCTTATCCCTTGGGTAGATCGTTTCTCCCAGACAGACTTGTTGAAGTTTGGTCAGCAAGGGGTTATTTTGCCGCTGAATGATCTGATTGAGGAGTATGCCCCCAATATTAAAAAAGTGCTTGAAAGCAATGACTATTATCGGGCCATGAACACCGCTCCAGACGGAAATATCTACGGTCTGACGGGTCTGAATGAATGTTTTCACTGTTCATACCCGAACAAGATGTGGGTCAACACCAAATGGTTGGAACAACTCGGTTTGCCCGAACCCACGACGACAGATGAGTTTAAGGAAATGCTTCGGGCATTTAAAACGAAAGACCCTAGCGGGAACGGTAAAGCCGACGAAGTACCGCTAAGCGGTTCGACTGAAAATTTCGGCGTGCACATTATCCCATACTTGATGAACGGTTTTATCTATGACGACGATCGGAATTATCTCATTGTCAATCAGGGGAAAGTGGAGACCGTAGTGAACAAACCGGAGTGGAAAGAAGGGCTTGCCTATATTAAATCCCTGTACGATGAAGGATTAATTGATCCAGGGGCATTTACCCAAAACGTCGGGGCCTTCAAAAAAATTGGTGATAACGCCGATGCACAGCTTCTCGGTGCAGGAGCAGCGATGCATCCATCGTTATTTGTAACCACTGCCGAAGGTTCACCTTACGGGAATGATTACAATCCCATCCCTCCACTGAAGGGACCAAATGCCACTTATGCTACGTATAACTATCCGATTGATCCCGGAGCGTCCTTTGTGCTGACGAACAAGGCCAGCGAGGAAACGCAGATCGCAGCTATAAAGCTGCTGGATTATTTCTACACCCAGGAAGGGACCATGGCTTCTTATCTGGGAGAAGAGGGCACAAGCTGGCGCAAACCACAGGAAGGCGAAGTGGCGCTTAATGATCAGATTGAGCCGCTCTATAAAGCCATTCCGCTTCCTTCCGGAGAAGAACCTCGTAACGACAGCTGGGCTGCATTGAGTCAGTACAATCACCACCGGGCATATCGGGACGCAGAAGTACAGGGAACGGACATCTATGCCAATGATGGTTATGAGCGACGGCTCTATGAGGCGACATTGTTAATGGAGGGCAAGGAACCGAAAGAGGTTTTCCCTCATTGGGCATTGTGGGTTGATCCGTCCCTTGCAGATGAAGCCAGCATGATGCAGACCAATCTCAAGGATTACATCGATCAGAACGCCCTGCAGTTTATTACAGGCGCCAAAAGTCTGGATAAGGATTGGGATGAATATGTTAAAGGCCTGGAGGGACTGAACATGAATCGATATCTGGAGATTATGCAGTCTTCCTATAATACTTCTTCTGTTTCCAAATAATTAAAGTATCTGAATCATGTCCGGTTACACAATCAAACGTTTCCGGTTCGCAGTCAACATATGCGAACCGGGAACGTTTTTTATTGATATAGATTAAATCGTAATATCATTGCATCCTTCTTAAAATTCTGTGATTGAACCTGTTTTCCCGGTCAGATATCATATGAACATCATTTCATTGTCTGGAGGGGAGACGTACATGAAGAGGAAAATCTTTTATTATCGACAGCTGTTATCCTACATTCCTGTCTTTTTTATTGTAGTTACCTTTATGTTTTTCTTATACTACCAATTACTGAGCAGTCAGAGTCGTAAGGAAGCGACCATGGCGAATGAAAGCTTGCTCGTTCAGGCCATGAATCTGGTTGATTCTTCACTGAAAACGATGGAGCAAGAGCTGCTTTCCGAATTGCTGCACAATAATGAGCTTTTCTTATTTTGGAATGCCAGCCAAACGGACAACGACTACCTGCACATTCAGATAGCCGAGTTCATGAGACAGTTCAAGCAGGATCATCCGCTGGTAGATTCGATCTATGTTGTTCGGACGCATCATCCGGTTGTCATTAGTGATGCAACCATCACAACGTTGGAGGATTTTTCAGATGCTCCATTTATCCACTCGCAGTTAACAAAGGCGGGGAATCACTGGACAGAACTCAGGAAGTTTGAACCCTTTTCCATTGTAGGTTATCGCCAGGTTGTCAGTCTTGTGCTCAGAAGTCCCGCTCTCCTTAACGGGGAAGGGCTGCTAGTTGTTAACCTGTCCCCCGGCAAAATGACCGAACTTGTCAACGGAATTTATGAACAGCAGATCAGCTACACCCGAATTCTGGATGGGGAAGGGCAGGATATTCTCGACTTGGCCGGGGCGGAGCATGACGATCTGTCTGTTGTTACGCAGAAAACCTCATCATTAACCGGGTGGACGTATGTGAGCGGACCATTAAACGGTATTTTTGTAAACGCTACCAATGCGCTGTATAACGTCTGGTTTGTGATAGGCATCGTCATGATTATCTCCGGGGTTGCCTGGTTTTTTTACATTACGCGAAAAAGCTACAAGCCTATTGAACAGATCATCTCCAGGATCAACAGCGTTCCTCAGTTTAAGGACAGTCCTGTCTCGACGGATCATCAGAGGCCCAAAGACGAATTAGCATTCATTGAATCAGCACTGAATCTTTTTCTGGCACAGAATCGCAGTTACCAGCAGCAAAATCGTGAAGATGAACAATTGAAGAAAACATATCTGCTCCAGCAATTGCTGGATGGTCAATATCCTGAGAATCCAAGCCAATGGGACTCACAGCAAAACGGATTTCAATTGAATGATCTGAGCCAAAAACAGGTCATCTGTGTCGTAGAAATGGATGATTATGCTCGTTTTGTACAGTATTACTTGCCTCGGGATCAATATTTACTGAAGTTCGCCATTCTGAGCGTCATTCAGGAAACGGCTGAACAACACGGTTATACGATATGGGCGGGATGGATTTCGGGTGATATTCTGGGAGCCATGCTGCAATTGGAGGATGAACAGGGAGTTGACCCACATCTGCTTCAGATGTTCGAGGATACACGGACGTGGATTGAGCAAAACATGAATCTCAGAATCAGTGTTGGTGTGGGAAGCATCGCCAATGCGTATACGCATATTCCTGATTCTTATCGCCAAGCGCTGCAAGCGTTGAAATACAAGATGGTTTTGGGCGGCAACCAGGTCATTCTGTTTTCCCACGTAAATCAGGATAAAAAGGCAGGAGCGTTTGACTATTTCCAACTGGTTCATGCCATGGCGCAATCCCTGCGTACAGCGAAGTCTGACTGGAGACAGGAATACGATACAATTATGCAGCAAATTGAGCAGGATATTCTGGACCGGGATAATATTGTAAGTCTGGTCGGATATATGATCTATTCCATAGAGCGGGAAATAAGCAGACTTCCCAAAGAATTTCAAGAACTGTGGGCAGACGAGGCCGAACCCTCCTTGCAGGATGCGATGTCCTCTTCCGAGACGTTCCAGCAGCTTGAGGCAAATGTACGTTACCCGCTGACGAACCTGGCAGAGCAGATTCGCCATCTTCAGGAGAAACGAACGCATTCGGAACGGATTTTTGAAATTCGCAAATGTATTGAACGGGAATATGGCAATCCTCATCTGTCCCTCGATTATCTGGCGGAGCAGTTCCAACTCAGGCCCAAATCCATCAGCAAATTGTTTAAGGAGATGACGGGCAACAAATTTGTTGATTATTTAATGGATGTGCGAATCAAGCGGGCACAACAATTACTGGAGCAAACGACGTTGTCTTTGAATGAGATTGCAGAGGAAGTCGGATATGCCAATGTGATCTCATTTGGCCGGGCATTCAAAAAACATGTAAGCACTTCACCCGGTGAATACCGCAAATGGGCGGTTAAACCGAATTGAGATGAGTTTTTGCTGACCGGGGAAACCTTGGCAGAGCGTGCAGTAGGACATAGACGAATTATGTTTGTATGGAGAAAAAGATTGGTTCGCCTGCGCTGCCCCTCCTTGCCGCTAAGCAGGTCTCTTGAGGAAATAGGTTGCATGCGTGAAAGATGTATATTGTTCGAGGATGCATTGTCTGTTTAAGATGGCACCATTACATGCAAAGGAGCGTGACAATGGACAGCAAATCATCCTTCACCGTTTCACCACGGCAAGAGCCTGTGTTATCCGGAAAGTCATCGCGCGGCATTGCCCGCAAAATGGCCAGACACTGGCAGTTTTATCTGCTAGTTTTACTGCCTATGTTGTACATCCTCATTTTCAAGTACGTTCCGATGTTTGGCGTGCTGATTGCTTTTAAGGATTATAATGTCGTGCAGGGAATATGGGGGAGTCCATGGGCAGGTCTCAAGTATTTTGAACAGCTGTTTCAGGCACCATTCTTCTGGCAGTATTTTCGAAATACGTTAGTAATTTCGTTATATGGTCTGCTCGTCAACTTCCCGTTACCCATTTTGCTGGCACTGGCATTAAACGAGATCCGGAACGGTCTTTTCAAAAAAACAGTACAGATGGTCACTTACGCACCCTATTTCATTTCAACAGTAATCATCGTGTCCATCCTGATCGTCAATCTGTCGCCCAATGTCGGACTTGTCAGCAATCTGTTCAGAATCTTCGGCATGGAGCCGATTGACTTCATGGGCAGTGCCAGTATGTTCAAGACAATCTATGTATTTTCGGATGCGTGGCAATTCATGGGGTACAACGCCATCATCTACATCGCAGCCTTGTCCGGTGTAAACCCCGAGTTGTACGAGGCCGCCAGAGTGGACGGGGCAACACGACTGCAACGGATGATAAACATTGATATTCCCAGCTTGGTCCCGGTGATGTCCATTCTCTTGATCTTGAGTGTGGGCTCAACTATGAGTGTAGGCTTCGAAAAAATATATCTGATGCAGAACCCGCTGAACCAAAATGCATCCGAAGTCATCTCAACTTATGTATACAAAGTCGGATTACTGAATTCCGATTTCAGCTTTTCCGCTGCCATCGGGCTGTTTAATTCCGTTGTAAACTTTGTACTGTTAGTGCTGGTGAACCTGATATCCAAAAAGGTCTCATCCAACAGTTTATGGTAGGGAGGAAAATGATGAAGAGCGTCGCCATACGAGAATCTGCTACAGACCGATTGTTCATGAGCATCATTTATCTGTTCTTAGCGTTCATTTTGATTATCATTTTGTTTCCCTTGCTTCATATTTTAAGCGCTTCCTTTAGCTCTCCGTCAGCAGTTTCTTCCGGAAAAGTGTGGCTTTGGCCAGTCGAATTCAGCTGGATTGGATATCAGGCCGCATTCCAAAATAAAGACATCTGGATCGGATTTGGTAATTCCCTGTTCTATACCGTGGCGGGGACAGTGCTAAATGTGTCGTTTACGGTGATGATCGCATATCCATTGGCTAGAAGGTCGTTCTATGGGCGCGACATCATCATGCTTTTGCTTGTTGTGACGATGTTTTTTGACGGAGGACTGATCCCCAATTATTTGCTTGTGAAATCCCTTGGGCTGCTCGACACACGCTGGGCCATGATTCTTCCGGGGGCATTCGCTGTGTTTCAGGTCATTATCGCCCGGACATTTTTTCAATCCACCATCCCGGATGATCTGGCCGAGGCCGCACAGATTGACGGATGCAGCGATTTAGCTTTTATATGGCGGGTGGTATTGCCGTTATCGAAGCCGGTTCTTGCCGTACTGGCGCTTATGTATGCGGTTGGGCATTGGAATACGTATTTCAACGCACTGATTTATTTAAGTGATTATACAAAATTTCCATTACAAATCTTCCTTCGTAACCTGCTTATCTTGAATGCAGATAACTCGGATATGTACGTTAATATCAGCGCTCAGGCTGTTCAACAGGGATTAAAGGATTTGCTGCAATATTCACTTATTGTGATCGCGAGTGTACCCGTGCTTGTTATATATCCTTTTGTACAGAAACATTTTGTTAAAGGGGTCATGATTGGCTCTCTGAAGGGGTAGCGACTAACCAAATATGAGCTTGATTTATTACAAGGGGGAATCGTAGTTGAAAAGTTCAGGACGTCTATTATTGTATTTGACTCTGGTTATGACCATTGTGCTCTCCGCATGCAGTGGTAATAAAGACAAGGATTCTTCTGCAGAAGCGGTAACCAAGGATGGATCGGTTCGTCTGAGTGTATTGGCACCACAGGGCGAAGCCATTGAAAAGCTGCAAATCAATCGATTCTCTAAATATATCGAGGAAAAGCTCAAGATCCAGTTTGCTTGGCAAACGACACCCGGCGGTGCATATAATGATAAAAAACAGCTTGTTCTCGCGAGCGGAGACTACCCGGCAGTCATTCTGGATGCAGGAATGAGCAAGGCTGATCAGATCAAGTACGGAAAGATGGGCGCCTTTATTCCGCTCAACGATCTTATCAAACAATATGCACCAAACATTCAAAAAGCAATCGAAGAGGTTGAAGGTGTTAAGGAAGCTGCTACTGCGCCGGATGGCAACATTTACGCTATTCCCAAAATTAATGAATGCCTGCATTGCACCTACAATCAGAGAGTGTGGATCAATACCGTCTGGCTCGACCAACTAGGCATGAGTATGCCCACAACAACGGACGAGTTCTATGAAGTGCTAAAAGCGTTTAAGGAAAAAGACCCAAACGGTAATGGAAAAGCTGATGAAGTCCCATTTACAACGACTCCGGACGAGTGGGGCGGTGGTGTTGACGCTTTTCTGATGAATGCATTTATCTATAACGATGCCAGTAAATATCTAAGCGTGAAGGATGACGTGGTCATCTATTCAGCAGCACAGCCGGAGTGGAGGGAAGGTCTGGAATATCTTCGTCGTTTGTATCAGGAAGGACTTATTGACAAGGGAGCCTTTACACAAAATGCAGATGCTGTGAAGCAGCTTGCCAATAAACAAGATGCCGCAGTGGGCGTTGTAGGTTATGCCATTGTTACCGGCGGGGTCAAATATCCTCGCAACAAGAATTATGCGGTACTGCCACCTCTGAAAGGACCCCATGGCGTGCAGCTCTCCGGTTATTCTGCGGGAATCGGGCAGAGCGACTTCGTCATTACGAACAAAGCGACAGAGGAAGAAAAAATTGCCGCCATCCGACTGGCCGATTACCTGTACAGCGAAGAGGGGACCATCCTGACGACCTATGGTTTTGAAGGAGATGGCTGGAAAAAAGCAGAGAGTGGCCAGATGGATTACAATGGTCAGCCGGCCAAATATGATGTCTTGTTACCTGCTTCCAAGACGGACGGAAGTGTGCCCCTAGCCGATACATGGTGGCAGCTTGGCACAATGCAAATGCTCAATTCCATCCGTGAATCTTTTGTAGCTCCTGAAGATCCACTCGCAGAAGGCGATGGGCCAAGGGAGTATAGATTCTGGCTGGCAGCCAAAGAATACGAACCATTTGCGAATCTGGATGTGGTATATCCAAGCAATGTCAATTTCAAACCGGAAGATGCGTTGACCATTTCTCAAATCGAACGCACGCTGATGGATTACGTGGATTCCAATATGGCACAGTTTATTACAGGTAACAAGGATATAACAAAGGAATGGGACAGTTATATTGCGGGGTACAAGGGATTGCAACTTGAAAAGTATTTACAAGTATATCAAGATGCATACGATGAATGGAAGTTGTCAAAGTGACTTTGAAGTAACTCTTAATTGGGAGTATGAAAAGGAGACCTCAGGATCTTCCTTTTATACTCCTGTTGAGTTTAATGGAGCAGAAAGAAGGAACAGAAGGGCGTTAAGAATCAGAAATATAGGTTACATTGTGCGCTTGATGGGTGCTACGCTTTCAGATGAAGGCGACGGAATTCCGCAGGTGTTTTGCCCTCAGACTCCATGAATTTTTTGTTAAAGTAGCTGTTCCCCGGGTACCCGCATTGCATGGCAACTTCTTTAATCGGCATGGAAGGATGGCTTAATAACAACTGTTTGCTGCTCTGTATCCGACATTTGGTGATATATGATACGGGAGTCATTTTGGTAGCTTTTTTGAACAGACTGCAGAAATAATGAGGAGTCAATCCCAGCTTATCCGACCAGATGGCAAGCTCAAACGGAAGATGGGCTTTTTTTTGCATTTCGGGCAGCAACGCCGTAATCTTCTCGAAATTGTTAAGATTCCGGTAAGCAGATAGGGGAATGGCATGACTTATGAATTCAATAAGTACGCTGTAATTCAGTGCAGAGATTCGAGATGGACGCAAAAAATTAAATTGCTCAATCTCATCAAGCAAATGTTCAAACGAGGACTCGATTAGAGAAGCATGGTTTTGTGTCCAGACAGAGGATTGATAATGTCCGTTCTCCAGTAAAAAAGCAGAGAGTGCATTTCCGTAGAACTGAATCCAGTAAATATTCCACGGATCTTCATCGGACTGATAATAACGCATAGGGTCGTTTGGAATATGAAGAAACACATTACCTTTACTTAACTCGTATTTCTTATGATGTAACTCGACATATCCGCTGCCTTCGGCAATGTAATGCAAGCTGAAATCCTGGACACCTTCCATTCTGTTGATGTGATGCTGATCAGGTTTGGTGTAATTTCCAACCGAATGAGGAAAACAAAAAAAGTGGAATTCCGATAAATCGGGTAAATAAAATGAACGCATGGACAGCCCCTTCCTGCCTAACCTGTAACCCCATCTTCAATCGCTGAATATGGCTTCAACCATCGTTCAACATCTGTTCGTCACAGGTGCTTGCAATGAAATTACATACGTTGAGTAGTTTGGGGTTAATCATACCATGTTTAAGGGGGATCGTTACTCCATGCATGGATTGTACCTGTCCTTTAAGCCAACGTTCACAGTACAGGTACAACGGCTCGTGCACATTCCCTTAGTACATGCGATATCTTCCGCTTAGGGCCAGCATGCTGAAAAAATACAGGCAATTGTCGTAATAACGTCTTTCTCCCTGACGCAGAGGTGTGTTCCAGAACTTGCGAACGAATGTGTCAGCATCTGGACCGTCCGCAGCCAGTGAAGCCATGGCATTGGTAGCCAGCAAACCTACAGGATGTAGTGAAGGTTCGTCGAAAGGTTCTCCATCTATGGCATAACGACGATAATCGGAAACTTCGATGTCACTGAAGAAGGACTGAATCCGATTGGATTGTTCGATCTGCCAGTGATCCTTGCGGAACCATTCCCAGTCCAGCGCTATATTCGCAGCAACACGGTAAGCATCACTGTAAAAATGTCTGAAATCACCATGCGGCTGTATTGGAGCCGGAGAGCCGTCATAGTTCGCATATTCAGGTGATAGTCCGGTTACGGGATGGCAGGCTGTATGAAGGTAAGCCCGACTAGCGGCCGCCGCATCGTTCCAGAAGCTCTGATCTTCTTCATCCGCATATTTCGCGAATAGTTCATAAAAATGAGGCAGATGGTAGGACGGGTCGCTAAACGGTGTTTCTGGTATGAATTTGATCAGTTTCGTTTCCGGGTCCCACATCGGGTCACCTTCGCCATCTTCGCCCTGATGTACACATGCACGAAGGATCTTGCGGGCTTGCGCCTTGTAATCATAAGGTTCAGCGCCATCGCCCCAGCGGTTGGAGGCAAAAAAAAGCGCCATGGCAAAAAACTCCTCACCATCAGGAGCAGGTCCTTGCGAGAGTCGGGTTCCGTCAGGCTTGCAATGCCAGGCAAAATAATCTTTATAACGTCCCGCTTTATGTTGCATAAACGTGTGGGAGAAGTTCCAGAGTCGATCGAATTCTTCCTTTTTGTCCATCTGAACAGCCATCATCATGCCATAGGACATGCCCTCGGAGCGAACATCGAGATTACCGGTGTCCAGCAAATAGCCCTTGTCCTCACCCATGGGGTAATATATTCGAGTATTTTCATCTCCATCAAACAGCTCGTTCCATGTTTCTTCCAATCTGTTTGTAATCTCATTCTCATCGTAGCCTAGCTTCAGAAACAGATTTGTATATGTACCCGTATCCCACGCGCCTTGACCCGTGATATTCATGCGTATCCTCCTTCGTCAATGCGGTTTCTCAAAATTATAACATGGAAATAGTATACAAATTAAAGCGTTTACACGAATAATTATAGGTGTTCTGATCTGCATGTCATTGTACTCAACTTAAAATGATATAGTGGTTGAAATCCTATACTTTGTCAGGTTGTTGTAAAATTATGTAAGCGATACACTTTGGGAGAAGGATCACACCTGATCTAATAATAATACAAGCTGTGATCCTTTAAATGCTGTTTGAGGATGATCATAATCTACCGAAAGGATGTGATGGTGATTTATGCTCCGGGATTCAGGAGATGCAGGTGAAAACACGGAATTCACTGCACCGCGCGATCCAGTTGGAGTGACAGCGTCGGCAGTCAAGCCCGCAATTGACTTTGAATCACATGGATATCGCGACATGATCGGCCGATCTCTTCTGAACAAAGGGAATAATGTCAGATTAAAACGAGCCATTGAAAAGGCAAAAAACGGCGAACCTGTCGTTATTGCTTATATTGGAGGCTCCATTACCCAAGGTGCCGGTGCAGTACCTATTCATCTCCAAAGTTACGCTTATCGGTCGTATGAGTCGTTCAAGTTTATGTTTGCGCTTTCAAAAGATAGTCCGATTCATCTGATTAAAGCAGGTGTGGGTGGAACTCCTTCAGAACTGGGGATAGTACGTTATGATCGTGATGTGCTGAGGGGAGGTGCTGTTCAGCCGGATATTGTCATAATCGAATTCGCAGTCAATGACGCAGATGATGAAACCCAAGGTAAATGTTACGAGAGTCTGGTGCTCAAAGCACTTGCTGCCGATAACAAGCCAGCAGTGATCTTGCTATTCAGTGTATTCGAAAATGACTGGAATCTACAGGATCGTCTCGCTCCGGTAGGCTGGCATTATGATCTGCCAATGGTAAGTGTGAAAGATGCTGTCGTAGATCAGTTCAACAAGACAAAAGGTGAAGGCAACGTTATTTCCAAAAAGCAATTTTTCCATGATATATATCATCCGACTAACACAGGGCATCGAATTATGGCCGATTGTTTGGAATATTTGTTCGACGTGACGAATCGTTCTGAGTGGGATGAGAAAGATCATGATATTGAAAAAGCTCCGCTAATTGGAAATGAATTTGTTAATGTGAAGCTGTTGGATCGGAAAAACGGCAATCAGATTGCCCGAATCGATGCAGGCTCCTTTTGTAAAACGGACACGGATCTGCAGATGGCTGAGATGGATGCTCATGACTATGGTACACCTCAGTTCCCCAACAACTGGATGTGTACAGGAGAGGGAAAAGAGGCGCAAAGCAGCTTTCGGATAAGTTTGCAGTGCAAACGCCTCATTCTGATCTTCAAGGATTCTGGTAACGATGAATTCGGAATCGCACATATCAAGGTAAATGGGGTATACGTCCAAAAAGTCGATCCGCGTAAGGTCAACTGGACCCATTGCCATGCCACACTTCTGCTTAACGAAGAGCATGTTGGGGAGCACTCTATCGAGATCGAAATGGCGGAAGGTCATGAACATAAATGCTTCACCATTTTGGGTTTTGGCTATGTGGATTAACTGAAGACTGATAGTCATTCATATGTTCGGAGGAAAAGAGAATGGAATTGATCTCATCAGCAGTAACGGGATATGACCAATATCGGGAGAATATACCACGCGGAGTCATGGAGACGGTAGAGTACCCTTCCAGGGCGGTTGGCAATTCCCGTAAAGCGATGGTGTACACCCCACCAGAATTTTCTTCGACAACGATGTATCCTGTACTTTATCTATTGCATGGTATTGGTGGAGACGAAACCGAATGGCATACTCATGGTTCTCCGCAAATTATTCTCGATAACCTGTACAACGATAACTTGCTTGAGCCGATGGTTATTGTTTTCCCCAACGGTCGCGCAATGTCGAATGACCGAGCCGAAGGAGACCTGTTTGAACCTGAAAAAATCAAAGCATTTAAACGGTTTGAATCCGATCTGCTCAACGATTTGATACCATACATGGAGTCGAACTACCCTTTGCATAAAAGCCGGGATAAAAGGGCTATTGCTGGTTTATCCATGGGTGGAGGTCAATCCTTAAATATCGGATTAAGTAATCTAGACCATTTCGCATGGATCGGCGCTTTCTCCGCAGCCCCAAACACCAGAAGTCCGGAGTTACTTGTCCCCGATCTTTCGAAAGCGCCTTCATTGCTCTCGCTGTTATGGATCTCTTGCGGTATACAGGACAATCTTATAGAGATTAGTCTTGGGGTTCACCGATATTTGGCTCAACACGGAGTACCCCATATCTGGCATGAGGAAAGTGGAGGACATGATTGGCCCGTGTGGAAGAACGATCTTTATCTGTTTTCGCAACGTCTTTTCAAGTGAATTTGCTGAAAAACATCCATATCGGATTGTAGCATCAACCAAATCTATTAAAATATCAGGAGGTATCATCCATGTTCAAATTTGGCAAAAAATTAATGACCGTTGTTCTCGCAGCTTCCATGAGTTTTGGTGTCTTTGCAGCAACATCCAGCGCTGCAACAGATTATTGGCAAAATTGGACAGATGGTGGAGGAACGGTCAACGCTGTTAACGGATCAGGAGGGAACTATAGTGTAAACTGGCAGAATGTAGGTAACTTTGTTGTCGGGAAAGGGTGGACATATGGCACGCCTAATCGAGTGGTCAATTACAATGCCGGCGTATTCTCTCCTTCAGGTAACGGCTACCTCACCTTCTATGGTTGGACCAGAAACGCTCTAATTGAATATTACGTGGTGGATAGCTGGGGAACGTATCGTCCGACCGGAACGTATAAGGGCTCGATGACTAGTGATGGCGGCACATATGACATCTATACAACGATGAGATACAATGCACCTTCCATTGATGGTACTCAGACTTTCCCTCAGTATTGGAGTGTTAGACAGTCCAAGAAACCAATCGGAGTCAATTCTACCATTACGTTTAGCAATCATGTGAACGCATGGGCGAGCAAAGGGATGAACCTTGGTAGTAGTTGGTCTTATCAGGTGATGGCAACAGAGGGTTATCAAAGCAGCGGAAGCGCAAACGTGACAGTTTGGTAAAAATGATGTGATGCAGTTCAACGTCTGCACCTGCATTTGAATTCAATTTTCCGGTAGCGTTGAGTAACGTTATTCTCCAGACTAACGACCTCGACGTTGCCGGATTTAAGCTTAGTAAAGGAGAATAATTGAATGAGGAAGCTGGTATGGTTAACTTTAATCGCTATAGTTGTTAGTCTAAGTGCTTGTTCAGCAAGTAATACCAAATTAAACGATGACTTGGTATTCGTCGAAGGAGGAGCCTTCAAGAGCAGTAAGCCGAGTCAGATTGATAGGAATGAAACGCTGGATTCCTTCTATATTGGCAAATACGAAGTAACTCAAAAAGAATGGATGGAGGTTATGGGGGAAAACCCTTCTGGCTTCAAGGGAGATGACCTGCCTGTTGAAATGGTCAGCTGGTATGACGCAGTGGAATACTGTAATCAAAAAAGTATAAAAGAAAACCTGAAACCTTATTACAATATAGACAAGGACAACCAGGACACGAATAATCAGAATGAAAACGACAATATAAAATGGAGTGTAACGATCAACGAGGAAGCCAACGGTTACCGTTTACCCACAGAGGCAGAATGGGAATACGCTGCAAGCGGAGGGCAAAAGAGCTTAAATTACACATACAGTGGAAGTAACAATCCTGATGAAGTTGCTTGGTACTGGGTAAATGCCGGCGAGAACATTCTGACGGGTGACTGGAGCTGGCCCGCTATTGAGAGCAACCGTAATCAAACCAAAAAAGTCGGAACTCAGAAGGCGAATGAGTTAGGAATCTATGATATGTCTGGGAATGTGAGAGAATGGTGCTGGGACTGGTACAGTGATTCGGAGAGTCCAAATCAAACTTGGCGAGTTGTGAAAGGCGGAGGCTGGATCGGCGGTGTCAATAACAATGAAATATCATTCCGTGGCAAATTTGATGCAAATGGTTTTGGCCCCGATCAAGGATTCCGTATTGTACGTGGAGAATGAAATTTTTTTTCCTGACAGTAGATTACTTCTGAGCTAAACCTATACTTTGTCGGGTGAAAACCTATAGTTTATCGGGTTGTTGTACCAAAATGTAAGCGTTACACTTGAATTGTTATCCGGCGCTTCGCTACAATCGGAGCGTTCTTATCGTACGGTCTGATGAAACCATTTCCTATGTTATTGATCAATGACGATGAGACTGGTGGAAAATTTGTTCTCCAAGTTGTGCGAGCAGACAACAATCCTGCTGTTGTTCTGCTGTTTAGCGTTTTCACAGCAACTGGAATCTACCCATAGATATAGATAAAATACATGCAGCTGATCACGGACAAAAGAGAGGTGAGCTAATGTACAAGGTCATTGTCGCAGATGATGAGCCGTTTATGCTAGAAGGATGGAGAACGATGATTGACTGGCGAGCTTGTGGATATGAACTCTGCGGAACGGCAACGGACGGGGAGGAAGCACTTGCTTTATTCAACTCGGTTGAACCGGATCTTGTCGTCACGGATATTCAAATGCCTGTTATGGATGGTCTTGGTTTGATTCACACCTTGCGAGAAGATCTTGCTTATACCTCTAAAATTGTTATCGTTACAGGATACTCCGATTTTAATTACGCGAAGCAAGCTATACGGTATCAGGTCGATCAGTATGTGCTTAAACCTCTTGTTCCCGAGGAAATTCATCAAATCCTTATGGAAATGATTGAACCTCTGGACAAACGCAGAAATGAGCAAAAACAGCAAAATGGAGTCATGGTTACAGATGGAGCCTATGAAAATCATCTTAACGAATATCGAATAAGCGAAGAATATGATTTAGAGCATATGATGAACATCTCCAAAGAGATCTTGGCGTTGATTGAAACAGGAAATACGTATTCCATTGATATTGCAGTGAGTGGACTGTTAGAGAAGAGTGAGAAAGCAGAGGTTTCGTTGGAATGGATACATCATGTCATCCGATATATCCATGGGGAGTTGCTACGAAAATATGGAAAAAGAGAGGTTTGCAGAGAAATACTATGTGCAAAAGAATGGCACGAGGCTGCGAGTTGGTCTTCTGGCACATTGCAAGACCTGTGTGTTCGACTGTCCGAGCAACTTTCCCAGTCTGAATTGAAGCAAAAGACGGGTACAGGAGGGCTTGTTGCAGAAGCAGTGAATGAATTGAAGCAACACTATCGAAGTAAAATTAAATTACAAGATGTAGCTAATCGTATTCACGTGAATTCTGCCTACCTGGGTCAACAATTCAAGCGGGAGATGGGGGTCAGTTTCATTGACTATGTGCACCAGCTTCGTGTTGAGGAGGCTCGTAAACTCCTGCGACGTACCAATATGAAGATCACTGACATTGCATTCAGGCTAGGGTATCATGATGCTGAATATTTCACCCAAAAATTCAGAGCGCATACAGGGGAGCTTCCATCCGTCTATAAAAACAAAAACCAAGGGTGATCATATGCGTCATAAATTCTGGATGTTCCGTAAGGTTAATGATATTCCTCTCCGATCCAAATTTCTGCTTA
This sequence comes from Paenibacillus sp. ClWae2A, assembly GCF_032452295.1. NCBI lineage: Bacteria > Bacillati > Bacillota > Bacilli > Caryophanales > Paenibacillaceae > Paenibacillus > Paenibacillus sp. ClWae2A. The sequence goes on from NZ_JAULSQ010000001.1 coordinate 465,928, forward strand.
TTTATGTACTTAGTATTCTCCTTCCTGTAATAACGATTAATATCTTCTTCTATCAACGAACCTCTGCGGATATCAAGATTAGAGAACAGGAAAATCTGCGTAAATCCATCGACAGGGCCGCGGGGGAACTGCTGGGCATGATTGATGAGAGCGTTGCTCTGAGTCGAATTATTGCAGCAGACGATTCGCTCTATGAGGCATTGGATCGGACCTATCGCTCCCCCGTTGATTATTACAACGTGTACCATGCATTCCTGCGAGATAAATTAACACGGTATATGTCAGCAAATATTCTGGAGGTGCGTATCTATACGGATAACGATACCATTCAGACGGGCAGTCATTATATCGTGATGAAAGACAAGAATGTACTCCCTGGATTGAAACAGCTGAAATCCACCAGTGGAGGCATTCTTGTCGTTGATTATATTGAACCATCCGGATTTAACGCCGGAAGAAGGATCAGTGTGATTGGCAAAATGGATACGTATACCTCGTATGCGAATTATGCGAAGTATTCCAAGATTGATCTGGAAGTTAGCCGGGTGTATAGCATCTTAAACCGTGAATCAGACAGTCTTCAGCTGCGTCTGGTGGACAGCAACAATCGAACTGTCGTTTCAAGTGGGGAATTCAGCGAAACCGACTTATCCCACCCTGATAAGGAATCAATACTCAAGGAATCTGGCAATTCTGCTTACACGCTCGAAAAGTCGTTGGGTAATCTAGCCTACCTAAAGGGTTGGAAATTGATTGGAGTTGCCGATACGCGCCACCTTGACCACCTGCTGCAAGAAGCCTTTAAATCAATTCTGGGGTTACTTGCACTAAGTATCGTGGTCCCCTCTGTATTGATCTACATTATTTTGCGTTCCTACCATTATCGGATTCGCAAGCTATCCAGACATATGGAGAAGGTTCGTAACGAACGATTTGATCTGATTGAAATTCACGAAGGCCGGGACGAAATTGGCGGTCTTATACGTACATTTAACATCATGATTGGTAAAATTCATACCCTGATTAATGACGTATATAAACTGGAAATCCGTCAAAAAGATTTGGAGTTGGATCAAGTGAGGACTGAATTGTCCATGCTCCAGAGTCAGATGAATCCACATTTCTTATTTAACACATTGAATGCCTTACTGGTCGTTAGTACGAAGAATGGATACACGGAAGTAATTGAGATTATTAAAAGTCTGTCCAAGCTGATGAGACAGTTACTCAGTCATTCTGACAATCTGATTCCTTTGCAAGAAGAGCTGCAATTTACGAATCTTTATCTCCAGATTGAGAAGTTTCGCTTTGGAAAGCTGTTTGATTACACCTTCGAGGTTGATCCTGATGCAGCTTCGTTGCGCATTCCCCGCATGAGCATTCAACCGCTCGTCGAAAATGCATGCAAACATGGATTGCAGGCGCGAAAAGATGGAAGACAGATCAAGATAACGGCGAGACGAAACGCTTCTGAACTGGTTATTCAGGTGATCGATAATGGAATCGGTATGGATGCAGGGAGACTAACGGAGCTGCTGAGAGATATTCGTTCTGAAAGACCGAGGAATGGCGAGCATGTAGGACTCCGCAATGTCTACCGCAGGTTGGAGCTCTTTTATGAAGGAAATGCGATATTTGATCTAAGCAGCGTACCTGGAAAAGAAACCATTGCAGGATACCGTATACCGATCTCCAGGCTGGAACAGAGGAAATAGGAGGTAAACTCTCATGTATAAAGTACTGTTAGTCGATGATGAACCGTATGCCATTGAAGGGTTACAGATTCTGATCAATTGGGAGAAGCATGGTTTTGAAATCAAAGGCGTGTGCGCGAATGGTGAGGAAGCCATTCGGATGATACAAGAAGATCGACCTGATCTCGTGGTGACAGACATTCGTATGCCTGTGATGAATGGGCTGGAACTTGTCGAAGAAGCGAGGCGATTGGAACATGAATCTGTACTGTTTGTCATCACGAGTGGATACAGTGACTTTAATTATGCCAGACAAGCTATTCGATTAGGTGTGTCCAACTATTTAACCAAACCCGTTGACAGTACAGAAGCAGAGGATATGTTGGTCCGTCTCCGTAAGCAATTGCAGGAGCGTGAAAACCAGGAGCGTATCCGGGAACATGCAAACGAGCAAAGGGTCAAAGCGTTTTTGTCTGCACTGATTAAGGATAAGCAGAATATTTCGGAGCAGGAGATGTCAGAGGTCCTTCCTCGTTTAAATAAGTCACATTGGGCATACCTGCGGATTGCTTTTCAGGGAGATATACAGGAAGCCTGTTTAGTAGCCGAACAAACGGCTGAAGTAACAACTTGCTGTTATGTGATAGACAGAACAAGAGACTCATTGGGACTTGTATGGGGGGAGGAAGCGAATGATAGAAATGAGACATTTGAAGCCATTAAAGCTTTTACCCAGCGTTTGATGAACAACATGCAACATAACGGCTGCGAAGATATTCATATCGCAGTTGGATTAACGGTCAACAAACTGGAGCATTTATCTGAATCCTTCCGCTCCGCTCAGGAAGTTGGGCGTTATTTGTTTTTTAATCAAGAGCGTCTTTTGTTTGCCGAAGATATTCAGTTGGAGAATTGGCAGTTTGATCCGGAAACACTGTCAGAGGTGGACCATATTAACGATTTGCTTGAAAACGGTTCTGAAGAGGAACTTTTGAGTTCCATTCGTAGTGCCTTTGAACTGTTTATACAGATGAAGGCTGCGCCAGAGATTGTACATATTTTCTCTACCCACATTATATTCCGCGGACTGTCCCTGTGTAGAGAATTAGGAGGAGAACCTAATGCTCTAATGAACGAATTGGCGAGCGGAATTCTGGAGAAGGGCCATCGAAATATAGAAGAGGTTGCTAACAATCTGGAACATTTTTGTTTGCAATGCAAGTCAGAACTGACTATTTTCCGGGAGAGGCAAATGGGAGGCATTCAGGCGACGGTTGCTGAATATGTGCAGATGCATTACAAGGAGACATTTACGATCCAGGAGCTTGCAGAACGATTCTACGTGAATCCAGTCCATTTAGGGCAATCTTTTTTGCGAAAGTATGGCAAGGGTGTAATCGAGGTAGTACATGATCTGCGAATGGAAGAAGCGAAGCGTCTGCTCCAGCAGACGAATCAAACATCAAGTGCGATCGCAGAGCAGGTAGGGTACCGCAGCTATCAGCATTTTCTCAGACACTTCGAAAAACGTACAGCCATGAAACCTTTGGAATACAGGCAAAAGTATGCGAATTGATCTTTGAAAAAGAAGAACCCCTCCTGAATAAGACCTGCAATTACAGGGGGATGGACCTTAAATATATATATTTTGTAACCGCATACATTTCTTCATACTAAAAACAGTAAGACATACCACTTCCAAGGAGGGCAAGTACATGGGGGGACTGAAAAAAAAGAAGCTTTGGGGTTCCGTATCACTCGTTCTGGCTTTGAGTTTGGCACTGGCAGGATGCAGCGGTGACAATGAGAAAGCGACTACAAAGGATGGGAAAGAGGTACTGAACATCTCGGCCTTTATCGGAACGCCGAATCAGGCGCCAGCTAAAGATAACCGAATCTACAAGAAGATCCAGGAAGAACTCGGCGTCAATCTTGAGATGGAGTTTCTAGTAGGTGATCTTCAACAGAAATTGGGCGTTATGATTGCCGGGGGCGATTTCCCGGATTTGATCACAGCAGACACCAAATTGGTCTCAGCCGGTGCGGTTATTCCGCTCGAAGATCTCATTGAAGAGCATGCACCTAATCTGAAGAAACATTTCGGTAAAGACTGGAACCGGATGAAAGATTCCAGTGACGGACATATTTACTGGTTGCCTAACTATGGAGTGTATACAGGGGAGTTCATTAGTAACTATTATTCTGGTCCAGCATTCTGGATTCAAAAGTCCATACTGAAGGATGCCGGGTACCCGACTCCTAAAACGTTGGATGATTTCACAAAGTTGATCCGTGATTATGCAGCCAAGAATCCAACGATTGATGGTCAACCGACGATTGGTTTCACTACATTGGCTTCAGACTGGCGGACGTTCCCTTTGCTTAACCCACCTGAACATCTTACGGGTCACCCCAATGACGGGGGCGTAGTCGTAGATGATAGTGGAGTCGCAACCGTTTTTGCCGACAAAGATATCTCCAAACGGTATTATAAAGAACTAAACAATCTGTATAATGAGGGATTGCTGGATAAAGAAGCCTTTGTTCAGAACTATGATCAATATCTGGCCAAAATTTCTTCGGGACGTGTGCTTAGTATGTTCGACCAGCACTGGAATTTCCAAGCCGGCGAAGACCCACTCGTAGCACAGGGCAAGATTGGCCAGACATACGTAGGCTTCCCGCTAGTCTATGATACAAGTATCACAGATCATTATCTGGATCGTCCGGTTATCAACTTGAACAATGGCTTTGGTATCAGTAAAGATGCTGAAGATCCTGTCGCACTTATCAAATTCCTCGATAAACTTATGGATGAGAAGTACCAGAAGCTCTTGTCATGGGGTGAAGAGGGTGTAGACTATCAGGTGAATGAAGAGGGAAGATTCTATCGTACGCCAGAGCAACGGAAAGAGCAGGATGATCCGGCATGGAGACTGATCAACAAAGCTGAAGGTTTCTACGCTGCTGCACCGAAGCTCGAAGGAACATTTGAAGATGGCAATGCGATTGGAGCGATCAACCAACCTGAGGAATTCTATGACAACCTTAAACCGGAAGACAAAGAACTTCTGGATGCGTATGGCTTCAAAACGTGGAGTGATTTCTTCTCTCCTGCACCAGAGAATCCTGTGTACTATCCAGCATGGCAGGTCGATCTGAAAGAAGGCTCTGATGCTGCGGTAGCGAACAAGCAAATGACAGACACTTCGTTGAAATTCTTGCCTAAGGCGATCATGTCAAAACCGGATGAGTTCGATAACATTTGGACTGAATATGTAGACGCTTACAAGAAAATCGATGTCAAATCCTATGAAGACCGGATTAATGAACAATTGAAATGGAGAATCGAGAACTGGTCTGTTAAATAAAAAAATGCGGCAATGATTCTCTCGGAAGGTATCAACCAAAGGATTACTCAGGCGAGTGCCTTCCGAGGAGATCATGCTTAAAGTCGCTGCAAGCCAATAGGAGGAGTGAAAGATGGCGAACACGCCTGGAGCCATACCAGAGCAAACTACCCGTACAGTCGTTACCAAAGCGCCACTGTTAAAACGATTGCGCGGACAAAGACAACTCATGTTCATGTCATTGCCCATCGTGGCGTACATTCTCGTATTCTCGTATTATCCCATTTGGGGCTGGGTTATGGCCTTTCAGAATTATAGTCCTGCCAAGAGTTTTACTCAACAGGAATGGGTCGGGCTCAAACACTTTAAGTTTTTGCTAACAGACGATGCATTTCTTAACGTGCTTCGTAATACCATTGCGATGAGCGTCATCAATATGGTACTTGGATTTGCGACAGCAATTATATTTGCCATTTTACTTAATGAGATCAAACATAAGTTATATAAACGAACCATTCAGACAATATCGTATTTACCTCACTTTCTCTCATGGATTATTGTGACAGGTATCGTAGCAAGTTCACTTTCTGTAGATGGTGGGATTGTGAATGTGGTACTCATGAAGCTGAATATCATTCAAGAACCTATCATGTGGCTTAGCGTTCCGGAATACTTCTGGGGCATTGTAGGCGCATCCCATGTATGGAAAGAAGTTGGCTGGAATGCCATTATTTATTTGGCGGCCATCACGTCTATCGATCCTTCCCTCTATGAAGCGGCAGAGATTGATGGTGCGAACCGATATAAGAAAATGCTGTATGTGACCTTACCCGGAATCAAATCCATTGTTATCATTTTGCTGATCATGAATATGGGCTGGATTTTGGAAGCTGGATTCGAGGTTCAGTATCTGTTAGGTAATGGTGTGGTTGTCGACTGGTCACAGACGATAGATATATTTGTCCTGAAATACGGACTACAGATCGGGAATTATTCTTTGGCTACTGCGGCAGGTATCTTCAAGACAGTAGTTAGTATCACGCTGATCTTTGCGGCGAATTCTATTTCCAAACGGCTCGGGGAAGACCGATTAATATAAGGGGGACTAGAGATGGGAATCAATAAATCTCGGCTTGAACCGATTGTCTTCCATACGTTAAATGGTATACTGATGATCGCAATCGCGATTGTTACCCTGTATCCGTTTGTGAATACACTCGCCGTATCATTCAATGCCGGTAATGACACCATCCGAGGTGGGATTTATCTGTGGCCTCGGGTATGGACAGATCAAAACTACAGAGCAGTATTTGCAGGAGGGACCATCTTCAGTGCCTTTGGTATATCTGTGGCGAGAACGGTTTTGGGGACAGTGTTAAGTCTATTTTTAACCTCCATGCTGGCTTACACACTAAGCCGAAAAGATTATATATTACGAAAGCCCATTACCATTACAGTTGTTCTTACGATGTATTTTAGTGCAGGTCTTATTCCAACTTACTTCCTAATGAAAGATTTGCATTTGTTAAACAACTTCCTGGTGTACATTATTCCTGGGCTGATCAGTGCCTTTAATATGATTGTTATTCGAACTTATATCCAGACACTACCCGAGGGATTGATCGAATCCGCCAAAATTGATGGTGCTGGAGATTTCAGAACATTCATATCCATTATTCTACCGCTGTGCCAACCGGTTCTGGCTACTGTTGCACTGTTCATTGCAGTCGGTCAATGGAATTCTTGGTTTGATACGTTTCTGTATGCATCTTCCAAACAAAATTTAAGTACGCTACAATATGAGTTAATGAAACTATTATCTTCTTCCATGAATTCTAACAGCAGCGCAGCTGTTGCCAATGGAGCAGATCTTGGCGCTGCGCGTAACATGGTTACTCCCATGTCTATTCGAGCAGCCATCACGATTGTAGCTGCATTACCCATCTTGGTCGTATATCCATTTTTGCAGAAGTATTTCGTTCATGGCTTGCAGCTTGGAGGGGTAAAAGAGTAAAATTAATGCAGTTCCAGATAACCGATCAAAAACGGTCACTAGGGTGACCGTTTTTTTATGTTTTTTAAACGGAGAGGCGCAGTATGTCTATTGCGCACGAATCTAACTTATTCAATAATGTTGTTGACAAGTAAATTAAAGTTACTATAATTTATATTTACTTGATTCACCTGTCAGTCTCTTTTCAGGGTGCCACTGCGCGCAAAAGCCCTTTATCAAGAACTGTCCACTGCGCCTGACCATCCCGAGCTCTTACCATTTTATCAAGGAGACTGAAGAGAAAATGAAAGTATTAATCGTGGAAGACTCCATTTTCGTACAGAAATTGCTTAAAAAGCTGATTGTTGATCATATTCCAGAATGCGAGATTCAGATTGCTAACAATGGAGAGCAAGGATACAACCTATTCAAGGAATTCCAACCTGATTTTATAACCACCGACCTGCTGATGCCTGGTTTGAACGGACAAGAAATGCTTCGAATGATTCGAGAAACGGATAGCAATGTCAAAATTATTATCTTATCTGCAGATATTCAGAAGACAACTAGAGATGAAGTTGAAATGCTGGGCATTTCTGGCTTCCTGAACAAACCGTTAACCGCAGAGAAGGCAACTACCATGATTCAACTGATTCAGGCGGCCTATCATGCTGAATGATTTACAGAAGGATTTGCTTACTGAACTAGTGAATGTTTACGTGGGACAAGCGGCTAACATGTTGTCAGAGATTGTAGACAAGCGTATCGTTTTGAATATTCCAGAAGTGGAACTAATCTCCATATCCGATGTTGATCCTGGAGATCGAAGATACAACATTTTCTTTAGTGAAGGTCACCTGTTTAGGTCATCCTTACAGTTTGGTTACGAATTTCAGGGAAAAGCATTTCTGATGTTTCCTGTTGAGCAGGCTAAAGTATTGGCAAACATCTGTCTTGGAGAACTAGGTGAGAGCGTTATACCGAACGATCCGAACCTGATGGACACAGATTTGGACGTTTTGAAGGAAGTTAGCAATGTTCTGCTTAACGCCATTATTGGAGAATTCGGAAATTTCCTGGAGATGAAACTGGAATACGTCCTGCCTGATATTGAACTGATCTATGTCACCAATTCCGATCAACAAATATTGCTTCAGAATGAAGTCTATGTCCTGGTTTTACATACCTCGTTTTTACTTGCCGATACGGATGTGACTGGTATCATTGTCATAGCATTGAGTATGAACTCCATATCAAGCCTGCTGGCCAAAATGGACGCTTTGTTGGAGGCGGACAATGGATAATCTTATTTCACAAGCTTTGAACAAAGCCCATATGGGAATTATGATTGTAGACAGGCATTTGAAAGTTGTTGTGTGGAATGCTTGGTTGGAACGTTTTACTGGCAAGAGTGTAGAAGAGGTAGTAGGCTTGAATCTGCTTGAGGTCTGCCCACGGTTTAAATCGAATATGTATCTAAATATTTTGCAAAATGCGCTGTATCATGGACAGAGCAGATTCTGCTCAAGCGCTTTACATAAGGCATTCATTCTTCCTAATGAAGGAGAGGATGGGCAATTATTCAGACAAAATATGCATGTTGAACCGCTCTATCATGAGGATCGCAGTTATGCCCTTATTCAGATTACGGACATGACTAACACAAACACCCGGGTATATAAACTTAAAAATCTGATTAAAGAACTGGAGACGGAGTACGCCAAAATCAAAATCTCCGAGAAAATAAGCAAGCATTTGTCTTTGCATGATCCACTTACAGGTCTGCCTAATCGTCTTGCTTATAATGACCGTCTTGCCTGGGCCATCAGTAATGCCCAAAGAACCCATAGCAAACTTGCCGTCATGTTTGTGGATGCTGATGGGTTTAAACAAGTGAATGATACGTATGGACACCATGTTGGTGATCAAGTGTTGCTAGAAATGGCAAAGCGATTAAGCGAAACGATTCCAAGTGCGGACACTGTAGCACGGCTTGGCGGGGACGAATTCATCATTTTAAGCCACCTGAAAGATGATGACGATGCTGAAGTCATCGCCAAAAGATTGGAAGCTGCATTCAGTACCCATTTCAAAATTGCCGGTAACTATATCAACCTTTCGATGAGTATTGGTATCAGTCTATTTCCCAAGCATGGACAGGAGCCTTCCGAACTTCTGAGACATGCGGATGGAGCCATGTACAAGATTAAAAAGAATGGCAAGAATGGTTATGGAATTTATGAGCCTGAAAATGCTTAAGAAATCTAAAAATGTCTTTTAATAAAGTTGCTACAATAGCAACTTTATTTGTCTATATAATTAACATAAGAAAAAATACGTTTTCTCCTATGAATAATATTTTTTTACATATGAAGATGAGAGAGTAGTTATTGAGTAATGTAGTAAGAAATTAGCCAGTGATAATTATAAAGGAGTGCACAGATTGAGTGTAATAGATGAGTCGTTAATGGAGAGCCGCTATATTAGCGGCTTTTTTGGATTTTATTAAATAAGGAGAAGTCTGAAAGAGGCAATAGTCAGAACAGTACCAAAAGCAAGGAGAAAAACGCCTCTAATTTTGATGCCCATTAAATCGTATTCATGGAGTTCACCCTTCGTACGATGAAAAGGCCATGAATTGGTCGTCTCCGTGCTCTAACCCCAAAGAATAAACCGATTATTCCAAGCAACAGAAGGAAAAAGAAGAAAAACATATCATACCCCGTATATCATGCGATATTCGGCCATAGAGAAGACGCACAGATTAAACACCTCTAATACTGGGATAAGATTGTGATAATTCAAGTTAATTTTGTTCATTTAGATGCTTAAGAGATTACAGTACACTGAAAGAACATACAAACGGAACACACTAAACATGAAAAATGTGAGGAATTATCAATTCGTTGGAGGTTTTAACGTGAAGACAAAAAATATCTGGTTTAATCAACCTGCTGGAACATGGGAAGAGGCATTGCCTATCGGAAATGGAACTCTTGGAGGCATGATTTTTGGAAAAACACAGATCGAGAGAATTCAGCTTAATGAAGATAGTCTGTGGTATGGTGGACCGATGCAGCGGAATAATCCTCACGCACTTGAATCTTTATCTCAGATCAGAAGCCTGATTTTTGACGGTAAGATTAGCGAAGCAGAAGAACTTGCAGCAGATACTCTGGTAGGTATTCCTGACGGGCAAAGGCATTATGAGCCATTAGGGGACTTCTATATCGCTATGGATCACAGTGAACATGAACCAAATGGATATCAAAGACATCTCGATCTGGAACAAGGCAAGGTAAACGTGAATTATACCGCAGATCAATCCATTTACAGCCGAGATTATTTTGCTAGCTACCCGGATCAAGTGCTCGTTGTTCATCTCAAATCTAGCGTACCTGGAATGTTATCTTTCTCCACTATTTTTGGCAGGGGAGCTGTTCTGGAATCAACATCCTATTCAGATATTCTTAAGCATCCTGTTGGTTTCCAATCCTATCTGGACCGGATCGAGAAGCGTGGAACGAATAACTTGATCATCCGGGGAAGAAGTGGGGGAGAAGAAGGAATCCGATTTTGTTGTGCGATTCGCCTTATATCTGAAGGGGGGCATGTTCATTATTCTAGCGGTCAGCTTTCTCTGAAGAATGGTGATTCAGCGACTATTCTAATCACGGCTTGCACGGATTTCCGAGTAGCCAAAGAACAACTCGAAGCGGAGTGCCTCCGAAGAATTGATGCTGCTTCAGCAAAGTCATATAGCGAACTGCTGGCCGATCATGTCTCGGACTATCAATCCTTATTTGAAAAGATGGATATACATCTCGAAGATGATAATAAAGATGTGATATGTTCCGAACTTCCAATCGATCAGCGCCTTGAGCGGCTTAGAGCTGGTAAGCATGATCTGGAACTGATGAGTCTATACTTTCAATTTGGTCGCTATCTGCTTATCTCAAGCAGTCGTCCAGGTTCTTTACCGGCAAACCTTCAAGGGATATGGAATAAAGACATGCTTCCTGTATGGGATAGCAAATATACGATTAATATTAATACACAGATGAACTACTGGCCTGCAGAAAGCTGCAATCTGTCTGAATGTCACATTCCATTGTTTGATTTTATCGATCGACTGCAAGTCCGGGGAAAGGAAACCGCTAGAACCATGTATGGATGCAAGGGGTTCGTTGCTCATCACAATTCGGATATCTGGGCAGACGCTGCTCCGCAGGATGTATGCATGACATCGACGTTTTGGACTATGGGAGGAGCATGGCTTTCATTACATCTATGGGACCACTACGAATACAATAAGGATGTTCAGTTTCTCAAAAAAGTTTACGCCACGATGAAAGATGCGGCTATGTTTATTCTGGATTATCTAATAGAGGATCCTTCCGGCAATTGGGTGATATGTCCTTCGTCCTCACCGGAAAATCGCTATATATTAGATAATGGAGAGTCGGGGGCTTTATGTTTTGGTGCATCAATGGACAATCAGATTATTAGAGAACTCTTCACGCGTTGCATTGAAAGTACCCGAATATTGCAAGAGGATCAGGAATTTGGAGAATTACTCCGTAGTGCTTTAACCAAAATACCGGAGACCTCCATTGGCAAACATGGCCAGATCCAAGAGTGGAGTAACGATTATGATGAATTGGAACCTGGTCACAGACATATTTCCCATTTATTCGCTTTGCATCCTGGAACGCAAATTACGTTGCAATCAACACCTGACCTGGCCAAGGCAGCCCGTGTAACACTCGACAGAAGACTGGAACACGGTGGTGGACACACAGGATGGAGCCGGGCGTGGATTCTCAACATGTGGGCACGATTAGAGGAGTCGGAACTTGCACACGATAACATCGTAGAACTTCTACGTTCCTCCACGTTACCCAATCTGTTTTGTGACCATCCTCCATTTCAAATTGATGGGAACTTTGGAGGTACTGCAGGTATAGCAGAGATGCTTCTCCAGAGCCATAACGAAGTAATCAGAATGTTACCTGCTTTGCCAGCAGCGTGGCCAAAAGGATATATTCGTGGTATTCGGGCTCGTGGCGGATTTGAAATAGATCTGGAATGGGAAAATGGTCGTCTATTCAATACCAGAATTCGCTCTATTGCAGAATCAAGAGTAACCGTATCCTATCTGGACCAAAAGATAGAATTAATCTTTCCTGGCCCCAATTCAATAATTGAACTAAAAAGATACGACTGGAATAATCAATAAGAAGTTACCGATTACCTGAGCGAATACCGGCTGACAAAATTGCCGGGAAAATTCGCTCTTTTTTTTTGCTGAGATAAGATATAGGCAAGAGTTGGTGTGTTTTTACTCAACACAATGTTTAAAGAAGACTTCCATATTTAACAAATTTACCAGGTGAAGTGCCTACCTGCTTGGTGAAGCTGCGAATAAAATTGGCATAATCTCCAAAACCGGATTGATAACAGGCCTCTGTAATACTTAAACCTTCGATTAAATAAGATTTCGACAGCTCTATACGGCGACTAAGAATATATGCTCGAATCGTGAGTCCGGTATGCTTTTTGAATTGTCGACTAATATAGCTGCTATTCGTGAACATAGCCTCTGACAATTGTTCGAGCGTCAGTTGCCTCGTCAGATTACATTCAATGTAATCCATCGTGTTTCGAACTAGTTCAGGCATAATATCCGTTGCAACAAAATCCGTATTTTGAAAAGTTAGATTCGTTAGAAGGAGTAGCTGTGTAATCAAAATATTCCCCAGAATATCCGCTCCATAGACACTTGATGAGAGACACTGTTCAAGCTCGCCAGCTAATTGCAGCACTCGTTGAAGCTCTTCCTCTTCAAGATGTACGATATTCCCCTTACCCTTGGGACGGTAGTCGAAACATGCGGATAAGTTGGTGGTTGACGTAGACAAGCGGTTCAGATATGACTTTTTCAGATTTATGGTAATTCTCTCATATTCGTTTTTGTCCAAGGCAAAGGAACGGTGCATCTCCTCCGGGTTAAGAACGAGCAGATCGCCACGCTGCAAATGGTAACAACGGTTCTCAATATAGAAATTTACATTGCCACGAAGAAATAAGTAGAGTTCATATGCATTATGTCGATGATAAAACGTTCCCATATTATACGTGGTGGTGCGATGAAGGTACAACAGCTCATTCTGGATTGGATCAAACAGGTATTCTGAAGTCTCATTCATATCAGATATATGACCTCCTTGTCGTTTCGCGCAATAAATATAGCCGTTAGTGCAATGAAATTGCAGACGTGAACCTATAAAATGTAACCATCCTAGCATGATGGATACATAATTGCAAGCGTTTCCACTCAGGTGTGTACAACGCGATTGGAGGAAAAGATGGATCTGATTTTCACGGCACGAAGCAGAGTGCAGGACAACGTAGAGTACACGGCATTGAACAAGCATGAACTTAAAGCTGACGTAAAAGTAATAAGCGGGAACGGCAGTGCAGAAGACCCATGGCAAGCCGACATTCAGATTTACAACGAGGGTCAGAATTCCTGGGCAGGGGTTATTCATGTGGAAATGCCGTTGGACAAACAGAATCCGAGGTTTTTTTTGCCTGCATTTATGTATGGCCGCAACCGGGGCGAAGCACCCCAGAATGTCCCAAATGAGTTCCCCAGACTAAGGGAGGGCAGGCCCTCACGCCCTTCATCACCCTGGTGGATGGTCCGAAGTGATCGTCTGTCTCATCCGGCTGCACTTATCTATGATGAAGGTCGGATTGCTGGTCTAAGCGCAAGTCCCTACTGGATCAATACAGGAAGCCAGAAGCAGCAATGGTATCCAGGAATGGAAGGAAACTTTGTGCAATATGGGGGATTTACATGTTCTATTGAAAAGGGTACGGTCGGATATACGTTGGGTTATGAGAATGCTCCATTGCTGTTTATCAAATCCAGACTTGTCCATGAGCGAGCTGCCCTTGGAGAAAACTGTTTTGAACTTGCGGCAGGTGAATCGGTTGGGCTCACTCTTGAACTATATAACTACAAGTCTGAATCAGAACTGGGCATCAATCCTGCACTGGAAACAATCTATAGGCGGTATCACGAAAAACCAAGAGAAGGAAGTGACATTCAGACTACGGTAACGGATTTGTCCAATGCCATCTATGAATATGCCTGGCTTCCGGAGGATCGTCATTATTCAACATTTGTATATGAAGATGCTGCTGAAACCGATGGCTACCGCTACAACAAAATTATCTCAATCAGTTGGACAAACGGTATGACCATCGCCGCACCAATGCTTATGGCTGCACTGCGCCTGAATAATGAGCCCATGCGACAGCAGGCGTTATCCTGTATTACAAATATTATGGAGAATGCCATGAATCCTCAATCCGGACTTCCGTATGACGCTTATCAGGATGGGATCTGGAGTGTTAAAGGCTGGTGGTTTGACGGCATGCGTACCCCAGGACATTCCTCGTACCTTGTCGCTCAAGCGATGTTCTACATTCTGAAAAGCTACGATTATGAGAAGCGCATTCGAAATGTGAGACACGATGATTGGCTTGCTTACGTCAAGCAAGTACTTGAGCGTTTGGAGTGCACGAAAAATACGGATGGAGAATATCCCACCATTTTGTCAGAGCGGACAGGGGCAGGGCTTGAATATGATGCCTTTAGTGGAGTCTGGTGTCTTGCTGCCAAGGCATATTACAGTTGGTTAACCCATGATGAATCTTCTTTGGATGAGCTCAGACACAGTGAAGCTCACTATTACAACACCTATGTGCAACACATGGAATGTTACGGCGCTCCGTTAGATGCGGACAAGGCTGTTGATTCGGAAGGCATTTTAGCTTACATCAAAGCTGTTCGGTTTCTGCACGCGTTGACCGGTGACGAGTTGTTTCTTGATCACATGAGAGATGCGATCAGTTATGAATTCAGCTTCAAATTTTGTTACAACTCACCTATTAAGATTCCACCGCTCAGTACATTAGGCTGGTCCAGTTCCGGGGGAAGTGTTACTTCAGTAGCTAATCCGCATATTCACCCCATGTCCAGCAATCTAGTGGATGAGCTGTTGTATTATGTTGGACAACGGGAAGACAATTATATTCGCCAACGTATGATGGATACCATCGGGTGGGGTTGTCAGACCTATAATCGTTATGATCAAGAATTCGGCTATGGCAAAAAAGGATGGATGTCAGAACGCTTCTGTCATTCGGAAGGACTGGTCACTGAAAAATATGCGGATGGTACGCCAGCCAGCACCTGGTTTTGCCTGATGCCATGGGCCAGTGGCTCGATCATCGAAGGCCTTGTTGGCGACTATTGGGATGAATGAATTTATGTTGCAATAACTACAACAGTCACCATGTTAGATTCCGCCGATAGAGAGAACATGCTACCGGCGGTTTATTTTTGTTGGAGGAAAGGGGACACATGCATGTTAAAAGTATTACTGGTAGATGACGAGATGTATGTACGAAAGGGGCTGTATGAACTCATAAATTGGATTGATCTTAATATGGAGATTATCGGAGAGGCAGAGAACGGTGTAGAGGCATTAAATCTGATCGAAAGCCTGCAACCAGACGTGATTATAACAGATATCCGTATGCCAATCCTGGATGGACTGGAACTGATACGTGCCGTAGAGAAAATGCCACATCTGGAACCTGTGTTCATTATCATCAGTGGTTATCATGACTTCAAGTATGCACAGCAGGCAATCAGGTACGGTGTTCATGACTATATCCTGAAGCCTATTGATGATGAAGAACTGACGGCGACGTTGCAGAAGTCGGCTAATCTGATTTGCAATAAAAGAAAACATATCCTCTTGGCTGAGGGACAGGCCAGTAACATCATGCTGGAGGATGTGATCAAAGGCCATGTACAGAAGGAGGATGAAGATCGATATGCTGAGATGCTCGGGATCAATCGTAGCTCAAGTCTGCTCATGACCTTGATTGAAATTCAGACAGGTTTAGATGAAATTAAAATTACCATTGAACAGCTACGTGAAACAGTACATTCTCTGGAGAGTAATTTGTGCAAAATGTTCATCAGTGAGCAACAACGCGGTACGTTTGCTTTATTACTGTTGTGGCCTGATCATCATCAAGGGAGCTCGGCGTTACAGGATAAACTGCATAGTATTCATATAACATTGAGCAAAAGGTTTAACCTGGACATCGGCCTTTACGCAGGAACGCTAGTCAAAGAAATTGGCGATGTCCGACAATCCCTTATGGCGGCTGAAGAAGCAGCCAAGCATAAATATGCAGAAACTAGTGGTGTCGTGCGTTATACGGAGATCAAGGACAAACCGCTGTTTGTTTTCAATGTGTACCAGGACGAGGTGGATCAATTAATTTTGAGCCTGGAAGAGGGTAATAGGCCTGCTTACTACAAGATTGTAGAAGAGAAATTCAAATTGTTTCATATGAATCGATTTTCTCCTCAGGCTGTATCGGGTTCTCTTTTGCGTTATATAACGGGTATTCTCGCTGTGGTCCACGAAATGGGTGGTAATGATGAAGGGTTGCAGCTGCTGAAGGAGCTGGCACAACAAAGTCATGAAGGTTGGAATTTACGACTATTGAAGAATGCATTTCTCATCGCACTGGAGGAAGCCGAGGATTATGTCTCTCATCTGCGGATGGAGCGATCCAAAGGGGATATCAGCAAGATCAAACGATATATTGATGCAAATTATACCGAGAACATCAATCTCAAAAGCATTGCTGCGCTCTTCTATATGAATCCCGTTTATCTTGGGCGATTATTCCGCAAAAGCTACAATCAATATTTCAATGACTATCTGCTGAACCTGCGGATTCATGAGGCGAAAAAGTTATTGCGCCAGACGGATATGAGAATGTACGAGGTTGCTGCACGCGTAGGATTTCAGAATGCGGACTATTTTGTAACACAGTTTGAGAAACTTGTTAAGCTATCGCCTACAGAGTATCGCAATCTCCTTATGGGAAATGAGCAGCGAGGTGCACAATGCCAAGATGGAACCTGAACTACATGAAGCTTCGAGATAAGTTACTGCTCATGTATGTCTTATCTGTGTTTATTCCCATCGTAGTAACCAATGTGGTGTTCTACAATGTCACATCCGCCAATATTCGTAGTCAGAAAACTCGTGATGCCGGCATGGCCTTGAACAATCTGAAGAACGACCTGCGGGTAACCATTGATCAGGGCGTCGGCCTCTCTTATTCGTTATATACTGACCCTGTATTCAATGACACCCTCTCCCGTTCGTTTCAAAGCCATTTTGAGTACATTGACGCTTATAATTCCTATCTAAAAGGGCAATTCTCCGGGCAATTGAATCAGGGGATTCGCTGGTATCAAGTGTATACCGATAATTCTACCATTTTATCTTCCGGTTATATTGATCGTTTAACTGACGTGGTCCGAAGCTCTAACTGGTACGTTCAATTTCAGGCATACTCCGCCCCTTATCCGGCACTGATCTCATCGGATCAGATGTTAAGTCTGGTTCAACGGCTCGACAATCTGGACACTGGGGGGAGAGAGCAGTTACTTAAAATTGACCTGAACATGGATATGATCAAGCAGTATTTTCACAACAGCGGATTTGATGGAAAAGTGTATCTTCTTGATCCGGGGGGACACATCCAATTTTCAAATGATCCCACAGCAGAAGAAACTCAGATAGGGAAACGTTACAGCGAGATCCAGTTTCCGAACAAAATGATTCCCTTTGAACTTACGTATACAGGCATTAACTATCTGGAAGGGTGGTCCCTGCAAGGGGTGATGGATGAAGAAATTGTGTTGAAGGAGGTGCGGAAGTCCCGTTCCTTCGTCGTTTGGCTGGCTTGCATTAATTTTGTTCTGCCTTCTATTATCATCGCGGCTATGTCCAGAACCATCCATGTCAGGCTGGTGCGCATTCTGAAACATATGAAAAAAGTAAAAACACAGAATTTCCAGACGATTCCGCCTGAAGATGCGAGAGATGAAATAGGTCAACTTACGATGGAATTTAATCGAATGACCGAAACGATCCATAACCTGATTCATGAGGTATATCTCGCCGACATCCAAAAGAAAGACCTGGAGTTAAAGCAGCAGCAAGCACAGCTTCATGCGCTCCATAGTCAGATCAACCCACATTTTTTGTTTAATACGCTGGAGTCGGTACGTATGCGGAGCCTCATCAAAGGCGAGAAAGAGACTGCCAAAATCGTGCATAACATGGCCAAGATGTTTCGCAAGTCGATTAGTTGGAATCAGAATGATGTGACAGTAAAGGAAGAATTGGAACTCATCGAGAGTTTTTTGCAAATTCAGAAATACCGCTTTGGAGAAAAACTCCAATATACCATTGAGGCAGATCCTGCGGTACTGATGTACCGAATCCCCAAGATGGTTATCCTCCCCTTTGTTGAGAATGCAAGTATTCATGGTATTGAGTCATCTCCGGGTGTAGGCATCATTCAACTCTTCGTTTCAATGGAAAATGACCAGCTCCATATCAGACTAACGGATAACGGTATAGGGATGTCACAAGCAAAATTGGAAGAGTTGTTAAGTTACCTGGATCAAAACACCGATATGGGAGAGCATGTTGGCATGAAAAATGCGTATAGTCGCTTAAAACTTTGTTATAAGAATCACTTTACATTCGATATCCAGACATGGGAAGGAGAAGGAACGCGTATCCAAATTGAGCTTCCACTTGATTCATCAGCCATGCCAGACAACTAAATACGAGGGATATACTTTTCAAAGTAGGAGGTACACTTTCATGGGTAACTTTGAAAGCGCTATCTTGATATATTGAGAAGGCTTAAAGACACAAACAATACTTTAAGGGGGCATTTGCTACATGTTTAGAAAAAAAAACATTATAACAGGTTTGGCAATTTTACTAGCTGTAACACTAGCAGGTTGTAATAAAGCCAGCCCGGAAGCCTCTTATCCTGACAGTAATGACAACACCCCGGTCACCTTTAAATATTTCACGTTTGGCGGTGGCAAGAAGGACATTCTGGCAAGCAGCACGACCATTGGCAAGAAGCTACAGGAACAAACAGGCGTTGACTGGAAGATGGAATATCTGGTGGGCGACGGTGCAACCAAGGCAGGTGTAATGATTGCGAGTGGGGATTACCCCGACATCATCGACTCCAGTGGTGAAATGGCCAAGTTGATGGATGCAGGATCTTTTATCCCGCTGGATGAACTGATCGATCAATACGGGCCTAACATCAAGCGAGTATACGGGCCTTATATGGACAAATTCAGACAGGAGGATGGAAAGATCTATTTCTTGCCATACACTGCCAACATCGGTTACGTGTCAGAGCCTAACTTCCAGACCGGCTTTTATATTCAGCGTGCTGTGTTAAAAGAGTTTAACTACCCCAAGATCAAAACGCTGGACGAATATTTTGACTTGATTGAGCAATACAAGCAAAAGCATCCGCAGATCGATGGAAAAGAAACCATCGGTTTCGCCACACTTGCAGGTGAATCAGGCAGCTTCTTCACCCTGCTAAATCCGGCCATGCATCTGGCAGGTTATCCAAACGATGGCAGTGTGATGGTGGATATGCAGAGCAATGAAGCCAAATTGGTAGCCGGATCTGATTATCAGAAACAATGGATTCAGAAGCTGAGCGAGGTTAACGCACAGGGAATGTTTGATCCAGAATCCTTCACAATGAACCAGGATCAGTATCTCGCCAAGTTGACGTCCGGTCGGGTGCTGGGATATTTCAGTTACTCCTGGCAGGTTGGAGACGCAACGAACAACCTCAAGAAGGCTGGTATTGACGATAAACGATACGTATCTCTACCGATCGTATTTGATGACAGTGTCAAAGACCAGTATGTGGACCCGCCAGGTTTTGTGAACAACTACGGTGTCGGAATTACCGTAAATGCCAAAGATCCCGTGCGAATTATTAAATATTTTGATAATTTGCTCAAGGAAGAAAACCAGATTCTGGTTCAATGGGGTGTTGAGAACGAGACGTATAGTGTGAATGATGAGGGTCGTTTTTACTTTGAAAATGATGACCAACGCAAGGCACATGAAGATCCAGAATTAAGTCGTAAATTCGGCTTTGACTATTTTAATTACAGCTGGCCTCGTTACGGGAATAACTCCGTGCTTGAGGATGGCAACGCCTATGGACCGGGCAACCAACCAGAAGTGGCTACCTTTAGCTACACGGACGGTGACAAGCTTTTGTTAGAGAAATATGGTGTGGAGACATTCACAGAACTATTCAGCACTCCGGATGAGCGTCCTTGGTCTCCTGCTTGGTCCATTGCACTGGAGCAGGGCTCTCCTGAACAGATTTTCATCACCAAGGCAGAAGACCTCCAGAAGAAATATTTACCCAAGATGATTATGGATTCGCCTTCCACTTTCGAGAACACATGGAATGAATATATGAGTCAATTGAATCAACTCGACAAGAAAACATACGAAGCTACGATAACACAGGCAGTTAAGGATCGTGTAGCTGGCAAATGGTGAGTGTAATCCAAAGAGAACACACGAAACGGGGGAATATTCACATGTTAAAACCGAAATTTAGAACAGCGGGTTTAGCTGTATTGCTGACAGTTTTGCTGGCTGGGTGCAGTCAGAACAATTCATCCTCATCACCTTCAGCCACAGGTGATGATGAGAACAGTCCAGTCACGTTCTCGTATTACATGTTCTCTCCAGGCAAGAAGGATGCTCTTGCAAGCGAAACAACAATCGGTAAAGCATTGCAAGAGCAAACAGGCGTGGACTGGAAGTTGGAATATCTCGTAGGTGATAGTGCTACCAAAGCCGGTGTCATGATTGCCAGTGGAGACTATCCTGATGTCATTAGCTCCAGTGGTGAGATGTCCAAGTTACTGGATGCCGGAGCCTACATTCCGCTGGATGATCTGATTGAGGAATACGGCCCTAATATCAAAAGGGTATACGGACCATACTTCGATAAAATGAAAAATGCCGAAGACGGAAAAATCTATGCTCTGCCTTATACGGCTAATCAGGGTGAATATTCAGGTAGTCCAAATGTTGGCGGGGGAGCTTTCTGGATTCAACGCTCTGTGCTCAAAGAGTTTGATTATCCCAAGATCACTACACTGGATGAATATTTTGATCTGATTCAGGATTACAAGGAAAAATATCCAACGGTTGATGGTGCAGAGACGATCGGATTTGTGTCACTTGCGGGTGTGGCCAATAACTTCTTCACGCTGCAAAATCCAGCGATGCATCTTGCCGGTTATCCGAACGATGGAAGTGTCATGGTGGACATGACTACCCATGAGGCAAAAGTCGTCGCCGGAACAGATGCTCAGAAAAAATGGATTCAGAAGTTAAATGAAATCAATGCTCAAGGCATGCTTGATCCGGAATCCTTTACGATGAACAAAGACCAGTATTTGGCCAAGCTGACTTCGGGTCGTGTGTTAGGATACTTCAATTACGGCTGGCAAATTGGAGATGCGTCGAAAAACCTGCTCTCGGCAGGCATTGATGAGAAGCGCTACGCTCCACTTCCTATTGTGTTTGATGAAGGAATTAAGGATCAGTATGTTGATCCTCCGGGCTTCGTCAACAACTACGCAACAGGCATCTCGGTGAATGCCAAAGACCCTGTTCGTATCATCAAATATTTCGATAATTTGCTGAAGGAAGAGAATCAGGTTCTGGTGCAATGGGGAATCAAGGACGAGACGTACAGTGTGGATGAAAAGGGCAGATTCTATTATGCAAATGAAGATCAACGCAAGGCTCATGATGATCTGGAGCTCAGCCGTAAATTCGGGTTCACCTACTTTGGGACAGACTGGCCGAAATATGGCGGTGAATCTACACTAACCGATGGTAACGCTTATAGCCCTGGCAACCAGCCAGAAGTAGCCGCTGCATCTTACACCGAGGGAGACAAGAAGTTCCTTGAAGCCTACGGTATCCAAACCTTTAGTGAATTATTTAATAAACCGGAAGAGCGGCCATGGTTCCCCGCATGGTCCATCGCCCTTGAGCAAGGATCACCTGAACAGATCTTCACCACCAAATCGGATGATCTGCAACGTAAATACTTACCGGAAATGATCTTGGGAGCACCATCGAATTTTGATAAGCTGTGGGATGCGTACATGGCTGAATTAAACAAATTGGACAAAGCTGGTTATGAAGCGACCATTACCAAAGTTGTGAAGGATCGTGTAGCAGGAAAATGGTAATACGAACATTTTAAGTGCGTGTTCAATAAGACCGGTTTTCAACAACCTCTTTAAAACAAACTGTTACATGCACAGGAGAAGACGACAGAGCATAAACTCCGGTTTCTCCTCGCATGAATAACAGCACAGGAAAGGAGCAGGTTCACCTTGGAGAAACCTAATGTCTCCCTTAACTCGATGCCTCCAGCCTCGAGTCCAAAGGGAACCAGAGCACACTCGTTCTTTAAGCGACTTGTGCAGCAACGAACACTTGCCTGGATGTGTATTCCTTTTGTCATCTGGGCTTTTATCTTCAAGTACCTGCCGTTATGGGGATGGACCATGGCTTTTCAGAATTTCAAACCGGCGAGGTCCTTCTCCGATCAGCAGTGGGTAGGCTGGCAACATTTTAGTACGTTATTTGAAGATAATACCTTCTACCGGGTGCTGCGAAATACGCTTGTCATGAGTTCCATTAAACTGGTATTGGGATTTGTTACAGCAATTACACTGGCCCTCTTGTTGAATGAGCTGAAAAATGTCATATTTAAACGTTTTGTGCAAACTGTCAGTTATCTGCCTCACTTTATCTCGTGGGTTGTTGCTTCTAGCATTGTCTTAACAGTCCTGTCACCAGACGGAATTATCAATCTGCTGCTGATGAAGCTTCACCTGATTGATAGTCCGGTACTTTGGATGGGGAAAGGTGAATACTTCTGGGGTATTCTGGGGGCAACTGAGGTCTGGAAAGATGTCGGTTGGAACACCATTATCTATCTGGCAGCGATTACGGCAATTGATCCGGCGCAATATGAGGCTGCCGAGATTGATGGAGCCAGTCGCTTCAAACGGATGTTATATATCACCCTGCCTGGCTTGAAACCGGTTATTGTGATCTTGTTGATCATGAACATGGGAAGTATTCTTGAATCCGGATTCGAACCACAATATCTACTGGGTAACGGGATGAATATGGACTATTCGGAGAATCTGGACATCTTTGTACTGAAATATGGATTAGGGATGGGGAACTTTTCCTTAGGTACAGCAGCCGGCATATTCAAAACTGTGGTCAGCTTCATCTTCCTTTTCTCAGCGAACTATATAGCGAAAAAAATGGGAGAGAGCAGACTATTCTAAAAGGAGGCCTATGCCATGCGAAAAGGAAACACATCCCGCTTGCGGAATAGCAGCACCGGGGATCGAGCGTTTGATACCTTTAACATCATCTTCATGATATGTCTGATGATTGTGACGATCTATCCCTTTGTTAATATGATTGCCGTATCCTTTAATAATGCAAATGATGCCATTCGGGGTGGAATATATCTATGGCCTCGTGTATGGACACTGGACAATTACAAATACATTTTTGGCGAATCCGATATCTATCACGCAACTCTGATCTCGGCCCTGCGTACGGTCATTGGAACCGTGGTGTCCGTCTTCTGTACAGCCATGCTTGCGTATACGGTTAGTCGTCAGGAATTTGTGCTTCGCAAGTTTGTTACGATGTTTTTTGTATTCACCATGTATTTCAGCGGGGGGTTGATCCCCGGTTATCTGCTGATTCGAGACCTTGGCTTGATCGGTTCCTTCTGGGTATATATTATTCCGGGTGTAATCGGTGTCTTCAATATGATTGTCATCCGTTCATTTATTGAAGGTCTTCCTGAAGGCATTCTGGAGTCAGCCCGTATTGACGGGGCAGGGGAGTTCACGACATTTATCCGCGTTGTCCTGCCGCTAACGATTCCCGCAATGGCAACCGTATCGCTCTTTGTAGCTGTGGGACAATGGAATTCCTGGTTCGATGTATTCCTGTACAACTCTTCCAATAAAGAACTAAGCACGTTGCAATACGAATTGATGAAGATTCTGCAAACATCGACGACCTCAGCAACCTCATCAGCAAGTGATGCTTATCAGTCTGCCGAGAGCAATGCAACGGCGGTCACACCAACCTCGATTCGAGCGACGATGACCATTATTGCAAGTGTTCCTATTCTGATGGTGTATCCGTTCTTACAGAAATACTTTGTTCAGGGCATGACGATTGGCGGCGTGAAGGGATAGTCATGACTTGCATATAAAATTTATTGAAATTATGAAAACGCAACAAACTATACCGCAGTAGCGTCTATTCATCCATAGAATAGCAACAGGAGTGAAACAAATGCATGTAAAATGGATGACGATTATTGGTGCCGTTGTCGGCTCTATGCTTATAGGGGTGGGAACGGCAACTGCGGAAGAAACGTTTGTTGATCTAAAGTATTCAAAGTGGGCAGAGGATGGCATCACGTATATGGCGAAACGGGGAACAGTAGCCGGATATGGCAATGGGATCTTCAAGCCAGAGGCACTTGTGACAAGGGCACAAGCCGTCACTTTTATGGTGCGGGAGCTTTATCCAGATCAGCTTAAAAGAGCAGTGGAAGGTACAACCTATTCGGATGTTCCAACTACACACCCCTTCCATCGAGAAATCATGATAGCTGCTAAAAATGGACTTGCGAGTGGTTTCCCTAACGGAACCTTCCGTCCGGACGCACCGCTTAGCCGCGCAGAGACTGCGGCCTTCCTTACACGGGCATATGCACTCGCGGAAGGTAAGAACCCCGCAGAATGGACAGATACGGACAGGCATTGGGCAGCAGCACCCATTCTTATTATGAGTTCAAACGGCTTGGTCGGCGGTTATTCAGATGCCACCTTCCGTCCGAATCAAGCTGTCACGAGAGCTGAATATGCCGTATTTATGGCGAGAGTCATTCGCTTCGAACGTGAAGCGGCCATTCGGACACAAGATTGGGATAAGCTGATATCCTATATGACGGTAAGCGAGCAAGTTGGTCAGATGCTTATGCCCGACATTAGGCAATGGAATGGTAAAGCGACAACGACCGTTAATGAGGGGCTGAAACGCACGATCCATGATCAGGACTTGGGCGGACTTATTCTTTTTGACAAAAATATTGTAGACGTGACGCAGCTTACAACGTTCACACATGATATACAAAGAGAAGCAGGTGACATTCCTCTATTTCTTAGCATCGACCAAGAAGGAGGCGTTATTAAGCGGATACCAGGTGGTACGAACCTGCCAGGTCAAATGGCCCTTGGCGCAACTGGAGATGCAAAACTAGCCGAAGCAGCCGGTCAGCTGACAGGGGAGGAGCTAAAGGCACTGGGACTGCAGATCAATTTTGCGCCAGTGCTGGACATCAACAGCAATCCAGATAACCCCATCATTGGTATACGGTCGTTTGGCTCGGATGCGGATTTGGTGACACGGCTTGGTCTGGCAACGATAAAAGGGCTACAGCAATCAGGGGTGATGGCGGCAGTGAAGCATTTTCCGGGACATGGAGATACAACGGTAGATTCCCATCTTGGTATGCCTGTGCTAACTCATAATCGCGAACGGCTTGATGCGGTAGAATTAAAACCGTTTAGGGCTGCAATCAAAAATGGTGTAGAGATGATTATGACCGCGCATGTTGCTTTCCCAGCCATAGACAACGAACATGTCACTTCGCTCAAAGACGGTGAACGTGTGCCGATTCCTGCCACCTTATCGAAAAAGGTACTGACAGGACTTCTTCGCGGAGAGCTGGGATATGAAGGTCTCATTGTGTCGGATGCCTTTACCATGAATGCAATTGCGGAGCATTTTGGGGAGAATCGATCGGTAGAACGCGCCGTTTCCGCAGGTGTTGATATCATCCTTATGCCAAAAGATTCAGCAGCGGCCCATCAAACGCTGGTGAACGCGGTGAATAATGGAACGATCAAGGATGAAACCATACATGCATCCGTGAAACGAATCTTGGAGATGAAAGCGAAATATGGTTTGTTTGAACGCAGTCAAACTCTTGCGCAAAAGCTAACTCAGCTTAACGGTATCATCGGATCGAAGGCACACCGAGCAGTGGAGCAGACAATCGCAGAGCGAGCGGTCACTGTACTCAGCAGTCGCGAAGGTGTGCTTCCTGATCCAATCAAGCAAGGCGACCGGGTTGTTATTATCGCAGCCGAGTTGGAACAGGCGAAACAGCTTGAGAAACAACTGTTGCAAGCCGCTAATAACCTGTCGTTAAAGACTGAAATATCACTTGTTGGTCAAGGCAAAATGAATGAAACGCTCCAGGCGATTGGCAAAGCCAATTATGTCATTCTTGCTTCTTACCAATTCCGCAACGTGGCCAGCCAGTTCGGATGGAGCGATTATCAAACCTTGATTAATGCGATGAACAAGAGTAATCAGCGATACACGCTATTGTCATTGGGTAACCCATACGAGATGATCTATTTGCAGAACGTGCGCTCAGGGATTGCTGTATATGGGAAGCAGGAGCCAAATACGTCTGCGGGGATCAAAGTATTGCTTGGTCAACTAAAAGCTGGAGGACAGTTGCCAGTGCTAACGGATTAACGCTTGTTTAATGAAGAAAAAAACGGATTCCAATATACGGAATCCGTTTTTTATTTCAAACTTTTGTTTTATCTATCCATCTACCATGCCATCACTCGGGTATTTCCTCGCTACAAACAAAATGAAGCAGCATCTTCACAAATTGCTCCGTCATTCGCATATCCATTGAATGATCATGAGCAGCACGAATAGTTACCATGCGCTGGAGCATGCCCATCATCGTTGTGAAGATAAACTGAGCCAGATCGAGCGGAGGGGACGGATTCTTAATACTTCCGTCAACAACGCCTTGGGATAAAGCGCCCATCAGGAAATGTTTTTCTTTCCCGTTCTGGTTAAACTTATCATACTCTTCTCTTAATTCAGGGCTAAAATCATACATCTCATAGTTAATATCAAACAATTGAATAAACCGGATGTAGTCTGGATGATTCTCGGCATAAACAACCCATGCATTCAACATGACCCTAAGTTGTTCCCGCCCGTTCATGTCCTTCCTTGATGCACGGCTAACCTCATCCGTTAAATGTTCGATCAGTTGCATCTGAATGGCTAAAAGAAGCTCATCCATAGACTGAAAATGTTTATAAAAGGTCACTCTACTAAGTTCAGCTTTCGTGCATACATCCTTAATCTTCACCTGGAGCAATCCATATTTCAAAAAAAGCTCCTTACCTGCTGCAATCAAATCATCCCGATGTTTATTTCCCAATTGTTGATGCCAGTTTTCATTCACTTGTATACCGTTGTCCTTTCTTCGAACGAAATGCGTTCAAGGTAAGTCCGAGAGAAGCGAGCAGCATAATTGCACCAAAAATATACGGGAAGTTTATGTTTTTGTCAAACAATAGTCCTGCGATCAGAGGGCCAATCACCGTTCCGAGACTGGAAAATGTAGTATTCAGACCTGATGCATAACCTTGCCGATCTCCTGCATTTTTGGATATTAACGTGCTGACCGAAGGCCGCAAAAACGAATTGAATGCAAAGAATAACGCAGAAGCGAACAACAGAAACACAAGGTTGACCTTAATTAACATTAACAATAAAGCTATGGGTGTGATTATTAAGGAGAGACGGATTAGCTTAACTTCACCGATTCTTTGCACGAACCAATCCAAAAGCCAGATTTGCACAACAATACCGATAATCGCGCCCAAGGTAATAATGATGGAGATCGTTGCAGCGTTGAATCCGTATTTTTGCTCTGCAAAAAGAGCGAATACCGTCTCATAACTCATGAGACCAAAGGTCATGACAAGCAATACAATCAAGTATTTGAAATAGGGGACTTTAAAAGAACTCCAGATTTTCTTGCCCAAGTGATCTCCTTTTTGAAGACGGATGGAGACGGTTCTTTTCTCGGGGGGAAGTGTTTCAGGCAATAGCAGCGTCATTAGGGCAGCAATCAGTCCCAGACCAGCTGCAAAGAAATAGGGCATGCGAATGCCCATCTCGGCGATGAGACCGCCCAGACCAGGTCCGAGAACCATCCCCAAATTCATAGCTGCGCCGAAATAGCCCATACCTTTCGCACGTGTCTCTGGCGTTGTAATATCGGCGACATATGCGAGGTTGGCAGGAACCATTAAACCAAGACTGATTCCACCGATAAATCGTGCGACATACAGGAGGGGCAGCGAGGTCGACAACGCAAATATGATATCTGAAATGACAGACAGAAACATACCTGCGATGATCAACTTTTTACGTCCAAATCGATCAGACAGTTGTCCCCCGAGAGGTGAAAAGAAGAATTGAGCGGCACCGAAGGCTGCAACTAAAAATCCTGCTACTGTACCTCCTGCATGAAAAAGCTTTAAATACTCCGGCAATATGGGGATGAGCATCCCTTGCCCCAATAAAGCGATAAACAGATTTAACATCAGAATGAACAGCGGAAAGCGAACTGATTTTGGTAATGTACTCATGTACGTCATTAACTCCTTCATTTACAACTTGTTAACCTTTACATTGTGTAAACCATTTTAATTGATTTAAAGGAAATATGTAAATCTTTTTTTTAGGGAGTAGAGTTATAATTGAATTCATATGGAGGTGGGAACACGTGAATTTAGAGGAATTGTTTACGGTACATGTGAACATCGAAGAATCATTTGATTTGCAGAATGGCGAAGATGATTCGGTTGTCATGATTACTTTTACAGGCAGCGTAACCGGAAGGTACTTTGAGGGAATTGTGCTGGGTGGAGGAGTGGATACGCAGATCATCGGGAAGAATGGTGACCCGCATACGTTATCGGCAAGATACATGCTCCAAGGAACCGACAACTCAGGTCATTCCTGCAAAATTTATATCGAAAACAACGGAAACATCGATAAAACGCTGAAAACTGCTTTATTTCGCACTTCTCCCAAAATGATTACGGATAGCAAGGCTTTATCTTTTTTGAACAGTGAAACGTTTGTTGGAGAAGGTCATCCAACGGAGTCAGGAGTAGACATAAAAATATACAGGGCGCTATGATAACGCGAGACATGTGATAACTATTTTGTTCATGTGTCTCGGAGCAAGATACCCTTCTATAATGCAGAGTCAGAGTTGCTAAATAAGCGGCTCTTTTTGTCGTTATGCGATTTTACGTCAATATTTATATGTATTGATGCTTAGAATTGAAGAAGAAATCGCGTTCTCGATTGAAACAAAGACCTATCCGTACTATAAATGGGAAGGTGTGAGAACATATTACCAAAACAAACTGCAGAAGGTAGGCGTAAGCTTGGACAGCAGCCTGGAAGATAATATCGAGCTTTTACAGAAGAAATTCTAGTTGGTTGGATGAAGAAAGCAACTCCTCTCCATGGAGCTGCTTTCTTTTTTTGCATTTTGAATGAAATGGACCAATAAAAAAATCCTAAAACAAAATGTGACCAAATGCCGTCCTTAAGAGTGTTAGAGGTATAAAGGAGGGCATAACAACCATGCAGCGATCAGTGCCCCAGCTGGGCGATCATGTGATGAAAGTCTACGAGACATACGCGGATACGCTGTTCCGGATTGCCATGGTGCACCTCGGCAGACGAGAAGACGCGGAGGAAGCCACTCAGGATACCTTCATCAAACTAATAGAAAAAGCCCCTACATTCAACGATGCGGAGCATCAAAAAGCATGGTTGATTCGGGTCATCACCAATCATTGCAAATCCTTATTAGGCAGAGGCTGGCGCAAACGGGAGGTCAAGCTGGAGGGAGTCGATCCTCTTACAACGGACAACCCTGAAGATCACGCGCTGATCGAACTTGTGCTGTCGCTGCCCGTCAAGTATAGATCGGTGGTTCATCTGTTTTATTACGAAGATTATTCGATTAGAGAAATCAGCGAGATCCTGGAGATTAGCGAATCAGCAGTGAAAATGAGATTAAAACGTGGCAGACAGCTGTTAAAACTGGAGCTGGAAGGAGAGGAACTGTAATGAACGAAGAACAATTCAAACAAAACTACAAGAAAGCGGTGGATCATATGAAAACAAACGAGCAAATGAAAAAACGGGTAGAGCAATCCTTGAAGACGCAACATCAGGGGCCAAACCGTCAACGCAAACCATTATACATTGCAGCAAGTGTTGTTATCGCTGCCAGCATTGGATTGGCTGCGCCAAGTGTATGGCAACAATTCAATGGACCAGCTGCACCAACTCCTCAGGTGGCAGAGGTGACTCCAGGCGCGTCGTTTGACCCGATTGTGATTCCGAAGATGGAGTTGCCGGATTCACAGGGTAAAGGCGCGATGGCTGATATGATGCAACTGGTTGTGTATGGAGGTAACGTCTATACACAGTCCCCAACATTGCTTGAAGGCGCAAATGCACTCAATCTGCGGGGTGAGAAGCTTGGTACTACAACTGGCGGTATCAATGAGTTGAGTGGTCAGGATAAATACACGGAGCTTGCTTCCAACATTGGCGAAGCAGACATCTATGCGGTCAATGGCTACGATAAGGACTTCCGCATCATGTCTTACACCGAGATCGATGGTCAGGTATATGCTCAGCTATTCGACAAGAACAACGGGATCACCATCAGTAGCGGTGCTGACCTGATCGGCAAACTTCATCTCCAAGGCAACATCGCCTCGGCGCAATGGGAGACGTTCGACAGCTGGAACAACGGATTGCAGCAGCTTCAGCCGTTAGCAGCGGACGAATCGTTGGAAAGCTTCATCTCATCGCTAAATGCTGCCAAACCAATCGCAACGAGTCCGGAATTGGAAGAGAACCTCTACGGCAAGGAAGATCGCAAGATCATCTATCTCACGCTGGAAGACAAAACGCAGGTCCCACTGGTTCTGTTTGGTGAAGGTCTGGTTCGTTATGGTAATGTTCCGGCATTCCTGGAAGTGGAGAAAGGCGCGTTCCAATCATTCTGGAACAGCCTGGGGGAGTAAGGCGAAGACAGCGATACGGCTTCACAAGAAGAGCGAACAGAGCACGCAAGTGCTTTGTTCGTTTTTTTGATTATCGGTGGAAGTAGATTAATTGAAATTTTTGTAATAAACCAAATGATCGGTCCACTCATCATTTTCGTGTATAAACCCTTTACGTAGACATTCAAATTCCATACCAACACTCTCTGCTAGTTTCATGGAAGGGGTGTTATCCACATTAATATGAGCTTCTATGCGGTGGAACTTCAGATGTTCGAATGCACTCCTCTGTATTGAATTTATGCTCATGGCATGGCACTGAAATACTCCATAACTACGCTACGAAACTCTAAAGCGGCTTTTGAAATATACCTGTTTTTGTGCGAAAGTAGAGCGATTTCCCGAACGAGTTGATGTTCCTCTACGTGAAGATATCTAATGCGCTCATGCGGGTTTCTGGCTGTGCTAGGTATAAACGCGAGACCGATCTCCGCTTCAACAAGGGCTGTTAATCTTGCAGGTTCGTCACCCTCATATACATATTTCGGTAGGAAACCAACGGAT
Source organism: Paenibacillus sp. ClWae2A (assembly GCF_032452295.1). Lineage (NCBI taxonomy): Bacteria > Bacillati > Bacillota > Bacilli > Caryophanales > Paenibacillaceae > Paenibacillus > Paenibacillus sp. ClWae2A. The sequence goes on from NZ_JAULSQ010000001.1 coordinate 497,581, forward strand.
TGACATATGGAATCCACCATATCACGAACACCATAACCTTGCTTCACCCCAACAAACCGCTCGTCCTTAAGCTCAGTTAATTGAATGCTGCTTCGGTCTGCATATCGATGACCCATAGGAACAGCGACTACAATCGGGTCGTCATATAGTATCTGACATTCGATATCTTCACCTTCAATCGGAGGGGAGGAGAGACAAAAGTCCACCTCGCCTCGATGCAGAAGTCTGGACATGTTTTCTAACGAAACCATTTGCACATGGAACTGAATATCCGGCTTGTTTTTCCGGAATTCCCGCAGTATGCCGGGCAATGTGCTCGCCGTTGTCACTGCCAATTGCAGTGTACCCTGATCCGGGTTGGAGAGGTCAGCGATTTCCCGCTTTCCTTGTTCCAATTCAAATAAGGCTTTTTCAGTTCGCTGAAGAAATGTTCTTCCAAAGTCGTTTAGTCGCAGCTTTCTCCCGATTCGATCAAATAAAGGGACTCCCAAGTCGTCCTCTAATCGTTGTATCGTTTTACTCAGGGAGGATTGCGTGACATGCAGCTTTCCGGCAGCTTCCGTAACATGTTCGCATCGGGCCACCGTCAGGAAATATTTTAGTTGAAGAAGCTCCATTTTGCACCATTCCTTCATTCCTTCTAGTTCATCAAATCATAACATATAATGCGTTGGAATAAATGAATATGTTCAAGTAAGATAACAGCAGAAGAAGGAGTGATGCACCGATGAACGTTCGAAATAAAGGATTGATGTTGGCTGTTGGACTCGGAATTATGTTGAATCCGTTGAATTCCTCCATGATTTCGGTGGCAATCTCCAGGCTTCAACAAGTGTATCAACTTGATTTTACAGCCGTTTCGTGGATTATTTTATCATTTTACATTGCCAGTGCTGTCGCTCAACCCGTCATGGGCAAGTGTAGTGATTTGTTTGGCCGTAAGAAGATCTTCCTCATGGGTCTTGTTATTGTTTTTGTGTCGTCCATGCTAGCTCCGTGGTCTCCCAGTTTTTCGTGGCTCATCGTATTCCGTATCATTCAATCGATTGGCACAAGCATGATGGTGGCCGTCGGAATGGCGATTGTCAGAATTAACGTGACTGAAAAACAAGCCTCCGCCTTGTCCACCTTGGCTATATTCCTTTCTGGAGCGGCTGCAATTGGACCTTTTATTGGTGGAGTATTGATTCATTGGTGGGACTGGCACAGCATATTCTTCGTTAATATTCCGTTTGTCTTGGCAAGCTTTTGGTTCGCCTGGAAAACAATCCCGAAGGACGAGCAATCTCCGTCTATCTCTGGTCAAATGTCCATTCGGCAATGGTTTGCGTTAATTGACGCACCAGGTATCCTGATGTTTACGGTAGCCTTGGTAGCTCTACTCATCGGTTTACTTTCAGTAAATTCCACAGGAGATATTTTAACATGGCATCTGCTGACAGGAGGGATCGGGTTAATCGCACTCGTCATGTTCATCCGACATGAATTAAAAGCAGCCACGCCTTTCATCCCTCTGCGAACGTTTGGCACATATCCCGAGATGACTTGGGTGAATGTGCAATACATGCTGGTGAACATTCTGTTTTACGCACTTTTCTTTGGAGTTCCAACGTATTTAAAGCAGGTACGTCATCTCAACGAAGTTCATACAGGAATGAGTATGCTAGCTTTGGGGTTATGTTCAGTCATTATTGCTCCGATCGCAGGGCGCTGGATTGACAAATCAGGATCACGGCCAGCTCTAATCGTATCAGCTTCTTTAATGACATTTGGCTCTATATTGATCGTTGTTATGAATGAAACTTCTCCAATCTTCATTGTCATTGTTGCCTTAGCTTTATTTGGAATAAGTAACGGCCTAAACGCGGTCGGCATGCAGGCAGCTCTGTTCAAAAGCACACCCAAAGAAATGATCGGTGTCGCATCGGGGATTTTTAATACATCACGCTACCTGGGAACCATCTTATCGTCGTTATTAATTGGGATAGTCATGGGAGATACATTCAATGTGACAGGATTTCAGATGCTTGGAATAATCCTTACGATATTAGCTGCATCACTGATCATCATGAGCGTACGTCGTGAGGCAGGTGCGGTGAGTCCGGAGCCAGTAAGCAAGTAAAATAGCGAATCTGCCGTGCAATAGCACGTTTACACCCAATGAATCAATAGCTCCATTGGGTGTTTTTTTTGTTTTTCACCAAGTTGTCAATAAGAGTTGATCCTTTCTTGAACGTTTAGGGTAGAAGACGTGACGTTGATTGAATTAGGTAAAAATAAAGATATAATAATTTTGATTATTAGGTCTGGTCTAACAATTTCAATGTATTTAATATCAGGAATCAACAGGAGTAATCGCAAAGAACATGTGGCAACATATCGTTGTCTTTTACTTTGTGAAAGTTTTCTCTTGTTCTACAGATACAAACTATAGGAGGTCCAAATCTGATATTAAATGCAACTATATAAGTTGAGCTAATCATTTACACGATAACGGAGAGGACAGAAAAAACCTGAAAAAGCGAAGCGTTCGCCTTTATCACCGGATTTTCCCTTTTGGAAAGGGAGTCGAAAAAATCTGGGGATAACAGCGATTGGAAGGTTATTCTGTCATCGTAGTGTCAGTGTAAATAATCTCTAGTTCAACTTATATAGTGAGTAACAGACCTAGTCATAAGCAAAAAATGATCACTAAAAATGAACAGAGTTTGAAAGGAGGCAACACAAAGAATGGCTATTGATACGGTGTTATGGAGCAGACTGGTGACTGGTTTGACGCTGGGATTCCACGTGATTTTTGCAACGCTTGGTGTCGGTGTACCTTTGATGATTGCTATTGCAGAGTTCATCGGCATTCGGAAGAAGGATCACCATTACATACTTATGGCAAAGAGGTGGTCACGAGGGTTTGTCATTTCTGTGGCGGTGGGTGTCGTGACAGGTACAGCAATATCGCTACAGTTGGCCCTCGTATGGCCGAATTTTATGAAGCTGGCCGGGAATGTCATTGCATTGCCACTATTTATGGAAGTATTCGCATTCTTTTTTGAAGCGATATTCCTGGGCATTTATCTATACACATGGGATCGGTTCAAAAATCCGTATATCCACTGGTTGCTGACTATTCCGATTGTTGCCGGGGCAGGCATGTCTGCTGTTTTTATTACAACAGTGAACGGATTCATGAACCAGCCTGAAGGTTTTGTCATGGAAGCAGGTCAATTCATGGCAGTGAACCCCGTACAAGCGATGCTGAATACGGCGACGTTCTCCAAAGTGTTCCATGTATTAAGCTCGGCTTATCTGACAGGAGCTGCTCTGTTGGCAGGAATAGCAGCCTTTGCGATGCTGAGAAAAGGAGTGTCGGCCTACCACAAAAAAGGCTTGAATCTCATGATGGCAGTTGTTCTGGTATTCAGTTTATTAAATTCCTTAGCTGGAGATGTATCTGCCAAGTTTTTGGCTGAGCATCAGCCGGAGAAGCTCGCAGCTGCTGAGTGGCATTTCGAGACGGAAAGCGGCGCGGATTTGATTTTTTTGGGATGGCTGAATGCTGAACATGAAATTATAGGCGCTCTTCATTTGCCAAAACTGCTCAGTTTCCTTGCCTTTGGAGATTTTAACGCCGAGGTTACCGGGCTAAACGAATTTCCACCAGATGAGCAGCCACCACTGCTTGTGCATTACTTGTTTGATCTAATGGCTGGAATAGGTTTCGCTCTACTCGCTATATCAAGTCTGTACTTCCTGTTTGTGTTCTGGAAGAAACGTAATCAATTTAACAAGTGGATTCTTCGTATGGTTGCACTAAGTGCACCGCTTGCATTTCTCGCCGTTGAGATGGGCTGGTTCTATGCAGAAGTGGGGCGGCAGCCATGGATCATCCGAGGTTATATGCGAGTAGAAGAGGCCGCTACTTCTTCCCCGAGTGTGAGAATTTTATTTTTTGTCTTCTTGCTTCTGTACATCGTGCTCGGCGTCATCTGTGTTCTCGTGTTGAGACGTTTGTTCAATAATAATCCTGCTGAGCTTGAGATGGAGAAATGGTTGGAACAGAAGCATGATCAATTAGCCAAGAAAGGGGATCAGGCCTGATGAGTTATGAATTGATTGGTATATCCGTACTCTGGCTGTTCTTGTACGGTTATCTTATTGTAGCTTCCATTGATTTTGGAGCAGGTTTCTTCGCCTTTTATGCACGTCTGACAAAGCAGGATCACCTGATTAATCGTCTGATCTCCCGTTATCTATCACCGGTCTGGGAGATCACCAATGTATTTTTTGTCTTTTTCTATATTGGCATCGTTGGATTTTTCCCGGATACCGCTTACTATTATGGCTCTGCGCTGCTTGTTCCGGGAAGTATTGCCGTCATTTTGCTTGCCGTTCGTGGGTCGTTCTATGCTTTCGAAAATTATGGTTCCAAGAATAACATCGTATATCTGTTTTTATACGGAGCTACAGGGTTGCTTATTCCAGCGTCGTTGTCAGTGGCACTGACATTGTCTGAAGGTGGCTTTATTTTGAAGAAGGGGGAGACGGTTTCCCTGGATTACTGGGCTCTATTTACCAATCCGTTATCATGGAGCATTGTTGGTCTAGCCATCGTGTCCGTATTGTTCATTAGCGGTTCATTTCTCACATTTTACGCTTCTCGGGCAGAAGATCATTCGGCATTGAAGCTGATGCGGAACTATGCTTTGTTCTGGAGCACACCGACCATTATTCTCGCGCTGACTGCATTTATATATTTGGGTCAACACAATGAGCGTCATTTTCAAAATATGATGGATTTATGGTGGCTACTGGCGCTTTCCGTTGCATTTTTCATGATTGCCATGTGGCTGTTATATAACGGACGGCGTTACGGATTAGCTTTTATATGCATCATGCTGCAATTTCTTACAGCCTTTTTCGCTTACGGTATTGGGCAATATCCTTATATTCTTGATCCATTCATCACCATTCAGAGCAGCGCCACACCACCAGCGATGGGTTTTGCACTAGTCGTTGTGTTTATCGGGGGTCTGTGCCTGTTAATTCCTTCACTAATTCTGGTCTTCAAACTGTTCCTGTTTGATGCGGATTATGTGAAAGGGAAAAAATAAAGGAGGAGCGTTGAATGAAGAGGAGAGCTAAATCCAATCTGATCTCGCAGCAAATGTCTTTACAACGAAAAAACAGACTCCTCCTTGCGATCATTTCGCTGGCCCTTGGTATAGCTATTATAAGCCAGGCCACCTTGGTGGCTGAAGCAGTCCAGCGAATCTTTGTAGAGAAAGCTTCCTTTTCATCAGTGTTGCTGTTGCTCGGCCTATTACTGGTTGTTATGGCTGTACGCTCACTGTTGTCGTATGGTAATGGGAAAGTGGGCTTGCATATGGCAGCACACGCCAAGACGAATATGCGAGCATCGGTGTTGCAGAACCTGACCCGCGCTTCCATGCCTACAACCCTGAGTGGACAGACGGGAGGAAAGGTAAGTGTCGCTTTGGATGCTGTGGATGAGGCTGACAGTTATTTCAGTCAGTACATGCCACGTATGATGGAAGCTGCGATGATCCCGATTCTGATTCTGATCGTTACGTTTACGCAGCACGCCAACACAGGCTGGATTATGCTGTTTACAGCACCATTTATCCCGCTGTTCATGATTTTGGTGGGGCTTCAGACAAAGAACAAATCAGAAGAAAAATACGCGCAACTGGCTGAGTTTTCCGGTACATTTCTGGATTCGCTTCAAGGGCTGGTTACATTGAAAATATTCGGACGGGCTAAACGTCAGCAACAGGAAATTGAACGCAGCAGTCTGGGGTATCGTGATGCCACGATGGGCATTTTGAAGATTGCATTTACAAATACGTTTATGCTGGAATCGATCGTGATGTTAAGCATCGGTATTGTTGCGCTTGAACTGGCTATTCAGTTACTTGTGTTCAAATCGATGAGCTTCCATACGGCCTTTCTTGTGTTGTTGCTCGTCCCTGAGTTTTACAGTCTATTGAAGAATACGGGAACGGCTTTTCACAGCGGGCGAACCAGTATGGGTGCCATTCGTAAGGTGGAACAGATGCTTGAGGAAACAAATATCAAGAGCACACCAACGAAGGGTGTAGAAGGGTCCGATCAAAGCGAATTAACCGATGTCGATGCAATTGCAAAGACGGAAGAGATCCGTACAGCTCGTGCCGAGTTGATTACATTGCCACCAACCATTGAACTGAACGATGTCCGGTTCCAGTACACACCTGATTCCTTTGGACTTGAGACCGGACAGATCTCGATTGGACCGGGAGAACAGATTGCTATTGTAGGCAAAAGTGGCTCAGGTAAAACCACGCTGCTTCATCTCATTGCCGGTTTGCTGAAACCAGGTTCGGGAGCGGTTCTGGTTAACGGAAGCGAGATTTCACAACATGATGAGGCTGCTTGGTTTGAACGTGTTAGCTACATTACACAGCATCCGTATATTTTTGCAGGTACATTTGCCGAAAATATCGCGATTGGCGCGGGTCGGAACGTCTCCAGAGCTGAAATTGAGCAGGCGGCAGAGGAAGCTGGACTTGCTGGCGTTGTTGCACAATTGGAGCAGGGATTGGATACGTTTGTTGGTGAAGGTGGCCGGGGGCTGTCTGGTGGGGAAAAACAAAGACTTGCTTTGGCACGTGCTTTTCTGAAGCGACCAGCTGTTATTTTGTTCGATGAACCCACCGTTGGTCTGGATCTACACACCGAGCGGGTACTGCAACAATCCATTGCGTCTTTAGCCAAAACGGCAACGATGATTACGGTGGCACACCGTTTATATACAATTCAACATGCGGACAACATTTTGTTTATGGATAATGGGGTATTGGTGGATTCAGGACATCACAACGAGCTTCTAGGGCGTTTGCCGCAGTATGCAGAGATGGTAGATGTACAACGGAAAGGAGGGTTAGCATGAATGAGCTGACGATTCTGTCAAAAGCGATGATTCAGGAGCGCAAGGATATTCTGCTTTCGATATTGGGCGGATTTATCGCCGGCATAGCAGGTGTAGCTCTCTTTTCCGCGAGTGGATATATGATATCTCAGACGGTATTTGCGCCACCACTGTATACCTTAATTGTACTCACTTCCATGGTCAAACTGCTCGGTTTCCTTCGAGCGGCAAGTCGCTACGGGGAACGCTTGTATTCGCACAGGGCAACATTCTCCATGCTGAGTCGTTTGCGGACGTCCTTTTTTGCCAAACTGATTCCGGTAACGCCAGGTATATTGAACAAAAACCGAAGCGGGGATCTGCTTGCGCGGATCGTGGGTGATGTGGAAAGCTTGCAAAATTACTTTTTGCGGGTCGCGTATCCACCCATCATGGTCGTTATGGTGTTTTTGGCTACCATGCTGTTCACTTCGGCCTTTTCAATCTGGATTGCGTGCTTGTTAGTACTAGGCATGCTGATCACGGCATTTGTTGTACCGGGCATTGTCTTGCTTGGTCAGCGAAAAATACACGGACGTGTCCGCCAGCAACGGGCCTTGCTGTCCACGGAAGTGACCGAAGTGTTATATGGTTTCCGTGATCTGAAAGTATACGGCCAATTGGAACAGCGTGAGCAACAGCTTCAGCAGGCTTCCTCTGCATTGGCAACAGAACAGAAACAAGCCGCTTTGCACCTGCTGCGCGGGCAATCTATGCACATTTTTGTAACGTATCTTGTTACATGGGGTGTGCTAGCACTCAGTGCCTTCTTAATTGTGAATGGAGCGTTTGCAGGTGTATTCCTCGCCATGCTGATCCTGGCCACGCAGACCGTGTTCGAAGAAGCTGCCGCAATGGCTATATTACCTCTATATAAGCAGGATAGTGAACACGCTGCTCAGCGACTGTCGGAAACGGTGCCGACCTCCGATGTGCAACCTGTACAGCCAAGCGGTGAAGTGTCAGCCGATCAGGCGGTTTCGATTGAACTTTCCGGTGTTAGCTTTCAATATGAAGGGGAATGGAGACCGGCGCTGAGGGAACTCTCCCTACAATTTGCAGCAGGCTCCAAAACAGCAATAGTCGGGCCAAGTGGGTCAGGCAAGTCAACGATTATCGATCTGCTACTCAAGCTGCGTGAAGCAACGTCTGGCGATATCCGGTTAAACGATGTTCTGGTGCAGGAATTAAATGAAGAGAGCATTTGGCAAAACGCCAATGTTGTGTTGCAGCAAAGTCATTTCTTCCGGGGAACCATTCGTGATAATCTGCTACTGAATGGAGAAGAACATTCGGATGAACAACTGTCCGCTGTGCTGGATAAAGTACAACTGCCAAATAAATCATTGACTGATATGGTATATGAAAAAGGGGAGAACCTGTCGGATGGTGAGAAACAGCGGCTGGCTCTGGCAAGGGCCATGCTGCGCAAGGGACGGTTATGGCTGCTGGACGAACCGACGTCCTCACTGGATTACGTCACAGAGCAACGGGTGTTGCAGCATCTTCTGGCACAGGCATCGGAAGATACACTTCTCCTGATCTGCCATCGGCTTACGGGATTGGAAGAGATGGATCGGATTTTGGTCATGGACCAAGGCAAGATTGTGGAATCGGGTTCTTATTCAGAGCTAATGGAGCAAAAAGGCTATTTTTATGAAATGAAACAAATTGAACGACAAATGATTGGAGACGCCGGGGCGTGAAAGGAATTTCAGTCTACTCAAGGTGTCGATAGTACTTCATAAAAGACTAAAGAACGGCCACTGATGCTATCATCAGCAATCCGTTCTTTAGTCTTTTTGTCTTTCTATTGAGAAGACTCGTTAAGCAGCAATGTTAATTCCCCTTTACATAAACATAACAGCAGATGATTCAGCCGTTTTATTTTTCTTCGCAAGCGGCTTTTTCCTAAGTGTCCTATCATACAGATATGGCTTTCCGTGATATTCCCGTGCATGCTTTTGTTTCTGCTTTTTATGTATATCAACCTTGATCTCCAGATTGGCAACGTTATTCTGGAATTCAGTAGCAATTCGTTTACACCATTTCAGGCCACTTTCTTCAGATGCACTGAAATGAACACGTAATAAATATCCATTCACCGTTAATTCAAACTTGTATAAATTCATGATATGTATCCTTTCCATACGGTCATTTTATGCTACACCAAATACGATAATCTGATTATAACAGGAACGTATGTTCTGTAAAAGTGTTATTTATGATACCCGCAATTCAATAAGGTTCGCTAGACATCTTTGCAAGAGTCCGTTTAATGGTAAAATATATAAAAATGGTTCATGTTGGGGGATACGCATGTATAAACTGATGATCGTAGATGATGAATTGCTCATGCGGGTTGGAATTCGTTCCATGCTGAATTGGGAAGAGTATAATTTCTATGTTGTGGGCGAGGCGGGAAATGGAAAAGAGGCATTAAGCCTTGCGCTTGAAGTGATGCCTGATCTAATTATTACAGATATTAAAATGCCGATTATGGATGGGCTGCAGCTTATACAAGAGGCCTCCTGCGTACTGAAAACCTGTAAGTATGTCATCCTGAGTAATTTTGACGAATTTCATTATGTGAAAGAGGCGCTAAAACTTGGAGCTTCAGATTACTTGATTAAAAGTGAGATCACCGAATCCTCCCTTATTGACCTCCTGAGCAATGTTGGACAGAAACTGCAAAGTGAACATGTTCACCCAACCAACACACCCTCTATAACACATGACTATTCCAAGAGCCTAAGATATCTAAAGGATAGTTTTTTCCAAGATATTGTAAGCGGATTCATTAGTGAGGAGGATATCGTCACCAAAGCGGAAGAACTGCATTTTCGTATACGTTCGGACCAGTTGGTTGTCATGAAGTTCATCGTGAACTATTACGAGGATGCAAAGCGGAAATATATTGAGAAGGGGGAAAAGCTGCTCCGATTTTCAATTCTTAATATTATGGAAGAGATCATTCCATCGAAGTGGGAGAAAGAGATTTTTGTTGAAAGTTCCTCTGAATATTGGGTGATTGTCAATGTACTTCCTGAGAGCCAATCTGTACACGCCGACTTGAATAAACTATGTAATAAATTGCTGTCTTCGATCAAGGATTTCATGAATCTATCTCTCACGGCTGGGGTAAGTAGAATGACTTCCGGTTTCCTTCACATCAGGAAGGCCTGCCAAGAGGCAGAAACGGCTCTACAACAGGGTTTCTTCACAGGAAGCAACCAGGTGTTGTATTACGAAGATATGGTTCTATCCCCAGATCGACATGAAGTTAAGGGGGCTTTAAGCCCGCAACAAGAACGAGATTTGTTGAAGTTGTGGGTAAGCAAAGACAACCAAAAGGCGGAAGAGTTCCTTGAAGGAATCCGATCCAATCTGGAACAGCTACGAGCCGATGAGAATAGCATTCGCAAGCAATATATCATGGTGATGGAAACCATTCACTCCCATCTATCCCGAGCTACGGAAAGAGGTGCACCTTCTTTAACAGAGAAATCGCCCTATGAAATCGTTCTAAAGGGGGAGTATTGGGAGGATATCCACCAAGATATGCTTGCTCATATTGCGTATTACTTCCAAACCGATTCCCAAATCAAACAGGAAAGCACCTACACCGACCTCGCCACTGAATTGATCGACAAGTATTATGCGGAAGATATCTCACTGCAAAGTATCGCTAGCCAAATCAGTGTGAATCCGTCGTATCTCAGCCGCGTGTTCAAACAGGAACGAGGAGAGAACTTTATTACGTACTTGACTCGAGTACGAATTGAACATGCGAAGGCGTATCTATTGAGCAGAGGAATGAGAGTGTATGAAATCGCAGAAAAGGTGGGCTACCATAATTACACGTACTTCAGTAAGATTTTCAAAAAATCGGTAGGTGTCACTCCTGAGGAATATCGAGAATTACAGCAGGGATGAATGTAATCGGTGAATAGAGGTGCAACATATGAAGCATGTTAGGCCCTTCCGAATCAAGTACAAAATTATGGTGATCTGTATGACGGTCATTATCCTTCCCGTATTGGTGATGACAATCAATTCTTATTACTCCTCAGAGCGGTTATTGGCACAGAATTATACAACGTTGCTAAACGATCTGGCTAAACAAACGAATATTCGCATTGACGAGTTCCTCAAGGAGATTGAGAAAATTTCGCTGCTAGCCAGCAATGGCCTTAGTGACAATCTGTCCGCGACTCATGAAGGGAGTTTTCCAATCCAGGATTTCCTGCGAGAGGGCGATGAACAACATGAGATTGCCGCATACAATATTCTGATGAATTATATCATGATGAAAGATCGCGTTTTCTCCATCTACCTCTACAATATGAACGGGGGACAAGACCTTTTTGTCAGTCCACATCAACCCATTGATCCAAACTTCAAAGTAGAGAACGAATTGTGGTTTAAAAAGTTCATGCATGATAACGATCGAACCATTACCCTCACAACACGAATCGACGAGCAATTGGAAAATAAAATACTGGCAGTGTCACACGCTCGCAAAATTCATGATGTGTCTAGTGGAGAACTGCTTGGCGTGATCGTTGTCAGCATTGATATCAAATTTATCGAAATTGTTAATCGAAACTTGCAGGAAGGGCTGCGCTCCAGATTCATGATCGTTGATGAGGATGACAAGATCGTATATAACGTGAACGAACGATTAATCGGGACACTGTTCCGGGACAACGTTCGCCCGCCTGAATCACTCAATGTCGTGGTGACCAGTCCCCTTAGTCAGCAAAAATGGACAACTTACTTATATATGCCTTTGGATGAGCTGACTGCTGATGGCAAAATATTGGGCCGTAATCTGGTGACGCTTGCCATTGTCATTGTTCTTTTTGCTGCCGTCATATCCATCTTTCTATCTCACGTGATCACAACTCCCATTAAAAAACTGCTACGGAATATCGCTCTAGTCGAGAAAGGTCGGTTTGATCAAGTCGAACCAATTGGCTCCAGAGACGAGATTGGTCATTTATCCATTCGGTTTAACAGAATGTCACACGAGTTGAAGCGGTTGGTCGAACGGATGCAGCAGGAAGAGATAGAAAAAGCCAAAGCCGAGATGCGTGCGCTCCATGACCAGATCAAGCCTCACTTTCTGTATAACACCCTTGGGTCGGTGAAATGGATCGCCTCAATGCAACAGGCTGACAAAATCGTGGAAATGACCGATGCCCTAATCTCGATGCTCCGCTATGCGACAAAATCCGATGGAACCCTCGTAACGATTCGTGAGGAACTCAATAATATAACGAATTATGTAACGATCCAGAATGTCAGGTACTATGATTGTATTCAGATGAGATATGAGGTAGAGGATAGAGTACTGGATTATCGAATGCCCAAAATGATCCTGCAGCCCATTGTGGAGAACGCGATTTTTCATGGTCTGGCCGAACTTGAGGAAGACGGAATCATTACCATTCGGATTCAACTGTGGGTGGATAAAGTTGTAATCGAAATCTGCGATAATGGCGTGGGTATGGATCATCATACGTTGCAGAATCTATTGGAAGAAAAGTCGGGTGCAAGTACGGGAACGAATGGGATTGGATTGCATAATGTGCAGCGGCGGATTCAACTTCATTTTGGGAAACCTTATGGAATACAGGTGGAAAGTAAGGTAGGAGAAGGTACCAAGTTCTCCATTCTGCTGCCTGCCATCATAGAAGCCAAATAGTCATTCATGCTTTCATTTATGCATCTCATAATGCGGTACAGCGATCATAAAAATAAGTTTAGATATAAACAAAGGGCTCGCAGTATGAACTGCAAGCCCTTTTGTTCACCCTTTGACGCTACCTAGCACCAAACCTTTGGTGAAATATTTCTGTAAAAACGGATACACGAGCAAAATCGGAATGGCTCCCAAGAACATCTGAGCGGCGCGCCCCGTTCTGGCGTTCATCATGGACAACAGCTGCGTATAATCTGACCCGGATTTCAGCATGATTTGCTCAAAACTTTGCAGGAGGGTCTGCAAGTAGCTTTGTAATGGATAATTGGCTGGATTGTTCATATAGATAATGCCATCGAACCACGAATTCCAGTGGGCAACGATACTGAACAAACCAACCGTTGCGAGAGCGGGCTTGAGAAGTGGGAGTAGAATACGAAGCAATACCTGTACAGGCCCAGCACCATCGATAATTGCTGATTCTTCAATTTCCTCAGGCAACCCCCTAATGAAATTCATGAGGATAATCATACTGAATACGGGGAGGGCCCCAGGCAGGATCAGAGACCATATGGAGTCGATTAGTCCCATTTTGACGACCACGAGATAGGTTGGAATTAATCCTCCACTGAATAACATGGTTACTATGAAAAATCCCATATAGATATTACGCCCCATCAATTTTTGTTTTGATTTGGAGAGGGGATAAGCGGTGAGTACGATCAGAACCAGATTCACCAACGTTCCGATAACGGTTCGTTGAATGGCTACCCAGAGAGAGGAGAAAAATGATCCTCCAGTTAATGCAAATTCATAGGCTTTTGTCGTAAATTCCACAGGCCAGAACGTAACACTCCCCGCAGATACAGCCGCGCTGCTGCTGAATGAAACAGCCAGCAGGTTGATAAACGGCAGGATACATAGGAGAGAGATTAGAAGCAATATGGTGTAGTTTATGATAAGAAATACACGCCTGCTCATACTTTTATCATAGATCATAATGTAAGTTCCCCCTTCTTAGAAGATACGATAACCAGCCACTCTGTAAGCCAGAATGTACGAGACAGCAACGAGAACACTGGAAATGATCGATTTGAATAACCCGACAGCGGTACCAATCGAATACTGTGCCTGTTGGATTCCCAACCGATATACATAGGTGTCAATAATATCACCGGTCTGATAGACAACAGGGGAGTAGAGATTATAGATCTGGTCAAAGCCAGCATTAAGTACGTTTCCAAGCGATAATACAGTCATTAAAACAATGGTTGGCATGAGAAGAGGCAAAGTAATATAGATGGTCTGCTTCCACCGTTTCGCTCCATCGATCACCGCGGCTTCGTAAAGTCCCGGATCAATACTGGTCAGGGCTGCCAAATAAACAACCGTGCCAAAGCCGAAGCCTTTCCATATGTCACTCACAATCATCGTCCAAGGAAAAATAGAGGGTGTGCCAAGAAAGGAGATCGGTGCAATAGCAAATACGCCTAAAAACGTATTGACAATGCCATCGGAGCTAAGGATATCCAGCATGATACCGGCCATAATGACCCAAGAGAGGAAGTTCGGAATGTAGACAAGGGTTTGAAATGTACGTTTAATTCCACTGTGTAGTACCTCGTTAAGCAGTAATGCGAAAATTACGGGCACGATTATACCACCGATAATCTTAAAGACAGACATGTACAATGTATTCCAGATCGTTCTTACGAAGTTCGGCTGATTAAATATGTGGGTAAAATTATCCCATCCTACCCATGGCGAGTTGAAGCCAAGGCCCGGATTGTACTTCTGAAATGCAATAATAAGTCCGTAGAAAGGGATGTAACTAAAGATGAAGACCAAGACCAGGCTTGGAATCAACATGAGATGGTAAGGACTCTGCTGCTTCCATTTTCTCAACATACATATTCCTCCGTTCCTTGTACACCAAATGTAATCGCTATCAAATAAAGGGGAGAGATGACCCTCGTCCCCTCTTTGTGACAAACGAGATTATTTCTTCCCGTAGGCTTCATTAACTGCCTGGGTTGCATTATCGCCCCCGGCTGCACGCCAATTCTGGACAATAACATCGAAATAATCGATACTTTCGCTACCCATAATGATCTTGGTGAAGCCTTCGGTCAGGATATCATCCAAGGTTGTGCCGTAGCTTGAAAGTATTTCTGGCGTAACACCCCATAAGGCCGTCTTTGTATAGTTCTCGCTGTCCAGTACTTTCTTGGCAAGACCATACGCATTCTTTGGAGCCCCTTGTTGCAAATAATCACCAACTGCTCCTGGGGTTGCATTCTCCATGAATTCCACACTGTTGTTATATTTTTGCCACATACCCGAAGTCGTGAGTCCACTGGTATCCTTGGATTGAAGGGCAGCGGAGACCGCCTCAAATTGCTCGTAATCGGAATTCGGATTAAGTACACGGAACGCTCCAACAACATGGCCAATATCGTTGTCCAGCAAGGCGGATAACGTTTCTGTGGATTCCTTGCCATTGCCTTCATCCACAATATAAGCATAGTCGTTCAAAATTTTGATCACTTCTTCAGGGCTCTTAAATCCCTTTTTCATAACGATATAATTGTTGTTGGCGAAAAAGATGGATTGTTTGGCTTCTTTCCCATCAACGGTAGGAATGATATAAGGATAGAAGATAGCGTCCTTACCCAGATTGGATACTGTATCGACACCCGGATTATAACCCCACCATTGGTAATACGGCTGCATTCCCACTTTGCCGGCTACGATATCCGCGTTCATCGCATTAAAGTCTTTGATTGCAAATTCCGGATCAATAATGCCCCGCTTGTACCATTCTGACCACTCCGCCAACGCATTCTTCATCTCAGGCTGCACGGAGCCGTATACTAGCTGTCCACTGTTATCTTCCATCCACATATCCGGATGTGCATTCCATGCAATAGCGAGCAGGTTGAGGTAATCCAATGATTGGTCTACCGCTAAACCATAACCGCCGTGCTTTTCCATAAATTTCAGTGCGATATTCTTGATGTCTTCCACCGATTTTGGATCCTGGAGTCCCAATTCTTCTTTCCAGTCGTTCCGGATCCAGATGAAGTCGGGTTGATCAATTAATCCCCAGTGCATCTGCGGTATCCCGTACAGCTTACCGTCCTTCTTTCCAGATTCGTAACTGTCCGCATCTGCTTCCATGTAACCTTTGAGACGATCTGAAGCGTGTTGTTCAAAGACCTCGGTAAGGTCCATGACCATATCTGCTTCGACCAACTGTCTTAGTTGTGATGGATTAACTCTGAATACGTCAGGAAGATCGTTCGATGCGATAGCCAAATTGAGTTTGGTATCGTACTCATCGCTAACCCAGTCTGTTTTGACATCAATATTAAACTTCTCTTTGTAGCGCTTAATCCATACATTGTTGGTGATATCGTCGCCTTTTGGATATTTTGCAGAAGTGTATTCTGATGTTACGGTGTGAATGGTTGTTGTTCCAGCCTCGTTGGAATCCGTGTCCGTCGTTGAACCTTTATCAGCACCGCTTCCATTGCTACAGGCTGCGAGTAATAAGGTTGACATGCACACCGACAAGACTAAGGCTTTCGTTTTCTTGTTCATTTCTTTTCCCCCTTATCAGTCATATTTCAATAACGCTTACTTGAAAATATTCTAAACGAGAAAGGGGGAACGGGATATAAAGGTTATTGACGAGAACCCGTATCTTTTTTTACTTTTGAGTTGTAGCGGAGAAAAGATAAATGAGCTTTGTGTACTTTTTTTACTTTGTGCTCCTTCTTTTTTTACTCATGACTCCAAAAATTGTTTTAGACGATGATCGATAACGAGTGAATCCTCTTCGTTTGCTCCGATTCCAAAGCAGTGTCCCCACTTGGACTCTACAGGTTGATACACCACGTTTGGCATATGCTGAGCATCATACGAACTGTCTTCTGGCGTGAAAAACAAGTCGCTTGATCCTGGCATAACGAGTGCAGGAGCAGTGATCTTGCTTAACGCCTGTTCGAAGTTGCCGTCATCTACCGGATTATCGCTAATGTCTCCATATATTCCTGTACGCAGCATGGTAATCAAGTTGTTAGCATCGAAGGGAAGAAATACCTGATCCCAGTAATCTTCTACATAAGATTTCAAGGAGTCGTAACCCTCAGATTGATACAATTTCTCCAAATAGTACGCCTGCGAGAACCCCCATGGAGCATAAGCTCTTCCCATCGCTGCGAGACCGGCGACCGGAGGGCGTTCATATCTACCATTTTTATAATTTGAATCTGCCTGTAACGCCGCGATCATTGCTTCGAATACCAACTGAGTATGGGGTCTGCTCTTTGCCGTTCCGCCAAAGGGGGCAATACGCTCGACCATCTCAGGATAACTGGTTCCCCATTGATAAACCTGCATGGCTCCCAGAGACCAGCCCACAACAAGTTTGATTTTGGAAATACCGAATTTTTGAGTGATGAGTTGATGTTGGGCACGCACATTGTCATACATGGAGATGAGAGGGAAGTTGTCCTTATCATATGGGGCAGGGGTATTGCTTGGAGAGGATGATAATCCGTTACCCAACATATTGGGCACAACGATAAAATAACGACTGTGGTCCAGTGCTTTGTCTGTTCCAATTAACCATTCATTATCTGTGTGAATTCCAGCAAACCATGTTGGGACAACAATAACGTTGTCCTTTGCCGCGTTTAAGTTTCCATACGTCTTGTAAGCGATAAAGGCTTGAGGGAGCTGTTGTCCCGATTGAAGTAATGTATCTCCAAGGTTATATGTTTCATAATCGTTCATAGATTGATTCTCCTTATAAAATAGTAATAACTTGATTTCACTCTACATTACGTCTATTATCAATTCAACGAAACGTTATCGAACATATCATTCATTTATTTTGAACTTAGGAGGTGCCTGACTCATGGAAATACGCCAGCTAAAAACCTTTTGGACACTTGCATCGACCTGCAGCTTTAGTCAAACTGCTGAATTATTGAGCTATGTACCCTCTACCATAACCATGCAAATCAAATCGCTGGAAGAAGAGCTTGGGGTGAAATTGCTGGATCGATTAGGCAAAAAGGTCGTGTTAACGGATGCTGGCCAACAGTTTCTGCCGTACGCCACTAAGATATTAAACGATGTAGAGGAAGCAAAGTGCATATCCAGTCAGCACGGAGAATTGGCGGGAACGGTTGTGATCGGAGCAGACGAAGTGCTGTGTGCATATCTTCTTCCAGCGTTGTTCAAACGCTTCCGAGCGGACTATCCTGGTGTGCGGTTATTGTTCCGCCCCTTGTCTGGGCAAGAGCTTAAATCAAGTCTGAGAGAAGGGCATGCCGATGTCGTTTTTGTATTGGATGAGCCTATGAATTCCAAAGACCTTCATTCAGAGTTTTTAAAGGATGAGACCTTTCAAATGGTGGTTTCCCCCGATCATATGTTAGCATCGCGTTCCGCGTTAGTTGTTGATGACTTCCACAAACAGCATTTTTTACTGACCGAAAAGAATTGTTCGTATCGCACTTATTTTGACCAATCCATAACGAAGAAAGGTGCAGATGCTCTGACAGAACTGGAGTTTCATAGTGTAGAAGCCATTAAACAATGTGTTGTGGCTGGTCTAGGGGTCGCTTTATTACCTGAAATGGCTTTGAAGAAAGAGTTGAGCGATGGGGAAGTGGTTGCTCTGCCGTGGGATTTATCAGATGTATCCTTTTCTGCGCAAATGCTCTGGCATCGGGAAAAATGGATCTCTCCGTCCATGGCTGCTTTCATGGAGGTCGCCAAGAGTGAGTTGATTTGATTGTTCAGAATTTGTTTAGATGTATGTGTTAAAATAGTTTTTCACAGATATATATATGGGGGATTAGTAATGGAAAGAAAAATTAGAAATTCTGCAAAAGCATTGATCATTAAAGACGGGAGAATGCTGGCAATGAAGCAGGATGATAATGATGAAGTGATCTACATCCTGCCTGGTGGGAGCCAGAATGCAGGTGAAACGCTGACCGATGCTGTGAAGCGTGAAGTTGGGGAAGAAATCGGAATAGATGTAGAACCGTTATCACTGGAATTTGTCATTGAAGGTGTATACGGTGAAGCTCTTCATCGTGTAGATTTTGTTTTTTTGTGCGAGTACATAGGTTTAATAGAGCATGACAATTCTATTCTGCCAATGGACAAAAACGAGATAGAATATGAGTGGCTCGAAATTAATAAGTTAAACCAACTACCGTTATTTCCTTCAAAGTTACGAAAGCAGATCATTAGATTGGTTGAGGGAGAAAAAACGGTTATGTATTTAGGAAATGAGGAAGATGAGGACCTGAATGGTTAGATGTGCACACGTCGTAAACAAGCGGCCGTCTTGTGATTACAAAGGAAAGGCTATTTCAAAGGACGTGATGGTCCAGTGAAATAGCCTTTTTGCCGTTGAACAAAGTGTACAGAGCGATTCGAAAATGAACATCTAGGCTAAGGGGTTACACTAGGCCAGGAGTTATATATCTTGTTGCTTCACGCCTGCTGTCATATTTTTCTGACCCCATATTACCATGGATTCAATTAAAGGAACCAATTCCTTGCCTGATTCTGTGAGCGAATACTCCACTCTCGGTGGAACCTCGTTATATTGCTCCCGATGCACGATGCCGGAATGAATCAAATCCTTCAAACAGTTCGTTAGCATCGTTCCGGTAATGCCAGGCAGTCTTCTTTTTAATTCATTGTAACGTATACAGTCATTTTCACTGAGGATTGCCAGGATCGGAAGATTCCACTTGCCTCCAATGACCTGAAATGCATAAGTCGCTGGACATAACTGATCGAAATTAAACTCGTATTTCACTTGATACCCTCCAATAGTATACTTTTTGATACTAAGTCAGAAAAAGAATCGTACTTGTTCAGAAGATTGTAGACATTATAATCAAACTAACACAAGAAAATCAATTCATAAGATAATATAAAGGCGGGATAAACGTGAGTAACGAATCTATGATGTGTGATCTGGAAACAGGCGTATGTGGTGTGAATGAGGAAGCGGCGATGCAAGAAATCAATCTGAATCACGTTGAGAAAAGGATAACTCTTTATTACGCAACAGATCCGATCTGTTCTCATTGCTGGGCGCTTGAGCCTGTGCTTCATCGGTTTGTTGAGGAATACGGCCATTATTTTACGATGCAAATTAAAATGGGTGGGCTACTGGCTAACTGGAATGGTTTCTCGGATGGCGCTAATGGGATTCAGAAACCTTCGGACGTTGCAGAGCATTGGAAGGAAGTGGGTGAGCATTCACGCATGCCCATCGACGGTTCCTTATGGCACGATAATCCAATACTTTCTTCTTATCCGCCATCTCGCGTATTTAAGGTCATTCAGAGTACACACCCTGGGAAAGAACATGACTTTTTAAGACGTGCGCGTGAAGCCGTGTTCGCATTTAATCGAAATATTGGAGAAGATGATGTGCTGACGGATATCGTCAATCAACTGGGCTTGAATGGAAAAGAAGTGGTTGAGGCGGCTGCACAGCAATCTGCACAAGAGTTATTAGAGGAAGACTTTGAGAGTGTCGCTAGTTTGGGAGTTAGAGGTTTCCCATCAATTATCATTGTGAATGAAGAGAACCAGGGTATGAAAATTGTCGGAGCGCGTTCTCTTGAAACATATGAGCAAGCACTTCAGCAGGTGCTGGGTGTTGATCTGAAACCAAAACAGATAACCTCGTTGGAACAGAAAATCAATGAGGGACACCTTCTTTTTTCTAGAGAAATAGAGGTCATGTACAATATCGAAAAGAGTGATATTGAATCATATGTGAAATCTGAATTGGCAGAGCACACATATCGTATGGGTTATATCTTGAATGAGATGTATATTGAGCATATCTGAAGAAAAACAAGAAATTGAATTAGCACATTTATCCATGTGGTAATGCACATAGTACTTCAGCCTGGATTGGAGGTATTTTTGGCTTTTTGCTAATGGTTAAGATGTGTTATTCGCACAGGCAAGTCGTCCACCCATTGCGTAGACTGAAGTAGATCAAGTCAAGTGAGGTGAATTCCATGGCTAAGACCAATGAAATACACGTCCAGATAAAACGGCTCAAGGATCGCCCAGTCTGCGTGACTCTTCATAATGGCGAGACGTACGTCGGGTACATCTCTGGCGTTAACAGCGAAGGCGTAGTGCTTACCGGGGGCGGAAAGCTTACTCAGGCCGCAATCACAGCACCCTCATCTGAAGGCAGTGCTCGCAAAACAAAACCTAAAGCAGGGGCTACGAGAAAAACAGCATCCTCTCGAAATCGTAAACGAGCGAACAGCACTCGTAAGTCGCAGGTGCGATCCCGGTCGATGTCTCGTTCAACGTCTAGGCAAGCCCAGGTATCATCTTCCATGCCTATGCTAGGCTCATTGTTAGGTGGCTTTGGCGGAGCAGGTTCGATTGGAGGTATGTTAGGCGGGGGGATGCGGTTGTTTGGCATGATCCAGCGGTTTACACCTGTGGTCAAAATGGGGTATGGCATGATTAAGCAGATTCAGCCATTTATGGGGGCAGTTCAAGGGCTGATGACTCCAGCAAGCCAGGCTGAAACCGAAGGTGAAGAGGAAGCACAACAAGGATAATACTTGAAATGAGCATCGTGAATTAGAACACAACCTTTGTTGCATTTGGAAATGAAGTATTGCTAGTGTGTTGGGTGATTTGATCTCTTTCTGATCTGTTCTGTTCCTTATCTTCTCCGCTAGATGCTTAACTGCAAGCTGCTCTCCGTACCCAAACGGAGGGTGGCTTATTTGCTTATACTGTATATGAGGTTCGAACCAGCTCGATTTCGCATGCTTGCTCAGCGCTAACGAACCTCAGAAACCTTATTCGGGTCAATATCGAGCCATTAAAATTCTAACAAACATGACAAACCCTATTTGTTGCAAAATGTAAGATATAGTGTGAAAAAGGGGATGATTCTGCAGCATAGCTTCTCCTGTGTTCGTTAGAATTAAAATCCACCCGAATCGGGTTAAATAAGACTCCCTGTGTTTTCTTAAATTCCTTCGTTGCGAGTAATAAATGAGGTTTCAAATACGCCTCTAACATCTTACTTTGTTACCATGTAGTTCGACCGATCACTGTTATACAGCAAAAACACCGCGCGCAGGGAGCTGCACGCGGTGCGAAAAACAATGCTGATCCAGCAGAGTAGGAGCAAACGCTTTCCGCTCTGATTATGCCTGTTTTGTTTTAAGACGAATGACGTTCCACGACGCTTTGTTCAGGACAGCTTGCACTTTACCTTGATCTACGGTTGTGTGCCCGCCGTTGTGCGGAAGAACATTGCGCGGGTTTTCTTTCGTATTGGTTGCTTTCAGATCGTTGTTCTCCAGTACGATATGTTCCACAAATGTCGTATCTCCGAAGGAGCGCAGATCCACATTCAGTTCCATTTGCTCATCCAGATGTCTGTTCACCGCAAAGATTGTGATTGTGCCGTTCTCTTCATCATGTACACTGATCGCTTCGAGATAAGGCACATCTGTAAAATCTTTGGAATCATATTTAGGTGAAGAGGTGATGGACCGCAACACCGTACCGCGTCCGAAATTGGATGCGTGCAGGAACGGGAAATACGTCGTCTGGAACCAGATTGCTCCGTTATTTTCCGTCATGATTGGGGCAATGGTGTTAATCAACTGAGCAAGGCAAGCCATTTTTACACGATCGGCGTGCTTGAGTATGGTAATCAGGTAACAGCCCACGGCTAGTGCATCTTCATGCGTGTATACATCTTCAAACTCTGGAGGCGCAATCTGCCAACGTTCTTCCATACGACTTGTACCAATGGATTTCCAGACATTCCATTCATCCAGAGACAGCATTAATTTCTTTTTGCTGCGTTTCTTGGCTTGTACAAAATCACATATCGAAGCCACACTATCAATAAATTGATCTAGATCCAGCGATGTCGCCAGGAAGTCATACGTGTTGTCCTTGTTATTGTTGTAATACTGATGCAGGGACAAGTAGTCCACATTTTCATAGGTGAGATCCAGCACGGTTGCTTCCCAATCTGCAAATGTACTCATGTCACGGCTGGAACTGCCGCAAGCCACAAGCTCAATTTCCGGGTCTACCCATTTCATCGCTTTAGCGGTCTCATTGGCAATACGTCCATATTCATGTGCGGTCATCGCACCAATCTGCCAAGGGCCGTCCATTTCGTTGCCTAGGCACCAGGTTTTGAATTTATGTGGGTCTTTGTAACCGTGAGAGATACGCAGATCACTCCAGTATGTGCCAGATGGGTGGTTGCAGTATTCGACCAGGTTTCTCGCCGCATCAATGCCCCGAGTCCCCAGGTTTACCGCCATCATGACTTCGGTTCCAACCAGTTTGGCCCAATCTGCAAATTCGTTCGTTCCCACTGCATTCGTTTCAATCGTCCACCAAGCGAGTTCAAGTCTGCGTTTGCGCTCGGCTACCGGACCAACGCCGTCTTCCCAATTGTAACCGGATACGAAATTACCGCCAGGATAACGAACGATGGGCACATTTAAAGCTTTAATCGCTTCAATGGCATCCTGACGGAAACCTTGAGCATCTGCCGTGGGATGACCCGGATCATAAATACCGCCGTATACGGCCCGTCCCAGATGTTCTATAAATGAACCATAGACACGTGGATCAACTTCAGCAATCTGAAAGTCTTTATCAATAAGCATTTTGGATGTAAGCAATGGGAAAACCTCCATAGAATTAATTTTAGGTGTGTAACAAACTTTATTTCACGATGAGTTCGCATAAAAGCAAAATCAACTCATTGATTTGTTATCTAATGTGTATCATAATGCTATTATGTTGAGCAAGTTTATTTCGCAGGGTTCGCTAAATAACGAATTCTAAATCAAAAATATATTGAATTCAATAGAGATAGGGAAGTGAAGTTCATGATGCTTGGCACGGATGCCTCGTCCTTGATCATCTATGAGGCGCTCGCCAGCGAGGCCCGTTTAAATATCGTTCGCTTATTAATAAAAAACAGGGAGATGCATATCAATGCGCTTGCCAAAGATCTGTATCTGAGCAAAGCTATCGTTAGTACACATGTGAGTAAATTGCAGAAAGCAGGCATCGTAGGCAGCCGCATGAAACGTGAGAACGGTGGAACGTATAAATACTGCTTTATTCTGCAAGAATTTATGACTATCAATCTCTCCCCTGAACCAGTTGATGCTCCTTACCATGAAGTCTCGATTCCGGTTGGTCAGTATACGGATTACGAAGCCTGGCCCACCTGTGGCATTGCAACAACGACGCAAATGATTGGGCAATATGATACTCCGGCCTGCTTCATGGACCCGGATCGGGTTAATGCGGGTATTCTCTGGTTGGCACGAGGTTTTCTGGAATATAAGATTCCCAATTATCTGAATACAGAACAGCATCTCCAGGAAATTGAAATTTCACTCGAACTCAGTTCGGAAGCACCTCAAGTCAATGAAAACTGGCCTTCCGACATCCGTTTCTCCCTTAATGGCAAACACCTGGGAACATGGACAAGCCCCGGGGACTTTGGGGATCGGAAAGGAAAACATACACCGCTATGGTGGAAATTGGACGTCAACCAGTATGGTGTACTGAAGGTGCTGCGCATTAACAGAGAAGGGACGTTTATGGATAGCCAGCGCATCTCGGATGTGCGTATCCATGACCTGCAGTTGGATTCTTCCACTTACTGGACGTTTGGATTAAGGCCGGAAGAAGGGGTGCCTGGTCGAGGCGGACTTACGTTGTTTGGGAAAGGGTTCGGCAACTACGATCAGGACATTTTGATTCGGTACTATTATGACGCAGGGGAATCTACGTCTCCTGATGTATAAGATGCTGTCTTTTATGTCATTTTAATAAGACAATAATCACTTAGACGAAATGTAAGAGAAATCTATATTATTGGTATTGACAACGATTACATGGGTGGTATAAGATACAGCTAAATAAGGAGTGTCACTGATTCGATCAGGCACCACCACAGTCTGGATTTCACAAGTTTGTTTGACTTGTGTTCGGGACCATGGTGGTGCTTTTTGCATATTGGGGGGGTGAGAACATCATGAGGTTTAAAAAATCGTTGAACAACAACATCGCCCTGGCAGAGGATGCCGAAGGCTGCGAAGTAATTGTGATCGGGACCGGAGTTGGCTTTAAAAAAGTAAAAGGACAACCGATTGCACGGGAACAAATTCAAAGAACATTTCGAATCGGCTCAAATGACAAATACCAGCGAGTGGAGCAATTTTTTAATGATATACCGCTGCAAGTCATAAACGTCACTGATCAAATCATAGAGGAAGGTCAGACCCAAATCGGTAAAAAGTTGAACGATTCCATCCTGCTCACCCTGGCTGATCACATCCACTTTGCGCTGGATCGTTACAAGAGCGGTGTGGCCATGCAGAATCCGCTTCACTGGGATATCCGTCACCTGTATCCTGCGGAATACCGTATCGGAGAATACGCCGTCGAACGAATTAATGAAGCTTTTGAGGTATGTTTACCATCGGCAGAGGCAAGCTCCATCGCCCTTCATTTTGTGAATTCGCAGTTTGATTCCGGCAGCATGAATCAAACGATCAAGATAACCCAAATGATTAATGACATTCTAGGTATCATGACGGATCATTTTGGAATGGCAATGGATCAGGAAACAACTGATTTTTCCCGATTCGTTACCCATCTCAGATACTTCATCGTTCGACAATTGAACAGGGAAGTGCTCTCCTTCAAGGATCAGCAGTTTCTGTATGATGTGTTGTCAGAGCGCTACCCGACCAGCTTCCAATGCGCACTTAAGATAAAGGAAGCGATGGAGCAGCAGCGCGGATTCGTGATTACTCCCGATGAGATGGTATACCTCATGATTCACATCGAGAGAGTGACATCCCGTTCCGACACAGGTTGATCTCAATACAACCAGATTGAAGTTATACCACATGATTATGAATATGGAGTGTTACTGATTCGATCAGGCACCACCAAATGTTTCCGACTCCG
This sequence comes from Paenibacillus sp. ClWae2A, assembly GCF_032452295.1. Lineage (NCBI taxonomy): Bacteria > Bacillati > Bacillota > Bacilli > Caryophanales > Paenibacillaceae > Paenibacillus > Paenibacillus sp. ClWae2A. The sequence goes on from NZ_JAULSQ010000001.1 coordinate 523,317, forward strand.
CTACCTGCGGCGGGCCGGTTTGGCATTTGGTTTTTTTTCGCCCAAAAAAGGAGGAAGCAGCATGAATCATCGGGAGTTGTCCAAAGAAATTATCCAGTTAACAGGAGGGCAAGGGAACATATCGCAAGCCTGGCATTGCATCACACGGCTGCGCTTTAATGTTCGTGATGAAAATAAGGTCCAGCTCGAACAGATCAGAGCGCTGGACGGTGTGCTCGGCGCCCAGTTTCAGGGTGATCAGTTTCAAGTCGTCATCGGAAATAAGGTCGCGGCAGTGTATGAAGAGATTGAGGATCAGCTGAAACAGGATGGCAAGCCGCAACCCGAAGCAGGTGCTCCGCGTTCCAGAGGTATTAATGCTGTACTGGATACAATCTCGGGTATCTTCACTCCCATCCTTCCTGCCATTGTAGGCACGGGTATGCTGAAGGGTATTCTGGCTTTGCTGGTTACACTCGGAGTGATCCAGGAGACAAGTGGAGAGTATCAGATTCTGTCATCTGTAGCGAATGCAGCCTTTTATTTTTTACCTTTTCTGCTTGCTGTCTCGTCTGCTCGCAAGTTCAAAGTCAATGAATACATTGCCTTGACCCTCGCAGGTACGTTATTGTATCCAACCATTTTGAATGCATTTCTGGCAAATCAGCTGGAGCCGATACGTTTTCTATCACTGCCTGTATCCATTGTGAATTATACCCAGTCCGTCATTCCAATCATTCTGGGTGTGTGGCTTCTGAGTTACGTTCATCGCTGGGTGGACCGATTCATTCCTGGCCCGGTCAAGGTGATATTCACATCGATGATTGTATTGGTCATCACGGTTCCAATTTTGCTAATTGCCATCGGGCCACTCGGGAATTACATCGGCATCTATCTGGAAATGGGTACATCCTGGCTTTTTGCTCATTCAGGTCCGTTAACCGGAATTGTTCTTGGTGGATTAATGCCATTGATTGTCATGACAGGCATGCACTATGCGTTCTTCCCGGGTACGTTGCAGAACTTGAGCAAACTCGGATATGACGTGCTTTTACTACCGATTAACCTTGTGACCAATATGAGTCAGGCGGGTGCAGTTACGGCCGTGTTTCTCAAAACGAAAGACAAGTCTATGAAATCCATAGCCTTATCCAGCGGCATCTCTGCCTTGCTCGGCATCACGGAGCCAGCATTATACGGTGTCACCTTGAAGTTGAAAAAACCATTTTATGCTTCACTGATTGGCGGGGCGGCTGGTGGCGGATTTATTACTGCAGTCGGTCTGAAGTGTTTTGGCTTTGCCGTGCCGGGACTGCTGGCCCTCCCGTTATACATTGGCCCGGGGGGAGGCATGGCTAATTTCTGGTATGCCCTGATCGGCATCGGCATCAGCTTTACCGTTTCCTTCATACTGACTTTACTGCTCAAGTGGGATGAGCCGAAACAAGCCACAACAGCTGTTTTGACTGATGAAGAGGTAAGAGCCGTAACCGTGCATTCAATTGAGGAAAAGAAAGGCGAAGTATTCAGCCCGCTCACTGGCGAAGTTGTGTCGCTCGCATCGCTACCGGACAAAACCTTTGCTGAGGAGATGACCGGGAAAGGTATTGCCATTCTTCCGCAGGAAGGACGCGTAACAGCCCCATTCGACGGGATCGTCACTATGGTTGCCAAAAGCAAACATGCCGTAATGTTAACGTCGACGAGCGGGATTGAAATTCTTATTCACGTTGGATTGAACAGTGTATCGCTCAAAGGGAAATTTTTTGACGTGAAGGTTACTGCCGGACAAGAAGTGAAGAAGGGTGATCTGCTATTGGTGTTCGACATGGATGGAATTCGGGATGCTGGGGTTAATCCGGTCACACCGGTGATCGTAACGAATACGCCAGATTATCTTGACGTGGTACCGGTTCAGGTGAAGGGGGTGATTCCAATGAATGAATTGCTTCTCCTCACCGTTCGTTAACAGCTTCATCAATACCATATACAAAAAAAAGGAGAGAAACAACATGACAAAAACAATTAAACACTCATTTCCTAAAGGATTTTTATGGGGCGGAGCTACCGCTGCCAATCAGCTGGAAGGTGCATATGACGCAGACGGCAAAGGACTCTCTACATCAGACATGGCTCCATTCGTTCCACATGAGGAGCGCAATGGCAAGGATTTCACTTTCGACGTGGATTCAGTTCAATTGGAAGAATATCTGAGCGGTAACACCAATGTATATTTTCCGAAACGGAACGGCGTGGATTTCTATCATCGCTACAAAGAAGACATTGCCTTGTTTGCAGAGATGGGTTTCAAAGTGTTTCGTCTTTCGATCGCGTGGACACGGATCTTCCCAACAGGCGAAGAAGCAGTTCCCAATGAAGCTGGTCTTGCCTTCTATGATAATGTGCTCGACGAACTCTTGAAATATGGCATTGAGCCGCTCGTAACGATCTCTCACTACGAGATGCCCGTAGAGTTAACCCGCAAATACAACGGCTGGGAAAGCCGCGAGATGATCGATCTGTATCTGAAATTTGCCAATACGCTGTTTGACCGTTACAAAGACAAAGTGAAATACTGGATCACCTTCAATGAAATGAACATGATGCTGACAAGTCTGTATACTGGCGGCGGCATTCTGGAAGATAAAATCAAGGGAAACCCGGAGCAAGTGGCTTATCAGGCAACGCATCATCAGTTTGTAGCTAGTGCGCTGGCTGTCAAAAGCGGAAAAGAGAAAATGCCGAATGCACAAATCGGCTGTATGATCTGTCGTCTGGAAACGTATGCTGCTTCTAGTAAGCCGGAGGACGTTCTGCAGACGCTGAAGGAAGATCAGATGAACCTGTTCTATCCAGAGGTGCAGGCACGAGGTGAATACCCATCCTATATGCAAAGATATTTTGAGGAAAACGGCATTGAACTGGTTAAAGCTCCTGAGGACGATGCCATTATCCGGGACAATACCGTGGACTTTATTGCTTTCAGTTATTACATGACGTATATCGGAAAATATGATCCCAATGACAACAGCAACTCTGGTATGCTGGTCAGTCAGATCAAAAACCCGCATCTGAAAGCTACCGAATGGGGATGGCCTATCGATCCAATTGGTCTTCGCGTCGCGCTGAACCGATTGTATGATCGTTACCGGATGCCGCTCTTCATCGTTGAGAACGGGCTGGGTGCTATCGACACACCGGAAGAGGACGGGGCAGTGCATGACCCATATCGCATCAATTACTTGCGAAGCCACATTGAACAGATGAAAGAAGCTGTCGCTGACGGCGTTGAATTGATGGGTTTCACTAGCTGGGGACCTATCGATATCATTAGCTGCTCGACTTCTGAAATGGGCAAACGTTATGGTTTCATTTATGTAGATCAAGACAATGCCGGCAATGGTTCATTGGAAAGAACCCGCAAGGATTCCTTCTACTGGTACAAACAAGTTATTGAAACGAACGGAGAAACCCTGTAATTATAAAAAATTCTTATACGCCGCCCATATGGGCGGTTCTTTATTTTGCACTAGTCAAATCAGGAATAATTATGTAAACTTGTGATATTCAAACAAGAGGAGTGAATTCAATGTCTAACAAGGTGATTGTGCTTTAGGTTCACAGAAGGATATTTGCGTTACAGTGATTCCTTTTGTGGACATTGCAGTGCGGGAAACCGTCCAAACAATGTTTACTGGAGGAGATTATTATTAATTTTAACGAAGCTGTTAACATCAGCAATACACATGTACTGACGCTGGTACCCGAGCTGTTTCAGCTGGAGGGTTACGATATTCAGCTTATTCCGCCTCATGAGGGCGGACGCAATGTCGTTTACACCTGTGAGCAAGAGGGGCGTGAATCGCTAATTCTCCGAGTATCTTTTTTGCCTGACAGAAAGCGTGAAGATTACATTGCCGAACTGGAGTATGTCCGGTTTTTATTTGAGCACGGTGCAAGTGTCTCCAATGTAGTCAACTCGAAAAAGGGTCATCTGCTGGAAGAGATCACTTATGATGAGCATACGTTCTTTATCTGTATGTTTGTGAAAGCCAAGGGGAAGTTGCTGGTAGAAAACCATTATCAGTACCGGGAAGGCGTTCCACTTAGCGAATACTATTATAATAGCGGAAAAGTTCTGGGCAGAATGCATCAACTATCGAAAGGGTACACTCCCGTCCATCGCCGGCATCATTTGATTGACAATTACAGCGGTGAATATATCGATAACCTGGTACCTGAATCATTTCCTCTGCTTAAAGAGAAGATGGTTGAGCTTCTGAATACCTTACAAGGTTTGGATACAAACCAAGAGACATTCGGCATGATCCATTTTGATTATAACGATGGGAATTACTCGATTGATTTTGATACCGGTCAGATCACCGTGTATGATTTTGATAATTCACGCTTCGGTTGGTATATGTATGATCTGGCAGATCTATGGACACACGGCGTCGGCTGGATTCAATTTGAGCCGGATGCGGATAAACGCAAACAGTTCATGGATGACTATTTCCAAACCGTTCTCGCTGGATACACATCAGAAACCCCGATTTCTGATACCCTGCTGGAGAAGCTGCCTTTATTTATTCAAGTTACTCTCTTGGAGAATATTCTAGGTCAATTTGAGGAAATACAGCGTGCTGGCGAAGAACCGGAAGTTGACGAAGAACTGTTGTATCTCATTAAATGTCTGGAAGAGGATATACCGTATAAAGGATTTTTCCATGAGATGTATTCCACTGAAGCTCCTTTTGAGTATGAGGGACGCTGAAGGGCCTGTACGTAAACTAAACCCTGAATAACAAGGATTCATCAAGTGGGGAGGCAGCCGGATCAATCGGTTGCCTCTTTCTTTGTCTGCGGCATGTTATTCAAATTTGGAAGGGGGCACGTTGTAGAATTTTTTGAATGCTTTGGAGAACGTAAAGGGGTCGGGATAACCAAGAAATCCGGCAATTTGCTGAATCGTATATTTTTTCTCGTACAGATAGTCTCTGGCTCGATTCATTTTGATCTGATTGATGTACTGCCCAGGTGTAATACCGAGAATTTTCTTGAACAACGAAATAAAGTACTTCTCAGAGACGCCCGCAATGTCTGCAAGCTCGTTAACTCGGATGGCGCGATACAGATTTGCATCCACGTATGGGAAGACGTTCTGCAGAACCTCCAGACTTCCTTCGATTTTCCTCGGTTTTCGGTCTTTCAGAAACTCACCGTGATACAGGCCTTGCCCGTGTAATTCCAAAATTTTCGCGATGACAAGAAGCAGAGAAGCTTTTAAGTAGAGTGGACTTCCTGAAGCGTGGCTACTCTGTTTTAACCTTCGATAGGATGAAGTGAACAGCGTTGATTCCTCTTGAATCAGATTGCCAGGTACAATGCCAGGGAGTTGAAACTCGCTGAGAATCCGCTTCTGCTCAGCGATGCTGAAATCAAAGTGCATGTATACGAATTGGCACAACTCTCCGGTCGTGGAAGCCGTGTAGGGCATATCCGGATAAAAAAACACGACGTCACCCGGGTTCGCCATATGCTCGATTCCATCGATGGTAATCTGCACGGAGCCTGCTGTAATGAACCACAGATCATAATCGGAATGAGACTTGTGCTCCGTCCAATTGCTGTCGTGCGTTTGTTCCAAATAAGAGCTCATGCGAAGTGTGATATACTCCGAAAGTTCGTCGATTATACTCATCTTTACAGTTCCTGTGTGCATCTAATCCAACTAATCCTCTCAACTTTATGACATCCTTTATATTTTACTATCATAACAAAGGATTTATCTCTTGTTAACTATCGTACCATATGACATGTATTGAAAACTATCACACATTCCGATTCCAGCTCACTCACCTATAATGAACTTATATCGTTACAAGGAGGGGTTATTGATGAATGCTACAAGTACACAGCATCCAAAGGTAGTTGTTATTGGGGCGGGCAGTCTGTTTTTTGGTCGTCAGTCCATCTGGCAGATGGTACACTCCCCATATTTGAATCAGGGAACGCTGGCTTTGGTGGATACGGACGAGGAACGGCTCTCGAAAATGGTGAAATTAGCGGAATTGGTCGCCAAGGAGAACAACGTATCCCTAAAGATTGAGGGTTCAGTGGACCGAAGACAGGTCCTTCCGGGAGCCGACTTCGTTGTGCTCAGCTTTGCAGAGCAATCCGTGAAATATCGAGGCATTGACTGCCAAGTTTCTCTAAAGTATGGGATTCGCATGTGTTCCGGGGATACGATTGGCCCGGGCGGGATCTTTCGCGCGATGCGGGAACTGCCGGTTATTATGGAATGCGCCAAAGACATTGAGGAGTTGTGTCCGGATGCTTGGGTGATCAATTATATTAACCCTTCTACCGTTCATGGCATCGCATTACATCGCTATGCTCCGAAGCTTAAATCGTTTGCGCTGTGTGATAGTCATCATATGCCACATAAAAAAGCCTATTACGCCGTACGAGCCGGGATCATCAATGATACAAGCCATTTCACCACAGAAATTGACCAGAAATTTGATTTCCGTATCGCTGGTGTCAATCATTTCACTTGGTTGCTCAAAGCTGAATATGAAGGGGAAAATGTAATGCCTACAATCGCAGAAGCCATGCGTAAGCTGGCAGGTGATGAGAATAACGGGGGTGATCGCGGCGCAAAAGCTCTTTTCAACGATGCGATCACCTATGAACTGTATGATATTTTCGGAATCATTCCCACTTGCACAGCGCATACGAAGGAATACGTTCGGTATTGGCAGGGTCTTGGCAAAACTGCGGACGCCATTCCGCCATTATCGATCTGGGAGACAGAGGACAGATATGAGCGTCATGACGAAATGTGGCGTCAGGTGGATGACTTTCTTGCAGGTACTAAACCAATTGCAGACTATATGAACACATTTGGCCCGGATCATGCGACCGATATCATTGAAAATATGGTGGGGAACTTGGGCAAGAAGTTCTTTATCAATACGCTCAATCAAGGCGCGGTAACCAATATGAATGCGGATTCGTTCCTGGAACTACTGTGTGATGTAGATATGGATGGAGTGAAGCCACTCCATGTAGGCGAGATGCCGCGCGGAATTAGAGGTATGCAGGAACTTGTACTGGATACGCATGAGCTTACGGTTGAAGCTGTTCTGGAACAGAGCTACGAGAAGCTGAGAAGGGCGATGCTCACTGACCCACTCGTGAATTCCATCAGTGACGCGGACAAGATCATCCATGAATTGTTGGAACTGGAGCGTCAGATGATTCCGGATGTTTGGTACAAGGATAGACTGCAGTTTAGCTAAGAACCGATAACGATAAAAGACCACGTCGTTTCCTTCAAAGGGACTACCGTGGTCTTTGTTTTTATCGATTGTCATTTGTCATTTATCAAGAAATCCTACTCAACTTTAAACAAGCCAGCATGGTCTTCATAGTACGAAGTAATAAAATCACGAAATTCTCTTACAGCAGGAGATAACCATTTTTGTTTGACCCAGGAAAGGCTAATTGGATATATCGCTGAATCATCAGCAATGTTTACATAACTTAAACCGAGTGTTCTACATACGGAGATAGGAAGTAATGCAACGCCTTGATCCAGTCTGATAATTTCGAGCAGGGTATGAGAATCGACCTCAAATGCAAGGTTGGGCAGGAAGCCTGCTTTTTCACAGAGCATGGTCGTAAATCGGCTGTACTCCTTATTATCTGCAAGGGAAATAAAGGGCTCATTTGCAACAACATTTAATGAAATGCTTGTCTCTCCGCCGTATTGATGATTTGTTGGCACAACCAGAACAATATCCTCTTCAACAAGGACAACACTCTCAATCTCCTCATCTTGAATCGGATGCCCTGTAATCCCCAGATGCATGTCACCTTTCTTCAAACCTGTAATAATTTCACTGCGGGTCCCAATACCCTGATGAAGCTTGGTTTCGGGGGAAGCGTTGATGTAGTCACTAATGAGGCCAGTGAGGAATCGAGTATTTGTAATAGAGATCCTGATCGTATTGGATATTTGCTGTTCCTCGGCTTTAATTTCCATCTCTGCATTTTCAATTTCAATAAAAATCCGGTTTACATGCTTCAATAAAATCTCACCTGAGGAATTCAATTGAATGTTTCTTCCTCTCCTATGAAATAGGGGAGTACCCAGTTCATCCTCAAGTCTTTTAATCGTCAAGCTTAGGGAAGGTTGAGCAATATTCAAATGGGCAGCTGCCTTAGAGATATGTTCAGTATAGGCGACGGTCTGAAAATATTTGAGCTGAAGCAATTCCATTCACATGCACTCCTTATTTATTCTGATAAATATATATAGTACTTATTATGTATTATATTAAATTTAAATATTGATGTAGAATTTTTTATGAGATACAGATCAAATTTTAAATACCAAAAACCTGGCTATATAAGTTGAACTAATATTACACAATAACGGAGAGGACAGAAAAAACCTGAAAAAGCGAAGCGTTCGCCTTTATCACCGGATTTTCCCCTTTAGAAGGGGAATCGAAAAATCTGGGGATAACAGCGATTGGAAGGTTGTTCTGTCATCGTAGTGTCAGTGTAAATAATCTTTAGTTCAACTTATATAGAACCAAAACATAAGGTAGGTGTCTTTGATGAAAATCGATGTGAATAACATAGCTAAAAATCTGAATACACCCCTAACGGCTCCGGCATACCCAATGCCACCGTACAAATTCGTGAATCGTGAATACTTGAATATTATTTACCGAACTGATGAAAAAGCTTTGCGGGCAGCCGTACCAGAGCCTCTCGAAATTACGGAACCTTTGGTTAAATTCGAAGTGATGTGGATGCCGGATGTTTCTGGACTGGGTGCTTATACCGAAGCTGGACAAATTATCCCTGTGCAATTCAATGGGGAGGAAGGCGATTATGTACATTCAATGTACGTAGACAATTTCCCCGCGATTACGAGTGGTCGAGAGCTCACCGCTTATCCGAAAAAGCTGGGTGCGCCCAAGTTGTATACCGATTCAGATACACTGGTTGGCACACTTGATTATGGAACGCTGCGTGTAGCCACGGCAACGATGGGCTATAAACATGTGGAGATTGACAAGGATATCGCCAAACGTGAAATATGCCGACCTAATTTTATGATTAAGATGGCTACCGACTATACCGGGAATTTAAGAATATGTGATCTGATCCGCACTCAAATTACGGATATCGAAGTGAAGGAGGCCTGGACAGGACCTGCTCGGCTTCAACTGTTCGAACATGCGTTGGCACCTCTCGCAGATCTGCCTGTGCTGGAAGTGGTGTCCGCTTCTCATATCCTTACCAACCTAACCTTAAACGCTGCACAACCTGTATATAACTACCTGGAAGAGAAATAAGGAGGGAAAATAAAATGAGAATTGCAATTGTAGGAGCAGGATCTTTGGGAACCATCGTAGGCGCATACCTTGCAGATGGCGGAATGGACGTTGAGTTAATTGATGCATATCAGGAACATGTAGATGCTTTAAATCAGACGGGTGCTAAAGTGACGGGTACCACAGAGTTTCAGGCCAAAGTAAAAGCAATTACTCCTGATCAAAAATCAGGACAATATGACCTCGTTTTACTTTTAACCAAACAACTTTATAATGATTCCATTCTTCAGGAATTACTTCCATTCTTGAAAGAAGACAGTATGGTATGTTCCTTGCAGAACGGGATTCCGGAAGAAAAAGTGGCGTCCATCGTGGGTGAAAAACGTGTCATTGCAGGCTCCGTTGAGTTTGGCGCTACATTCATTGAACCAGGTGTATCAAGTCTGACTACCGAGTACACTCAATTTAAGCAGTATGCTTTTCAGATTGGTGAATTAAATGGTGAAATCACCGAAAGAATTCAACGTGTAAAATCGGTGCTGGAGCTTGTGGGTGGAACACATATTTCCGATAACCTGATTGGAACCAAATGGTCCAAATTGCTGATCAACAATGCATTTAGCGGTTTGTCCGCTGCATTGAATGGGGAATACGGGGACATTATTGATCACGAAGCCGGCATTGTGAGTGCAGCCCATATTGCGGACGAAACGATTAAAGTTGCTCGCGCCAATGGGGTCACCTTGGTTAAAATGAATGGATTCGACATCGCTTCACTCGAACTGAACAGCGAAGAAGATATCCCTGAACGGGTGAAAACACTACGTTACGTGATGGAGCCCTCCAGATTGCTCAAAGCAAGCATGCTTCAAGATCTGGAGAAAAACCGCAAAACGGAAATTGATTATATTAACGGGGTTGTTTCAAACAGGGCAGAAGGTACCGGAATTGCGACGCCTTATAATGATTTAGTTGTAAAACTGGTCAAATCTGCTGAAGAAACTCATGCCGTTCCTCATTTTGACACGAATATAAAAGCTTTTGAAGAACTATTAAGTGTACAACAATAAATTCAACTATTCAACTGAAAGTCGCTAATTTAGCGGCTTTTTTTGTTGTATTGGCAAATCTAGTCGGACCTGATTTTAGGACGATTAGACTGTTCTTTGTGATTTTTATTTCCTAACATTATACAAAAAGGGGAATTAAATTTGATATAATATTGACTTGCTCGTTATTTTTCTATTCGAAGGAGATACATATGAGGAAATCTTGGGGGGAATTCGTCTTTTATTTGGCGGTGTTTGTATTTGTTTTGTTTATGTCCTGGAATGATTACTCACTATTTTTGACATTAGGTGCTGTGCTTATAGCCGCTCTTATCATGTTTATGTTGCGCTTTTATTATCCTTTGTCGTTAGAAAAATGCATAGGCCGTGTGGAGATTTTCTTACGCGAACAGCAAAACACACCTGGGATTTACATTAATTATGTTCTTGCGAACAGACTTGATGATGAGGCAGAACTAGTGATGGAGCAGATCATGCAAAAATATAAGCGAAAAGCGACGCAGGCCTCGTTCAAGGCGGCTTACGGATTTTATCGTAAGGATATGTTTGCCGTTCGGCAGGCTGTACCTCATATTGGCTTATCGGATTACCGTACATATTACGAAACCATACTACTTTTGGAGGACGGAAAGAGTAATCAGGCGCGGGAAAGACTTCAATCCATTAAAAAACAGTGGATGAGATCAACACTGCTCGCGGGTCTTGAACTCAAAGCAGAAAACCGTGATACCGCCATCCAGCACGCTCATGAAGCACTTAACTCTTCCAGAGGTGTTAATCGTTATGTCTTGTATAAGGAATATGAAAGAGTATTACCAGAAGTTGTTGGACACATATCGTAAACTCGACATTATTATTTGCTTGCTCCAGCCACTGGTTAAGGAGGAATGATCAAAAAAATATCTTGCTGTATAAGGAATTAATAATTGTTGGATAATAATTACATTGACAACTGTAGGTTTTTCCAAAATAATAGTATGTAATTGAATACTGGTACCTTTAATTCAGTCCAGAGAGGCTGGCAAGGGCAGCGGATTTCATAATCACGCGAGAATCAAGGGCATATTCCGTCATGGGGTGCTCTGTGTCCTCGCGCGCATTATGATGCAAAAAGAGGCTACTTGTCAGTGTATAACTTGACGAGTAGCCTCTTTTTTCTGCTTTTTTTTGGTATCAGATACACTTTACGTTGGGGGTATTCTGATGAGCAAACAAGATCAAGAGTTTTCATGGCAAGCCGTGCCGAAAACGCAAAGAAACCACTTTTGGAAGACATTATCCGTCATGCTGGGTTTCACTTTCTTCTCTGCAAGCATGTTGGCAGGAGGCACGTTGGGCGTCAGCTTGACGTTCATGGAGTTCATTGGCATCGTACTTGCAGGCAATCTGGTGCTCGGTATCTATACAGGGGCACTGGCGCATATCGCTGCCAAAACAGGCTTGTCCACACATTTGCTCGCTAAATATGCATTCGGTGCAAAAGGGTCGTATCTGCCTTCGTTCCTGTTAGGCTTCACACAAGTCGGATGGTTCGGAGTCGGGGTAGCCATGTTCGCAATCCCGGTTGCCAAAGCCATGGACTGGAACGTGTACCTGCTGATCATCGTATTTGGACTTGCCATGACGGCATCAGCCATCTTTGGTATGAAGTCACTCGTCATTCTTGGTTATATCGCAGTTCCTGCGATTGCCATTCTCGGTGGTTACTCCATGTTCGAAGGTGCAGGTTCGCTGGGAGGTCTGCAAGGGTTGTTTGATTACACGCCGACTCAGTCGCTTACCGCGGCGGCGGCATTGACGATCTGTATCGGATCATTCATAAGTGGAGGAACACTGACACCCGATTTTGCCCGGTTTTCCCGGACATCCAAACAGGCGGTTACCGCAACAGTTATTGCATTTTTCTTGGGTAACTCACTCATGTTTCTCTTCGGTGCAGTTGGTGCGATGGCCTATAACCTGGCCGATATCTCGGAGGTCATGTTCCTGCAAGGATTGATCATCCCGGCAATCATCGTTCTGGGTCTGAACATCTGGACGACCAACGATAATGCACTGTACGCTTCGGGTCTTGGTTTTGCCAACATCACCAAAATTTCGAAAAAATTCTTCGTCATCGTAAACGGCATCGTCGGTACCGTATTCGCCATGTGGATGTACAACAACTTCGTCAGTTTCCTGAACGTACTGGGCGCGGCGGTACCATCCATCGGGGCTATTATTATCGCAGATTACTTCATTGTGAAACGTAGAAACTATAAGCCATTTGCCGACATGTCATTCAAAAATGTAAACTGGGTAGCGATGGTGGCTTGGGCCATCGGCGTGGCATTCGCCCAACTGGCTCCTGGCGTAACACCATTGAACGCACTGCTTGGTACAGCAGTGGCCTATATCGTCTTGATGCTGATTGTTCCTGCGAAAGAATCCAAAGAAATGGGGAAAATAAATGATTATACAGAACGCAAAATTGCGGGGTAAAGAAGGACTATGGAATATCGTTGTGAGAGACGGGAAGTTTGAACGAATCGCACAAACACTGGAAGTGACTGAAAATGAGGAGATACTGGATGTTAACGGATCGCTTGTGCTGCCACCTTTCATTGAGCCTCATATTCATCTCGATACAACGCTCACAGCAGGCGAGCCGGAGTGGAATCTAAGCGGAACGCTGTTCGAAGGCATTCAACGCTGGTCAGAGCGCAAGGCTTTCTTGACACATGAGGATGTCAAAACACGTTCCAAAACGGCACTCAAGTGGCAATTGGCACAGGGCATCCAACATGTACGGACTCATGTGGACGTTACCGATCCAAGCTTGATCGCAGTTAAAGCGATGCTTGAAGTAAAAGAAGAAATGGCTCCATACATGGACATCCAGCTTGTTGCTTTCCCGCAGGAAGGCATTCACTCTTATCCAAACGGTGTAGAATTGCTGGAAGAGTCACTGAAAATGGGCGTTGATGTGGTCGGCGGCATTCCGCACTTCGAATTCACACGGGAATACGGTGTTGATTCAATGAAAGTTGCGTTTGATCTGGCCGAAAAATACGATCGGCTCATTGATATCCATTGCGATGAAATCGATGATGAGCAATCCCGTTTTGTTGAAGTCGTTGCCAAGGAAGCTTATGAACGCGGACTGGGTTCACGCACAACGGCAAGCCACACGACAGCAATGGGGTCATACAATGACGCTTATACGTACAAGTTGTTCCGTCTGCTGAAGATGGCTGATCTGAACTTTGTCTCCAATCCACTGGTTAACATTCATCTGCAAGGACGCTTCGATACGTATCCAAAAAGAAGAGGGCTGACGCGGGTTAAAGAGTTGCAGGAAGCGGGTCTGAATGTATGCTTTGGACACGATGACATCTTCGATCCTTGGTATCCGCTCGGTACAGGCAACATGCTGCAAGTGCTGCATATGGGGATTCATGCTTCGCAGTTACTTGGTTATGATCAGATCGTGAATTCAGTTGACCTTATTACGAAAAACAGCGCAAGAACGTTACACATCGAGGATGTATACGGTATTGAAGAAGGCAAACCTGCTAACTTCATCGTGCTTGAAGCAGAGAATGAATATGAGGCTGTTCGCAAACAAGCCGGTGTACTTTATTCCTACAGAGGTGGCCGTAAAATTGCGGAATCGAAGCCAAGGGACACATCCATCATTTTTGAAGGCGGTTCAGAGAAGGTTACTTTCAATAAATAATAGAGAAAATATACTCCCATTAAAAGTCGCTATTTTAGCGGCTTTTTTTGCTTTTTTGTACTGTCTACAGAATGCATTATGCTACTGGAGAGCCAGGAGAACGAAAGGTTCTCCTGAGCACCTATAAGAAAAACTCACTATTTAGCCTACCTTTATGGCTTCACTAGTAGCCTGCTTCCCGCCTTTTTTACGAACGAAACTAATGATCAGCAATAGCAGTGGTAACAAGCCAAATAAAAAAATGGACATATTTCCGAGAAAGTCTCCCAAAGCTAACGTTTCCTCCAGGTTTTTAGGCAAGTAAGCAATCAAATACAATACAGGCAACATCGCGAATTGTATGCTCGTAATATTTTTGAGACGAAACAAATCTCGGATTCCGATTGCCGCAAAATAGTGTTTAAAAGCATAGGTTGCAAAGATCTGCATCAGCCAAAATACGATGAACAGCGATTCATAACGCTCAAAAAGAAATCCCTCAATTTCAAAACTCCGAACCATGTCGAACGTTGGCCACATCCGCGTTTGAATTCCTGGCAAAGATAAATTCCCTACAACTGTGACAATCGTGACCAAATATATGATCGTACAACTAAGTATGCTGTATATAGCAGCTTTATTGCTGGCTTTTACGTCTGCCATGTACGCTGTAATGATTAGCAATACTTCATATCCGGAATAGGAGAGACACGAAGGTTTAAGCCCCTTCAACACTGGTATGAATCCTTCGCCAAGGAGTGGTCTGAGGTTATTAAGTTCAAACATCTTGCTGCTTAAAAGGAAAACCAGCGCTAACAACACAAGTGTAACGGGCAACACGATTGAAAAGACCCGGATGATGACCTTAAGACCACCCGTTAACATATAAATACCAATCCACAAACTGACCATAATGGTGACCCAAGTAGGCGTGCGCTCAAGGATGTACATACTTGTAATTTCGGCCATGACTCTGACTTCGAATGAACAAAGAACAACAAAATATACGATAATTAAAAGTCCCAATAGATAAGAAATCCAATGACCAGTGATTTCAGGTATAAATTCGAATACCGTTTTACCGGGGAATCTACGACACAAGGTCACAAGAAGAATGCTGATTGTGGTTACAATTAATCCTGATAAAATGACAGAAATCCATACATCCGGTGTTCCTACTGCTTTACTAATTGTGCGAGGGAGTGTTAGAATTCCAGCTCCGAGTATTGAATTGATAACCACAATAATAACCTCAGAGGTATTGATCTTGGTTGTGGCTTGCTTCATTGGCTTCACTCCAAACCGGAGAATTTGTTTGTAGTATCGCCGAACGCAGTTATTTTATGTAAAATATGCTGTACTGATATAATGTAGAGATATCGAATAATTATTTAAGATGAGGATGTAGGTTATGCCAAAGAACGATAATATGTTAGCCATTCTATGGATGCTGAATTCAGGCACCAAGGTAACTGCAAAACAAATGTCCGAAAAGTTAGAAATCAATATAAGAACCGTATATCGATATATTGATGCATTATGTGCCAGTGGAGTACCGATCATTTCCGATACAGGTCACAATGGCGGGTATAGCTTGCTGAATCAGCATATTAAAGCACCTCTGTTATTTGATATTGAAGAAAAAAAGGCACTTCTCCAAGCTGCTGTGTTTGCAAAGGAGGCTGGATACCCTTTGAGCGAGGCTTTGGACAATGCGACATCCAAGTTGAAAATGTATTCAAATCAGGAGCAGGAAAACACACTTCGTCGTCATTTAGCCGGGTTTAACGTTATCAATCGCATGGGAGACCCATCCGTTCAGCCGATCTTGGCGGAATTGGAGCAAGCAGTGGCTAATGATTGTTCTGTCGAAATTGATTATCGCAGAAGCCGTGATGAACAACCCAAAAAAAGAGTAATAGACCCGTATGGAATGGTTTACTGGAATAATAAATGGTATACCATTGCGTTTTGTCACTTGAGAAATGAATTCCGCAGCTTTCGGGCAGATCGTATTCTGCGAATCAAGCCTACTTCGCTCCGCTTTCAGCGTTCGGAAGCTTTTTCTGCTCGTGAATTTTTTATGCAAAATTTGTTACCTGATGTAGGGGGAAAAGAGGGGTTAATTTCCTTAGTTATCGAAGGCCGATCAGAGGCATTGGATGACCTGGGGCTGCATTGGTTTATGGGACATTATCTGAAAGAGCGGACTCCCAATCAAGCCGTCTTTTTATTTGATGAAAAATCGATTCATACATACGTCCCCTATTTTCTCTTATCCTACGGGAAATCCATTCAAGTCATCGAACCACAGTGTTTGAAGGACAGACTTGTTGCTGTTGTATCCGAGCTAATGGAATACTATCAACTTTAACAACTTCACTGACAGTGGATGTCAGTGAAGTTGTTTTATAATGATGACAATCTCGGATTACAGAGAAGGAAGGCGGAATAGACACATGAGTGAACAGACAAAACACAAGGCGGCATCAGGAAAATATACAAAGAACGGTACGCCAAAAGGCGTTACATCGATTACTCCATTTATAACAGTGAAAGACCCTTCTGAAGCAATCCATTTCTATAAAGTTGTTTTCAATGCAAGGGTGAAGGATATCACTGAGCATCCAGATGGAAATGGTAATACGATTATTGTTCATGCCGAATTGGATTTTGGAAATGGGTTTTTACAGCTGGGGGCAGCGAACCCGGCATATCAGTTGGCTCTGCCGCCAGATCAAGATCATGTATGTTATTCTTTAGGGATTTATGTCATTAATGTGGATGAAACCATTGCAACCGCCGTATCCAGAGGGGCGAAAGTAAGAGAAGAAACTATTAACTTTGCGTCTGGTGATCGATTCGGAAGTATACTAGACCCTTTTGGCGTACGGTGGTCTATTCTGACTCGGATTGAAGATCTATCGGAAGAAGAAAGTAGTCGAAGGGTTGCGGAGTGGGCCAAAAGCGATTTTTCCATGAACAGCTAGTTCAGAGCGCATCCTAAACATGGATGCGCTCGTTTTCTACTGTCCGTAATCCTATTCGTCTGTATCGGTCGAAGTATCCTCATTGAGCTTCTTATAATCCATTCCCCATGTTTCCATCACACTAATGATGGGTCTCAGCGTATTGCCTAAATCGCTCAAGCTGTATTCAACTCTGGGCGGTACCTCCGCATATACGGTGCGAATAACGATACCGTCTCCTTCCATGGAACGCAAATTTTCGGTTAATACCTTTTGGCTGATTTCCGGAATACTTTTGCGAAGCTCACCGAACCGTTGTGTTCCTTTCAGAAGATCTCTCATGATAAGCAATTTCCACTTGTTACCTATTAAACCAACCGTTGTTGCTACAGGGCATTCAGGCAACTCTTTTTTGGTAAACATTTAAGCTAATCCTCCAATAGTTACTTTTTGGTTCCTATCTAATAAAAAGGTGCCTACTTTCAAAACGATTATAATGCTTATATTATAAAGCTGTCGAGGGAAAAGCAACTTGAATGAAAGGAGGGAACGTGTTGCAAGAAAACTTGTGGATGCAATTGGCAACCTATTTCTCAGAAAATTGGCGCGCTTTCTTCGCTCTGGGGCGAGAGCATATAGAGGTTAGTTTACTGGCATTGCTTGGATCTGCATGGATCGGAATTGCACTGGGATATCTGACTATCACGCACAAACGATCGGAAAAGTGGATTGTATCGCTGATTCAGATTTTGCGGATTGTACCTAGCCTGGCTGTTTTACTTCTATTAATTCCGTTGATGGGCACTGGCACGAAGCCAGCGTTGATTGCGTTAATCTTATTGGGAGTACCTCCCATATTAATGAATACCATTTCCGGTTTGAATCATATTCCTCTATCCGTTCTTGAATCTGCTCAAGGGGCGGGCATGTCAGATCGGCAAGTGATGTGGAAAATCAAGTTCCCTCTTTCTGCACCACTCATTCTGACAGGCATCAAAACAGCTGCCATTGAAATTATCGCCAGTGCCACCTTGGCGGCCAAGATCGGAGCTGGGGGATTCGGTGAAATCATTTTTACCGGTCTGGGACTCAATCGAATGGATTTGCTTCTAATCGGCGGGGGAGCTGTGGCAATCTTAGCCATCTTCATCGGAGTTTTGCTTGATATATCCGAACGAATTTTATTTCGATATCAATTTTTGCAAAGGTAGGAAAAAGACATGAAAAATAAAAAGAAAAAAATCTATATCACAACTTCACTTATCATCGTATTATCGCTCTTTTTATGTGCCTGTGGTGAGCAAAAAAATCAGGCTTCGGAAAATAAAGAGACAGCGATTCGAATCGGCACCAAAGATTTCACTGAAAATCTGATTGTGGGAGAACTTTACGCTTTAGCCTTGGAGGATGCTGGCTACCAAGTAGAGCGTGTGCCTAATATTGCGGGTTCTGTGATCCATTCTTCCATTGTAAATCAAGATATCGATATGTACCCAGAATACACAGGCACCGGTTTGTTAGCCATCCTGAAGCTGGACTTATTGACTGATCCGGATGAAGTATATGCCACAGTAAAGCAAGAATACAAAAAACAATTCAACTTGACCTGGCTCGACTATTCTACAGCCAATGATGGAGCAGGGCTCGTCATTCGTGCAGAAGCCTCGGAAAAATTGGGGATCAAGACGATTACTGATTTGCAAAAGCATGCAACCGAGCTTCGATTTGCCTCCCAAGGAGAAGTGGATCAGCGTGCAGACGGTATTCCGGCATTGGAAAAAGTATATGGCAAGTTAAACTGGAAGTCCTCCAAAGTCTACGACAATAGTCTCAAATATGAAGTACTTAAAAATAATGAGGCAGATGTTGCACCTGCATATACGACAGAAGGACAACTCGTAAATAAAGATCAGTACATTCTATTGGAAGATGACAAACAAGTATGGCCCCCTTACAACTTGGCTCCTGTCATCCGTGATGAAGTATTGTCTGCACATCCAGATATTGCTGAAGTCATCAACAAAATCAGTTCGGCACTGGACACAGACACGATCACAGCACTTAACGCTAAAGTGGACGTCGAACAAGAAGAATACGAAGACGTGGCAAAAGCCTTTTATGAATCCATCCAATAAACGTAATGGTAATATGGGGCCACCAGCCATCGAATTTCATCATGTGTGCAAAACCTATGCACAATCCAATGAATATGCAGTGAATCATGTGAATTTGTCTATTGAAGAAGGGGAGTTTATTACGATACTAGGCTCCTCTGGATCTGGAAAAACAACACTTTTGAAAATGGTAAACCGTTTATACGAACCTTCTCAGGGGAACATTCAGATGTTTGGAGAAGATATTGCGGCTATAGATCCCGTGATGCTGAGAAGGAAGATTGGTTACGTCATCCAGCAGGTTGGATTGTTCCCGCATATGACCATCGCGAAAAATATTGCTACCGTACCTCGTCTGTTGAAATGGAATAAAGAGAAAACGGAGCAGAGGGTCTCCGAACTACTGCATCTGGTGGGACTGGACCCTCGGACGTATGAACATCGTTATCCTTCCCAATTATCGGGAGGACAACAACAGCGAATTGGACTCGCTCGAGCTTTAGCAACCAATCCTGCGATCATGCTTCTGGACGAGCCTTTTGGAGCTTTGGACGCGATTACCCGTCTCCATTTACAGGATGAATTATTGAAAATTCATGGAGGGTCGAATAAAACATTCCTGTTCGTCACACATGACATTAATGAAGCGTTCAAGTTGGGGACCCGGGTCATTATTATGAATCAAGGGAAAGTGTGCCAGTTTGATACGCCAAAAGAAATCGTTAATCATCCTGCAGATGAATTCGTAGCGTCACTTATTCAATCTTCAAGGGAGCAAGAACGTTTCTGGGAGGACTTAGAATGATCGACTATGCAATCAAACATCCAGATAAGTGGGGAAACGCACTGTTAGAGCATGTGGAAATCCTGGTCATAACCATGTTAATCTCCATTATTGTTGCCGTGCTTCTAACCATCGTAGTCTTAACTTCAGACTGGGTATCACGCGTTTTCATTTATGTTTTTTCCATTCTGTATTCCATCCCCAGCCTGGCTTTGTTCACTATCATGATTCCTGTGACGGGGTTGGGTACAACGACGGCAATCATCGTGCTGATTCTATATAATCAATACATTCTTCTGCGCCACTTTATCGCCGGTTTGAATCATGTGGACCAACCTATCATTGAGGCAGCTACCGGGTTGGGCATGAGTCGTTTGCAAATATTGATTCAGATCAGGGCACCCTTGGCGATTCAAACCCTTTTTACAGGACTGCGACTTGCCTCCGTATCTACGATAGGCATGGCGACCATTGCTGCATTTATCAACGCAGGCGGGTTAGGAACGATCTTATATGATGGTTTACGCACCATGAATATCGATAAAATTCTATGGGGTAGCATCCTGTCCGCAGGACTTGCCCTAGCGACAAATGCAGTATTCATTCAGTTGGAAAAACGAATCTATATCGGTGCGGGGAGATAAATTGTGATGAAGGCAGTTGTACTGGAAGGTGCCTGTGCACCTGAAGAACTAAACGTACAGGAGGTTCCCATTCCCGAAGTTAAACCAGGCTGGGTGTTAATCAAGATCAGAGCATTTGGTATTAACCGCTCAGAAATGTATACAAGGCAGGGGCACTCACCCTCCGTACAATTTCCGCGGATCATTGGTATTGAGTGCGTGGGGGAGATCGAGGATGCATCGGATAGCACATTCCAAAAAGGACAGCATGTTGCTTCTCTGATGGGAGGGTTGGGGCGAGAATTTGATGGAAGCTATGCGGAGTATGCTTTGATTCCTTCAGAGCAGGTGTATCTCATTCCTGAAGGAATGGAGTGGACTACGCTCGCTGCCATTCCGGAAATGTATTACACAGCATATGCATCGTTATTTGAAAGTCTTCAATTAACTACGGGAGAAGTACTTCTCATTCGAGGCGGGACCAGTTCCGTTGGCCTGGCTGCCCTCCAGTTTGCCAAAAGCGTAGGAGCCACCGTCATATCGACCACTCGTGACAGCGGAAAGCTGGCGTATCTTCAACAGGCGGGTGCGGACTTCGCAATACTGGATGATGAACATTTTACAAATAAAGTAGTTGAAATTGCTCCAAATGGCGTAGATAAGGTGCTGGAATTGATCGGAACGCTTACCTTGAAGGAGTCTTTGCAATTGGTTTCGGAGCGAGGCATCTTATGCATGTCAGGCATCTTGGGCAATGAATGGATCCTTAATTCGTTTGAACCATTAATTGATATACCGACAGGTGTTTTGTTTACGGCTTTTACAAGTGAAGTTATTAAAGAAACGGTGTTAGTCAATCTGTTTAACCACATCAAGGATCATGCGCTTGTCCCGCCTATTGCTAAAGTGTACAAGCTCGAAGAAATAGCAGCGGCTCATCTGTTCATGGAGAGCAATACCGCGAATGGTAAAATCGTAATCACGAATGAATGAGGAGGAGAAAGTTATGAGCAATCGGATCATCGATTACAATCTTGAGACGATTCCAGAAGGAGCACAACCTCACTCGGTTACTGCCACCCCAGTTCAGATGGGCGGTCGTCAGACATTACGAGTTACGTTAACGGATGAGGTATCACATGGTGAACCAAACGTTGATTTCATCGACATGCCGACATTCTTGAAAATTCCTGTAGAATTCAAAAATGGAACTTTATCGGTGGATATCTTTAGCAAGTTAAGAGATGATGCTCCGGCTTATGCACGCGGATTTGCAGGATTGGCATATCGTATAAGTGACCATACGGATGCCTTTGAAGCCGTTTATATTCGTCCGCTTAATGGCTTGAAGACACGACCTGAGGCGCCTCGTGACAAACGTGCCCTCCAATATTTCGCATATCCGGATTGGAAGTTCGACCGACTGAGACAGGACTACCCGGATGGTCATTTCGAAGCAGGAGCAGACATTGGTCCTGCGGAGTGGGTTAATCTTACGCTAGACATTGACGATACTAAACTGACAGCATATGTCGATGGGACCGAATGTATTTCTTTAGATAAGACTAAAGGAACTGTAATTACAGGAGATATCGGACTATTCGTAGACATCGGTACAGAGGCTTTCTTTTCTGACCTTAAGATTACGATCTCCAATTGATCAACGTCATGTTCTCTTCGCGAACAAGTATAAAAGAAAAAACGAAGGCGATTGCCTTCGTTTTTTCTGTTTCAATTGACATTGCCTAGTTAGAACCCATCGGATTTTGATCTGTGAGCTTGATAAAAAAGTTGCGAAGCTTTGCTGCTTTGGATATGATTATCTAATGTTCAATCAAAAAATACTTATGTAATCATTTAATGATAAAAGACAGTGAGGTAGAAAAAATGATCGCAAGAACAGAAGAAGATTTTAATGGCTTGAAGGAAATTGGCAAAATTGTAGCTTCTATTCGAGATGAATTGGTTCAAAGAACCATCCCAGGCATAACAACTAAAGAACTTGATGATTTGGCAGGAGAGCTTTTTGAGAAAGCTGGCGCAGTTTCTGCTCCAAAAAGTGAATATAATTTCCCGGGATTTACTTGTATTAGTGTTAATGAAGAAGTGGCACATGGTATTCCGGGAGAGCGGGTTATTCAAGAAGGGGACATCGTCAATATTGATGTGTCTGGCTCCAAGAACAGTTATTTTGCAGATACGGGAATCTCGTTTGTCGTAGGCGAAGGTGAAGAAGTATTAACGAAAATATGCGACGTTGTTAAACTAGCATTTGAAGCAGGTCTTAAAAAAGCAAAACCAGGCTCCAAAAAAAGCGGAATCGGAAAAGCCGTATTCCAAACTGCCAGACAGCATGAATTAACGGTTATTAAAAACCTTACAGGACATGGTGTTGGACGTGGAATACACGAAGCACCTGACCACATCTACAATTATAATGATCCATCGGATGATGAATTGTTAAAAGAAGGCATGGTTATCGCATTTGAGCCATTTATCTCAACTTCAGAAGAAGAAGTAGTCCAAACTGGAGACGGCTGGACCTTTGTTACTAAGAACAGCTATGTAGCTCAAATCGAGCATACAATTATCCTTACCAAGAATGGTCCAATTATTGTCACTCTTTAAAGTGATCAAACTGAAAGTCGCTAAATTAGCGACTTTTTTATTTTTGTTTTATTGGTACGTCAAAGCAAATCATAATATAAACGTTCACTTATTAATTTATGTTGAAATTATGGAAGGATTTAACGTATATTTAGATCTGATCTTTATGTTATAGACAGAGGTGATTGATTGAGCACATCAAAAAAGCGCGTTCAATTCATTGATGGACTGCGCGGATTCAGTCTGGCCGGCATTGTTCTGGCGAATATGTTGGCTTTCCAATACGGAATGTATGGCCAGAGTAAACCCCAACTGTTCGGGATCGGAGGAGCAGATCAGGCTTTCCTCTCGTTCCTGCTGATCACTGTGGTGGGAAGTTTTATGCCGATTTTTGCATTTATGTTTGGCTTCGGAATGGTTAAGCTCTCGGAGAGCCTAAAATCACGAGATTTACGACCAAAGTGTCATCTGGCACGCCGTTTTCTACTGCTGTTTGGAATCGGATTACTGCACATCATCTATCTGTGGGAAGGGGATATCCTAGCTTTTTATGGCGTACTCGGTTTCTTCCTGCTCATGTTCCTTAATCGAAAGCCCAAAACGCTGTTCATTTGGGCGGTACTGCTACTCATGGGAGCGGGGATACTTGGTCTCCCGGGATCTAATCCGATGAACCCGCTGGCGATTGAGTCCATTCATATGGAGAACTACATCATTCAAAGTCAGGATGTATACGGCAACGGCAGCTATGCGGAGATAAGGGATTTCAGTAATAACGGCGATCCATTCGGCGGGGATTTGGAGGTGTCATTCGCCTTATTGATCCTGCTGTTAGCCCCACTCATGACAGTACCGATGTTCCTGCTGGGCATGCATGCTGCCAGAATCGGCACATTTAGTGATCCCCAAACGATGCGGACAATGTATCTTCGCCGGGCATCGTTATTGATTCCAGTTGGTTTGATACTCAAAGCATACGGCGTATTGGCGCCACAATTGGGTGCGGAAGGTTGGCTCGGAATCGGAATCGGGGGGACGCTTGGTGGAACGTTGCTTGCACTGGGGTACATATACGCATTTGCGCTGTTGTATGCTGGAAACCGTCGTACCAGCCTGATGAGCAGGTTCGAGGCGGTTGGCCGTCTCTCGTTGACGAATTACCTGATGCAGAGCGTAATCTGTACGACAATTTTCTATGGATATGGCTTGGGGCTGTTTGGAAGTACTGGCGTGTTTGTCGGAGCGATTATTGCACTTGCAGTCTACTGCATTCAATTGTGGCTCAGTCCGCTATATCTTAAGAAATTTAGCAATGGGCCTGTCGAGTACCTCCTACGGATTTGGACATATCTGTCCTGGAAAGGGCAGCCAAGAAAGAAGAAAAGATCGAATTTAACTACGAATGAAAACGCGCCTGGTGTCCAATAAGCATAAAGTGCTATCGTGAAACGCAAAAAGAAGCTCGTTCTACCAAAAGAAAGGGCTTCTTTCGGCCGTAGCGATGCTTAAAGCAAGACACGAATTATCCACTTAACTTTAACGTTGGTTAGTAGCGGGTTGTTTCCTTTAGGATGGAGTTTTTCATAATTAATTTTGTGTGCTTATATTACCTTTATTTGTTATACTCACTGAAGAATAAGAAATCCCCCTAATGTTTCCTGTTATAATTTAGAATTATTTATAGATTCAACATATCAATCCTAATACATAAGCTAACTATTATAGTGCGGGCAGTGGTAAGGTAATGCGAAATGATAGATGAAGCATATACATTCAACTTTTTCCACTCAGACTTGAAAGGATCGTTATTGTGCTAAAAATTATTAATTTTCTTCTTTTCTTGCTGATCATTTGGGTAGTCATCTTTTATCCTTTTCGTTTTGCTTGGTTTGAAGGTGTGAAACAGATTCCTGCAGATCTTCATGGTGTTTATTTACTTTTCTTGTTCTTTGGATATCTGATCTGTTCAACCGCTATGGGACTTATGGTTGGCAAGATGTTTTTTAAACGAAAAGAACAGTAAGTATTTGCAGGCAGGAAGGTAGGGAGCTTGGAGAATGGACAAAGGTATTTTAATCAATCAATTTTTAGAACTTTTTCCTGAATTCCACGATTGTTATATAGAACATTTGGATTTATATCAAGAGTTTCTAGGACATGTGTTTTTTGGTGATAAAGTGGCTACTTATGTTGAAGGATTGCTTCGTGAAAATGATGATACAGAACAAATTGAGAAGTTTTTCAATTTTTTTGAATGGATGGCAACTCAAACGAGCCTTTATATTGTTCAAGTGTTATCTACTACAATCTTGTATGATCTAGGTGGGCATACAGATATTTTGCAAAAAGCTCAATGTTATATGAAGTTACATACTAAAAGACTCTCTCAAGAAATAGAAGATTTGCACTCAGGAAAATATTTTTCATAGAATAATCTGCCTTGATCCATGTATTCTTTTCGCGACCTCGTAATAAAATCGGAAGAAATCTTCCAAAACAGGAGGCGACATATGAATACCATTTTAAAAGTTATAGAAAAGCTAAAGTTGAATGTCTTAAATATCGAAGATGTTCCAGAGTCATTTAGCTCTGATGTATACAAACTTACTCTCGTCAGTGGAGAAAACGTGTTTGTGAAAATCCCTTTTAATAAGAATAAACTATTCCGTGAATTTCAGATGCTTGAACATTTAAAGGGTGTAATACCGGTTCCTAAGGTATTGGACATATGGTACGGGGATGAAAGTGCTGCTGGAGCTTTGCTCCTTTCAGCAATTCAAGGTATGCCTTGTACAGGAGAGATTGATGAGAAACTTTCTTTTCAGATTGGCGTATATCATGCTATGCTCCATGAGGTTAATACTCCTGGGTATGGTTACCATGTAACCGATGGTTTTAAGTTACTTGACCAAAATAATTGGAGATTACATATCAAAAGTAATTTTGAAAAGTGGAAAGAGCCATGTAAAGAAATTCTCGACTCTGAATTGTATGAGAGATGTATTCATCACTTTGATGGAGTTTTCTCTGCTTTACCGCATCCTGACGGGCCATGCATTGTTCATATGGATTTTAGGCCAGGTAATATATTGGTGAATGGTAACGAGGTTGCTGGCATTATTGATTTCGAGAGTGCTCGTAGTGGTTCCTCGGAAATAGATTTCACAAAAGTTAATCGATATATTTGGAAAGTTAATCCGAGAACAAAGATACCGTTCATTAAAGGTTATCAATCGATTCGACCTATGCTGGCTCTGGAAAGAGTGCTGCCATTTTACGATTTTTACGATGCTTTCAGCGCAGTTGTTTGGTGTAAAAATAGAGGCATTGAAAAAAATCATACGTTTCTTCAAGAGAATATTCTTATTTTAAGGAATTCGGTGGAGTGTTGAGTATAGTTGTTTATATAGGATAGGGCGTCAGTCCATATTCTACTATAGAATTGTATACGCTTTCAGAACAAGTAATAGAAGGGAGATTTGACTTAGTATGAATGAACAAAGTGCTAAAAATAAGGTGGCTTGGGAACATCGGGCATATGAATTTTGGAATCGGCGAGATGGTTCACCTAAGGAAAAAGCACAACAAATATTAGCTAATCCCCTTGAACAGCTAAAAAAACATAAGCAGTATTTTGAACAAATTGCAGGAAAAAGGATTGCTAACCTTTGTGGTTCAAATGGAAGAAAAGCAGTCCCAATAGCGCTGTTAGGCGCAGATGTAACCGTATTTGATATATCTGAAGAAAATAAAAAATATGCTCTAGAACTGGCAGATTCCGCCAATGTGTCTATACAATATGTTGTTACTGATATTTATGATATAGACTTAGAAAAGTATAGTGCTCATTTTGACATGTTATACTTGGAAGGCGGAATTTTACATTATTTCAATGACATTGAAAAATTCATGTCTCTACTGTTCTCATTACTTAAAGATGATGGTGTGATGGTTTTGAGTGACTTTCATCCTTTAAGAAGATGTATCATTTCCTCTAATTCTAAAGTCGAATACCCAATCCAACAAAACTACTTTGACGAAGAATTACATAGTGGTGATGTAGCATATAAACATTATTTCTCTCAAGATGAACAACAAGACTTTCCAGATGTTTCGATTAGGCTGTATACCCTTAGCGAAATAATAAATTCCGTTATTACATCTGGCTTTAATATCAAGAAATTTGATGAGCATCGTGGTTGGGAAAATGAGAACATTCCATGGGAATTTACAATTGTGGCTAATAAATAAACTGAAAGTGCTATCCAGAGAAGAACCACTCCTTTGCCGGAGTGGCTTCTTTGGATCATACGGAATAAGTGAATTAGTAGACAATTATATAACCCGAGAATGGTTCGATTACCGACAGGTAATTCATCTTAAATCGTTAGACTACCGCCGACATTAGATAATCGCCTTGCTTCACTTCCTGTTCGGTAGTTTTTAACACGTCCAAGTAGTTGGCAGAGTTGGTAACGATGACTGAGGTAGCAGTGATGTAACCCGCTGTCCGGATTTGCTCCGCGTCAAACTCTACAAGCAGTTGCCCACAAGAAACACGATCACCCTCTTTAACTTTTTTCTCGAAAAATTGTCCTTTTAGCTTTACCGTGTTCACTCCGATATGGATCAGGAGCTCTATGCCACTGTCCGTGGTCAGGCCGAGTGCATGACCGGTAGGGAATACGGTTGTTACGACACCATTGATTGGCGATACCAAAATTCCATCAGTGGGTTCAATAACAAGCCCCTGTCCCATGGCACCTGAAGAGAAAGCGGGATCAGGCAAATTTTCAAGTAGCTGGACACTGCCTTCCAGCGGACTCACAATGATTTCCTTGTTCAACCGCGATTCGTTTGGCTCAATCGCTTGTTTTTCCTGTCCAGAAGTTTCAGTCTGTGGCTCCTCAACAGTAGCCTCAAGATCTTTGAATCCAAGCAGCAACGTGAGTAGAAAAGCCGAGACAAAAGATACCGAAACACCGATGACAACCGAGGCAAACCCCGTTGTTACGTAAGTAGGAAAAGCGAGCAGGCTGGGAAGTGAGTAAGCGACTGCCCGACCGCCACCGACTCCGATAATTGCACCCCCGATGGCTGCGGAAATACATGCGTAAATGAACGGTTTTTTCAATCGCAAAGTAACCCCGTAAATGCCTGGTTCCGTAATTCCGAAAATCGCAGTAATCGTAGCCGAGCCAGAAAGGGTTTTAAGCTGTGAATTGCGGGTTTTCATCATAACGGCGAGCAAAGCACCGGCTTGAGCCAGCACGGCTGCGGTCAACATCGGCCGCATTAGGTCATATCCTAGCGCCGCCAGATTATTAAGTGTAATTGGGAGAAAAGCCCAGTGGAGTCCAAAGATAACAATGACCTGCCAGAAACCACCGGTGACTGCTCCTGCCAACATTGGACTGAATTGCATGAGTGAGGTAAAACTGCTAGCCAACCCCTGACTAACACTGTTGCCGATCGGCCCAAAAGCAAGAATGGTAAGCGGGACGACAATCAGAAGCGACAGCATCGGCACAAGAATATTGCGGATAGACTGGTGAATAATCGAGTTGAACCATTTCTCTATATGAGATTGAACCCACACTGCCAGAAGGATTGGAAACACGGTGGAAGTGTACATTACAAGCACAATGGGGATGCCTAGGAAATCATAGGTTTGGCCGCTATTAAACGCAGCAGAAATGGTCGGAAAGACCAGGGCTCCGGCAATAGCCAAGGATACGTTCATATTAGCTTTGAATTTCCTTGCGGCAGTAACTGCCAAAAATATGGGCAGAAAGGTGAATACACTACTTGATGCCGCGTTTAAAATTAAGTAAGTTCCGGAGTTGTCATCTAGCCAGCCGAGCGCCACAGACAACACAACCAGACCTTTGAGCAATCCAGCTCCAGCTAGCGCACTGAGCAGCGGGGAAAACACACTGGAAATAAGATCTACGGTTTTTCCGAATATTCCTATTTTTTCTGCATTCTCTTTAGTATCCGTTTTACTGCCGCCATCTTGAAGGTTGGTGTGCTCCATGATTCCTTCATAAACTTTGGAGACGTTATTGCCGATGACGACTTGAAATTGACCGCCGCTTTTCACAACGGTGATGACTCCGTGTGTATTTTTCAAGGCCTGTTCATTCGCTTTTGTATGATCTTTCAGGGTGAATCTAAGCCTGGTTGCACAGTGATATACATCATTCACATTAGATTCACCGCCAACAAGTTCAATAACACGTATGGACAGTTCTTTGTCTTTATTACTCATAGCATATTGCCTCCTTCATGATGGGTAATTGATCTCAGGTTGTGAGCTGTTCGTTCCTGATGTGCCGGCTTACATCGTTTCACTTCCAAAAAGCAGCAAAACCTGAACTCGTGGCAAAATAAAAAGAAAAATCTTTTTGCCATCAGTCCAGGTTTTGCCTGCTTTACCAGTCACAATCCTTTATCCTAATGTGTTGTATATGAAGTTTTAGCTTGAAAGAAATAGGACTATAAAGTGCTTCGTTCAGTAAGCCGCTGGATATGAATGGTTAGGTAAACGAATTCATCTTTGTTTAAGGACTGTCCATACGTTTTTTCTAAGTACTCGTTGATCTTGCAAGTGCAGGAAAAGGCTTTGACATAAGTCCTTTTCACCTGCTGATATAAAAAATCTTCGCCGCTTTGGTGAATCTCGTGGCGTAATAAGCGCATGGCGAAATATTGAAGGTGTGTTAAAAAACGCGAATAGTTTAAGCTCGATTCATCAAGAACAGTGCCGTAATGGTACGTGACGATTTTCAAAATTTCGTTGACAATTTCAGTCATCTTTATCGTCAATTTCATTTCAGTGCCGTCAAGTCGGGCATTGACTACATGTAAGGCGATAAACCCAGCCTCATCTTCCCCGAGTGAAACTCCAATCATGTCGCTGATTAACTGCAGAGCATCCAATCCGATACTGAATTCCGTTTTATAGAAACGTTTAATTTCGAACAACATGGCATTTTTAATCTCCATACCTTTGTTCTTACGTTGGATGGCAAAACTAATATGGTCGGTTAACGACAGATAAATATTGTCGCTGAGTTCAGTACCAAGGACGCGATTGGCGTGTTTTACGATTTCGTTCACAACTTCGAAATGAACGGCGGGTAATTCATGAATCAGTTCAGCCATTTTTACAGCAAATGCATGCTCGGCTAAATGGAAGATTTTATCGATCTTGTGTTCATCGACCTCATCACCTGCACTTTTTTGGAAGGAGATGCCTTTACCCATAACGATGACTTCCTTCCCCTTTGTATTGCGGGTCAGCAGAAGGTTATTGTTTAATACTTTTTCAATAATCATGTGCATCGGCTCCTTGTTTTCTGCAATATGCATAAAAAAAACCTAAGATAGTTCAAACGCCGCCAATTGGTTAACGGCATTCAAACTTTCTTAGGTATTGCCCGAATCAACGGTCACAATCCTTATTTGAGGTAACTATAGCACAAGTGATAAAGCGGTTTCAAGTTACAAATTAACCCCATTTAATTCCACTAAAAAAGTTCTTGACATGTAATGCATTACACAAGATAGAGTCCAAATTGAGAACACAATAGAACAAGGAGGACTTCAAAATGAAAAAAGGATTAAAAATTGTGACGATTGGCGGCGGATCGAGTTACACCCCAGAATTGATTGAAGGTTTTATCAAACGGCATCATGAACTTCCAATACGTGAATTGTGGCTTGTGGATATTGAAGCAGGAAGAGAGAAACTTGAAATTGTAGGAGCCATGGCTAAACGGATGGTAAAAGCGGCGGGAATCGACTGTGATATCCACTTGACGCTTAATCGAAGAGAAGCGTTGGCCGATGCCGATTTTGTCACCACCCAATTCCGGGTAGGTCTTTTGGAAGCTCGCATTAAGGACGAAACGATTCCGATTAGCCATGGGATGATTGGTCAGGAAACCAACGGTGCAGGTGGGATGTTCAAAGCATTCCGTACCATTCCGGTCGTTCTTGGAATTGTTGAGGACATGAAGGAGCTTTGCCCAGATGCTTGGTTAATCAATTTCACGAACCCTGCGGGAATGGTAACGGAAGCTGTGCTCCAATATGGTAAATGGGAGAAGGTTATTGGTTTGTGTAATGTTCCTATTATCTCCTCCAAGAATGAAGCTGCTGTTCTGGAAAAAAATGAAGAGGAACTGTTCTTCAAATTTGCCGGTATCAATCACCTTCACTGGCACAAAATTTATGACCGAGATGGTAAAGAGCTTACTAAAAAAGCCATCGAAAAGCTCTACGGTCCTGATGCCGAGCCAGAAAAAATGGTGGAAAATATAAAAAGCATGCGTTTCTTATATGAGCAAATTCTCCAACTGGGTATGCTGCCTTGTCCTTATCACCGGTACTATTACATGACCGACAGCATGCTTGAAGAGGAAGTAGAAGCGGTCAATGGCGAAGGAACTCGTGGGCAGGTTGTGAAACGCCTGGAGGAAAGTTTGTTTGAACTTTATAAAGATCCTAACCTGAATTACAAGCCTAAGGAATTGGAAAAACGCGGAGGGGCTTATTACAGCGACGCAGCTTGTGAAGTTATTAATTCCGTATATAACAACAAGGGAACGCATATGGTAGTCAACACACAGAACCGCGGAGCAATTAGCGATCTGCCATATAACAGTGCCATCGAAGTTACAAGTATCATTACAGCCCATGGTGCAGAGCCTGTTCACTTTGGCGCATTCCCGTCCGCACAAAAAGGGTTATTGCAGGTGATGAAGGCAATGGAGGAACTGACGATCGAAGCAGCGGTCACAGGAGATTACGCAACCGCTCTACAAGCATTCACACTTAATCCGCTCGTTACCAGTGGTGACATTGCTAAGGTAGTTTTAGACGAAATGTTAGAGGCACATAAAGAACATCTTCCGCAATTTCACAAATAATTTATTTAGAGATTGAACAACATTCAGGCCTGTCCCTCATATAGGGACAGGCCTGAATGTTGTTCGTTCATGAAGTTTAAGAGGATGGATGAATGTTTTATGTAGATTTTCGTTCAATCAGTCTAAACTGAAGAGGATGAAGATTGGATGCTGAATTTTCCAGCATACTCATAATGATATTAAAGGCATTCTCTGCTTGTTTATCCACAGGGTAATGGATGGTTGTCAGATCAAGCAGGTGAGCGCTGTCTGTATTATCAAATCCCATGATTCCCACATCATCCGGAACCGAAAATCCCGAGCGTTGAATCTCCGTTAAAATACCTGCTGCTACCTCATCGGTCGAACAGGAAATAGCATCCGGCTTGTCCGTTTGTTCGATCCACCATCGGGCTATTTCTTCGCCATCATGAATGGTGACTTTATTATGAAATTGAGGAAAGCCGGTGTCCTTCAACCTATGCTTTTCCACAAAATCCTCATAAGCTCTTATTCGCTCCAAGGTATTCTGTCCTTTGGACGAATACACGTTCAAAATTTTACGATAACCTCTGGCATACAGATATTCGAGACCAAGCGTATAACCTTGATATTGGTCCATAAATACGGACGGTATGGTGTCGCTGGTAAGACGCTGCCATGTTACAATTGGCCCATATTTCGTGTAGGATTCGATGATATCCCACTCAATCGTCCGAACCAGACAAAGAAGGGCATCCACCTGTTTACTGCGTAACATTTCAAGCGCTACAAGCTCCTTATCACGATCTCCGTCTGTCATAAAAAGCATAATGTTGAATCCGTATTTTTGAGATATCATGTGGAATGAACGGACAAGTGACATCAAAAGAGGATTGTAAGTAACACCCATAACACCGATGACTTTTGTCGCTCCATTTTTTAAAGACTTTGCATTCGAATTAGGGACATAATCTAATTGCTCCATGATGTTCAAGACTTTTTCTCTTGTTAAATCGCTTACATAGGGATGTTGATTAATTACCCTTGAAACGGTTGCTGTAGAAACGCCTGCAAGACGTGCAATCTCTTGAATATTTGCCATCTGATCCACCTCATCATTAAGGATAGCACGATTTTAATTGTTTACAAGGCTGGGGAATGATCTCGATTTGCCACTAGGTGATGGCAGTTTGGATATTGTGAACAAGAAACTTAATTCCTTACGGCGTGATACTATTCTATGAAGAAAGTCAGGCCAAAAGAGTACATACAATATTTTTTTAAAATCGCGTGGCTTTTTTACTATGTCTGGTGTCTAATTCATTGTAATTCAAGAGGAGGTACTCACCATGTCAGGAGCTCATGACAGTAACCCTGTTTATCCGGATGAACAGAACCGTATCACAAGCTTTGAAAGCACGTATGAGTTGCATCGTCAAAGAATCTGCAAATACTTCTCGCTCAAATTAAACCCAATGGTTGCAGATGATCTAACTCAACAGGTGTTTTTGAAAGCAGTCGAAAATATTCACAGCTTCAAAGGGAAATCGAATTTATTCACGTGGATATTTAAGATTGCGCAGAATACAGTGAAAAACGAATATCGGAGGTTATCGCGAAAAAAAGAAACCCCATATGATTATACTCAATATGAATCACAGTCGATCTCCCTTGAATTTACGAAGTATGTTGATTTTCGAATCGATATTGGAGTGGCACTAAAAAAGCTTGATGACATTGACCAGGAAATTATTGCATTACGTTTTTTTGTGGACTGCACGTTGTTTGAAATCTCCAAAATTGTGGGGATGCGAGAGAGTGCAGTAAAGAACAGATTATATAGATCTCTGGAAAAACTTAAAAAGGAACTTAAAGAATGGGGGGACGTTACCATCATGTCTATTCAAGATTTGATTTCCATTGTAAATAAGGGTGACAATGCGGGGACAAACAACCATCTGAAGAAGGTACATCATGATTTGTTCGTTGAACTCAACAATAATGTTGAGCGAATCTCATCCAAGTACAATTACCATCCAACACAAAAAGTCGTTATTGAACTATATCCTGATCTGCCGACGTTTCATCAAGCCCTAGGAGAAGCAGATGCTCCCAATTGGTTCATGGGCACTTATGAAGGTAATATTTTCAAAATTGTATCTCCGTTGAATCCAGGACCTGAGCATACCTATGAATCCATTCTTAAAGGCACGCTTCACTTGTTCACCATGTGGCTGATTAGTGAAATTAATCCGAAGGCTTCAAAATGGATCAGGCAAGGCATCGGTGGATATGAAGCCAAGCTGATGACTCAGGACTATATTAAAGAATCCACAGAAGAGGCTATTCGCAATAAGGTCATTCCTACTTTTGAACAATTGGATGATGACACCTGGAATTTCGATACAATGAAGGGGTTCCAGTTCTCGTACATGTTCGTGGAATTTGTAATTGAACAATACGGAATAGAGATTCTAAACAACGTGATCCGTAATCCGCAGGATTTTAATCGAATCTTTCATTGCTCCGAGATGGAATTGCATAAGAAAATGGTTGATTATATAGAAAAGTAATCCATACTTAAGTGTATTTTGCCCGGGTCATGAACCGGGCTTTTTTTACATTCAATACGTTGTTCTCAGCGATCGCTTTGAAAATATTGTAAATCTATATATAGACATGATAAGATAGGTATAAGAACGTTTTGAATGAGGTTACCTAAATCAAAATACAGGAGCGTTATTATATTGAACAACAATACGATTAAAGTTGGTGTCTCTAATAAAGAAGGCCAGTTAGGTTTTGTCTTTTCGAGAGGTGGTCTGCGAGAAGGTTCCGGGAGAAAGAGTATAGGTGTGACCAAGAAAATATCTTTAACTCTAACAGAGGACATGTGGGGAAAAATCGAAAACCATTGCACAGAGCATAAACTTTCTCGTTCGGAGGCTTTACGTAACATGATTGAGTCCTTCTATTCAAAATAATTTTTTATTCGAGGTAGGTGAAGTCTTTGCTGATAGAGATAACAAAAGATTCTCTTATGAATGCCATACAATGTGTGATCAAGGCAGTAGCAGCGAATAGTCCAATACCTATTCTTCAAGGAATACATATTCAAGCAAATGCAGATGGCGTTACTTTTACGGCAAGTAATACAAGTATGACAATACAGTCTATGATTGCTCAAGATGGTGTTTCTCTGACTGTAAATAGAACAGGGGCTATCGTTATACCATCGCGTTATTTTCACGATATTATTCGTAAATTTAATGATGACAAGGTTATACTTGAAATTAAAGAGCCAATGATTCTTTCGATTGTATCAGGTCATTTTCAATTACGTTTATGCGGAATGGACCCTACAGAATTCCCTTCCATTGATCATGGAGAGGCATTCCCTTCTACTAAACTACGCATGAATACTGCCTTATTTCGTTCGACTATTAAACAGCTAGCGATCGTAGCATCAACGTCCGAGACCAGCCCCATATTAACAGGAGTTTCCTTGGAATGCAGTAATGATCTTCTAAACCTAATTGCTACAGATGGAGTGCGGCTTGCATACCGCGCTTTGTATTTAGAAGATGCTCCCCACAACAGTTTGAACGCTATTATTCCAGCGAAAGATCTCTATGAATTATCGAAAATGTTAAACAAAGCAGATGACACGATTGAAATTGAAGTGAGTAATAATCGAGTTAAATTCATGACAACTGAACTAAAAGTGGAATCTGTTCTTATTGAAGGAACGTTTCCAGCCATAAAGAATGTAATCCCTCAATCTTATATGTGTGAAATTGCAGTTGATAAAGTATGTCTGTTGAGAGCAGTTGAATGTGTAACTGTAATGGCTAGTGAACAAGTGATTAGATTAGTTGCTAATGCAGACACATTAAAACTATTGTCCAAAACAGCCGATGTTGGAGATATTCAGAATGAAATTCCATTATTAGAGAAGTGTGGGGAAGAATTCGTGATATCACTAAATGGAAAGTTTTTTATCGATATACTTCGCAACATGGATTGCGCGAGCGTCCGAATAAGATACGCCGGAAAAACCAGTCCCATCGTTGTACTTCCAGATGATTCGCTCATGTCTACTCTGTTCTTGATTACTCCAGTGATGACCCGGTGAACCGTATCATAAATACGATCAAGTTTTTACTGACTTTTTGGTGCAGAAATTGCAAGGTATTCATTATTGGTTTCCCATAAAATTACCTTGAAGGGAGGGAATACGATGGATTGGTTGGTCAGGATGAATAGTGCCATGGAATATATCGAAACAAATCTAGCGGACACTATTTCATATGATGAAATAGCACAGAGAGCCTGTTGCTCTACCTATCATTTTCAAAGAATGTTTCCATTTATTACTGGCGTAACGTTATCGGAGTACATTCGACGTCGACGGTTGACATTGGCGGCATTCGAACTGCAGACAACAGATTCAAAGGTTATTGATGTAGCTATGAAATATGGATATGATTCGCCGGAGGCGTTTGCACGAGCCTTTAAGAATCTTCATGGTATTATGCCTATATCTGCACGTGATACAGGCGTTTCTCTAAAAGCCTATCCTCGAATGTCCTTTCATATTTCAATAAAAGGGGATGTCGAAATGAATTACCGTATTGAGCAAAGAGATTCTTTTGAGATGTTTGGAGTATATGGAATTATAAATGCAGACCAGAAAACAGCGTTTTCTGAAGTTCCTCAATTCCGTATAAAATGTGATGATGATGGCAGCGTTGATATTATGAACGACTTACTGGGACGTTTTGGTGACACCATGTTACACGCCGCCCTTTACGATCACACTAAAGAATCTTTCAAATACTTGATCTGTTATCATTTACCTAAGGGGCTTGAAATTCCCGAGAGATTCACAAAACTTGCTGTCCCAACATTAACGTGGGCGGTTTTCCCAGAGCCGCAATGTGATATGCAAAAACTATGGGAACGAATCTATTCTGAGTGGTTTCCGACATCTGAATACGAACAGGTTGAGGGCCCTACTTTCGAAATGTATTATGGAATGGCACGGCATGGGAATGTTTCAGGAGAAATCTGGATACCAGTGAAGAAAAAATAACGCTCTTATGCGAGCGAAATGCAGGCGTTAACGAAGATGAAAACTGAACAAATCTAGATTAATATAGGGTCATCCCCACAAAGGATGGCCCTATAACTTGCCGTTGCAGACAGCGCGGAGAACCGTATCACAAGTGACGGCGGAAAATTCGTTGTTGGTAAAGTGGGAGAGTGCCGGTGAGCGTGTGATTCAAAGAATTAACAGAGCCTCTATAGTGGAGAGCCTTTACCTAGATGTAGGGCCCTCTGGGAAAGGGATCTAGTTACTAGGTCACGAATATTAAATATGACCCAAAATTTGCTTGAGACACTTTGAGCTAAAGAGGAGGCAATCCATGTTTGATATTGAAAGAATAAAAGAGGTAATTCCTCATAGATATCCATTTCTTTTGGTGGATAAAATCTTGGAAATTGATGAGGGCAAGAAAGTTGTCGGAATTAAAAATGTGACAATCAATGAGCCTTATTTCATGGGTCATTTTCCCGACCATCCGGTAATGCCTGGAGTCGCGATTGTTGAAGCGCTGGCACAGGTCGGTGGTATCGTTATGTCTAAAAGAGGGAGTAATAATCATGAAATAGGTTTATTGACTGGTATTGATAATTGTCGATTCAAACGGCAAGTAAAACCTGGAGACCAACTTTTACTTACATTCGAGGTGACTCGCATCAAGGGACAGATCGTCAAAGGGAAAGGTTTCGCTACAGTAAACAATGAACTGGTTTGTGAATCTGAAATCATGTTTGCATTCAGTTCAATTTAGGATTTAAGTTCACGGTCACACCTGCATTTTTTATCTTGAGGGGGTTAGGTATGGATATTAGAATACGAGAAATTATATCATATGATTATGCTGAAGTTGTTTCTTTATGGAATGATGTACTTGAAATTCGTAATGTTAATGATGCAAACTTTCGAGTGACTATGGAAGAGATGAACAAGGCCGGGAATTACAAAACATTTGTCGCATTGATAGATAATGATCTGGTCGGTTTTGTAACTATTGTACAGGCATTATCTGTAGGAGTTCCAATTGGTTATCTACATATTCAAGCTCTTGCTGTTAAAAGGGAGCTGCAAAATAGAGGGATAGGTACAAAACTACTAAGACAGACTGAAAATTATGCTAAAGAACGGGGAATATCAAGTATTATTTTATGTAGCGGAATGAAGCGAACCAACGCCCATGCTTTTTATGAGCATAACGGCTATGACAGAGATTCATATTGTTTTGATAAGATGATCGACCTAACCCATTAATTGCACTACAAAGACCCAACTCGCTCTGTAAATTGAAGAGTGGAGGTTGGGCTTTTTCGGTAATGTATTCGACATATCATTTATGTAAAATATTCAAACGAAGTCATTGATGGATCATATTTCTGCGGTACTGGTAGGGTGTAACTCCGTATTCTACTTTGAACAACTGTATAAAATATTGATTTTTTCGGTAACCGACCATCTGCGCTATATCGGCTACACGGAGTGCCGAATCTTGAAGCAGTTGAGAAGCCTTCTCTAACCTTTTCCTGGAAATGTAGTTTGACACATTTTCGCCCGTTTCTTGTTTAAATAGTTTGGAAAAGTAAACAGGATGGAGATGTGCAACTTTCCCCAGTTCATCCAGACTAAGGCCATGTGACAGATGGTCTTCGATATACGATTGCACCTTGTCAACGATGGTTTGAATCGACATCTGTTTGTTGTTTCTGATTCGATTGACCCGTTCCATGAGGGCTAACCATAGTTCATCAGGATGCCGTAACTGGTTGAATATCCAATCTACGGTTTCAGAGGAATTGCGATCCTTATCCGTCAGATATACATATAGAATGGTTTCCATGAGAAAGATTACTTTTTGCTTTTGGAGACGGATTTGATCATATTTTTTAATGATATTTCCCGCCGACTCCCAATCACCGCATGACGGAGAATGGTTGAATATCCCGCTGAAGTCTTCTGAGTACACGTCTTCATTAAGGAAGAACCTGTAGAACATCTGTCGGGTCACGTTTCGATCAGCCAACAAAAATGGAGGAGACGCGACCGATTGCTCCAGTTTGATGGTCAGTTCTGCAGCAACTTCTTCCGGAACAAGACCAAACAGTCGTGTTCCGGAAGCCCACACGAGACGATCCAATTTGTCTCCGACAGCATGTTTTATAACATCCTCATGTTCCTGTGTAAAACCCTCCAGCTTGAAGCAGCACATACGACGACGCCCTAAAAATTCAATATAAACATCATATTGCTTCCTTAATGTCTCGTTATGACCAAGAAGTGAAAGCAGATACTCCAATCCATCGAAGTTCTCCCATGCAACAGATTGAGCGGGCCGTGTCTTTGTAATATTGTTGATGGCTTTGGACATGGCTTTCTCCACATCATCTTTGTCGACAGGTTTGAGCAAGTAGTCGAGCGCACCTAAACGGATTCCTTGTTGCGCATATTCGAACTCGGAGTAGCCGGAAAGGATGATCACTTTGGTTGGCAAGTTATGTTGGTGGATATGTTGAAGCAGATCAATACCGGAAACCTCAGGCATTCGGATGTCAGTGATCAGAATATCGATATGGTTTTGGGTCAACATATCTCGGGCTTCAATCGAATTGGTCATCGTCTCGATCTGATCAATGCCAAAGGTGTTCCAATCGAGCAAGTGCTTCATATATTCAACGACATAATGTCCGTCATCCACAATTAATAATCGCATTAGTTATCTCCTTTCACCTTGGGAATGCTGATGAGCAGCAGGACGGACAAGCCGCCCCAATCATTGGTAGTAAAATGTAACCCGCTAAGTTCGCCGTACGTATTTTTCAGACGTTGATTTACATTCCAGAGCCCTACGCCTTTAATTCCTTCAGGCGGGGTATCACTATCAAGGCGAGCTTCCAGGCTGCGGATATCATCCAGCGAAAGACCTTTACCGTCATCGGATACCTTGATCGTTATCGCAGCTTCCGTCTGTTTGACATCAATCGTCACCCGATGGGCACCTTGCTGTCCTTCAATTCCATGTTGAATCGCATTTTCAACCACTGGCTGGATGATCAACGGCATGAGGGGAAGGGACGCCAGTTCCGGAGGCAGATCAATGCTGTACTCGATTTTTTTGCTAAGAGCCATAATGATCAGGAAATGTTCCGCAAACTGAAGCTCGCTTTCCAGCGTGACTTCATGCCGGTCCAACTTCGTTAAATAACGATAATATTCAGCCAGATGTTTGCTCATGCGCATGACAGAATCAGGTGAAAACTGAGCCACCGACATGATGAAAAACAAACTGTTGTACAAAAAATGAGGATTAATCTGAGCTTGGAGTTGTTGAAGTTCCGCACTTCGTCTTAGGTCCGTTTCGGTTTTCAAGGATATAAACAGATCCTGGATCTCGGTAACCATATGATTAAAACTCCTGAACAAGCTGTAAAACTCTCTATCCGTATTTTCGGTAATACGTGTATTGTGATTGCCTTGTTCGACCTGTGAAAACTTCCGCTCCAACAAACGAATATTACGGTAATAGTTCCGGTAAAACGTAAAGATCACAACCAAACCAAGCGTCAAAACAGCTAAAATGCTGGCAAAAAAAACTTTACGGTTGCGGTCAATCGGTTGCAGAAAATCATTCGTCTGTGTATATGTAATCAGGTAGGCATCAATTGATTCAATATATCGGGAAAGAACATAGTAATCGTCCGAATTGGTATGATAATCATATTTCAAAGTGACCTCAGGCTGTGGATAAATCATATCAGTAACCGCTTTCAATAAATCGTTGTCGACTTCTTTCTCACTCCATAACTGCTGGGGGTTAAACCAAAAAAAAGCATTTGAGCTGTCGTTATTCACAGCCTTTTTCAGCAGGTTTTTCAAATATTCGGTATTCAGTTTAACACCAACCACGTACTGAGTCGGTTCATTTTGTCCGGATTTTTGAATGTAAGGGTAGAGGGCAAAATAATACAAGCTATTGCCGACAATTTGCCATCCCCGTTGTTGAACATCCTTGAACGGAAGTCTCGCCTCCGGCGTACTGTTGGTGGACAGAAACGTTTCTTCAGTCTTCCAGTAAATGCCGATCGATTCAATGGATCGACTGGATAGGAGCGTTTGCCGCAAGCGATCAACGATTTCGTTTTTCTTCATTTGGGAATCGTAATTGCTCAGCTCAATAACATGCCTCTGATAAAATCGGACATCACTGTCTGCCGCATACTGAACCCCGTACATATTAGCTTCGTATATAATCCCTTCAAGAATGCCTTTCACATAATCAAGCTGGTTTTTGGAAGCCCCAATCAGATTTTCTTCAAGTGTTTTGGAGCTCAATCGGTTCATCACGAAAAACAAACTTAACGTCAGCAGCAGAAAAAAAACAAAGAAATAGATGAATCGTTTCATATACATTTTTCTGATCATATGTGTTTCCTTTCATATCGCTAAACGTAGAAGTTAAACTCCAAATCGGATTAACTTTAATATAAGCCAAACCTTCAAAAAGCGGAAGGGCAGCAACAGCGATAAATGAAAGCGGTTTTAAAATGCTTCAGGGTGGGGTGATGATCTTGAAATTTTGGCATTTTGGAGTGAAAGCGCTTTTGTTAAGCTTATCTTCAAGGATCGCTTTCGAAGAACCATCATAGAGGAGGTATGCAACATTAACGAGATTGTGCCCGCCAGATCCGCGAAAAAAACAAAGCTTTCCCAGCGGACTTCATTCAAAAAGGAAATCAAGAAAAGCTGGCCTTTGTACGTACTGTGTATTCCCGCATTTGTGTTTGTCTGCATCTTTTCTTATGGCCCGATGGTTGGTTTACTCATGGCATTTCAGGACTACAAACCATGGCTGGGCATCACAGGTTCACGGTGGATCGGGTTAGATAATTTCGAACGAATTTTCCAGTACAAAGAGGCTACACAAGCGATCGTCAATACGCTGATTATCG
The DNA here is from genome assembly GCF_032452295.1 of Paenibacillus sp. ClWae2A. Lineage (NCBI taxonomy): Bacteria > Bacillati > Bacillota > Bacilli > Caryophanales > Paenibacillaceae > Paenibacillus > Paenibacillus sp. ClWae2A. The sequence continues at coordinate 565,460 of NZ_JAULSQ010000001.1, forward strand.
CCGTTTCCAAAATTATCGTTGGTATCATCGTTCCGATTGTCATGGCTATCCTGCTGAGTGAAATCCGAAATATGGGCATTAAGAAAAGTGTCCAGACACTGGTGTATCTGCCGCATTTCTTGTCCTGGGTTACGGTGGCAGGGTTGATGATTGACATTCTCGGATTAGACGGGGGAATCAATCACATTTTGACCCAGATTTTCGGGAACGATCCCATTTACTTCTTGGGTGATCCTGATCTGTTTCGATTCACGGTTGTGATCAGCGACGTGTGGAAGAGCTTTGGCTTTGGCATGATTGTTTATCTGGCGACCATCGCGGGAATTAATCCTTCCTATTACGAAGCGGCTGAGATCGATGGGGCCACACGCCGGCAGCAAATTCGATACGTCACCTTGCCTAGCATGTTGCCCATGATTATCGTCATTTCTACGCTGAGTCTGGGCAATATTCTGGACGCGGGCTTTGATCAGGTCTTCAATCTGTACAATCCGCTTGTCTACAGTACGGGAGATATCATTGACACCTATGTCTACCGTTCATCCTTGTTAAACGGGCAATACGGCTTCGGGACAGCAGTAGGACTGTTTAAATCGGGGATCAGTTTGATCTTGATCGTTGTCTCCTACAGGCTGGCCTATAAATATGCCAATTACAAAATATTCTAACAAGGAGGGAGAGGGATCATGTACCATAAGACGACGGGCTATAGAGTATTCTCCTATTTTAATTACGTATTCATGATACTGGCAGGTCTGGCGTGTTTTCTTCCACTGCTTCATCTGCTCGCGCAATCGCTCAGCAGCAAAGCGGCCATTAGCGGTAATATGGTGTCATTTTGGCCGGTTGGGTTCAACGTAGACGCCTATGTAAAAACGTTCAACAACTCCAATTTTAACGGTGCCATGCTGACATCTATCACTCGGACCGTATTGGGTACGACGATCAGCATGTTTATCCTTACCTGCGCAGGATATGCCCTGTCCAAAGAATTTCGAGGACGCAACGTGCTCATGTGGTTTTTTATCTTCACCATGCTCTTCTCGGGGGGATTGATACCTTCTTACATATTGATCACCGCCCTTGGATTAAAGGATACGATTTGGGCCCTTGTGCTGCCGGGAGCTTTCGGAGCTTATAATTTGATTCTTCTCGTCAATTTCTTCAAAACGATTCCCAAAGCCCTGGAAGAAGCGGCATTCATTGACGGAGCGTCCTTTTTCGTAATCCTCAGCAAAATATATTTACCATTATCTCTGCCTGGCATCGCGACCGTATCTTTATTCATTATGGTGGGGCACTGGAATTCCTGGTTTGACGGAATTTTGTACATGTCGGATGCGAGTAAGTATCCGCTGGCTTCGTTCCTACAGACCGTTGTTGTGCAGAGCAACATGCAGAATATGGCGATGAGCCAATCTGAAGTCGCAGCCATGTCAGAGCAAAGCATCAAGGCAGCTCAAATTTTTGTCAGCACGCTACCGATCATTTTGGTCTATCCATTTTTGCAACGTTATTTCGTAAAGGGAATTGTACTAGGAGCTGTCAAAGAATAATTAGGATGACGAAAAATTGGATCGCAATATAAGTTCAACTAAAATTTACACGATAACGGAGAGGACAGAAGAGATCTGAAGAAGCAGAGCATGCGCATTTATCCCCGGAATTTCACCTTTGTAAAAGTGAATCAAAAATTCTGGGGATAACAGCGATCGGAAGGTTGTTCTGTCATCGGAGTGTCAGTGTAAATATGCAATTAGTTGAACTTATATAGAAAACAAATTGAGTATGAGTGAAGGGGGCATGTTTCCATGAAGAAAAGAACTGATTTATTGAAAATGGCAAGTATGGTTATGCTGTCGGCTATTCTTGTGGCTGGCTGTAGCAAGGGGGAGAGTGCTTCCGAGACCGCACCAGCATCGGTGCTGAAGGACGGTAAATATGATCCACCGTTTACAATCACCATCGCCAAACAACAGGATGAAAATGCTGGAAAGTACATCAATGGTGAGACGTTGAATGACAATGTCTTGACCCGCTGGGGCGAACAAAACCTGGGTATCAAAATCCAAACCACCCTGCTGGGAGGTGATGCTTCACAATATAATACCAAACTGCGGCTGGCACTGACCGGTTCCGAAAAACTGCCAGATGTTCTGCCTGTCTATGACACCATGCTGGTCAATGATCTGATCGAGTCGGGACAGGTCAAGGAGATTACAGAAGACATCTCAACCTACATGCCTGACCGGATAAAAGAAATATACAAACAATACCCGACCACCTTCAATCCAGTGGTTAGGGAGGGTAAGGTCTACGGGATGGCGATCGCGCCGAATTTAACGGAAGGCGAAGTCATGTTGATCCGCCAGGACTGGTTGGACAAATTAAATATGAAAGCGCCAACAACGATTGATGAGTTTGAGCAAGTCATCACGGCGTTCACCAATGAGGACCCGGATGGGAACGGCAAGAAAGACACATACGGCTTTACTTTTTCAGGTAAAGATTCCTACAATACGGGCTGGGTCAGCGATCCGGTCATGATTTTCAGCGCATTCACGGGCAAACATCTTCCAAGGCAATGGCATAACGACAACGGCAAACTCACCTATGGATCTGTGGCTGATGGCAACAAAGAGGCACTTGCCAAGTTACGCGATTGGTATGCAAAAGGGTACTTGAACAAAGAATTGGCCACCCAAGGGGCTTGGGATGCACTGTCCGATTTTACGGAGGGGAAAGCTGGCATCATCATTGGTCGTCCTTGGCTGTACGACAGTGTGAAGGACGTGGAGAAAAATGTAGAGGGTGCAAAAATTAGTGCATATCCGACCATTCAAGGTGTGAACGGTGATAAGACCTATCAATCCGCCCAGTTGAACGATGGCGTGTTCATGTTTAACAAGGATTTTCAGAACATGGAAGCCTTCTTCTTGTACTACGATAAAATGTACGATGCGGCGTTCAGCACGGGGGATTTCAAATACGGCTACGCTCAGGGATACGATTACGATATCGTCAATAATGAAGTCACTTTCGATCCAACGAAATTTAATAAGCCATTAGAGGCTATACAAGGCGTTGGGAAAATGGCATTTACCAAAAATACACCGAGTGTTGATGGTCCCGGCCAATCGTACTACGATCTGGCGAATGGAGTCAAAGCCGACACGGGCGTCCTCATTCAAAGCGCTTCAAAAGATCAAACGACCCAGGACGGGTACCGGATTTCGTATGAAAACAGGGATGTTTTACTGCCAAATGAGTTTAACGGTCCACCAACGCCAACGATGCAAAATGTGTGGGAACAGTTGACCACCATGGAACAAGAGACATTCACCAAAATCATATATGGCAATGAGCCGCTTGAGGCTTTTGATACCTTTGTGAAACAGTGGCACGAAAAAGGCGGAGACACCGTGATCGAAGAAGTTAACGAATGGTACAGCCAAGCCAGCGAGACGGATGTAATGACACTGATGAACTTGAAATAAAGTCTAGTTTCACCTGGACCAGCCTTCCGGCAACAGGAAGGTTGGTCTTCTAAAAAAGGAGATGATGAGACATGATCAAAGGTAAATCGTGGATGGCTATCGTCATTGCATTGATGTTGTTAACAGTTCATTTAACCTCCTCAGCTCAAACCGTTCACGCTGCTGGTGAAGAGACCCATATTGCTGCAACACTGTTTGTGCTGAAGAATGAATCCGAAGTATCCAATGCCAAAATCCATTGGGCACCTGTCCAGGGAGCGACTGCATACGAGTTGTATAGATCCGAGAACGATGAATCCTATCAGTTATTACAGACCTTAACAGGTACAACGACGGATGATTATGAACTCAATATAGGTAACACCTACAAGTATCAAGTGAAGGCATATGACGGAACTTCCTTGTTAACCTCCGCTGTCTCACCAGAATATACCCCTTACAGCCTTCCAGAGGACCTCACAACTTTTGATAACACAACGCAATCAACGCTTATGCTCCCGAATGAACTCAAAGTTGGGGATACCTATTACAGATTTAATTTCGTACAAAAGTCATCAGGCGGTTTTGGCGAAATGATTCAACAGACATCAACGGATGATATCTCTTACGGCAACGACAAAGTGGTCCTTTCCTACACGGATCATCCCGATCTGGCGAATTCTAAATTTGAGGGGATCAATATCCTCTACCATGCACCCACGAACAAATTTGTTTTTTGGGCTCACTATGAGAACAGTACAGACTACACACTTGCCAGAGTATCGGTGGCTTCGGCCACGCCTGGAGAAGAGTTTACATTTCACAAAAGCTTTCGGCCGGAAGGGAACCAATCCCGGGATATCTCCATTTTCAAAGATGATGATGACTCAGCATATCTGATCTCTACGGCGAATAATAATTCGGACACTATTTTGTATAAGTTGACCTCCGATTGGCTGGATGTGGATCATCAAGTTTCTGTTATTTATCAAAATCAACATAGGGAACTGCCCAAGATGATCAAAAAGGAGGGCATTTATTATTTGTTCTCTTCCCAAGCCGCAGGTTGGTATCCGAGTATTCCCTTGTATTCATCAGCAACAAGCATAGACGGAGATTGGTCTGAATTACGGACGATTGGCAACACGTCAACCTTCTCGGCGCAGTCGGGTTCCGTCATGCGGGTGAAGCCAGATACGGGAAACAACGTGGTTATGGTTGCATATCGTTGGATGTTCGGCTGGGCAGGCACGCAAAATGGAACAACGGAGGAACGACTGCTTCCCGTTTGGTTCTCCGATGGTTACGCATTTTATGATTATTTTGATCAAGTCCTGTATAACACAAGCGATGATGTTGTCGTTCCCGTTCAGAATGGAAAACTGCTGTCACAAGGCAAACCTGCAACAGCCCAAACGGCAACTGGAACAAACCCGGCAAGTTATGCTAATGATGGTAACTATCAAACCGAATGGATCGGCACAGGCAGTTCCTGGCCACATTGGTGGAAGGTCGATCTCGGCTCTGTTCAACAGTTGAATAATGTGCAAATCTCCTGGTGGATGCAAAAAGGCTCCGAAGGTTATTACAAATATAAAATCGAGACCAGTACGGATAATGTAAACTGGACCGTGGCATTGGATCGAACCAATAATACATCTTACGGTTTCACCTCAGATACGCTATCGAGCACTGCTGCCAGGTATGTACGAATTAATATTCAAAATGCGGCACTTCATAACAACCCTAACAACTGGTACACGCCAAGGCTATGGGAAGTGAAGGTATTTGGAACGGACACCAATTAACGATGTTCTTAAAAGAAGAGAGGTAACGATGTGGATAATCAATTAACCAATGGTGACATCTGGAATGATTCAAGTGGTCAGCCGATCCATGCCCATGGTGGACATATGTTATTCCATAACGACTATTATTACTGGTATGGCGAAGATCGGAGAGACGATATTTATGTTAGTTGTTACCGTTCCAAGGATCTATTCAACTGGGAGTTTCGAAATCATATCTTGAACACCTCTACGCCAGTTGCACCCATTCGAGTTCGGACAAATCTGGCATTAGTGAACGATAAAGGTGGAAAGGTGAATCTCGAACGGCCTAAAGTGTTATTCAACGCGGTGACAAAAAAGTTTGTGCTCTGGGTTCACTATGAGAATGGTGAGAATTATAACGATGCCGCATGCGCCATCGCCACATCTGATTATCCGGATAGCCATTTCGTGTATCATGGCAGCTTCAATCCGTACGGGTATATGTCGCGTGACTGCACGCTCTTTCAGGACGATGACGGGACGGCATATTTTATTTCGGCTGCCAGAGACAATGCGGACCTGCACATCTATCGACTGCAGGAGGATTATCTTAATGTGGAACGTCTTGTCGGAAAGTTGTGGCAGGGGGAATATCGGGAGGCACCAGCCGTCTTCAAGCGGAACGGGAAGTATTATATGGTGACCTCATTTTGCACGGGTTGGGAACCCAATCAAGGGAAGTACGCGATGGCTAATACGATGGATGGTCCATGGGGGATGCTCAGCGATTTTGGCGATGAAACAACGTTTCGAACGCAGCCAGCGTTTGTACTGAAGCGATCAGCGAAGGAGTACCTGTATTTTGCAGATCGCTGGAACGGATCGGATTACTTTGAGTCCAGCTATGTGGTACTGCCAATTGAATTCAATGGGGACGTTCCGATTCTGAATGAGTATTCCACGTTATCTTTGCGAGAGGACGCACATCTGATTCATTTTGAACGATAAAACGACTGATGAGAAAAGACTTTGATCCTACAGAGAATGCAGGTTCAAAGTCTTTTTGCTAGCAAAACGAGAATACAATTCAAAAAGGCAATTGGATGAATTTTATAATTTCACATCCAGCGAATAGTGATCGCGAAGTACTGATAAATGGTGAAGCTCATGTCCAGCCATAACAAATGCGATCGATCGAGCTGAAGCAGGATTCTCATTGACGATTCCTCTACAGAGCCAAGCTTCAGGCTTGAGGCGACGGAGCATAAGAATGGTTGAGCGGCGTGTGACGGCATATTCTTCGCTCAAATCGGCGAGAGTATACGCATTGAAAGGGTGGGTCTGCATAAGCACGTCCTGATCGTAGCCAGGATGATTCGTTTTGTCACCTCTCGCGATGCGAAGCAATCGACTGCTCATGATGCGTTCGTTATCCAAAAGGTGACCGATGACTTCCTTCACGCTCCATTTACCTTCGGCGTAACGATAATTTGCTTGCTCCTCTGTTAATGAAGACAGCAAATTTTGTACGATGTTGGCTTGCAGCTCTAACCGTTCGATGATGTTCCCTTCGGGAACAAGCTGGATGTAACCTTCATAATAAACTGCATATTCATCTGTAGTTGGTCTTTCAACCATGGTAATGCCTCCTTTGGGATTCATAACTCTGGAATATATTGTAGCATATATCTTGCTTCCAGCATTTCTAATCCGTTCGTCGTATCCCTTTAGTTTGAACAAATTTCTCCAAAACCGCAAAATCCTCCGTCACTTTTTTGAACGGCAACGTGTCCAGCACCTGTTCCCGGTAACTCTTTTTAGCCGCTGCGCTGAGACGGGAGTCAAGTATGCTGAGTACGCCAAGGTCCGTTTCACTACGGATCAAGCGTCCCGTTCCTTGCCGTAACCGAAGAAGCATGTCCGGTACAAACACCTCCATGAACGGATTCTCTGTTATAGATGCCTTATATTCATAAACAGGGTCCGATGGAACAGGGAAGGGCAGCCGGAAAATAATGACCTGCGACAGGTCAGGACCCTCGATATTCACACCTTCCCAGAATACACCGGTACCCAGGAGTACACCTTTGCTTTTCCTGAATTCGGCGATGACACTGTCCTGTGAAGATCCCTCTTTTTGAACATGGACTGCCCATGTGTATTCATTAGCCCTTGAACTCAACTTCTTGTGAATGTACTTCATGTCTTCCTTTGCTGAAAAAAGGACGATTGTTCTTCCTTGAGTTAGATTACAGAGTTGAACCATTTCTTTGTAAGCTGCTTCAAGATAGTTTTCGCGCTGCTCATGGTGGTAATACGGAACTTTGTTCGAGATGTACATCATGGCATGGTTGGTGTAGTCAAAAGGGGAGGGTTGGCGCTCTAAAAAATCTCCCTTATAGCCGAGGGAGTGCGTCATATAAGAATATTGTTCCTCCAGCGTATCCCCACCTTGGCACAGTGTAGCTGATGTTAGGATTATAGGTACCTTACCATTAAATAAAGCGTATTTCAGAAATTGGCTTATATCTTTGGGACAGATGCTGATCGTAGATACTCCCATGGGGTTGCTAGCCCATAAGAGATAGTTGTCCTCTGTTTCAGATAAGACATGGAAGAGGGTAATGAGCCCATTTATGGCTTCAAAAGCGTCATCGATCTCCCGCTCGTGACGGGAAGTCAAAATGGAAAGGCGCAGACTAAAATCTTTTAAATTATTCGATACCTGGTTCAACGGTATTCCTTTGATCTCCGACACTTTGATTCGGTCGTTATCCTGCTTGGCATGGTGAAGCAGGTCCACGTTTACCTGTTTAAAGATGCGCTCAGCGCAGTTTTTGATGAACTTGGATTGTGAGAAGAGGCTTTTATCGCCGGACTGCTTCGTGAGAAGCTGCACCGTGGTATCCAGAATGCGGCAGATTCCCCGATAAGTGAACTCGAGTGTTCTGGCATCCCGAACTTTTGTTTCCAGATTATGCGCTTCATCAATGACGATCAGAGCAGGCTGCTCCGAGATGATGCTCTTGGTTCCTTCTTTTTTCTTCATCAAATCCCGTATGAGCAAGTCCTGGTTCACGATAATAAAATCAATCTCGTGAGCTTTTGCATTTAATTTCGCTCTCATATCGTAAAACAAACATGCATTTTTGTGATGACAACGTTCAAATTTGCAATCATTCACGGAAACGTGGGACCATTGGGCATCACTAACCCCAGCTTTAATATCGGCTCTTTCATCAATTTCATAATCTAATATGCGCTGGGCAAGGGTAGACACGGAGAAGTTCCGATCATCAGGATTGATTAATTCCGCTGCTCTACTTCGGCAGGCATACTGCCCCATGCCTTTCCCCACGACGGAGCGAACCGTTGAGAATCCCAACCGACTACCAATGATCCTTAAATCTTTATGTATCTGTTCCGATAGCTGAATGGAGGAGGTAGCTATAATGACTGGTTTCTGAGACATTTGATTCGTGAGCAGACTTGGGATCAGGTACCCAAAAGACTTACCGATTCCGACACCAGCTTCAATCATAGCGTTATGCCCATGGATATAAGCATCGGCTATATCGAGAGACATTTCTTGCTGTCCGATCCGCTCTCTAAGGCCGATTCGGGGGAACCGGTCATATATTCGGAAGATGGCGTTAACCAAAGAACGTTCGATTTCCTTGTCCGGTTCCTGCTTATTTATTTTATAGAGTTCATTTAACCAATTCATAACGATCGCCCCTCTTCCGAATGATGATCTTTTTGTACTACATTTTGGAGACGATTTACCTCACAATGGAGCTATCACGGCATTTTTTAATCTGGATACGCCTTCCTGTAATTGTTCATCTGACAAATGTGCAAAAGATAAATAGATACCATACTTCGTACCAACAGACGTTGAACTGCTGACTTCTGAGTATACCACACCTTGTGATCTAGCCGATGCCCGAAAGAACTCATAAGTGGACACATTACCTCGCCACCAACCAAACACGTGTAGGCCAGCTTCATTCTCGACCCAATCAAACCATGTAGAGAGTTGCTGGTTCAAAAGTTTGAGTAACAGATGGAATTTCCGACTGTATAATCGATTCATTCTGCGCAGATGACGCTCATATTGACCGCTTGTCATGAATGCAGCTAATGCCCGTTGTTCGATCAGGTTGACGGGTCTTGGCTCGTATAATGCCTGTGCCTTTCTAAAGGTATCTGCCAAGGTAGGGGGAAGAACCACATAACCAAGTCGTACTTCTAAAGGCAAGGTTTTGGTAAAGCTGCCCAGGTAGATTACACGTCCTGCTTTATCGAGTGTTTTCAGTGGTTCAACATGCATTCCTCGATATCGGAATTCACTATCATAATCATCCTCAACAATCATGGCATCATTTCGCTGTGCCCAGTCCAGCAAGGTTTGTCTGCGTTCCAGACTGAGCATTTCACCGGTAGGAAATTGTCGTGACGGCGTGACAAACAACATACGTGCTTCCCAGTCCTGGGGCACAACTCCCTGACCATCGAGATTAGCTTCAATTAACTTAGCACCCGCAGCCAATATGGCTTTAGAAATCCCGACATAACATGGACTTTCTGTCACGACATAATCCCCAGGATCTGCAAGTAATTGAGTGAGTAGAGCTATAGCTTGCATGGAGCCTGCAGTTACTGCAATATGATCCGGATCGACTTGAATGCCCCGCATCCTCCGAAGATAGGCAGCAATGGCTTCTCTCAATTTTGGATCCCCGGTTGAACTAACCATGGCAGAGGTTGTTTTCAGGTGATGCTCACGCTGCCTTATCTCTGCATACAATCGATTATTCCATTCATCGTAAGGAAACTTGGAGAAATCAGGCTGATATTTGCTAAAGTCGATCACTTCGTCGCTATCCATTCTGGAATCATGTGTATGAGCATTGGCTGGTGTATTTCTTTGAATCGACTGCTGTTCAAACTGCTGAATACGATTCCCCCAGGCGGATAAGTGATGAGTACAAGCTTTCTCGGTGGACGCATTATTGTTCAAATCCAACTGGTAAGCAACAAAGGTTCCTCTTCCATGCTCTGAATGAATGTAACCTTGTGCAGTCAACGTATCATAGACCTGATTCACGGTTCCTCTGGAAATGTGATACGTCGCAGCTAACTCTCGAGTAGAGGGTAACTTCTCGCCATGTATAAGATTACCTTCATGAATTGCATCACGAATGGCATGATAGAGAGCCTTCATCTTGGTATATTTTCGGTTCAAATATGAACTGTAAGCTACATGAAATTGCATAGGACCTCCAGAGTTATCATTGAAGTGGTACAATAAAAACCAAAAATATTGGATCTTTTTATATGACCATTCTCATTCTATACTAAATCATAGATTAGAGCGATGCCTTTATTGAAAATCACCCAAAAGTTAATTAGGAGGACTACAATCATGCAAACAGGTACAGATCGTGTAAAAAGAGGAATGGCTGAGATGCAAAAAGGTGGCGTCATCATGGACGTTATGAATGCAGAGCAAGCTAAAATCGCTGAGGCGGCAGGGGCAACAGCTGTTATGGCTCTTGAACGGGTACCTTCCGATATTCGCGCAGCCGGCGGTGTAGCTCGTATGGCAGATCCAACCATCGTTGAAGAGGTTATGAAGGTTGTATCTATCCCAGTTATGGCAAAAGCACGTATCGGTCATTACATAGAAGCCAAAGTGCTTGAATCGCTGGGTGTGGACTATCTCGATGAAAGTGAAGTTCTTACACCTGCGGACGAAGTGTTCCATATCGATAAACATGAGTTCACTGTACCATTTGTATGTGGAGCCAAAGATTTGGGAGAGGCTCTTCGCCGTATTGGTGAGGGTGCATCGATGATTCGTACAAAAGGCGAGCCTGGAACGGGCAACATTGTTGAGGCAGTACGTCATATGCGTCTAATTAACAGCCAGCTCCGCAAAGTGCAAAACATGTCCAAGGACGAGCTGTACGCTGAAGCAAAAAATCTGGGTGTAGCTTATGAGTTGCTGCGCGAAGTTCATGAAAATGGCAAACTTCCTGTCGTTAACTTTGCAGCAGGCGGTGTAGCTACTCCGGCGGACGCAGCATTAATGATGCACCTGGGAGCAGACGGTGTGTTTGTAGGATCAGGTATTTTCAAATCCGATAGCCCTGAGAAATTCGCTCGTGCAATCGTTGAAGCTACAACACATTACACGGATTACAAACTGATTGCCGAAGTATCCAAAAACTTGGGCGCCCCTATGAAAGGGATCGAAATTTCTAAATTGGCTCCAGAAGAGCGCATGTCCAACCGTGGTTGGTAAGAGCAGATAGAACAACTGGAGTAAGAATAGTGTCAAGCAAAGCCGATCATAAATTGGATCGGCTTTTTTGTTATTGATGACGAAAGCAAACGAAAAAAACGGAGAGGAGAATGTCCTTTTTCATCAATTGAGAATGATTATAATTATCATTTACGAGATTCGACATTTGCTGTATACTGACAATAACTATTTTACATAATGCATAAATAGAAAATTAAGGATTCAAAAGGGAGAGAATTAAATGTCTACACGCTTTAAAAAAGGAATGTTATTTTGTTTTATTGCTGCACTTGTTGTTGTACTTGCAGCCTGCTCCAATAGTAGTGATGGTAGCGATCAGGCAAACAATAACTCGCAGCAAGCAGCGAAAAATGTTGCAACAGATGAGAAGAAATCGGATGCAGAAGCTTCAGGTGCTGCTCAAACAACGTATCCATTAACCATTTCTAACTATACGACTGAAAATGGAACATGGGTGGCTAAAGAACAAACCTTCGATAAGGCACCTGAACGAGTAGTTGCCAATACCCAAGGTGCAGCCGAGCTGATGATTCGCCTTGGTTTGACAGACAAGCTTGTAGGTGTAGCTGCGTTGTTTGGTAGTGTACCTGAAGATATTGCTGATGAGTTTAAACAAATTCCTGTGCTGGCTGAAGGCTATGTAGGTAAGGAAGTGACGATAGGCGCTTCGCCTGATCTGGTTGTAGGGCGTGGTGGGTTGTTTGAGGATGCGGATTGGGGTGTTGGTACAGTAAGCAGCTTGAATGATATGGGGATTAAAACGTACGTACAAAGCACCAGTGTTCCTGATGCATCGTTAGATAGTCTGTATCAGGATATTACTGAATTAGGTGAGATATTCAACGTACAAGCGAATGCAGCGGCATATATTGAGACGCTTAAAACACGCGAGAATGCGTTGTCGGCCCGAGCTAGCGCTGAAACGATCAACTATGCATCTTTTTCGGATAATGGTGATGGAACCATTGGAATTTACAACGGTAATGGGGATACGTTTATTGAGAGTGCAATGTCATTAATCAATATGCATAATATGCTGATTAATGAAACCGGTACACTCAGTCTGGAGAAACTAATCGAGATTAATCCGGATGCCATGATTATTTCTAGATATGCTGGTGGTATTGATCCTGAGCAGACGATTGAAAAGCTGCTTGCCAACAAGCAGGTACAAAACATTAACGCAGTTAAAAACAAAAAAATCTACATTATTGATTTCAACAACTTCTGGGGTTACGGGGATTCCATCTTCACAGGTGTTGAAGGACTCGCTGATGATCTCGGGTTGTAAATGAGTACCATTAAAAGTCGCTATTTTAGCGGCTTTTTTTGTTATCAGGAACCAAATTCCTAAGTCTAAGAATACATTCCACACTAAATATAACGGTGGGTATTGAACATAAATCATTTTATGAGTTTCTGAACACTCTATTTTAATACGAATTGACTTGTGAATGTATTATCGGTATAGTGTGAATCAGTTCACACTTCACATTAAGGAGTAATCTATGCCAAAAAATACTTTCTTTCGTTTAGATGAAGCAAGGCGCGAGGAAATATCGAATAGCGCTATGCATCTTTTTGTTGATAATCTTTACGAGGATATAACTATGAAGATGGTTTTGGACAGTTTGTCCATGCACCCCGGAACATTTTATCGGTATTTTGAAGACAAAGATGACCTTTATTGTCACTTAATACGCAATGTGACCCAGAAAAGAGCTGCATATTTTAGTAACAGTAATGAAGATTCCCTTTACAGCTATTTCCTTACTGGCTTATTTGGTAACGTTAATGGCATGGTGACCGAGCCACTGAATGAGTTGGAAATCAAACTGACTAAAACATTTTCATATATTCCTGAGGACATTTTGCTGAAAGTATATGTGAATGTGTTAAAGGGCGAGTCATTCCCCATGATCAAGGACATTTTACGCCGAATGAGGGTTGATGGATATCTCCGACCTGATGTTGACGACGACCTGATTTCTTTTATGTTTGAGTCAATGCAGCTTAATTTAATCTTGTTTTTTAGGGAATTCGATATTAAGGACTCTGAGCTGCAACATAAGATCAGCAAGTACTTTGCTGAATTTATGGGTCATGGACTGCTTGAAGATCATAAATATTCTGAAATGGTTAGCGATCTCAAGGGGGAAAGAAAATGAAAACCTATGACGTATTTCCAGAACCAATTGGCGGCTATACTGTCGGTCGAACCCAGATGGATTTTGAGTACACGGCATCAGATTACTCCAAAAGAGAACTGACCGCTTTTGTGTATTATCCGTCTGACAGTAGCGAAGGTAAGACTACATCAACGTACATGTTCCCTGAAGTCTACGAGATGTTTAATGAGCAGCCACTTGTCACTGCGTTGAAGGATGTTTTCTCTATAGATATCAAGACCCAGTGTTACGATGACCTTGCTCTCTCCGGGAAGGAAAAGCGCTATCCGGTGTTATTCTATGTTTGCGGTGGAGGCGGTTCTCCAGAATGGGGTACAGTGCTTTGTACAGACTTGGCAAGCATGGGGTATGTTGTGGTAAGCATCGGCCATCAGAATAGCACGATGTATAAACGTAAAGATGGGCGCCTGTTCAATGTATCCAAGGATTTTTCGGATGTCATTACAGCGTTTGGTGAAGATCCGGAGATGCTGGCGTTGGCTGGTAAGATGGAGATGCGTCCTGACGATGAAACTGCCATTGAGATGTGCCGTAACGTGCTTGCACTGCCGATACTTTCCAAGATAACAGAGTATAGTGAATCACAGGCAGAAGATGTAAGGTATGTAGCCGATTATCTTTACAAACTGGACTCTGGAGAGCTGAATTCCATCTTTAAGGGTAGATTGCTGCTTGACATCGGCATGGGTATAGTCGGACATTCTTATGGAGGGCCTACGACGGCGATGGTTTGCCGGGATGACGACCGGTTCGCCTGCGGGATTGGCTTGGATAGCGGTGCGTTTGGCCTTCTTGACAGCGATCTTAAGAAACCCTTCTTGCTCCTGTTTTGTGAACCTAACTATAATATGAATGCGATTATTGGCGCTAACAATAGCATGGAAACCTATTATTTCTCAGTTGATCGTGTTGCACATTTAGATTACTGCGACATCGTGTTTACCAGTGTTAATGAGGAACTCAGAGGTGAACGGGATGCTATGGAGATGCGAAATCTTGTTACAGACTATGCGAAGAACTTTTTTGATCATTACATACTGCAGAAGGCAGCAAGTGTGGAAAGTCTGGCATACGATGGTGTGGAATTGATCAAGAAGACCGGCAACAAGTGACATAACCTAGAGATGCTGATTAATGCATGTCAAAAAGTTAGCCGTACAGAAGAGCCGATAACCGCATAATAGGGTTATCGGCTCTCAGATATTGCAAATTGACATCCTGGTTCCAATAACTGAAGCTTATTCTGCCTCAGTCTCGCCAGTGTTTACTTCACTCCCAGGCTCCATCAACATGATATGACATTCCTTTTCGGCGGAGGGCTTGATCTCAACTCCTTTGGGGACAATATACATCTCGCCCTTGGAAATCTTCACTCGCCCATCACGAAAATCAATTATCATTTCCCCTTCAAGCACAAAAAACAACTTATCGGTTTCCTCATGAACATGCCACTCAAAATCTCCAGCAATCTTAACGATCTTAAATTGATAGTCATTCATTTCACCAATGAGTTTTGGAGAGAATTCCAAACCTCTTTTTTACATATGGGCAATAGAATCCATCTTGTGTTAACATGTGCACTAACTAATCCAATTGCTTACTTAAGAAGGGGAACCCATGTCCATTCGAATAAAAATGCTACTGTCCTTCACGGGCATGCTCGTTATAAGTTTACTGTTCATCCTGCTTACGGCAAGCCTATATACGATTGCAGCCACAGGGGATCTACAGAGTTTCCGTGATATATACAAGGTACATTATCAGATCAACCCCCTGACTGAACAGGGAGAATCGATCTTTCAAGAGATGAAGTTTCTGGCCAAAAATGACCCGGACGACCTGCAGAACAAGGTTTTGCTGCGTGAATATGACATGAAGCTTCGAGCTGAGAAGTCAGGGCTCTACATCAGACGAGAGAATAGCCAGATCTTCGAATCACTGACCTTCAACCAGCCGGAACTGAAGCAAGCACTGCCTGCCTATGATCTTAACAATTATCAGATTCGGAGCACCTTCAATATTGGTGAGCGATTTTACGCGTATGCAAAATTTGATTTTCAATATTCAGACGGGGAACGGGGGAGTATCTTTGTCATTCGTGAGAGAAGCCCCTTTGCGGAGCTTACTCGCAAGTTGCTGCCTGTGATGTCATTTCTGCTTATTGGCGTCCTCATCATTGCAAATATGCTCTTGTTCCGCTGGATCACGCGCAGCTTCATTAAACCTTTGAATCAACTACGAAGTTCAGCCGAACATATTAAGGATGGCAATCTATCCTTTAAACTTCAGCTAAACTCCAATGACGAGGTTGGTCAACTCAGCGAAGCGTTTGAGAGCATGCGGAATCAACTACAGCGCTCTTATGCGTTACGTCAGCAGGACGAAGTGAACCGCAAAGAGCTCATCTCCAACATTTCGCATGATCTCCGTACGCCGATTACCAATATCAAAGGTTACATTGAGGGTATTCGTGACGGCGTGGCTAATACTCCGGAGAAAATGGAGAGTTATGTTAATATCATTCACTCCAAAGCAGTTAGCATGGATAAGCTGGTGGATGAACTGTTTTTGTATTCCAAGCTCGACTTGAACCAAGAGCCTTTCCTGTTCAAAACAGTTGATCTCGCTGATTTCCTTGAAGATAGCATCGAAGAGCTGAGATATGATCTGGAGGATAAAGGTGTTGCACTGGATTGGAATAACCAGGTGTCTGGTCCCGCTATGGCTGCTGTGGATCCGGAGAAGTTAAAACGTACCGTTGTTAATGTAGTGGATAATGCACTCAAATACATGGAGAATGAACACAAACGATTCGAGATTACACTTCAAGCTGATGAGAAATGGATTACGATGGCATTTAAAGATAATGGCAGGGGAATACCTGAAGAGGCACTGCCTTATATATTTGAACGCTTCTATCGTGCAGAACAATCCCGGAATTCCTCAACGGGCGGAAGTGGGCTCGGGCTAGCAATTGCCCGCCAAATCATTGATGGACATGGGGGCTTCATCTGGGCTGAAAGCCAGCCCAATGATGGCACGAGCATATATATCAAGCTGAAACGGCTGAATGAAGAGAGGAACTAATGAGTAATGGCAAACATTTTGATCATTGAAGATGAAACAACGATTGCGGAACTGGAACGGGATTATTTTGAGCTCAACGGATTTTCCGTGGATCTCTGCCATACTGGAGATGAAGGTCTGAAGCAGGCATTGGAGGGGGACTATAATCTGATCATTGTTGATCTGATGCTTCCGGGACTCGACGGCTTCGAATGTTGCAGGCGTATTCGCGAGGTAAAAGAGGTGCCCATCCTTGTCGTTTCCGCGAAAAAGGAAGAAATCGATAAGATCCGGACATTTAATCTGGGAGTGGATGATTTTATTACAAAACCGTTCAGCCCAAGTGAGTTGGTTGCACGAGCAAAGGCTCATTTGACCCGATACGAGAGACTACTTGGCAAAAACAAACCAGCTGAGCAGGATGAAATCCACATTCGCGGGCTTCACATTGATAAAGGATCACGCCGTGTTTTTGTTAATGGAGAAGAGGTGGCGATTACAACGAAGGAGTTCGAGCTACTTGTATTTCTTGCGAGTCATCCCAATCGTGTATTCAGCAAATCAGATCTGTTTGAGCGCATCTGGGGCATGGATTCCACCGGAGACATTGCAACAGTTACCGTCCATATTCGCAAACTGCGCGGGAAGCTGGAGACAGACCCCAAAAATCCGGAGTATATTGAAACCGTCTGGGGCGCAGGCTACCGGTTTACTGCATAAGTTTCGTGAAAATTTAGAACCAGTTTATATTTTGTTAATAACTTTATCCTTGGGAGTTTCTTTTTGTCCTCTATTCTATAGATACAGGCAACTACAACCTATAGAGGAGGAATTCAACCATGAATTCTACAACCCGCAAAATCGCTACATTTCTAACCATAACTGCATTAGGTACAGCAGTGTTCCCGTTAACTGCGAATCAAGTACATGCAGCTACATACGTTACTAACATTGCGGCAACAACCACACAGCTTACGCAACAACAGATTGAAGCTGCTATCAAGGATCTGAATAGCTTGGGGATCATGAACGGGTATGCAGATCAATCCATGGGTGAACATCGAGCAATTACCCGTGCGGAGTTAGCTTCATTGGTTTTCAAAACGTTTAATTTGGAGAGCAAGACAGGAGAAATCGTAGAATTGACGGACGTGAATCCGAACGCGTGGTACGCACCTTATGCATCAAAATTTGTTGAACTCGGCATCATGCAGACGAATGATGGACAATTCAATCCGCAAACTCAAGTGTCGGATGCTGAACTCGAACAGGTCGTATCCAAAGCGATGCAACGTGATGTAAAGTCCGTTCACCATTGGATGAGCGAGTTCTACTCCGAGAACGGTACAGCAACGCGCGGCGAAGCAGCAGTGCTGTTGCAAACCGCACACCAAGCTATTCCTTCGGAGCAAGCTCAAATCAAGAGCGTTAGATCTTTGAATGCCATTACGTTAATTGTAACTTTTGACAAGCCGTTGACAGCAGCGGATGAGGTTTTTGCCAAGGCACAAACGGACTTTGCGTTTAGTGGTGAGCTTACGTTGACCAATATGCCCCGTTTGAAAACAGGGTCAATTGCGACTTACATCGTTCCAACGTCCGTACAAGATGCTGGTGAAGTGTACAACCTGACTTACAAAGGCCAAGACGCTGGTTCCTTTGAAGGCAGTGCCACGAAAATAAACATGACAACGGCTAGTCAAGTAACGAATGATACATTCGAGATTGAAGCACTGCAAGTGAACGGTGTAGTGGATTACGGTTACATTATTTCGGCATACAGCGGTGGTCGAGGAGCTAATGCATTCGTGCTGAATGATCAAGAGCAAGCAGGAGGCAAAACGGTTCAGATCATCTCTTCCATGCAGGCAAGACAAGTTGTAATTACGCCAGAAGGTGGCGAGCCTATCGTTGCCAGATATGTTCCGTTCACGCAGTCCACAGATGGTAAACAAGAACCGAAGTTCCGTTTGCCTGAGGGTCAAACGCTGAAATCAGGTGTCACATATACGGTTACTTCGGATTGGGCGAACCTAGAAAATGCTTCATTTACAGCGAAATCGTTTGATGCACTAGTGGTTGCAAGTGCTCAAGCCGTGAGCGAAACCTCCATTGAAGTTACGCTTGACCAGGATCCTGGAGATGAATTGTTCTCTGGTCGAAGTGTAACGTTAACTTCACCTAGCGGGGATGTTTTGACGGCCACTTATAAATATTCAAGTCGCAAAGGTGCGACGGGTGTATTCGACCTAACGAATGATGGAAAGTTGACTCCGGGTACTACGTATACAATAAACCCAGTTGGGGATTGGAGTATCGCTTCTTCGGTCACCTTGACACTGGAGTAAAGGAGGCAGTATGAGTAAATCGCTGATCATCGTTGTCCTGATAAGCAGTATGTTAATCGTCCAGGGCTGCGTGCCTGAAATGAGAAACGACTCTAACGTGGAGGAAAAGGCCATGACTTCAGCAGATGAACAGCTGTTCAAGGCAGTAGAGGACAGTGATACTGAACGCATCGAACAAATGATTCAAGCAGGTGCCAATATCAATGCTCAAGATCAGAGTGGACGAACCGCTACAATGATTGCAACCTACAATAATGATTCAACATCGGCTAAAGTGTTAATTGAAGCGGGGGCAGATGTGAATATACAGGACGATATGAAAAATACTCCGTTTCTGTATGCTGGGGCTGAAGGATACTTGGATATTTTGAAGCTGACAATCGAGGCGGGAGCGGACCCAGCGATAACGAATCGATATGGAGGGACAGCACTTATTCCAGCTTCGGAGCATGGATATGTAGATGTAGTGCGAGAACTCCTGACTCAAACTTCGGTGGATGTGGACCATGTGAATCAATTGGGATGGACAGCGCTACTCGAAGCGATCATTCTTAACGATGGCAATGCTCAGCAGCAGGAGACGATACAATTACTCATTGACCATGGAGCGGACGTAAACATATCGGATCGTGATGGGGTATCACCGCTCAGTCATGCGAAGAATAAAGGCTTTAAGGAAATTGAAGACATTTTGATACGGGCTGGTGCGAAATAGAACACTTTTAGGGTAAATAAACAAACAAAATTGTTGAGATATATGTATAAATGGTTTTCATGGAGCGCCTGATTCCTTCTATGCTGAAGGGAGGGCGTTTCATTCAATCAATCTTACGTTTATGAAACTGGCATAGTCTTAGCATGACATGATTAGATACAAGAACGAGAATCTTTAAAAATGAATATCTCTGCTTTAAAGTTTGCTATAGTTTACCACTATACTTCCAGATAAAATGGAAATACCAACCATGTAAGCGCTATCTATTATTGTGCCGCTTGTACATGTTGGAATCATTCATGGAGGTGTATGATGAAGAGGAAGTCTTGGTATACTTTGGCGGTAACAGGTGTCATCTCTTTGTTTTTTTCAGTAAGCGCTTTCGCGGGTTATGTGTTCTGGGAACCTCTAACCTATTTTAACGCAAGTACGTGGCAAAAAGCGGATGGGTATTCCAATGGGAGCATGTTTAACTGTACGTGGAGGGCTAACAATGTTAATTTCACAAGTGATGGTAAGCTTAAGCTTGGTTTGACCAGCTCTGCGAATAACAAGTATGATTGTGGAGAGTACCGTTCCACGAATACGTATGGGTACGGCTTGTATGAAGTCAGTATGAAACCCGCCAAGAACACAGGTATAGTTTCGTCTTTTTTCACATACACAGGGCCCGCACATGGCACCCAATGGGATGAGATTGATATCGAATTTTTAGGAAAAGACACAACCAAAGTGCAGTTTAATTATTACACCAATGGGGTTGGTAATCATGAGAAGATTATCAATCTAGGTTTTGATGCATCCCAAGGTTTCCATACGTACGCATTTGACTGGCAGCCGGGACATATCAAATGGTATGTTGATGGTGTACTGAAGCATACGGCAACCAGCAATATTCCTTCAACACCCGGAAAAATCATGATGAACCTCTGGAATGGAACAGGAGTAGATAGCTGGCTCGGTCCTTATAACGGTGCCAATCCGCTCTATGCAGAGTACGATTGGGTTAAATATACGAGTAATTAAGCAGACTGAAGCAGCCGTTAGCGGCTGCTTTTTTCTATATTTTGGTATTGTATTTATTCAATATATGTATTCAATATCCAATATCCTAAATTAATGCAATAAATGTTGCAATATTAGTATGGGCATAAATATCAAACATTCATTATGATTAACCTGTAAGCAACATTACATAGACTGGGGGAACGAAGTTGGACACAAGTAAAAAGAGAAGAGTAGGCAGTTTGGTCATGATCGGTGTATTGGCCCTATCTGCAGCCTTGAGTGGGTGTAGTAACGGGAGCGACAAGAAAACAGAATCGAGTACACCAGCGACAACGTTGGAGCTCAAAAATGGGAAGTATGATCCACCAGTATCCATTACGTATTTACGACCATGGGGTCCAGACGTGAAGTTTAAGCCAGGCGAGGATCAGGATAACAACGTCCATACCAAATGGGCTAAGGAGAAACTCGGGATTGAGTTGAAAAACCAGTGGATATCTCCTTCTACCAATAATGCATTTGAGACGAAACTGCGCCTGTCACTGGCTTCTAATGCAGACATGCCAGACATTATTTCGTATCGCGGCGAATTCAATCTGGTGCGTGAATTGATTGAGTCTGGAAAATTTGTCGATGCGGGCGAGTTGTTTGACAAATATGCCAGCGACACATGGAAAGCAGCCGTAAACGAAGATCCTTCCGTATGGTATCCATACATGCAAGATGGCAAAAAGATCGGTATTCCGATTCTGGACTATTCCTATAATGGTGATCCTGTCATGTGGATCCGTGAAGACTGGATGAAGAAATTCAATCTGGAAGCACCTAAAACGATAGATGATCTTGAAGTCATTATGGAAACGTTTACGAATCAAGATCCGGATGGCAATGGGAAGCAGGACACCTATGGACTGACCATTGGCTTCAAAAACTGGCTGAACACATGGATGTCAGAAGCTGGATGGGTATTTGGCGCTTATGGTACAATGCCAAACCAATGGAATCTGACGGCAGACGGAAAACTTGAATACGGTTCCGTTACACCTGGTGCGAAACAGGCTTTGGCCAAATTACAGAGCTGGATGAGCAAAGGGTATATCCCGGAAGAAGCTGGCGTGTATGACGAGACGAAAGCTGCTGAAGAATTTACTGCTGGAAAAGCAGGGATTGTGGTAGGTCCTCACTGGATGCCATCCTGGCCGTTGGAGGATGTGAAGAAGAACAATCCTGAGGCTGAATACAAAGCCTATCCGATTCCTTCCGGTCCAAACGGTCAAGCGGGAAGACATGGTACGTCGAATGGAAATGGCGTAATTCTGATTAACAAAGACATGAAAAATCCAGAAGCCTTTTTCACCTATCAGAACTATCTCTTTGATCACTATGCAAATCCTAAAGAAGGCGATGAGTTCGAACATGGATTTGCCGAAGGGTACGATTGGGTAATGGTCGATGGGAAACCATCAACTGATGCAAGTCTTACGGGTGGTTATGCTCCAGAGAAGTACACCTTAACGTTTGATGGAGCACGTATTCCCAATCTAAGCATGACAACACTTGCCAAGCTCGCGAGCGGTGAAGAAGCAACTACACCGTTTGAGAAGAAAATCAAATCAGGTGTACCCGTACCTATGCTTGATGCAGCCAAGATTGTTTTGGATCAAAAAGATATCGTGTTCAATCAGATGTTTACTGGTGCACCTTCAATGACGATGCAGATGAACAATGACATTTTGACGAAGATGGAGAAAGATACATTCTCTCAAATTGTATATGGCAAAACCTCTGTTGATGCGTTCGATTCATTTGTTGAGAAATGGAAATCTTCAGGCGGAGATCAGATTACGAAAGAAGTTAACGAGTGGTATGATTCCGTGAAAAGCGGAAAATAGTACGAGGGGAGAGGCGCGAACATTACTTCGATGCATCGCGGGCCCCATAAGCACCAAAAAGGCATTGCAGGAGATCAACTCCGGCCATGCCTTTTGCTATGCAATATGAAAAATGGGAAAAACGTGGAGCTTACTAGAACGTTAAGTCTGCTCTGGCCCCCCTTAAACAGGTAGATTTTCCCGATATTCCTGCGGTGTAAGATCATAAAATTTCTTGAAAACTCGAATGAAATATGCGGTATTGTTGTAACCGACAAGTTCTGCAATCTCAAACACTTTGGCGGTTGATGTTCGTAAATGATAGGCTGCTTTCTCCATTCTCAATCGGTACACATAGGCAGTAAGTGCTTCACCGGTCTCCGCTTTGTATACCTTGGACAAGTACACTGGATGCAGATGCACATGGTCGGCAATGGCAGGTAGCGATACATCTCCAGCCAGATGAAGGTCGACGAAACTTTTCACGCTGCGTACAATGGTGCTGTGATTGTCTTTAAGCTCTTGTTCGGCATCATCTCGTATGTAATAAAGCGTACGTATGGACCAGTCCTGCAATTGCTGTGCAGTAGAATAGCTGGGAGCTTGAAAGTATCGATAGGACTCTGCTGGAATCAAAGAAGAGATTTGTTTGCCATTTTTATGAATGATGTACGCAAACGCACCCGCAATAGCAAAATACACCTCAAAGGTTGACTCCGCAATATCATGATGTTCATTGGAATGCAGCAGTTCCTCAAATATGTGTTCGATTTTCTGTTCCACATCCTCAAAGCGACCAGCTTCGAGCAGGCTAATCAACGTTGGTGGCTGATAAAGCGACCTGATCGTATGTAGAGGATTGGCATCCGTTTCATCGGAAGCAGTGACAAACAAACCTTGCACCTGACCCATCCGTTTACGCATGGACATGACCGCTCGCTCATAGAGTTCTCCTATTTCGTGGGGGAACTTCCCCCAGTTAGAGACGGAGATTGAGATCGCACCCTTTAAGTATAACTGAACATTAGTTTGAATTTGAGCAGCATACTGCTCAAGCAATGTCTGAGACGTCTCACTCCTGCTGTAACTCATCGTGGTTGAATGTTTCTTGCTAACCAGAACAACAATGTAATCATGAACGTCTCGTGTGTGCCAGATATGAAAATGATTATGCATCACTTCACTTATGATATTACATATCGCATATTCCATTAGGGCCAGGTCGCCGTGTGCCATATCGGATAGATGTTTCTCCATACGGATAATCAGCATACCGAGATCCTCTCCTACGGAGTAGGGAAGTTCCAGCAGATCAAGCTTGTCTGCCAGTGTCTTCTGATCATAGACTTTTCCAGTCAGCAACTCGTGCAGCATCGTGGATTGAAGCAATGGCAGATGATCCTGAAAAGCGTGTAAAGCTCTTTGATGAGATGCTGCCGTTTCCCACTTCTCTTTAATTCGATGAACAAGACGTTGCACGGATTCGATCAGATCTTCATCGCTAACAGGTTTCAGCAAGTAATCGAAGCTTTCCTGCGCAATGGCCTGTTTGGCATATTCAAAGTCGGCGTGACCTGATAACAGAATTGTCTGCACATGAGGCCACTTTTCATGAATCGCTGTAATCAGTGCAATGCCTGACATTTCGGGCATACGTATATCCGTGATAACAATGTCAATGTCGTGGTTGTCCATAATTTCCAGAGCTACTGCACCGGATAAGGCTTCATGAACTGTACCGATTCCACAACTTTCCCACGGAATGGTCTCTGCCAGCGTTTCCACGACGGAACGTTCATCGTCCACTAGTAATATTTGCAGCATGGGTCGTTCACCTACTTGTCTGTATTGTCGTGCCATGTGATGTTAACTTTAATACCACCCATTGAAGAATGATCATAAGATAGTCCAGATCCTTCACCGTACAGAAAGGACAAACGCTGATGGACATTCCATGTACCACATCCCATATTCTCATCCAGCGGTTTAAGAAGATTATCTCTCAGATGATCAAGCTGTTTCTCAGACATGCCGAGCCCGCTGTCCTCCACGATAATCGTGTACACATCATCCTCGCAGTCCGCATAGATTTTAATCTCACCATCTACCGATTTGGGCTCCAGACCATGAATAATAGCGTTCTCAATAATAGGCTGGAGGGTAAGTCTGGGAACTGTTTTATCTAAAATATCATGGGGCACGTCGATTGTAAAATGCATTCGTTCCAGACGAAGTGACTGGATTTCCAAATAATTTTTGACCATCGTCAGCTCTTCACGAAGCGTGGCTTGATCCTTTTCGGACCTGGTTATGTATCGGTAATACTCCCCCAGATTCAGTGCCATGGCTACCACGGCCTTTTCATTTTTCATTCGGGCCATGTTCTTGATATAGAACAGGCAGTTATATAGAAAATGCGGATTAATCTGCGACTGCAACTGTTTGAGCGTGGCTTCCCGACTTCGTAATTTCTCCTCATATACATTCTCGATTAATTCCTGAATTCGTTGAGCCATGATGTTGAAACGTGCAAATAACAGGCTGAACTCATTGCGTGCAGAATGATGAAGCCGAACGGAAAAGTCCCCGGTGGACAAGCGATTCGTCCCTTTCACCAACTGTAAGAGTGGAAGCTGCACACTTCGGTAGAGTGTATATAATACAACAACGCTCATCACGATTAGAACAGCAATTGAAGCGTAAAACAGATTTCGGCTGCTCGTAATCGGTTTCAAAATTTGCTGCATAGGCACATAGTCAACATAATACCAGCCGAGACTCTTGGATTGAATGTAGGAGACGTAATATTCCGTTTTGTTCAACGTTGTACTGAATCCACCGCTGGCCTGCAACTTCGCTTCTTTCAGGGAAGGCAGGATGGCGTTCAAGGTTTCCTTTCCAGAACTATTGCTGATTAATCCATAATCGGGATGGAACATGAATGGGTCACCTTTATTATTTAACTTGTTTTGATTAAGGAGTGCAGTCAAGTGATGAACTGGGAAACTGATTTTGGTAATCAATCTGGCTTTGCCAGGTCTCGCCATCGCTGTCGTTGGATCAGTAGTGTACCAGATAAACTGATTATCAGCATAGGTCCAGGACTGCGAGAGGGGTTCCTTAAATTCATCATCCCTGTACGGAATGTAAGCATAATAGTCCGTTGATATCACTTTTTGCATCCTTGGGAAGTATAGTGTGATGGTCGAATGCCATTTGCTTGCTGCGTTGTACAGATTCATCTTTTCCAGAATGGCGCTTCCAACTTTCACACGTTCATAGGGAATGTCCTTGTAGTCGGGGCGTTGATATTCCTGAATACTCGAATCTTGTCCGATAGACATCCCATACAATGACAATTGGTAAATGTTGGATTCTACTGAGTCAGCAAATGTTGAGAGATGATTCATCGTATTGTTCTGAATCTCGTGTTCGATAACACGCACGCTTTCTCGGTTCGAGTATGTATAGAGAAACAGCACCAGAATAAGCAGCATCACAAACAACAGTGTAATTTTGGTAAAGACATTCAAGCGTGTAAACAAAGTTCAACCTCCTTAATCTTATTAAAATATTGATATCGTTGTTGCAATATTAGGATATAGATCACAAATTTCCATTGCTATAATTTTAATATACAAGTTCACGATGACTTGTAAAATACAAAATTTAGAACATGGGGGATGCAGGAGTGAAGGAACATACGTTAGAAACGCCGCATAAACGGCGCTCCACCAGGGTTAAACAGCGCTGGAATATGCAACGGAATTGGACCTTGCATATGATGCTCATTCCAGCTGTATTGCTGGCACTGGTGTTTCAGTACATACCGATGGGCGGCATTGTAATTGCTTTTCAGGATTTTAAGCCATACTTGGGATTTTCTGAATCCAAATGGGTGGGTTGGGACAATTTTCGATATTTATTTTTATATCCGGACGTAGGTCAGGTGATCTGGAATACGCTGGTCATTGCATTTTTCAAAATCATCGCAGGTCTGTTCGCTCCATTCCTGTTTGCCATTTTGCTCAATGAAGTACGCTTGACGGCATTCAAGAGAGTGAGTCAAACGCTTGTGTATCTACCGCATTTCCTATCATGGGTTATTCTCGGGGGGATTCTGCTCGATATTCTGTCTCCACAGGGCGGGATGGTCAACCAACTTATCGTAGCATTCGGAGGAGAACCGATCTTCTTCCTGGGAGACGGTACATGGTTCCGAATAACGCTGATCCTCAGTGATGTGTGGAAAGAATTTGGTTTTGGTACGATCGTATTTCTGGCTTCTCTCTCAGGAATTAATCCTGCACTCTACGAGGCTGCCGAGGTGGATGGGGCCAACCGATTTAAACAGACGCTGCACATTACGATTCCGGCATTAATGCCGATTACAATCGTACTGATGACACTCTCTATCGGCAATATCCTGAACGCCGGTTTTGATCAGGTGTTCAACTTGTACAATCCGCTTGTGTATGACAAAGGCGACATCATTGACACCTTTGTATATCGACTCGGGATTCTGAACGGGAAGATGAGTTTTGCCACAGCAGTGGGGTTATTCAAATCAGTGGTAGCTACCATTTTGATTGTTATATCGTACAGAATGGCTTACAAACTGGCTAATTATCGAGTTTTCTAGAGAGGAGAAAAGGGCTTGTATTATAAAACAAAAGGATACCGCATATTCAGCATCGCTAACTATACTTTTCTTGGGATATTATCGATACTCTGCATTTTACCAATTATTCATATATTGGCTGTTTCATTCAGCAGTATGGCGCCAGCATCATCAAACCTGGTTACCTTCTGGCCCATCGGGTTCACAACCGACGCATATGTGAAAACATTCGGGAATTCAAACTTCATCAACTCCTTGATCGTATCACTTAAACGGACCGTAATTGCGACGATCATCGGTATGGTCATTATGCTCATTACCGCATTTCCGTTATCGAAAGAAGATATCAGTTTTAAAGGTCGTTCGTTGTATACATGGTTCTTCGTTTTCACCATATTGTTCAGTGGCGGTTTGATTCCAAGTTACATTCTGATCCAGAAGCTTGGCTTGATGAATACCATCTGGGCACTCATTCTGCCTGGAGCACTGTCCGTGTGGAACGTTATTCTCATGATGAACTTCTTCCGCGGTCTGCCCAAAGAACTTGAAGAAGCAGCCTATTTGGATGGAGCAGGTCATATCAAAACGTTGATTCTGGTCTACGTACCACTGTCGCTTCCAGCGATCGCGACCTTGTCCTTATTTACGATGGTGTATCAGTGGAACTCCTGGTTCGACGGCATGATCTATATGTCTGATATTAAAAATTATCCGCTTGCTTCTCTATTACAGACCATTATCGTTCAGCAAGATCTCAGCAAAATCAACGTCGATCCTTCCCTGTTGGAGAATATCTCGCAGCGAACCGTACGCGCAGCACAGATCTTTATCGGCGCGCTTCCGATCCTGATGGTATACCCGTTTTTACAACGTTTCTTCGTTAAGGGGATCGTTATTGGAGCAGTCAAGGAATAGGCTATGCAATGCAAGGATAACTGAGCTGAGGGAGGAAGAAGGATGAGAAAAGGACTGGCATGTATGGTGGCATGGAGTTTAATGGCTTCTCTCGTTTATCCAGCAACTGCTGGAGCAGAAAGTGTACAGGGTCAAGCGGAGGTAGAAAATGTGCAGGCGAAAAGCCTGCACTTCTCTGTTCCCTATACAGACCTGACCGGGCATTGGTCACAATCTGCAGTTACTCGGTTGCAAGACTTGAATTTATTGAAAGGTTATACGGACGGTACATTCAAGCCCAGTCAGGTCATTAGCCGAGCTGAATTCGTCATGATTCTGGATCGGGCCTTTGGTTTCACCAGTAATGCGGCGACAGGTTCATATGCGGATATGACTTCAGATGACTGGTTCTATGACGTGATGGTACGAGCGAATGGTTCTGGCATCATCGAAGGTACAGACCGTGAACATCTCTCACCGGGGCAACCGATTACCCGGCAAGATGCAGCGGTTATGGTCGATCGAGCTTTTCAACTTTCAACTGTTACAAGTCAAGGTAGTGAACGATTGAAATTTGAGGATGCAGATGATATTTCCAGTTATGCAAAGAAAGCGCTTACCTATATGGTAGACGAAAATATTCTTAAAGGCTCCCAAGGCAAATTAAATCCCAAATCCCCGATTACACGAGCAGAGACGGCAGCAATGTTGTCGGCGATGATTGCCGATGTGAAAAGTGCTCCAGGTATATATGAGTCACGGGTGGATGGCAACTTGATTATTAAATCAACGGATATCACGTTAAAGAATACGATTGTCAATGGAAATCTGCTGCTGGCAGAAGGCATTGGCGAGGGTTCTGTTGTGCTTCAGGGCGTAACCGTTACAGGAAGTGTCATCATTAAAGGCGGCGGCAGTCATTCCATTAACATTAGCAACTCCAAGCTGAATCGAGTAGTCGTTGACAAACGTGGGGAACCCGTCAGAGTTGCCATTACGGAAGAAAGTAACATTCAGGAGATGCATGTAATGCAAAAATCCATTCTGGAAATCTCTTCAAACAGCCTGATTGATTCCATGAATATTCAAGCAGAAGCGAGTCAGACCCGAATGGATACCAAAGGTACAATCCAAAAATTGAGTGTAGACGCCGATGATGTTGTTATCAACGGAGAGAAAGTAAAACAAGGATTGCGCACATCCATGGTGGGTGAAGCCCAACAACCTGCTTCAGCGCAGCCTGGCGGTTCAACAAATGTGACAAGCACACCTACACCATCTTCTCCAGACGGGCAATCACCGTCTACACCATCAACACCAAGCAATCCTGCGGGCGAAAAACCGGTTCCAGCAACAACGATTCCGCATGATCAATGGGAGCTGGTCTGGAATGATGAATTTAACGGTTTTGCGATTGATGCTTCCAAATGGACCGTACAGGATACAGGACTCGTTTATAACAATGAAATGCAATATTACAGCCCGGATAACACTCGCATTACGAAAGATCAGAATCGAAGCGTGTTGCAGATTGAAGCAAAAAAGGGTCCGAAAAATGGTAAAGATTACAGCTCTGGCAAACTGATCTCCATGGGAAAAGGCGACTGGACCTACGGTAAAGTAGTTGTACGTGCAAAGCTTCCTATTGAAAAAGGCATGTGGCCTGCCATATGGATGATGCCAACAGATGAAGCACATTATGGAGGCTGGCCTGCCTCTGGAGAAATCGATATTATGGAGCTAATTGGTGGCAAAGAGAGTAATAACAAGGTATATAGCACATTGCATTATGACAGTGTGAAGCCTGACGGTTCCCATGGACATGATCAGGGAAGCCTCACTCTTCCGAAGGGAGAAACTTTTGCAGACGATTACCATGATTTCCAAGTGGAATGGTTGCCAGGCATGATTCGTTTCTATGTGGATGGTAAGCTGCACCATGAAGTGACCAACTGGCAAACGAAGGCTGCGGGCCAACCCGAGTATTATACATTTCCTGCACCATTTGATCGTCCGTTCTATCTGATTCTGAATCTGGCAGTTGGAGGGGACTGGCCGGGCTCACCTGAGAGCGATTTCACTTCTGAAAAGATGAATGTTGATTTTGTGCGTGTATATTCTTACAAAAATCTAGACACATGGCCTGATGTAACAACAAATCCCATCGAGCCTGCACAACAGCGGGAACCACAAGCCGACGGTAATCAAATCTACAATGATCGTTTTGCGGAAGGGTCTGAAGACAATGGAGTTCCTCTTCAGTGGAAATTCATCACAAATGCTGATGGAGCTGGCAGTGTCAAAGTTGTAACGGATGAGCAGAAAGGGAAAGCAGCAGAAGTTACCATTGATTCATCGGGTACTGAAAACTACTCGGTTCAACTCACTCAGATGCCGATGTACATCAAGAAAAACAAAAAGTACAAGATACTGTTTGATGCGAAAGCATCTGCTAACCGTACAATCATGTCCAAAGTGAACCAATTTGAAAAAAGCTGGACCAATTATTCGGGTGATAACACCTTTGCACTCACGACAGATTGGCAATCCTATGACTATACCTTCAATATGCGGGATGGATCGGATAACAATGCCAGATTCGAATTTAATCTGGGGCTGGATGATACAACCGTATGGTTTGCCAATGTCAGATTGATCGAGGTGGGTGAGGCTGATCCGTTAACTGTCGAACGAAATGCGCTACCTGATGGCAACTTTATTTACAATGGCACATTCGATCAGGGCAAGGAGCGTCTGGGATTCTGGTCAAGCAGCATTCAGGACAGTGCGGCAGCCAATATAAGTGTAAATAACTTTTCGAAATTCCCGATTATGGAGCGTCAGCTGGTTGTTGATGTTACTCAAACGAATGGTGACCCACAGCAAGTTTCGGTAAACCAACCGGATTTGAAACTGGAAGCGAATACAACGTATGGTTTCTCCTTAGATGCCAAGGCAGACACACCGCGAAGCATCGACATTGATGTTGTCAGTAGTAATGGGCATGCAGTACAGGTTCATCAAGGACAAAACCTCTCCTTGAACCAAGAAATGAAAACATTCACTGGAGAAATCATCATTGGAGATGGAGCATCAATCGCACAATCCGAGCTAAGACTGTTATTCGGCAGTTCTAAAGGTAAGGTATATGTGGACAATGTTCGTCTGACGAAACGTGGAAAACCTCTCTCAGTGAATGGCTACGCACATGTACCTGCAACCGAAGCCTGGATGATGCAGGGGTTGCAACTGGAGGATTCCGTAGAAGGAGGAAAACATGTCAGCTACATGGATCAAGGCGATCTGCTGCAATATAAAATCGATGTAGCTCATGACGGAGATTATGTTCTGTCTGCCCGAATGGCCAGCGGAAAAAGTGATTCCAAGGTTCAGTTCAGCATTCAGGATGAACAAGGGACAACCGTTGCACAATCAGACCTGAGTCTCGGAGACACGGGTGGATGGCAAGCATATAAAACGGTGTATTTTCCAGGGGTCAACTTAACAGCAGGCAAACCCTATTATGTGAATTTTGAAGGAGCAAATTATAATACACGTTGGGTGGATATTTCACAAAACAAAATTCAGAACAGTGGGCTAACAGCTGATCTGAACCATTGGGAGCTGATTCCTAATCATCTCACATCATCATTTACCGAAGACAAAGGCCTGACGATTAACTTGCCAGGTACAAGCGAAAATTGGTGGGATGCCTTGCTGCAACAAGGTCAGATCGAACTGGATGCAAATAAATCATACCGACTTACCTTTGAGGCATCTGCTTCAAGTCCTAAATCCATGCAAGCGGTTCTTTCTCAGAATGCAGGGGATTTTGTGAAGTATTTTGAAGAAGAAGTGGAATTAACTGCGGATCAAAAGTCGTATGCTTATACATTCACCATGGGAGACACAGCGGATTCCACAGCCGTGCTTGCATTCGGTCTAGGATATCCCATATCTTCTGGAGACCATCAGGTTTCTATCCGTAATGTGCAGTTATATGAAGTTAATCCCAATGCAGACCAAGGGGGACAACCGGCTCATGTCAATCTTATTCCCAATGGGGATTTCGCCAAAGGCACTGAGGGTTGGTTTACACATGCGGATGGTAATGCAGCAGATCTGAACATACAAGTCAGTAATCAACAGCTTCAGGCTCAGATTGGAAATGTTGGCCTGAATCCATGGGATCGTCAGGTGATCAATGAGGGATTTGCCATCCAAAAGGGCTTCAAGTATAAGCTCACTTTTAGAGCCAAAGCCGAGAAGTCCCGAAAATTGGGTTTGGGGATTGGATGGGTCGACGCAGCTGCCAACTACGAATGGCATGGTTTCTTTGGGGCACGAGTTGATTTGACTCCAGAAGAACAGGAGTTCACGTTTACATTTGATGCAACAGAAGCCAGCTATGCGAATACTCGAATCTCATTTGATCTGGGGAACATTGACGGTGTGCAAGATGGCAACACAACCGTCTCATTGTCCGAGGTCAGCTTGATCAATCTGGGTCCTAACAATTAGCTTCTGAATTCTCAATAATTTGTCTTATATGCTTGCCTAATTCTCTTTTTACCTATGCATGCAGAATAAAGTTGTCCAGGAATGACATCATAAAGAAGTAGTATACATCTCAGTTTCCAGAGGAGGATATCTTTTATGGCTGACCAGAAGAAAAGAAAAGAAGCTGCCTGGAAGTCACGAAAGCAAGAACAGCATCCCCATGGCAAAATCAAATCGCTTAAAGAATTATCCAGCGAATATGAAGAGAAACCTACTACGAATTAAGCAAGAGACTGTCAGTGAACATTGCTGGCAGTCTTTCTTCATGTATTGCAGACATTGAGCATAAGTACATACTCTTTTCTAAAAACGAATGAACACAAGATATAGCGTCTGTATAGTTCGTAAATAACTGTGAACAAATCGTTAATTCGTTGACATTACATGTGATTTTAATTAGAATACGAAATGGACTTCAGGTTAAAACAGATATGAGTATCCTTAGTTTTGGTTTAGACTTAGCTGTTAAATCCTAACGACGAATATAGGAGCGATAATAATACAATCCTATATGAAGATTAGGATTTTTTGTTTTTAGCTTTGAAGTATAATTTGAAAGTTGGAGGCTGGCTTTACCATGGACAAATGGTTCAAACTTAAAGAACGAGGCACGACCATCCCTACAGAAATTATCGCAGGGGTTACAACATTCTTCACAATGGTATACATAGTTATCGTAAACCCAGGAATACTCAGCAGCACGGGCATGGACTTTAACGGAGTTTTCATAGCAACGGTACTGGCAAGTATTGTGGGAACTCTGATTATGGGGATATGGTCCAATTATCCAATCGTCATTGCACCGGGTATGGGCCTGAATGCATTCTTTGCCTATAGTGTAGTTGCCGGGTATGGCGTATCTTGGCAGGTTGCACTGGGAGCCGTATTTATAGCAGGGATTTTGTTTATTATTTTATCACTGACTTCATTCCGTTACATGTTGCTTGATGCAATTCCTGCTAGCTTAAAACATGCCATAACCGCAGGGATCGGATTGTTTATTACAACGGTAGGTTTGCAAAATGCCGGGATTATTGCCGATTCAGAATCAAATTTGATTACGATCGGAAACTTGGCTGAGCCAATGGCTTATCTGACCATTATCGGATTGATTATTACCGTTGTGCTGATGGCTTATAATGTGAAGGGTTACCTGTTTATCGGAATGGTGGTAACAGCGATACTTGCCTGGATCATGGGACTATTCCAAATGCCAGAATCGATTGTATCCATGCCGCAAGGTCTTACGTCAACGGCTTTACAACTGGATCTGGCAGGTGTATTCTCCAATGGTCTGTACACGATCATATTTACATTCCTGCTGATCACGCTGTTTGATACGACTGGCACGATGCTCGGTGTTGCTGAACAAGCAGGATTGCTTAAAGATGGTAAATTTCCACGCTCTCGTGGCGCATTATTGGCAGATGCCGTAGGAACAACTAGTGGCGCTTTGCTCGGAACAAGTCCAACATCGGCTTACATCGAGTCCAGCACAGGGGTGGCTGCAGGCGGAAGAACGGGACTGACGGCGGTAACGGTAAGTGTGCTGCTTGCGCTGACGTTATTCTTTACACCGATTGTAAGTGTAATTTCAAGCATTCCAGCCATTACTTCTCCAGCACTGATTATTGTTGGGTACTTTATGATTAACGTTATCAGCAAAATCAAATGGGATGATCTCGAAGAAGCATTTCCTGCCTTTCTGATTATCATCCTTACTCCATTGACGCATAGTATTGCGACAGGCATCGGCGTAGGTTTCATCTTTTATCCCGTACTCAAGCTGCTTCGTGGTAAAGGTAAAGATGTTCATCCAATCTTCTACATTTTTGCAGTATTGTTCTTCATTCAGCTTGTATTCCTGGACCACTAAAAATGGTCTAATCATAAAGAGAACTGCTTTAACAAGCAGCTCTCTTTTTTTAGTAGTTCATACTCCGTTCATATTCCCGTCACGAAGGGTACATCTTAGCTGGTTACACTATACCTATGTCGCAAGAGCGGCTCAACAGATATAAAGACAGGAGAAGATGGATGTGGCAAAAACAGTAGAAACAACAACTGGGACTAAGGGCCGTAAAAAACGGAATTTATGGTTGAAAATAATTGGTGGTATTGTCGGCGCGCTGGTGCTATTTATGGGCATCACGTTTGTCGTTCATACAATCAGTAATGGGATCGAGAAAAAGAAAATTGAATCGTATGGTCAATATGTTAATGTTGATGGAAAAAATATGAATGTGTCCATTCAAGGCAGCGGTGAACAAACCATTGTGCTACTACCTGGACAAGGAACAACGTCGCCAGTTCTAGATTTCAAATTATTAATCGATGAATTAACCTCTGATTACAAAGTTGTGGCAATCGAACCTTTAGGTTATGGATTAAGCGACGAAACCGAGACGGAGAGAACAACGGAGAATATCGTCAGTGAAATTCATGAAGCTGTACAGCAGCTCGGTATTAATCGTTACATTCTGATGGGGCATTCCATCACGGGACTATACGCAGCGACTTATGTGAACACGTATCCGGATGAAGTTTCTGCTTTTGTCGGGATCGATAGCAGTGTTCCGAATCAACCTGGCATGGATGTTAAATTACCTTTGAACTTAATGAAATTCCTTCAAAAATCAGGTCTGATGAGAGTGCTCAATAAAGTGAGCGGTGATTCATATGCATCACTTGCCTATGATGAACATACCAAAGAACAGATGAAGTTAATTTCGAATCAAGTCTCGACGAATCCTACATTAGTAGATGAGCTTAAACACCTGGGTTCCAATTTCAAAAATGGAGAAAAACTCACTTATCCTCGTGATCTGCCGATGCTTCTCTTCGTACAATCGAATAACGAGCATAATCCACAGTGGATTCCGCTGCATGAAGAACAAGTGAAACAATCGGATCAGGGCAAAATGATCCCAATGGAAGGTTCGCATTACCTGCATCATACGAAATACAAAGAAATCGCCGAGGAATTCAAATCTTACATGAAACAAATTCAATAGTATAAGTGATCATTGAACTGCGGTGCCAAAATGGGTGCCGTGGTTTTTTTGTTATCAGGAGAGGTTAAAATAAAGACTTGACCTTAGGTCTGACCTAAGGTTTATGCTTGTAATATGAAAAACAGCAAAGGTGGTGAATTGGTTGAGTGATGAAATTACGATTAGCGAGCTGGCAAAGCTGATGAAAGTCTCTGTACATCAAATTCGATACTTCGAAGAAAAAGGGGTGTTAAACCCTGCTTTTATAGCAGAAAACCAATACAGGATGTATGGGGTTGATGAAATTTATCGTTTATCTCATATTTTGTTACTTCGCAAAATGGGACTGTCTGTTCAAATGATCAAGGAATGTTTGAGTAATCTGACATGCGATCAAATCACATCATTATTTCATCAAGCGTTGGTAGACACGGAAGCAGCTATCAATCAGCTTCAGCAAACAAAACAACTTATCAGCAAGTTGTTGCATGAGAAAGAGCATATTCCGCCTGAGGATCAAGTGACTTATTATATTGTTACTCGTGAGGAGATTCACTTATCACTGTGGTTCCATATGGAAGCGCAAGGGTACTTGCAAGCAAGGCAACTGACCCAACATAAGGGAAACATTCCCAATTTATTTGAAACCGACATCCATTATGCGTACGACGAGACGGACACCGTAGGAATTTATACACAAAAGGAGGGAGCGAACGATTTAGTTTTGCCTAGAGGAAAATACCTTTCTCGTCATGTATATGTACAAATTGAAGCTGAACTCAAAGAACATATCAACGAATTCTATGCTTACGCAGAAGATCAGGGCTATCCCTATCACGGTCCACTTATAATGGTAGAGAAATCTTATTTATCTTTATTCACACCAGAAAAGCTTCATTACGAGCTATTGTTACAAATGATTGATTAGGGGAGGCACACAGTGACAACTTCCATTCAGATAGAACCCGTTTGTCCCCAGTTTCATCAAGCTGTTGCTGAACTCATGGCTTATGGTTTTGGACACAAATTTCAAAAGATCACTTCATTGTCCATAACTGATCTGGCTTACGTATTTGAACAGTTGCTCAATCATCCGCCCATGGAACTTAGTACTCTTCGAGTCATTGCCCGTGAAAATGAGGAGATTGTTGGCACTATGTGCTTGAAATGGAAGGAAGCAAGGAACAGAGTAGCAATAAAAACAGTTCATGCCAACTCCCATTGGTGGAGTAAGTGCAATAGGATTGGTAACTGGAAACTGCTTCAGTTAATCACCAGTCTACATCTACTGAAGCATACTCCTAAATTAGGCGAATGTTATGTGGAAGATCTGGTTGTACATCCACAACACCAAGGCAAGGGAATTGGTACACAGTTGCTTCAATGGGCACAGAAATATATGTTGCAATCCAAATCAATGTCATTTCTTAGCTTGCATGTGGCAAGTCAGAATCATCAAGCAATCCGGTTATATGAGCGCTATCAATTTCGCAAGCAGTATAGTACAAACAGCTTTCTGACCGGCCTGCTAATAGGCGAAAACCAATGGCATTTCATGATTTACAAAGGAGATTCTTATGTTTAAATGGAGAAAAAGATACATCACAATTATTATGGCAATCTTATTGATGGTTGGTGCAGGACTGTACATAGTCACTCAAAGTGAATTTGACATGGTGGAACAATCCGTTGAAATTCAATCACCCCAGGGCAAGTTAACAGGTACGCTGACTGTACCGAGAAACCATTCAGGCAAGCTGGGTTTAGTACTGTTTATTCACGGTGACGGTCCGATAGACTCTACTCATGGTGAAGGATACAAACCGTTGTGGGAGCGACTGGCATCGATCGGGTATGCGTCCTTGTCGCTAGATAAACGTGGAATCGGGGGATCAGAGGGAAACTGGCTAGATCAAAGCATGGATGATCGTGTTGTGGAGGCACAGCAAGCTATTGCATGGGCGAAAGAACAATCCATCATTGATGATTCCAAAATAGGCGTATGGGGTGCCAGCCAAGCAGGCTGGGTGATTCCTAAGCTTGCTGGCAAAGAACATCTCGCCTTCAGTATCTTGGTATCACCAGCGATAAACTGGTTGGAACAGGGGGAATACAACACACGCAGCCAAATGGCGAAGGATGGTCATTCCCCCGAGGAGATTCAAAATCAGGTCGATTATGAAAACCAGATCAAAGAGATTTTAAAAAAACATGGCACATATGAAGAGTATACCAAGATTGCTAAAGAGGATGATCTGATCTCCAAAGAACGCTGGAACTTCATAAGGAAAAATTTTGCTTCAGACGCCACGGCGGACTTGCATTATTTCAAGACCCCTGTATTACTTCTGCTTGGAGAAGATGATGTGAATGTGGACATTGTTGATACAGAACAAGCATACCGTAAAGGAATTCAGCCATCTTCCTTGCTTCATGTGAAAATCTTCTCTAATACAGAACATTCGATGTTACCAACCTCTATTGCAGGCTCGGAATGGAAACAAACATTACGATTTTTGTTTGCTCCGAGAAGTATTACAGTGGATGGGTATATAGATGAAATAGAACATATGTTGACCACTTCTTCCTTATAACAGACGGTTTACGATCTTTTCGTATCACCAGATAGATAATTGTCATTTCGAAATGAAAAGAGCAGGGTCAGGGAGCGCCCTTATCCTGCCTTTTTGCGTGTTATACGTTAACTACTGTGCCAAATGTTCCAGATCCGGCTGCAATTTGGTCCGCAAAACATATAACATGACGGCTCCTACAAGAAACGCGACGGCATCCGCAATAACGAGAGACCAGATCACTCCATGAAAGCCGTTCATTTGATTAGCGATATACAATACAGGAATTAGTGTAATTCCTTGAATGATGGACATCACAAACGCGGCGGTTCCTTGGGCTGTTGCTTGGAAGATCCCCATAAACAAAGAAGTCATTCCTGTAATAAACAAGGATAAAAAGGTCACATGGAGAATGTAGCTACCCATTTCAATTAATTGCGGGTCATTCGTAAACAAACCAATTAAGTGATCGGAAATCAGATAGACGACAACCCCAAACAGGACGGCTAAGCCCAAAATAGCTTTGATCGTGAATCCAATGGTTTGTTTCATGCGTAATTTGTTCGCTGTGAATGAGAAGGCAATCAACGGCACAACTCCCTCGCACAAACCCATCAGAATAAACTCAGGAAATTGCAATAAACGTGATGAGATTCCATACCCCGCAACGGCCTGATCTCCATATTCAACAAGAAAAAGGTTAAGAATAAGCGACATTGCACCCAAGAAGACACTCATAACAAAGACGGGAACACCGATTTTGAACACATTGCTCAGGATGTCCTTCGTCACTTTGAACCATTTCAGGGAGACGGTTAAGAACTGACTCTTATAACTCATATGGTAAGCGTAAAATGCACTTGCAACCAAGTTGGAGATGACGGTAGCAGATGCAACGCCAATCACGCCCCAATGGAAGACAAAAATGAATAGCGCATCGAGGATAATATTTATAACAACACTGAGAATCATACCGGTCATAGAAGTCATTGCTGAACCTTCTGAGCGCACGATATTCTCCAGGGTGAAGAATAAGATGACGAAGGGTGAACCCATTAGCATAATCGTGACATACTCTTTCGTAAATCCGAAGGACTCTGGCGTTGCCCCCAGCCCATGAACGATTGGTTCAATCAGCGGGAGGCCAACGGCCATCACAATAAGTCCGAGAACTAAACTACTGTAAAAGGCAAATGAAGATACATGCTTCAGATCATCTACTTTTTTCTCTCCCAGCAAACGGGAGATGAATGTACCGCTGCCTATACCAATTAAGTTGCCAAGCGCCATAATGACCGCGAATAACGGCAACGTTAGTGCGAGCGCGGTTAACATTGCTGTATTCCCCAGTGTACCAAGGAAATAGGCATTCAAAATGGAATAGATGACACTCATTGACGTGCCTAGCATCATGGGGACAGCAAAGTGAGCTACGGCTTTGGCGATTGGTGCTTTTTCAAAGTAATGGAGGTTTTCTGCATCCATGTGGGTCACTACTTTCTTCGTTAATATTGATCTAATCTAACACCGTTAGATTGAACCTTACAGTGTTAGATGTTATCATGAACTTATGGACCTGTAAAGCATAAACTTACACTGTTAGATAAAAGGGCGGATACCGATGAAAAAACAACAGCCTCAGATTTCGGAAGATAAGATTTTGGATACCTCATGGGAGCTTTTGGAGGAAGAGGGCATTGAAAAATTCAGTATGAGACGATTGGCAGACAAGCTGGGGATTCAGGCTCCGTCTCTATACTGGTACTTTAAGAGCAAGCAGACACTCTATCAGCGTTTAGCCAGTCAGATATCGAAAATTATTCTGGATGAGTTTCACGCTGAAGGGAACTGGAAGGAACAGATGGAGGGACTTGCGGTGACAGTACGGAATGTGCTCAGTCGATATCCGTGCTCTACACAGCTCATGATGATGACGCTACCCCATGAGCCGGATATGATCCGGTTCACCAACCGCATGTTGCTCTGCATGGAATCAACGCCACTAGAGCAAGAGCAGAAATTACAGGCCGTTCTTACACTTGTAAACTATGTATTCTATTTCGTTCTGGACGATTATCAGCATCAACGCAATATCTCTGCTGTTCTTAAGGATCAGGAAGCACTTCAGGGTGATGAGATGATCCAACTTCTGGACTCTATGAGTGAGAATGAAGCTGGACTCTTCAGTAGGATGTATAAGAGCGGTATGTTTGAGGTGATGGGAACCGACGGAGCTTTTGAGTTCGGCTTGAAACTGATTTTGTCAGGGATAGAGCAAGTGGTAAAGGAACATGAGAAGTAGACGTATGAAGAAATGGAGAAAAAAACGAGGATTACCGGGTGATGAATGATTATGTAAAATAACAAAGAGTGATAAAAACAACTAGCCACTATTTTAGACAGATTGTTTTTATCATTCTTTGTTGTTGGAGGATCAGGAAAATGATTTTATCGGAAGCTTCAGCGCGAGTGACCTTAAACAAGGACCGACGTTTTCATATTAGTTCTTAGGCATTTTGCTCTCATCCATATACAGCAGATTCCAGCGGTGACCGTCCAGGTCGGCAAATCCTGCACCGTACATCCAGCCGTCGATTTCACCCGGCTTGCCAAAGATGGTTCCTCCAGCTAACTCCACTTTTTCAATAAAAGCATCAACTTCTTCTCTGCTGTCAGCACCAATGGAAAATATCACTTCTGCGCTATGGGAAGTATCTGCCGTTTTGGCACCTGTAAATTTCTCAAACGTTGCATCCGGAAACAGCAGAATTGTTGTTGAGCCTATGACAAGCTGGGCTCTTTCGTTGCCAACATTCTCCCCATGGAATCCAATCTCATTGAAAAAGGTAGTGGATTTCACAACATCTTTCACCGGCAGGTTCATCCAGATTTTTTGTGACATGGCTGTAGCCTCCTAGAGTATATTTTCAACACTCTTACTATACTCTACCTAAATTCAAAATTACATAATCAGGTACGTACCAATAATGAGATGTTTAGAAATAACTGGTATAATGAAGGATAGATTAGAGAAATCTGCATTGTAGTGAAGGGATGATTCATATTGATAGATCACGATAATCTTGAAGAGTATCTAGACCCGATTAATTATGATCTTGAGTTTGGCGGCGAGACGAATAAATACAATTTTTATCTTGAATTGGCTAGATTGAATCCAGGCGAGGTTTTGGAACTTGCATGTGGAACAGGGTTGACTACACTTCATTTATCAAAATCGGGGATACATATAACAGGTGTTGATATTTCTACATCAATGCTTGAATATGCGCGGGTTAAAGCTCAAGGTTTGCCTGTTGAATTCATTGAAGCTGATGCCCGTACATTCGATTCCGAAAAGCGCTTTTCCATGATTTATTTGACAGGAAATGCATTTCAGGCATTTTTGAGCGATGAAGATCAACGGGCCTTACTTGAAACCGTCAACAAACACTTAGAACCTAATGGATTGTTTGTTTTTGAAACCCGAAACCCCTTGGGGACCGATTTATCCAACGAAGAGGAGA
Organism: Paenibacillus sp. ClWae2A; assembly: GCF_032452295.1. Classification (NCBI taxonomy): domain Bacteria; kingdom Bacillati; phylum Bacillota; class Bacilli; order Caryophanales; family Paenibacillaceae; genus Paenibacillus; species Paenibacillus sp. ClWae2A. The sequence continues at coordinate 607,401 of NZ_JAULSQ010000001.1, forward strand.
GCACTTGGGGAGAATTTATCGATAAGGATGGAATTACAGTCAAGGTATCTGGTACACAGACGTATGATACAAGTAACCAGATCATGCACTGGGTCACGTTCCGTGATTGGGGAGGATCGAAAAAAACCATTTCTCGAATTGCATGTCGCTTTATTGATAATGATATGCTTCATTATTTATTAACGAGCAGCGGCTTTTGTATCGAAAATCAATATTCGGACTGGGATAAAACACCGTTCAATCCTTTATCTCCTTCGATCATTAGTGTTTGTCGAAAAAAACACGGAGCCTAAACGAACAATGCCGGCATATTCATCCGAATCGTTCTAATCAGTTCAAAATCCAAACCAAAAGAGCAATCTCCAATGAGGTTGCTCTTTTGGTCATGGCTTATTTTGCCTAACGCTGTACACGCAATTTCTTCCTCCGGCTAGAATGTATTCTCCCCGTTCAATATGAACATTATCACCAAGAACCGTTTTGAATAAATGTAACTCATTCTTGCATAAACCGGTACATACCGCCGCCGCTTCACAGATAGGACAATGCTTCTCAATGAATAGAAGACTGCCGTCATCCTGCTCCTTAACCTCGGCCATATAACCTTCATTCGTACGAATTTCGGCCAATTTCTCCAATTTCTCTCTGACTCCTGATGCATCGCCAAGATGCTGAAGATATTGTAATTGCATATTTTTATTTCGAACATCCAGCAGCTTGTCCAGCCCTTCAGTACCAAAAGCTTCTTTCATTGAATTGATGAGACTGACGGATAAATCCGAATATCCACTTGGAAAAAAACGATTAGCCGCGGGAGTTAATATCCATAGCTTGGTGGGTCGACCCATGGGACGGGCCTCTTCCACAGTGGTAACCAATCCTTCTCCTTTTAGCGCATTCAGATGTTGACGAATAGCCATTCCAGATAGCGAAAACTGAGTGGAGAGTGCGACAACATCCATTCCCCCGCGCTCTTTTAATAGATTAATAATTGCTCTCCGGGTACTGGTCGAGACATCCTTTTTAGTTTGATTTCCGCTCATGGTGCACCTCCTTGTGAAACAACTGAATCTTCATGACTAACTACATTTTAAACAAAAATGTTGACAAAGTCAAAGCCGAACTGTAGCTTATACATTATAAACAAAAATGTTTACTAAGTATCCGGATACGATGTATACATACAAATTTCTTGGAGGTCACATTTCATGTCGTCTAATCATCAAAGTATTTTCAGCCCGCGTTATTTTGCACTAACCATAGGGATTATTTTATCAGTGATGGCCGTTGGATTCGAAGGTCTATCCGTAACCACCATTGCTCCTTCGATTGCTGGAGACTTGAACGGCCTTAGCCTGTTCGGATGGATATTCAGTACATATCTGCTTGCGCAGATTATCGGAACGCTGGTCGTCGGTCGGATCATTGATAAAAGAGGACCTGCAGCACCGTTCACTTTTGCACTTCTGTTGTTTATCGTAGGGCTGATCGCTGCCGCAACCGCAGGCGACATGTATACCATGATAGGATCACGGGCTCTACAGGGTTTGGGTGCCGGAGCTATGATGACTTGTGTGTATACAGCTATATCGTTAAGTTACCCGGATGAGTTGCGTGCCAAAATTCTTGGAGCATTTGGTACTGCCTATGTTCTTCCGTCCATGCTCGGTCCATATGTAGCAGGAGTTATCGCAGATCAGTGGTCCTGGCGCTTTGTTTTCTGGGGGATCTTACCTGTGCTGGTGGTTTCAGCATTGCTTAGTTTACCTGCCTTCAGGAAATTAAAAGTGCAGAAGACGGGAGGGGATAGCGGATCTTCATCCACTTGGATGGCGTTACTCTTAACGTTGGGTACAGGGATTTTCCTGGTTGGTCTAAGTAGGCTTCCGAGCATTATGGGATTTGTTTTAGTCATTATTGGCTTCGTATTGATGTTGTTTCCGCTCCGTAAATTGCTACCGAAGGGAACACTTACGTTGCGAAGAGGTATGCCAGCAATTCTGGCAACACGTGGGTTGTTCTTCGCTGCCTATACCAGCACTCAGAATTTCTTGGTATTGGCACTTATCGACGTGAAAGGAATCACACCTTCTCAGGCCGGATTAATTGTAGCGAGTGCTGCATTAAGTTGGTGTATCATTGCGTATCTGCAAGGACGGTGGGATGCGGCAGATCAGGGCCGTGGACGTCATATGAGAATTTTTCTTGGGGTATTGTTACTTGCGATAGGGATTGCCATCGTATTTTGGGTACCTGTTGTGACCGTAACCATTGCAGTTATTGGTCAGATCATTGCAGGTGTCGGTATTGGATTGGCGCATCCGATTAGCGGTGTTGTCGCATTTTCCCAAACGGGGGAAGAAGGCGTGGGCCAAACCTCAGCAAACCTGCAATTTGCAGATTCCTTTACACCTGGTGTAGTGATCGGGATTGGTGGTTCCATTCTTGTCGTGTGTCAGGCTGGCGGAATGTCACTTCAATCCGGCTTAATTGTAGCCATGGGTTTCCATCTCTTGTTAATCGTCACGAGTATTATTGCCAGCACTCGGATCTCACCACGCGGATGAATAAGAAAGTGGGTGTACAGACCATTGTTCACTGAAGACCCGAATAAACTATTTACAGCTTATCGCATCATCGGAACGAAATGGACGATCCATATTTTATGTGCTCTGTCTCAAGGACCGAAGAGATTCGGTGAAATATTCGATAGCATTCCTTTCATTTCCGAAATGATCCTCTCCAGACGTTTAAAGGGTCTTCAACATGATCATTTGGTCAAAAGAACAATACTGACATGCCCTACACAAATTATTTATGAACTTACGCCAAAAGGAGCCGCTCTTGCTGCATTCATACCCTGTCTAATGGACTGGGATACCAGGTTTTCAAAATCATACCACCGGGAGGAATAAAGATGATCATTGAGGTCAGTGATATAGCATCGGACAGAATCGTCGAAATTTTATCAAGTGCGGATATCCAAAATGCCTTTCTTAGAGTAGGCGTTGATGAAGGGGGATGCAGTGGATTATCTTATACCCTTATCGTGGATGAGCAGCAGGCAGAAGAAGACATTGTGTTAAATAAAAAGCAATTTAAGATATTGGTTCACACGAACAGTATTCCATATATTGATGGTCTTGAGATTGACTATGAAGAGAGCGGAATGTTAGGCGGATTCACCATGAATAATCCAAATGCCAAAGTTTCGTGTGGATGCGGGGCCAGTTTCAGAATGGCCAACTATCGTGGCGAAGTGAAAAAATGTGACTGAACTGAAGGAAGGAGTGCAGAGCAATGATTTCATTTGTAATATCTGATCAAGCGATCGATTCATTTAAGAATGAATGGGAGTTGGAAGAGGACCAATATGTAAGAATTTACGCAAAATATGTTGGAGGAGGCTCCGATGCTTTTACCATTGGTATCAATGCGAGTGCTACACCGATCGATCCCGCATTGGTTCAATCCATTGGAGGATTTCATTTCTTTGTTGAAAAAACAGATGCCTGGATCCTGCAGGATGAACTTCTCCAAATTGACTGTAATGAACATGGCATATTTTCAAGCAAAATCTCCTATTGAACATGGGTACCCTATTCTAGGCCACGATCTCACTTTTTAAACATTTAACTTTACAAAGTGTAACACTTCATGTATATTCAGGGAGTTAAAAGGTTTAATTTACCATAATAACCATCTAATTACGGAGGTGTGGAAGACAAACAACAATCAGATTGGGATTTTTGATGCTCAGTACAGGGCGACTACAATTGGTATTATGCTGGTTCTGGCAACCGTAGCTTTCGAAGGACTGGCTATCACGACGATTGCCGCGAAAATGGCACAAAGTTTAGAGGGCATTCATTTATACGGTTGGATCTTCAGCGCATTTTTGTTATCTCAGCTTGTTGGAACCTTGGTTATGGGGCAACAGATTGACAAGCGCGGCGTTTTTACATCCATGCTGATATCTTTTAGTGTTTTTGTGTTAGGAACTGTGGTCTCCGCTGTCTCTTTCGATATGCATATGCTTATTGCCGGAAGAGCCCTTCAAGGTTTTGGAGCGGGGGCCCTGATCACATGCATTTATACCTGTGTGACGTTACATTATCCAGATACACTTCGTACTCAAATCCTGGCCGCATTCTCCATGGCTTTTGTCCTGCCTACCTTAATCGGACCTTATGCAGCAGGCCTTATTGCTTCCTACATCTCGTGGCGATATGTTTTCTGGATCGTTTTACCCTTGATTGGAATAGCGCTCAGTCTCACATTCCGTTCTTTCCGTAATTTGCAGCTTCAGCAAGATCTGACAGTTCCAGCGCGAGCAACCGACTCGAAGATTATGTATGCGATTCTGCTTGCCGTTGGAACAGGGCTGTTACTCACAGGACTTGGTATGATTACCGATTGGAAAGGCATAGTGCTCACTTTGGGGGGATTAGTCGTCATGATCCCACCAATGCGTAAATTGCTGCCTGTGGGCACTTTTTCGGTAAAAAAAGGATTACCTGCTACTTTGGTTTCCAGGGGGCTATATGTTGCTTGTTATTTTACAACGGAAAGTTTTGTGATCTTGGCACTAACCGAAGTGAAGGGGTTATCAGCTGATCTTGCTGGCCTCATTGTAGCAGCAGGTTCTCTGAGCTGGTCCGCCGCAGCGTGGTTGCAAGCCAAGCTTGATGCACGAGATCAAGGTCGTGCCCGAAAGGGCAGAGTCATGACGGGCATTGGGATTATGATCGTTGGAACTGTACTTGTGATCCTGGCTCTTATTTTGACGGACGGCGGGATTATACTCATCCTTCTCTCACAAATGATTACAGGGTTCGGGGTTGGATTGGCCAACCCTACAACGGCAGCCATTGCTTTACAACATGCCTTGCCCAGGAAAGAGGGAGAAATGTCCGCGAATCTGCAATTTGTGGATTCCTTCTATATGGGCGTAAGCATTGGAGTTGGTGGCGCATTGATTGCCTTGTCTGAAACTTTACAGTGGGGCATATCGACAGGTGTGTTGATCGTGTTAACACTGCAATTATTATGGGTCTTGTTAAGTTTCTTGGCATCACTACGAATTACCAAACTCGTTCATCAAGAACATCATCCAATCAGCCAGGTGAAAGACAACATATCTATGTAACGGATGACTACCGCGTCGCTAAATACATCACGAAGAACGGGGGGACTAATTGTATTGGGAGGTAGTTAAGATGGCACGTGTATTAGTAGTCATTACTCCAGCTGAAGGACATGTTAATCCGTCGTTAGGATTAGTTACTCAGTTGACAAACAATGGTGAGGAAGTCATCTATGTGTGCACGGAGGAGTACCGTTCCCGAATTGAACAAACCGGTGCCCAGATCATTACCTATCCGTTTCCACAAGATGCCTTCTCTCATGATCCGGTGTTGAAACCCCAGGAATACAGGCATTCTTATCAGTTCATTTATATGATGGTAAGCGGTATTATCCAGAGGATCATCCCCAATGTGCTGCAGGTGATAGAGGATCAAAATTTCGATTACATGATCTTTGATTCCCTGATGGGATGGGGAGGGACTATTCTTGCAGAAAAACTGGGAATTCCTGCGGTGTGCTCGATTGCGTCCTTTGCTTTTGTGGAGCCTCTGGGGTCTAATTCAGGTCTGAATGAGACGGAGACGAAGGAGCTATACGAGGCTACGATGAAGATCACAACGGAGTTAGCCGAAGAGTTTCAAGTGAGTATTCCAGCCATGGAAGAGATTCCGGCACATGCAGGTCAGTTAAAGCTCGTGTACACCAGCCGTTATTTTCAGCCGCAGGCAGAAAAGCTGGATGATCGTTTTATTTTCACGGGTCCTTCGATCATCACACGTCAAGATGCTCCGACCTTCTCGTTTGAGTTGCTTCGTGAACGGTACCCGCAAACCGTGTACATTGCTATGGGTACGATTTTAAATAAAAATTTGGATTTCTATCAGCTTTGCTTTGAAGCATTAGGGGACCTACCCGTGAATGTTGTTTTATCTTCAGGAAAGTACACGGACATGACGCCGCTGGCGGATCAAGTTCCTCCTAATTTTATCGTCAAGCCATACATTGCCCAGTTGGACATGTTGCAGCATACCGATGTTTTTATTACACATGCTGGAATGAACAGCACGAGTGAGGCGTTATATTACAACGTTCCGATGGTGATGATTCCATTAACATCGGATCAACCTCTTGTCGCCAATCGGGTACAGGAGTTGGGCGCGGGTATTACTTTAAATAAACATAATCTCAGTGCAACTAATTTGAGAGAGGCATTAACAGAAGTACTACACAATTCGCTTTATAGACGGCAGGCTTACCTCATTGGTGAATCTTTAAGGCAGTCTGGCGGTTACAAGCGAGCTGCCGAAATGATTATGAGTCATATGCGATCAGGCCGGGGAAGTTACACAATTTAATGGTTTTCCATTCAAAGCCGCTTAATAAGCGGCTTTTTTTTGGTTTTAATGGTCTCAAGCCTTGACCTACAGTTAACTCTATGTCTTATACTCCGATTAGGCTTGCAAATTATATGAGGAATTGGAGATTTTATTTATCATGGCGAAGAGCACGAATTGGAATGTTTTTGGACTCGCAGTACTACTAGGTTTATTTTCTACATTAGGTCCATTTACGATTGATATGTATTTACCGGCTTTTCCGGAGATTGCACAAAATATGAATACAACGGCATCCCTTGTACAATTTAGTCTTACTGCTTGTTTATTAGGACTCGGTGTAGGACAACTTGTTATGGGTCCTTTGAGTGATGCTTACGGTAGACGTAGACCATTGTTGATCTGTATGGTTGCCTATATTATTTGTTCCTTGGCATGTGCCTTTGCTCCGAATATCGGACTATTGATTTTGTTTCGTTTCACGCAAGGATTTGCGGCATCAGCTGGAATTGTCATTTCCCGTGCGATAGCTAGAGATCTATATAGTGGACATGAACTCACTAAATTTTTCTCTTTGCTGTTGCTTGTAGGGAATTTGGGGCCTTTGGCAGCACCGATCGCGGGAAGTGGAATTCTTTCCTTCACAACATGGATTGGCGTATTTATCTCTCTTTCATTCTTGGGGATTTTCTTATTAATCATGACAAAGTGGAGCCTAAAAGAAACACACCCCGTCGAAAGACGTATGGTTCCTGACTTCAAACAACAATTGGGTAATTACAGAATGCTTCTACGTGACCGCAAGTTTGTTGGTTACATGCTGGCACAGGGAATCATGACCGCAGGGGTCTTTGCTTATGTGGCGGGAACACCATTTATTTACCAAAATATATATGGAGTCACACCCACAGTTTTTGCTATACTGTTTGCTTCAAACGGCATCAGCTTGATCATCGGATCTCAAATCGTGGGTCGATTGGCCAAACGTATCCCTGAGCAGACGCTGCTATTATCGGGACTATGGCTTGCTATAATAGCAAGTGTGGCTGCTTTGGTGGTAACTCTGGCTCATGGTCCACTTTTCGCGTTGGTTATTCCATTGTTCTTCTTCGTATGCTCGATCGGCATTACGTCTACAGCGGCATTCCCACTTGCCATGGAGAGTCAAGCCAAGATGGCCGGAAGTGCAGCAGCACTGCTTGGAGTCGTTCCTTTTCTTCTGGGTGCACTGGTTGCTCCTCTGGTCGGTATCGCAGGTGAGGACACTGCGGTCCCGTTAGGACTCACTTTATTAATGACCAGTATCATTGCCATTGTTACTTATTTCCTACTCGTTAAAAAAATCTCGCAGCATGCACCTAATCATGCCCAGTCTAATGCTGACTTTTAGCATAGAAGGAACAGCTCGCCAAATATTGGCGTGAGACATGATTGAATATGATTCCATCCAAGTCGCTCAAATAGCGGCTTTTTTGGTTTTTCGTACTGAACGCTCAGCCTGAATTCCGGTAAGGCATTGTTAGAAACTGGAGAGACTAGGGAGGAGGGGCTGCTCACTCCTTCATTTGGTATAAGTTTAATCTCTCTTGTACAGCATTCAGGACTTCTTCCGGAATCTCCTTAACCTTGATATCTTCACCTAGAAAAAGCAACCAATTGGTGATTTCGGTTAATTCTTCTGAGTTATGAACATTCATAAATGCCTTTAGGAGGGCCGTAGTTTGGTACGGATTCGTGTAGGCAATTGAAAATTTTAAAGGATGGTATTTTTTGAATTGCGCAATCGCCTTTGGACCAAGTTCCAGGACAAGGTTGATAACTTCTTCCTGCTTATTTCGTTTTAGTTGCTCTACAATCTTTTTACGACTTAACCTTTTTTTCGTCGGGTATGCTTCTACATGGATGAGGTTGTCGACTGATACGATTCGTCTTTTTTCTTCGTCCAAGTCAAAACCTTCAATGATCCAATGGCCTTTTTGATGATGAAGGTGCAAAAGAACCATGGGATAGGACTTTGTTTTCTTCTCTTCTTGGACAGTAACTAACAAATAACGTTCTATAAGCAGAATTTGGATGAGTTTTTCCAAGGTAGGGTGGGGCAGGTCTGACAGATCAAGCAAGTCTGGATTATGGGGATTGGTTCCTTCAAAAAGCAATATTTGATTCAAATGCACAAGGTCATCTTGCTGATTTTCTGAGATAAGACCCAATAACTTTTCAGCCAAAGATTGACGACTCTTCAGATAAGGAAGTTGTTGATTTCTTGTCGCCATAAAGGCAATGAATAACGCTTTGATTTCATTATCGGTAAACCGGACCGTGGGTAGGAGGGAGTTGTTCATGACAAAATAACCGCCGTCCCGCCCAACTTCAGCGACAAGTGGCATTCCCATGGCTTCAATTTCTCTGATATCACGAATGGCTGTCGAACGAGAAATGTTAAATTCTCGCATGATTTCAGAGATGGTAAAGTGGGCACGGTTATTGATATACCGCGTGATGACATTAATGCGTTCAACTTTTTTCATTGGGCCCCCTAAACAGTATCATATTCTGACATGATTTAAGGTTATTATAAACCCATCAAGTGAAAACACAAATCAATTGAAAATTGAAAGAGGACGGTGTAAACCATGAGTAATTATCATTTCGAAGAAAAAGAAAGCTTTATCGTTTTAGGTATTGGCACAGAGCTTAAGAGCGACTACACAGACTATGCTGGCATCAGCAAGGAGAAGGCGGATTTTTGGTCCACTGTGAAAGAGGATGGAAGCTTGGATGCATTAAAGTCTCTGGCAACAAATGACTACATTTTTGCCGTAAACGAAGCAGTGAATAACAAGATGATGCATTATGCTGGGGTCATGACAGAAGAATCTCTGCCAGAAGCAACGAGAGTAATCCAATTTCCCAAGGGAGAATACCTGGTTGTGAAGGGCGAAGCAGAGACGGTTGATGCGCTCAGTAATATGCTTACTGGCATTGCCTTTGGTCAAGCCCTCCCCGTAGAAAAGGATTATGCCTATGTTGGCGGTCCGAATACAACGGTTGAAATGGGGGAGAAAAATGGTCTGGTATATGGTGAAATGTGGATTCCTGTTGTAAGGAACTAACGCTACTTGAAGTGCACCAATTAGAATGGACACTGGATAACCCCTGGTTTGTCCGATGAAATTCTAGGAGGTGCACTTTCACAAGTAGGCAATTAATTTAAAACACCGCTACCGATTACTTTTACCTTTATTTCCGGGTGAAAACGAACTTGCGCATACTGTTGATTCCAGTCTAAGCTTTTCCACAAGTCCGGGTGATGGGCTATTAAATGTCTGCCAATACCGAAGGAATCACACCCGCTCTGCTGAAGTGTCTTGATAATTAGTTCTGCGTCCTGAGTCATGTCATCGGATAACTCGCGGTTCAGACGTTCAATCGTTCCCTTTTCCTGAAGATGATTCATTGCATACTCAACAATCGTTACTGGAAGTTCGATATGGAGATTCACATCAATTTGGCTATCATGTGCAACCTTTACCGCGAGTTTACGTTTGATTTTTTTGGTATTCGCTTCGTAAGTGATATAGTTCCGTGGATTATTGGAAGGACCAGGATGAATCTTTTTGACAAATCGCGCTGTTTTATTCCATTTACCACTCATAATAACGTATAGGGGGGCCTGTTCGATATTAAGACTCCCACTGAACCTTTGCCCGTGAAACAGGGCGATTCCTCGCGCATCAATTTCCTCTCCATTCTTAAATAGATAAGGCAACGTAAAGTCCTGTCCCGGATCCAGCATGGGTGGGAGAAGGGTTTCCAGCGTCATTTCAGGAAAAATGCATAATTCCTCCAAACTCTTAATTTTTTTCGTAATAAACTCACCAATCAATATGCTACCCACTCTTTTTTGGTGTAACAAATCGCCGGCCTCTCCATCCACAATCGCAATTTTCACATGTGAGGTCGGGTAATCAGGTTCCCGATATAAGACATCCAAGTAGGGGTAGATATCATTTTGTGCGAGTTTGTTGCCATATAAGATCATTCCATATTTGAAGAACCGGATATCACCCGTCACTTTAGCGCGAATTCTATCCGTGCTTTGTCGGACGGATCTCCCGGTACCTGAGTGGACTTCATTTCCGTTGCTCCCTTGTTGACTCTCAGAATCATCGACAATTTCAAGCGTCTCTTTGATTTCACCTTCTGAGGTGATGTCGAACGCTGAAGCATTAGCCAGTCTTGCATCTTTTAAACTATCCTGATCCCAGCATCCCGTCATCACCATAAGCAGGATCAGCAGGACAAGGATTTTTCCTCGTTTACTCATATCATCTTCTCTTTTCGTTTCATTATATAAGATAGAACCAACAGTAGCAGAGGCAGGATCATGAGGAAAAAGTAAGCCGATCTGTTGGCTATCGTACTAATTAACTCCAGTTTCTCCCGCTGTTGTGGCAGATAGGCAATTACACAAGAAGCAAGAACGACATAAGGCACAGCTTTTTTATGGTGTTTTTGTTTGAAGAGATAACTTATACCATAAGATGCCGTATAGTAGTAACCGCAGATTGCCCCAAAAATTGAAATTAACCAGATAGGGAGGAACAGGAAATCGGCCCGATCCATTGTCCCAAGTGGGATCGAACGGAGCAAATAAATGACAGGTTCAGGCATTAAATCAACCTGCTGGGGACTGAAAGCCGTTGAACAAATGAACACGGTAAATGCATACAACAATACAACTACAGCACTTGCTGAAGCAACAGACTTGAGTTTACCACCGCTGCTACCTTCAACCATGGGAAACACAACGAGAAAAAACTCAAATCCGAACATGGCCATTAATGTTTCGGTTGATCCACTGATGATCTTGGGCCAGCCTGCTTCGGTTAAAGGCAAAAGATATAACAGATTGATCTCCTTGAGTCCATAACTGATCAATACCATCATGGGCAAGATCAAAAAGGAGATTAGTACAAGGACCCGGGCAATGATTCGTAATTTTTGCCGAACCAAATAGATACTGCTGAATAAAAAGAGGGCTAATATAGCCCATCGAGGCGTATCCTGCAGCATCCAGCGGTTAATCACACCGTAGGCATTCACCAGGACAGAAGTGCCCATTAATAGGAAATATCCAACGTAGGCAATGATCAGCAACTTGCCCATCCATTTACCCGTAATCAGCGTGACAATGTCATAAATGGACGAGTTCGGGAATCTTCGCATCAAAAGCCAGCACAACAGTATGACAAGTTGAATCAAGAACCCTCCAAGGAAAACAGAGATCCACCCACCCCCTTTTGACAAAAGATGTATCCGATAAGGGAGAGACAATATATCTACACCGATTTCAAATTTCATAATGAGCAAAAATAATTGTCCCTGAGTGATTGTTGTTTCCTTATTCACTTTTTTTCCAACTCCTAGAGAACTTCTGCTGATTCAGCCGCTGCGGGCGGGCATCATGAGGACGCCCGCGAAGCGCCCAGATGGGAAATCGAATCCATACATCCTTCATGTCAGCTAATCGGAAAGGGGCCACTGGAGCAAAATAAGGCGATCCGAAGTTTTCCATCTTACAGAGGTGAATGGTTAGAATCACCAGACCAAATGCGATGCCGATATATCCAAAAAGCGCCGCTCCAATCATCATTGGAAAGCGGAGAATACGGACTGCCGAACTCATCTCATGCGAAGGCACCAAAAACGACGAGATAGCAGTTAGTGATACCACAATAATCATTGTATAGGATACAAGCCCCGCACGAACGATAGCATCTCCAATAACCAAACCGCCAACGATGCCGATGGTCTGGCCCACTCGGCTGGGAAGTCGGACCCCAGCTTCTCTTAATACTTCAAAGATCAGTTCAAGCAACATTGCCTCTACAAGTGCAGGAAAGGGGATGTTCTGCAATGATTTCTTGATTGTGTGTGCCAGCTCGATCGGTAAAATGGCGGAGTGAAAAGAGATGGTTGCAATATAAACAGCAGGTAATGTAAAAGCAATGACAAAACTCATCATGCGAATTAACCGTAAAAAGGAGCTGACAATCCAGCGACCATGATAATCATCCGGACTTTGATAAAAAGCAAAAAACGTTACTGGAGCAATAAGCGCTGACGGACTTCCTTCGGAAAGTATGGCGACGCGTCCTTCCATCAAGTTGGCAATAACCCGGTCAGGTCTTTCTGTATTAAGCTGCTGAGGAAACAGAGAGAAGGGGTTATCCTCCACAAACTCTTCAATAAAGCCTGGTGCGAGCACCATATCTGAAGATATGGATGTGATTCGCTCTTTAACTTCGTTCACCAACTCCGGATTGGCTAGGTCCTGAAGATATACAACTGCAATTTTGGTATGTGTCTTCTCGCCTACGTTAAAATATTTAACCATTAAGGATGGGCTAATAATTTGTCTACGGATCAGATTCAAATTAACCGAAAGCTGCTCTACGAATCCATTATGCGGCCCTCGAATAACGCCTTCATTTTCCGGTTCGGTTGTGCTTCGGACATACATTTTCTCGGTAGAAAGAATGTAAAACTCCGGGTGCCCGTCGACTATGTAAAGACATTTCCCTCGAATAAGCGAATCTATTCCACGTTGCAGATCCGTATCTTTTCGACTTTCTAACGTGGTGAACGATGGGTAGATTTCCGAATGAGCTTGGCCATTCAGTGCTGTTAAGACATGTGTTTGAATGATCTCCTGATCTACAAGTGAATCGATATAGAGAAGCACACTCTGTACACCATTAAGTAGAAGCTGTTGTTGTTTCAAATCGTCAGTACAGTAGAGGGACTGTTCCACATAAGAAATATTCATTTTTAATTCAGAGAAAGCCTGATTGGTTGGGGTCATTGATCCACCTCTTTATAAAATGCGACATGGATTATCTTGTGCAAAATCAAGACTATTATTCAATAGGCGCTTCTTATTCAAAGAACTAATAACCAAACATTGAAAAAATAGTTGCACAAAAATCCATAATTTACAATTCAATTAGAAACTTTTTCCTAAATCTAGCGTCTAATATTATGACTTTTTGAGGGGTTATAAATTACTAGAGAATAGAAGGAGCCAAAGACAACGCATGAATATGAAGAAGAAATTATCCATTTTTACCGCTTTAGCCGTTTTTCAAGCATTTGCAGTCGGTTCTGTGAGTGCGCAATCAGCACCGCAAGGTGACACCGCGTCAGTAAACACAGCCAATGTAGAATCAGTTGAGGTTTTACAGCAAGAGCAGCCGATTGCAGAGCGTGAAGTGAAGATGGAGAGCAATAACAAATATACCAATACTCCGCCCACTGAAGCCAAGGACACTCAAACCTCGACCGGCACTGAAGCAACACCTAAAACAGATAGCGAGAAACCTGCATTGGATGGGGGAGAGACCCCTGCAAACGAAACGGGTACGAAACCTGTAGTTCAAGAGGAAACCCCTGAGAAGGTTGAAACGCCAACTACGCCTGCTCAAATAGAGCAACCATCCATTGATGGGACGTCTCCTGCAGCAGGTGGGAACCTGACGTTGTACATGAATAGCAACAAAATGGAGCAGGATGGAAAAACGTATCTTGCTGGCCAGCCAATGGCTGTAAAAAACGGTGTATCCTATGTTGCAATCCGTGCGCTGGTTGACCGTGTGGGATACGGCGTCAAATACGATAACAAAACCAAGGAAACCATCATTATTAGTGGTGAGGATGAACTCCGATTCAAAACTAACAGCAAGGACTATACGGTCAATGGAGAGACCAGAACGATGAAAGGCCCTGCGTATCAGCAAAAAAGTACATTCATGGTGCCGTTAACTTCCATTACTCAAGCTCTGAACATCACCTATAAAGTGAATCAGTCGGCCAAGACGGTTGTGTTGAATCTGAATACAAAACCTGTTGCAAGCTTTACCATTTCCCAAAAGGAAATCTTTGTGGGAGATCAAGTGGACTACGTGACTTCTAACAGTTCACCCAATGGAATGGATATCGTTGACGAACGCTGGACAGGTCGCCAGGATTCATTTGATCAAGCAGGTACATATACGATTTCATATCAAGTACAGGATTCCAACGGCCAATGGAGTGATCCCTATTCGGTTACCATTGAAGTACTAAGTCCTAATCTTCCTCCTGTAGCCATGTTCGCCACGGATAAAGAACAATATAAAATGGGCGAAAAAATAACATACACAGACCAAAGCACAGATGATGAAGATAATATTGATAAAGCGGTATGGGAGAATAATTCACTTGCGTTCTTTGAACCGGGTCCAAAAACGGTGACACTTACGGTTACTGATAATCACGGCGCTACGAACACGTACTCCAAAGTCATTACCATAACGAATGAGACCTTATATTCATTTACCGACTTCAATTTACTCTTCACGCCGGTAGGACAGAAATTTACCTTTAACGGCGGCGAAGTGACTACGATGGAGAAAGTGCCTTATACGTACATGGATGAGCCAAGTTTATTGATCCGTAGTAACAGTCCAGAAACTGTGAATACGGAAGGCATTGTATATAAAGAATCATCTTCGGGGCAGACCCGTTTCATGATTCACCACGTGAACAATACAGGCAAAAGAGTAAAAATGTATGTGATTGCAACTAATAACAACCCAAATCCGGCTGTATTCGAACAACAAAATATGGGCTTTGCAGGACCTACACCATATGCTACCGTAGCTGGGAAATTGTCTATTGATAAATGGTTCAAGTCGATTCAGACTGGAGCGGATCAAAAGAAAGAGTACCTTCAACCTGGGGAAAGCAAACTGATTTTGACTGAACTCAATAAAACGCCGATGAAAGAAGGACAAGTCATCTCCCTCTATTCGGACGCTTATAGTGATTATTCCTTAGACTATAACGTTATCCTGGTGGAAGAAAATAAAGATCCGTTCGAGGCTCTGCCATTGCTACCTGTGCTTGATCGTGACGGAGTGCACAACCGTGGTACGTACCCGAATGCGACTCGTATTATAAAGTACGATGAGCACGTGGGAATCAAACCTGCCCGTCTGCCACTTGGTGACAATTCAAGCGATCCCAATCTGGTAGGAACAGATCCGATGGCTTACACAGACGCATCCAATGCGGGTAATTTCGGCGTATTGTACAAAATCACGCTGACCAATGTTGCACCGCGTACGCTTATCTCCTTTAACCCTCGTGGAGGGAAGTACTCCGGAGTAGCTCTGGTGAACAATCAGTTGGTATCGATTGCCGAAGGTAACGTTGCGGTTGCCAATTCAAGTGAACAAAGCGTGCTTTACCGCACCGGTTCAACTGGAGAGAGCGTAACCATTCTTTTCTCTGCCGCGCCAGGAAGCAACCTGCCGGTGAATCTGCTCTTTACACCGCTCCCATCGGAGAAGTAATGTAGTTGTCTTATAACGAATGGTTTGGTGGCACTTTAATCATCGACAGAAAAGACTCCATATGGAGTCTTTTCTTTTCACAACTTATTTCTACTGAGGAGGAATCAAATTCCGATGAATGTAGTCGTCAAGTTGATACGTGAATTCAAAGAGCGGGATAACCGGCGTTTGTTGAAGGATTATCGAGACAGAGTGGAGCTTATCAGGAAACGAAACTTGGAAGTTTGGGATGATAAGCACCTGCAAGCGGAATCTCTTCGGCTGCAAGAAGAAGCAAGATCAGGCAAGCCTTTGGATGATCTGCTTGTTGATGCTTATGCTCTAGTCTGCGAGGCTGCGAAGAGGACACTCGGATTACTGCCTTATGATGTCCAGATTATGACTGCTATTGCTTTGCACGAGAGATTTTTGATTGAGCAACATACCGGTGAAGGAAAAACACTCTCTGCTGTTATGCCTGCTTATCTCAACGCTTTGACTGGCGAAGGCGTTCATGTACTCACATTTAACGACTACTTGGCAAATCGAGATGCGGAGTGGATGGGTCCGATCTACCGTTTCCTCGGGTTAACGGTAAGCTCGGTTCAAGCGGGCATGAGCCTGTTAGAGAAACGGGAAGCTTACGCCAAGGACATAACCTATGTTACGGCTAAAGAAGCAGGGTTTGATTATTTGCGCGACACAATTGCATTCAATGAAGCGGATACCGTACACCGTCCTTTCCATTACGTCATCGTCGACGAAGCAGATTCATTACTTCTTGATGAAGCACGAGTGCCGTTAGTCATTAGTGGCGATTCGAGTGCTTCCGAAAGTGATGGCGTTCTTTTCGCAGAAGTAGCCCGGCAGCTGCAGCCAGGAGAGCACTACGATTTTGACGAGTTCCAGCGGAACGTTTACTTGAATGAAGCGGGTGCTGCAAAAGCGGAGTTGCTGCTGGGATGCGGCAATCTGTACGATAGCCATAACAGTCATTGGTTAACGTCATTGAATTGTGCGCTGCATGTGGAATCGTTATTAAAAAAAGACGTCGATTACATCGTCCGGGACGGTGAAATCGAGCTAATCGAAGAACACACCGGCCGTGTGGCCGAGAACAGGTATTTGCCGGACGGGCTGCAAGCTGCGCTGGTGGCAAAAGAAGGGTTGCAGTGGAAGGCCGGTGGGAGAATTCTCGGCACGATCACGATTCAACATTTCATTAGCCTGTATTCGGGAATTTGCGGAATGACGGCTACGGCGCACGCTTCAGCAATGGAATTTGAGGATATCTATGCGTTACAGGTCGTGCAAATACCGCCAAACCAGCCAAACATACGGATCGACCACAAACATCGGATTTACACCCATAAAGAAGCCAAATATAAGGCACTCGTACAAGAAATCTCTTCCGTCCATAGGAGGGGACGCCCCATTCTTATTGGTACTTCAAGCGTCGAGGAGTCTGATATGCTGGCGGAGGCACTTGCCGCTGCTGGTGTACCTTGCCAGGTTCTGAATGCAAAAAACGATGCAAAAGAAGCCGAAATCATCGCTAAAGCGGGAGAAATCGGGGCCGTAACCGTATCTACGAATATGGCAGGGCGCGGCGTCGACATTCGTCTCGGCAGCGGCAATCCTGCTCAGGCAGAAATGGTTGCCAAGCTGGGTGGATTATACGTAATAGGTACACATGTGAACGAAAGTATGCGGATTGATAACCAGCTGCGCGGGCGTTCAGGCCGCCAAGGCGACCCGGGTGCTTCCGTATTTTATATAAGCCTGGAAGACGAGTTGATGCTTCGCTTTGGCATTCATAGACTGTTTCGCGCTCCCAATCAGGACGAGGTTCTTGATGATTCGGCGCTCCGCAGCAAAATCGAGCATATTCAGCGCGTTATTATAGGCCAAAACTTCGATATTCAGCGGGAATTGAACTGTTATTCGGATATGGTGGAGGATCAGAGGCGAATTCTATACGAGGAACGGCTCGGAATATTGAAAGGCGAGAGACCGATGAGCCCATCGGAGCAGCGGGTACGGCTTTTTTATATCGACGAGTTCTGGGCTGATCATCTGGCATACGTTTCTTACATTCGCGAAAGCATCCATCTCCAGAGCATTACCAGTCGCAACCCGATCGACGAGTTTCATACGCAAATCACCCAAGCATTCGAGCAAATTCCGGCTAAAATAGATCATGAGTCGGCGAATATGCTTAGAAAACTTGGAGGTTCGAATGATCCGGCGAAATGGGAACAGTTCGGTCTGAAGAGTCCTATTTCGACTCGAACCTATATGATCAACGATCAATACAGCCAAGATAAGCGCAGCTCATGGACCGGAACGACGGTATTTGCTTTTTGGGGTAGTAAGATTTTGAAGCTGTTACTGAGGCCAGTATATAGGATTTCAAAATAGGGATGGGAGCGTGACGATCGATGAACAATAGAGAACGATTTTCGAGCCGGGTCGATTCGTATTTGAAATACCGCCCGAGTTATCCAAAAGAGGCTATTGACCATTTGTACGACGTCGTCGGTTTACGTGTGAACAGTAATATAGCAGACATCGGTTCAGGTACTGGGATCATCTCAAAACTACTTCTGGAACGCGGAAGCTATGTAATCGCGGTCGAGCCAAATCAGGCAATGCGTGAAGCCGCCGAGCAAATGTTAGAAAGTAATCCGAAATTTCAGAGTACATCAGGTTCTGCAGAATCTACTGGATTACCTGATCAGTCGGTTGATTTTATTGTCTGCGCTCAGGCATTTCACTGGTTCGATCGCTCTGCAGCCCAAATCGAGTTTCGCAGAATTCTAAGGCCAGGTGGGAGAGTAATACTCATCTGGAATTCTCGTCTTACTAACGGTACTCCGTTTCGTGAAGAGTACAATCAACTGCTTCATACATACGGAACCGACTACGAAAAAGTTAATCATAAAAATATTTCTCAGGCGATATTGCTCTCTTTTTTCAATGAAGGTTCAATGCATGAAATGCGATTCAGAATGAGTCAGGAGTTCGATTTCGAAGGATTGAAAGGCCGGTTGTTATCCTCTTCTTACAGCCCTGTACCCGGGCATGCAAATTACGATCCTATGATGTCAGAACTGCGGAATTTATTTGATAAAAATAATCAAGATGGTACTGTTGCATTCGACTATGAAACTGAAATTTTTTGGGGAGAAGTATAAATACGGCATTTGAAAGTCGCTATCTTAGCGGCTTTTTTTTATTTTAGTGGAACAAGTTCTTGTCTCACTTGCCGGGATTAGCTGTTGGAACGAACCCAGGCACACTTCCTTAAAATCTTATAAGAAATTCTTGATATTTCAGAAATTTATCCGAAAGGCGGGTGCTATTATACAAATACAAACAAAGACGAGGTGATGAAATGCAAGCAAAGTTGGCAGCGGACGCCATTCCCATCTCCACAAAGCGAAAGTCATGGATAAGGACGATACAAAAGTATAAAGTGATGTATGCTCTCTTATTACCAGCCTTAATTTACTTTGCGGTATTCAAATACATTCCTATGGCGGGAATCATGATTGCTTTTAAAAACTACAACCTGGCTCTGGGACTATGGGATAGCCCATGGGTGGGATTCAAAAATTTTACGGATTTTATGAACGGCGTTTATTTCTGGGACATCATGAAAAATACGATCATCATATCGTTGTATAAGCTATTGTTCGGTTTCTCCGCGCCCATCGTACTTGCATTACTCCTCAATGAAGTGTATAGCCAATGGTTTAAGAAAATTGTACAGACAATCACTTATTTACCTCATTTTCTATCATGGGTCATTGTGTATGGAATTATGGTAGCATTACTAGCCCCAGGCGATGGTCTCTTTAACATGATTTTGAAAGATTTTAGTGTTGAACCCATCTCGTTTCTAACGGAACCTGCCTGGGGCAGAATGCTGATCATCTTATCTGAAGTATGGAAGGATATTGGATGGGGGGCGATTTTGTACCTTGCCGCCTTGGCAGGAATAGATCCGAGCTTATATGAAGCGGCTCGAATAGATGGTGCTTCCAAATGGAGACAGCTCTGGCATATCACTTTACCTGGCATTCGAGGCGTCATTATTCTGATGCTGATTCTTAAATTAAGCCATATCCTAGATGCGGGTTTTGACCAAATATTCATGTTTGCCAACACCTTTAACCAGGAGAAGATCGATATTATCGACACATGGGTATACCGGGAAGGGTTGGAACGTCTTAAGATTGGCTTGGCTACTGCTGTAGGATTGTTTAAAGCTGTCATCGGATTTGCTTTAGTATTGGCAGCGAATAAGCTCGCCAAAAAATTCGATGGGCAAATCTGGTGAGGTGGTCTTTAGAATGATCCATTTGACAATCGGGGAAAAAGTCTGGCAAACCGTCGTTTATGTAATTCTTATTCTGTTATCCCTACTGTGCGTGCTGCCCTTCCTATATGTGGTTGCTGTCTCCGTAACGCCAGAATCGGAAGTATTAAGAAGAGGGATTGTCATTATTCCAGAATCCTTTACCTTTCTGGCCTATAAAGAAGTATTCATCTCGCATGGGATCTGGCAGGCGTATAAAATTACGTTATTTCGAACGATTGTAGGCACTGCGTTAAATGTGTTTTTTACGGTCATCGCGGCCTACCCGTTATCCAAAAAATATTTGCCCGGAAGAAGTCCGTTTTTACTCTTCATTGTGTTTACCATGATGTTCAGTGGGGGGTTAATTCCGACTTATCTACTAATTCGCTCTCTGGGGTTGCTAAACAGTCCATGGGTATTGATTATTCCAAATCTTATTAGTGCATTTAATCTGGTGATCATTAAAGGCTTTTTTGAGCAATTGCCTGGTGAAATTGAGGAATCAGCGAGGGTAGACGGTGCCAGTGAGCTTCAGACGTTATGGCGGATCATTTTACCCCTGTCCCTACCCGTACTTTCTACCATTTCCCTATTTTACGCAGTCGGGCATTGGAACAGTTATTTTGATGCCATTGTATATATCAATGATTCCAACTACATGCCACTTCAAGTGATTTTGCGCAACATCCTGCTTAACGTCGCAACTCAAAGCGCTGATTCGCTCGCCAATTCCGGCGCTGTCAGTACGTTCGCTGTGCAAATGGCTACAGTTGTTGTAACTACGGTCCCGATTTTGATCGTTTATCCATTTTTGCAAAAGCATTTTACCAAAGGTGTACTGCTGGGATCCGTTAAAGGTTAAAAGGTGTTCCAACTAACTTATTACGGGGAAACCGTGATAATATACAAGCAAAGGAGAGGTCAATATGCAGCGTAAAAAGATTTCATTTGCTATCCTGTCGGCAATCTTAGGACTTGGAACGCTACTGTCAGGATGTGGGGGAAATGAAGAAGTTACATCGACAACTTCGGGTAATTCGCAAGGACAGTCTGGCCAGTTTACAACCAAAATGAAAATCTCAATGTTTAACCAAGGCACTTTCAACGCTGCTGCTCCGGTACCTCCACGGGATGAAGATATTCAACGCCAAATGTTGGAAGAAGAGATGAACATCGACTTGGATATGATGATTCCTCAAGCGGGTCAAGCAACAACCAAACTGAATACACTCATTGCAGGCGGGGATATTCCAGACTTGATCTTCTTGAAGAGCCGTGCTGATCTTGCGCAATATTACGACCAAGGTGTGCTTGCGGATTTGACACCTTATCTGGATCAGTTTCCTGAATTACAGAAACGGTTTGGCAATGACTCCTGGGAGGCGATGTCCTATCAAGGGAAAACGATCGGAGTTCCAGGCTATGATAATGTAAACGGTATCAGTCGTAGCTTCTTCATCCGTAACGATTGGCTGAAAAAGCTGAATATGGATGTGCCAACGACACCTGATGAGTTGTTCGAAGTTATGAAAGCCTTTACAGAGAAAGATCCGGACGGTAATGGCAAAAACGATACGTACGGATTCATCGGCGGTATGAATAAAGAAGGCAATCTGCAAACCTACGGCTTTGATAGCTTGATGTGGATGTTTGGCGTTAATCCTCCTTCGGCCGTTGAGATAAAAGATAATGAACCGGTATTCCTGTTTATCGATCCTAAAATGAAAGAGGCACTTGCCTACATTAATAAAATGATGGCAGCCAAAGTCGTAGACCCGGACTGGGTGACGATGAATTCACCTGATCTGTTGGACCAAAAGATGTTTAAGGGTAAAGTTGGCTTCATGATCAGAGATGCTCGCAGGCTTGAACCGGATTATCAGCAGAAAATGAAAGAAATTAGTGGAGAGGTGCCGGAATGGATCGTTATTCCTCCAATGAAAGGTCCTTACGGGGATCAGATTGTAGAGAGAAAATCATTCCAAGGCAATTCATGGGCCATATCTGCGAAAGCGGACGAGGACAAAATCATTCGCATCTTGTCCATGCTGAATTATCTCTTTACGGATGAAGAAGCTTATCCGAATTTTGCATACGGAATCAAAGGGATTCATTGGGATGTAGTAGATGGCAAGATCAAAAATAAAACCTCCGAGTTATCGAAGGAAATGAAAGAGAAGTACCTGTGGGTCGATCATTATAGAATGCCGCGGCGTGGTGATGATGCGGAGTACTTCAGCTTCCAGAATCCGAAGACGGCGGAAGCTTTCAAGAACAATCAGCAATATGTGGGGCCAACGCTGCCCGGAAATTTATTGACCCCTGACCCAAGCGATACCTTGGATGCTGACCGCACACGTTTCATCAATGAAAACTTAGTTAAATTTATGACGGGCAAAGAGCCTCTTTCTAACTGGGACAATTTCCTCCAAACGCTGGATACCAAGTTTGACATGCAGAAATATAAAGAAACAGCAATCCAGCAATTTAAAGAAGCCGGCCTTATCAAGTAAAAATAACGAAGAGAGAGTGGCTATTCCTAGCCCCTCTCTTTATTAGCATATGCTATTCTTAGTTTAAAACGGAACTAAAAGGAAGATGATCGATGCGAAGAAGAATCAGCTTGCCTTTAAAATTATTTTTTATCGTATTTGCCTTTGTATTAGGCTGCATCATCTTGATAAGCCAATTGTCTTATCGCTATGTCCAAAAGGAAATAAGAACCAATGACATTTTTTACACCAATCAAATACTAGACAAGGTAGACCAGTATTTCACCGTTAACTTTTCTTCCTTCCAAACGATCCTTTTCTCAGTTGAAACTTCGGTGAAAGCCAACATTAACAATACCGAAGTGATTAAAGAGCAATTAAGAGAGCTGTATGAACTCAACAGTAGTTATGTTAGTAATATTTATTTGATCAAAAGCGATTTATCCATTCTAGGCGGAAGTGCACCTACACGAATATTCGATGAACCTTTATCGGAAAGGGAGCCTTTGTATGATGCGGCTGACAAAAATAGAAGGACTACCTTTGTTAGTGAACCTTACAAATCGAAGTATTCCGGCTGGACCGTTACGATGGTTCGATATCTGAACGGTGCTCCGTTTCCTATGGCCATTGCGGTTGATCTGGATCTAAATGCCATTGAAGAAACCTTGTTCAAGATTAATAAACAGGAACAAATGAATCTGGCTCTAATCACCGCGTCAGGGAAGATCATTGCCGGATTTTCTGAAAATAAAGGACCCATGAGTATTCAAGATCATACGTTTTCGATTGGAGAGACGTCAGCGGAAGAAATTTTGGATACGTCAGAAACAAACCTTCAACTGCATACAAAGGATGGTATTCCCGTCTCCCTTTTGAAGAAACCAACGGAGAAATTCAACTGGACCATTGTCTCCGTTAATGATGAATCACGTTTGAAAGCAGCTTTATCCAGATTGGAAACCTATTATATCGAGCTTCTGGCTGCAGGTCTTCTGTTAAGTTTGTTCATTTCTTTTTTGGTTGCCAAATATATAAGAAAACCACTCTATACACTCAAAACAAAAATGAAACAGGTCGAACAAGGCATCCTCACAACGACAGTAACAATTAACCGAAACGATGAGTTTGGAGATCTTTCACGCGCATTTGATCGGATGTTACAGCAAATTGTTGAGTTGATTCGCCGAGCCGAGCTTCATAATGAACTTGAGCGGAAGCTGGAAATTCAGGTGTTACAGTCTCAAATAAACCCACATTTTCTGTATAACACACTTGGTTCAATCAGCAATGTTATACGTCTCGGACAGATAGAGAAAGTCGATGTAGTGATCGGGTCGCTCATTTCATTATTGGAATACGGGATAGACGATGCTTCTGAGAAGGTGTCCCTACGTCAAGAATTACGTAATGTAGCGGACTATATCGAGATCCAGAACATTCGGTATAACCGAAACTTCAATTTGATTGAAGATATTGAAGCAGGGTTACTTGATTTTCCAGTTTTCCGAATGCTGCTGCAGCCTCTTGTGGAGAATAGTATCTTCCATGGTTACAACGGTGGGGGAATTGAGGGCCCTATTACGATTCATGCCTACAGGGAGGATGGCATCGTCATCATTGAAGTTGTTGACCAAGGTGAGGGAATTCCGGCCGATAAAATAAAGCATATTTTAATCTCAGAACCGAGTGAAGAGGAAGTAAAAAGAAAAAGAATCGGGCTGAATAATATTCAGGGTCGAATAAGACTTCACTACGGAGATCAATTCGGGCTGGATATCATTAGCATACCTAAGGAAATAACCCGTGTACGCGCTGTATTCCCGGCAGAATTGTAAAAAGGAGATGCATTATAATGAGAGACTATACCTGCTTCATTGTTGACGATGAAGACCTGATCATTCAACGATTGGAATTGTTTTTTAATGAACTCTCTCATAGGGATAAGCGATTTGTTCTAGTGGGAAAAGCAAATAATGGGCTGAATGGGATCGAGGAGATCATCAAACTTAAGCCGGACATCGTCATATCCGATATCGTTATGCCGCGAATGGACGGGATCTCCATGATTGAGCAGCTCAAGGCGGAGCTCCCCCATACCCAATACATACTTCTGACCGCCTATTCATCTTTTGAATACGCTCAGCGAGCAATTCAAGCCAATGTATTAGAGTACATTGTAAAGGTTCCGCTGAGGGAAGCGGATTTGAATCGAGCGTTGGATAAGGCAGCCGGAATTTTAAATGAGTTTGAGAAAAAAGAGGCGGAGTTTCACTCGTTAAACGTATCCGTGCTTGAAAATAAATACAGAGTCCGCAAGCAATTTTTTAACGAATTGATCCGAGGTGAAATTCCTTCTCATCGGGCATCGGATTTTGCTAATCGCATGCAGTTTCATTTCTTTCAAGCCAACTATTGCTGCTTCGTCGTTGAGATGAATACGTATGAAAGTTTCCGAAACGAATACGCTGCCGCTGATCAAAACATCTTGAAATATGCGATTACGAATATCATCGAAGAAACGGTGATGAGTGGTGGCCGTGGTGTAGCTGCGGATCTGTCTGATAATCGTTTTATTGGCTTTTTATCCTGGGAAAATAACCGCAGTGATATGGAAACGGAATATGCTTGCCTATCCTTGGGAGGGCAGATCATCACTCATTTGCATCAATATGTGAATCAAAGGGTATCCGTCGCTTTTGGAGGTCCACACCGAGGCTGGGAATCGATCAAACAAGCCTACACAGAAGCTAAAAATGTGAGTGAGGATTTCTACTATTATACCGAAAAAGTAGTGAAAACTCCGATGCATCGGTTCCAGTACCATAATGACAAAAAGGCAGACTTTCAGCAAAAGGTGAATGATTTTCTTATACGGCTGAAACGAAAGATTTCCAAGGAAGAGCTGGACAATGCACTTGCCGAACTGTTGCAATTTGTTTCGGACCATAAAATCCACAAATCCATCATGGCGCCCATGATTAGAGACTTGTACAGAGAGATTACCTTAAAGTTTAAATCGGGTAACAAGTTGACCACGGAAGTAGCAGAATTCCCTATGGAATATATGGCATTTCAAGAGCAGCTCGCCTATATTGGCGACTTCACATTCGAATACGTGCATGCAGGCCAACGATTGCATCGTGCAGAAATCATGAGTGCTATTCATTTTATAGAGAAAAACCTGAAACAGCGATTAACGTTGGAGGCAATTGCGGAGGAAGTGAATCTAGCACCCTCGTATTTTAGCAGCTTATTCAAAAAAACAATGAACGAAGGCGTGATCAGCTACATCAACCGTAAAAAAATCAACCTCGCTCTCGAGTTGTTAAATGTCCGGGATTATTCTTTATTGGAATTGTGCGAGGAAGTAGGCATTGTCAATGAAGGTTACTTTTGCAAACTTTTTAAAGAATACACCGGTGATACACCTAAGCAATACCGGATCAAAATGACACGATAGGAATTCCAATAAGGATGCAAAAAATGTATGATTTTTTCGTGAAATCCTGTAAAAAAACAGGGGCCAAAACCATTACCATGATAGGAGCATCTAATCATGGAGGTTATCAAAATGGAGTCTATAAAAGCTGATGTAACCGTCGTAGGTGGAGGTATTGCAGGGATATGCGCTGCCATTGCAGCAGCACGCCAAGGTCTGCAGGTTTCACTTATTAATGATCGGCCGGTTCTAGGGGGAAATGCGAGCAGCGAGGTCAGAGTGCATATCAACGGGTCGGCTTATCTCGGAAACAGTCCATCCTACTATGCTCGAGAGGGCGGGTTGATAGAAGAACTGAAGCTGAAGATATTTCATTACAATCCGTTATACAACAAGAAGCTGATGCTTTCACTTTCCGATACAGTCTTACTCGACATGGTTTATGATGAGCCCAACATTTCTCTATTCCTGAACACTTGCGTTCATGAAACGGGTATGGAGAACGGCAGAATCCAATGGGTGGAGGGCCTTCAATTGGCTTCCGAGAGAAAATTTCGTTTTGAAAGCCCAACCTACATCGATTGCTCCGGGGATGGAATTGTTGGATACCAAGCAGGCGCTCACTTCCGATGGGGAAGAGAAGCGAAGCATGAATACAAAGAGGAGCTGGCTCCTGAAGTGGCGGATCATTACACGATGGGTGATACGATTCTGTTTCAAGCCCGTGACGTAGACTATCCCGTTCCTTACAAAAGGCCTGGCTTTGCGTATGATATTACGAAATTGGAGTTTTTCGATAGTATCAGAAAAGGATTAAACCATCGATCTTTTCCAAGGAAAATCAACGGG
Source organism: Paenibacillus sp. ClWae2A (assembly GCF_032452295.1). NCBI lineage: Bacteria > Bacillati > Bacillota > Bacilli > Caryophanales > Paenibacillaceae > Paenibacillus > Paenibacillus sp. ClWae2A. The sequence goes on from NZ_JAULSQ010000001.1 coordinate 634,349, forward strand.
CTTGGCGGATTGTGGTGGCTGGAATACGGCGGACATATGGATATTATCAAGAATAATGAAGACATTGCATTGGAACTGCGGAAATTGGTGTACGGGATATGGGATTATATCAAAAATAGTGGCGAGTTTGATGATGTAGACAATCTCATTTTGGATTATGTATGCCCAATTCCGGGAAAGCGGGAGTCGAGACGGTTTATAGGGGAACACATGCTGTCTCAGAATGATCTTACAGCAAAGACTCATTTCGAAGATGCTGTATCCGTCGGAGGCTGGTATATGGATCTGCATGCGAATAAAGGCATCTACGATGAGGGACCGGCTACCGCGTGGAACTTTGTGCCGGGATTGTATAATATCCCGTTTCGCAGCTTATTTTCACGCAATATTCCAAATCTCATGTTTGCTGGACGCAATATAAGCGCTACCCATGTGGCTTTTGGGTCTACAAGGGTGATGGCAACCTGTGGCTGTATGGGGCAGGCGGTAGGAACGGCTGCTGCGTTATGCGTAAAATATGATACAGACCCCGCGGACATCGTCAAAGCGCATATGGATGAGCTTCAGGCACAGCTGCTTCGAGACGGACAAACGATTGTAGGGCTTCAAGAGCCGTTGGATCCTTATTTTGCTGACGGATTGACCATTCGTGCCTCGTCCCAGCGAAGCTATGGACATCTGCATCCAACCGAAGAGATCTCCTTGGAGCAAGCGTTATGTTTGGTCTTGCCCATCCAGACATCCGTAGCTGAAAGTGTGCAGATCAAAATTAAAAATAGATCCGAGCATTCCGAAACGTTGCAAGTGAAGCTGTTTGGCGGGGATCGGAAGGAAAACTATATTCCCACCAGCGAGCTGAAAGGCTACAACTTGGTGATTTCAGCGGGGCACGATGACTGGATTACACTGGACCTCAGCTGCAAGAAGCCAGAAGACGACAAAATCTACATCGTATTGGAAGGTACGGCGGACCTTTCTGTATATGGCAATGAAGAAAATATGACAGGAGCGGTGAGCTTCTATTATAAGCCGGAAGAGCCGCCCAGACTGAAGAAGCTTAATAAGAGCATTTGCTTCAAGGATCTGATACCATCCCAGGATATGTATAATCCCGCGAATGTCGTCAACGGCTTCTCCAGACCTTATGGTCTGCCAAACGGCTGGATTTCGGAACGTAGGGAAGGACAGGAATGGTTGGAATTTGGTTTTGCAGGCCCCAAGAATATGGATGAAATCCATATTGTCTTCAATTCACAGCTGAATTTGGAGCATTTCGACGATCCAATCGAGCCACTGATCCAGGATTATGATATGACCTTAACGTTAGAGGACGGAAGTGAAAGTGAAATTAAAGTCCGCGGGAATTATCTTTCGTTAAATAAACATCAGGTGCATGCACAAGGTGTAACCCAAATCCGGTTTGATTTTTGTGCAACGTATGGTTCGCCTTATTATGAAGTGTTTGCTGTAAAACTTTTTGCTCCTAAAAACGCTAAGTGAGGGCGGGTGAAGTCGAGATGAAGGAATTTTTCCCTCGAAGAGGGCTGCCTAATGTCATTCAGAAGTTAGAAAATGGGGAAACAGTGACCATCGTTTATTTTGGAGGAAGTAATACACGTTCGAAAGGATATAGGGTCATGACGGCGGATTGGCTGCGAGGGCAATATCCCCATGCGGATATCCGCGCTGTGAACGCAGGCATTGATGGGACAGGATCGGACCTCGGCTGCGCCCGTTTGGAGACAGATGTACTGCGTCATCACCCTGATCTCATATTTGTTGAATTTGTTGGCAACGATGGCGGAGTGCCCGAATCCAAGGCGCGGATCGAAGGCATTGTCCGACAGATTCGCAAGCGCAGCCGGTTTACCGATATCCTGTTTGTATATACGGTTAAGGAGCGGGATTTGACCTCATTTCAATCCGGCGAATACCAGAAGGGCGCTCTTATGCAAGAGGAAGTCGCCGACTATTACGGCATTCCTTCGATTCATCTGGGCGTGGCGGTCAGTCAATTGGTTTCGGATGGAAAGCTTATTTTTACTTCAAGGGCAGACGTGTCCATCCCCGGAGCCGTTATTTTCACGCATGATTCGATCCATCCAACGATTCCCGAAGGACATCAGATTTACACAGATACAATCACCCGCTCATTTGAGAAAATGAGCGAACTTCAAGATCACCCGGGAAAAGGGGAACATCATTTGCCACAAAACACTTTGGTACCGGCCAATCCTTGGGAGTATGCAACCATGCAGCCACTGGATCATCTTACTCATTTTTCACCAGGATGGTCTTACATGACCCCCGATGATTTTCCTTTAGTGCGCGAGTACGATTGGTTGTTCCCCGGTCTGTGGCGAGCAGTTGATGCCGGAGAGACGATCACAGTGGAGTTTGAGGGAACACACATCGGCTTATTTGATATCGGGGGGCCGGATTCTGGCAGATTGAAGGTGTCGGTGGATGGAGGGGAACCCTTTCTTATCGATCGATTCACACCCTATAACGATCATAATCGAAATCAATATGTTTTCTTGCCGGAGCTACCGAATGGGAAACATACCGTTCGCTTCGAGATCGATCACGAAAAGACTGACAAAGCGGCGGTGTTTGAAGCTAGTGGCAATGAACGAAGTATGGCGCATATTCGGCAGCATCCAGCTTGGTATGATCAAACGGTCATTCAGCTTGGAAAGTTGTTATTGGTGCAGCCGCCATTATAATTGATTGGTTCACTTGGAACACTTGGAAGACCTATATTCTATCTGACTGCAACTGAGCAATCAATTAGGATGTAGGTTTCTTTTTTTACTTAAAATCGTATAAGAAATTCTTAAAATGAAAGAAATTTCACCGTGATGTAACATGCTAAGATAAAAACGACAGAGCGGGATTAGGCAGAAGGCTAAGGTTAATTGCTTTTTCAATCATTCGAGCAAAAGGCAATGCATTTATGGAAGCGTTATCATTAATAGGAGAGGCTGTGAATTGTATGGCCAAAAGGAAGCTGTTTTTTTTCATCGTTTTCATGTTGACGATCGTAGTTCCTTTCAGCCTGATCGGAATAAGGACCGCTTATGCGGAGACCTTACCTTATCAGACCATTATTATCGATGACGGGAGTATCAAGATCAATGATGTTGTAACACCTGATGCGGATAACGAGAACAATGGATATTCGGCTCCTAATTGGACCACAAGCACAGGGGTGAAAGGGTATGATCTTTCCAGCACCAAATATACGAGTACAGCAGGCAGAACAATCACATGGAATCCACGCTTGGAAGCAGGCACAGCGAAAATTTCGTTCTATAAGCTGGATTGGGCAGATAAAGCAGATAGCAATGTGAAAATTGAGATTGTTCATAATGGGACAACCGATGTAGTCTTTATGGATCTAAGACCCTCATCTGGCGCGCCAGCGGGTTGGGTTGATTTGGGAGAGTACTATTTTTCCGGAGTTGGCGAAGAATTTGTTCGATTAACCCGGTCTACCGGCACCACGAACACGATCCTTACACGTGCTGATGCGGTCAAGTTCGAAGGAAATATTGAGCAAAAAGAGCCACATAAGACGATCATCATTGATGATGGAAGTCTCACGATTGATCATGTCGTCACTGTTGATGCAGGTAATGCCAATAACGGATTCTCCGCTCCGTATTGGACCACAAGCGCGGGAGTGAAGGGATACAATAATTCCAGTTCCAAATATACGGATGCAGTAGGTAGAACGATCACCTGGAATCCGCGCTTGGAAGCAGGGACAGCGAGAATATCGTTCTATAAGCTGGATTGGGCGGACAAAGCAGATAGCAATGTGAAGATTGAAATTGTTCATAACGGGATTACGGATGTGAAGTTTCTGGATTTAAGACCTTCGTCAGGTCCATCAACCGGGTGGGTTGATTTGGGGGAGTATGAGTTTAGTGGGGAAGATAGCGAATTTGTCAGGCTGACTCGAACGCAACCCTCTACGGGTACAATTATTACACGGGCTGATGCCGTCAAGTTCGAGGGGAATATCAGACAGCAAGCACCACCGTTGCCCCCGCTCCGGAGCCGCACATTAACGAATCTCAGTTACACCGAAAAAGGCACCATCGAAAATGCTAACTATAAGGCGACCTTCTATGAGGCAGCATGGGATGGAGGCAAATCCATCGTTCGTGACATGTTCTACAAGAACACGGACACGGGGAACTGGGTTCCAATAAATAATGAATCGGAAAGACTTGAGGAACAATGGGTTTTATTGGACGGGAATGCGGGAAGCCGGACCAATTACTATGATACGATGAACAAACGCTGGATTACATTCGACGGGGTCCATTTTCCCGACAGCCACACGGCGGTATTAACCGATTCTACGCATGGCAGTGATTACGATTTTGAAGTGAACTGGTCCATGGCAGGGGATAAACCGGATGTCTCTTTTGCCTTTACGCCTCGCCGCGACGGCAATTATGTGATTGGATATCAGTCCTTCACAACAGAGGCAATCTCGGGCATCAATGAAGTGTTAAATGGATTCAGGTCACATGCCAAAATGGTAGGTACGGTGGAATCAACAAGTTTAAGAGAGTTGAGCGCTCCGATGAGCCTGGTTGAGAAAAATGATGGTGCAGGAAATCCATTGACGTATGGCGTATTTGTACCTTCGGCAGAGCTTCCGGTTGAATTTGAACCGAAGGGAGGCGTTACGAAACAACGGCTTGGCATGAGCCTGGTCAACAACGAAGGCAGCGTGCAGCCAATCCTGTATGCGCCTCAATTAGGGACTTATTCGCAAATGACCGCAGAAAACACGTATCAATTTCATTTGGGGCTAATCGCTCAAAAAAGCAATCTATATGAGTCCTACGTGGATATTCTTCGCAATGAGTACGATTATTCGGCATACCGGGAAAATGTGTCAGATCAGTCGCTTACTGACGCGATGTTTAATATGATCGATTTGCTTAAGATAGAGCCGCAAGGAGACGACTCTGTTAATTATGTCCCATCACCCAGCGGGTGGTGGAGCCGTGCCAAGGGTTTTATTGATATCGAAAACGAGGATAGCGTCCGAACAAGCTCAAATGCGGTTCTTTTGGCAGCTTACTATTTGACTGGGGATGACCAGCTTTACGATACGAGAGCACTACCGTCCATCCAGTATGGCGTATCGCGAAATGGTATCGGTTGGTCGCCAACGCAGAAGAAAGTATACGGTGTGCCTTCGTTATGGAAAATGGCTACTCTGCCGTTTGATGTTTCAAGTGTAGCTGCTGTCAACCAAATGATGGGCACTTCGGCAGGCATTGGTGCACTCGCTCAGGAAGAGTACCTTGTGCGTGACCCGGATCAGAAAGACCGGGGTCCTGTCATTCAGCCCCTGATGATGTATCGGATGACGGGAGATGCACAGTATTTGCAAGCTGCGAAGGATGCAGCCGACAGTTATATCACGCAACATATCGATACGCCAGCATCCGTCGATGTGAGTAAAAATGAGTTCATTTATTATTATAGCAAGCTGTGGATGGAGATCTTGGAGCTTTATGAGGAAACTCAGGATCCCAAATACTTGAATGCTGCTTATAAGGAAGCCAAACGGTATGCAACCATGTTTGTTGCTCGCCCAGTTCCTGAAGGTAACGTTACGATTCCGCAGCCGGAGACATATAATTATGCGGAGTCGTTCCATTGGCCGGAAAGTGGTAAATTTCAATATCCTAGGCTCAAGCTTCCCGAAGATATTGCCGGAGGTGTTCAAGCGGAGCGTTGGCTTGTCTCACCGAGCGGATTGACGTTTGAAGCAGGAAGTACAACTGGCTATTATCGGATGAATGCTCAGGAAGCTCCGTTCATGCTGAGATTGTCGCTCTATACAGGGGATGAACTGCTGCAGGATATTGCTCATAATGCGGTTATTGGACGATATTCCAGTTATCCAGGTTATTATTATAAAGGCTTTGCCGTTAGCCAACTTGAACCGGATTTTCCTCTGGAAGGCCCAAGCGGGGCTACATCCATCTATTATCACCATATCCCGGGGCAGCTGGGGCAAACGATGGATTATTTGATCAGCGAACAATCATTAAAATCAAACGGGAGCATTACGTTTCCTTCCGTTTTTGAAACGAATTTTTTATGGTTCAAATATCACCTCTATGGGAATAAACCAGGTCAATTTTATGGTAACTCCAACGTTTGGCTATGGATGCCCAAGGGGATTATTAAGACCAATCATCCTCAATTAAACTGGATAACGGGTGAGAGCGGTGATAAATTCTACATCGGGTTAAGCAACGCATCTTCAGAAGAAGTTCAGACTCCAATTGAATTAAATGAACAAATCATTGGATTCAACCCGGCACAAGACTACACCGTAACGATCATCCGTGACAATGGTACACCAGAGCAAACGGTAATGAGTGGTGGAATCATTCAAGCTACTGTTTCAGGCAAGGGAATCACTGCGATCATTGTAGAAGGACTCGATATTGATGTGCCGCTACATCAGGTCAGAACGGCTGAACCATCGGATGCCAGTTATTACTTTGATAAACACAGTCCAATTGATGCGGTTAAAGGCATGCTGATCGTTAAGCCTGACGAAACGGTTTATGATGCTTATGTGCAGGCCAAAACAACGAAACCAGCGACAATCCATTATTCATTGGATGGCGGAGCTACGTATACGACTATACCCGATACGATATACCCGATGGAATGGTCTATACGGGTGAATGATTTATCCCAAACTTTCACGTATTACGTGGAATCGGAGGGGAAACAGACCCGTAAGCGGACACTCTATCTGCCGGATCAGGTATCGGAAACTCCAGTTCAACCCGATGGGCAGGATAGTTCAACCATCATTGTGGATAATACGGAGGCGGAGACAGAAGGCGTCTGGATAAGGGATACGACGGCTAACGATTATTATTATGATAACTATGTGTATGCCAAATCTACGACCGGCACAGCGGCAAGCAAAATGAGATGGCGGCCTGAGCTGCCGGAAAGTGTCACTTACAGTGTGTATTACAAGATTCCGCAAATCACTGCTGCGAGTGAAAATTGGGCAACAAACGCCTCATTTACCGTTTATCATAGCGGCGGCTCCGAGACGGTGACAGTTGATGAGACAACAGCGCATGGTACTTGGGTGCACCTAGGGGATTATCCTTTTGCTGCAGGCGATAGCGGGTACGTGGAATTAACCAATAAGGCCAACAAGTCCAGAGTCGTTGCCGATGCAATCATGTGGGTGGACCCAAACAGGGTACCGCAATTGGAGTCTGCTGTGATCCTGTCCGATCGGAACGAACTGCAGATGACTCAAACCGCACAACTGAGCGTAACCGGTTATTTGGATAACGGTTTGGTCGGTGATCTTACACAGGCCGATGTGCAGTATTTCGTTAATCGTACGGATCTTGCCGAAGTGGATAACAATGGGTTGTTGACCCTTCTTAATCTCGATGGGGACACGGATCATATTGAGGTATGGGCTACTGTCACGATTGATGGAGTGACGTTAACCACACCGCCATTGAACATTACGATCAGGGACCTAACGGTTATCGTGGACAGTACAGATACAACTGGGTTATACACGACAGAAGGGTCATGGAGCCAAAGCAATTTAGCCGGATACAAAATTGGGGTTAAATCCCGTTACTCAACAGTTCAAGGATCATCCGCGACGTGGAAAGGTCAGTTTCCAGAGGGAAAATATACGGTCTCGATCTACAAACTCGTCCATACAACGGCAAACGATAACAATGTCAAAGTGGAAGTGAAGCATAAGACGGGTACCGAGGTCACCTATATCGATGCAACGGTCGGCTCGTCAGGTTGGGTTAATCTGGGGACGTTTGACTTTACGGGTGACGGCAGCGAGTATGTCCGGTTAACCAGGGTTACTCCTACAACGGTAGACCCGCCAACACTTCCTGCGGATATGATCTATACGAGGGTTGACGCCGTTATGTTCGAACGGCATTCCGATGATTCGGAGCTGCTTGCTAATGAGGCACCAGATGAACCGACACTTCCTGAACAAGAGCAGTGAATTATGAATGGAAGTGGAACAACGACAAATGATGTTATACAAATGAGTGTAAAATAACGCTAAGAGCCGAGTGGATCAAAACGATCCAATTGGCTCTTTTTGTCTAGATAAGAAAGTGTGGTTACAAGGAAGGCAGGCAGGTGGTCACCTTCCTCTTACCCATTAACCACTTAAGTTTGCCAAATCCAACTTTTTTGGATTCTCGTAAAAAAATTGCCGCTTACAGATTATGTTTCGTCACACTCAAAACGTTTCTCTAGACCCACACAAATCTTCAATGATACCATCATACACGTGCTAGAAATGAAGATTGCAGGAGGATATCATTGTGGATCAACTAAAATACGATAATCTAAAGCTGGGGGAGCGCGGAGCTATTATCAGCATTATCGCCTACATATGTTTGACCGTATTAAAACTGGTCATTGGCAATATGGCCGGATCAGAAGCACTTAAGGCGGACGGATTAAACAATGCCACCGATATTGTGGCATCCATTGCCGTACTAATCGGTTTGAAGCTTGCCCAACGTCCAGCCGACAAAGATCATACATACGGTCACTGGAGAGCAGAGACCGTTGCGTCACTTGTTGCCTCTTTCATTATGATGGCAGTAGGTTTACAAGTACTGTTTGAAGCCATTGGTTCTGTGTTTCAGGGTACACATGAATCTCCGGATATCATCGCCGCTTACACAGGCATTTTCTGCGCAGTTATCATGTATCTGGTCTATCGCTACAACAAGAGACTTGCTACTCGTATTAAAAGTCAGGCAGTCATGGCTGCAGCTCGAGATAATATCTCCGATGCCTGGGTGAGCACCGGTACGGTCATTGGGATCGTGGGTTCCCAGTTCGGCCTCCCATGGCTGGACCCTGTAACGGCTGTCATCGTAGGTTTCCTCATCTGCAAAACCGCTTGGGACATTTTCAAGGAAGCCACACATCATCTGACGGATGGTTTTGATGTTGAACTGATTCAGGAGTACAAAAAGACGATTGCCGGAATTGACAGCGTAGAGACGGTTAAAGACGTGAGAGCGCGGAACTATGGCAATAACGTTGTAGTAGACGTTGTCATAACAGTTGATGCTGAGCTGGATCTTCAACAAGCACACGATATCTGTACAGACGTGGAGAACGAGTTGATGGAGGAGCATGACGTGTACACTGTTCACGTTCATGTGGAACCGGATATATTGAAAGAATGCATTGGATAACAAGAATATAGAAGAGAGACTCGTCAAAAAAACCAGTGAGCTTTACTTATTCACTGGTTTTTTGCTGATCTCAATTGTTCATTTTTAAAAGAATCCACGCATTATTTATCCCATACATGATTATCTCGGCAAATTGTAGGTAATCAGATTGTTATATTTATCCGCATGTTTCTGTTCGTCCAGGATGATTCCCCACACCGTGTCTTTATATATGCCATAAGGGAGACCAAACCATATTTTTCTATACTTTTCCACGGCCGCCAATTCACCCTGAAACGCCTTTTGCAATCCGGCAAGATAAGAGGGAACCGTCTCAACTGGCTCACTGCTTACACCCGAAATCTCCTGGCCTGTCAGATCCTTGTACATTTGGCGGAACATTTGATTATGTCCTCGTTCATCATTACGGATGCTCGTGATGATGGCAGCCTGATTGGCATCGGGTGACAACTGAATCAGTGAATCATAGAACAGCTCATCGTTTCGTTCTCCTTGCACAGCCGTTTTGATTAATTCAAGTGCTTCGGCTGATGATGTTGCCCATACCGGAGTAAAAGTGTACCTGTAACCACACGGATATGTCACATACATTACGAATCCCTCCAAGACCAATATGAGTTAGGATATGCACGTATGCCTATCAGCGTTAACCCATGTACTCAGTCCCATGTTATTAATCGAAAGCTTCAGTGGAACTTTTACTTGGTATACCTCATTATTTTACTGTAACCATAAGCGAGAACAAATGGCAGCAGGTATGACAAAAAGGTCCAAATAATGTTCCATCCATTAAAATAAATAACATGTCCCATCATTTTGGCAAGCCATTCTAATAATGTGAGAGACAAGGCTGAAACGAGAATCGCCACCCATGGCTTGGCATCTTTAACTATGATGGCATACATCATCAGGCATCCGGCAATTGGATAAATTCCGAGATTCATGGGGAGTGCGGCAAAGGACTGGTTTCGTGTATTCGGGAGTATGTTCCAGAAATAATTGAATCCCACATTGTTGATGCAAGACGCAATAGCCACGCCGAGTGGATAATAGATAACAAGGATCTTCAAGTTCCGTCGTAAAATCCATACTGCCAATAATATAGGGACGACCATACCCAAGAGTATATTCCCTAGCATGCATTTCCCTCCAAAGCTTGTTGCTTCTATTTTTCATGCTCCATTAACCGCTCCGCTGTTTTTTTCTCCAGAAGACGATCCATTTGCTCTGAGAGCGCATTTAATTTTTTATCATAATGCTTGTACGTATAGAATCCAATGACTGCTTTGACTGCAAAAAAGAGCACCGCAGCATGACAATGAGAATATAGTTGTGGGCAATCTGCCTTAACCAATCGTTAACTGCATTTATCGGATTTCTCTCCCTTCAATGCAAGTGGTTTTGTATAAGGTAACCAAATCCATGGGATATAATGCATATTAGCAAACTCGAAACAGGCATGTGTGGGTCCAAACGTTAAAAAGGTCGTTTATCCAACAAGGATAAGCGACCTTTTCATTATTTATTCACATCTGGAGGACTTAAATAGACTTCAACAGCAGATAATGTCGGACACCATCTGGATTCTTCGATGATCAAGCGGAGCTTCCTTGCTCGAACAGGGAGAAAGCGGCAAATCCGTTTGTATCCAACGATGGTACAGTCGTACAGATCACGCCATATCTCGCCATCGAGATATTCGATGTGAAGTTTCTCAATGCGCTGTCCAGACCGGATATGCTCCTGAAGCAGGATCGTATCAAACGTATGCTCTTCCAATAAATCAAGCTCAATGGCGGCGTGTTCGGTTCCTTCGTTGGGGCACCAATACGTCGTTTTGTCCCCGTCCAGCACGCGAGTGGCATCATGTTCCTCATCAAGCGATTCTATTGCAGTAGCGTGTCCTCCGAAGGCCAAGTTATGACGGAACGTAGCCCGAAGCCGATCGCCAAGCTCTTGCATCCGTTTGACATCATTCTCATGAATTCTGCCGCGTTGGTCAGGAGGCAGATTTAACAGAAACGTAGCATTACCGCCAACGGACTTGTAATAAATATCGAGAAGTTTCTCAAGACTTCTGACCTGATCATCCTCAGCAGCGTGGTAGAACCAGCCCGGCCGAATCGAAGTATTAACTTCGGCAGGGTACCAGGTAACCGGCTTTCCGGCTACAGCATCACGGCTGCCCAGATTTTCGTCGCGAGAGTTAGCAAGCTTGGCAAACTGTCCATCATCCACATGCTGCGAAGCCTCCTGAATCTTCTCGCAATCTCTTAGTTCCTCCGGAACAACACTCCACTCGGAATCCCGTGTATGTCCTGCTTCATTTCCACACCAGCGCACATCCGGACCACATACGGATATAACGGCACCTGGCTGTAGTTCGCGAATGACTTCATAGTAGCCATCCCAATCATACACTTGTTTCAAACCGTTCGGTCCTTCACCGCAGGCACCATCGAACCATACACAGAAGATGTCGCCATAAGAGGTCAACAGTTCACGCAACTGCAGCTTGAAATATTCATTGTATTCGGAGGTTCCGTATCGTTGGTCATGACGATCCCACGGGGATAGATATACGCCAAATGCCAGACCACCCAGCCTGCAAGCCTCAGCGACTTCCTTTACCATATCACCATTGCCTTCCCGCCACGGACTGCTCTTAACGGTATGTTCCGTATATGCGCTTGGCCAGAGACAGAAACCATCGTGATGTTTACAGGTTAGGATGAGACCCTTTATTCCTGCAGATTTGCATACCTCTACCCATTGCATGGCATCAAAGTCGCTAGGGTTGAAGAGGGCAGGAGATTCGTCACCGAATCCCCATTCTTTATCTGTAAATGTATTTATCCCAAAATGAATAAACGAATAAAATTCGAGCTCCTGCCAGGCCAGTTGACGGTCGGACGGGGTGATATTGGCAAGAGTCTGAATGGAGTGGCTCATGAGTAACATCTCCTTTAATTTGAAATGAATTGAATGATTTCAGCATCATAGGGCTCAAGCTTCAACTCAGAGACCATGGTCTGGCCTGACAGCATACCAACTGCAGCTTCCTGAAGGGGCACGGTCTGCGACTTGCCTGTTGTGTTGACATAGAGGGTAATTGTGTTGTCCAGATGACGAGCCACGACACCAGATGGTGTAGCGGGACCTTTGGCTATGCCAAGCGTTGGATACAGACGATGAAGAAGCGCACTCAAAAACGTTGTATTGGCAGGCAAAGCCACATAGATCGCCTGACCCTGTCCATATTTATTGCAGGTGACCGCCGGGGAAGACTCACGTGTATTCGAGAAACTGGCGATGATGCTCGCGGTACGCGGCTCAAGGATCTCATAATAATCGATATCCGGCTGAATGTTTTCCGAATCCATGACGATGACCGGTTTCTCACGCTCAAGGCCAAGCTCGGTTTTTTCCAAACCTCCGGCATTCTCCCAAGGGGTATGGCTGCGTGTTCGAACAAATGCACCACAGCGGATGCCAAATACATCACTCAAGCCTCCTGGTAGGGTAGTATCAAACACCCGATTGTTCGTAGTGACTTTGGCAGAATAAGCCGTCATGATAACGGTACCCCCTTGTTCAACAAAAGCGCGCAACGTTGCACCCGATTCTTCATCTATGATCGCGTGTCCGGGTACGATGATCAGCTTGTAGTTTTGATGAAGCCTACGCAGATTGACGATGTTACAATCCAGATTGGATTGTTCCAGAGCGCTATATGCTTGCAAAACCTGCCCGGTATAGTCTGTCTTGTAATAGCTCGGGTTGCCAGCCATAACCTTCAGCGTCTCGAAGGAGTAAGCAATCGCAATGTCCGGGTTCGTTTTTCTTGGCATATCCAGCTCCTGCAACCGTTTGAATTCCTGTGCAATACGTGCAAATTCATCATATTTCCAGCCTGGTATGCCATCATGATCCACAAGACCGAACACATATTGCTCTTCGCCGCCCAGCATTGTACGCCATGTCCAGGCACAGACGGCCTGCGCTCTGTGAATCAGAGATAGGTACGCGTACATTCGCATCGCCCCCGGTGGAGAAGCATAGCCGCCAAAGTCCCCAGTCTGGAACTCCAGACACCAGATGGGCTGATCCAACTCGCCGATGCGATGGTCCATGAAGAAACAGGCAGCAGTTAACGCTTGTATATCTTCGGGATTGGTCCCGGGATAAAAGCCAATGCCCGGCAAGTCGATCATTTCCCGGTACTGCTTCAGATAATCAAAACCGTAGCCCGGATTTTCCGACCAGTGGTTCGTTGTCTCTCTGACTTCTGGAGCTAATTCCCGCACGATGTCACTCAATCCTTGCATATAAGCCAACGTCTCATCGGAGTAAAAACGTGCCATATCCAGAAGGCGTTCTGGTGCACCTTTGACCTGTCCCGAAATCGGGAGGACCACATCACTGAAGCTGTTCAGTTTACGGGACCAGCGCTGTGTAGTCCAAGCTTCATTAAGCTGCTCGACCGTTGCATACTTATTACGAAGCCAGACCTCGAATCGGTCCCGGGCCACATTGGAATAGGATGGAGCACCGGAGCCCAACTCGTTGCATAATCCGAAAGCGTAAAGGGCCGGATGATGCCGGTAGCGCATGACGAGTTTTCTGGCAAAATCATAAGCGTATTCTTGAAAGGTTGGATGACCGACATCCTCCATATATCTTGTTTGCGCTTCCATACGAAGGCCGCTCGGAGCACTCAAAGAAATTTCGGGATACTTTCTGTGCAGCCAAGTCGGAGCCGGACGGGTCGCAATATCCAGAATGACCTGTATACCGGCTTGGTGAAACAAGGTCATGACTTCGTCAAACCATGCAAAGGTGTAGTTTCCTTCCGATGGCTCGAAGCTGTCCCAGCATAAATGGCCGAGTCGAACGATTGTAAACGAAGCTTCACGCATCAAATCGATATCGTGCTGCCAGCGTTCGCGCGGCCAGTCGTGGGGGTGGTAGTTAGCGCCTACATATAACATCCTGATCACCGCCATATAATAATATTAAATATATCAATTATTTTAATAGCTGATGATCGGATAATATATATAATAAAAAATGAAGTTCATATAATAAAATGAAACTGATTCTGATTAATGGAGTTCACGAAAACGTTGAGGCGTAATATTCTCAAACTTTCGGAAGGTGGAGACAAAATGACTCACATCCAGAAATCCCACGAGAGAAGCAACAGTTTTGATGGTCATATGTTTGTTGTTCATTAAGTGTTCCTTGGCTTTCTGGATTCGCAGTTGGATCAGATATTGATAAGGGCTCATTCCAGTCGTCATACGAAACAAGTAATTAAGCCGCTGTGAGCTTAAGCCTGCATATTCCGACAGATCAGCCAAGCCGATTGAGGCATCCTGAAAATGCTCCTCCATGAATCGAATCAACGGTGCCAGTCGCGAGGATTGTTGGGAATAAGAGCGTTGGTTGTCCACTTGTCCGTAACGTTTCAGATCCATTAGAAATCGATACACAAACGTGGAACTGTCCATTCCGCTGAATTCGGACTGCTGCCTCGCCAATCGGCTGGTAGTGTGATGAATTCTCGATAACCTGGAATCGCCTTCCCAACGAATGACCTTGGATGTGGCCAATCCCAGGGAAGAGATGATCGTAGGGGCTAAATCACCACTAAATGTGATGTACCAAGTAGACCAGGGATGTGACGATGTGTAATAACGGTGCGGAACATGAGGTGGCAATAGAATTCCCTGATTAGGCCCAAGTGTCATCGTGTTCCCCGAACATTCAAATTGCCCTTCACCGCCTGTCGTTTGCAGCCAGTGATAAAAATGATAGCCGTCAGGTCTATCAAATTCTTCTTGCCATTCGTTATAACCAGTTTGTTCCAAATAGATCGGCAGTGTACGGTCCAGATTAGTGACAAGCATCTGCTTCATGTAATGCTTCATGGTTTATCAACCGCTTTCATTTTTATATCATTTTTCTAATTATAACGGATCATGTTGTTTTGTTTCATTTGTTATACATAAGGCAACATATTTAAGGATGATTGGGTGAATACTCAAAAGAGTTCCATAATTATCTAACGAATGAAAGGGTGCTTGTATTGTACGAACATCTTATCATCTTCATCCGAAGTATCTTTGCCTTCTTGCTTCTATTGGGTATTGCGCGCATATTGGGGAAACAAACGTTGTCTGATATGAATTTCCATGAATTTGTCACCGCAGTCATCATGGGAGCCATAGCTGCCAATCTAGCTTTTAACGAAAAAATAGAAGTCACACATCTGATTATTTCTCTCATTGTTTTTACCGGAACCTCTTATCTGTTATCCAAATTAAATCTGAAAAGTAGAAAAATCCGCCTACTGGCTGAAGGCTCACCTACCGTATTAATTGAAGGCGGCAAAATTCTTGAAAATAATCTCGCCAAAAATAAACTGACATTGGATTCCTTAAACCAAATTCTAAGACAGAAAGATATTTTCAACATGGAGGAAGTGGAGTACGCCTTACTCGAAGTGAATGGACAAGTTTCGGTCATGAAAAAAGCCAAGTATAGAACGGCTACGGCTGAGGATGTTCATAAGAAAGTAGTGTCCAATCCTGAACGCATGCCTGTGGAGTTAATTATGGACGGGGAGATGTTAAGCAAGAATCTCGAACTAAACGGCATATCTGATAAGGAACTGTTGCAACAGCTTGAATCGCAAAATAAGAACATAAGCGACGTATTCTATGCGGTCAAAGGAAGCGACGGCAGGATCTATATGGATTATTATGAGGATCAAATCAAACATCCCATTGATGTCGAGTGACAACCTCAGAAATGAAAAAATCCCTCCTCTTCGGATGAAAGAAGAGGAGGAATAATCGTAAACTACTGAATTATTGTTGAATTATTGGTGCTTGCTGAGAATATCAAATATGATCTTGGCATTATCTGTGTTATCGATCAAACCGGCGAAGCGATGACTTGCCGGGCCGTAGGCATAGACCGGAACATCTTCACCTGTATGTCCACCTGTTGTCCAGCCCGTAAATGAACGGTTATCAATAATCGCTTCAATGGCATTATCAATCTTTGTTACATCCGCACTTTGGGCTGCTTCTTTCACCGATTGAATCTCTTCTGGCTTCAACTCCAGTTTCAGATAACTTTTCAGTGTTTCTTCAACCGAAGCACCTTTTGCAATTTGTGCTGCCATGAAGTCAGGTGTGCGCAGTGCAGCTTTGATTGGGTCTACGAAGAAATTGTATTCTCCGTCTTTTCCAAGGGTAAGTCCGCCCGTGGAGTGGTCGGCAGTAGCTACGACAAGTGTTTCACCGTCTTTTTTGGCAAAATCAATAGCTGCCTGAAATGCTGCTGCGAAATCTTCCATTTCACTCATCGCGCCAACGATATCATTATCATGTCCTGCCCAGTCGATCTGGCTACCTTCGACCATTAGAAAGAATCCTTTGTCGTTCGAACTGAGGCGATCAATCGCTGTATTGGTCATCTCAGCCAATGATGGTGTTGCAGCAGTACGATCAATCAACTTGTCCAGACCTCCGTCCGCAAACAGTCCAAGAACTTGTTGATTCTTATCAGCGAGGAGAGAGGAACGATCCGTCACATAGCTGAATCCGGCCTTCTGAAACTCCTTCGTCAGGTCACGACCCTCGCGAACAAAATTGGATTTCCCTCCACCCAGAAGTACATCCACCTTATGCTTGCCGTTAATCAACTCATCATAATAATCGTCCGCAATAGCATCCATATTTTTTCGACTGATATCATGGGCACCAAATGCAGCTGGTGTGGCATGAGTGATCTCCGACGTAGCCACGAGTCCGGTGGACTTGCCGTTTTCTTTGGCCTGCTCAAGTACGGTTTTGACTTCCTTCTGCTCAGGGTCAACCGCAATGGCCGCATTGTAGGTTTTTACACCTGCGGACATGGCCGTTGCTGCGGAAGCGGAATCCGTCACATTTTGTTTATCATCATCCGGATAGGTCATTTGTGCCCCAACAAGATAAGGGTCAAATACGGTTTTGTCCATGCCCTTCGTCGAAGGATCATCTTTCATATAACGGTAGGCGGAAGTATAAGAGGTCCCCATGCCATCCCCAATGAGGAAGATGATGTTCTTGATTTGTTTTTTCTCTACACTTACAGCTTGAACGGCACTTGCTTGTCCGGCGGACAAGAGAGTAGAAGCCGATACAGCCAGAGTCAGCGCTACCGCTGGTAATACTCTTTTGGATAATTTCACAATGATTCCTCCTCGTAATATCTCAAAAACAAAAATGAATGCATGAATCTATATTCATTTGTTCATCATTAAGAAGGTTAGCATTTATTTGTAAATGAAAACCAAGAATTTTGTATACCTGAGGTAAAATAAAGGTGATGCGTTAATTCTTTGCATAAGGAGCAAGTCAAACATCCCAATCAGGGCAATATGTTTCCGCCGAAAAAATCACATTATCTGCGCCATACCAAATCACAAAAATATACTCATTCCGTTGTTTTTGAAGTATGATACAACATAAGTAGAACGCTTTCATTTTTATATTACTGTTAATATAAAGTCAATTTCATTTCAGGAGGCTCTTTACCATTGACCAAAACAACTCCAAATTATGATGGGTATCTCTTTGTACATTTTATTGGCGAACAACCAGACGGAGAGCAGGTTTATTTCTCCTATAGCGAGGATGGTCTTCACTGGAAGGATCTTAATGGCGGCTCGCCTGTGCTGTTTTCCGACCTTGGAGAAAAGGGGGTACGGGACCCGTTTCTGGTTCGTTCAGTCAAGCAAAATAAATTTTATCTAATTGCTACGGATCTCCGCATCGCAAGCGGCAAAGGATGGACTCATGCCGTTAATGCCGGGAGCCGTGACGTAATTATATGGGAATCCAGCAATCTCGTGAACTGGTCATCCCCATGGAACGTTACACTAGGTGTTGAGGGCGCTGGATGTGTCTGGGCACCAGAAGCTGTGTATGATGAATTGGCAGATGAGTTTCTTGTATTCTGGGCTTCTGCGACGCAGGAACCTCAGGAGCAAGAACGAAAGCAAAAAATATACAGCGCTCGCACAAAAGACTTTCGTACGTTCTCTGCATCGGAAAAATACATTGAGCGGGATAATCATATTATTGATACAACGATTCTTCCTGCGGCTGGCTGTTACTATCGATACTCCAAGGATGAAACAACCAAAAACATACGGGTAGAAAAAGGAGACTCTCTCGACAAAGGGGCGTTTGTTACGCTGCAAGCCCCGGTACTGGAGGCTGTGGCAGGTGTGGAGGGACCTCAAATCTTTAAATTCAATGACCGGGAGGAGTGGTGCCTGATTGTTGATCAATTTGCTGAAGGCAAGGGTTATCTTCCTCTGCTGACAACAAATCTGGGAAGCGGAGAATTCCGAATCGTCCCTGATGGTGATTTCGATATGGGAACGACTCAAAAGCGGCATGGAAGTGTCCTGCCAATCACAGCTGAGGAGTGCAGCAGGCTACTCGCGGCTTTCGGGGATGGTCATCAGGTGCTTCCCGGACAATATGCCGATCCTGATGTCGCACAGTTTGGGGATCGTTACTATATGTATCCGACAACAGATGGCTTCGAGGGGTGGTCAGGGACACAGTTCAAGGTATTTTCTTCTTCAGACCTGAAGCATTGGCAAGACGAAGGCGTGATCCTTGATCTGGGAACAGAGGATGTAGCCTGGGCAACTGGTAATGCCTGGGCACCGGCAATTGCCAGCCGTAACGGAAAGTTCTATTTTTATTTCTGTGGCAAAATGCTGAATGGCGATAGTGCCATCGGCGTTGCTGTAGCAGATACACCGGTTGGTCCATTCCTGGCCGAGCCGCAGCCCTTAATCACAATGGAGCAGTTGAAACGTTTGGGCATTACCATGGGTCAGGCCATTGATCCCTCCATCTATGTCGAAGATGATGGAAGACCATATCTGCTATTTGGCAATGGACATGCTGCCATTGTGGAACTTGGTGAAGACATGATAAGTGTCGTGGAGGACACAATGAGCAATCTGGTGGGCTTACATGATTTTCGTGAGGCTGTAACCGTGCTGAAGCAGGGTGGACTATACCACTTTACGTGGTCCTGTGATGATACAGGCAGCGAAGACTATCATGTGAATTACGGTACGTCAGAGCAATTACACGGTCCTGTTACCTATCGATACCCAATCCTGAGCAAAAATGTGGAGAAAGGCATGCTGGGCACAGGGCATCACTGTATATTTAATGATTCCGAAACGGATCAATATCGGATTGCCTATCACCGTTTTGTCACGCCACTATCCAGATTCTCCTCTGGAAAGGGTTATCACCGCGAAATATGTATGGACCCGCTTCTGTTTGGTAAGGACGGACTGATTCAGCCTGTTATACTCTAAAATAAGCAATTCAATTGAATCGTTATTTAATGAAGGCCTAATACAACATGAATGCCTGTCAAATGTCGCTTTTAGCGGTTTTGGCAGGCATTTTTATCATTTTTATCTTCCACCTGGAACAAGCCAAAACCTTAGGGTTGAGCGGGTATGCGACTAATTAAACACATTCAATCCAGAATAGATTTGACAAGCGAATCAATAAATCGTATTATTACGATATAACGATTTAGGAGGAATACTTTTGAACACTCCCGCTTTTGACAGCAATAACATTAAACAGTTCGATGAACCAGCTAATCTGCTGAAAGCTTTGTCTCACCCCATTCGTTTATGCATTGTGCGGGGACTGATGATGAAAAAAAAATGTAATGTCTCTTATATGCAGGAATGTCTGGATCTTCCCCAATCTACAGTGTCACAACACCTCCAGAAGCTTCGTAGTGCAGGTATTGTTGCTACGGAGCGAAATGGTCTTGAAGTGAACTATGTGCTTGCCGATCAACGGGTTGAACAGATTATTAAAACTTTATTTGAAAAGGATGATTGTGAATCATGAGCAAAAAAGTACTTATTGTTGGCGGTGTAGCTGGAGGTGCTTCTGCAGCTGCACGTCTTCGCCGTCTGGATGAACATGCCGAGATTATTATCTTTGAGAAAGGACCCTACATCTCATTTGCCAATTGTGGCTTACCTTATTATATAGGTGGCACAATCGATGATCGAGAGCGTCTACTGGTACAAACGCCAAAAGGGATGGCAGATCGCTTTCGTATCGATGTCCGTACAGGAAGTGAGGTCGTAGCTATCGATTCGCAGAAGCGAGTGGTTAAGATACAGTCCCAAGAGCGCGGTGCATATGAAGAAAGCTATGATGAGTTGATATTGTCACCAGGTGCAAAACCGATTATTCCCGATCTGCCGGGTAAGGACAATCCGCTAATTTATACCGTACGAAGTATTCCAGATATTGATCGGATCAAAGACCAGGTAAATTCTTCTAACAACCAATCTTCGATCGTCATAGGCGGTGGATTTATTGGCGTGGAAATGGCTGAGAATTTAAAGGAAGCTGGTCTGGATGTAACGCTGATTGAGGGGAACGCACAAGTACTCACACCCTATGATACCGAGTTAGCAGCCGCATTGGCACAGGAAATGGAGAATCACGGTGTGAACCTGCTGTTTTCCAAACGTGTTCAGGGATTTCATTCCTTGGAGAAGGGCATAGGGGTTGAACTTGCGGATGGTCATACGCTGACAGCTGACATGGTTATTCTTGCGATAGGCGTAACGCCGGACACCTATTTTTTGAAAGATAGCGGCGTTTCGCTGGGTGCACGTGGACATATTATCGTAAATGATGCTTTAGAAAGCAGTGTGCCACATATCTATGCTGTTGGGGATGCCATCGAAGTTACGGAAACCATTCATGGTACGAAGGCAACGATTCCACTTGCTGGACCTGCCAACAAACAAGGGCGTATTGTTGCTGACCGTATCGCAGGACTTCCTTCTACCTATAAAGGAACACAAGGTACGTCCATTATCAAAGTCTTTGGAATGACCGCAGCCACGACAGGCAGTAATGAGAAAACACTCCAGCGTCTCGGCGTGGAATATCAAACCGTTATCGTACACCCTGCTTCTCATGCATCGTATTATCCGGGTTCAAGCGCAATTACTCTTAAACTGCTGTTTACTCCGGAAGGTAAAATTTTGGGCGCACAAGCAGTCGGTTATGATGGAGTGGATAAACGAATTGATGATATTGCTGTAGCCATTCATTTCGGAGGACATGTCCGGGATTTGACAGAGCTTGAATTGAGTTACGCGCCACCTTATTCTTCTGCCAAAGATCCCGTGAATATGGTTGGATATGCAGCAGAGAATATGATCACTGGACGTGTCCAGATGTTCACCTATAATCAATTGTCTGATCGTCAGCAGGAGCAGTCGATACTTCTGGATGTTCGCAGTGAAATCGAGCATCAAAATGGTCATATTCCGGGTTCACTCTCTATTCCAGTTGATGAGCTTCGTGAGCGGTTAGATGAATTAGACCCATCCAAAGAAATCTGGCTATACTGTCAAGTCGGCTTACGTGGTTATACAGCTTCGCAAATTTTGCGTCAACATGGTTTTAGCGTAAAAAACTTGAGTGGTGGTTATAAAACATACCGTCAAGCCCAGTTTAAGCCTGCTTCATTTACTACTGCAAAACAAGATCATCCTGATCCTGCGGTGGAAGTTAAGGAAAAAAAGTCTATTCCGACTGACTCAACACAGCCGCAACGTATTGATCATGAGTTGAACGTATGCGGATTAAGTTGTCCTGGTCCGCTAATTCAGGTTAAGCAAAAAATGGATCAACTCTCGAACGGGGAAACCCTTCGCGTGAAGGCTTCCGATCCAGGATTCTATGAAGATGTCAAAGCATGGGCCACGATGTCGGGTTCCACAATCTTGCAGTTGGAAAGAATGAAAGGCGGTACGATTGAGTCTGTCATTGCTAAAAATACAGCACAACCCGTATCCGATTCCCCAATCAGCGATCCTGCCAGCACGATGGTTGTCTTCAGTGGTGATCTGGATAAAGCGATCGCTTCACTCATTATTGCAAATGGGGCAGCGGCCAGTGGACGGAAAGTAACCCTATTTTTCACATTTTGGGGATTAAGTATTATTCGTAAGCAGCAGCCGCAGAAGTTATCCAAAACCATGATCGGCCGTATGTTTGATATGATGCTACCTCGCGGGAGCCAGAAGCTTGGCATGTCCAAAATGAATATGCTCGGAGCAGGCCCGAAGATGATCCGTGGTTTGATGAAAAAACATCATGTGCCTTCGTTGGAGGAATTGATAGAGAGCGCTATCGAACAAGGAGTAGAGATCGTTGCCTGCCAAATGTCTATGGATTTAATGGGAATTCAACGTGAAGAATTAATCGACCAAGTCAAAATTGGTGGTGTGGGTTATTATCTTGGACAAGCATCACAAGCAAATCATAATCTGTTTATTTAAAAGAAATTATAAATGCTGAGCAGGATAATTGAATGAGTTCCGAGAGAATGCCACGATGAGTGGCATTTTTTTGTTCAAAAAAAATGAACGTTTCATTCAGAAACGGTTCTTTGACTTACCCATAACACCAACATAGAGTTGATAAGGAAGGTGGTTGATTTTAGCTACGCAAATGAGAAGCATATACACCCTTGACTTTCCCCTGTACGGGAAACTATATACTCGCATTATGTTAATTGATTGGAGATGATATATTGTTCAAAATCAGCGCGTTTTCCAGGCTAAGCAGGGTCTCATTAAAAACACTGCGTTATTATGACCAGATTGGCATACTTAAGCCGAGAAAGGTAGATCACGATACGGGTTACCGTTACTATTCCGCAGATCAGCTTCTCGAGCTCAACCGAATCATCATTTATAAAGAATTGGGGTTTACGTTGCCACAAATCACACAGCTGCTACAGGAACATATTACATTGGAGAATATTCAAGGCATGTTTAAGCTAAAAAGAAGCGAAATTCAGCAGATTATCGATACGGAACAAGCTAAACTCGTCCGAATTGAGGAACGCATGCAGCTTATAGAGGAAGAGGGTCACGTCGAAACCGGGCAAGAAATCCGAATCAAAGAGGAAGGTGCTCGGCAGTTTCTTTTTCAGACAGGATGCGGGAGGGAAGAGGAGATCCCGAGTTTATTTCATCAGTTTGATCAGTCATTAACAAAAGAAATGCGCCAACTGATCCACGGACCACAGGTTGTTTTGTGGAAAGAAATCGCAGGACAAGAGGAAGAGTTCGAGTTTGAAATAGGTTATTTCTTAACCTGTGAGCTGCGATCACCTCCCGACCCATTTCAACTGCGGACTCTTCCTGCTGAGCCCTTGATGGCCACCATAGCTTATCGTTCCAATGCCACCTTTGCCTGTAAAGCCTGTGTTCATCTAGCTACATGGATTGAGAAGAATAACTATCAGATCAAGGAAAACGAGCCTGGTAGGGAACTATACTTACCCTTATCTCAAGAACAAGATGCACAATTGATAGAAATACAAATTCCAATACTAATTAGATAACTGAAGAAGACGGAGTGGAGTAAATTGAAAAATAAATGGATCATATATATCTTGGCATTGGCTGTTTTTCTGATCGGAACCATTGAATACATTATTACTGGAGTCATTGAAATGATCGCCGCAGACTTGAGCGTATCTACTTCCGAAGTGGGTTTACTGGTGACTGTGTTTGCTCTAGCAGCGGCCATTATCGCCCCGATTCTCATTGCATTTACAATAAATATAGATCGCAAGAAGTTACTGGTGTCCACCCTCAGTGTGTTTATAGCCAGCAACGGACTTATGCTTGTCGACCTTTCTTACGAAACATTACTATGGGTGCGAATTATTCAAGGGGCGAGCGGAGGAATCGCTACCGTAGTAGCGATGGCCGTATCGACACGACTGGTTGAAAAAGAGAAAAGGGGCAATGCCATCGGGATCATTTTGATGGGGCTCAGCAGTTCGCTAGTGCTCGGTGTTCCGATGGGCACATTTTTTAGCGAGATGTTTGGATGGAGAGTTCTTTTTGTTTTAATCGGTTTGTTAAGTGTTCTTCCATTACTTATTATCTACAAAAAGGTTTCGGCAATCAAAGAGGAAGAAAAGGTCACCCTCAGAATGCAGCTCTCCATTTTAAAAAATCCAACCATTCTGACTGCATTGGTTATTACTTTATTGTATATCGGCGGTTATTCTACACTGTTCACGTATATTACGCCTTTCTTGCAAGCTACATCCACACTTACCATGACCGAGATAAGCGGTGTTCTGTTTCTCGCGGGAATTTGCAGCTTTGTCGGATCAAAAGTGGGCGGACAATTGGCAGATGCAAAAGGATCAAAGTTTACAATTTGTCTAGGCCTTCTGTTACAAGGGGCAACTCTTCTTTTGTTCGCTCTAGCGGGCATCAATCTTATGATTTTAATCTTGGTTTTAATGATTTTTATGTTAGCAACGTGGAGCATATCTCCGGCCCAGCAACTATATCTGGTTACACTGGCACCTCGTAATCCCGACATTGCCCTTAGCGTAAATACGTCGTTTATCCAATTTGGTTTTGCACTGGGATCTGGATTAGGTGGGCTTGTGATCAGTCGTACATCTGTCATGTATTTGAATTGGTTGGGTTTTGCCGCTGTAAGCGTAGCTTTATTTCTTGCCATCTTACTATTTAAGAAATCGAGAAGCAGGACTGGAACGCCAGATATGTAAAATAAAAAAAGATCTCTTCGGCATTCACTGCACAAGAGATCTTTTTGGTGTATAACAAAGTTATAATTAGAATCACACTACATCATCATGATAGATTAGAGCAGCAATCCATTAACAAATGTTATGTTGTCTACTGTCCACCTGTATTCGAAGCCCAGACAGGATACCAGCCCAAGGCCGGATTTTCATTGTTGTACAGCACGAGATTGCCGTCAGTTTGCATGATGAGCACATTGCCTCTAAGATTGGCTGGCACATTGTCTGCTCCGTACCATGCCTTAGCCCACGCCAGGTTATCCGATGTCCAATAAGGTGTGTTTTGCGGATCTGATATGACCAACTTCCCGCTGAAATAATTAATCTGGAGTTTATGTATTCTTGTGTCTTTAGTGTTGCTGTGCCATATCATTTTACGTGACTTGACGTCCCAGATCTGCGCATCCCCATAATTGTCAAATTGAAACGAGAACCTGTTATTGTTTGACACTAACCCTCCACCTGCGACATTATACATAATGTCATAAATCAGCCGATCTCCACTGGCAGCGGAAGTCGTGGGGGAAAATGAAATCAAAAATAAGAGCATGGCAAGACAAGATAAAAAGAATTTTTTCATAGAACATCCTCTTTTCTTTAATATGTTTTAAATTACCTGTCAAATATATCATATATATTTCTTTAATGGATAAATTTTCAATCTTTTTTTTGGACGACTCGATTCGAACCACCTTCATCCATCCGGGAGAAACTATAAAATAATGAGAGCGGAGATTATTATGCGAAAATACATAATCGGAATTGACTTGGGTGGAACCAATATCAAGTCTGCCATTTTCAACCTTGAGTTTCAAAAAATTCATGAAAGAAGTGACCCTACGGAGGCGGAAAAAGGGCCGTTTCATGTCTTGAACCGAATGGTAGACATTATTCAAGAGATGCTGTCTTATGAAGGAATCCAGCAAGCTTCTATTCTGTGCATGGGTATGGGCATCCCTGGATTATTAGATCCTGAGCAGGGACTATCCATATTTTCACCTAACTTTCCAGACTGGGAGAACATTCATGTAGTCAATTATATGAAAAGTCATTTTGAATTCCCTGTTTATATCGACAATGATGTTCGGGTAAATCTGTATGGTGAATGGCTGTTTGGTGCAGGCACTGGATCTAAAAACATGATATTGATTACGTTAGGCACCGGTCTGGGATCTGGTATTGTCAATGACGGAAAAGTTCTCTACGGTACTACATCGAGTGCGGGCGAAATCGGTCATATGAATATGTACCGGGAAGGGCGGCCTTGTCGTTGTGGAAGTTCCGGTTGTCTGGGGAGATACGTGTCCGCGATAGGAATCGTCAAAACCTTTACAGACAAGCTTGAGGAAGGCCGGTCAAGTATGATTATGGAATGGGTGGGAGAGGATTGGACGACAATCACTGCCCGTATGATCTCGGAAGCATACGACCTTGGAGATTCACTTGCTATTGAAGTTATGCATGAGACCGGAAAGACTCTTGGATTTGGTCTTTCCAATGTAATCAATCTGTTCAATCCTGAAATGATTATTGTTGGTGGAGGAATGTCGGCAGCCGGTGATCGCTTGCTGAATACAGTGCGTGATACTGTTGAGAATCATGCGTTAAGGCTTTCTTCCCGTGTATGTAAAATAGTTCAAGCGAAATTAGGCGGGCAAGCAGGGATGATCGGTGCAGCTGCATATGCACGAAATATGATGTCAATATAAGGTATCACAATCTGATAATTGATCAATTATGCTTGAGAATATGTCATTGCATCATACAGTCTAAAACTTTAACTTAAAATGACAGCAGAGAAATGCTAACAACCTCGATGACGTTTATACCGGTTGGATGGATAAGGTATGTTTATACGTCCATTATTGAGCAGAGTGGAAATTTTTCCAATGATCTACGTACATCCCTCTTAAGAGTGAGATTTATCTCCCAATTCTGTTATGTCAGCCGGGACACCTTCACGTCGTTTATGAAACTGTTTAGGCGAGGAACCGGTCATTTGTTTGAATTGCCTGCAAAAATGCTCGACATTACGGTAACCGCATCGATCGGCAATCTCTGCAACCGTATACATATGATGTCTGAGATATTCTTTGGCCAAACGTATTCTGCTATGAATAACATCCTCCATACACGAGAGGCCAAACGATTTCTTGTACATCAACTGCAGGTACCCCGGACTGACGTTTATGATCTTCGCCATTTCTGATATCGTCCAAGGATGGCTGGGATGGTTGTGAATTGCCGTTCGAAGCTTCAACAGAGGATAGTGCTGAGGACTAATATCCTCTTGGACACAAGACTCAAGCAATTTATTGAACAAGGTTCGCAGCAGGCAATTAATGGATGATTCCCGGTAATCATTCTGAAAAGAATGCTCTGCAACAAGCAATTGGAACAGCTTATGACAGTACTCCGGATCATCCAGCGGGAAAGGTGTGCCTGACGGAAGGGAGGTATCGGTTACAAACGGTTCATCACTTTCAAAACGAATCCAATCATTAATATAGCGCTCTGAACAAGCCCGATAATATATTTTTTGATATGGTTTGAAAAGTACAGCACAATGAGCCGGGTATTCCTTGAGTTGTCCATCAACCCAGAACTGGGCAGGGGTCTGTGTAATAACCAATAGCCAGGCATCATGCCCTTCAGGGATATCAAAAACAAAATGGTTCTGATGTACGGCGTCACATTCCACGTAAAAAATAGAGGTCATGGTTCTTCCCCTTTCTCTTTAAGTTGTAGATAAGAATATTCAATACACTACTTAGCTATTTTCTATTATACGAGAGTTATCTTCATTTCATAGAACGAATGTACTATTACGATTATATGAGGAGTGTAGAGGGAATGAACAAGCAAGGGTTCAACCCATATCTTCCGTCCTGGGAGTACGTACCTGATAGTGAGCCTTATGTATTCAATGAAAGAGTGTATGTGTATGGTTCACATGACCGTTATAACGGACATGCCTTCTGTCTGAACGATTATGTATGCTGGTCTGCACCCGTGAATGACCTTGGGAATTGGAGAAATGAAGGGGTGATCTACCGAAAAACAGATGACCCGCTGAATCCGAATGGCCATATGTGCCTGTATGCGCCAGATGTTACGCGGGGTCCGGATGGGCGGTATTATCTGTATTATGTGTTGGATAAGGTACCCGTTGTTTCGGTGGCTGTATGTGATACACCTGCTGGCAAATATGAATTCTATGGTTATGTACAATATGGCGACGGCACTCGTCTGGGTGAAAGAGAAGGGGACGAACCCCAGTTCGATCCCGGCGTGATGACTGAAGGACAGCACACTTATCTGTATACCGGCTTCTGTGCGGCCGGAGACCTATCAAGACATGGCGCGATGGCCACGATGTTAGGTCCGGATATGCTGACGATTGTGGAAGAACCCATATTCGTAGCACCGAGCGAGCCTTACAGTGAGGGCAGCGGTTATGAGGGCCATGAATTTTTTGAGGCGCCTTCAATCCGGAAGAGAGGTGATACCTACTACCTGGTGTATTCCTCCATCGTTATGCATGAACTATGTTATGCCACCAGCCTATTTCCAAACAGAGGATTTACATATCAGGGCGTCATCGTAAGCAACTGTGATCTCCATATCGACTCCTACAAACCTGCTGACAAACCCATGTATTATGGAGGCAATAACCATGGTAGCATTGTGGAGATCAACGGAGACTGGTATGTCTTCTATCACCGTCATACCAATGGGGACGCATTCAACCGACAGGGCTGTATGGAGAAGATATCCTTTGAAGAGGACGGCAGCATTCCTCAGGTGGAAATGACCTCCTGTGGTTCGAGCGGGAGACCGCTTGAAGGAAAAGGCGAGTACCCCACATATCTTGCATGTAATCTTTTGACCAGAGATGATCAGAAGTACACTGGAGGTTTCGGTGCAGGAGCCTGGCTGGACAGCCGCTTTCCGAAAATCACGCAGGATGGTAGAGACGGTGATGAAGAGGTCGGATATATCGCCAATATGGTTGAATCCGCAACGGCAGGTTTTAAATTCTTTGATTGCCGAGGAATTCGCCAGGTCTCGATCAACGTACGGGGATATTGTCAAGGGGTTTTTGAGATCAAAACCGCATGGGATGGTCCTGTCCTGGGTACAATTCCGGTACATTTCACCAATCATTGGAAATTATATTCAGTCGAGATGACCATTCCGGATGGTATACAGGCTTTGTATTTTACGTACAGAGGTTCAGGGAGTGCCAGCCTTGCATCATTTATTTTAGCGTAATACTCAAACACATCATCTGAGCAATCCCGGCAAAATAAAGCAGTTGCTGGTCATTCAGTAGCTGCTTTGTTGATCGATCAGCCTCTGCGGCTCAGACAATTGGGATTTTTATGATTAAACTTTTAGTTATTCGCATCGTTGGCTTCTCCCGCCTGTTGAGAATGACTGCGAAATTCACTTGGCGCGATGCCTGTCCACCGCTTGAACTGGCGGCTGAAATGCGCATTAGTCTTATACCCCAGCATCATCGCAATATGGTCTATGTTCAGGTCGGTTTGCTTTAACAAGCGCTGCGCTTCATTCAGAAGGGTTTCGGATAGAAACTTGCGCGGAGCGATGCCGTATACCTGCCGAAAAATACGATTAACCTGTGACGGGCTAATGCTCAGCGATTTAGCAATGTCCTGAATCCAGGTTCTCTCACTCTCCTGAATTTCCCCGTGAAGATGGATATATCTTACCGAATCCTCAATGTGCTCGGCAATCTGATGGGCAATGGTTTCTTTTCTCGACAATGTAACGGAAGCTTGCTGAGATAACTGGCCGACCAGGGAACCGAGCAGTTCAAACACAGCGGCATGTACTTTCATTTGTTTGGAAGAAGATAGCGAACTCGACAGATGCTCTGTGGCCAGACCATACAAGGTAGACAGGGAAGAGGACAGCCCCAGAGCCAAATTCGAATTTGCCGGATAATAGATGTCTTTGCAACGGTTGAGTTCTCTGCAAAAGGATGTATCGTGTATGCTGAAATGCACGGAAAAATAAGTGAACCCCTCCGGTCCGGCTCCGGTGCAAGAGTGGGTCATACCAGGCCGGATGAACAGAAGGTCGCCAACCGACTGACGATAAGACTGCCCGTTGACAACCATGTTCATCTGCCCGTCCATCATCCAGTGCACTTCATACATTGAATGTTCGTGAGACGGATAAGTCCAGCTGGAATCTACTTTTCTTGCATGCAGCCCCAATAATTGAAAAGACATGCGAACATCGGGTAGACGACCTAAATACACAGCATCCGAAAGCTTGGTCACAGCAAACCAACCCCCTTGTACTATTCTATATTCCAACATCCTGTCATCGGAGTGTCCTCGTAAATCATCTTTAGTTCAACGGATCTAACCTCATCTTAACAGAAAAAAAATGCGTGAAAAGGGTAAATCGTCGGAGTGATTAGAACATCGTCATGAACCATAGCGGGTGCTATGGTAGTATTATCAACCCGATGGGGAAAAATGGAGGCAAGCTTGAATGAGAATTATTCGATTTCTGGACAGACAACAGAAGTGGCTGGCAGCCGTTACGGATGATGAACAAGCGTATCGTTTGCCACAAGCTGACTTTATGACTTTGATCTATCAAGCAAGAAAGCAGGGGATTTCTCCAGTTCAACTTGTTGAAAGCGCTTTTAAACCATTAAACAAGTTAACTGATGATTGGACTTCCCTGCATCTAATCACTCCATTGGAAGCTCCGGAAGTATGGGCGGCGGGTGTGACTTATCAGCGCAGCCGCGAAGCACGAAATTATGAAGCAACGGAAGGCAAGCTGGATGCAAAGACCTTTTACGATAAAGTTTATGATGCCGAAAGACCGGAGATCTTTTTTAAATCTACAGCAGCCCGCACCGTCGGGCCCAATGTGGCTGTCACACTTCGCAGCGATTCAAATTGGCAGATCCCGGAGCCGGAGCTGGGGTTAGTGCTTGCCGCGGATGGCAGCATTGTGGGATATATCGTTGGCAATGACATGAGCTGCCGCGATATTGAAGGGGAGAATCCGCTGTATCTGCCGCAAGCAAAAATGTGGCGCAATTCCTGCTCGATAGGTCCGGCCATTCGTCTAGCGGAAACGGTGCAGAATCCATATGCGTTCAACATCGTCTGCGAGATATATCGCGAAGGTGAAGTAGTTGTCAAAAGCGAGGCAAGCACAAGTGAATTAAACCGAAAACTCGATGAGCTGGTCTCTTTTCTGGCCAGAGATAACGATCTGTTTGACGGTACGGTGTTATTGACAGGCACTAGCATCGTGCCACCCAATGATTTTACACTTGCACCCGGGGACCGCATTGAAATATCCATCAGCGATATCGGGACACTTATTAATCCAGTCATTTCAAACTAATGTATAAGGAGGAAGAATGCGATGACCACATTTCAGGTAGAGCAGACATACAGCAATTACATTAACGGAGAATGGGTGAAGGCGACGTCCG
This sequence comes from Paenibacillus sp. ClWae2A, assembly GCF_032452295.1. Taxonomy (NCBI): domain Bacteria; kingdom Bacillati; phylum Bacillota; class Bacilli; order Caryophanales; family Paenibacillaceae; genus Paenibacillus; species Paenibacillus sp. ClWae2A. The sequence goes on from NZ_JAULSQ010000001.1 coordinate 665,864, forward strand.
GTGAAACCGAACCGAGCATCAACCCGGCGAATCGGAAGGAGGTAGTTGGCTACGTACCCACCTCCGGCGTAGAGGATCTGAACCGGGCTGTTGCAGCCGCGAAGGAAGCAGCAAAAGATTGGCGGAGGTTATCGGGTGCGGAACGCGGCAACTATCTATTTCAGGCAGCCAATGTGCTGGAACGCCGGGCCGATGAAGTTGCAGAGGCGATGACCAGAGAAATGGGCAAAACACTTCCTGAAGCCAAAGGAGAGACGATGCGAGGTGTCGCGATCTTAAGGTATTACGCCGGAGAAGGCATGCGAAAAACCGGTGATGTCATTCCATCAACGGACAGCGAAGCACTGATGTTTACGACCCGTGTACCCCTTGGCGTTGTAGGGGTTATTGCTCCTTGGAATTTCCCGGTAGCCATTCCGATTTGGAAAACGGCTCCGGCCTTGATCTACGGCAATACGGTTGTGTTGAAGCCTGCTCAGGAAACTGCGGTCACTGCGGCTAAAGTCATGGAGTGTTTTGAAGAGGCGGGCATTCCGGCAGGCGTTCTTAATCTGGTATGCGGCAGAGGCTCAGTGATCGGATCTGCACTTGCTGAGCATCCGGATGTGGGCGGAATAACATTCACAGGCTCCAATGAAGTGGGTAAACGGGTCGGCAGCGCAGTACTGGCACGTGGGGCCAAGTATCAACTTGAAATGGGTGGGAAAAACCCGATCATTATCGCGGCTGACGCTGACCTGGATTTGGCTGTGGAAGCCACGATCAGCGGTGGGTTGAAATCGACCGGGCAAAAATGTACGGCCACCAGCAAGGTCATTATTGAACGAAAAGTATACGATACCTTCAAAGAAAAGCTGCTCTCGCAAATCCAGGAAATCCGGCTGGGTGACGGCATGTCTTCTGGAAGCTGGATGGGTCCATGTGCAAGCGAAGGACAGCTCAATACCGTGCTGAGTTATATTCAAAAAGGCCAAGATGAAGGTGCTGTTCTGCTCACTGGCGGAAAAAGAGGGGACGGTCCGGGACTAGAAGAGGGATTCTATGTGCAGCCGACCGTATTTGAAGGGGTCGAATCCCATATGTCCATCGCCCGGGAAGAAATCTTTGGCCCGGTTCTGGCCTTGATTGCGGTAGATTCCCTGGAGGAAGCGATCGAAGCGGCTAATGATAGCGATTATGGCTTGAGTGCTTCCATCTATACACAGAACGTTGGAGCCATGTTGTCTTTCATCCGGGATATGGATGCAGGACTCGTCAGAATTAATGCAGAAACGGCCGGTGTAGAGCTGCAGGCTCCGTTTGGCGGAATGAAGATGTCAAGTTCACACTCCAGAGAACAGGGGCAAGCGGCTATCGAGTTTTTCACGGCCATCAAAACGGTCTTCGTGAAGTCATAAACTGTGGGAGGCTATCATGTACGAACAGATTACGTCGATTATGGGAGAGACCGCGTCCAACTGCTTCGATATCATAGCACATGCTCCAGGGGCTGCCGGACGTCTGCCTTTAACGGATGATTTGCTGCGGAATGCTCCAAGCGGCGACTTGTTTGGCATGTCCCAGAATGTTGGAATGGGCTGGAAGCCCGGGGAATTGAACGGAAAACAATTTCTGATCTTAAGTACACAAGGTGGCATACGCAATGAAGACGGCAGCCCGGCAGCACTCGGTTACCATACGGGCCACTGGGAGGTCGGCCTGCTGATGAAGGCAGCCGCAGAAGAACTGTCAAGCCGGGGAGGAATCCCGTTTGCTGGATATGTCAGCGATCCGTGTGACGGCAGATCACAGGGGACAACCGGCATGTTCGACTCGCTTCCGTACCGGAACGATGCCGCTATGGTATTTCGCAGACTGATTCGCTCGCTGCCAACGCGTAAAGGCGTGCTTGGTGTCGCCACTTGTGACAAAGGTCTTCCAGCGATGATGCTCGCGCTTGCCGGCATGCCGCAATTGCCTGGCGTAATCGTTCCCGGTGGCGTCACACTTCCGCCTACTGATGGAGAGGATGCTGGTAAAATTCAGACCATCGGTGCACGGTACGTCAACGGGGAACTTTCTCTGGAAATGGCGTCGGATTTAGGATGTCGAGCTTGTGCTACACCGGGAGGAGGTTGTCAGTTTCTAGGTACTGCGGCTACAGCCCAGGTCGTAGCAGAGGCACTGGGTATGACAGTACCACATGCTGCGCTTGCACCTTCCGGGCAGCCAATCTGGATTGAAATGGCGCGCCAATCGTCACGTGCCCTCATCCACATGGAGTCTCAGGGGATGAGGATGGCAGACATTGTCACGGATGCATCCATTCGCAATGCGATGACCGTTCATGCCGCGTTTGGCGGATCAACCAATCTGCTTCTTCACATACCGGCGATTGCCCATGCCGCCGGTTTAACCGTACCCACGGTACAGGACTGGATACAGGTCAACAAAAATGTTCCGAGGCTGGTTAGTGCCCTGCCAAACGGACCGATCTTTTATCCTACCATACGCGTCTTTCAAGCCGGAGGTGTACCGGAGGTCATGCTCCACCTCAGACAGCTTGGTCTGTTGGACGAGTCTGTACCAACGGTTACGGGTACTTCATTGGGTCAGGTACTGGACTGGTGGGAATCGTCGGAACGCCGTCATCTCATGCGGAAGCAGTTAAAAGAGCAGGACGGCATTGATCCGGACAGCGTCATCATGAGTGTAGAACATGCTCAGCGGCTTGGAATCTCTTCGACCGTAACATTTCCAACCGGGAATATCGCTCCAGAAGGTTCTGTCATCAAATCCACCTCTATTGATCCTGCTGTACTCGATGAGCATGGCGTATACCGTCATCGCGGCAGAGCAAAGGTATTTACCACCGAACGTGAGGCGATCCATGCGATTAAGACCGGAGGTATTCTGGCTGGCGACGTTGTTGTGCTTCTTGGGCGAGGCCCATCGGGAACCGGAATGGAGGAGACGTACCAGCTTACATCTGCACTTAAACATTTACCTTTTGGTAAATACGTGTCACTGATTACGGATGCCCGGTTCTCCGGTGTTTCGACCGGAGCATGTATTGGTCATGTTGGCCCCGAAGCGCTGGCAGGCGGGCCGATCGGCAAGTTGCGTAACGGAGACCTAATTGACATTGTGGTGGATCGTAACACGCTGGAGGGCAGCATTAACTTTGTCGGAGAAGGAGAGCTGGAGTTTTCGCCGGAAGAAGGTGCTCTCATCCTGGCACAAAGGTCCTTTCATCCCGATATGCGTCCTGATGAAGCTTTGCCGGATGATACAAAGCTCTGGGCTGCATTGCAATCGGTCAGCGGTGGGACATGGAGAGGGAATGTGTACGATGTAGAACGGATCTTAACCGCGCTGGAAGCCGGCAAAAAAGCGCTAGGCTGGTACTAATATCCACCTTTTGTGTATCTGTGTTGTACAGATCATCACTTTCATACCGGAGGTTTCTTCCATGAATAAGATCAAGAAAATGATCACCAATCCCATCCTTCCCGGTTTCCATCCCGATCCGTCCATATGCCGAGCAGGGGAGGATTATTATATCGCCACTTCCACCTTTGAATGGTTCCCTGGTGTACGGATTCACCATTCCCGGGATCTGGTTCATTGGCGGCCAATTGCTTCTCCGCTGACTCGTGTAACGCAGTTGAACATGGAGGGCAACATTAATTCCGGAGGCGTATGGGCACCCTGTCTTAGTTACAACAACGGTGTGTTTTACCTGATATACACCGATGTCAAAAGCCGGGTAGGTGCTTTTAAAGATACCCACAATTACCTTGTGACAGCAGCGGCTATCGAGGGCCCTTGGTCCGAACCGGTCTATCTGAACAGCAGCGGTTTTGATCCTTCCCTATTTCATGATGAAGACGGGCGTAAGTGGCTGGTCAATATGATATGGGATCACCGTAAGGGCAACAACCGGTTTTCAGGCATCGTTCTTCAGGAATATTCCGTTCAGGAACATAAGTTGGTCGGACCGGCCATGAACATATTTAAGGGGACAGCATTAGGACTGACCGAAGCACCCCACCTGTATAAACACAACGACTATTATTATCTCATTACGGCTGAAGGAGGAACCGGTTATGAGCATGCGGTTACCGTAGCACGTTCCCGTACATTACAAGGTCCCTATGAGGTTGATCCTGCCAATCCGATTCTTACTTCATACGGCAGACCGGATTTAGCTCTGCAAAAGGCAGGCCACGGTAGTCTAGTTCAAACACATACCGGCGAATGGTACATGGCTCATCTGGTCGGACGACCCGTTCATCACAAATATTGCATTCTTGGACGTGAGACCGCACTTCAGCCGTGCACGTGGAGCGAGGACGGCTGGCTGAGACTTGCAAGCGGTGACCAACACCCGGAGGTTCAGGTGCCTGCACCGATGATCCCATCCCATCCGTTTGAGCCGGTTGCTGAAATGGATCATTTCGATCACTTTGAGCTTCGGCAGGATTGGAATACACTTCGCATTCCACCCGATTCGACTTGGGTCAGCTTGACGGAACGTCCCGGTTACTTGCGCTTGCACGGCATGGAGTCGATGAGTTCAACGCACAGGCAAAGCATGATCGCACGGAGACTTCAGGCCTTGGAGTGTGAAGCCGAGACGTGTCTGGAATTTGCGCCGGACCATCCACAGCAAATGGCAGGATTGATTTTGTACTACGATACCCAGGACTATCTCTACTTACGTGTAACTTATCATGAGGATAAAGGGCTCTGCTTGGGGATCATTCAGTCCAAATACGGGGTATACGACGAACTGCTGGAGGATATTCCGCTAGAGTCGGTGAGCACGCTCCGTTTAAAGGCTGTGGTGGATCAAGATCGCGCCCGCTTTTACTATGCGTTAAATAGTGATTCATCCTGGAATACAGCAGGCGGGTGGGTCGATATCACACATCTGTCCGATGAATCTCCGGAGTATATAAGGTTTACAGGAACCTATATCGGTCTTTGTGTGCAGGATCTTGGTGGAACCCGAAAACATGCCGATTTTGATTACTTTATGTATAAAGAAACAAAGCATGCAGTGAAGGCATTAGACCATATAGATTCAGCGGATGCCGCGTCTGGAGAGTTATCAGGCACTTAGAAAAGTGTGTCAGCTTGCCAAACCTTCTGAAATGGATTAGTGATAAAATATTTTTATTCGGATCAAGCAGCGCCTCCTTGTGAAGGGGGCGCTGCTTGATCCAATATGGATGAATAACTACATAATAATATGATATTATATTTGTCGGTAACAGATCGAATATAATAGTTGGAGGCATATTATGAAATTATATAAAGTTGTTCAACCCCATAAATCAAACTATCCTGATCCCATCGTTTTAGCTAAAGGAGATACGATCCTATATGGGAGAGAAGATACTGAATTCCCCAACTGGATTTTCTGTGAATCCGTGTATTCTAAAAAATGCGGCTGGGTACCGAAACAAATATTAAGCACTCCAAATGAAGAACATATCGCAACTGCATTATCAGACTATTCTGCTCATGAATTAACCGTAAAACCCGGTATCATCGTTACAAAAGAATTTGAACTAAATGAATGGAGTTTTGTTCATACCGCAGAGGGTGAGAAGGGCTGGTTACCAAATAAGGTATTGACTCCATCGGATTAAAATAAGGAAATTGAAACAGAATCAATGAGCACATATAAACAAAAAGATTTTTATGGATTTCCGCCGATGGAATATCACGCTTGTATGCCTAGGGCTCAAGGAATCACGACATGCTTCACGGCTCTCCGGTGTCGGTAACTGCCAGGTCTCCTAGGCTCCCCATGTTTCACTAAATCCCTCCATACTATGCATTCCCATTCTGACTAATGATAGCTTGAATCTTTTCCGGATGAGCAACGGCCAATCTATACCCCACAGGTGCACCGTAATCAAATACATATAATACATACGAAACATATGACTCGAAGAGGGAAATCCATTTAATAACATAATTGGACCATCCCTGGGACCAGCTTCGCGATAAAAACCATCGGCCTCTCCAATCAGCTGTTATCTAAGGCGGACATATCGTTCATCGTAATGTTCAAATCAACTTACTTTAGATCATGAATCAAACGTGTTACCAACATAATGAAAAGAGTGAATATGCGTTTTGGTAAGATCAATCACGTTTTTGATGAATGCCTCACGTGATTCACGATATCCGCTTAATATCCAATTGTTCAACAGTCCGAAAAAACCGTAGGCGGTATAGTACTTGAAGTAGTCCATATTAACTGGGGAGTTGTTGATCGTCTCAAAGACAAATTGCTCCTGATAGATTTTGAGTATGGTTTGTGGAAAGCCTGTATGTAGACCGGGTAACGTATCATCGTATTGAATCAGTTCGAAGAAGTCACGGTGTTCGTAGATATAATCCACGATTTGAAAAGATTCGGCATCCAGCTTGTTTGTTGAAACTTTTTGACCGTGCCAATAGGGTTTACCTACTGCACCCCTTAATCCTTGAAGTGTCATACTCAACAATTCTTCGGCGAGAATATATTTGTCCTGGTAGTGTAAATAAAACGTGCTGCGATTGTAACCCGCCTGATCAACGATGTCTTTGACAGAAACACCATGGAATCCTTTTTTCTTAATGAGCTGAATCAGAGCGGTTTTTAGGTGCTCTTTGGTTCGATTACGATGTTGAGATGTCACAATAAATTCATTATTCATTCAAAAAAACTCCTATAAATATAGACATAGTTTAATAAAGTGTCTACGAGGTAGACACTTGGTCACATCTTAATGATTGGATTGTTACAATTTTAAGCATAGAATTAGTTTTGTAAACATCATATAGCACTATTTATATAGGCGCTATTCAAAATATTATACTGGGGGATTTATTCATGGGCAAACTTCAAGATAAAGTTGCAGTCATCACAGGAGGAGCATCCGGTATTGGTGCAGCGACTGCTCGCTTATTCGTTTCCGAAGGAGCTAAAGTGGTCTTGGTGGATCTGAATGAAGAAAAAGGCAAGGCGTTTGAGGAGGAACTGAAAGCGCTTAAAGCGGAAGCTCTCTTTATCAAAGCAAACATCACGAGTGAAGAAGAGGTTTCCGAGATTTTCAAAAAAACCGTAGAATTGTTCGGTCAAGTGGATATCGTATTCAACAATGCGGGAATTGGACGTGTTCATCCGACGCATGAGCTTGATTATGCCGAATGGCGCAATACGGTCAATGTTGATCTGGACGGCGTTTTCTTGGTCGCTCGTGAATCGATTCGCGAAATGCTGAAAATTGGTGGAGGCACAATCGTCAACACGGCGTCCATGTACGGATGGGTTGGTTCGCCTGGTTCAGCAGCCTACAATGCAGCTAAAGGCGGCGTTGTGAATCTGACTCGTTCGCTGGCATTGGAGTATGCTGAGCAGAATATTCGGGTGAACTCCCTTTGCCCTGGCTTCATCGATACACCAATTATCCCGGAAGAGAGCAAACAAGCACTTTCTGCGGCAACGCCAATGAAACGTCTGGGTCAAGCAGAAGAGATGGCCAAAGCCGTTCTGTTCCTAGCTAGTGACGATTCTTCATACATGACAGGAAATAGCCTGATCATAGACGGAGGATACACTGCTCAATAAGTGCAGCAGTGTCGAAGTACACAAGAAAGAATATAGTTCCATTAAAAGTCGCTATTCTAGCGGCTTTTTTGTTTTTATTGGTACAAGAGCAGTTCCCGAGCCAAAGACGACTAGCAAACAGCGAGTTTAGCTATTCATAATAGATGGCCTCATAAGGAAACTCTAACTTATTCAAGCGATATTCTTTGGGCGACATGGACATATATTGCCGAAAAACTTTGCCGAAATAGCTGGGACTCTCAAAACCGCATTGTTGACCAATTTGGGAAATCGGAAGTTCCGTTGTGCGGAGTAGTCGGATTGCAACTTCAATGCGTCTGTCTTTGAGATAGGCTAACGGTGATGTTTTCTCGGATTTCTGAAATAACCTGCACAAGTAGTGTTTATTGATATCGCAATGGCTGGCTAGAAGATCCAACGTCAATGGAGATGCATAATTCTCTCGGATGAACTTTTTGCATTTCTCAATCGTTGTTATGGATAGGGCACCGATATCCTTCTCCGCATCCCGACTCGTCTGTACCAGAATAAGCAACCACCGATAGACTTGCATGGACAAGCGATACTTGTCCGTAACTTTCTCTTGATGAATCAAATTGATAATTTGCCATAACTCTTGAATCAAGGGAGAGTCCGCGTTTCGTCGAATGACATGTCCCTCATTATCATGCATCATATCACAAATTCGATTGGCTTCATCCCCGCGAATATTGATCCATATAAATTCCCAAGGTTCGTTTTTCTCTTGTTTATAGTAATAGCAGTGTTCTCCTACGATTTTAACAAGTAGGGCATGCCCCTTTGGTAAAGGAATCGTTTGATTTTCAATATCTAGATAACCCTGACCGTTAAGCGTATATTGAAAAACGACGTGCCCCGGGTCCGGTCTATCATCACTTGGACAACGATATTCCTCGCTAGAAACGATCTGCCATCCAATAGAGTCCAGTGTCATGATTGATGTATCGTCATTACGAAAAGCATAAGAAACCGTATGTACCATCGTTTCATCTCCTTCCTTAAAAAGTCAATTATTTTATATAATACGTCACATTTTTTAGATTGTCTGTCTTTTTTTAGACCTGTAAGATAAATGTAAGCGGTAACATAAAGAGGAGGTGGCTGTAAATTGTGTTCATATGACAACAAGCTGGGCAGGATCGAACTGATGATTCTAAAAATGAATTTTTAGATAAGGAGGAGTTAATCGAATGATCCGAAGAACTGTTTCCATCCAGAAATCGATGTTTGTCTCTTTTTTAGCACTCCTTATGGTTATTTCACTGGCTGTTCCTCCGGCGCCGATACGTGCAGAGTCATCAAGCAGCCTGCCGGGTCGCCAAGCAGAGTATCTTAACCGGGGGTTGGTTGCGGTTCTTGTAGACAACGGCGTTTTTCTGAGCTGGAGGTATTTAAACAACGATCCAGATGATATCGCTTTCAATATATATAAAAATGGAACCAAAGTGAACGCATCACCCATAAGCGATGTGACGAACTATGTGGACACCACTGGTTTCGACAGCTCGCAATATCAGATCTCCACCGTTATTGCAGGCAAAGAGCAAATGCAACCGGAGGTTGTATCAGTCTGGCATAACGATTATTTGCCTATTCCGCTGGATAAACCAGCCGATGGCCGGACCAAGGATGGTGGAACCTATTCTTATTATGCAGGTGACGCGTCCGTAGCTGACTTGGACGGAGATGGCGAATATGAAATTGTTTTCCTGTGGAGTCCAAGCAATTCCAAGGACAATTCGCAGGCAGGTTATACTGGCAACGTCTATATCGATGCCATCAAACTGGATGGCACAAAGCTGTGGAGGATTGACCTGGGAGTCAATATCCGCGCCGGAGCGCATTATACACAGTTAATGGTGTATGACCTGGATGGCAACGGAAAAGCCGAGGTTGTTGTGAAGACGGCGGACGGCACGAAGGACGGTCGAGGCACAGTCATTGGTGATGGGACAAAGGATTATCGCAACGACGGCGGATACATACTGTCAGGGCCGGAATATCTCACGCTCTTTGACGGGGAGACTGGCGCAGCCGTATCCACGGTGAATTATGATCCGCCAAGAGGCAATGTCAGTGATTGGGGTGATGGCTATGGCAACCGTGTAGACCGTTTCCTTGGTGCGATTGCTTATCTGGACGGCACGAAACCAAGTGTCGTGATGAGCCGGGGTTATTATACCCGCACTGTGCTTGTTGCTTATGATTATATTGGTGGGGAACTCGTCAAGCGCTGGACGTTCGACACAAACGAAGCAGGATCACAATATCAAGCACAGGGCAACCATAATCTAAGTGTGCTGGATGTTGACAATGACGGCAAAGACGAGATCATGTTTGGCGCACTGGCCATAGACGATGACGGCAGCTTGATGTACAGTACCGGACTTGGACACGGTGATGCCATGCACGCAGGTCAGCTCGATCCAAATCGAGAGGGGTACCAGGTCGTAAGTGTGCATGAGCATTCCGATGCGGCATACGGACTTGAGATGCGTGATGCAGCAACAGGTGAAATTCTCTGGGGGCAAAAAACAGGTTTTGACACCGGTCGCGGGATGTCGGCAGACATTGATCCGAACTATCCAGGTTACGAATCATGGGCCACGACCGTTACCAATGGGCAAAGTGTACCTGTAACCAATACCTATTCGGCTGCGGGAGAGGCGATCTACACTGTGGACGAAGGGCCCAAAACGGCCAACTTTGCAATCTGGTGGGATGGAGATCTTCAGCGGGAGCTGTTTGACCATCAGTGGGATAACAGCACCGCAAAAGGAATTCCACTCATTTATAAATGGGATTACGAAAACAAAAAGCTGGGTGAAATCTTCCGGGCAACCGGTACGTTAACGAACAACCATACCAAAGGCAATCCGGCACTCCAGGCGGACATTCTGGGCGACTGGCGTGAGGAGCTTCTGCTGCGGAGCGAAGATAGTTCGGAGTATCGTCTCTACACAACGACCATTCCTTCAGACTATCGCATCCCTACGCTGATGCAAGACCCTGTGTATCGACTTGGCATAGCCTGGCAAAATGTAGCCTACAATCAGCCGCCTCACACTGGCTTTTATCTTGGAGCGGAAGCAACAGCATTCCCTAAAGCCGATCTGACTCTGACCCGCGAAGCAGAAATGCCGGAGCCGGTTTACCGCTTTAATTTCGGTACAGAGACTGCGTCGGGAAGTACAAACATACAGGATACGCTCTACGCACAAGATCCGGGATACGGCTTCAAGGATACAAATGGTGTTACAGTAGGGGCAAACCAGGTTTCGGTCGCGGCAGGCACGACATTTGCTGTTGATCTGCCCAATGCAAACTATAAGGTGTCGCTGCGATTGGGCAATGATGCAAATGACTCGAACGTTGGAGTCAAATCTGAATTCGTCCAGAAGCTCGCCGTAACCAATGTGACAGCAGGAGCACCACTGGAGTATTCCTATGATATTGCTGTGGTGGATGGACAGCTCGATCTTCTCTTCACGGGTACAGCCATAGACATCCAAGACGTCATCATCGAGAAATATCCAGAGAAAGTAGCCGGTGCGGCAACAACGATCTATATGGCCGGTGATTCAACCATGCAATCTTACAGTGAAATGCAGGCTCCTCAAGAAGGATGGGGGCAACAGTTCGGACGGTATTTCTCCAATGGGGCAGTGATCGTGAACGATGCGATCGGCGGCCGAAGCAGCAAATCATTCATGGTAGACGGTCGTCTGGATACGATCCTGCAGCGAATTAAGCCGGGGGACTTCTTCTTCATTTCCTTTGGTCATAACGACGCTAGTGCAGGGATACCGGACCGGTATGCATCACCAGAGGATTATAAGATCTACTTAACTCGATATGTAAACGGTACCAAACAACGCGGCGCTACACCCGTATTGCTCACTCCGGTTGGACGCAGAGACTTTAACACGGTGACTCAAGAGTTCAACGTCAGCTTCCCGGCATATGTGCAGGCTGCCAAAGAAGTGGCAGAAGAGCTTGACGTGCCGCTGATTGATCTGAGCAAGTTAAGTATTGCGTACTACGACAAAATTGGTAATACCGCTACGGAAAAAGTATTCCTATATGCTAATCCGGGTGAATATCCAAAATACCCGAATGGAATCAACGATAATACCCATTTCAGCAGCTATGGTGCACAGAAAATTGCCGGACTCGTTGCTGGTGCAGTCAAAGACATGGAGCTGAGTATCTCATCGCTGGTCATTGACCCAGATATTACCGAGCCCGAACCAGAGCCAGAAACCCAGCTCTATGAGGAGGATTTTGAAGGCGACGCTGCCAACTACCAGTATGCGATGGTCAATGCTACGGGTATCGCAGGAACCATGGCGGGAACGGTAGTTGAACAGTCCGGAAATAAGGTACTGTCCGTCACAGGGTCCGGATCGGGCAATCGAGCCAAGGTGTTCCGTCTGTTTGATGCCGTAAACGGCGATCAGGTGAATGTGAACTTTGACTGGCAATCCGGTAATGTGAGTGCCTATCCATCAGAAGGTCATCTTACGGTCCAGGATTCGAACGAAAATGCCCTTTTCACGCTGTTTACAAAAACTGGAAGCACTAAAATTCATTATTTTGTCGGTGCATATAATCCGGACTACGGCACGGGTGATACAGCCATACCTGAAGGGGGAACGGCTACAGATATTTCCAAGAACCAGTGGGTCAATGTGGATGCTACCGTTAATTTTGCCGAGAAAACACTTGATCTGACATTAACGAACCTAGCGAATCCGACACTTACACAAACGATTCAAGATATCCCACTGAGCTCCGCCGCATATGCGGACAACGTCAGATCCATGCGGTTCCTGGGCACGAGAAAAGGTGGTGGAGGCACGTTGAACTGGACTACCCAGATCGACAACGTGCGAATTGAAGGCACTCAGCTCTCTTCGGAGGGCGGCGATCAGACTGCATTGATCTCTCTGTATGATCAGATCAAAGCACTAGATCTGTCGGATTATACAGATACATCGAAGGCCGTGGTGAACCGGGCGTTGGCAGCTGCGGAAGCCATTTTCAATACGGAAGCTACCCAAGCCCAAGTTGACCATGTGTTTAATATGTTAACTGTCGCGAAGGATTCATTGACAAGTGAACCGGGCGAAGGGATAAACGAATACAAATTTGACTTTGGTTCCGGCGGCGCCGCCGAAGGATACATCAAGGTAGATGCCAAAAGAGCGTTCATCGAAGGCAATGGGTATGGCTTTGCCGATACTGCGCTGACCAAAGATGAAAACCGGGAGACCGGGGATGCGCTCAAAGAGGATTTCACACGGGTAAACGGCACCTCATTCCTGGTGGAGATGGAGCCAGCCAATTACCGGGTAACGATGACCATCGGGGATGCGGAGGAATCAACCAGCGCAAATGTTGTTGTAGAGCAGATGACCAAGCTGCCGCTCACAACCATTGCCAAGGGCGAATTCAAAGAAATTACGTACGACATTGCCCTGATTGATGGAGTCTTTAACTTCAACTTCACCGGAAATGCACCGAAGATCAATGCGCTGAAGCTGGAGCGTCTGCCAGATCAGAGTGCAAGTGATAAACCGGTTATATATTTGGCTAGTGATTCCACGGTGGCCAATTACGCGGAAAACTATCGTCCGCAAGCAGGCTGGGGTGAAACGTTGGGTCGATATTTTGATCCCAATGAAGTTAGCATTGATAACCGGGCAGTTGGAGGACTCAGCAGCAAAACCTTCCTGGTCGGCGGATATCTCAACGATATTTTACTCGACATTCAAGAAGGCGATTATCTGTTCATGCAGTGGTCTCATAATGATTCAACACCTTCACGTCCAGAGCGTTATCTTACACCAGAGCAATTTAAGGTATATCTGAAAGAATACATTAACGGTGCTCTGCAAAGAGGGGCGATCCCGGTTCTGGTTACACCAGTGAATCGTCGTGATTTTACCGGAGAGGTGCTGAACAAAAGCTTCCCGGAATACGTACAGGCGATGAAAGAAACGGCGCAGGAAACGGAAACACTCATCATCGATCTGAACCAGGCCAGTTGGGAGCATTTCCAGGAGCTTGGTACAGAAGGAACCAAATCGATATTCATGTGGGTAGGCACCACGGAAGACAATACACATTTGCAAATGAACGGTGCCATCAAGGTGTCTGAACTCGTGGCACGCCTTGTAAAAGATTTGAATATACCGTTATCTGATTTTGTAACGCTGGAAGGGGAGTCACCGGAGCAGGAAGCCCCGCATACCAAGGCAACGGTGGAAGGTGAATTACAGAACGGCTGGTATACTTCACCGGCACAAGTAACCTTCACAGCAAGCGATGAAGATTCCGAAATCGAAGGGACCTATTATCAAATCAATGGTGGCGAAACGGTGAGTGGCACACAGTTGACCCTGACTGAAGAAGGTACACATACCATCACCTACTGGAGCGTCGATGTTGACGGTAACAAAGAGAGCGAACAATCTTTGTCCATATCCATTGATCTCGTACCTCCAACCATTGAAATTCATGGTCAAACCGAATACACCATTGATCAGCACGTGGAAATTGGCTATACAGCTTCCGATACGGTATCCGGTGTGGCAGAACCGGAGGGTGTGCTCATGGACACTCCGGCGTATACACTGGAACCCGGCCTGAACCAGGTTACGGCAACGGTCTCTGATTTGGCTGGCTGGGAACAGACGGTAGAATATCGTTTTGGCGTTATTGCTACATTCGACAGCCTAATTAATCTGACCAACACCTTTGCTGATGAATCGATCGATCCTAATGCTGATGTTCTTGCTGATCAGCTCACAAACACGTTACAGCTGGCCCAACAGGCAGCAAACAATCGTGAAGGAGCAAAAGCGCGTCAATTGCTTGCATCCTACGGTAATGACGTTCAAGCAGCTAGAGGAACCGTATTTACGGATGAGCAGGCAAGTATTCTGATTAAGTGGGAGGAATGGCTCCATCAGACAACGCCACTAGCAAACGGTGCCCCTGGCACTCCGGTGTTATCTGATAATAATGGTTACGACACGGGGCTCAAAGACGGAGACTATACAATCACTATGAATCTGTGGTGGGGGAATAATGGCAATCAGTTCAAGCTGTATGAGAATGGTGAATTGATTAAGGAAATTTCTCTGGTCGATCAATCCCCGTCCGCCCAATCTGTTCAAGTTGATATTACTGGAAAGAAAAATGGCACCTATATCTATACTGGAGAATTAATCAATGCACTGGGTTCAACCATGAGTGTTCCACTGACAGTCATCGTCACGGATGCTTCTCCGGGGCAAGCCGTTCTGTCGAACGACAACTGGGACGGTGACGGCAACTATAATGTCACCATGAATCTGTGGTGGGGAACAAACGCAACCGAATACGAACTTTACGAAAATGGTGCATTGATTGACACACAATCGCTGCAATCTCATTCGCCTGGTGCACAGTCTGCGGTTACCTCAATCTCTGGAAGAGCATCTGGAATCTACGAGTATGAAGCTGTACTTCGTAATTCTTCAGGGGAAACCAGATCACACAAATTAAATGTGATGGTACGAGAGTAGACTGAAATGTTTGAGCATTCCATTAACAAGAAGTGATTACAACTGAAGTAAGGTACGTATATAAAAGTGCTATTCCTCATCATTTTGAGGAGTAGCGCTTTTTATATGCGCACAATATGAAAGCGTTTGACTTATTTGAATATCAATCTATAATGATGAAAGGAAATTGGACTTGGAGCAAGCTTCCATACGCAGGAGGCTTGCTGTTTTATTTTCAGAAGGAGAATAGGTCCCCATGACACTAAAAAAAAGAATCTTTTTACTGTTCTTTCTCAGTGCGTTTATCCCTTTTATCAGTATATTTGCGATCTCTTATTATACCATTGACTCTATTTTCGCAAATAAGATTGATGATGGCATTCGTAGCAATTTACAGCAGGTGACATCTTCATTGGAGAATTCCATCACCAATCTAAATCACGTTACACAGCAATTATCTTACGGTGGCACTGTAGGCAAAAGGTTGGATGAATTTTTGAATCCGTCCTCCGATATCTTCGAATTAATCGAGGCCAGGGACGAATTAAAGAGCGAGTTAAGTGTGGTCACGTTTACCAATCCGAATATCGGATTGACCTTATATTATTTCCAGAAAGAAGGCACTACGCAGTTCGGCAACTTTCCGATTAAGGATCATTTTTCTCCTGAATCTTTGCCAGTGCTCTTCCAAACTTATGGCATTAAGTATTATGGTCCCCATATCAGCATGAACCGGTTTGATGACCAACTCGTTCTGTCTGCCATGCGAAAAGTACAACTGCCCAAAAGGGACGACGTGTACATATACGTAGAATCCGGATTTCGCCTTACACAGGATATCTTGGGTTACAATCAATACAACGGTGCATTATCTCATCTCATTCTGGATGGTACAGGAAACATTGTTTACAGTGAAATACCGGAGGCCATGAAGGTCGGGGAGAATTTCTCCAGCTTAACGGTCGATCCTGCCAAGGACGGAATATCCCGTGGGTATCACTGGTTCAAGGAAGATTCCTCACAGAAATGGAGCGTCGTATCGGTCATTTCGCAGTCTCAATATCAACAGGAGAAAAACCAGTGGTTGCTTCAAATATTGCTGGTCGCTTTATTTTTCCTCGGCTTTACCGTGTTTCTTGCTTGGCTGCTGTGGAAGATGGTCTACAAACCACTCGGCCTGTTCCATTCGGAAATCAACGGGATGTCCAAAAATCCACAAATGACAGGGAGCCGAGCTCGCACTCAAATTCCAGAATTTGATTTTCTGCTCAGTGAATTTTCGAATATGCAGCATCAAATTGGTGACCTCTTCAGGGAAGTGCAGCAGAAAGAGAAGATTCGTGCAGACCTAGAAGTGGAAAAGCTACTCTATCAGATCAACCCGCACTTTCTGATGAATACGCTCGATACGGTGCACTGGTTGGCCGTCATGAACGGACAAGGGGAGATCGACAAGCTGGTGCAGTCATTGAACAAGCTACTGTATTACAATTTGGGCAAATTAGGGCAAGTCTCCACCATGGAAGAGGAGATTGATGCGTTAAGACAGTATCTGATTTTGCAACAAATTCGATATGACTTTGAATTTGACGTCCGCATTACTGCAGATGAACAAGTGCTTCAAATTCCTGTGCCCCGCTTTATTCTGCAACCGCTGGTTGAAAATTCGTTATATCATGGATTGAGTGACGAAGGTTTTATTCAGATTGAAGTGACATGCACTGCAACGTTGAACATTATGATCCAAGATAATGGTGCAGGCATGACTGAGGAAACCATTCATAATCTGCTGAACAATCGTGAAGCTGAACAACAAAAAGTAGGGATGGGCATCGGACTCAATTACGTTCACCGCATGTTGAAGGCACAGTACGGGGATCAAGCAGAACTGGTGATTGAGAGTGAATTGGGAACAGGGACAAGCATACTGCTTGTATTGCCTATTAAAGGAGAAGATATCTCAGCATGATTAAGGTATTGATTGTAGATGATGATAAGCTGGTACGCAAAGGCATTAGCTCTGCGATGCCATGGAACGAGTTCAACATGGAGGTTGTAGGAGAGGCCAGCAACGGGGCGAAAGCACTGGATTTCCTGAAAACCCAATCGGTCGATCTGATGCTGACGGATCTTGCAATGCCCGTCATGTCAGGGATTGAACTGATGCGAGCTGCAAGGCAGCTCTATCCAGAACTTCATATCGTTGTGTTAACACTGCATCAGGATTTCGATTATATCCAGGAAGCGCTAAGACTCGGAGCCATCGATTATATAGCCAAAGTCCAGCTGGAGAAAGAGCAATTTGAACATGTTCTGCAACGGATACATACCCGAATTAACGGGTTGACAAGCACGATAAGAAAGATGCCTTCGCAGAATGAAGTCAATGTCCATTATCAAAATGTGTATGCCCTTGTTTCACAGGATCGCAAATCAGAGCATAAGTGGCCAATGGAGCTAACTGCGCATGAAGATGAGATACGGTGGGAGGTTGAGCGTAATAGCTGCATGTGGGCTGCACCCCCGTCCGAAGAAGATCAACTATTTTATCAATTGAAGGAATCCCTGCATCAAGTTCCCCATAGTACGTTGTTGGTTTTGTCTGATGTGCAAGACCGAACGTGGTCGCAAATCAAAAACTGGATTATAAATTATACAGAGACGTCTTTATTCTATGCGTACAACCCCAATAACCAAGTCATTGCTGTTTCGATGAATGAGGAAAACACATGTTCAAACGAACCGCTGGATGAGGACATTGATCGGATTAAGCAAAGTTGGTTCCAGACAGCTTGGACCCACCATGAGAGTTACTACAACCAACTCATTGATCAGTTTATATCCTTACGATTACATAAAGGTCAGTTGATGGGATTGCTGTACTCGATCGTTATGGAATGGAACCACCTTTTTGCCCAAACTACGCTTGGAAGAATCGCCATGATACATTCTTTCGAGTCCTGGTACGAGGTTGAAGAATGGATCAAACAGACTGCTGCAAGCATTCGAAAGGCTGATGAACAGACTTCGTATTCGCAGGAAATCATCGATGCCGTGAAAAAAGCGGTGATGATCGTGCAGCAGGACTTGGAACAGGCCTATACAGCTTCAGGACTCTCCCAACAACTCAATATCAGCCGAAGTTATTTCAGTCAATGTTTCAAAGATCTGATGGGGAAAACCTTTAATGAGTACTCCCGGTTCATCCGGGTGGAGAAGTCCAAAGAGTATTTGCTCAATACAAACAACACGATTTTCTGGATTGCTGAAAGAGTGGGTTATACGGATGAAAAATATTTCAGTCGGATTTTCCGCGAACTGACAGGTATTCTGCCAAGTGAATATCGGCAGCTAGGTAGAGGAAATAAATAGCCGACAGCTTCCTGTTTTAGGAGCTGCCGGCTTTTGTTTTTGATCGAGAAGAGGGGTAGATAGACGAATGTTGGTCAGTAGGTAGGGTAAATGATCACAAGTTAACCATACTTCATAATACCAATTGAAAACTGTACACAATTCTCTATCCAAACGGACGTGTAATCCCTATCTCGATAGGGCTTCACTTCATTTTATAATGAAAGCGCAAACAAATATTGAACATCACAACAAAGGGGAATCGAACTAGATGAGAACAAAATGGTCCATGAAAAGCAACCTGTTAACGAAGCGTCTGGCCGTGCTGTCCATGTCTGCCTTGATGGTTGCAACCCTCGCGGCATGTGGAGACTCTTCCACTCCTCCTACTGCAGAGGAAGCAGGCAAATATGAGGTAACACCGGGAGATCCGTTCAGTGCTTATAAAGAAGAAATTACAGTAACCATGGGACGGGTAACCACAGCCAACCCAAAACTGCCGGCTGGTGATACCTATGAGAACAACGCATATACTCGGCTGGTCAAAGACACGTTTAACGCTCAGATTACAGATCAATTTGAAGCCAATGGTGAAGATTATAGCCGTCAAGTTTCGCTCGCCATTGCATCCGGGGAATTGCCTGATATGATGCGCGTTGATTCCAAAGATGAATTGAAAGAGCTGGTGGATAACGATCTGATTGAGGATCTGACAACCATATATGATCAATATGCTACGAATAATATCAAGCAGATATACGATTCCTATGATGGCCGTGCATTAGAAAATGCGACGATTGATGGACGTCTGATGGGACTTCCGGCGACTTCTCTGGATTCCGCACCCACGATGGTTTGGGTTCGTCAGGACTGGTTGGATCTGTTGGGGATTCAACTTGATACAGACGGAGACGGTGCCATCTCGCTCGATGAAGTAGAGAAAACGGCACAGGAATTCCTGGAAAGAGACCCTGGCCAATCCGGGAACCCGGTAGGTATTCCCTTTGTGAACACGATGAATACAACAGATTATAATGGCTCTGCTTATACGATGCTGGGTGTGGCCTCAACCGAGGGAGCCTTCCCGCAATATTGGATGAATGGTGAAGACGGCAAAATCGTGTATGGTTCCACGACAGAAGAAACGAAGAAAATGCTAGGCACCATGGCGGATTGGTTCAAGAATGGTATTATTGACCCGCAATTTGGAACACGCACGTTTGATGATATTACCGCACTCTACGCCAACGGCCAAAGCGGTATCGCCTTTGGACCATGGCATATCCCTGACTGGGGACTGATCAGTGCGAAACAGATGGATAAAAATGCGAAATTCTCGGCTTATACGCTGGAGGATGCAAACGGCAAGGTCAACGTGGCGCATGCCAATCCATCCAATCAGTTTATCGTGGTGAGAAAGGGATATGAACACCCTGAACTGGCCGTTAAGATTCTTAACCTGTTCTACGATAAACTGGCCAATGATAAAGATGCCGCAACAACCATGCCGGAAGCTGCCAAATATCAGGAGACCGGGGTAGACGGATCTACAAGACCTTTTAATATCGAAGTCAACTCGGCTACATCGCTGCTGGATGATTACTCTGACGTTGTTCGCGGGATTAAAGGAGAAATCGGCCTCGACGAGGTGCGCACAACCGAATCAAAAAACAACATCGGAAGCATCAAAACCTATTTGAGTGACATGGATACGGATGATGTGACTGCTTGGTCAAAATATCATTCACGGATCAACGGAGTGGGACTGATCGACAAACTGACACAGGAAAACAAATTTGTATGGATGACACCTGCTTTCTCTGGCACTACACCAAGCATGAAACAGACGTGGGCCAATCTGACGAAGTTGGAGCAGGAATCGTTTATCAAAATCGTAACGGGTTCAGAACCGCTCGATTACTTCGATACATTCGTGAGTAACTGGAAGAAACAGGGTGGTGATCAAGTCATTCAGGAAATTGAAGACGAGATCGCATCGAAAAAATAAACATCCATGAACAGTAGCAGGGCTGCGATACGCAGCCTTTCTTCAGAAAAGGGGTTCATCCATGAAACAGGGGAATTGGAAAGCGAGAGGGCGGCTCGGCCCAGGTGCCATGTACCATATGATGATGCTTCCGGGCATTTTGTTTTTGCTTGTATTCAGCTATGTTCCAATGGTCGGCATCATTACGGCGTTTCAGGATTATATACCGGCTAAGGGCATGTTCGGCTCCGAATTTGTAGGCCTGAAGCATTTTATGTATATGTTCAAGCTGCCGGATATCGCGCAGGTCGTCAGCAATACGTTGGTGATTGCGATTGGCAAAATTCTGCTCGGAACGATGATGGCCATCATTTTTTCCGTTTTATTAAATGAAATTCGTATCAAATACGTTAAAAAATCCGTGCAGACGATTGTTTATCTGCCGCACTTTCTATCCTGGGTTGTACTGGCATCCGTTGTTGTCAACATGTTCAGTCTGGATGGCATTGTGAATCAAATGTTGGCGTTCTTTGGCCTCGAAAATATTAATTTCCTTGGCAGCAACACCTGGTTCCAGCCACTGATTATCGGTACAGACGTATGGAAGGAGTTTGGTTATAGTTCTATCGTCTATTTGGCTGCGATTACGTCGATTGATCCCGGTCTATATGAAGCGGCAGGCATAGATGGAGCAAGTTGGTGGAGAAAAGTGTGGCATATTACATTGCCAGGTATGCTGCCTATTATTCTGCTCATGGGTGTAATGAGCCTGACCAACATTTTGAGCGCCGGTTTCGATCAAGTCTATAATCTGTATAACCCGGTTGTCTATGAGTCAGGCGACATCCTGGATACTTATGTCTATCGGATCGGTCTCGTCGGGCGGCAGTATAGCTTCGGTACAGCTGTTGGTTTATTCAAGTCCGTCATCGGTATTGTTTTGCTCATGTCTGCCAACCAGTTGGCCAAAAAATATACGGACCGAAAAATATTCTAAGGAGGCCAAACCTGTGTCCTATTCTGCAAACTTAAAAGATCGAATCGGCCGGTTTGCCATCTATGCCATCGTCATCATGCTGGCATTGGTCTGCCTTCTTCCGTTATGGAATATCGTTGCCATTTCATTCAGCAGTAGCGAGGCGGTATCCGCGAACGCAGTAGGTCTCGTTCCGGTCAATTTCACAACAGCAGCGTATACCAAAATTATCGATGATGCACAGTTCTGGCGTTCCTTTGGTATATCCGTTCTACGTGTTGCGCTAACCCTTGTGCTTAACATGATTCTGATTATTTTGATGGCTTATCCGCTATCCAAATCAAAGAGGGATTTTAAAGGCAGAAACATTTATATGAATATCATGATTTTTGCCATGTTGTTCAGTGGAGGCATGATTCCGAGTTACCTGCTGATCAAAAACCTGGATATGCTGAATACGATCTGGGCACTTGTTCTGCCAGGCGCTGTCCCGATATTCAGTGTCATCCTCGTGATGAATTTCTTCTCCGCTGTACCTAAAGCGCTTGAAGAAGCAGCATTCATCGATGGGGCCAATCCGCTCCAGGTCTTGTTTAAAGTATATGTCCCTGTGTCCATTCCTGCGCTGGCGACAGTTGCCTTGTTCAGTATTGTGGGGACATGGAATGACTTCTTCAACGGTTTGATCTATATGACCAAAGTTAGCAATTACCCGCTAATGACCTATATTCAGTCTCTTAACGTGAATATTGCTGATTTGCTTCAAGCCGGCACAAATTCCAGTGAACTCAGTAACCTGACTGAAATATCGAACAAAAACCTGAATGCAGCCAAAATCGTAGTCGCTGTTATCCCGCTATTGCTGATTTATCCCTTGCTGCAAAAATACTTTGTGACTGGCATTGTTGTAGGATCGGTCAAAGAATAGCATTAGAAAGGTTGAATAAGCATGGAAAAGAAAAAATGGTGGAAAGAAACCGTTGTATATCAAATATATCCACGCAGCTTTCAAGATCATAACGGAGATGGCATCGGCGACTTGAAGGGCATTGTATCCCGATTGGATTATTTGCAGGAACTCGGCATTGGTGCGATCTGGTTGTCCCCTGTTTGCAAGTCCCCTCAGGATGATTACGGATATGATATTTCAGATTATCAGGATATCGATCCGATGTTTGGGTCTTTGGAAGATATGGAAACGTTAATTCTTGAAGCCAAGAAAAGAGACATTCGGATCATCATGGATCTGGTGCTGAACCATACATCGGATGAACACCCCTGGTTTCAAGAAGCCAAAAAAGGCAAAGACAATCCATACCACGACTACTACGTCTGGAGAGATGGTGTTGAAGGAACACCTCCGAACGACTTGGGGTCCACCTTTGGTGGTTCAGCCTGGGAATGGGTGCCTGAGATCGGGCAATATTATTTACATCTCTTTTCCGTAAAACAGCCGGATCTCAACTGGGAAAACCCAAAAGTCCGGCAGGAGATATACAACATGATCAATTGGTGGATCGACAAGGGTGTTGGTGGTTTTCGACTTGACGTGATCGATTTAATTGGTAAAGAACCGGATTTGAAGATTACGGGAAACGGACCTAATCTGCATCAATATATTAGGGAACTGAGCAAGGAGACGTTTCAAAAAGCGGAAGACCTGCTAACGGTTGGAGAAACATGGGGCGCCACCCCGGAGATCGCCAAACTGTACAGCAACCCGGACGGAAGTGAGTTTTCAATGGTCTTCCAATTTGAACATATCAGCTTGGATGAACAAGAAGGCAAAGGAAAGTGGGCTCTTAAACCTTTGGATGTGATGGCATTAAAAAAAGTACTGTCCAAGTGGCAGACGGAGCTCAAAGGAGATGCCTGGAACAGTTTGTTCTGGAACAACCACGATTTACCTCGAATTGTATCCCGTTGGGGAAATGACGGAGAATTCAGAGTTGAATCGGCTAAAATGTTGGCTACCCTTCTTCATGGCATGCAAGGTACACCTTACATATATCAGGGTGAAGAGCTGGGTATGACGAATGTTCAATATTCGATCGAGGATTATCGGGATATTGAATTGCTCAACTTTTATAAGGAAAGAATGGGGAAAGGTTATCCTGAAATCAGCGTGATGGAGTCGATCTACGCCAAGGGACGCGATAACGCGCGAACACCTATGCAATGGGATGCTTCCTATAACGCAGGTTTTACACAAGGGGAACCTTGGATTAAGGTGAATCCAAATTATACGCAGATCCATGCCGAGGAACGTTTGAATAATCCCGAATCCATATTCCATTATTACCGGAAGTTGATTCAACTTAGAAAAGATCATGAAGTCATTGTATATGGTGATTATGAGCTGATCTTTCCAGAGAATCCAGACGTATTTGCTTATACCCGAACGCTGAATGGTTCTACGATTCTTGTGGTATGCAATTTCCAAGGATATACGACCGTACTCCCGCTTCAGGATCAATTAACAGGTTCGAACCAGCTATTGATTTCCAATTATACAGGTGAACTGTCGGAGAGCGAATTACGTCCATATGAAGCCAGAATGTACCTTATCCATGATTAAAGCATAATACGTTATATAATGTTCAGTTCTCAAGAAAGAAGGATTATATTCAATGAAAAGAGTATGGTGGAAAGAAGCAGTAGCCTATCAAATCTATCCGAGAAGTTTCATGGATTCCAACGGTGATGGGGTTGGTGACATCCAGGGGATCATATCTAAACTGAATTATATTCAAGATCTCGGTATTGATCTGATATGGATCTGTCCGATGTATAAGTCACCTAACGACGATAATGGTTATGATATCAGCGATTACTGTTCCATTATGGATGATTTCGGCACGATGGCGGATTTTGATCAATTACTGCATGAAGTTCATCTTCGCGGCATGAAACTCATTATGGACTTAGTGATCAATCATACAAGTGACGAACACCCGTGGTTTATTGAATCCAGAGCTTCACTGGATAACCCGAAACGAGATTGGTACATCTGGAGAGATGGGAAGAATGGAGACGAACCGAACAACTGGGAGAGCATCTTTGGCGGTTCTGCTTGGGAATATGATGAAGTCTCCGGACAGTACTACCTCCATCTGTTCTCCAAAAAACAACCAGACTTGAATTGGGCAAATAAAGACGTTCGGAAATCCATATATGAAATGATGAATTGGTGGCTGGATAAAGGGATTGATGGTTTCCGTGTGGATGCAATCAGCCATATTCACAAAGAAGAGGGCCTCTTGGATATGCCAATAAGAGAAGGCGTCAAGTACATCTCCTCTTTTGAAAAGCATATGAATGTCAAGGGAATCCAGAGTTATCTGCAAGAAATGAAAGAAAACACATTATCCAAATATGACGTCGTGACTGTTGGGGAAGCAAATGGAGTTAAGGTTGAGGACCAAGAAGATCTGCTGGATTGGATCTGTGAAGTCAGAGGGAAATTTAATATGGTCTTCCAATTCGAACACCTGGACCTTTGGAAAAACAGTACAGACAGGCAACTGGATGTTCCCAAATTGAAAAACGTCTTGACCAAGTGGCAAAAATCATTGGAAGGCGTCGGTTGGAATGCTTTGTTTATTGAAAATCATGATCAGCCTCGCAAAGTTTCAACTTGGGGAAATGATACGGAATATTGGTATGAAAGTGCCACAGCACTTGGAGCCATGTATTTTTTCATGCAAGGCACCCCATTCATTTACCAGGGGCAAGAGATAGGCATGACAAATGTGGCTTACCCTTCCATAGCGGATTATAACGACATAGCCGATCGGAATTTATATCAGATCAAACGCGAAGAGGGGATGTCGCATGAGGAGATCATGAACATCATTTGGGCTTCGAGTCGCGATAACTCCAGAACGCCGATGCAGTGGTCTTCGGCCAAACAGGCCGGGTTTACCACGGGTACGCCATGGCTGAAAGTGAATGACAATTACATCAATATTAATGTAGAGAAACAACTCCAGGAACCACGTTCCATTCTTCAATTTTACAAACAAATGATTCAGCTGCGAAAAGAATACGATACGTTGACTTATGGTATCTATGAGCTTCTTATGCCAGATCATCCGAGTGTATATGCATATACTCGTACACTGGCAGATCAACAGGTGCTGGTAGTAATCAATCTTACTGAAGATATTGTGCAGCTTGGGGAAGAAGAGCTCGGCCTCAACTTCTCACAGATCTGGCTTACCAACTATGAGAATGGCATGGTGCCACTGGTGTTGCGACCGTTTGAAACAATTGTAGGATTAAGCGATAAAGGATAAGTAGGATACGTAAAAGGCGTCTATATCATTGTATGAATGATATAGACGCCTTTTATTGTTGTGTAACCATATAAAAATCAGCTGCAAATATAGCTTTATTGATGGAGAACATCCGCGTACTCGGAGATACGTTCGAAACGTCCCTTGGCAAAAGGGCATAAAGGTAAAATCTTAATACCGTTTTCCCGCGCGTATTCAACCATCGCTTTGATAAGTTCATCGCCAAGCCCTTGTCCTCGGTATGCATTTTCAACCAATGTGTGATCAATAATGTATAACTCTGGACTTGAGATTACATATGTCACCACCGCAGCAATGTCGCCGTTATCTTGAATAAGAAATCTCTTATTGGCAGGTTCATGTTCTACTTTATGCATGTTCATCCTCTTTCTGTGTTGAAGATTCACTGTCCAAACGTTTATAGGTCAATGCTCCGCTTGGACATGTATCAATATGCCGGGCAATGGCCTCCGAAGTGTCACCATCGGGATCAACCCAAGGACGCTTGCTCAAATCAAAAACAGCAGGGAGGCCCTTTACACAAATACCAGAATGGATGCATACATCCGAATTAAACATAACCTCGATATCTTTACCATAGTATAACTTTTGTTTACTCAAGATTCCTCACATCTTTCACTGTTGAGTTTGAGATCGATATCCCAAGCATCCATGGTAAGCCATGTCTGCCAGGCTCTTAATGTCCGAATTATAAATGAGGAATCATTATTAAGTCAACGTGACACAGGACAAGAACACGGTCATTTTATGTGCTGATCATAACCCTGGGTCCTCCGAAACATTAAAGCTCCAAAAAAGTTATGTTTCCGGCGATTCTAAGTTGTCATCTAACAACGCCCTTAGCGAGATTGGGAACTTATTTAGTGACTTCGATCTGAAATTGATCGGAATATGATTTGAGGTTGCCGGCAAGACCGGCGAGTTCCCCGGAGATGTTCGACAGTTCGCTCGCCGACCGTTGCTGTTCCACAGCACTAGCCGTGACTTCTTCGGCCATGGCTGAAGTTTCCTCGGTTGCGGAAGCAATATAACTGAGGTTTTGTTCCAACTCCTGACGAATAGAGTGCATATCCATCGTCCGGCTGTCCAAACTCTGAGCCAACTCATGCACTTCGGTCGATAAGCGGCTAACCTGTCCAAATGCCTGGAGACAATCAGCGATTTGTTTCTCCTGTTCCTTAACAGCTACCATATTCGCATCAAAATGACTGCCCATCCGATGTATCTCTTGAACAAATGAACCCAGGATCTCATCAATCTCCTGGATCGAACGTTCGGATTGTTGAGCGAGCTGTCCCATTTCCCCAGCAACGACTGCAAAGCCTTTACCTGCTTCTCCAGCTCGGGCTGCTTCAATTGAAGCATTCAGGGATAGAATTTGAGTTTGTTTTAAAATGTTGTGAATTTGACCGCTAATAGAAGAGGCAAGTTCGGATTGAGTCGTCAGAGACCTGGAAATATCCTGTTGATGCTCAACACGCTTGGCATTCTCTCGGCCCTTTTCAAGTAGAACCTCATGTTCACGTGTAACTTGTACTTGAACAGAAGATAGCTGCTCCGAAGTATAAGTAAACTGTTTCACATATGAACCTACTTCATCCATTATTTTGCCGAGATTCTCTGAATGCCGGACGGAATGTTCTGTCTCTTCAGCCTGTTTCATTGAACCTATGGCAATTTCCTCAATTGCTCTGGAAAGTTCTTCGCTCTGACGTTGGTTCGTCTGAGCGGTTTCCGAAATATCTTTTGATGACAGCTGTAATGTATTTGATCCTTGCTGTATTCCCATCAGAATGTTCGTCAATTGGGCAACCATGATGTTAATCAAATCACTGATGTCACCGAGTTGATCATTGGACATATGTGTCGATACGACTGTAAGATTCCCATCAGCAACCTGTTCGAGGCTTGACTTAATATCGCGTACTTGTCTGAGGATGCCTCGTACTACGAATAGCATCATGATCAAAGAAAGAATCAGTACAACCACGAAAATCGGAATAATGGTCCGATAAGCATTATTCACGGATGTTACGGAGACTTGATTCACTGCTCCAGCAGAAATATCAATGCCCAGATAGCCAATAATCGTACCTTGCGAATCCTTGATTGGTGTAAAGGAGGACAACAGCTGTCCCCAGGTTGGATCGTCTACAATACCTGTTGTGATGACTTCTCCGCGTAATAAGCGTTCCTGAATCTGGGGGTTGAATTCCATTGCAGTGCCGTACGGGCTATATTCAGAATCATCCCAATCCGCTCCATCCACAGTGTAGATCCACCCGTCCGAAGTTTTGTTATACATATAAACATATAAGGCTCCCGATTGAAGCCTAACTTTAACGAGTTCGTCCCTAAGACTTTTATATTCGTTGCTCTCCTCTGAAGCAGTAGAAGATAATGTCTTAATTAATTCCGATTCCTGACCTAGTTGAGAGGCGGTATTCACAGCCAGCTGCTGATTGTTATGCTGCATGGTCATTAAAGATGCATTTTCACTGGAGTCGATGGTGGCCCATATGATTAGACCACCCATGGCCAGTAACGGAACCAGAATAATCAAATACAGCTTGAACCTTAAATCCATCTTTTTTTTGTAAGTCTTTCTCAAATCCTGTTCCCCCTTAGAAGTGTTAAACAATATGGTTATTCTTATAACCCATACTATTTATCGTAAAATTGAAGAGGGAAATGAAGACTAACACTAAATTTGTATATACATATACGTTGGAGAATGTGATCATTTGTGGTGCCAGTGCACTCAAACCAAATGTAGACGTTACGTCTTGCATCAAGAAAAGTTGTCATTAACCAAAAAAGCTCCATCAGCTTTATGCCAGTGGAACGCTTAATTTTTCTCTAAGACATTCTGTTCAATATACAAACCTACTCATGGATGCTCATTGCAGAAACGGTCGATATAATCTGAACATTGCCCCGGCTCATCTTCCATGACAAAATGACCAGCTTTGGGAATGACATGCAAACAGGCATGAGGGATGTCCTTTATAACCTACCACTGAACCGTTGGATTGCTTCCTCGGTCACCGGCGTGAAGAGATTAACCAGATTACCGTCAGGATCGCGAAAAAGCAAAGCACGATTCCCCCAAGGCATTGTGGTAGGTTCCTTTACCCACTCATCAACAAACGGCTTCAAGCGCTCGTATTCGGCATCAACATCGTGGACGTGGAACTCAATGATGACAGTACGATTGTTGGCCGCCACAGCGGAACCAGCGCCAAACAGTTGCACCGTTTGAGAGTGGCCGATCGCTAGAGTGCACGATGGCATAACGAGTTTGGCAAAGACAGGTGCAGGGCGTTATGCTGAAACACCCGTAATTTTCTCATAGAACTCGACGAGACGATTCACGTCATCAGTAATGATGCGCACAGAAGCAAAATTCACGATATATCATCCTTCCTATAATAAGTAATACATTTCGGATCAAAAACACTTCGCATTTACTTCTACTCCTTTACAATTGCTTACTCCAACTATACAAATACACTACTGACAACAGTATGTCAGTAGTGTTTTATGAAGTAACCACCGTCCACTAGCCATCATTCTATAGACAGTATTAGAGTTTCAAAGTGAGGGTAAGGGCTAAAAATCAATTGTACTTGGTGGTAAACAGTGTTACTCTAAAAGTCTGTGTTCGACAATATATTTAATATTTGCCACCAATTTAGTTATAAAGAAAGGTAACACTATGATAAAAGTTGAAAAATTATCCTTCTCATTTCCACAAAAGGAACTATATAAAAACATTTCATTTACGTTTGAAGAGGCACAACATTGTGCTTTTATCGGAACAAGCGGCAGTGGGAAAAGTACACTGATCGATATCCTGATGGATCCGGAACGATATTTGTTCGAGGGCAAGTTAGAGATAGACCCCGATTGCAGAATCGGGTATGTGAGTCAGTTTTTGCAAGTAGACAAAACAAAAGAAATGACCGTTTTTGAATATATCGCAGAAGAATTCATCAAGATACAAGATGAAATTACAGCGATTTATGCGGAGATGGCCACCACATCGGATATGGATTCCCTGATGGAAAAGCTTCAATTGGCTTTGGATGCCTTCGAGGCGATGGATGGGGATAATTTCGAAAAAAACATCAATAAACAGTTAAACCTTGCCAACCTCATGAAGCTCAAAGAGCTTAGTATATCCGCCGTAAGCGGCGGGGAATTCAAACTTATTCAAGTGATGAAGGAAATGCTGAATCGTCCAGACTTCATGATTATGGACGAACCTGATGTATTTTTAGACTTTGAAAACCTGAACGCGCTTAAAAAATTGATTAACACCCACAAGGGAATGCTGCTCGTTGTTACGCACAACCGATATCTGTTGAACCATTGTTTCAACAAAATCATACACCTTGAAAACACAGAGCTCCAAGAGTTTGACGGGCGATATATCGATTATAACTTCTCACTGCTTCAGTCTAAGATCGAACTGCAAGAAATCGCAGTTGCTGAAGCTGAAGAAATTGAGAGATATGATCACATCATCGACAATCTTAGAGAGATCGCCACGTATAATTCGGAAGCCTCCAGAGGAAGAGCGTTAAAAGCCAGAGTCAAGTTTCAAGAGAGATTGGAAGCACATCGAATAAAAGAGCCATTTGTCGATATCAAGCAGCCGAATATCCGTTTTGGGATCGATAAGGAAATGGAAGATACCGTTGTGGTTAACGTCAATAACTATAACGTTTCCTTTGACGAGTTGCTTTTGGAAAATGTGAACTTTGAGATCAAATCAACAGATAAAGTAGCCCTGATCGGTCCTAACGGTACCGGGAAAACGACTTTACTCCGAGAAATTTTTAAAAACAATCAGGATTCCATTGAAATCAATGCTGATGTTAACGTGGCTTATTTATCTCAGGTTCAAGGCGAAATGCTAAAAGATTCGAATACCATCCTAAATGAATTCATTGATTCCGGGTTTCAAACGTATGATGAAATTAGATCGTATCTTCCAAACTATGGCTTTGAAGGAGAAATCCTTGATCAAAAGATTGAATCGTTATCTGGCGGAGAAAAAAACATGCTTCAATTGGCTAAAGTTTCTGCCAGTCAGGCCAACGTATTGCTCCTGGATGAACCGACAAGCCATTTAGACATCTATACACAAATCGCATTGGAGAAAGCCATTGAGGACTACAAAGGTGCGATTCTCATGATTTCTCATGATTTCTATTCTGTCGTAAATGGTATGGATTATGTTTTAATTATTGAGGACAAAACGATTAGTAAAATGAGTATAGAAGAATTTAGACAGATGATTTATGCGAGTCATTTTGATGAAAACTATCTAGAAAATGAACAAAAGAAAAAGTCTGTTGAAATAAAAATTGAATTGGCTTTAAAAGATACTAATTTTGAACTTGCAAAAAGTTTGGTAGATGAGCTAGAAGGGCTGATTAAGTTGCTTTAGACAAGGTGGATTATTCCATAAATCTAAATCCCCCTGTATGTGGATTAATCCGCAGACAGGGGGATTACTTCTAGAAACAGCTAAACGAGCTGATTCGCTGCAGATCAATGCCGGTGTACATCCAGAAGAAGCCATTCCAGCGGAAGCCAGCTACCGAATTTCTACCTACAAATACCGGGTACATCCAGAAGCCGGGACCACGATCCGGCCAAATATATGTGTAGCGAAACAGACAGCCGGATATGGCTCTTGGATCTACCGCAAATAACGAAGCTGGTTGCTGTGGAATGAATGATGGTGGCGGCCCTGTAGGTGCCTGCACGCCTTGTGGTCCGCCGCCTCCACCCCCGGGGAACGATGGCGGACCAGGAATTCCACCGGGTCCACCGGGGCCTCCTGGTCCTCCGGGACCCCCAGGTCCGCCAAATCCTCCACCAGGTCCAAAAGGAGGCAAAAATGTCATATCACATCACTCCTGTTCATTAGTCTAATGTATTGTATGTAGGCAATTGAGCAGGGGAATGGGTGAGAGCCTATAGAAGGCCGCTAATTTGGTCATAGCCTTGTCAGATAGATAGAAAAAAAGACCCGCTCAAGCTGCGACAGTTTACCCTGGGGCCTTTGGAGTAGTGAGTTT
This sequence comes from Paenibacillus sp. ClWae2A, assembly GCF_032452295.1. Taxonomy (NCBI): domain Bacteria; kingdom Bacillati; phylum Bacillota; class Bacilli; order Caryophanales; family Paenibacillaceae; genus Paenibacillus; species Paenibacillus sp. ClWae2A. The sequence continues at coordinate 697,778 of NZ_JAULSQ010000001.1, forward strand.
CTTTCATGTTAAAGGAAAATTGGACAAAATCACGGTGAAGCCATAATAGATTTATATGAACTACAAAAATGCACTGGGAGCAATCCCGGTGCATTTTCCTTTTAAAATGAGCGATAAGCCCATTATTTTTTTGCCATTCCTTTCGTTAACGAGTACGGAACTCCTGCGGTGTGCAACCATAATGCTTTTTAAATATTTTTATGAAATGCGGCGGAGCTAAAAAGCCAAGCGCCTTACTGACATCTGCAATTTTGAGGTCTGTGTTCATTAACAGGTAAGAAGCCCTGTTCATACGCAAGCTGTACAAATAATCGCCAATCGTTTCTCCGGTGACCGTTTTGTACACCTTGGACAGGTAGACTGGGTGCAGGCCGATATAGTCGGCAATGACCTGAAGGGAGATACCTTCTGCCAAATGCTCCTGAATGTATGTTCTCACGTTAGAAGTAATTTGTTCATGCGCATTCATCAACTGATTAGAGGCCTGCTTGCGCCGCTGATTAATCATTTTCTCTGCCCAGCTATATATGCGTTGGCCGGATAACTGGCTTTTTTTCCGAAGCAAAAACTCGAACTCTTCTCCCAGCATTTCCTCAACCGTCGTGTCCTGAGATTTTAGTGAAATCGAGAAGGTGGAGGACAGGTAGAGTAGTACTGTAAACAACTGATCGTGGGATAGTTCTTTGCCAACTTCGTTTAAGAAAAGAATTCTGGAAATTTTGCTGATGGCCTCATCCCAATTACCTGATTCCAGCAAGTTAGGGAGCAAGGGCGGCTCATACAAATTAATGAGATTTTGCTGCTCATGGGAATCCGCATCCTTTTTGTCCAGCGTAATAAAATAGCTTTTGTTGCTGCCCACATTCCGATTGATGGCTGACACGGAGGCTAAGTACAGATCGGAGAGGTGGTCAGGGAAGCATTGCTCTGTACTCAGACAAATGGAGATGGCTCCCTTTAAAAATTTTTGCACATTGTTTTGCAGTCTGACCGCGTGGGAATCAACTGAATCAAGTGCATGAAAATCACTGTTTTTGATCAGAAATACCAGATATCCCTGCTCTGTAATGCAGTGCCACAACTTGAACGGATGCTGAAACACCTCTTCGGCTATATTGGTTACAGCATACTCAAGCAAGGATAATGACCGAAGATCATAACCGGAGAATTCCTCCTCCATCCGAATGACCATCATAATAAAGGGGTCCGAGGACGCAAAGGGGATCTCCAGCATGCTGAGACGCTCGGCCAGAATCTGATGGCTCATGGCTTTGTTCTGAAGAAGTTCCTTGAGAAGTTGATTGCGCAACAAGGGCATATTGGCATGCAGGGCATGCTGAATTTGCTGGAATGAACTGATGCGCTCCCATTCGTGCTCAATATTGGCGATAGCCTCTGTCACAGCTTGGATGAGCTCATCGGTATTAATTGGCTTCAGCAGATAATTAGCAGCCTGATACTGAATTGCTTTTTGGGCATATTCAAACTCATCGTGACCGGACAAAATAATGCATCTAATTTTACTGGAGAATCGTCGAATCTCCAAAATAAGCTCCAGTCCATCCATCTCGGGCATACGAATATCGGTAATCATGATATCAACAGCGTATTTGGAAGCAATATCGAGAGCCTCCGCAGCCGAGTAAGCTCTATGTACTTCCTGGATACCATAATCTTCCCAGGGAATTGTCAGCGCGAGACTATCAACAACCGATTTCTCGTCATCCACTATTAATAAACCGTACATGCTAATTCCCCCTCTATAGACAAGCTGTTACAACACTTATTGTATTGTATGATGGCCGAACTATCATTTCAATGCGTGCCGCCTTGACTGACCTCAAATCTTAAGAAAACGATACAGATGTTCAGATATACTTATGCGAATTAGCGCTGCAAGTGGCTAGCGAGGCATGAGAGACCTTTCTATTTATTCGGATTGCGTTATATCACATTAAGAAAACGCTATTTCATGTCATTAAACCAGACAGTACTATTAAAGAGAGAACTAAACTCAAGCCCTATAATTTTATGCGGGACCTTACATAGCCGTATTACATGTCAAGGATACCTGCCGATAGATGAAGGAGTGTCTGGATGATGAATCGTGATATCAAACAAATTGTGAAACAGTTAACCTTAAACGAAAAGGCAACACTCTGCTCAGGTAGCAGCTTTTGGACAACACATGCCATAGAACGTTTGGATATTCCATCCATTATGATGACGGATGGTCCTCATGGATTGCGCAAGCAAGCAGGTGATGCTGACCATCTGGGACTGAATGCAAGTGTACCCTCCACTTGTTTTCCCTCGGCGGTTGGGCTGGCCAGCTCCTGGAACCGGGATCTCGTGCAGCTTGTCGGGGAAACAATTGGTAGAGAGGCGCAGGCGGAGGATGTCGCCATTCTGCTCGGCCCAGGGGCGAACATCAAGCGTTCCCCGTTGTGCGGGCGCAACTTCGAATATTTCTCAGAGGACCCTTACCTGACGGGTGAGTTGGCTGCAGCTCATATCTCAGGTGTGCAAAGCCAAGGTGTGGGTACATCACTTAAGCATTTTGCAGTGAACAATCAGGAGCATCGCCGGATGACTACCGATGCGGTGGTCGATGAAAGGACGTTAAGAGAAATCTATTTGACCGGCTTTGAGAAAGCGGTCAAGCAGGCGCAGCCATGGACAGTAATGTCTTCTTACAATAGAGTGAATGGAACGTATGCATCGGAGAATGAATATTTGCTGAATACCATTTTGAAGGAAGAATGGGGACATGAGGGCTTTGTTGTGACAGACTGGTCCGCAGTGAATGAGATCGCAGCCAGCATCGCTGCGGGACTTGGACTGGAGATGCCTTCTTCCAACGGAGAAGGACCACGCAAAATTGTGGAGGCGGTGAATGGCGGCGAGTTATCCGAAGAAAAACTTGATCAATCCGTGGAACGGTTATTAGCTATTATTTTCAAGGCGGCAGAAAATAAACGTCCAGAAGCAACCTTTGATTCTGAGCAGCATCATCAGATTGCCAGAGAGGCGGCAAGTGAAACGATGGTGTTGTTGAAAAACGAGGACGATATTCTTCCGCTGAGCAAGAATAGCCGCATCGCCGTTATCGGAGAGCTAGCTGAGAAGGTTAGATATCAGGGCGGCGGCAGTTCGCATATCCATCCGACTCAACTGGATAGCCCTTATGAACAGATGGTTTTACTTGCTGAAGCGGATGCATCGGTGACTTATGCTTCGGGCTACAAGCTCGCTTCAGATGAAAGTGACCCGTTATTGATGAAGGAAGCCATCGAGACGGCCAAAGCAGCGGAAGTCGCTGTGCTGTTCATCGGTCTGCCTGACCGCTATGAATCGGAAGGATATGATCGGTCTCACATGGACATTCCAGCTAACCAATCGGCGCTGATCAAAGCCGTTGCAGCAGAGCAGCCTAACCTTGTTGTTGTGTTAAGCAATGGATCACCGATTGTGATGCCATGGCTTGCTGATGTGAAGGGAGTACTTGAGGCGTATCTGGGTGGTCAGGCAGCTGGAGGAGCAATGGCGGATTTGTTGTTCGGAGAAACCAACCCAAGCGGTAAGCTGGCGGAAACGTTCCCGCAATCGGTGCATCATAACCCTTCGGCTCTGTTCTTCCCCGGGGACGGAGATCGTGTGGAATACCGTGAAGGCATATATGTTGGTTATCGCTACTATGACCGTAAGGACATTGAACCGTTGTTCCCGTTTGGTTACGGATTGAGCTATACGCAGTTTGAATATACAGATCTGAGCCTGAGCGATACACAGTTCAAGGATACGGATTGGGTTACGGTAACTGTTACGATTCGAAACACGGGCACTCGTTACGGTCAAGAGGTTGTGCAATTGTATGTGCGGGATCAGCAAACCGTAGTAAGTCGTCCGAACAAGGAACTGAAAGGTTTTGCCAAAATCGGACTGGAACCGGGCGCTGAGGGCAGCGTTTCCTTCACACTGGACAAACGCAGTTTTGCCTATTACAACGTTGATTTGAAGGACTGGCATGTAGAGAGTGGCTCCTATGATATTCTAATTGGCTCATCCTCTCGTTCCATTCTGTTGCAACAGACTGTAACGGTGGAATCCACGACAACCGGGCCAGCGCCTACTTTTGACCGTAATACAACGCTGGGTGAGCTGCTCGCCAATCCAAAAACGATGGCTGTCATGAGTCAATTACAGGGACTGGCTCCACAGGGAGCGGAAGAGTCCCAATCCGATGCGATATCCTCCGAGATGATTCAGGCATCCATGAAATATATGCCGCTTCGTGCGTTGATTCCGTTTACGGGAGGGGCTCTTACGGAGGAAACTCTTTCCCAGTTGCTTGCTGGATTAAATGCGGCTGTTCGTCAGTAAAACACTGCACAAAAGCTTTCACTATACAACATCGAAAAACGCTCATAAGTCATGACTTATGAGCGTTTTTCATTTAAGATGTTATGGGACGTTAGCTCATGCACGAAAGGGCATGCACCAACGTACATACAAAAGGACAACCATCCGTAATATAATCATTGGAGAAGAGGTGAACTTATGAATGAGAGGACGGAACGATCCAGCTTCTTGCAAATGAGCGAAGATGCCGAGGATGACCGAATCGCTTCATCCCGACTTCCCATTGCGTTATGGATTATACTGGTCACTATGGTTACGGTAGCGATGCAAACCTTGTTAGAACCTTTGCTGTTGCCCAGCCTGTTTTTTGTATGCTTGATGGCGGCGCATATTCAGTTATACTGGCGAGTAAGCAGGTTGATTCAGGTATCCAAAGTGTTATATCTGATTCTTCAGGCCGGCTTGATTTTCGGGAGCGCTGCCTTGATGCCAGATGGTCTTCCCGTTGTACTCATTGGTTTGATTCCCGTATTGATTGGACAGACCGTAGCTATTTTATTTGAACCCAAAAAGGTTGTTTTTTTTGCGTTTGTACTCTATTTCCTTTTCTGTCTGGTTACGCTTTGGATTAAAGATGCTAAGGATCTTGCACTGTTTATCCCCTTGTTATTTCTGATGATTGTTGTGGTAATGGCCTATGCACTCCTGTACTACAGGCAGGTTAATGCCCGGGTGCGCACACAAACGTTTTTGCGTGATCTGGAGCTTACCCATCAGAAAGTTGAGGAGCTTACACTCGCTAACGAGCGCCAACGTATGGCGAGAGATTTACATGATACACTCGCTCAGGGACAGGCAGGTCTCATTATGCAGCTCGAAGCCGTGGATGCATACCTCAGCCGGGGAAACATCCAGCGTGCTCACGAGATTGTTCTGACATCCATGGGGCAAGCTCGGCAAACGTTGGGTGATGCAAGAAAAGCAATTGATGACTTGCGAACAAGGGCTACTCCAGTGTTTGATTTCAACGAGGCAGTACAAGACCAATTACAACGCTTTCGAATTGCTACAGGCGTTCAAATCCAACTGGAGTTGCAGGTTCGTTCGGCTCTGACCGGGTTTACGATGGAACATGTATTACATATTTTGAGTGAAACACTTATGAATGTGGCACGACATGCCCACGCCGATCAGGTTCATATATCCATTATAGAAATCTCCGACTCACTCCAAATGGTGATTAAGGACAATGGCAGAGGATTCAATACAGCAACTATCGGAAAAAAGACCGGGCATTACGGGCTCATTGGTATTTACGAACGAGCCAGACTCATCGGAGGACAGATTCAGGTTGAAAGCAGCGATGCGGGTACATGTATAACCTTATCTATACCATTTTGAATAGAAGGGAGGACATAAACCATGAGTCATAAAGTTCTGATTGTAGATGACCATTGGGTCGTACGTGAAGGCATTAAAATGATTTTGGGAACGGATGACAATTATGAAGTGATTGGCGAGGCTGAAGAGGGACATACGGCGCTGGAGCTGATGCAGGAACTTCAGCCTGATGTCATCCTGATGGACTTGAACATGCCTGGCGGCTTGAGCGGTCTGGATACGTTGAAACAGATGAACGTAGAACAAATCAACATTCCGGTTATTATATTGACGACCTACAATGAGGATGAACTGATGATCAATGGGCTTGGGCTGGGGGCCAAAGGGTATTTGCTCAAGGATACAAGTCGTGATCATTTATTCCGTACGCTGGAGTCGGCCCTTCGCGGTGAAACATTGCTGCAACCTGAAATTTCGGCAAGAGTATTTGCCTTTCACCAGAAGCCAGCGGTGGTACACAAGCACAAAGATACATTACTGACAGAAAAAGAACTTATAATTCTTCAGGCAGTTGCTCGCGGACTGCGAAGCAAGGAGATCGCATTTGATATGGGCATTGCAGAACGAACAGTAAAAGCTCAGCTGACTAATATTTATAATAAGCTGGGGGTAGACTCGCGCTCCGAAGCGGTTGCTGTATCCGTAGAGAGAGGCATTCTGCACCTGTAGTAACAGAATAGTATTTAGATTTCAAAGGGCAGCCTTATACAGGCTGCCCTTTGGTTCTACCCGATTGTACATGAAGGGCATGCCCCTACGTACGATTTTTTTTGTTTTAGTTTCCACTATGATGATGTCATGAGGTTGTCCGAACAAGAGAACCTGAGTTTCAGATTAGAAGGGAGCTATCCATATACATGGCTAAATTTTTGTATCGATTAGGTGAATGGGCTGTAGCCAAGAAAAAAGGGGTAATCACAGGAGGGCTTGTCATCCTGCTGCTGTTGGCAGCAATCGGCATGGGGCTGGGAACCTCCTTTACGGGAGAGATGACGATTCCCGGAACCAAGTCCGAACAGGCGGCTGATGTATTAAATCAGGAATTCCCGTCATCAGATGACGGTGGACAGGTTCGAATGGTATTTAAATCGGAGAAGGGCACGCTTGAATCCGATGCTACCCAAAAAGCAATTCTCGCAGCGCTGAAAGAGGTTACGTCCGATTCCTCTGTAAAAGCTGTTGTTAACCCCTATGATGGGGGAACGATCAGTGCAAACAAAGAGATTGGTTATGCGGATATTACATATACGCAGTCAGCCGCAGATGTAAGTGAGACGTCCAAAGAGCATATCCTTGATGTTGTCAATACACTACGTGACAAGGGTGTTCAAACCGAACTTGCAGGAAGTGTAGCCTTTTCAGAGATTGAAATTGGCGGCGTGTCCGAGGTGATTGGTATCCTGATTGCATTTGTGATTCTGGCGTTCACCTTTACGTCTTTCCTTGCCGCAGGACTTCCCATTTTGACTGCGGTTGTTGGGCTTGGCATAGGAATCATGATTATCATCATCGGCTCCAACACAGTATCGATGGCTTCATTCTCGATTACGCTGGCTGTTATGCTGGCACTTGCGGTAGGGATCGATTACGCCTTGTTCATTATGTCCAGATATCGGCAGCAATTGGCCGCAGGTTATGATCGGACTACCGCTATTGCACAAGCTAATGCAACAGCAGGCAGCTCCGTTGTATTTGCAGGCTTAACCGTTATTATCGCCCTCGTAGGGCTGTCCGTTGTACAGATTCCATTCATCACCATGATGGGACTCGCTGCGGCAATCAGTGTACTGGTTGCTGTATTGATCGCTATTATATTTACCCCGGCGTTGCTGGCAGCAGCAGGAGATCGCATCCATCCTGCTCGTGAGAACAAATGGCTGCGCAAGTGGTCTGGTCGCAAAAAATCTGCCGAAGCAGAAAATCGTTGGGGCAAAATGGTTACTCGCAAGCCATGGCTCACAACCATTCTGTGTATTGCGATTCTGGCGGTGTGTACCGTTCCATTCACACATATGCAGCTTGGCCTACCGGATAATGGTCTGAAATCCAAAGAAACGACAGAACGCCGAGGTTATGATCTGCTTTCCGAAGGTTTCGGCAAAGGATTTAACGGTCCGCTCATCGTCGTTGCCAAGGCTGCAAACAGTGAGGAGGCACAGGTAGACATTACAAAGGCAACCACATTCATCAGCAAACTTCCGGATGTAGCCTCTGTAGCTCCGCAGATTCCAAGTCCTTCAGGCACTACGGCGATTATTACGGTGTTACCCAAATCCGGCCCGAATGATATTAAAACAACCGAACTTGTTCAAACGATTCGTGATCAGGCAGAGCAGGTACTCAAGAATCATGATGTCGAGATCATGGTTACAGGTGGAACTGCCGTTAATATCGATATTTCAGAGAAGCTGTCCGAGGCTTTACCAAAGTTTGCTTTGTTGATTGTTGGTCTTGCTTTTGTTCTGCTCATGCTTGTATTCCGTTCCATTCTCGTTCCCATCAAAGCTGTAGCCGGATTTTTGTTCACTCTGGGTGCAACGCTCGGCTTTATTGTCTGGGTCATACAGGATGGCTATCTTGGAAGCTTCTTCGGAATCCCTGAGCCAGGACCTGTACTAAGCTTCCTGCCAATTTTGGTTACAGGTATTCTGTTTGGTCTGGCAATGGACTATGAGGTATTTCTCGTGAGCCGGATGCGTGAGGATTATACGCACACCGGAGATGCTGTGAAATCGGTAAGAAGCGGTATAACCCATAGCGGTCCTGTAGTCACGGCTGCCGGATTGATTATGATCGCAGTATTTGCCAGCTTTATTTTTGCAGGGGATACAATTATCAAATCGATGGGACTTGCGCTGGCGTTTGGTATCCTTGTTGATGCATTTATCGTAAGAATGACCCTTGTTCCAGCGCTGATGACACTCATGGGTCGGAGTGCATGGTATTTGCCAAAATGGTTGGATCGTTTGTTACCTAACATTGATATCGAGGGAGAGTCTGTGATGAAAGATGCTCAAGGACATCACTCATCCAATACTCCAGATAATGACAACAAATAAAACATGATTTGTTCTCATATATCATAGAACGCCGTCAGCAGGAGGAGTCCAATGGCTAATGTTCGCATTTTCGCATGAAGAGCTACCCAAAACGGCGACTCCTCCACCGGCAGATCGGAGCCGCTGTTCAGGGCTTGAGATGATCCAAAAATATGTTCTTGAGGATATTAAATTGCTCGGCTTCGTCCACTTTTGTTTGGAAGGCTTTAATGCCATGGAGCATCGCTGTTTTTTTGGAGAAATTGCCAAAGACATTAATCATCGTGTTAATCGTTTCAACCACATTGGCGTCGTTACGAACAGATCCATCCTTTTTACCAAGCTCAGCAAGCTCTGCACAAAGCATAATAATCTGTTGGTAGTTAGAATGATACATCTCGATATCCTCCAACGGGGACTTGGACATAGCGACGTAACACTCAAACGCTTCTATTAATTTGGAGCTTCGCTGGCTTTCCACCTGCTGGAAAAAAACAAGCGAGTCAAAAAGGCGGCCAAGCTTGTCGTAGCAGGTGCCTTCACCTCTGATAATATCGGAGAATACCAGAACCTCGGACTGAACAATATCTGAAGCTACGGCAACAATAAGCTGCTCTTTCCGCGGAAAATAGCGGAAGATTGTTGCCACCCCCAGTATTGCCTCGTCCGCAATATCCTGCATGGTCGCTTGTTCGAAGCCTTTATTCAAAAAAGCAATTTTAGCTGCTTCAATTATAGCTGCTCGTCTTCTTGTTTTAAGGTCACTGCGCTCTTGTTGAAGCCGTTGACGGGGTTCTATTGTAAAAACCTCCTTGTTGGAATGAACTCAAACTATGCTATCAAACTAGACTCTTTTCTGTCAACGCAAGGATTCATTCTGGCGTTTGGCGATCAAAAAAGCAATTTCAACCCAAACAATGCCTCTGCCGTCACTGGAAGTGATGATCAGAGGCATTGTTCTATTATACAGTGTTTTCTTCACCCTATGTTTTTGCAAGCGACCAGTTTAATCGGACACGCATGCCTCCAAGGGGACTCTGTTCAAACTGGATACCCGAATCGGTAGCGTCATGAATACGTAGACGCTCCGCAATATTCCAGAGCGCACACCCCATCGTGTCCACAGGCGGCTCGGATATTCTGACCTTAAGTGCACTGATTTCTTCCTCGGTCATGCCTTTCCCGTCATCATCAACTACAACACAGATTCCGTGTTCCGTACGCTCAACGGAGACTTGGATGGAACCGGAATCCCGCTTGGCTTCTATGCCGTGGATAATACTGTTCTCTACCAAAGGCTGAATGAGTAGTTTGGGAATCGGGACAGATCTTAGCTCGTCCGGTAGCTCAATCTGATAAGAGAGACGGTCCATGCGTAAACTCTGAATCTCAAGGTAATTGCGGACGATTCCCAACTCTTTTTCCAAACAGGTCATCGGCTCGTCAAGGCGTGTGGTGTACCTGAAGTATTCGGCCAGGTTCTGGGTCATGGCAGTAACTGCTTCCTCATTGCCCAATCTTGTCATATTATTAATGAAAAAGAGACAATTATATAAAAAGTGAGGATTGATCTGGGCTTGAAGCTGTTTCAGCACCGCCTCGCGAGCGACGATTTTTTCCTTGTATACCTTTTCAATCAAATCCTCAATCTGTCCGGCCATGTCGTTGAATTGACCATATAAGTAATCAAATTCATTACCGCTCTGTCGTTGAATCCGATAAGAGAAGTCGCCATGTTTCAAAAGACGAACACCTTTTAATAGAGCAAGTATGGGAATCTGTACCTTGCGGAAAAGAACAACAATAATCGTGACCCCCGCCATAAACAGCATGACACAGGCAGAGTAAAACCAGAATTGAGTCATTCGTATAGGCTGCAATGCTTTATCAAGTGGCATAAAATCAATTAAATACCAGCCGAGCTGATGAGAGTACACATAATTGACAATGTACTGGGCTCCGTTAACCGAAACGGTTTTTGTACCGGAGGATGGTTGTAGATGAGCGGTTAGCTCTTTCATGATAAGAGGGGTAATGGGATTGGCCTCTTTGCGAGTAACCAACTGCTCGTCCGGGTTATAAAATAACGTCTCATTCTCGCCCTGATGCGAGTTCTCAACTAGATCCTCCAGATTGCTGCGCGGGAACTCCAACCGAATAATGATCTGTGGACTGACCTTGTATTTATAATATTTAGCTGTTGCTGCATCATAGTTCCAACCTGATTTCAGTGAATCTATAGAGGGAGTCTTCATATTTAACTCCGAAGAAATGATCCATTGATTCAACAGAACCGAGTAGACTGATATTTTGTTATTCCATCCCTCGGACAGACTTTGCAGATTGACTCTCGCAGCAACATTTTGAATCAACTGTACTTGTTCAAAGGAACTCATCACGTCAATGGATCGCAGCAGGGCAATAGAATTGTCCGTTTCCATGGAGATGGATAACATATTCAGCCGATTTATGCTCTGATCAAGTGAGTTAACAACAAACTGCACGCGATTGAGATTGTTTGTTTCAATATCCTTTTGAACGGTATCCAGACTGGATTGAACCGAGAAGGTATACATGACCAGGACGGCGACAAGCATAATCAGCGTGATGGTCACCATGTTTATAAAGGTCCTGTATTTCTTTTGCAACCCTTAACGCCTCCTGCCAACGATGTAAATTCACCTTATTGTAGGCTGGCATTGGATGAAATACAAGTGATTTGGAATGTAATATAGATGAAGGTTAAGAATGAATTATCTAATGTTGGAAAAGCGTTATTTCGACTGTATAACTGGCACGATATGATGAAGATGAATTAGATGAAGGAGCGCATTTCGCATGAGTAGCAAAATATACCTGTCTCTTTCTGTTGCTTGTATGATTCTGTTTACCGCCGCTTGCAGTGGTAAAGCACAAGAGCCTATGCCTGTAAAAACAGGTGTGATCGTAACAACGGTCAAAATGAATGATCCAACCACGATCTACAAAAATGGCGAAACTGCTGCGGATAATGTTCATATCCGTTGGGCCAGAGAAACGCTTGGCGTGGATATTCGGACCAAATGGAGTTCTCCTGTCGATGACTACGATATGAAGCTTCGATTAATGCTCTCTGCCGACAATACGTTACCTGATGTGTTCTCCTCCAGTGTCATGGACACGGTCAATGGATTCATGATCTCAGGCAAACTGTTGGACGCTGGACAAGCCTTTGATCGATATGCTTCATCCACCTGGAAAGCGGCTATGGCTGAAGTGCCAGAGGTATGGAAGCCTTTTGAAATTGACGGGAAACGGATGGCGATTCCGATCATTACGGAGCAAGCCTCGCAGTCCGTACTCTGGATTCGCAGGGATTGGCTAGATCATCTGAACCTGAAGGCACCAAGCAATCTCGACGAACTGGAAACGGTAATGAGAGCCTTTACCTATGATGATCCAGACGGTAATGGCATACAGGATACCTACGGTATTGATTTTGCAATCAAGGACCAGTATCTGGCCTCACCTACAGGAGACATATCCTGGGTATTTGGTGCGTATGGAGCGATTCCAAGTATATGGAGCAAGAATGCACAGAGCAATCTTGAGTACGGAAGTATCCAGCCTCAGATCAAAAATGCGCTGGCAAAACTGCAAGACTGGAAGAAAAAGGGTTATGTGGGCAATAACATAGCTCTGCAAGACTTCAATCAGGTCAATAAAAATATTATTGATGGCAAAGTTGGCATGGTGGCTGGTCCACGCTGGTTTGGAGATTATCCGCTGCAACAACTTAATGAAAAGGATCCGAAGGCTGAGTTTGTGCCTTATCCGATTCCTGCAGGAATGGATGGAACCACAGCGAGATTCAAAGGAAACTCTTACAGCGGGGCTTTAATGATCAGCGCTGACATTTCTGAAGAAGCCTTGCAGGCTTTTTTCAAGTATCAGAACTATCTGTATGAGGCTACGGTGACGGATAATCTGTTGTATCTGAGTGCGTATCAGAATGGATATGATTATGTGCTGAACCCGGATGGTTCGGTGGATAGTGACAGCCGCGATATTCCCGGGGGGAAAGTAATAACGTTCAAATATACCCTCATGGGACAATATGCAAGTTACCCTTCCCGATTCAGAGCAACTCTTCTGAGAATGGGCAATGGAGAAGAGCTCAGCTCGCATGATCGCGCCATTTTGTTCAGTATGGGAATTGATCCTAAGGATGAGAAGCAGGATCCCATAATGAAGGCAAACGTTGTAGAGACCAGGCAGCGGCAAATTGATCGAGTCAATCTGTTTCAGGGGCCCCCAACAAAAACAATGCAAGCTAGAAACACTTATTTGCAAAAATTGGAACTGGACACCTTCAACTCCATTATTTATGGAGAGGAGCCACTCACCATTTTTGATGAGTTCGTGAAAAAATGGCTGAATTCAGGTGGAAGAAAGATCACGGAAGAAGTGAATGAATGGTACCAATCGGTACAGAATCAGCCTTAAAACAGGATGGTTAAACGTTCCGAAAGGTAATCGACAGGGGGAGGTTTCATCGATGAACATTACTCATATGAAAACAAATCACATTATTAATCCGCTCGGTTTTGGGGTAACCAAGCCAACCTTTTCTTATACCGTCACGGATACGACAGCGACAAAGCAGATCGCTGCACAGGTCGAAATTGCACTGGACGAATCCTTTGCAGAGCTTGTATTTGATAGCGGAATAACAGAGGATATGGATTCGCTCGCGTATTCACCGGATCTGGAACTGGCTGCACGGACACGTTACTTCTGGAGAGTTCGAGTATGGAATGAGCTTGGAGAAAAGGCGACCAGTGAAGCGGCTTGGTTTGAAACAGCGAAGCAAGATGAGCCATGGACGGCAAAGTGGATTACACCTGAGATGGAACCGACGATTCATCCTGTCCTCCAAAAAACGTTCGAAGTCAAAGGTCCCATCGCCAAAGCACGTGCGTACATCTGTGGTTTGGGCGTATACGAGTTGGAGCTAAACGGAGTCAAGGCTGGGGATGAATACTTGGCACCGCATTATAATGCCTATCACAAATGGCTTCAGTATCAAACCTACGATATTACAGACCTGCTGCAAGAAGGGGCCAACGCGATAGATGTTCGTTTGGGGAATGGCTGGTATAAGGGACGGTTTGGTTTTGAAGGAGATACCACTGCCAATTTATATGGTGATCATTTTGCATTGCTGTCCGAGCTGGTGATTACGTATACGGATGGAACAGAAGACGTTGTTCCGTCCGATCTGTCCTGGCATGCCATCCGCTCGAATGTCTTGGACGGAAACATCTATGACGGAGAAATCTATGATGCCACGCTGGAAGCAAACGAGACTTTCCCCGTTCGGGAAAGTGATCTGGGCTACGAGCGCCTGCAAGCAAGAAAAAGTCTTCCGGTCGTGATCAAGGAAACCTTAAAGCCGATCGAAATTTTAACCACGCCTGCTGGCGAAACGGTTATTGATATGGGCCAAAATATGGTAGGCTGGTTGCAATTCCGTACTACGGCACCAAGCGGAACGGTCATCCATTTGCAATATGGCGAAGTGTTGCAGGAAGGTAATTTCTACCGGGAGAACCTTCGCTCGGCTAAGGCGGAGTACATCTATACCGCAAATGGTGAAGAAGCTATTGTGCGTCCGTATTTCACATTTTACGGGTTCCGATATGTTAAGGTTGAAGGTTGGGCAGGCGAACTGGATCTAAATGACTTCACAGGCTGTGTGGTTTACTCGGATATGGAGCGCACGGGATATCTGGAAACTAGTCATGCTGGCGTGAACCGTCTGTTTGAAAATGCACTTTGGGGGCAAAAAGGGAACTTCCTCGATACACCTACCGATTGTCCACAGCGCGATGAGCGCATGGGCTGGACAGGGGATGCACAGGTATTCTCCGGTACAGCAAATTATAATATGGATACGTATGCCTTTTTTAACAAGTATGGATATGATCTGTGGATGGAACAGGAGGATCGGGACGGTATGGTGCCGATGGTCATTCCGGTTGGACGTGTGCAGGGCGGAGGGTCCAGCGCCTGGGGAGATGCGGCAACCATTATTCCGTGGAATACGTACCTTCATTCCGGGGACCAGTCCATTCTGGAGCAGCAGTTTGACAGCATGAAGGCATGGGTAGATTATATCAAGCATTCAGATGACGAATCCGGAGGTACACGTTTGTGGACGGTAGGTTTTCACTTTGGTGACTGGCTTGCGCTAGATGGGGATGACCCGAACTCTCCGATGGGTGGAACAGATAATTACTTTATTGCCTCAGCCTACTATGCCTATTCTTCAGATATCGTAGCCAAGGCTGCCAAGGTACTTGGACATCATGATCTTGCCGCATCCTATGGGCAGTTGGCGCAAGAGGTTAGAGCTGCAATTCTGAAGGAATACTTTACTGCGAATGGACGTCTGGCAGTAGATACACAGACCGCATACGCTGTAGCGTTGTATATGGATCTCGTTCCTGAGCAACATAAGGCACGGACTACAGAAGCTATTCGCTTGCGTGTACGAAAAGATCAAAATCATCTGAGAACCGGCTTTGTAGGTACGCCTTATTTAAACCGAGTGCTGTCAGCGCATGGCAGCAATGATATCGCCTATACACTTCTGCTCAATGATGATTACCCAAGCTGGCTGTATGCGGTCAATATGGGAGCAACAACAATCTGGGAGCGTTGGAACTCCATTTTGCCAGATGGTACAATCAGTGAAAATGGTATGAACTCGCTCAATCACTATGCCTACGGTGCCGTTGTTGAATGGATGTATCGTCATATGGCGGGGATCAATCCAGTAGAGGATCGGCCTGGCTTCCGCCATGCACTGCTGGCACCGATGCCTGATTTCAGAATCCAGTGGACCAAAGCGCGCATCGACACCACAGCAGGAACTTATCGCAGTGAATGGAAGTTTGACGAAGCAGGCAGGCTGTATTTAAGCTTCTCTGTGCCGTTTAATGCAACAGCAACGATCAAGCTGCCACGCGCCGTGGTTGATCAGGTGATGATGAACGGAATTACACTTTCGAATGCAGGTCTGACTGTCGTTCAGGGTGAAGATGAAGTGGTCATTGAAGTGGTAAGTGGCACGTATGATTTCATTTATGTACCGTCCGTGCCATACAAACAAACGTTAAGCACCCGTACACCTCTGAATGTACTGCTTCGTAACGAGCATAGCCGGAGTATGCTGCACGAGCTTTCACCGGTGCTGGCTTCGTTGGACCCGGGGACAATTGGTCCAATGGGGGAAGCAAGCTTGCGTGAGCTATCCACCTATCCTTCGTTCAGTACGCCAGAGGAACAACTCGACCAGCTCGATCTCAAGCTGGAGACCATACAACTCGTTTAGAATAAACCATTGCTGGTTGATACAAAACAGGATGACGTTCTTTAAATGCAAATCATTTCATACCGATGCACACAAGTTGATCTTGTGTGCATCTTTGATTAGCAAAAAATGAGTATTTTATCAAAATTTGAAAGCGCATTGGCGAGGTGATAGAATCTATATTGTATTGATATTCACTCTATCATTCAGGAGGCGTTACGATGTTTACGAACGAGAGCAAAAACGATCCCAAGTCCAAGGTTGATTTTATGGATAGAGCCTTTATCCAAAATCCGTTCCCGGTATATGAACAGTTGCGTACAGAAGATCCGGTTCACCGTTTTCTTCTGCCGAGCGGCCACTTTGCCTGGTTAGTGTCTGGCTACGATGACGCTTCTGCCATTTTGCAGGACAACAAGCGCTTTGTAACCAACTCTCCGTACATGGGAGAAGCTGACGGCTCAGCTCCACCACATCAGGAGATCATCTCTCGCAACTTGCTTAGTGTAACGCCAGAGGACCATCGTCGGTTGAGAAGGTTGATCCAGAAGGCCTTTACACCACGTATGATTGAACGCCTCCGTAGTCGCATCCATGAAATTAGTGAAAATTTGCTTGAGGGTGTACTCGCCACAGGTAAAAGAGAAATGAATTTGATCGAAGACTACGCCTTTCCTCTTCCAATCATTGTAATCTGCGAGATGTTAGGGGTTCCTCATGAGGATCAGGAGCAGTTCCGTGAATGGTCCAATACGATTATGGAAGGCTTCAATAACCCAGAAATGAATGAACAAAGTGATCAAGTCATGCGTGCTTTTGTCGAATATTTGCAGAGGCTCATTGCAGAACGGAGACAATCTCTTCAGGAGGACCTGATTAGCGACCTCATCAATGTAGAAGAGGAAGGGGACGTATTGTCCGAACAGGAATTGTATGCCCTTGTTTTTGTCCTGATCATTGCAGGGCATGAAACCACTGTAAATCTGATTGGCAACGGTATACTGGCCTTGCTCGAAAATCCGGAGCAGAAGCGCTTGCTGCTGGAGAAGCCAGACATGATTGGACCGGCCATTGAAGAGATCTTGAGATATAACGGGCCTGCTGAGGTGAGTAATATTCGCTGGGCTACCGAGGATGTCGAATTCGGGGGCAAGCATATCCGTAAGGGCGACATGCTCTTTGTTTCCTTTTCCTCAGCCAACCGGGATGCGAATCAGTTCGCTGACCCGGATGCGTTTGATATCACACGGAAGGTCAATCATCATATTGCCTTTGGTAAAGGTGTTCATTTTTGCCTTGGAGCCCCGCTCGCCAGACTTGAAGGAGAGATCGCCATTAACGCATTGCTTCGTAAAATGCCGGATATTCAATTTAAGACACAGCCTTATTCACTGGAATGGCGTCCAGGCATGATTATTCGCGGACTGCACGATTTTCCGGTTTCCTTTTAATCCATTACAACCACATTCGTTATAAAACACGATAGTCATACTTAACCGCGATTTCGCGGTTTTTTCTTTGTCTTCGACTGGCAATGGGCTTGAATTACGCTACACGATCTTTGTATCGCGTTATAGTCGATCGTCTCACTTGAAATCTACAATAGAAGTATCCTTTTAGCTTTGCCATTTCACTGAGTTAAGGAGACAGATTTTAAATGAAAATACAATCGGTTAACCTGAGCAATACCAACGTCATATTGACCGCCTACCTGCTGGATTCTTCACCCGAGATGCCAAATATTAAACAGCGGCCAGCGGTACTTGTGCTTCCAGGTGGAGGGTATAGAGCTTGTTCGGATCGAGAAGCTGAACCCGTCGCTATGGCATTTTTGGCTGAAGGTTATCAAGTCTTTATCCTGCGATATTCACTTAATCAGCATGCTGTATTTCCAAGACCATTGAACGATGCCGAGGAAGCGTTGACTCTCATACGGGCCAACAGTGCAGACTGGAGCATTGATCCTCAAAAGGTAGCGGTATGCGGCTTCTCCGCAGGAGGCCATCTTGCTGCAGCATTGGGGACGATGGGTTCCACTCGGCCTAATGCGATGATTCTTGGTTATCCTTGTATTCTGGAGGAAATGAGTGATATTTTCCCTGCGCCCGTTCCAGGCGTTGATCAGGAGGTGGACGAGCTTACACCGCCAGCGTTCCTATTCCATACGTTTGACGACAGACGTGTACCTGTACAGAATTCCCTTGCGTTTGCCGATGCGCTTAACCGCAAGAATATTCCATTTGAAATGCATATTTTCCCGACAGGTACCCATGGGCTATCCCTTGCCCGTCCACTAACTTCCTCGGGTCTCCAAAGTATGGTTGAGCCTGTTGTCGCCCAGTGGTTTGGTCTATGTACACGCTGGGTCAGCAGTGTGTTTGGCGAATTTCCCTCTTCTATTGAGCCTGTTCTGGATGAAGAGGTCCACGAATACAGTCTCGATGTGAAGCTAGGTCTTTTATGGAACAACGAGCAATGTAAAAAACAGATTATTGCCGCTATCCCTGAACTCGGGGAAACTCCACATCCTGATGCGATGGGAGTGCCACTTCGCACGATTTTGAGTTATGGCGGGGACCTGTTGACTGAGGAAGAGCAGAGGCAGCTTAACGATGCGCTAAAGACTATTTCGGTGACATAACCTGAAGGCAACACAGCAGAAGCAGGATGACCCTTTAACCATTTTCAGATTCGTTCCAAATCTATTAAAACGACGAATTGCAAAAATCGACATGAAATGATAGTATTTATATCTATATAATAGTATCGCTATCAAAATAAAAATTCGGAGGAAACAACTATGACAACTTACAATGAAAACATAAAAATTTCGGAACTATTGAATAATGATGAAGCAACAGCATTGCTTACCAAACATCTACCTGAATTCATTAACGAGCCATCATTCAAAATGGCTTCCCATTTTACGCTGGATCAACTCGCAGCCATTCCACAGGTCGATCTCCCAGAAGACATTTTGTCCGCACTGAAAGCGGATCTGGCTAACGTAACCTTTGAATCCGCAGAGGCGCCTAAAGCGAGCAAAGCTGTAAATACAAAATCCGATATACTTGCAGGCAAAGTGATTACCATCACAGGTGCTGGCAGCGGTATTGGCCGAGCAAGTGCAGTGTTGATGGCAGCGAGAGGAGCCAAGCTTGTTCTGGTGGATTACAACGTAACAACAGGGGAAGAGACACTTGAGCTTGTGAAAGAGCAAGATGGCGAGGCGATTTTTGTTCAAGCCGATGTATCCAAGGAAGAGGATGTAGAAAACTATATTCAAAAAGCAGTTGAAACGTTTGGCAAAATCGATGTCGCGTTCAACAATGCAGGTATCATCCAGAAATTCCAGCCTTTCCATGAAACATCCCTGAACGATTTCTCACGAATCATCGACGTTAACCTGAAAGGGATTTTTCTGGGGATGAAGCACGCTCTCAACGTGATGGTTCAACAAGGCTACGGTCATGTGATTAATACAGCATCAACAACAGCACTGCGTGCTGAGCACAGTCTGGCCGCTTATACAGCGAGTAAACACGGTGTTGCCGGATTGACAAAAGCAGCAGCGATTGAGTACGTCAGAAAAGGCATTCGGGTAAATGCCATCTGCCCTGGGGGTGTAGCCACTACGCTGACCGCAGCTGTTCCGCAAATGTTGCAAGAGAGCGACTATATGCCTGAAGAATTCCCGAATATGAGAATTGGGCGTTTTGCGGAGCCGGAGGAGCTTGCTGAACTCGTAGCATTCCTGGCATCTGACGGCTCCAGTTATATGACAGGCTCCATCATTGTAGCAGACGGTGGACTGACACTCTAAGAATTAGCAGCAAGCCTTTCGTTCATGTTTCTAGCGATTTTAAAGAAGATTCCTCATCTATTTCGTTCCATTTTATTCATAAGAATCGTGCATAAAACATATGGACAAAAGAACTGATTCAGCATCCCTGAGTCAGTTTTTTTGTCGTTCAAACAGCAGGAATACCTTCAGTTTGGATTGCGTTATTTGATCTTAACAATGCGCTATATCTGTTATATGTGCCAGGACATAAAATGAAAGTATAGAAGAGGAAGAGAAATTCAACATGAAGAGTAACGGAGGCGAGTGTTATGGGAGTTGCAGTGAATGAGCAGCATATTAAAGTAGATAATACGCCGACTCAGCCACCCCGGGAGATACCAACAAAAAGATTAATTGGTGATTCAATGGGACAGTTCGGGTTAAACATTTCAAGTGGATTGTTGGGTTTGATCACGTATTATTATACGGATGTCGTTGGCGTTTCTGCCGCTGTAGTCGGTACAGTAATGCTGCTGACCAAAGTTTTGGATGCGTTTGCAGACATCGGTATGGGTGTACTGGTGGATCGGACCAAAACCAAGTATGGGCAAGCCCGTCCCTGGTTGTTATGGATGACCATCCCAATGTTCATCTCATTATTCTTAATGTTTTCCGTGCCGGATATAAGTTCTACAGGCAAAATTATATATGCGATTATTACGAATCTTGTGTTCTACATCCTGGTGTTTACTCCAACCTCAATTCCATATAATAGCTTGATGGCGTTAACGACCCGTAACAGTTACGAGCGTTCCTTAATGGGTATCATCCGTTCAAGCAGCGGGTATTTGGCAGGTATGGTTGTTGCGGTTGCATTTGTGCCAGTCGTTACAGCCATGGGGAATAGCAGAAGTGACTGGACGTTGCTCGCAGCAATTTTTGCTGGTGTTGCAGCAATCGGGATCTTCATTGCATTCCTGTCCAATAAAGAAAAGTACAATAATGTTCAACTCGACGAGCTTGGCATGTTTCAGGATAAAACGCCGATTCGGGAAGGACTGAAATTGCTTTTTGCCAATAAATACTGGGTGTACATGTTCTTCGTAATGGCTCTCGCCAACATTTTGTTTGCTCTGGGTGTAGCAGCAGGAAGTTATTATGCCAAGTACATTTGGGGTAATGTCAGCCTGATTGGCATCATGGGCGCTATTGGTTTGATTCCCGTTATTATCGGATTTGCCTTATCTGGACCGTTTATTAAACGTTACGGCAAGCGTACCACGGCTCTTGGCGGTATTGTTATCGGATTCCTCGGAGCAGCTGTTCGGTTAGTCGCTCCAGAGAGCATTACATTGGGTCTGATCTGTTCCATCTTCCAAACGCTTGGTACGATTCCGCTCATGGCAGTAGGTGGAGCACTTGTCACAGACACGATTGAATACGGTGAATGGAAATTCAACAAAAGACTCGTTGGTCTAACGAATAGTGTAATCGGTTTCGGTTCAAAAGTAGGCACAGCCATTGGCACAGCTATGATTGGATGGTTCCTCGCATTGGGAGGATATGTTGAGCAAGCCACAACCCAAGGAGAAGGAGCCAAGCAGGCCATCATTGCGTTGAATATATACGTCCCGATTGTTGTATTCATTCTTCTTGCAGTATTCCTTTACAAAAACAAGCTGGACAAGGAATATCCAACCATTGTTAGAGAGCTTGAGGATAGAAGAAAGGCATAATAAGATATATCCCTTCGGGTACATTGGGTTGGGTACATTTTAACCGTATATAAATTGAATAAAGACAGAAAGAGACTGCAACTTTATATTAGTTACAGTCTCTTTCTACTTATCTTAAGTATGTTTTTTTATAAAGTGAAGTAACGTTTGTCCTAATGTAGTTAGAATTACGCCCTTACCTTCACATTTTGGACAAAGCACCATTTGATCCTTCTCATTAACTTGCTTTTCGCCATTACAATGAGGACAAGTAAGTTCTAAATCATCTGTGGATATAACGACTGACACCTTTTAGCACCATCCTGTCATTTAGATTTGTTGTGGTGTATACCAAATTCGCTTTTAAAACATTTATAATCTACACTTGGCGTCTTAGTCAACCATTAGGCTAGTAAAACGCAGTTAATCCTAGGTTTCCAACCAGAGAACGGGACTTTATAGTTGATACAATTAGTTCAAAAAATCTTGGGTGTTAAGATGGCTGGCAGGTTTTGAAGAGTCTGTGTACCCGGGTAGAGCTGGCTTGCCGCTTCAAATTTGATTTTTGCAGTAATATCGGAAAAGTGACTCGTGAACCCTCTCAGCACCAGTTGGCCCTCCAGCCTGGCCAAAGGAGCGCCCAGACAAAAGTGAGGTCCTTTGCCGAAGGCGAGATGACGATTGCTGTTGGGACGGTAGATATCAAAGCGGGAAGGTTCGGGAAAATGTCTAGGGTCATTGTTGGCTGCACCCAGCCAGGTTAACACAACGTCTCCTTTTTTCATAGGCACGCCCAGGATGTCCGTATCCTCTGTGAGCACACGATCCAGTGTCGTTGGAAAACGATACCTTAACGATTCTTCCACGGTATTCTCAATCAGCTCTGGATTTGCGGCAATATCTTGATAGATTCCTGGTTGATCATACATAAAACTGTAGAACAGGCTGTTTATCATGTTGGTCGTAGTTTCGTTCCCAGCAGCAAGCAGGCCCAAGCTAAAGGTAACAACCTCTTCATCGGTCAGTTGATCCCCATCCAGCTCGGCAAGTGTGAGATCGGAAATAATGTCTTCGGCAGGATGCTTTCTCTTCTGCTGAACAATGGGGAGCAAAAATTCGTTAAATTCCTGCATAGCCGCATACTTCTCATTTATCTGCTCCTGCTCATTACCTGCGGCATTGGGGAAAAATAGTTTGTCAGACCAGGCTTTGATCTGTGCCCGGTGTTGCCTCTCTACCCCAAGTAGATCGGCAATGACAGTAACAGGAAGTGGAACCCCTAGGTCTCGAACGATGTCCACATCATCTTTTGCCTTCATCTCAAGCATTAGCTCATCAACGATAGCCGCGATTTGAGGCTCCCAGGTTTTTAACTGACGTGGGGTGAAGGCACTGGAGACTAGTTTTCTAATATCACGTTGAACAGGGGGATCGACAGAATTGATGTCCACTCGGGTAACTACCGGTGGAACTGGGGATACACTCCGTTTACGTACACTAGAGAACCGTTTCCAGTCTGTTAGAACGGAATTGACATCATCATAACGATACAGATTCCATACCTGCTGCTTCTCGTCAAAAAAGATGGGATGATTCTCCAGCATGTCCTCATAGTAAGCATATGGATTCCAAAGCTCTTCAGGTGTCTCTAAATTAGATACCTTATGAATAACGATCGATCTGTTATCAGCCCGCATGTCTCCTCGCCATCCTTTAATGTAGATTGGAAATCACAAAATAATGATAGTCAACCTATCATTATTTAATTTAAACTTACCATAACCATACTTATTTAGCAATTAAATGAAATGTTTTGATAAATATCAATTATTTAGGGCTATTTATAGCCGCAGATAGAGAACCATTTTCATATCAAAATGCAGAAAAATGTCGAATAAAGTGATTGCTAACTAATTTATTGTGTGATATTATGATCCAGTAAACGTTTACATCAAAAGCGAATTGAATATTAGCAGTGTTTGGCTGTTACTGGTAAAGCAGGCATGACCAAAATGATTTTGCATTTTCCTTATGTAAGTAGGGGAAGGCATATCGTTTTGGTCTTTTTTATATCCAAATTCAGAAATGGGGCAAAGTTATGGATTATCGCAAGTTAGGACAAGAGATTACGGAATTGGTTGGAAAGAAGGATAATATCGCTCGGCTTACGCACTGCGCAACCCGACTTCGATTCGAACTGCACGACATCTCCAAAGCGGAGACAGAAAAGCTTAAAGCACTTCCAGGTGTCATTACCGTTGTGAATAATGGCGGGCAATACCAGGTTGTCGTGGGCAATGAGGTGCAGCAGGTCTATCGAGTTATTACTCAGCAGATAGGTTCGGCAACCCGAAGTACGGACTCCAAATCGGATTCTGGCAAAAATAACGGACCAAAGCAAAAACAGAGCTGGATCTCCAGATTCATCAGCGTGATCTCAACAACATTTACTCCGGTAATTCCGGCAATCATTGGCGCGGGTATGATCAAAGCGATATTAGCCGTACTTGTGCTGACAGGCCTCGTAACGACGGAAAGCCAAAACTACTATATCCTTAACACCATTGCGGACGCGGCTTTTTATTTCATGCCCATTCTGCTGGCTTATGGAGCTTCCATTAAATTTGAAACTAGCCCCATTCTGGCGATGACAGTTGCCGGCGTGTTATTGCATCCGGGATGGAGCGCCCTAATGGCGGAAGGAAAAGACGTGTTTTTCATCGGTGTGCCAGTTCGACTAACCGATTACGCGGGCTCCGTGCTACCGATTATTATCGTCGTTTGGCTCATGTCTTATATTGAACGTTTCGCGGATCGGGTATCGCCCTCAATGATCAAATTTTTCACGAAACCAATGATTGTACTATTGATTACAGCACCACTTGCATTAGTGGCCATCGGCCCTTTCGGAACGTATCTGAATGATTTGGTTGCGATGGGTGCAGAAGCGATTAATGCCAGAGCCAGTTGGCTGATTCCTTTGTTAATGGGAACTTTGCAACCATTCCTTATCGTAACAGGCACTGCATGGGCGATGACGCCGATTGCAACTAGCCAACTAACCAAAAATGGATATGAAATGATCAACGGTCCAGGAATGCTCGCGTCCAATATTGCTCAAGGTGGGGCAACCCTTGCTGTAGCATTAAAAACAAAAAACAAAAAACTGAAACAGCTCGCTGCTTCATCCGGTTTCACCGCCGTACTGGGCATCACGGAACCATCCCTGTACGGTGTAACGCTGAAACTGAAGAAACCCTTAATTGCCGCAATGATCGGTGGTGGTGTAGCAGGGATATATGCTGGTCTGACTGGATTAGTACGTTATGCCTTCGTTTCTCCGGGTCTTGCCGCGTTACCTGCCTTCATTGGAAGCAATCCGATGAACATCGTTCATGCCATTGTGACTTGTCTGATCGCTTTTATCGTTACCTTTGCTCTGACATGGATCATTGGTTTTGAAGATCCAGTAGACGATGAAGAAGAAGGCAACACCAACGTCAACGATGACAAGACACTTTCCGGGCAGTCTGTTAAAGACAACACCCCAGACACTAAGTCTGCTGCAACAACAAATGCAAATGGACCAAGCCAAAATGAATTACGCCCACTTAAGATCGCCAGCCCGATGCAAGGGGAATTAGTCCATCTAGACCGTGTACCAGACGATGTTTTCTCTTTGGGATTACTGGGTAAGGGCGCTGCAATCATTCCTGCCAAAGGAGAACTGTATGCACCGATCGCAGGTGAAGTTACGGCTTTCATGGACTCCAAACATGCGGTCAAATTAAATGGTTATGATGGAGAAGAGGTGCTCATTCATATTGGAGTGGATACCGTGAACCTGAAGGGGCGACATTTTGACTCTTCCATAAAAGTAGGGGATCGCGTACAACGGGGGGACTTGTTGATCCGCTTTGATATCGATGCCATCAAGGCAGAAGGGTATGAAGTCATAACCCCGATCATTATCGCCAATTCGGATCGTTTCCCGGACATTAAGCTGGAGAAACAGAGTCCTGTGGAGGTTGGAGCGACGATTATCCACCTTTCGTAACAACCGTAATATGGTCCGTCACATATCTTGATCAACATTTAAAATGAAGGAGTGTTTGAGATGTTATATCAACACATCAAACCATTCCCCAATGAATTTCTGTGGGGAGGCTCTACCTCGGCCTATCAAGTGGAGGGAGCTTGGAACGAAGATGGCAAAGGCCTGTCCGTCATCGATATGTGTGATCATCCGGCTGGAACCGCCGATTTCACAGTTGCGAGCGATCACTATCACCGATTCAGAGAAGACGTGAAGCTTTTTGCAGAGTTGGGCCTCAAAGCATACCGTTTTTCAATTGCATGGACTCGAATCTTGCCTTCAGGCACAGGGGTTGTTAATGAGAAGGGACTTGATTTTTATCACCAATTAATTGACGAATTGCTGCTCCATGGTATTGAACCCATTGTGACGATGTACCATTTCGACTTACCCTACGAGCTTGAGAAAACCGGAGGATGGAACAACCGGGGGACGATCGATGCCTTTGTCGAGTATGGGCGTATCTTGTTTGAGCATTACGGGCATAAAGTGAAATATTGGTTAACCATTAATGAGCAAAATACGATGATTCTCCATCCCGGTGCTATTGGTACTCCAAAAGGCGGGCGTTTGCCATCCAATAAGGAACTGTATCAGCAAAATCATCACATGTTTGTAGCTCAAGGCAGAACGATGCGACTATTTCATGATATGCTCCCGCAAGGTAAGATCGGTCCTGCATTAAACATGACTTCCATGTACCAGGCAACTTCCAAACCAGCAGATGCAATCGCTGCATATAACTGGGAGACGATTCGTGGATGGGGTTTTCTCGACTTATCGGTGTGGGGACGGTATAATCCATTATTCTGGAGTTATTTACAGGAACGCGGCATCGAGCCGGTTATTGAGCAGGGTGACATGGAAGATATCCAGTCTGGCCGCCCCGATCTAGTAGCAATCAACTACTACTCGACGGCAACCATTGCCGCCAGTATGGGCGATGCGTCGGATGTTACAGCTCGTGCAGGGGATCAGCAAATTATGCTTGGCGAGCAGGGAGTATACCGGGCCGCGGAGAATCCTTATACTGAAAAAACGAAATATGGCTGGGTCATTGACCCGGTTGGCCTAAGGCTGACATTGCGCAAGGTATGTGAACGATATGGTCTCCCGATTCTAATTACAGAAAATGGTATAGGAGCCCCAGATGTACTGGAGGAAGATTACACCATTAACGATACGTACCGGATAGATTTTATCGAGAAACATCTGGAACAGATCAGACTGGCTCTAACGGATGGAGTAGATGTGATTGGTTATTGCCCTTGGTCCGTTATTGACGTGGTAAGCACACATCAGGGGTATGGGAAACGTTATGGAATGATCTATGTAAACCGCGGTGAACAGGATCTGAAAGACTTGAAGCGTTTGAAGAAGAAAAGCTTCTCGTGGTATCAAGAGGTCATTAAACAGAATGGCAGATGTATCGGAAATTCGGATCAGGCGGTCACGAAAGAATAAAGGATCGTGATGAATGCATGAGAGTAATCAAAATATTAAATAACAGCTTGCTTCTGACCAAAGATGAACAGGGACAAGAGATGATTGTCATGGGAAAAGGGTTGGCATTCAAAGGCAAAGTCGGCGAGCGACTCGATGAGGAGCATATCCAGAAACGATTCATTCTGCAAAATAATCCGTCTGCCCTGGCTTACGTACGAACCATCGAAAACATGCCAGAAAAACATGTGAATGTCATAAACAAACTGATTACCAATGCAAAAGAAAAGCTGTCTCTTGACGACCAAATCTTCTTTACGCTTATGGATCACTTGTCATTTGCCATCGAACGATGGAAAAAAGGTGTAGCATTACAGAATCGAATGTTATGGGAGATCCAGAGGTTTCATCCTGTCGAATTCGAACTGGGCCTTGAAGCCGTTCAGATGCTGAATCTAGAACTGGGTATTGAACTGCCGGAAGAAGAAGCAGGGAATATCGCTTTTCATTTCGTGAATGCCCAAACGCATGAACAGAATATGGAGCGCACGATGCAATCCGTTAAGATGTTAAAAGATATTTTTAACCTGATACAATACACCTTTGATATGCAATTGAACAAAAATTCCATCCATTATGTGAGACTTGTCACACATCTGCAATTCTTCATCCAGCGTTTACAAGAAGGGCGGCTGGGCAATTCGGCGAAAGATTTTATATTTCAACACATGGTGAAAGAGCACCCGCTTGAATATAAGTGTGCGGAGATGATCAAAACCTACGTGCAAAATATGCTAAATATCTCCATATCAAACGAGGAATTATTATATTTAATGATTCACATTGCTCGAATTGTGCAGGAGGAACAGGGTCACGAGGGACGATTATAAAACAAAGTTTATATGCCTGTTAGTGAATAGAAAAAAGATACGATCTAATTATGACCGTTTTCTCGTATTTTATCGGGAAACGGTCTTTTATTTTTGCACAAATCTATTCGTATCGTGCCTTACTAATCGATGCGAACGAGCTCCAGCTTCCTAAACTCACATGAGATTACCAATTGATAACTTTTTATTATAATTATTGGAAATTTGTTATATGTAAGCGCTATCTAAAGAACTATAATCTATTTATCTGGATGTTAATCCGTTCAGAAATACTTAGACCAAATCAAGAGGAGGAATTGTATGAAACGGTTAGGTCAATGGAATATAACGGCCTTGGTTCTTGTGCTGTTACTCGCCATGCTTCCATTTTCGAATGTCTCACATGCAGCCCAGGCAGTTACGGAAGTGGAGGAAAGTCATTTGAGTACAAATTTTGAAGACGGTACACTTCAGGGATGGACTCCACGTATAGGTAACGAAAGGCTGTCAGTGACACAGCAGGAAGCACACGAAGGTCAGTTTAGTATGCTGGTCGCCAACCGGGAGCGTTCCTACCATGGACCGATGTTATCCATGAAGAATCTACTTGAGCGTAACCAAGAGTATGAAATTACAGCATATGTAAGACTTACCCAGGAACCCACCACAGATCAAACGCTACAGCTCACCACATATAAAAAAACAACGGCCGAAAGCTGGAACCCGATCGGTACCGTGAAGATTTCCAAAGCAGAATGGAATACATGGCACAAAATCACCGGAAAATTTCAGTATAGCGATGATCCCGCTGAATTGAATTTATTCATCGAAACACCCTACATCTCTGAAGATAGCGTAGATACGTTATCGTTCTATGTGGATGATGTATCATTTACTCTGGCCGAGCAACTCGAGATTGAAGAAGGGATTCTGTCTCTGAAGGACTTGTATCAAGAAGATTTCCCCATTGGTGCAGCAGCGTATCGCTGGCAGTTGGAAGGCGCATATGGACAACTGCTCACAAAACACTTTAACAGCTTGACCGCAACCTATGAGATGAAACCAAAGTACATGTCTCCTTCCGAAGGTGTTTATGAGTTCGAGGCAGCCGATCAATATGTTCAGTTCGCCGAGGAGCATGGTATGGGTGTACGCGGACATGCGCTGTTGTGGCATATTGATGCAGCAGAGTGGATGCTCAAGGATCCTCAGGGTAACCCTGCCAGTCGAGAATTACTACTTGCCCGGATTCAGGATTACGTTGAAACCGTCATGACCCGATACAAAGGTAAGATCTATGCCTGGGATGTGGTAAACGAGGCGATAGCGGATAGCAATGGTGATGCCAACGGTTTGCGTAAAAGTCCCTTTTATGAACTAATCGGTCCGGATTACATTGAGAAAACCTATGAATTCGCCCGTGCAGCCGATCCGGATGCCAAATTATACTACAATGAATACTTCACGGAGATCCCTGAGAAAAGAGAGCATATGTATCAGTTGGTCAAACGACTGAAAGAGAAAGGGCTCGTTGATGGTGTGGGTTTGCAATCTCACTATAATCTGGAATCCCCGCCCATCGACGAAATTGAAAAAACGATCAACATGTTCGCCGCACTTGGATTGGATATTCAGATCACGGAACTGGATGTGGATAGCGGAATTCCATTTGGTGAAGAGATGTCGGATGAAGTTGCGGTAAAACAAGCGTATCGATATAAGGAATTGTTGGATTTGTACCAAAAACACAAAGATCACATTTCTTCAGTTACCTTATGGGGACTCCAAGATGAGAAGTCTTACAACAACCAGGCGATGCTGTTTGATTCAGCCCTGAAGGCCAAAAAAGCATACTGGGGACTCGTGGATGAATCCAGCTTACCTGTGTTGACACAGAGAGCCGTCTCTCTTTCGGGTAAGCCGGATATCAAAAAACAGTCACATGATCTGCTCTGGAACAAAGCGGTGTCCACTAAACTGAAGGGCGACTCTTCGGGATCAGCCAGTTTCCGCACCTTGTGGGATCAAAGTAACTTGTATATCCTTGTGGATGTTCAGGATGCGAAGGCAGATGGGAATGACAGAGTAGAACTCTTTGTTGATCTCAATAATGGCAAGACCCCCTCATATGAAGCAGATGACCGGCATGTAATCATTAAGCGGTCGGGCAAAGCTGAGGGCGCGGAGCGACGTTCATATCGTGTACGCGAGACAAAAGCCGGATATCAGGTTGAATTGTCCATTCCGTGGGGTAGTATCCAAGTCGTTTCAGAATATGAAGCCGGATTGGATATCCGTGTGACGGATGGCGCTGCAAGTGGGGCACAACCTTATAATCCACTGTACTGGAATGATCGAACACAATCTCAGGAACAAGATACAAGCAAATACGGCGTGATTCAACTCGCCCCTATGCCCAAATCTGCACAAGTTGTGCAAGGGATTGTTCAGATTGATGGGAAGAAAGACGCATTATGGAATAAGGCTGTACCATTTGAAGTAAAAAGGTTGAGTGAGACCGAAGGTGCAGAGGCAGTGGCTCGCGCAATGTGGTCAGGTGAGTATCTATATCTGCTAATCGATGTCACTGATCCAAACATCATCACAGATAGTATCAACCCATGGGATCAGGATTCGGTTGAGATTTTCCTGGACGAGAATCACCAGCGCACACCGTATTTTCAATATGATGATGCCCAGTTCAGAATCAGTGCAGACAATGTGGCAACCTTTGCAGGCAGTGCTTCACCCGGACGCCTTGTAAGTGCTGTGAAGAAAACGAATAAAGGATACCTCGTAGAAGCCAGAATCCAGTTGAATTCACTGACGCCAAAGACTGGAAATGTCCTCGGTTTCGAGCTTCAAATTAACGACAACCAGGGCGGAGGTAAACAGAACGTAGCCAAGTGGAATGATACGACCAATGAGAGCTGGAGAAACACTTCCCAGTACGGAATACTCACTTTTGTCGGAAAGAACAAACTCGGGCATTAAACCATCGGCAGTAATTGTAAGAGTAGAAACCATCATAACAGTGGATAAAACTCAACCATTGTTGTGATGGTTTTCATCATTTACATACGTCACCAAAGGTGATGAGGGGCGATACAATCTGCCTTGACTATATTTAACAGCCCTTGATATACTAAACGAACGTTATTTTTTCTTTTATGCGGATAAGAAAGTAATCAACTACATACAACCGTTTGCGAGGGAGCCTTAACCGGCTGAGAGGGTGTTAAACCGACCTTACCTGATTTGGATCATGCCAACGTAGGGATGCAACGATGAAACGCTGTACTTGGGTAGCTCATGCGTACCCCTTGTTTTAGTGTATTTGTCTGCGAAACATCCTATGGATGTTTCGTTTTTTTGTTTTTAAATACGTACATTATGAATTGGAGGAACACATGTTGACTATTTCAGAGAGACTATATCAGGCAGCACAGCCTGTGTGGAAGGAATGTCTTGAGCATCCCTTTGTTAAAGGAATCGGAGATGGTTCCTTACCGGTCGAACAATTTCGTTA
Source organism: Paenibacillus sp. ClWae2A (assembly GCF_032452295.1). Classification (NCBI taxonomy): domain Bacteria; kingdom Bacillati; phylum Bacillota; class Bacilli; order Caryophanales; family Paenibacillaceae; genus Paenibacillus; species Paenibacillus sp. ClWae2A. The sequence goes on from NZ_JAULSQ010000001.1 coordinate 729,372, forward strand.
TTATTTGCTGCAAGACTACTTGTATCTGTTCGATTATGCCCGCGTATTTGCACTAGGTATCGTCAAGTCGCACGACCCCAAATTGATGCAGTTTTTTAGTAAAAACGTAGATAACATCCTGAATGGTGAAATGAAAATTCATCGTTCTTATATGGAGCGATTAGGAATTACAGAGGATCATGTTTTTCAGGTAAAACCTGCACTGAAAAATGCAGCGTATACTAACTATATGCTCTCTGTTTCCCATGCGGGCGGCATAGCAGAAGTACTTGTATCCATTCTGGCCTGCTCATGGAGCTATGCAGAGATTGGTCAAGTTCTTTCCCTAAAGCCAGGTGCGGCTGATCATCCTTTTTATGGAGAGTGGATCACAGGATATGCTTCCTCTGAATACAACAGCAGCAATCAATCCCTTGTGACGTTAACAGATAAGCTATTAGAAGGCTGTAGCGAGGAAACGTACCAACGGATGGAAGATATTTTCGTGATGTGCAGTCGCTTTGAACTTGATTTTTGGGAGATGTCATGGAGGTTAGAGCCTTAAGTGTACTGTTAGTTCATTCAATTAGAGAGTAGCGTCCATAAACAGGATGTTGCTCTCTTTTTCTATATCCGCTCTGCAAAACAGCTGGATTCCCTTACTTCTGTTAGCGCATTCATTAATACCTATTCAAATTGATTAGATAGTTGAGAGGACATGAATCGTACTTCACAAAGTTTGTTCTTTTGCAACTCACTCTGAATTTCCTTTACGTTTAATTGATAGATCCAGCTCTTTGATTCCCAAACGGATCAGTAACTTGCCTTGAGTTAAAGAACATTAGAAAGTCAGCTTTCAAAAAAATACTTGTATGCACACATAAATATACTTGCATATACACATACTATGTGTTAATTTAATACTTGCATATACACACAATTTCTTAAGGAGTGATTTTATTTGAAAATATATGATTACAATGAATCTTTGGGTCGAAAAGTTGTTACATCTTCTCGATTGATTGCAAATGGCTTGAATAAAAAATTCAAAGAGCTAAATTGTCCTCTCACGTTTGAACAGTGGAGACTGATGAATTGTTTAAATTATCAAGAAGGCATATCACAAAATCATCTGGCAGACATTGTGGATCGGGATTATACTACCGTATCCAGGCTAGTGAACACCCTAATCAAAAGTAATATGATTCGACGTGTCGCTGACGCAAACGACAAACGGACAAACCTTGTATTTCTCACCGAAGAGGGGAGAGGAGTATTGGACAATTTGGCAACTGAACAAGTTCAAGTATTTTTGGATGAGATGGTTCGAGATATTCCGGATCAGGATATTGAAATATTTTCCTCTGTGCTGGATCGAATCATTCATAAACTTGAATCATGATTTGTATGGCACTTGAGCATATTAGATAACAAAACACGGAGGCAGATATACATGGAAGCTACAGCACAGAATACACATGAACAAAAGGGAGCATTGGCAGCAAGCCAGCGCAGTAAACTCATGGTCATTCTTACTTTGGTGCTGGTCATTGCCACGATGAACACAACCATGTTTAATGTGGCCTTGCCAGCGATTGGGGAACAATTCTCGATATCCCCGTCACAATCTGGATGGATCGTTACGAGTTACTTAATTATCTATGCAGTGGGCTCAGTGATTTATGGTAAATTGGCAGATCAGTTTAAACTCAAAAACCTCTTGACGATCGGTATTTTATTCATGACCGTGGGCTCGCTCATCGGGTTTATTGCATTTAATTATCCATTACTAATCATCGCCAGAATCCTGCAAGCTGCGGGGGCATCGATATTACCCGCATGTGCCATGATCATTCCTTCACGTTATTTCTCACCGGAGACCCGTGGTCGTGCACTTGGAATGACATCCGCAGGGTTAACGTTCGGGATTGCCATAGGTCCTATTATTGCAGGTCTCGTAACAACCACATTAACGTGGAACTATTTATTTCTGATTCCACTCCTGATGATTTTCTCTATTCCACTTTTTAGAAAATATCTGGATGATGAAACAGGCGCAAAAAACAAAATCGACTTTGTTGGCGCATTTTTCCTCGTAGCAACGATTGTTTCACTTATGTTGGCTATTTCCAAATCGAATCTGATATTTGGTGCCGCGTTTCTTATTTTCCTTGTGATATTTATCTGGAGAATTAAAACTGCAGCTAACCCGTTCATCATGCCATCCCTGTTCAAAAATAAAGCATATACCCTAACACTCTTAACCTTTGCAATGGGGGCTGGAGCAGGATTCGCATTACCGTATCTTTCGCCATTGATGTTTGTCGATATTAATCATCTATCTCCGTTCGCCAGTGGTCTCTTTATGTTCCCAGGTGCCATTATAGCAGCTGCACTTGCAAAAACGGGTGGCAAGATCGCTGATACGAAAGGTAATGCAACATTGGCTTATATGACAATCGTTTTATATTTAATCTGTTTCGGAGTTCTTTCGTTTGTGGCAGGTGCTTCTCCATATCTCGTTATGGTTGTACTGATCTTTGGGTATTTGGCTCAAACTTATTTCCAGATTGCGATGGCTAATACATTGTCCAATACGCTCTCCAAAGAACAGACAGGAACCGGGATGGGACTGTTCATGCTTGTAAACTTTATCGCAAGCTCGATCTCGGGAACATTTATCGGAAAAGCATTGACTGGAACTCCAGATAACGCGTTAAATCCTTTACGATCCGTTGCGGAGGGCATCAGTTATAGCAACATTTATGTGGTTTTAACCTTGATAATCGTTATTATCGGGATTCTGTATACGGTTGTATTGAAAACAACCGGTAAGCGAATGAAGGCTTAACTGTTAGTTGGGAACGGCCAAAGAGTGGGGAAAGAGGCTCATATGATAATAATTCCTCGTTCAATGGCCCAGAATTAATCTATTTATCCTTATATGTAGATATACAATAATTATGAAAAATGCTCATTCATTAAATCATTTGGATCAGACCGAGTATCGAAACGCTATCCGGATTCTGGATCAAGAGTTCTCATTGCAATTTGATGTATAAAACTAGTTCATAAATTTAAGGAGGAACATATCATGGAACATGCACTAACACTGAAAGAAAATGAAGAAATAATGGACATCTTAAATCAAGCAGCTGAAACATTAGGTGGAGTGGAGCGAATCGGCAATTTACAAACACTTAAGCTCTATGGTTACGCTCAATATGCATATATGTGGGGCGGAGGAAATATTACCGCATCTCCGGAGGCTCCTCAAAAATTGATTGCAGCCAATGATCTGCAACGCGTATGGGATTTTGAACAAGATGGGTTTCAAATGAAAGAACGTAGAAATATGCTGTTCCCGTTTGCAGCCAAGTTTGGACATGCCTATTTCCCACTTAATCAGATCTTGGATGGAACGATTGCTTATAATAGGTTGCCAGATGGGAAAGCCATTCGTGTAGGAGAATTTTCTCAGGACCCGATCACTGTGGATGGCCGCCGTATTCGTAAATTATGGTCTCTGACTAACCCTGTACCGATGTTAAATGCCATTCTCAACAATAAGGTTCAGGTGAGTAATCTGCGGACTGAAAATGAACTTGATTTGATTGATGTTACGGTGGATGAAAATGTAAGTCTTATTTTGGCCCTTTCACATGACACAAAGGTTCCTCAGTATATCCAGTGGTACACAGCTCAAACGAATTTGGGAGAAATTAAGTTTACAACGTCCTTTACAGGCTATATGCCTTTTGATGGCATCGAATTGCCTATGGGTTTTAATACCAAAATAGACTTTAGAGAAACGGTTTATCTGAAAATGTATGTCGATGGATATAAGATTGATGAGAAGGTAGAGGGTCTCAAAGCGCCTTCCGAGGTTGCGGAAACACCTGTGCCTCAACCGTTAAAACCTAACCTGGAGCTACAAAAAATTGCTGAAGGTGTATGGCATATTGCTGGTGTCGGCGGAACCACAGTGATTGAATTTGAGGACCATCTTGCTGTGTTCGAATTATACTGGAGCCAAGAAGAAGCCGTCGCTATACTTGAAAAAGCAAACCAATTGGTTCCCAATAAAAAGGTGACCAAACTCATTATTTCGCATTACCACTTTGACCATACCGGCGGATTCCGTGCTGCTGTTGCTGCGGGTCTTCAAATTTACAGTAATCGTGGCAACGAAGCTGTATTGCGTGAAATGGCTGAGCGTCCAACACCTCATGTGAAAGACGTTATTGGACCGGATACGAACAGAAAATTTGACTTCGTGCCTGTAGATACTCATCTCCAACTTAGTGATAGCAAAACAACGGTGGATCTTTATCGCGTTGTTTCGAATAATCACATGGCCGATGCGCTGTTTGCTTATATCCCTGAAAAGAAAATTTTCATGGACAGTGATATTGCTACGGCAGCATACGACTGGCAGCTTTGGCCGGATAGCTACATGGATAACATTGCCCATTATGACATAGAAGTTGAGACGGTTACTACAGTTCATGAAAAAGTGAAGACACATCAAGAAATTCTGGAATACATTGAAGGTGGCCTTCAACGTGTACTTCAACGTGAAAGTGATCATCGATCCAAAAACGACTATCACCCAGGATATCCAATTTTCAAAACTCGAAGTGAAGATAAGTAATATATCGTAAATTTTCCAAAGTAACTATATGTAGGAGTGAATATTCATGACGAAAAGAACATCAGGCATTCATCATATTACAGCAATTGTTGGTCACCCACAGGAAAATGTGGACTTTTATGCAGGCGTTCTTGGTTTAAGAATGGTAAAAAAAACGATCAATTTCGATGATCCTGGTACGTATCATTTTTACTTTGGTAATGACGGCGGAAAACCCGGAACGATTATAACATTTTTCCCATGGGCCAATGCATATCAAGGACAAGTTGGGGGCGGACAAGTTGGGGTAACGACTTACATCATACCGGTAGGCGCTATGCCATTTTGGAAAGAAAGATTAGCAGAGTTTAAGGTTCCATTCAAGGAGAGGGTGCGTTTCAGTGAGCAGGTTCTTGAATTTGATGATCCTCACGGACTACATCTGGAAATGGTTGAACGTGAAGAGGGTGAGTTAAATACGTGGACTTTCGGTGGCTTAACATCGGATGTGGCCATCAAAGGGTTTGGCGGTGCAACACTCTTGTCTACTCAACCTGAGAAAACAGCTGAACTACTGGAAAAGGTTATGGGCCTGGAGTTAGTTGGACGTGAAGATGATATTGCTCGTTATCGTTCGACAGCGGATATTGGAAATGTAATTGATCTTAAAATATCTGCTGTACAGCGTGGAGAAATGGGCGTTGGCACAGTTCATCATATCGCGTGGAGAGCAGAGGATGATGAGGATCAAATTGATTGGCAGCAATATGTGCATAACAACGGATATGGTGTGACCTCTGTACAGGATCGTAATTACTTTAATGCAATCTACTTCAGAGAGCATGGTGAAATCTTGTTCGAGATTGCTACAGATCCTCCAGGTTTCGCCCATGATGAAACTCCAGAAACAATGGGCTCTCATTTAATGTTACCACCACAGTATGAGACTCACAGAGCCAAACTTACACAAGGATTACTTCCCTTTACGGTAAGAGAGTTGGATTAATTCAAGTGCAGAGTTAGACAGGAGAATGATTATAATGAAGAAATATGAGAAAATGTTTGAACCTTTCACGTTTCCATCGGGTGTTACGATTCAAAACCGTATTCTGATGGCTCCGATGACAACGGTCTCGGCATTTGAAAATGGAATGGTTACAAAGGATGAGTTGGATTATTATGCGAAACGCTCCGGTTCAGTAGGTGCTATTATTACAGCCTGTGCCTATGTTGAAAAAACAGGCAAAGCGTTCTTTGGAGCTTTTAGCGCGGATTCGGACAAAATGATCCCTGGGTTATCAAAATTGGCTCAAAGTATACAAAAGAAAGGCTCCAAAGCAATTTTGCAAATCTTCCATGGTGGTCGGATGGTTTCGCCAAAAATGATTGGTGGTGAAACACCGGTTAGCGCAAGTGCTGTGCCAGCGGTAAGAGAAGATGCTGTAACACCAAGGGAAATGAGCGGTGAGGAAGTAGAAGCGGTTATACGAGGATTCGGAGAAGCAACACGGAGAGCAGTTCAAGCAGGTTTTGATGGTGTTGAAATCCATGGAGCAAATACCTATCTAATACAGCAATTTTTCTCCCCTCATTCAAACCGCCGGACCGATCAATGGGGTGGAACTTTGGAAAAAAGAATGAACTTCCCACTGGCAGTTGTCGAGTCTGTCATTGATAATGTGAAGCAACATTCCAGTAAACCATTTGTTGTTGGTTATCGCATTTCTCCAGAAGAACTAGAAGAGCCGGGGATTACGCTAGAGGATACGTTCCAGTTGGTTGATCAATTGGCTGAAAAAAATTTGGACTATATCCATCTCTCTCTGAATGAAATCTGGCGAGAATCCATTCGCAATGAGAATGAGACCCAACCGGTTCTTGAACGTCTTCAAAAGCGAATTGGCCATAAGATGCCTTTGATCGGTGTCGGTTCCATCAAGAATGCAGATCAGGTTGTTGAGGCGATAGACAAAGGAATTCCGCTTGTAGCAGTTGGGCGTGCACTGATTCTTGACCCGGATTGGGTGACAAAAATACAAAATGGGCAAGAAGAGACTATTCGGCAAAAGATATCTTCCCGTGATATAGAAGAATTAGAAATCCCCGAGCCGATGTGGGAGGGATTCGAGTCGTTTCCCGGCTGGATTCCGATTGAAGAGTAAGCTGAAAAGATCCGTTTAAATTACGACCGCTTCCTGGTAAGATACTGGGAAGCGGTCGTTTTTTCAAAGAGTTTTGGCACCTTGTGCTGTGAACTACTCGCGGTGCTGTATTATAGTTCATCCACATTTTCTTCTCTATACATAGAACGCACAACTTCATAAGCAAGCTTCGGCCTGCGATACTCATCCACAATTCCTTTACTATTCCGAGTACAGGACCGTGTCAGTAACCAGCCTTCTCCTTCGGTGACTCTGCAATCACTAAATTGCCATATAAACATACCGCAAACATCCGGTGAATCCAGATAGGCATTCAAACAATGCCTTAGAATGTCGGCTTGCCGTTCTTCCGATCCCTTTTCCCGATTGGCGCTTCGAAAGCCGTAGAACCCATCTGCGCCAAATTCACTCATAATGATCGGCTTGCCTGCTCCACCCATTTGATTAGCCCATTGGACTGCTGCTTTGGCTAAATCAAATGGGTTTTCATCCGTGTACCACCCAGGATAAAGATTAAAAGATACAATTTCTGCAAGATCAAAGCAAAGCTCCTGATCACGATGATGAGATGCGAAGGAACGCGGACGACTAGGATCTAACTCGCCAATAATCCCAAGTTGTTTGGCATAATGGACTCTGCCTTCCTCCGTGTTACTGGCACATTCATTTAATATCGCCCAGATGATAATAGAAGGGTGGTTAAAGTGCTGTTCCACCATTTCCCGCGTGACTTGCTCGCTTTGCCAGGAAAAATTAGGATTACGCATCTGTTCCAGGCTTAACCCTCTAGCATGATTTTCTTCCCAGATCACAATGCCTCGCTCATCACATATATCCAGGAAACGTTCATCATACGGATAATGGCTTGTCCGAACAGCATTACATCCCATTTCTTGTATGAGATCGATATCCCTAACCATCAGTGGAAGAGGGAAGGAGCAACCTACCAGCGGGTGATCTTCGTGCCTATTAACGCCTTTCAGGTTGATGTTCTGTCCATTCAAACGTATTTTTCCGTTAGAAGTAGTAATGTGTCTGAATCCAATCCGGTCAATCAGATCATCTATTTGTAATTCATTAACGATGAGTTTAGCTTGTAGTTTATAGAGATTTGGCTTTTCCAGCGACCACTCCAGAACCTTCGGATAAGATACCGTTTGTATGAATTCTGCTTGCTCACCAGGTGCTAACTCACCTTGACCCAGCATGGATTCTGTTCCGGCAAGCTCTCCAACAAGCTGGACTTGTTGAGCAGATTGACTGATATTACGGATCTTTACTTTCCATTGCCCATTCCACTGATTCGCTTGCAGCAGGGGAGTAAACATCACATTCTCAATGTAAACATCGCTTATTTCCTCCAGTACAACGGGGCGAATCAGACCACCGTAGGTGTAATAATCATTCGGGAAATGTAGTGCAGATGCATCGCTGAAGGCGTTATCCACGTACACTAAAATTTCATGCTCTCCAGCAAGCACATTGGGGATTACAGCATCGAACGATGTGTAAGCATTGTAGTGAGATGTAACTAACGCTCCATCAAAATACACATCAGCCGTATGGCTTACCCCTTTAAATTCCAATCGGATATGAGCCTGGCTTGATACCGAAATTATTCTTCGATATATAGCTTTCCCTCTGTAGGCGCCAAAATGAGGATGAGTCTCCCAGCACCCTGGAACAGGTATCTTAAAAGGAAATTCTTCAGGCCGTTCGCCTAGAAGATCTACGGGAGAAAACTCCCACAGACCTTCAAGTTCACTACTGATCCGAGTATGATGCGTATCGAAAAGTCTAATCATCTTTTAAAATCCTCCCATGTCCAATGCGATTTACGGTAATACATTTAAGTTAACGAATTGGAAAGAGCTTATCCATGGTCAATTCGATCCAAGGCATGTCAAAATCGCTCCATGTTTGAGTTTATTTACATCGACAAACAAGGTAGGATAGTCTATGTAGGAGGTTGAACATAATGTATAATCCCATAGATTTGGTGGTTCGAATCGTATGGAGCTCACGGAAGCAAACACCGATAGATTGGTCGGATATCCGCAACAATACGTCTGTACACACCTTTTATTGGATTCATGAAGGTAAGGGGATATTCCATTCAGAAGATCACACTTATGACGTGCATCAGGGAATGTTATTTTATATGGAGCCTGGTGCAGAGATGAGGATGGAAAGTTCTCAAGAGTCAACCTTGACCATTAGCATGATCTTGTTTGATTGCTGCACAGTTCCGTATAAATCTTCTCAGTGGCAGCTACCTCAGCCCATTCATCGGTTAGAGATTCCTTTTTTCAGTAGACAACAATTAGCGAGAGCTCTGCGGCTTGATCAGGCCTTTAATGAAATCACGGAATCGTGGTTACTGGGAAATAACTCTCGTGAGATGGAAAGTGGTGCGTTACTTATGAAGCTGATTGCTTTATTACACCGACCTGATCATTTGACTGAGACGAAAAACACAAGTTCGATTTTTTATCGAATTAAGGAAGAACTAGAGACGCGATATACGGAACAACTCTACATCCGAGACATCGCAAGCAAACACGCCATTTCCGAATCTTATCTTCGTAAAATATTTATGAATCATCTGGGACAGTCGCCCAAGGAATTCTTAACAGAAGTGAGGCTGCGTCGGTCAGAACGTTATTTAATCTATACGAATTACACGTTTAAACGAATCGCGATTGCTTGCGGATATCATGATGAATATCATTTCAGCAAAGCCTTTCGAAAATGGAAAGGGATTTCACCCTCCGTATATCGTAGGAGCTAGGGAACGAAAGGAAAGATGGGTGAAGAAGGGTAAGGGTAGCGCCATTAGCCACGGCTATTCATTGTTCTCTTGTTATTGACAGCAGGCTCTCTTGTCGGAATTGTGGCGACCCATTATTAGACGATGATGGTCGCACGTATATTACATATTATTCCATTTTCATTGTTGTAATGGTCATGTTGTATGCTTTTCAATCCGGACGTAATTCCAAAGCAGATAAGAGGACATAAAAAGCTCGTTTGAACAGGGAGGTCATCATCCCCTACTTCATACGAGCTTTTCATTTGTTACCTTTTGTGTCTCATTCAGATTCATTTAAGAATTGCAATTTATGATAATTACATGCGAAAAGATACAACAATAATAATAATAATGAGGTGATGGCAATGAGTATATACAAATGGCCTAAATTTATCGGTGTAGCGGTGCTGTGTACTGCGATGCTGACGGCATGTAGCTCGACTAATGAAGGGAATGGGGACTCAGAAAGCAATTCGACTGAAAAGGAACAAACGACTACGGATAATCAGAGTAAAACGGAGAATACTGCGCAAACAGTAGGATATGCCGATCAAATTAACAAGACTGAGGTTATGTCCATTTCAATTGATGTGGATGAAGAGGCATGGAAAAAAATGCTGGACACTGCAACCGAGGAACAGTACATCTCAGCTAATATTACAATTAACGGAACGACGATTGAAAACGTCGGAATTCGTCCAAAGGGTAACTCCAGCCTGCGGCAGGTCGCTGGCGATGATACAACGGATCGATATAGTTTCAAAATCAAGTTTGATGAATATGTCAAGGATCAAACGTGGATGGGATTGGACAAGCTCGTTGTGAACAACATGATTAGCGACAATAGCTATATGAAGGAATATTTGAGTTATGACATTATGAGTTATATCGGCGTAGATGCACCTTTATTCGCATTCTCCGATATTAGTGTAAATGGAGAGACTTGGGGCTTGTACCTGGCTGTTGAGGACATTGACAGTGGGTATCTCGCTCGAGCCAAGAATGACGAGGGTGAACTTTACAAGCCGAACAATGATGACAACATGGGGCCAGGAGGTATGGGAGGGCCAGAAGGCAATCCTTTTGCACAAGGATATGGAGATATGCAGCCTCCTAATGAAGGTATGGCGCCACCGGATGGTGCAAGTCCGCCGGATATGAACAGCGGGACAGGGGAAGATGCTGCGAATACACTACCGGAAGCTGGTATGAAGGGTAACCGTGGTCCGGGTGGTATGGACGGAAGCGGCAATGGTGTGTCATTGGTGTACACCGATGACACATCATCCAGTTACTCCGCGATCTTCGACAATGCTGAGACCAAAACAACAGAGGAAGATCATCAGCGTGTCATTGAATCGCTCAAAAACTTGAGCACAGGTACCGAACTGGAGAAATATGTGGATGTGGATGGAGTTCTGAGGTATTTTGCAGCCCACACGGTGGTTGTCAATATGGATAGCTACACGTCCGGAATGGGACATAACTATTATCTGTATGAGAACGATGGACAGATTAGTATGTTGCCTTGGGACTACAACATGGCCTTTGGCGGATTTGGCGGATTTCAAGGTGGTTCTGCATCCGACATCGTGAATCTGGCGATTGATACGCCGGTATCAGGGGTCAGCCTGGAGGAACGTCCAATTTTGGGCAAGCTACTTGAGGTGCCTGAGTATAAGGCCAAGTATCACGAATATTTGCAGGAGATCGTAGATGGATACTTTGCAGACGGAAAATTTGAAGAAAAAGTGCAGAGCCTCAACGACATGATCGCGGAATATGTGAAACAAGACCCTACAGCATTTATCACCTATGACAAGTACGAGGAAGCTGTTGCGGAATTGACCAAACTTGGCACGCTGCGTGCAGAAAGTATACAGGGGCAATTGGACGGAGATATTCCTTCCACGACCGAGAAACAGAAAGAGAACTCTGATTCGCTGATTGATGCTTCTTCGGTTGATCTATCCAAACTGGGTGAAAATAAAATTCCAGGAGGCATGGGAATGGGAGGTGGCGGTCGTGGAGCTGCAGAGGGTAATCAGTCTCAGGAAGGGAAATAAGAAGAGTTACGCAAAGCGAACAGATAATCAAGGTTAGTTCAGCCATCAGCCAAGGATAACACACTGAGGTGGATAGATAAGCCTTACATGTAATACAACCAATGCGTACCGACATTTTGTCGTTCGCATTGGTTTTTTGTTCCTTGGACATTATCAAAAACACATAGAAAAAGAAGATTAAGGGCCAGGTATTAGAAAAAGTCTTGAACATATTATAGGTAGTATCTATTCAAATATGTTGAGGAGGATATCATAAAACCTATGTTACCTATGGAAAAGTATTTCGGTAAGTTAGAACACGTTTATTCATTTTATGGGGCTATGCCTACAGGCGTTAGTGTATCCGAAACCGGGCGTATCTTCATTTGCTTTCCGAGATGGGGGGATGACGTAAGATTTACGGTAGCAGAAATTGTTGACGGTCAGGAGCAGCCTTTTCCGAATGTAGAAACGAATTTGGTCAACCTGTTAAATATCAAAATGTCCTTCATCAGTGTCCAAAGTGTAGTTGCAGATGGAAGGGGGACCCTATGGGTATTGGATACGGCTGCACCAAACTTTTCTGAGCCTATGAAAGGAGGGGCAAAATTAGTCGCTGTAGATTTAAATACAAATACAATAAAAAAAGTATATACTTTTGCAGAAGATGTGGTCTTGCCGACAACATATCTGAATGATGTCCGATTTGATTTCCGAGTGGGTAAAGCAGGTTATGCATATATAACAGACTCTTCTTCCAAAGGTCCAGGCGCTATTATCGTTGTAAATTTAGAAAATGGAAATACGTATAGACGGTTAAATGGAGCAAATTCAACTTCACCTGATCCTTATTTTTTACCGAAAGTGGAAGGTGAAATTTTGATGAATCGAAACACCGATGGTTCGACATCTCCCTTTCAATTGGCCTCTGATGGTATAGCGATCTCCCCAGATGGAAAAATGTTATTTTTTTGTCCACTATCCAGTCGTTATCTATACTCAATCTCAACAGAAGCCCTCAGAGACAGAACGATACCGGATTTCAATTTAAGTTATCTTGTGCAGTATTGGGGAGAAAAGGGGGCTTCGGATGGAATGATAACGGATGCAAAAGGAAACGTATATGCTGGAGATTATGAAAATGATAGTATTCGAAAAATATCGCCGAATGGAATCATGGAAACCATCGCACATGATCCTAGAATTTTATGGCCGGATACTTTTTCTATTGGTCCGGATCAATACTTATATGTAATTGTGAACCAATTACATAGGCAGGCTAGATTTCATTACGGAAAAGACCTGCGACAAAAACCCTATAGTCTACTACGTATGAACATTGATGAATTACCTGCTCCTACTTTTTGAGGTACCTCCCACTTTACAAAGCAGATTCCAATAGCAGATTATTCTAAGGGTAATATAGAAATTCTGATGGACTTAAGATAGGGACAGGTATCAGTTGATGCCTGTCTTTTTTGGTTTGTCACCCTAAAGGGAAGCCGATGACAGATGCAAAGGGTACCTTAATACCATCACTCCATTAATCTGGCAGCATGTTGTTCCCGATATTGCTGAGTCCTGCGTAGTTGCCAATGTCCAAATTTCCAACTCATTTTCGAACGTTGTGCGGTTTAAAATACAAATTACCGGTCGTATGATTTTCCAGTTACAGGGCAAGATAACAACCAGATGATGGTTTTGATTACTTTAATAAAGGAGAAGAACATGGTTGAAAAACACGACCCTCAATTGAAAAACCCTCAAATGTCCGCATGGCTCCATGATTTAAAACAGAAATTAAACCATATGGATGATGCCGAAATCGTTGAGCACAGAATGGGTACCAGCGCTTCAGTCCATCTTGTATATATAAAAACGTTAATCGATCAAGAGCGTTTAAACGAGGCGATTCTTCAGCCACTTCATCGATCTGCTGGCAATTTGGTTTCTTCATGCATAATGAATTCCAAAGTTTCTGAAGTTATATCGATTGAAGATGCTGGGCAAAAAATAATGCAAGGATTTATTCTTCTATACGCTTCCGTCAATGATCAATGGCTAGCTGTCCAATTGGAAAATCCTCTTGGTCGGGCAGTAGAATCTTCTCAAACGGAAACGGTTATATATGGAGCGAAAGATAGCTTCAGCGAACAAATCGATAAAAACATTACAATGTTGCGCAGGCGTTTGCCTATAACGACATTAAAAACGGAAAGCTTCACTATCGGATCACTAAGTAAAACGAAGGTTGTGTTAATGTACATAGACGGAATAATTAATCCGGAATTTGTTTCCCTTGCAAGAGAGAAAATTGGAAGTGTGGATTTCGATCAGTTTTTAGACTCTGCACAGCTTGCAGCTTTTATTGAAGATCATAACCATACGGTCTTTCCGCAATTTCTACAAACGGATCGGCCGGATGCCTGTGCCTACGCCTTAGGTGAGGGTAAGCTGACTTTATTGGTCTCCAATTCACCGTTTGCCTTAATTTGTCCCATTACATTATTTCATCTATTCCAATCGCCAGAAGACTACTTCCTTCGTTGGCCGGTAGCCAGTTTTTTACGTTTAATGAGGTATGGAAGTTTTATTATTTCTTTGACGATGATTCCTTTTTATGTTGCGTTAACGACATTTCATTACCAAATGGTTCCGCTGCCGATTCTCTTCGTATTATTGGAATCGAGAAGCAAATTGCCGTTTACTCCGTTTGTGGAAGGAATTTTCATGATCGTAACGTTGGAAATCATCAAAGAAGCAAGTTTGCGAATGCCGACCAAAACCAGTCAAACTTTAGGGGTTATTGGTGGTATTGTCATCGGACAAGCAGCTGTAGAAGCAGGTTTTGCAAGTAAAGTATTAATTGTTTTGATGGGTATATCCGCTATTGCTTTCTTTTTAGTTCCCAATTATCAAATGACAAAATCCATGGTTCTGTTGCAAGTGCTTCTTCTTATCCTTGCATCGTTTCTTGGGTTGCCGGGAATCGTGATCGGGCTGATCGGGATTCTTGCACATATCCATGCATTAACGTCATTAGGTCAACCTTATTTAGCGCCACTTTCTCCTTTTTATGGGAAGGATTGGATTGACCTCTTTATTCGCGGGCCTTTGATTTGGATGAAAACGCGTCCGAAAAATCTAAAACCACTACAGAAATGGCGACAGGAGAAGATGAAGAAATGAAGACTTTATCCTTATTCAATCAAACTTCCACCCTTGGCGGCATCCATTTCCTTTTATTGGTTAATCGTACGCAAATGCATTACTTTATTTTAATCATGCCGGTTTATTTAGTTCATTCGTATATGGTTTGGGGAATTGTCGCCTTGGGGCTACTGTCCCAACTTAATTTGATGATGCTGTCCAAATGGTTTACTTCCAGTTATGCAACGAGAGGCTATCAAGGAATTGTACAGCTTTTTGGGAAACGGACAGTTCAAGTTTTCGCAATATTTGGTTTTTTGATCATATTGTTAAAAATCTCCATCATAACACTGGGTTATGTTGAAATGCTCCATAATTTTATTTATCCATCAATGAATAAAAAGTGGCTGATCCTATTTATTCTTTCGATTAGCTTATTTGTGGCTTCACATGGAATGGAGAAAACATTGCGGTTTGTCGTCATCGCCTTTTTTTGTGGGGCTTGGATCTTAATCATGTTTATACCTTTTTTCTTTCCGCCGATTGCAAATTACCGCGATTTGTATCCTCTAATACCCACCGAATGGTCAGGACATTCATGGCAGGGCTTGTTGTTTATTTGGTCGGCATTTTCCGGTCCAGTATATTTGGTCTTTATGGTTCCATGGTTAAGCTCCAATCAAAAAATATCGAAATATCTTGTCATTGGAAACATGCTGACGATCATCGAATATTCATTATTGTTCATTGCTACGGTATTGTTTTACGGTTCGAACTTCTTAAACAAGATCAATTTTCCGGTAGTATATATGGGAAGATACATTCAAACGAGCGGTTTAGAACGAATCGATTACATCCTTATCTCTTTCCATATGTTTAATTATGTATTTGACATTTCAATTCTTCTGTTGTGTTTTTATGGAGCAGGAAGAGTCTTTATGAAAAAAATAAATGCACACACAACTCGGATCGGATTATTGTCGAGTTGGTTCGTCATTTTGATAAGTATCATCATAATGGATCAATGGTTATGGCAAACGGTTCCGGGGCAAAAGATGTTACTGAACATTCAAATTTGGCTCGGTGCAATCATTTATTTACTTGTTCCTACGATCCTTTTCACTGTGGTTAAACGAAAGGAGAGTATGTAGGCATGATACCATACAAGCATTATGGTTTATTGGCGATTGTAAGCCTTATGTGGATAGTCGGTTGCTCTTCTCCATATGTCGAGAACAATATGATCGAAGAGATCGCTCCGGTAGTTTTCTGGTCGATTGACAAGGGGACGGAGGGAAAGTTTAAAATCAGCACTTTAGTACCACCACTCATCAAAGAACAAAAACGATTTCTCTCCAAGGAAGTTGATCTTTTAAAGCAGGGAGGCAAGGAATTTAATTTAATTTATTATCGAGAATTGAAGCAGGGACAGCTGCGAATGTTATTAATCAATGAGGAACTGGCAAAAGAAGGTGGCATTGAAAAGCTGATCAATACGATATTGGTTGATCCCGATATTTCAATGCGTGTCTATTTATTGATTGTCAGAGGCGATTTTGATGAATACATAAAGAATCAATTAACAAAGCAAGAAAACCAAGATTATTTCCTTTATCGGATGTTAAAGCATTACGAGGAGCATAACCAAGGTGAAATGAGCATTGTCAATATTCATCAATTTATGAAGATGTTATATTCCCCTCTTAAGGATCCGATCCTGCCGATTTTTCATGCGGATAAGAACAATTTCAATTACGTAGGAACGGCCTTCTTCCGAAATGATAAAGAAGTAATGGTCACTCAAGACGTAAGCGATGAAATTTTTCAACTTCTGGATAACGATCATTTTTTGAAAGTTTTGGCCATTCCAAAGTTATCTATCAGTTTAGGACGTGTTCGATCCAATATTCGCATGAATCTATCGAGTGACTATTCATCCTTGTCTTTACATGTGGGATTGAAAGGAAGAATTGAGGAATACCAGGGAGAAAAGAATATTCAAAGCGAGGAACCATTGGAACATTTAATTCATGAGATTGAGGTATACCTTGAGGAACAAACGTCAGAATTATTAAAAAGTATGCAACGGTTGAAAGTGGATCCCTTAGAGGTGGGAACACATTCACTTAAGCCGTTTTCAAAAGAATTAACGGAAGAGCAATGGTTGAAATATTGGGGAAATTTGAAAATTAATGTTGACTTCGACCTCAAAATACAGCCTTTATAATGTTAAACGGCTGTCTTGATTCAAAACAAGCCAATCATTCCGAGCAGCCACGTATACGCCAATCGAACTGCAAGTAGCGGATATAAATCTCATCCATGATCAGAGGGCTAACAGTTGCTTTACCTATCGTGTCAGCCCAAAAAGACATGGTTGAACATTTGAACAACAAGCTCTGATATAATAAGCAAATAGTAGCTATCTATTTTCTATGGAGGTGAGGCTATTGAAAACAATCGGGGTAGGATTCTTACATGCACGGCTCTATGCAAAGCCAGTGAAGGATATGGCAATGCTTTGCATAGAGCCTGGGAATAATCACATTGCCAACGACGAATCGTAATATTCTACGAACTGGCTTTGCACCTTATTGATTTATTAAATAAGGAGTGAGGCCCATGAAATATTCAAAAGCCGAGTCTATTTTTCCGGAAGAATTGCTACGTATCATTCAAGAATACGTTCAAGGCGAATTGGTTTATATCCCAAAACCCAAAGAGGCGCACCTAAAATGGGGCGAGAAAACAGAGAGCAAGAGTAGGGTCTCTGCTCGAAACGCTGAGATTAAATCCTTATTCCGCAATGGAGTCAAGATAGAGGAGTTGGCGGGTCGGTATTTCTTGTCCTGCGAAAGCATAAAGAAAATAGTCTATACAAAAAACTAATGAAATCCGCTAACTCGTCGTTTCGACGGTTTAGCGGATTTTGTGCAAAGATGACTTAAGTCATTTTATACATAGTAACAGCACCTCTAAATCGATAGACTCAAGTTAAGGTTGTTGTGATGAAGGACGGCCGGATCACGAAAAGGGGTGTAACAAATGAACGAAATCATAAAGAAGAAGCTGCTGGACAAAAATGAACTGCTCATTAACATGGTGATCGAACGCGTAAAACGAGATTTTCTAGACGATATCGCCATTATTGGGCTTACTGGTTCATTTAGCACCGGTGACTTTCACGAGAAGAGCGATCTTGATTTAATTATCATTAATAATACAGAAAAGGGATGGGAAATATCCGATTGCTTCATCTTGGACGACGTTGGATATGACATCTATTGCACGCCATGGGATTCAAGAATACAAGAGCAATCCACCTTGGAGAGTCCCAACGTATCGAGCCTAACCGACCTCAAGATACTCTACTATGCAAAGCCTGAGGATTTGGAGAAATTGAACGACTTCAGGCAAAAAGCTCTTGATGCACTTGCGAACCCGATAGGAGAAGCGTGTCTTAATCGAGCAAATAAATGGATCGATCTGGCTAAGCAAGCATACAGCGATACGATGCTGGGTGAAGATATCGGTTCAGTACGATATGCATCTGCTGGGGTCCTGTACAATCTAGTCAATGCCTTGGTCAGCATGAATAACACGTGCATCAAACGAGGGATCAAGCGATATTTGGAAGAGATACGTTCGTTTCGCTATATTCCGGATGATCTCGAATCCTTATACATGTCAATCATCGAAGCTCGTACCATTGAAGATATCCGAATAGCATCTTTTAATATGTTGAATAGCGTTACGCGGTTACATAACACGATGTGTGATAACTTCATTGTTAAACCGGCTCCGACCTTTGATAATCTGAGGGGGACATACGAAGAATTGTGGTGCAACTACCGCAATAAAATTTTGAACAGTGTTATAACGAACGATGCTTCCTACGTCTTTCTTTCTGCCTTTGGAGCACATGGGTATCTTGATGAAATGGCCGAGGAAAAAGGAACCAAGAAATTTGATCTTATGCATTACTTTGATGCAAGTGATCTACCAGTTATGAAAGAGAAGTTCCTTGAAGTGATGGACGAATATCTTGACGAGTATGATAAGGTCGGCAGAGAAGTCGAACGTTTTACAACCTTTGAGCAACTATATGCTCATTATATGAATCAATGACCCTATATCCCAGTTGGTAATAAGTACGCGAACACGGGAATGTGGACAATCTACCTGATTTATTTTCCAAGTCTAATACTTTATTTTATTTGAACACAAGGAAAAAATCCTTTTACAATGATTGTCATTACGTTATAATACAATCACCAGGTAGATCACCCAACAAAAAAGTGAAATATTGTTATATTCAGTCACACTCGGCTCGTCATATTCTTGAGCCGATTATTACAACATAATAGATATCGGAGGTATGGTTATGGTCAAGAAGAAAATTTCAACAGCCATCAGCGCAGCTTTAATCGTTTCTATGCTGGCTACTGGCGTGATCGTCGCTATTGAAGGTAAAACAACGTTAGAGGTAGCGAAGTCAGCAGGGGATAAAAAGGTTGAAGTTATTAAATGAAAGCAAGACATTAATTAACCTGTAGCGGGACAAGAACATATTCCAATTAAAGTCGCTATTTTAGCGACTTTTTTTGTTTTATCGGTAAATGTTCAGGTCCTAGGCTAAGGACAAGAACTTGTACCGATTGCGTATAGATATTGATGTGCAGATTTTCTATTTTGAAACTCCAGTCGTACTTGTACAGAAACAAGCTCCTTAAACAGCGTTTTTTTCGTATTCCAAACGCCTTCCAATGAATCTCATTTAGCCAATTGCGGAATGCCTCACCCAAGCTGTTCACTAGCGTTTTCGGCGTGAGAGAAAGAGGGGGCAGTAGAGTGCCTAAACCCATTTTAACAAGCGGTTTGATCTGGGCAGCGTGGCATATTCCGGCCATTCTGCTAGGGAACTATTATTCGGGACCGTCACTCGCCTTGTCCATTGTACTGTTCCTGATTACCATCAGTTCTTTTAACTTCATAATTAGTCACCTGCGATTGAGCACAGGCAGCATTTGGCCCGCAATTCTGCTTCACGCTTCCTGGAATGCCATCATTCAAGATGCGTTTGACGAGTCAACAAAAGGAGAAAATGTCTTCCTATGGACGGGTGAGTTGGGTATGTTGGTAGCTTTAGTGATGCTGATTGCCGCCTGGATCTTTTCCAGAAAATCTGACTATATGCAGCGCATATGATTCTCTCTGGGAACGGAAAAACCCTTCTCTACTAGTAATATTCAAACTCATTCAATGAAATTTGTTCATATATGATGAACTGGAGTATGATGGGGGAAGGCAATATTGATCATCACCATATAAATAATTTTATTTTTATTGTGAACCATACAGGTAAAGAGTTACCTATTGTTCAAAAGGATTTCCCTTGGAAATTCCCTACAAAATCAATACCACATAACTTCCTTGAAGGGGGACATCTGTTTTGGATGAGCAGTTTCTAGATTTATTGGCCGAGAAATATGATACGGAAGAAAAAATCATAACAGAGATCATCAATCTTGAAGCGATCTCCAATCTCCCGAAGGGAACCGAGCATTTTGTCAGTGATTTGCATGGGGAGTTCCATGCTTTTCAGCATGTACTACGAAACGGTTCGGGTACCGTCAAAGAGAAAATCAAAGAATTATTCCGAGAGGTATGGACGGATCAAGAAATCAATGATTTTGCAGCGTTGGTTTATTATCCGGAAGAAAAAATACAGCTAGTTATAGGGGAACTGAGCAATAAGCAGGCTTTGAACCAATGGTATAGACAAACGATTGAACACATGCTTAAGCTTATTTCTTACGCCTCTTCCAAGTATACACGCTCAAAATTGCGTAAAGCTCTGCCGGAGCAGTATGTATATATTGTAGAAGAGCTTCTATACAAGACGGATTCGACCAACAATAAAGATCCTTATTACGAGGAAATATATCGGCAAATTATATCCTTGGGCCAGGCGGACAAGCTCATTATCGGCCTTGCATATACGACCCAGCGCCTGGTGGTTGACCATCTTCATGTGGTTGGAGATATCTACGACCGGGGGCCGTACCCCGATAAAATTATGGATACGCTAATCAACTACAACTCTGTAGACATTCAGTGGGGGAACCATGATGTCCTCTGGATCGGTGCCTACGCGGGTTCTCTGGTCTGCCTTGCAAATATTATCCGGATCTGCGCCAGATACGACAATCTGGACATCATTGAAGATGTATACGGGATCAATCTGCGCCCACTGCTAAACTTGGCGGAGAAATATTATGAAGACAATCTGCCCTTCAGACCCAAGCTACAGGCTGACCATAACGTATCGGAGCAGGAAATTCTGCAGATCACCAAAATTCACCAAGCCATTGCCATGATCCAGTTTAAACTTGAAAGCCCGATTATCAAGAGACGCCCGTACTTTAATATGTCGGAAAGACTTTTGCTGGAGCAGATTGATTACGACAACAATGAAATTAACATCTGCGGAAAAACGTACCCGCTGGAAAACACCTGTTTCGCAACCGTAAATCCGCAGAAGCCTGAACAATTGCTGGAGGAAGAACGCCAGGTGATGGAAAAACTGCTGTTCTCCGTTCAGCATTCCGAAAAGCTGGCCAGACATATGAATTTTCTTATGAAAAAGGGTAGCCTTTATTTAAAATACAACGGGAATTTGTTAATCCACGGCTGTATTCCTTTGGATGAAGAAGGAAATATGGAAGAAATGCAGATTGAAGACAAGACATATGCGGGCCGTCAATTGCTTGATGTTTTTGAAGATTATTTACGTTACGCCTTTGCGCATCCGGAAGAGACAGAGGATCTGGCGACGGATATGGTATGGTACATCTGGACAGGGGAATGTTCCTCGCTCTTTGGAAAGAGAGAAATGACCACTTTTGAACGGTATTTTATCCAAGATAAAGAAGCACATAAGGAGAGAAAGAACCCTTATTACCATTTACGTGAAAATGAAGAGATCACTCGAAAAATTTTGCAGGAGTTTGATTTGAATCCAGATCACGGACATGTCATTAACGGTCACACGCCAGTCAAAGAAAGTCGTGGAGAGAGCCCTGTTAAAGCAAACGGAAAAATGATCGTGATTGACGGCGGTTTTTCCAAAGCCTATCAGTCCACAACGGGCATTGCCGGATATACCTTGCTGTACAATTCCTTTGGCATGCAGCTCGTCGCCCATCAGAAATTTAATTCAAAAGAAGATGTGTTATGTAACGGAACGGACGTGTTATCTCTAAAAAGATTGGTGGACAAAGAACTGGAGCGGAAGCTGGTGAGGGAAACCAATGTTGGGGAGAAGCTGCTGCGGAAAATCTCAAACTTGAAGGATCTATTAGAATATCGCTACATGAAATGAAACGATTGCTAAAAGTACACACACGGATCAACCGTTTGAGTGCATTTGACGTAAACGCTCGTATTGGGCAGGGAAATCATCATCCCCTGCCTGTGCGAGCCTTTTCTTTTTTTATAGGTTTATTCTGGTTTACAGATCAACTTTCCAGTTACCCATCATTTTGGCGACTTCTGGATCGCGGTACGATAAGAAAAGACTCTCCCGTGTATCCAAGGCCGAAATTTGTTCAATATCTTCGGTACTCAACTCAAAATCGAATATGTTGAAGTTTTCGACGATCCGCTCTTTATTCACTGATTTTGGAATTACAACGATTCCACGCTGAACAAGCCAACGCAACACGACCTGTGCGACAGACTTACTGTGTTTTGCGGCAATCGATGTCAGCACTTCGTTGCCAAACATGTTATTAAGCCCTTCAGCGAACGGAGCCCACGACTGATGTTGAACTCCTTGTTCTTTCATAAAGGTGGCGCTCTCAGTTTGGTGATAGAACGGATGCGTTTCGACCTGGTTAACAGCTGGCACAATTTCATTGTGCACGATAAGGTCCATCAGACGGTCGGGCAGGAAGTTACTGACACCGATCGCCTTGATTTTACCTTCACGATACAGCTCTTCCATTGCACGCCAAGCGCCGTAGTAATCGCCAAACGGCTGGTGAATAAGATATAAATCGAGATAATCTAACTGTAGCTTACTCAAGGATTTGGTGAAAGCCAGCTTAGCACTCTCGTAACTGGCATCCTGGACCCAGAGTTTGGTTGTGATGAACAGCTCCTTACGAGGCACGCCACTGCGCTTGATCGCACGTCCAACCGCTTCCTCATTTAAATAACCGGATGCAGTGTCAATCAACCGATAACCAGCCATCAACGCTTCATATACTGCATTCTCGCATGCTTCAGCATCTGGAACTTGGTAAACACCCAAGCCGATCATCGGCATTTTCACACCATTGTTTAATGTTACGGTTTGCATTGTAATTCCTCCTAATGTTTAAATGTAATATGCAACAGCCCTTAGATTCAAAATTCGGGCACCTCAACAGGGCTTTCCCTTAATGGTATAGTTGCATTACAATAAACCTATCACCTTCGTGTTACACGAAGGCAAGCATACTTCGAAATTTTTTTCAAGGAGGTCTTCTCATGCACACCGTCAAAGAAGCCGCGCAGATCACAGGACTCACCGAGCATGCTATACGCTTTTATACAGATAAAGGCTTGGTGCCAAGTGTACAGCGCAATCAGAATAATATTCGAATGTTTGACGAAGAATCAATCAACTGGTTACATGGGATTAAATGTCTCAAACAATCCGGGATGCCGATCGAAACCATTAAAATATATGTTGATTTCTGTCTCGAAGGAGATTCAACGATTCGACAACGTTACACACTTATGATGGAGCATAGGGAAGCAGCTCTTGCCAAGTTTGAAGAAGCCAAACGCCACTTAGCTCATTTGGAAGAAAAAACTGCTCTATATCAAGCAATAATGGAGAACCGATCCCTAGACACAACCAATCCCGCAAACTGGGATAGAATTAAACACATGCATGGAGACGTATTTTACGCTTCCTCTATTGGTGGGGTCTAAAAGATAAAGGGTAGATAGATGGAAGAGATGTACCGCCTTTTCTTTGAGAGGAAGGTAAGGGAGTAGGGGGCGATCAATTTTCATTGCACCATAACATCATAACTGATTATCACATTACCCAGATTCCGGAGCTCATCGAAATCCACCATTTTCACAAAACCTTCCGATTGTACAATGGCATTTCTCGCATACGCCAGCACATTCATATCAAAAACACTGCAAAACGCAGCTACTTTTTTTCCGATAGCGCCCAAACCAATAATCCCAATCGTTTTGCCTTTTAATTCACTTCCTATATAGTCCAATTGATTTTCATCCATCTTGTTTTTCATGAAATCATCAAGAAAAGGCATGTTGCCGACTTTATTGAGAACAAAAGAGTGATGCCGCTCAAAATTGCCATATCAATCGCCGATTCCATCGGTTGTGATGTTCGTACGTGGAGGGACAGAACATATCCCCATTGAAAGTCGCTTTTTTAGCGGCTTTTTTTTATTTTATCGGTTTGTTATGACCTGAGCGAGTACGTACGTCAATGCGGATATCGAGGATTTTACAGAAAAGATTACTTCAATGTGCGATGTCGATATCTGGACGTAAAATAATAATACCCGGGTAATATTGTTTTTTCTTTTTACCCGGGTATAATAAACCAAGAAAGAAAAGGGAGGTATAACATGCAGACTTCACCTACTCAAATAAGCTGTACTGCTTTTTTAGAGAAAGATTGTTTTGCCAAAGGCACATTACATGACGTTGTTGGAATCGTAAAAGATACCCTGGAGAACAGTAAACTCGTACAATTGCTTATTTTTGACGATTTGACAGGTAAACCACTAGATATTGATTTTCGTGGGAACACATCTGAGGTGCTTGAACGGTTAAACAGCTCGGCTGGACATATACCGGATACGAAAGAAAATGAACAACCCTCTCGCAGGGTTGGCCGTCCCAAGCTGGGAGTGGTGTCCGGTGAAGTTACGTTGCTTCCCAGGCATTGGGACTGGCTCAAAGCTCAACCCGGAGGAGCTTCCGTAACGCTGCGAAAATTGGTGGATGAAGCTCGCCGTTTGGGAGAGAACGAAAGTACAGTTCGCACCGCACAAGAAGCAAGTTATCATTTTATGACGGCAATGGCGGGTGATTTCCCTCAGTATGAGGAGGCTTTGAGAGCACTGTATGCCGGGAATGAGGATCTCTTTAATGGGTTAATTGATGATTGGACACCTGATATCAGAGACTATATTAAGACTTTAGCCAAGGGTGCATTCATATAGGAAGAGAGTTAATAACCACTTAAATAATGTGCGCAACAGCAGTTCAAGAAGGACATCTGATTGGTCTTGAAGCTGAACATTGGGATTATGGCCATGTTGGTTCGTCAGAGCAGCATAGCGTCTTTCTTAGCTTTTTCGAATCATATATCTTATTTTTTTTAGGAGAACATCACAATGAATATGTTAATAAAAGTAAATGGTATTGATCTCGCCTATGAAAGTTATGGCAACGAATCGGACGAAACCATTCTTCTGATTGCTGGGCTTGGAACCCAAATGCTCCGTTGGACCGTTCCTTTTTGTGAGATGTTGGCTGCGCGCGGATTTCGAGTCATTCGCTTTGACAATCGTGATACCGGCCTATCCACACACTTTGACTATTATGCTACGTTGGATTTTGAAGCTCTCGCAAAAACACTGATGTCGGGACAGCGCCCGGATATTCCATACACGCTCAATGATATGTCTGATGATACGGTTGGACTGTTAGATGCTCTTGGAATAAAAAAGGCACATATCGTTGGGCGCTCGATGGGCGGTATGATTGCTCAGCTTGTTGCCAGCCGATATCCTGAGCGTGTGTTATCTCTTACTTCCATCATGTCAACAACAGGAAATCCCGAACTGCCACCAACATCGCCTGATGTAATGGCGTTAATGACTCAACCAGCACCGAACCCAATGGAGGATGAAGAAGGATACTTAGCTCATAGTGTAGCTTTTGCCAGACGTATTGCCGGTACAAGTTATCCATTTGAAGAGAAAGAATATCATTCAATCCTTCGGGAAGAGGTTCAGCGAGCTTATGATCCGGGGAGTGTAGGGCGACAAATTGCAGCTATTGCTGTTTCTGGAGACCGTCGTCCTCAACTGGCAAAAGTAAATGTTCCATCATTAGTAATCCATGGGGCGGACGACCCCATGTTTGTCCCAGTATGCGGAAAAGATACTGCTCATGCCATCTCTGGTGCAGAATTCTTGTTACTTGAGGGCATGGGACATGATCTGCCGACACCGTTGTTTGAAACTGTTGTTGATGCAATCGTACGGACAGCTCGACGCAGGAAGTAAAGTAAATTGGTCGATAGACAAGAACTTGGTTCGATTACCGAAAAGGAGTCGCTATTTTAGCGGCTTTTTTGTTGTATCGAATATTCTTTTATCTGCAAAGGGAAGGACTTACATCTATCCAAATAGAATATTGGTTTGAGTGATTGTCTATTTCCAAGATTAGTGATATTGGTCAAATAAAACGATTACCTTATTAAAAGGATTAATTATTATCCTTTTATGAAAAAAATTGAAGGGATTGATATGGATGAATACTAAACAATTATTGGATATGAATAAGAACGCAGACAATGACATGGTTGGTTTTATTGAATTTTCAGGTAAACAAAAAACGAAATGGTTTGAAAGCGAGGAACAAATAAATGGAATTGGTATTACAAAATGTAGAGAAGAGTTTTGGTGAAAAAAAAGTATTAGAAAACTTAAGTTTTCAATTTGAAAAGGGAAAAATCTATGGTCTTCTTGGGCGTAATGGCGCCGGAAAAACAACGTTATTCAATTGTTTAAGTGGCGAGATCCAAGTGGATGGCGGCAAAATGAAACTCGTTAACGAATCAAAAGCGCGTGACTTGGAAATGGATGATGTAGGATACGTTTATTCACTGCCACTGTTACCAGAATTTTTGACGGGATATGAATTTGTACGTTTTTTTATTGATGTTAACGTAGATGTGATTGAAGGACGAGGAAACAATATTGATGCCCTGTTTGATATGATGCACATTGCGCAGGATGACCGACATAAGCTCATTAAGCATTACTCGCATGGAATGAAAAATAAAGTTCAAATGTTGTTATTTTTACTCATAAAACCTGCAGTGATTCTGTTGGACGAACCTTTAACTTCCCTTGATGTCATCGTTGCGAGTGAGATGAAACAATTGCTACGTGATTTAAAAAAAGATCATATCCTAATTTTCTCGACCCATATATTGCAATTGGCAACGGATCTGTGTGATGAGTTAATTATTTTAAATCATGGGAGTTTAACACGGATTTCACCTGAAATCCTTACTCAGCCCAACTTTGAAGAGCAGGTCATTGAATTATTACGGCATGAAAGCCAAAATGAAAGTACGAAGGAGAACGCCGATGACGGGAATCTTTAGTACAATTTCTCGCATGTGGCAGTTACAGATGATTACGCTGGTCAACCGTCTGATCTATTTCACACAAAAGTTACCGTTTGTAGGTCATTTAATCAGTGAACAAACGTATGCTGCTTTTCGGACAAAACGTACCATCGGTGCAATTGCGGTTATTTTATTATTTGTCGCTGGGTTATTGGAAAGCTTATTATATTTCGGGGGAATGCTTGCATTGCCCATGCTCTTATGGACGGAAAATGTAAATAGTACGGAGCATTTTACCCTTTTTCTTCACATGTACTTTTGCATAAGTGGCGTAATGGCTGGGGTAACGAGTGCAAAAGTGCTGGAATCAACCAAAATGAAGTATATATCTGTCCGACTTATGCGGATAATCCCAACCAAATTTATGCGAGCTACGCTATTTTATCGATATACGACATTTTTCTTTTATCAAGGGATTGCAATTACTCTGGTTTCGGTTCTCTTTACCTTTTCAATGACTCATGCATTGCTAATTGTGGGCATTATGACTTTTTGGCGAGTGATATGTGAATTTTTACACCTGGCATTATTTAAATGGAGAGGCATTGTTCTTGTACAGAAAACATGGGCTACGAGTTTAAGCTTGTTGCTGGCACTGACTTTGGCTTACCTTCCATTCACAAAACTGAACCTTCCTCTATTTGGATCTGTGATATTGGATCAGCCATGGCTTATGACACTGATATCGTTGTCCGGGGTTATCTGTGGGTATGTTTTACTAAAACATACAGATTTCACATCTGCAGTGCACGCAGTTACAAAACATGCTGATCCATTGTTGAACCCAGAAATACGGATTGCTGATCTTCAACAGAGAATGGCTCAGTCAAAAGAACATGATCTTAGCAGGCCTACCTCGTCTAACCTTCATGTCAACGAGCAGCGCACATTCGAAAAAAAGGGATACGAGCAATTACACAAAATTTTTGTTACCAGGCATACCGCTCTCCTCCGTGCACCGTTCCACAGACGTTTATGGGCTATTATGATCATAGGCATACTCCTACCTTTGTTGGTACTCATTTTTAAAGATCATCTTTCACCACATTCAATTGAAAGATTCTCACCTTTAATCATTATGTTCATGCTAAATCTGACCGTAGGAAGCCAGATTTGTAAGGCTCTATTCTACCATGTTGATAAGCCGTTAATGCGCTATCCATTTTACCGTCAGCATGCGAAGCAGCACTTTCTGTTACGATTTAGAAGTATATTAAGCATCAATCTAAAGTTAGGTTCTTGTTTAGCAGCTGTAGTAAGTGTATCTATACTTGTATTAACTGGAGGACAGGATATACGTTTACTACTTCCTATCTGGGTTATAACCATTGCACTGGCTGTATTTTTCTCAGTACATCATCTGTTGTTATACTATGTGATTCAACCTTATACAACGGAGTTGGAAACCAATAGTCCTCTTTTCTCACTCGTAAACAGCCTTATTTCATTGGGTTTTGTTGTGGCGATGTTTCTAGGTCCTCCACTATGGGGACTAACCGCTGTGATCATGGTGTTGACTTTAGCCTATCTATCCAGTACTGTCCTTCTCGTAACCAAATATGCTCCAAACAATTTTAGACTAAAATGAGAAGGAGACTCCAAAGAGTTGAGATAGTTAACGATGTAATATCAACAAAATTCAGCTATTAAGGGCTGCACGTGTGAAAAATGCCCTGACAAAGATAGACGATGACCCTAATCTATCTGACGATGATCGAATAATACTGGTACGCAGTCTGCGTAAGCTTGAGCCTATGGAACAATATATTTTTAACACAGCGCATATGAAGAAAATATATGGTGATGTTTTTGTTGAACGATTTTTCAGTAGTCTGGATTGTAACATTGCGTAGATTTTCTTGAATGATTCCGTAGAATAGATGAAGCGGGTTGTATAAGTTATCTCAATAAGGGGGAGTGTAGAAGAAAAAAGGTGGAAGAAAATGTACCGATTATTCCTGTTTGTGCCCTGTTTTTTTCTGTTGCTTGGAACAACTTATAGTGCCTGGGGAGCAGAGATTACCGGAACTTCTCTCATAAAAGATCTTCAAAAAGGCGGATACATCCTTTATATCCGACATGGAGACGCAACTGTAGGGGAAGATCAACAAAACTTTAGTCTAACAGATTGCACTACGCAGCGGAATTTAAGTGTATTGGGAAAGGAACAAGCTGAAAAGTATGGAGAGGCTATCCGTAAATTAAACATTCCCGTCCAAATACCCGTAGAAGCAAGCCCTTTATGTAGAACCCTGCAAACGGCTCAGATTGCTTTTGGTACACAACAGGTAGAAGTAAATGAATTCTGGTTAAACATATATAATCTCAGTCAAAATCCGAGCACTGAAAAAATAAATAGTACATTGCAAGCATTTACAGATGAAATTGAACAAATACCTCCAACTCATGTTAACAGAGTAATTATAGCTCACTCTTTTCCTCCCGGGATAGGACTAGGAGAACTCGCGAGTATGGAAACCGTTATTCTAAAACCACTGGGAGATCAAAAAGGGTATGAGGTTATTGGGAAATTGACATTAGAAGATGTTTTACAACTAGTCGGAATGTCAAATTAAATTGAAGTTTGTAATTCAAGAGACAAAAATAAAAAAAGGACCGTAAGTGTTCATCTTCCATCGATGAATGCTTTTGGTCCTTTTATGTTATCCTTTACCTTTATGCCTGGGCAGCATCTTTATAAACATATCTAATGAACGACGGTATCGGTTCCCGCTTCTCTTGGCTAACGTCTTCGGAAGGCTCCGCCGCGTGCCAGAGCGAAAAAGATGAGCAGGGCAATAATCGAGCCAACGATGGCGGGAATAATATGAAATCCGCCAATCACCGGCCCCCTTGGTCCCAGCAATTCCGTTCCTAACCAGGAACCGATAAAACCCGCAATAATGTTCCCAAGTACACCGCCCGGTACGTCCCGCCCAATCAAGTTGCCGCTTAACCAGCCAATAAGTCCACCAACAATGAGTACCCAGAGCAGATCCATGGATTGTTCTCCTTTCTTCGGGTTTATTACAAGTTATGTTGAGCTGAGTGGAATATACCTCACCTTCCAGTTGGTGGAGGAATCTAAAGTGTGTGTGCTAAGATGGGTTAATAGATGATTGAAGCTGGTGAAAACAAGGCTAGATAGGGGGTGTACAGTTGAAGAAAATCCTAGTCATTGATGATGAAATCGCAATTCGAGATCTAATTGAGCTGGTGCTAAGGCGAGAAAACTACGATGTGCAGACCGCAGAGGACGGCAAAACGGGCTTGCAGCTGCTTGACTCTTTTCAACCCGATTTAGTGGTACTTGATCTGATGTTGCCTGACTGCTCCGGATATGACCTGTGCAAGGAAATCACCGTGAAACGTGCCGTTCCTGTGATCATGCTCTCTGCCAAAAATGAGGTGATCGACAAGGTGTTGGGACTAGAACTAGGGGCGGAAGATTACATGACCAAACCCTTTGATAATCGTGAATTGCTCGCTCGGATCAAGGTGATTCTGAGAAGAAACGAGAGCAAGGAAGAATCAAGTGAAGGAATAGAAGTGAAATCTACACGCATCATTCATGAAGAGCTGACATTTGATCTGGAAAGCCGAAGAGTGCTGAAAAACGGTGTACCCGTGTCTTTAACGGCCAAAGAGTTTAAAATTCTGGAAACGTTACTCAAAAGACCAGACAAAATCTTTACCCGGGATGAGCTGCTGCAGATCGGATGGGGATATGACTTCATGGGAGACAGTCGCAGTGTGGATATGACCATCATGCGATTACGGAAGAAGCTCGAGGATAACGCGGACGAACCGAAGTATGTCAGGACGATCTATGGATTTGGCTATCAACTTGGAGGTGGCGAGGCCTGAAGTATGCAACCCGGTTATTGCTGAATTATTTATTTTTCTCCGTGCTGTCCTTTGGCATCATCATTTTTGCGGTGAATAAAGCTATCGATTACTACAGCTTCAATACCATTCAGAAACAGATGATGGAGAAGGCAGATCTGTCGGAGTTGTCCTTCCGTGAGGTGTTGGCACAGCATAGGTCATCGTCAGGAGAGCCCCAGACGAAGGAAATTGTCAAACTTGCTCTGGAGAAGCTGAAAGCTTCAGGCAAGGAAGTACGTATCTATGACAGTTCCAAGCAATTGCTGGGCCTGGCTGTGGATGGCATCATCATTAATGATGGCAAACCGCTTATTTTTGACAAAAATATTGAGAAAGCCCTGAGCGGCAGTTATGCCTACACCGTCACGGAAGATCATCTGCTTTATTTTGCAACGCCCATTCAGGATCAATTTTACGAAAACGCTTATGTGTATGAGTTCGTGGAGGACATTTCCTACTTTTATGCAATTATGGATCAAATCCGTTATATCTTGTTTGTCGGCGCAGGCGGATTTATTATACTGATTACTTTATCCAGTCTGTGGATTGCCCGCAACACAACCAAGCCTATTAAACTGTTGCTTGGCGCTGCGCAAAGTTTCTCTAAACAGGAGTTTCGGAGAGTTCAACTCAACCGGAAGGATGAGCTGGGCATGCTGGCAGATGGGCTGGATTCCATGGGGCGGCAGCTTCATGATTACATTCAGTACCAGAAAAAATTTGTCTCCAACGTATCTCACGAGTTAAAAACACCCTTGGCAGCTATTCGTGGTTTCTCTCAATACTTGGTTGAAGGGGAGACGGAGAACAAGGAGTTGCAAAAAATCTATGCGCATCTGCTGCAGGAATCGGATCGGCTGACGCGCTTGATTAATGAGCTGTTGTTGTTATCCCGATTCGACAAAGCTGGTTCTAACGAACTGGAAGTTGAGAAGACGGAAATGAATGAACTGATTCAGGAAGTCACAATGAATATGGGAGCCAAGGCTAAGGATAAAGGGATCGAGATCAAAGTTAGTCAAGCGGAGGAAGAACCGGATGATGAGGGTACGACAAGAGTTTACGCCAACGTAAATCCAATGCTGATGTCCCACGCAATCGCCAACCTTGTGGACAATGCCATCAAATATTCAGGCAGTTCATCGCTAATCGAATTAAAGTTGGAGCACACGCCAAGCGAGGTAGTTATACGGATACGTGATCAAGGGATCGGCATCGCGGGCGATGAGCTGGAGCGAGTGCAGGAACGTTTTTACCGGGCGAAAAATGCAAGCACAGCGAACGGTTCAGGTCTTGGACTTTCCATTTGCAAAGAGATTGTAGAGCGGTTTAATGGATATATCGACATCGAAAGTCAACTGGGAAAAGGGACGACTGTTACGATTGTATTGCCTCGTGCGTAGACCTGCATTTAAACCCAAGCCTAAATAGGTAACGTTACAAGATTGGTACATTTCTGTTATGAGACTAACAAATGTTTTAATTATAATCACTTCATAAGAACAAATCACACATTTATGGAGGGATCATGATGAAGTTAACAAAGAAAGCTGCAGGTTTTATCGTACTAGGTGCTTTACTAATGGTGGCATTAACGGGCTGTCAATCCAGTGAAGCTACATCTCCAGCAACCGGACAGAACACAGCAAATGAGCAGAACACAGACGAAGGTGCAACAAATGCTAATGCGCCTGCTTCCGAAAGTTCTGAGGAAAAGGGTACTGAAGCTATTAAAGAAGGTTCTATGGAGAAGGAAGGCAATGTGGTGCTGAAGGAGCTTGCTTTTGTTTATAATGAGCACACCATTGCGATTTCGGATACAGCGAATGAAGATCAGATGGAACAGATGCTGGGCAAACCGAATAACCTGAAATCTCATACGTACAGTGCTGACGATGGAACAAATATGGATAACTTGATCGGTTTTACGGAAAAAGTATACACGTACCCTGGTCTGGAGATTAAAACCATCAGTATACCTGAGGGGAAACAAGACTCCATCTTTCATATCGAAATCACAGATCCTAAGTACGCGACAGCGCGAAACATTAAAGCAGGAGATAGCCTGGAGACACTCAAAAACGCCTACCCTGAGGGGAAACTGCTTGGTGATGGAGCCCCTAATGAGGAGGATGACTTCCGTTACGAGCCATCCAATTATGTGGATGTGATGTCGTTTCATATCAAAGATGCCAAGGTGGAGAGCATTCAGATCTACAGCCTTCTGGACTAATATTTAGTGGTCGATGTTGGTAAGACATTCGTACGATTCACCTTAAATACCTGCCCTGGAGAGGGGCAGGTATTTTCTACTATTGTCCAAAAGAATCGGCATAGAACATTGGGATTATATTTATTCTAATGAAAGGAATCGCTCCAGTTTGTCGAGTGACTAGAACATATTTCCATTGAAGTCGCTATTTTAGCGGCTCTTTTAAGCTGATGGCAGGTTGCATGGTGATAAGGTTTTTCTGATTGTCTAGGAGGGTAATATAACTGTATTATCTGTACCCAGGCTGTTACGATCAGATATAATAGAAAATGGTTATTAGTCAGATTATATAGTAACAATATACTTAGAAAAGAAGTTGGTGGAGTAGATGAGAAAAAACACAAATTCAAAAAAACGAATAACCCTGAAGGATGTAGCAGAGCACGCAGGTGTTTCTACAACGACTGCTTCGCTAGTGGTTAGAAATAATCCCAGAATTCCACAAGTCACTCGTGAAAGAGTTTTAAATTCGATTGAGGAATTAGGTTACATCTATGACAGGGTAGCTGCAAATATGCGCTCACAAAGTTCAAATTTGGTTGGAGTCATTGTGACCAATATTGCAAATAAGTTCATTTCAGAATTTCTGATTGGAGCACAAAATAAACTTGAGGAATTCGGATACACCGTATTACTCGGTACAACTTCTGACAATGCAACAAAGCAGCAAAATTTAATCTCTACTATGATAGAACATAGAATTGACGGTCTGATTTTAAATCCTTCTTCCATTAGTTTAGAAAAGACCGTAAAACAATTAAATAATCTGAAAACCCCTCTGGTACTAGCTAACCGGGAATTGTACAGCATTAGCGCTGATTATGCAGGTATCGACTATGAAGAAGGAGCATACCTGGCTACGACGCACTTAGCCAAAAAAGGACATCAAAGAATTGCATTTCTAGGTGGTGTCAAAGAATCTTCGACATGGGTAAAAAGGATGGATGGATATCGTAAGGCCTTCAAAGACCATAATCTAGAACTCGAAGAGAGTATCATAATAGCTAGCGATCCTACAAGCGAAGGAGGAGAGGAAGCTGCGAGGGTATTATTAAAATCCCCAAATCCTCCTTCAGCCATTTTTTGCTTTAGTGATTTGATTGCTTTTGGAGTCATGAAAGTCTTAACTAAAGAGGGCATCGTTGTTGGTCGTGACGTAGATGTTGTCGGATTTGATAATATACCTGACGCAGAAAATTACCACCCGCCTCTGACGACGGTCTCATCCTTTCCTAAATTGATAGGCATTCAAGCAGCCAAGCTTCTGCATAGCAAGATTATTGGTGAGAATGAAGGAATTCAGCGTATGATTCTTAAACCAGAACTGGTCATAAGAGATACATCTAAATAGAAAATATTACCCAAAAAAAAAAATGATGGATGAAAAATGAAAAACACCTCCGAGTGAGAAAATGGATCGTGATCTAACGTTCCAAGTATCGTTCGAAGGTGTTTTTTGCTTTTCACATTTTAATACTTTAGATAGCTCCACGAGAACACAGAATATAATAATTAAAAACTCCTGTGAAATTAATCACAATATTGACACATTTTTTTATGAGGAGTATAGTAAGTTTTGCGCACAAATTAGTATATCGATATACTTGATTTAATCCATATAATTATAAGTATAATTCATCCAAATTAATTTTATTTTGTACATCGATATACCTCGGTTTATGCATCAAGGTATATTTCCTAATATAGGAGTACAGAATTGTATCATTAGGGGGCAAAGAAATGTAATTATTATATATCGAGTTGTTGAACTTGTATTTTGGCAAAGGGGACAACACATGAAATATCCGCACCTAAAAATGGGATTGGGGATTTACCTAAGTTATTTACTATTGGGAATGGTCAGTATCATGCTCGCTTCCAATATGAATTTTTTATCCGAGCGACTACATGTTGCCCCAACAGACATCAGCTTGCTTATCTCTGTTGTTGGGATTGGCCACTTAGTAACAATAAATATTGCAGGTAAGTTATCCGATCGTTATGGCAGAAAACCTTTGATCATTGCAGCTGCGTTGCTATACGCTGTTTTTCTTGTTGGAACACCATTAACAACTCACTTTCAGATTGCGCTCTTATTCGCTTTTTTAGCCGGAATAAGTAATTCGCTTCTGGATTCCGGTTCTTACCCGGCCTTGAATGAAAGTTATCAAGAAGCAGCAGGCACTGCAATTGTGTTAATAAAAGCATTTATGTCAGTAGGAGCTATCATTCTACCGGCTTTAATAACATTTTTAATGTCTAAAGAACTATTTTTTGGTTATGCATTTTTCATTCCTGCCATTCTGTTTGTTTTTTTAGGTATGTATTTTGTGACCATTCGCTTTCCTGAAATGACTGCCCAAAACTCCGACAAGGAGAAAAACGAGAAGCTTTCCAGTGATCAGAAGACTGACTTGTATAGTTGGAAAGAAGGTTCTGCTCTGGTCATTATCGGTTTTTTTTCTGTATCGTTGTCAACAGTCATTCAGACATGGCTGCCCACTTATGGTAACCAAGTCTTACAGCTAAATGAGAAAAAGGCAGTAGAGTTACTTAGTTTTTACAGCATGGGTGGATTAATCTGTATCTTGGTGCTTGCTTTCTTATTGAAAAAGTTCATTAAACCTATTACGGCAATGGTCGTTACACCTGGAATAGCAACCGTCGTTTTAATTGTACTGCTGGCGTTCCGTAATCCAGTCATTGCTCCGTTTATTGCATTTTTTCTTGGGTTGTTCACCTCAGGAATGTATCAATTAGCTATGACGGTGATGATTGATTTATTTCCAGCTAAAAAAGGGGTAAGCGTATCTTATGTAAGTGCTTCTGCTAGCGTAGCTTTTATGGTTATTCCTTTTATCACAAGTTTACTCGTTAAACATATAGGAATATCTGCTGTGTTTTATTTTGACTTATGTATTGCTGTGATGAGTACATGTCTAGCGCTTTATTTATCAAAGCAAATAAGATCAATATCAAAATAATGTTTCACTCAATATTTGCTTGTAATATACACGGAGGGGAAGCAAATGAAGAATCCATATATTAAAACGTCCCTTGGCATGTACTTGAATTACTTTATGCTTGGGATGATCAATATCATTATAGCTTCAAATATGAGTGCCCTATCAGATAACTACAATCAACCTGTTGAAAAGATTAGTTTGCTTGTTTCTGCAATCGGTATTGGTAAGCTAATAGCCCTATTCTTTGCCGGCCGGTTGTCCGACAAAATCGGTCGTAAACCAATCATCATTACAGGAAGTTTTCTGTATTTACTGTTCCTTGTTGGTATTCCTTTAATGTCAAGTTATCCTGTAGCCTTTGTATTGGCCATCACTGCCGGAATAGCAAATTCATTACTGGATTCAGGAACATACCCAGCATTGATTGAATCATTTCCTAAGAAATCCAGTTCGGCTACGGTTTTGGTCAAAGCGATCATGTCCATCGGAGCCACGTTACTGCCATTCATTCTCGCGTATCTAGTTGCCAACGATATCTCTTGGGGCTGGTCATTTTATGCTTTGGGAATCTTGTTCCTGATCAGTGGAATTTACTTGATCTTTATGCCGTTCCCAGCGTTTAAGTCCAACTCAAAAGATGAAGCAGATAGTGCAACCTACAAAAATCATTTCAAGGAAGAACCGAAGTTTTGGGGAGAAGGATTGGCAATCATCCTCATCGGTTTTACTTCCACAGCATTGTTTGTGGTTTGGCAAACATGGCTTCCAGAGCTTGGGTCAAAATATATTGGACTAAGTGAGAATGTCTCGATAAAACTGTTAAGTTACTTTAGCATTGGGGCATTGGTTTCGGTACTTTTGCTTGCAGCTGTATTAGACAAGTTCATAAAACCAATTACTGTGATGATCTTATATCCAACGATAGCCTTCCTATCCATGCTGAGCTTGTTCTTTATTCAATCATATACAATTGTTATTATCATGACGTTTATCTTGGGATTGTCCACTTCCGGTACCTTCCAATTGGCTATCACTATAATGACAAGATTCTTCGTCAAAAACAAAGGAACGACAACATCTTATGTGAATATAGCAGGAAGTGCTGCTTTTATATTGGTTCCCTTCATATCGAGCTTCTTGGTGGGACAGATCGGTATTTCCATGACACTTGTTTTTGATATGGTCATTGCATGTTTGAGTGTATTGCTTGCAGTTTTTGTACTTATCCGAGGAAAAAAAGTGTTTCAATAAAAATTCAACTCATAAGGAGTCTTTCAAATGAATAACGATAAAAATCTTGCCAAAATTGACGCAAAAACAACTTTAGTTGGATTACTTGCAACACCAATCGGACATAGCGTTTCCCCACAAATGCACAATGTCGGTTATACGATCAGTGGGTTGAACTATGCATACTTGGCTTTTGAGGTTGGGCCAGAGAAGTTGAAAGAAACAGTTGAAGGTATGAAAGCAATGGGCGTTGCAGGATTCAATGTGTCCATGCCAAACAAAATCGATGTTATTCAGTATTTGGACGAGCTGGATGATACCGCTAAATTCTCAAGAGCCAGTAATACCGTCGTCAATAAAAATGGCAAGTTGGTCGGATATAATACGGACGGATTAGGTTACGTAAAAAATCTTGAAGAACATGCAGTCGAGCTAAACGGAAAAAAAGTAACTTTAGTCGGTTCTGGAGGTGCTGCAACACCGATCGCTATTCAGTTGGTTCAATCAGGCATTAAAGAGATTAGTATCTTCGCCAGAAATGACAAATTCTTCTCCAAGGCAGAAGAAAATGCAGCATATATTAACAATGAGATGAAACACTTCGGCGTGAAGGCTAACGTTTTCCCTTTGGAAGATAAAGAAGCATTTCGTAAAGAAATCGCAGAAAGTGCTATCTTAGCGAACGCTACAAGCTTGGGCATGAAACCATTAGATGAATTGAGTATTGTTGACGATGTAGAAGATGTGTTACGCAAAGATTTGGTAGTAACCGATGTTGTATACAATCCTCGCAAAACAAAACTGTTAAAACAGGCCGAAGCTGCTGGTGCCAAAGCGATTAACGGTCTCGGTATGGTGTTATGGCAAGGCGCACTTGCTTACAAACTATTCACAGGAGAAGATATGCCAATTGCAGAGGTGAAAGAGAGCGTATTTGGTACAGAAATATGAATGGATAATAGGGTAAGTTGATATTAGAGTTATTACAGTTGAATACCAAAAACTGCTCTTATTAAAGCCGCTATGTTTAGCGGCTTTTTTCTTTTTCCGGTATAAGTTCGTTTCCCGAGCCAACGACACACTGGTTACAGTGAATTTGCAACTCAGTCTATTTAAACGCTCGGAGCCTTATTCATAAGCTTGAGATGGTATCACTTGGTCGTATGCCTACTATAAATATTTACCTCTTGCATAAAGAACATGTGTTCCGTTTATAATATATACAAACATATGTTCTCAAAAAAAGTACAGGGGTGATTTCAGTGTGGACTAAGCAGCGAACTATTATGCTCATTGATATGCAGAGCTTTTATGCTTCAGTCGAAAAGGCGAAAATGCCTCAATACAAAAATAGACCACTCGCTGTCGCAGGTGATCCAGCAAGACGTTCTGGAATTATTCTTGCCGCTTGTCCATTAGCCAAAGCTAAGGGGGTGTCTACCGCGGAACCACTCTGGCAGTCCCTTCAGAAATGCCCTGAACTGATCATTGTGAGACCCCACATGCAAGAATACATCGAAGTATCGACTCAAATCATGTCCATTATTGAAGAGTTCACCGATCTCGTTGAACCGTACAGTATAGACGAGTTATTCGCTGATTTTACAGGGTCTATGCATCTATTTGGTAATAATCCAATCGATTTAGCCAAGCAAATTCAAGACAAAATCTATAATGAAACAGGCGTTTACGCGAGAGCTGGCATTGGTGAAAACAAAATCATCAGTAAATTGTGCTGCGATATGATTGCTAAAAAAGCTGAGGGTGGCATTTTCCACTTAAAGAAAGAGGAGTTACACCTCCACATTGGAGATAAGCCCGTCCGCGATATGTGGGGGATTGGCTCAAGAATGCAAAAACATCTATGGAAGATGGGCATCCGAACCATTAGAGACCTGGCGAATACGCCTCTTTC
The DNA here is from genome assembly GCF_032452295.1 of Paenibacillus sp. ClWae2A. Classification (NCBI taxonomy): domain Bacteria; kingdom Bacillati; phylum Bacillota; class Bacilli; order Caryophanales; family Paenibacillaceae; genus Paenibacillus; species Paenibacillus sp. ClWae2A. The sequence goes on from NZ_JAULSQ010000001.1 coordinate 768,890, forward strand.
CAAATTAAGAAGTAAGTGGGGGGTTAATGGAGAAGTCATCTGGCGAGTTGCTAATGGACTCGACAATTCACCGGTAACCGTCAACACACACAGTACACAAAAGGATATCGGAAACGGAATGACCCTGCCAAGAGATTTCACAGAGGCTTGGGAGATTGAAGTGGTGATCCTCGATATCTGCACAGAAGTATGCAGAAGAGCTCGCAAAAAGGGGCTGATGGGGAGTGTTGTTTCCGTGAGTGTAGCTGGAGCCGATTTTGACCACCCATCTGGCTTTCACAGACAGGTTAAACTGTCTGATCCCACAAACATAACTGTTGATATATGCAAGATAGCCAAACGCATATTCCATCAACACTGGGATGGGCAACCTGTACGCCGTGTAGGCGTATCCCTTTCTCAATTATCCAATGCGGATACATATCAACTATCGTTTTTTGATGATCAAGAGCAGAAACGGGCCATTGATCAGGTGATGGACGACATTAAGGATCGATTTGGCGACATTGCTATCCTACGAGCGAGCTCCATTACGGCTGCTGGCCAAGCGATCGATCGAGCATCTAAAATTGGGGGGCATTACAAATGAGCAAAAAACTGGAGGCCAATGGATTATGGGAATCGAGCCGCATGATGCTTCCACAACATAAAGAACGAATTATACAGCATCGAACTCAAATTCATTATCAAACGAAACCACTGATACATGAAGATGAGTGGGAGATTATTACTCAGAATATAGATATGTCGCTCAATTATACATTGCAAGCCACCTTTGAAATATTTACTGAGTCAGGCAATCGGTATATACACGGGATCGTCACTTCAGTCAGTGCTTTTGGAAAAAAAATCAAAATTGAAATGGATAATGGATTTGAATGGGTCGATTTTGATCAATTGGTCACTGTAAAGTTTGAAGAAGGAGGTGTGTACGGTGAGACAAACTTCTGAGGAACTTGCACTCGTCAAGAGGCTGGTAGAACTTCCGTATCTTTTAGGTGCTCTGGAGGTAGATAAGCATAAAATATACGCTTCAAACTTTAAGATGAAATCGGTGTATATTGATTACCTAGACGGTACCCAAAAGAAAATTGCTTTAGAGATGTACAAGTCGAAACAAAGGCTAAAGGAACATCATATTAAAATCATAGATGAAAAGAGATCTAAGCTGAGTTTAACGGTAGACTATTCGGTAAGAGGTTACATTCATAAAATGACACTATTGTGGAGCAAAGTGAAAGTGGATGTAACCTTAATGCTTACTGAACATATGAGTGTTGATATCACTGATATGACAAGATAAACATATAGTTAGAGCGGAATACGGTATATAACGGCATAGGGTGGATATAATACAGTTATAACCATTGTTTTCTTCTCCCTATTGGGTAAACCGACCTTTGAAGTTGAAAGGTCGGTATTTTTTGTCTCATTTTTTGGATTGGCATATTAAACCATATCAAATGAAAGGAATTACGAGGTAAATAGATACTAATATACAAATTTATACATATTATCACAAATGAAACTAGGCTGGATCTTTCAAACAGATGGTATCAACGCATCTGGATTAGTACGACGTGCTTCCGCTATCTTGACAGCTAGGAGTATTAGAATACAACGTCGAATAAGGTTAATATGTTAGTGTCCTTTTGACTGTTTTCTGTGAAAGATATGAACGCTACACTTTATGACTTCCAGGTGAGCTGACGGAGGATTTCATTTTGATGCAGGGAGGAAAGATATGGGCGACAATTCACGGAAGGAAACGGTGTTTCAGGTTAAACCGTTCCGTAACTGTACCATAACGGCTGGTCGTCGTCATACCGTTGCTCTTAAATCTGACGGAACAGTAGTAGCTGTGGGCGATAATAAATACGGTCAATGTCAGGTAAGTGGATGGTGTCATGTCGTCGCAGTTGTTGCTGGTAATGTTCATATGGCTAGGAACACCGGGAATGCCCATACCGTTGGTCTTAAATCTGATGGTACGGTAACAGCTATAGGTTGGAATAAGCATGACCAATGCAATGTAAGCGAATGGCGGGATATTGTAACCGTTTCGGCAGGTTGGTGCCGGACTGTTGGGGTTAAATCAGATGGCACCGTGGTTGCGGTGGGGCGAAATAATGAAGGTGAATGCAACGTGAGCAGCTGGCATGATATTGTATCGGTCACGACGGGTGACTGGCATACAGTCGGTCTTAAAATAGACGGAACGGTAATAGCAGTTGGTAACAACAAGTATAACCAATGTAGCGTAAACGACTGGAGTGACATACTGGCTGTTTCGGCGGGATATCTTCATACGGTTGGGCTTAGATCGGATGGCACGGTAGTGGCTGCGGGTAGAAATAATGAAGGTGAATGCGACGTAAGTGGTTGGTGCGATATTGTAGCAGTTGCAACAGGGAGTTATCATACCATTGGTCTTAAGTCTGACGGTACGACGGTTGCTGTAGGTTCGAATAAACATCACCAATGTGATGTAAGTGGCTGGCATGACATTAGAGCTGTTTCGGCGGGATGTGCCCACACGATTGGACTTAAATCTGATGGTACGTTAGTTACTGTGGGTAATAATGATTATGGACAATGTAATGTAAGCGGATGGAGCAACATCCAACAATAAATAATGTAATAAGATGCAACATGTCTTTTGTCCGCTTATTTTTTTGCATAATTTTATTCTAGTTGTTAAAAAATAAGTAAGGATAATATTCATTAACGCTCAGTGACTAGATCTAAACAATAGGGAATAGCACGTTAAAAGGCTATTAGCTTAAAGGAGTGTTACAAAAATGAAAGCAGTTGTAATTAATCAATATGGAAGTAAAGAAGCGTTAGTTGAGCAGGAAGTGAATAAACCAAGTGCAGAAGCTAATCAAGTGGTCGTAAAACTAGAGGCTACATCCATTAATCCAATCGATTGGAAATTAAGAGAGGGTTACTTAAAAGAAATGTTTGATTGGGAATTTCCTATTATCTTAGGGTGGGATGCAGCTGGAGTCATAACTGAAATTGGTTCAAACGTTACGAAGTGGAACGTGGGAGACCGCGTATTCAGTCGTCCTGAAACAACTCGTTTCGGTACGTATGCTGAGTATACAGCAGTTGATGAGCACCTACTGGCAAAACTACCTGATTCAATCTCATATGAGGAGGCTGCGGCTGTACCTTTAGCGGGTTTAACAGCATGGCAGGCATTGTTTACTCATGGCCATTTAAAAGAAGGTGAAACTGTACTTATTCACGCTGGCGCTGGTGGTGTAGGTATTTATGCCATTCAATTAGCAAAGTATGCCGGCGCTCATGTTGTTACAACAGCAAGTGAAAAAAATCATGAACTTCTCTATTCATTAGGTGCTGATCAAGTTATTGATTACAAAAAGGAGAACTTTGAAGAGATTCTAAAAGATATAGATTTAGTGTTTGACACGATGGGCGGTGAAGTAGCTGAGAATAGCTATAAGGTGCTTAAACCAAATACCGGAAGACTGATTACTATTGTTGGTGAACCTAATCATGATACGGCTAAGTCTCACCATGTATCAGCAAAAGGGATTTGGCTTCAGCCAGATGGTGATCAATTGCAGAGAATGGCCGATCTGATGGAGGAGAAAAAGATTAAGTCGATTGTAGGGGCGACATTCCCGTTTAGTAGAAAGGGGATTTATGATGCACATGCTTTGAGTGAAACTCACCACGCTGTTGGTAAAATTGTCATTACATTTTAAAAAAGGAGACTGAACAGAACGATAAACACATATTCCCATTGAAGTCGCTATTTTAGCGGCTTTTTTTATTTTATCGGTACAAGTTCTTGTCTAAGCTAAGGAGAAGAACTTGTACCGATTGCCTGGAAGCAGGTACCATGTTTCCTATAGAGATCAAATCAAGTATACATTACCTGCCGGGAATCTCATTCAGCGAGATTTCTTCTTCCTCCAGCAGTCGTTTCAGCTTTTGGCGCTGCCGTTTTTCCTTCTGACGGCGCTCTCTGTCCTCAGCCTGCAAAGCCTTGAGTAGGGACACACACATACCGATAAGGACAACAGCGAACGGCAGTGCGGCCACAATCGCGGCCGTTTGGAGGCCGTTCAATCCCCCGCTAATCAGCAGTACTACTGCGATGGAGGACTGCAAGATTCCCCAGGTTAATTTCACTCTTGTACTCGGGTCCAGCTTACCATCCGACGTCAGCATGCCCAGCACAAAGGTAGCCGAATCAGCCGATGTAATAAAGAAGATCATGATCAGGAGTGTAGCGATGAATGCTACGATCGTGCTCAAAGGCAGATGCTCCAGCATAAGGAATAAAGCGGTTGTCGTATCTTCTTTGACGGCCTCCGCCAAGTGAGCAGCATTGAACAATTCCAGGTGAAGTCCGGTTCCGCCGAAGACTGAGAACCAGATAAATCCGAAAAGGCTTGGAATAACCATGACGTATATTACAAATTCCTTTATGGTTCTTCCTCTGGATACCCTTGCGATAAAAGTGCCGACAAAAGGAGCCCACGAGATCCACCATGCCCAGTAAAATAACGTCCACGTTCCAATCCAAGTTTCTCTTGAGAAAGGCGTCAGTCTCAAACTCATGTTAATAATATTCTGCATGTAACTGCCCAAAGTTGTCGTGAATGTATCAAATATAAAAGAAGTCGGTCCAGTCACCAATACAAACACCATTAATAGCACAGCTATAACGAGGTTGGTGTTGCTCAAAATCTTAATACCTTTATCCAGACCGGAGGTTGCCGAGATTAAAAACAGTACGGTTACAATGATGATAATGACAACTTGGGACAGCGTCGAGTTAGGAATACCGAATAAGTAATTCAGCCCCCCACCAATCTGAAGTGCACCCAAACCAAGCGAGGTCGCAACACCGAAGATGGTGGAAATGACCGCCAGAATATCAATGAACTTGCCTAGCCACCCTGCAGCAAGACGCTCACCGATCAGAGGAATAAAGGTGGAACTGATCAGCCCTTTGTAGCCTTTCCGGAACTGGAAGTAAGCAAGCGCTAAGCCGATGACGGTATAGATTGCCCAAGGATGCAGTCCCCAGTGGAAAAAGGCATAACGCATTGAAAGTCTTGCTGCTTGCGTTGTTTCGGGTACCGCCCCCTCCGGTGCAGATAAATAGTGGGACAGCGGTTCAGCAACTCCCCAGAACACCAGCCCAATGCCCATTCCAGCGCTAAACAGCATGGACAGCCAGGAAACCGTAGAATATTCCGGTTCATCATCGTCATCCCCCAACCTAATACCGCCAAATCGGCTGAACGCCAGATAGAAAGCGAAGATCAGGAAGAACAGTGTCGCTAGCAAATAAAACCAGCCAAAATTCTGAATAGAGAAGTTGTAGGCAACGTTAGCTACATCCGCCAGCTGATCAGGAGCGACCGCTCCCCATATTGCGAACAGTACAACGATGATAATTGTGATTGTAAATACCATGAAGAGACCTCCGTTATGTAAGCTATAGCCAACTGTTCCTTAGTATGTGTTAATCCAGTTTCTAATATTTCGGAAAGCCAGTTGTTGATAAATTAAAACAAACCCCCGTGTAATGAAACAATCTTCCTTGGTCAATTTGAATTGATCCTATTTTAAAATTGCCAATCTGAAGGTCTAAACGATAACATGATCTTGACAGTAATTGAGTCTGACTCGTAATATTTGAAATGGAGATGCAGGAAAGGGGACTCGCCGGACAATGTGGACTTCCTTGTAATGGTTATCTAAACTAGATCGCTCGACTTGGTGTTGTGGTTATAACCACATGCCTGGTTTGTTATGGCGATCTGCAATCATTCAAGGGACGCGAGGAACCGTTTGAATCAAACCCGTGCGAGGATACTTGATGTATCCGCTTTTTGTTATACCTAGGATAATTCCATCTCCAATGAAAAATGGTTTTCTCCCTCACTTATTAAACGGAGGAAATAAAATGACCAAACTATATGGAAAAACCGCTATCGTGACAGGCACAAGCCGCCCCGGAGGTATCGGAACCGCCGTCTGCCGCACGTTGGCACACGAAGGCGCTAATGTGTTCTATACCCATCTGTACGATTACGATAAGACAGAGAATCCGGGAGATGCCGACAAGAACTGGCCGGATCTCTTCGCCGAAGAACTTCGCTCCTATGGCATTAAGGCAGCGCATATGGAGGTCGATCTTACCGATCCCACTTCTCCAGCGCGACTGCTTGATGCGTGCCGGTCGGCTCTCGGGCTGCCGACCATTCTCGTCAACAACGCTACCTACAGCGTAGCAGCTGATTTCCGTCAATTGAATGCATCACTGATCGATGCGCACTGCGCCATGAACATTCAAGGTACGTTCATGCTATCGGCCGAATTTGCGCGTATGCTCGAGGTTGAACTGGCCAGCCGTCAGTTTCTTTGCGGCGGCCGGATCATTAACCTCACATCCGGTCAAGGTAAGGGGCCGATGCCTGGCAATCTCGCTTATGCCGCAACGAAAGGCGCTGTCTCCACCTTTACCGAATGTCTATCTGCTGAACTGGCTCCGTTTCACATTACTGTGAATGCGGTTGATCCCGGGCCTACCGATACGGGGTGGATGTCAGAAGAAGTGAAAAATGCCATGCTACCGGGATTTCCGATGGGCCGTATCGGTCTTCCTGAAGACATATCCCGTCTGATTGCTTTTCTGGCGAGCGATGATTCCCAATGGATCACCGGACAAATCATTCATTCTAGAGGTGGTTTCTAATATAGGAAGACAGTTCATTAAACTCACGGGAAACAATAGTTTCATAAAACCAAAGGAGGCCGCCGATCAAAAGGATCGGCGGCCTTATTCGATTACTGAGCAGTAAAGTTTAGTTATAATCAACTTTTATCACCAGAAAATAATGTCTACTTGGTAAAATTGTGAAGTTAAAAAATCACATTAACTGGAGTGGGTACTATGCTTTCTGAAGAAGATTATGCCAAGGTGGCGAAAGAAGCTTTACGTCAATACCCAATCATTTGGGAAAAACTTGTGTATCTCGGAAAGAGTGATAATGTTACATTTCAAGTTCAGACCAACAATGATAATCAAAAGTTTCTTGTCAAAATCCATATTTCAACGATTTCTATTCAATCAAAAGGTAATATCACATCAGAGCTTATTTGGCTTGAAGCTTTGGTTAGAGATACAAATCTCGTCGTACCTGTACCTGTCAGAAATCTTCAAGGTGATCTGGTAACAGAAATATCAACTGATCATAGCGAAAATACAATCATGGTGACTATTCATCATTGGATTCATGGAAACGTGCTCAAAAGAGAGCCAACAAGTAATGAAACTAAAAATTTGGCTATCTTAATGGCGGATATACATAAACATTCTATGCTGTGGAATGCACCTGAAGGCTTTAATAGACCAATATACAATTCTGATCATTTATATTCATCACTTCATCAATTAAAACAATTAGTAAATTTAGAGCCTATCTCAAGTGAAGTGTTTATTCATGTGGAAGAGTCAGCACATAAAATAGCAAATGTGATACAAAATCATAAACGGTTGCCCAGTAACTGGGGAATTATTCATTCTGACCTTCATGAGAGTAACTATTTTTTATGAGGATACTCCTCGACCTATAGATTTTTCGAATTGCGGCTATGGTTTATTTATTTGATATGGCTGAAACATTGATGCACCTTTCATCTGAGAATCGGAAAGTATTTATTTCATCGTATAGCAAAGTAATTCAACTACAAGAAAATTATTTCGAATTATTAGAAGCATTTTTTATTTGGTCAATCATTAGGACTTTCGCATTCCATTCTCTAAATCCCAATGAACAACAATCCTTAGCAGAAAATTTCCCATCAGTTATTAAAAACTATTTTAGGAAATATCTGAAAGGAGAAAAATCTTTGTTAAACTAAGGGGCAGGAATACAATAAATGGAGGGGTAGGATTGAACAAGTATGTGTTACATATAGTTGCAAGTGTAATTTGCATATTGTTACCTGCTGTTGGTCTCTTATATGTTTTGTGGGATAGCCACCAACCCAAAATAGGACCTGTAGGAGACGGAAAACCGAATTATCCTTCAATATCTCAATGGATATCTATTGGCTCTTCTTTTATTCTTGGAGTAGTTAATTTACCTCTTTCCATAATTCGATATAGACAAAAGGCTAAAGAAGATATTAAAAGTTAATGCTTTATTACGCTAACGTAGAAATTATAATTGAATAAACGACGAAAATGAAGCTGCCTGTGTTGGACCAGCAGCTTTCATTACGTTAATGGGCAGGGTAGATGAATTTTGTGAATATACGCCAGGTATGCGAACGATAAAAACATTTAAGATTAAAGACATGATACAGTCTTCAGAATCGCAGAATTCGTCAAAGGAAGTACGATCGCAGAAAAAAGAGGTCGGATCCGCCCAAATTTTATGGCTATCAGCCCTTCGATGGTGAAGTGCCTTCATGCACAAGATACGATCATTATCCATTAAACCGGAAGGAATATCTCTTACATGTCTTGAATCACGATAAATCTGAATTAAAGCTGGAGGCGAATGAGATGCTGGAATTAGAGTTTACTACTATAGAAGAGTGGGATGAAGCATTGTGGGCGCGGATGGAGCGAATCTATCATGAGGCTTTTCAAAGCGGCGCTAAGACAAAAGCGATTCTGCGCAGTATGTTGGACCGGAAGATTGGTTATTTACACATGGGCGTGCATCGTGGAGAAGTGGTTGCGATGGCTGTTACTGGACTGGAGGGGAAGGTTGCGGAGCGCATCCTGATCATCGATTACCTCGCGGTTGAACAGAAGCTGCGTGGGTTAGGCATAGGGACCTGGATGCTGGAACAGCTCAGAGCCTGGGCGTTAAGAGAACACCGGATCAAAGGTATGATTATCGAGGCGGAGTTCGGGACAACGGAGGCTCATCAGGAACGCATTCAGTTCTGGCAACGCAACGGGTTCATCCTAACCTCCTATGTCCATCAATATAGAATGGTGCCAGAGCCGTATCAGGCAATGATGCTGCCACTGGATACAAGTACGCATGTGCCTGATGATGGTGAAGCACTGTTTCGTTATATCAATGCTTTTCACAAGGTTGCTTACCGGAAGAGTTAGACCGCATACAATGGACCTGTAGGAAATTACCGTTTATGTTTATCCATTGTGACCATCCTCTTTCAAATAGGATGTAAAATGATCAGTTATTGACTGTGTGGTCAATAACTGATACATTAATCCCATGAGCAGACCAAGAGAATTTGATGTCGATCGTGTATTACACCAGTCTATGGAAGTATTCTGGAATCAAGGCTTCAAAGCAACTTCTTATGAGGACCTTACGCGTACTACAGGAGTCAAAAAGCAAAGTTTGTACTGTGTTTTTAAAGACAAGCGATCGTTGTTCCTGCAGGCGCTGGCACTTTACCGTGAACAGGTTATAGCGAAATTGAAAGAGATTGAAGCCTTGGATTCGTCTCCCGGTGATAAACTGGATGCCTTACGATATTCCCTTCTAGACGATGAAACTGGCTGCCAAGGGTGTCTAATTGTGAATGCATCACTCGAATTCGGAACAGATGACGAGCAGGTCACACGCGAAGCTGAGCTCATGGCAGAAGAGATTCAACTGGTATTAGAGAAGATCATACGTAGTGGCCAGAAACAACAGTTAATTTCCAACCGGTATACGAGTTTAGAGCTTGCATCTTATCTAAATAACACCATCCTTGGTGTGAGAGTTATGGAGAAATCTGGTTCATCCCGTGAACAGATCGAGACGGTTCTGCGTACTTCATTTGGCATGATCATGTCTTGATCTTTTTTTTGTGAAATTCTTGACTACGAAGTCAAGAATAAATGAAGGCGGATTAATACACCACGAAACCTTGAAGGAGGTGGGGCTTTTCGATAAAGATCGTGTATTGATTCATTTGGAAGTAACATCTAGTTGTTAACCAGGCTGGTTGCTGTTTAACATCTCCTAGGTCAATTTATATAAAACGAAATATGTGGAGGTTATTATGAATTATTCTCAATCCGTAGAAGCATTGTTCCAACCTATAGAATTAGGTCACTTGAAGTTATCCAATCGGATCGTGATGGCGCCAATGACGCGTCAATTTTCTCCGGACGGTATCCCGGGTTCGAATGTTGCGGGCTATTACCGCCGCAGAGCAGAGAACGCAGTGGGGCTTATTGTGACGGAAGGGACAATAATTAATCATCCGGATGCATCCAATCAAGCCAATGTGCCGCACTTTTATGGCGAAGCTGCAATGAATGGTTGGGCACATGTTGTATCTGAAGTACATGAAGCTGGCGGTCGAATTATTCCACAGATCTGGCATATGGGAGCCAAAGGTCATGTTAATGATTACTCGGAAGCTGAGATTGCTACAATCGTTCAGGAATTCGCTCAAGCAGCCTCAGAAGCGAAACGCGTTGGGTTCGATGGTGTTGAAATCCATGGAGCACACGGCTATCTGATCGACCAATTCCTGTATGAGAAAACCAACTCTCGTACGGATCGTTACGGTGGAGATATGATGGCTCGCACACGTTTTGCAGTTGAAGTGATTGAGGCTTGCCGTAAAGTAGTGGGATCGGAATTCCCTATTGTACTGCGTTTATCTCAGTGGAAGACAGATGATTATCAGGCTAAATTGGCGGAAACACCGGAATTACTGGAGCAGCTTCTCACACCGTTGGTTCAAGCTGGCGTCGATATCTTCCACTGTTCCACACGCCGTTTCTGGGAGCCGGAATTCGAAGGGGCTGATCTGAATTTTGCTGGATGGACCAAAAAACTGACTGGCAAACCGACAATCACTGTTGGATCGATTGGTCTTGATGGTGACTTTACAAGTCTGTTCACAGAAGGTAAAGGTGCAAGTAACGTTGGTATCGAGGGATTGGTACAACGACTTCAGAATGATGAGTTTGATCTGGTTGCTGTAGGCCGTGCTCTTCTAGTCGACCCTGAATGGGCTAAGAAAATTCAAGAAGGACGTACTGATGATCTGGTTCCATTCACAAGAGAGGCGATGACCGTACTTACTTAATTGAAGATTTAATCATTAGGAATAACACACCTTCAAGAGAATGAAACCTTATCGTAAGATAGGGAGATCATCTTGAAGGTGTTCTTGTAATGGCAACCAGAGTGAGTTATCCGGTAGAATTAAAGATGAAAGCCATAGAAATGAGACTGACAGAGGTATCGGTATTGAAATGGATAATGGATTTGAATGGGTCGATTTTGATCAATTGATCGCTGTAAAGTTTGAAGAAGGAGGTGTGTACGGTGAGACAGACTTCTGAGGAACTTTCACTCGTAAAGAGGGTGGTAGAGTTCCCTTATCTTTTAGGTGCTCTGGAGGTAGATAAGCACAAAATATACGCTTCAAACTTTAAAATGAAATCTGTATATGTTGACTACTTGGACGGTACTCAAAAGAAAATTGCTTTAGAGATGTACAAATCAAAGCAAAATTTAAAGGAACATCATATAAAAATCATAGATGAAAAGAGATCTGAGCTGAGCTTAACGGTAGATTATTCGGTAAGAGGTTACCTTCATAAAATGACACTATTGTGGAGCAAAGTGAAAGTGGATGTAACCTTAATGCTCACTGAACATATGAGTGTTGATATCACTGATATGAAAAGATAAACATAGAGTTAGAGCGGAATACGGTATATAACGGCATAGGGTGGATATAATACAGTTATAACCATTGTTTTCTTCTCCCTATTGGGTAAACCGACCTTTGAAGTTGAAAGGTCGGTATTTTTTGTCTCATTTTTTGGATTGGCATATTAAACCATATAAAATGATTATCTTATCCTGAAAGTGAAATAGGGGGGTTCACTTCAAGAATTTGAATAATCAATACAACAGGAGGAAATTACGAAGTCAAAGAAGATCCACCTGGGATGGTGGTGTATTATATAGAACAAAAAGAAAGTCAAAAAATGCTTCTCAGTCCAACGTCCCCGGTAATCCTCAAAACTCTCTCCATTTTCTATTTTATGTGGAAGAAGAAGATTGTCGTCATTTTAAACGGATTGGGGACGACCTTTCCAAAAAAAAGCAACTTTTAAATTTTAACTTCGAATTTAGAGGATGCAATGTCAAATACTTATAAATCATTTATAATTCAGACAAAATCATACGAATCTATACGGGGTAACTTCAGCACTTCCGGACACGCCAAACACATGGCAGAGATTCTGGATATCACCGTATGCCGCTACTTTTTCCATGATCTGAAATCTCTCTTGTTTGCTTCCTCCTTCCAGGTTACTAAGCACTTATTTAGCAACTCATTCTCCCGTTTCAGGTGTTGCCTGGGATTGCAATATGTAAGGGGAGAGAAAGGGATTATAATCAAGATATTTCAACTCAGTTGGGTAGAAGATTCGGTTCCATGGGGAGCACCCAATGTCGCCAACTATAATCGACCAAAGCTACATCGAGTCGATGCTTTTTCAGAACTGGAAAAATTACTGAAGGAATATATCAAGTTCCAAATTTATCTTTAGTAAAGACGAGAGCGGAAATCGCTAAATATATCAATAGTTTTTATGGGGATGCTTAATCTCCCCAGTTTCATCCCGATCTTCCTAGGTTCAACCTTCCCATTGTTCAAGCAGATCTTTATTTCCATGGATATGCTCTATATGATTATCACCCCATAAACAGAAGTTGTCTAACCTGGATTTTAAACTCCAACCATATTCGGTAAGCTCATATTCTACCCGGAGGGGTATTTCATTGTACATGTGACGGTTAATTATTTTATCTCTTTCCAGTTCTCTTAATTGTTTGGTTAACATTCTTTGCGTTATTTCTGGTATTAAGGTTCGAAATTCATTCGTCCGTTTTTTTGCCTGTGGTTAGATGATAAAGAATAAATTAATGAATTTAAAAGTAGGAACAATGATGTTCCTATTATTTAGGCTCATTAATTTTAAATAGTACAATTCGGACTTACTACCAAAGAGACATTTTAATATCGGTAAAAGCAAATTATCTCGACCAAAAAAAGAACTGTACAGCACTTGCATGTTTCTATAGAACAAAATAGTGCCTACTTTTCAAATTAATAATTATAAGACAAAATTACGTCTATAAAGAAAATATAAGGAGCGATTGAATTGACTCATTTTAATATTTTGAACAACCCTTTGTAAGCGCAAATCGAAATAAAACCTCACATTTGTAATCGGAGTAACCATCAAGACGATATAAAAAGTTACTTAAAGCTAAACAAAATTTAAGAACCATTATCAAGGAGTTGTTTATGCATTATGTCAAAAAAAAATCATCTATTATTTTCGTCCTTGCTTTAGGGGTATTCGGGATAATTAATAATGAGATAGGTATTATCGGGATTTTGCCGCAAATGGCTAATAAATTCGACATTTCTCTCTCTCAGGCAGGTCTACTGGTTAGTATGTTTGCCCTTGGCGTCGCTATTGCTGGACTTTTTCTTCCACTAGTCCTTTCAAAATATAATTGAAAGAGCGTAATGCTGATTGTTTTTGGGTTGTTTATTCTATCTACTGTCATTTCAATCTTTGCTTCTTCGTTTACTGTGCTCCTTATCACTCGGGTCATACCTGCCTTTTTCCAACCGGTGTATATGTCGGCAGCCATACTGACTGTAGGGACGTTAGTAAGTAAAGATCAAGTGCCAAAAGCAGTTTCTAAACTATTTATGGGGCTAACAGCAGGTATGATTGTTGGAATTCCAATATCATCCTATATTTCGAATACATTATCTGTTGATATGGCCATGGCGTTCTTTACAGTAATTAATATTATATCTTTTTTGGCCATTCTCTTTTTCGTACCGTCTATGCCCGTGACTCTGAAGATTTCCTATGGTAAACAGTTGCGTGTATTAAAAAAACCTATACTTTGGATTAGCGTCGTGACCGTCACTCTAATCCTTTCAGGAATATATTCTGTTTTCAGCTTCTTTACGGAATATTTATCAAAAGTAACCCATATGTCCAATGACTCAATTAGTATTATGTTGTTACTCTTTGGTGTAACTGGAATCGGAGGAAACTATCTGGCAGGAAAGTGGCTGAGCAGCAATTCGGCAAAAACCGCACTCCTGTTTCCGTTAGCTCTTGGAGTTGTCTATGTACTGATCTATTTCATGAGTGATCTAACCATTCCGATAATCATTCTTATCCTGGTGTGGGGAGCCCTCTTTTCAATAGGATTAAATATTTCACAACATTGGATTTCATCATCTATATTAGAAGCACCTGACATTTCCAGCGGGCTTAACCTCTCTTTTTCAAATCTGGGCATTACCGTTGGCAGCACGGTTGGTGGGGTTTTCATCTCTCAAATAGGAATCTCGAGCGTGACTTGGAGCGGCGTAATCTTTATGTTTTTGGCATTCCTTATAATTGTCCTAAGAATAACAGTGTATCGCCGTTGACCTTTATTTATCTAAATTCAGATTAAAAATGCGATGCAAATTGCAAGCGGATTTTATTATCAATATGTGAACAGAATTGGTTAACGATAGAGCGCAATGAAACCGTTAATTACTTTACCGTGAAGAAGAAAGCAGATATCGCACTTAGCCGTAACGATCTAGATTGGCTGATTCTTCGTCCGTCATTGCTTGTCGACATTCCTGGAAAGGGCTTTGTTTCACTCGGACCAGCCGAGTTCCACGACCAGATAGCTTACGCTGATGTCGCTGAAACTCTCGCTGAGTTGCTCCACGAACCTCGCATCCGACAACAAATTCTCGATAACTCAATTCCGGGTCCACACCGATCCGAGAGGCCGTCAAGGCTAACATCCGTCGGCCTTAGGTGGAAAAGTATGTGAATGATGCGATATCATCAAAAGCAGTTACCTATATTTCAGAGATGCCAAAGAAAAAGCAATTCGGATTTAATCCGAATTGCTTTTTACTGCTTTTCCATTAGGCATATATCTAATAGTTATTCCGCTGAGAATTCTCGGATACGTCCGGGGATCTTGAACGATTAATTGGCCGAAAACCAATGACATATAGGGAATTCTTTAAAAAACAAGTATCCATTTCTAATGTTGAAGATTAAGAGATGGCATGTTACTAGTGTAATTCTGCAAAAAAATTAAAGTAAGTTTACAATGAGGATATAGTAGGACACGCTCAAGGGCTACACATCATCTTCAAGAGGAGGTTCTTGAGGCGGAGTTTACGAATTTTGACTCTAAACTCGGCGAAGGTGAAGTTTTGGCCAGAGCTGCAGGGAGTGTAGTTCATCCAGGTGATCTCCAGTTGATGAAAACATAATGTTAGAAGATATAGTGGATGATCTAGTAAACTGGAGAAAACATGCGGGGGCCTGCAGATTGTAGTGCCTTCCTACCCATGGTAACATTTGTGTTAATTAAACAACTTGGAGAAAATGAAATGATAAGAGGTGATAGACATGACTAAAAGAATCCTTATAGTGGAAGATCAGCAGGTATTGCGGGAGATTTCCAAAGAATATTTGATTGACGAAGGATATGAAGTACTGGAGGCTGGTGATGGACGACAGGCGGTACAGATTTTCGAGGAGCATGAAGTGGATCTAGTGATTCTAGATATTATGCTACCTGAATTGGACGGTTGGTCGGTATGCAGGCGTATACGCAAAGTATCGAACGTCCCGATTCTAATGTTGACCGCCCGTTCGGATGAGGACGATACGCTTCTTGGATTTGAACTTGGGGCAGACGATTATGTCATCAAGCCGTGCAGTCCTCCCATATTGCTTGCCCGTTGCAAGCGACTACTCGACAATCGGCGGCTGTATGGATCCAAAGATGTATTGTCTGGCGGGGAGATCGAGATTCACTTGTCATCGAGAACTGTCTCCATAAGAGCCGATAATCTGAGTCTGACGCATACCGAATTCGAAATTTTAACCTATTTAATGGAGAACAAGGGTATCATCCTTACGCGCGAGAATCTCATTACAAAAATCTGGGGCTACGATTACGATGGAGAAGAGCGAACGCTCAATAGCCATATGCGTAATCTACGGGCTAAGCTGGGTGAGCATGCAAAGCATATCGTTACGGTAGTGCGTTCGGGATATAAGTTCGAGGAAAGACCATGAGCAAGAGTATTGTATTTAAGCTTTTCTTAATGACAATGGGATTATGTTTTCTAATTATCATAGGCATTTTTCTCGGGCAAACCTTATTCTTCAAGCAATTTTATGTGCATCAGAAGGTTGAAAAGGTGGAAGAGGCTCTTCAATCTTTTCAACAAAGCGGACTAATCGATGTCGTAGATACGGATACTGCGAGGATAAAGGAACAGGAGATTTACGCAGAAACGAATGCCTGGATGGCTGTTTTGGATGAAAAAGGATATTTCAAATATGCGGACGATTATGAGATGCAGATTCAGTTGGAGCCTTCGAGTACTTCCGAAGCTCTCTCCGAGGAATTCGTTACGATTCCCTTGTACACAATGATGGATGTGGAGAGGGCAGCTGTAGATAATGTATTATTCCCTGATTATTTGCATGAGGGGAAGCAGCTCGCACTTGAAGGGATTATGGTCGAAGGTAAAATATATCCTCAGCGGATCAGTCGAAGTGCCTCAAGTCTTCGTGAGGAAAATCGCTTGGAGAATAGAAGGTTAGTCACCAAAGAATATGAAGTCTCTCAAAAATTTACGGATCCAACAGAATATTTTGAACATTATCCCAGTGTGCTAGCATATGGAACTGTGAAGAAGATTCACCTCCCACAGGGTGACCATGCATCACGCTATACGAACCGTCTATTCATTGATAGGATAAACGATTTTCAGGCTGATCTCCTGTATGGAGACGATGGAGAAGAGGAAAAACGAGTCACGGATTATAAAGAGAATGGGATTGAGTATAAGATATTCTTGGAGCGCATCACTGATCAGTCGGGGAATCCTGCTTATCTGATTGCTATGACTTCGCTACAGCCAGTCAATGAAGCTATGAATATCATGCAGAATTATTACATCTTCATTTTAATTGGAGCTTTGTTGCTTGTAATACTTGCATCCTTGTACTTTTCCCGCCTTATCGCCGCTCCTTTGCTTCAAATAGACAAGATGACACAAAAAATGGCCAAACTTGATTTCTCAGAGAAGATTCCTATAAAGACAAAGGACGAAATTGGAAACCTGTCGCAAAACATCAACCAGTTGTCGGATATGCTGAACGACCATATCAAACACCTTGAGCAAGACATCGAAAAGGAAAAACGGATGGAGGAAACACGCAAACAATTCATAGCTGGCGTGTCGCATGAGCTGAAAACGCCGCTGAGTGTACTGGAAAGCTGTCTTTACATTCTGAAAGATAAGCCTGATACCACAAAGAGGGAGTACTATTTCAACTCAATGGAAGACGAAGTGAAGGGGATGAATATACTAGTAGGAGATATGTTGGAATTGGCTAGATATGAGTCAGGCACATATAAGCTATCGATGAAGCCGCTGCGCATTGATGAAGTTTTAGAACGCGTTTGCGTGAAGCTTGCCCCGGACATTGCAGAAAAAAAACTTCATCTTCAAACTCGACTAATCCCAGTAGAAGTTATCGCCAATCGGAGTCGGATCGAGCAGGTGCTCGTCAATTTTATGATGAATGCCATACGCTACACACCAGAGCAGCATAAAATTATAGTGACAATGGTTGATGGTGAAGACGTGGTCAACATTAATATCGAGAATAAAGGAACCCAGATTCCGACAGAGCAGATGGAGAAGATTTGGGATCGATTTTATCGCGGCGAACATTCCCGTCATCGATCGACTGGGGGAACTGGACTTGGCCTTGCAATCTCTAGACAGATTCTCGAACTGCATGATGTTCGTTATGGTGTGATGAATACGGAGGATGGCGTTATGTTTTATTTTGAATTGATGAAAAATAAGAAGGTGTAGAACTTCGGTTCTGCGCCTTTTTTTGATTTATACGTGATCTGCATCTCTTCTGCATCTTATCTTGATCTTCGTCCATTAATCTTGTTCTAGCAAGACATAAAGAATAAATGGAGGAATGATGCAAATGAGGAAAAAACAATTAGGAATAATAATCATCGCGATAATGGTATTCATGATGACCGCGTGCGGCAGCAGTAACAATGAACAAACGAAGATTACCGACAAGGTGTCTGAAAATCTCCCAGTATCTGAAACAACTTCCTACAAGGAAATTTATAATACATCTATATTCCTTGGGGATTCAATTACGGAAGGGCTGTTATACCATGAAGCGTTGAGTGAGGAACAAATTGTTGCTGGGGCTGGAAAAACAGCCCAAATCGCGCTCGAGACAGGGGATGTGGATGAAGTTGTAACTCGGAAGCCAGAGCATATTTATATTCATTTGGGATCAACGGATATTCTGTGGCCGACTGACGATCCACTTTCCTATTCATTATCGTACTATGCGAAACTGTTAGAGGAAATTAAAGCACAAATTCCAGATACTGAAATAACGCTGTTATCCGTTACTCCAGTGACAGCGGAAGCTGAAAAAGCTAATCCCAAGTATAGGTTTATTACGGAATATAACAAAAGGCTGGAAGCATTGGCTGCTGAGAAACAAGTTGGCTATATTGATCTGTCGCCACTATTTGACGAACATTTCGAGTTATACGATACAGACGGGATTCACTTCCAAGCGGAGTTCTATCCTTTGCTTCTAACATTTTTGCAGGAGGAGTCCGATGGGCGGTAAGGCGTTAAGAATAATGGTGAGAGGAGAAAAGCATTGGTATTTAGTAGTCTGATCTTTCTATTCCATTTCTTGCCCGCCGCTCTGTTCATTTATTTTGTGTCACCGAAGAAATTAAAAAATACCATTCTGTTTGCCATGAGTCTAATCTTCTACGCATGGGGAGAACCGGTGTATATCATCCTGATGATCTTTTCCACCATCTTCGATTATGTGAATGGACTTTTAGTAGTCAAGTACAGACATCATAAGTGGTTAGCTCGAGCGATATTCATCGCCTCCATCTGCGGCAATGTGGCCATTCTAGGCTTCTTTAAGTATGTTGGATTTCTCGTTCAGACTATCAATGAGTGTTTCGGCATGCAAATGCAAGTTCCAGATCTACCATTACCTATTGGTATCTCGTTCTATACATTTCAGACAATGTCTTATGTGGCGGATGTCTATCTTGGTAAGGTGTCGCCACAGTGCAATATGATTGCTTTTGGCACGTATGTCGCCATGTTCCCACAGCTCGTCGCTGGGCCGATCGTCAAGTATGGGGATATTGCAAGTCAACTTGTTTCCCGTACTATCTCACTGGAGAAGTTCGGTGAAGGGACATTGTTGTTCATTCGAGGACTCGCTAAAAAGGTATTGCTCGCCAACAATATCGGTATGCTATGGTCGAGTGTGAAATCTACACCGCTTGAGGAATTGACTGTTCTTTCCGCATGGCTCGGCATCCTGGCATTCACCTTACAGATATATTTTGACTTCAGCGGGTATTCGGATATGGCGCGTGGGCTTGGCAAAATGTTTGGTTTCGATCTGCCAATAAATTTTAGGCACCCTTATATATCAACTAGCGTGACTGAATTTTGGCGTAGGTGGCATATAACACTCGGATTCTGGTTTCGTGAATATGTGTATATTCCGCTTGGCGGTAACCGTCATGGGTTACGCAAACAGCTTAGAAATCTATTCGTCGTTTGGTTTTTAACTGGTCTGTGGCATGGAGCAAGCTGGAATTTTATCATATGGGGATTGTATTTCGGATTTATCATAACGATGGAGAAGCTTTTTCTGCTGGAGCAGATGGCACGCTGGCCGAGATGGATTAGTCGGCCTTACACGTTGATGATTGTAATTGTAGGATGGGTTTTATTCGAATATGAGCATATGTCATCCGGATTAGCGTTCATTGCCGCGATGTTTGGGTTTGGAGGACATGATTGGATGGATACCCAAGCGCTTTATAACTTAAGGACGTATGGTGGATTGTTCATACTATTAATTATTTGTGCAACACCGTTTGCACGAAAGTTGATCGAACTTGCAGAGGCACGCTGGAAGCACACCAGTGTAATTGTTGCTGCTTGTTATATGGTCGGATTAGTCTTGGCAACCTCTTATTTGGTTGACGAATCTTACAATCCGTTCTTGTATTTTCGTTTTTGAGTGGAGGATCGATATGTCTAAATATGATAAGAGGGTTTACTCTATTACAGGCCTATCGATGTTGTTGTATATCGGGGTCATCGTTATATTGAATGTGGTAACGCCTGACAAAACACTTTCGGAATCGGAAAACCGGGTGCTGGAAAGAAGGCCATTTTTTTCTCTGCAGTCGTTCATCTCCGGGGCGTTCACGATAGATTATGAGAAATATGTAATAGATCAGTTCGCTATGCGGGATTACTGGATAGGGATTAAGACCGATACAGATCGCGTACTAGGTAAAAGGGAGAGCAATGGGGTATATCTGGGCTCGGAGGGGCATCTTATTCAATCATTTCGGTCACCGGTGGATGCGGATGTGAAGGATCGTTTTACTGCTATTCATGCGTTCCATAAGGCAATGCCAGAGTTGCGTAAATCCATTATGCTGGCTCCGACCGCAGCCACACTCTATCAGGATAAGCTACCTGTATTTGCTCCAGTTGACGGTGAACATTCCGAATTGAATAAGGCTCGGAAATGGATTGAACGAATGGAACCGGGTATTCACTTTATTGATGTGTATGCTGCGCTAAACGAAAAGCGAGAGGACTCGATTTACTATAAAACAGATCACCATTGGACGACCCAAGGTGCTTACTACGCTTATCAGGCTTGGTGTATTCAAATGAGGTTTGTTCCGCAAGCAAAAGAAGAGTTCGAGATCCGGCAGGTGACAGATGTTTTCTACGGATCACTTTATTCAAAGAGCGGTTACCGCCATGTGCAGCCTGACCGTATCGATCTATTTGTGCCCAAAGCTGGTACTGAGATGAAGGTGGAGTACGTAGAGGAAAACATCATCACGAAATCGTTGTACAAGCTCGATAATTTAGATAAGAAGGATAAATACACCGTGTTTATGGATGGAAACCATGCACTGGTTCGAATTACGTCAAAGCATGAGGGCGGAAAGAAGCTGCTTGTGGTCAAAGACTCATATGCTAACAGTTTCATTCCTTTCTTGACCAATCATTTCACTGAAATTGATGTCATTGATCTTCGATATTATGATGAGTCACTGACAGAACTGGCTCAAGACCGTCAGTATGATGAGATGTTAATGTTGTATAACATTCAAACGTTCTTTGACGATCCATTTATTTTGAATATTGCGGATTGAGAAAGAAGGGAGAGATGGTCCATGAATAAACCTTCGATGATTTTGCCCGTTATACTTGTTTTTTCTATTGTGATTGGAACAATTACTGGCTGTACGACAAGTAATGGTGAAGAAACCAAAAAACTCTCGGCTATCGAAGTAGGAGAATATATTGGGCAAGCAGTGAACCTTGATGATATGAAAAAAGGGGACTTGAACCGGTTGGACAGATTATATCAAATAGATGCAGAAAGTGTGGAGGATTATCTTCTGTTTACAGCAGTGTCCAATGTCAAAGCCGATGAATTGTTGATCATCAAAGTCAGGGAAGAGAAAAATTTAGACTTTGTGCTAGCAAGGATAGAGCAAAGGATCGATGCACAATTGGATAAATTTCGAGATTACCGACCGGAGGAATACTATCTTACTCAGAAGCATGTTTTAAAGAGAACAGGGAGATTGATTCTATTCGCTGTATCGGAAGAGGCCGACCAAATTGAGCAGACATTTGACGAGGCTTTGAGATAAAATAATCTCAAAAAACTGAATATAAATGCTATGTCTTAGTGAGTTCAGAAAAATTAGAGTTATTTTACTTGAAAATCAGAACTAGACAGGGATCCGGCGCCCAAAAGAGTACAAACTGCAGGGTTACGATGTAACCAACCGCTCCGGTCATAATGACTGCCGACAGCCTGTTCTTGGCAAAAGGAATCGAAACCGCGGCAACGATGAGCGTGACGAGCAGAACGATCTCATAAAATGAGAAAGGTGCATAATGCTGAAGATTATCCAGTACGACATGGTACATATTGTTAATCGTTAATCCTTGTGGAGGAAGGATAGAAAAATTGTTCCATTCAAAGTCGCTATTATAGCGGCTTTTTTGTTTTAAGGAACCAAGTTCTTGTCCCAAACCGAGGACAAGAACATTATGTCATTTCGAACTAGGTAATTATCTAAATATTATCATGAGGGAGCTCCCATGCCGAGATAAAAGTCACACTCTTGTTAGCAACCAAATTCAAGCCAAGTGCACGGATACAGATGTAGTCTAAGCTGTCGGATTCGAGTTTCTGGACAAGACCGCATCATGTTTGATGAGGCTGTTAAAGCAGAAAAAAATGTAAATATTGTGATACTGACTTTTTGCAGGAAGTACGGCTGGGGTGCGCATTGCACGATTTGTGAAGGCATTGACAGTGACCATATCAACTTGCCTGGCATCCATGAAGATTTACTTGTGAATGGGGGCTAATACAGGCTCGCCGGGATGGCAGGATAAATTAAATTAGCGCTTTTCAACAACCATCTTTAATTTACATTTGTAATTATTTGGTTTGAAAATAATAAAGGAATGATTAGATCAACTTAAATAAAAGTTGATTTTTTCAATTAATCAGCCATAAAATGTGCAAATGTAAACTTAAATAGATATAAATATATATAATAATGTTCATTTACCCAAAAAAACTTTGACAAATGAAAACGAGTGGATTATTTTGTTAAGAAGGAATGCATTTTTAGACACCTTTTATAATTCCATTAGAAAAGAGGGTAAGGAATGAACGATAAATCTAGATTCGCAATATGTCTTCTGATGGCAACGGGATTAGCTCTGACTTCAAACGGTATTTTTACATCTAAATCAATTGCGGCTAGTGCTATGCCCGCTGATCAGGAAACAAATAAACAAGCAAAGGAGGAGCTCGACATTTTTGAAAGCGCATCCAAATCAAATACCAATTTGATAGGCTGGCAAGTGAAAGGAAAAGGGGGATTAGAGGATACTTCAGAAGGAATCTTGCTAACTTCGCAGCCTAAAGAAAATGTAATGGCCCTCTCAGAGACGGTGTCCGATGACTTTATCTATGAAGCTGATGTCATGATCAGGGATACGAAGGCAGACGCAACATTGTTGTTTCGTTCTAATGAGGATGGCTTTAGCTCGTACATGCTGCAAATCGTTCCGGAAGCAGGTCTGATTCGGTTAAGAGATGCAAGGAATGGAGATGGGAGATTAAAGGAGGAGCGTGAAGTTTCTGTTGAAATGGGCCAGATCTATCATCTTAAAGTGGAGGCAGTGGGTTCCTTGCTAAAAGTATATTGGGGCAATCAATATAAACCATTGATTGATGTTCAGGACATTTCGTATCAAAGCGGAAAGCTTGGACTCCATGTATGGGATGGATCCGCCTTGTTTTCGAACATCGTGGTGAGCGATCTGAAAGGTAATTTGGGTATAGTGCTTTCTAGCAAGGGAAAATGGCAGCCTGATATCGGCGGCAAAAAAGGGTTGGTAGAACAGGAGAGAAAAACACAGCAAATCTATAATAAAGAGGCGGCTGATATGGTCTATGAAGGGAATATTACCCTTCGTCCTGATTCTATTGCAGCTCTCGCATTTCGAACTTCAACCGATGGAGCGGAAGGATATGAAGCTACTCTTACGAAGGAAGGAGATCAGGTCCGTGTAAGTTTGACGAATACAAAAGGAGTAGTAATTGCAAGTTCGCAACGTACTTATCCGAGTCAGATGGGAGCCAAACATCATGTGGAAATCAAGGCAAAGGGAGATCAAATTCAGGTCTTTCTGGACGGATACACTACGGCCGCGATTGACGTAAAAGATTCAACCTACAGGAGTGGAAGTACTGGAATCGTCGTGAAAAAGGGGACGGCTTACTTCCAGGATACTTATGTGACGGAACTGAGCCAATATTACAATGAGATATATCGTCCACAATATCACTACACGCCAATACGTGGTTCAGCGAGTGATCCGAATGGACTTGTCTACTTCGAAGGAGAATATCATGTCTTCCATCAGGATGGAGGAACATGGGCGCATGCTGTAAGTACAGATATGCTGAACTGGAAACGGCTTCCGATTGCACTTCCCTGGAATGATAACGGACATGTCTGGTCTGGGTCGGCTGTTGCGGATATGACAAATGCATCTGGTTTATTCGGAGATTCAGGAGGCAAGGGCCTTATTGCATATTATACTTCCTTTAATCCGGATAGCCCGAATGGAAACCAGCGTATAGGTCTGGCTTACAGTAAAGACCAAGGTCGTACTTGGGAGTATTCGAAGGAACACCCGATTGTGATCGAGAACCCAGGTAAGAGCGGAAATGAAGTTGGGAATTGGGATTTCCGCGATCCGAAAGTGATCCGTGATGATGAGAATAACCGATGGGTTATGGTTGTGTCCGGAGGAGATCATATTCGTTTCTATACGTCAACGAATTTACTTGACTGGAAATTGACAGATAATTGGGGATATGGGGATTACGTCCGCGGTGGAGTATGGGAATGTCCTGATTTGTTCCAGCTTCCGGTAGACGGAACGTCACAGAAGAAGTGGGTTATGATGATCAGTACAGGAGCGAATCCCAAAACAGGCGGATCAGATGCCGAGTATTTTATCGGTCATTTAACAGCTGATGGTAAATTCGTGAACGATAATCCGGCGGGTAAGGTGTTAAGAACAGATTTTGGTAAAGAATTTTACGCTTCGATGTCTTTCGCTAACATGCCTGATCATCGCACAGTGATGATGGCGTGGATGACGAATTGGGACTATCCGTTTGCTTTCCCAACGTCCAATTGGAAAGGTGAACTAACCATTCCGAGAGAAGTATCATTGGTAACGACCAAAGATGGAATTCGGATGGTGCAAAGTCCAATCAAAGAATTGGAATCACTGCGTAAACCTTTGTATGCTGCTTCTAACAAGTCGGTGAGCCCTTCTTCCGGGAATCTGCTAAAAGGTATTATTTCAGGTGCTTACGAAATTGAAGCTGAAATTGAAATCCCTGAAACCAGCACAGTGACCGAGTTTGGCTTTAACATTCGTGAGGGTGCAAATCAGAAGACGGTCGTGGGTTATAAGGCAAACGATAGTCGTATGTTTGTGGATCGAACTGCATCCGGTGAAACGGATTTTTCTAACCTTTTCAGTAAGAAACATGAAGCGGCTACGCAAATGGAGAATAATCGGATCAAGATGCGTATTCTTGTGGATGAGTCTTCTGTTGAAGCCTTTGGTAACAACGGCAAAGTCGTCTTTTCAGATGTTATATTTCCGGATCCCGCCAGTAGAGCGATGAGTTTTTACGTGAAAGGTGGGAATGTGAACGTTGTTTCCTTGAAAGTGCATCAACTTCAATCTGTCTGGAATGAGGACATTCCTTCAAAAGCTCAAATAAAGATGGATACGAGGGTTCGGGAACTGGGGGTAAGCGAGTCAGATACACTGCAGGCGATGGTCGAGTATGGACCGGGTTTAGGCGTTCAACCGCTTAAGTGGAATTCCAGTAATAACGACGTAATAGCCATAGACTTGGTAGACAATTCACACGCAGTTATTAAGGCGAAAAAAGAAGGGGAGTCCACGATCACTGTATCTACTCCGAATGGTAAAACTTCCACTAGTGCGCTCGTTAAAGTCATAGGCGGCGAGTTCCGGACAAACCTGAGTGGATGGACTAAAGATCTGTCTGCTGCTTCATGGTTAGTTAGTGAACATGGAATTCGTGGTAAATATTTTAGCGATGCGAATTATATTGCCAAAGAGAAGGCTGGGAATTTTACGTATGAAGCAGACATAATGCTTGGTGAAACAGGAGGCGCAGGTTCTATTTTGTTCAGGGCTAGCGAGGATGGTCGCAGTGGTTATTATCTGAATCTAGACCCTAACATGAAGGCAATCCGTCTGTTCTATAAAATCAATGGAGGTTTTGAAGAACGGCAGGTTCTTGCAAAAGTACCCACTTTCATTCAGCCAGGTCAAACGTATAAGGTGAAAATAGAAGCGAATGGTCCCCATATTGTCGTTCACGTGGACAGTCAAAAAGTCATAGATATCATGGATGGTACTTTTGCAGAAGGCCACTTTGGACTTCATGTATTTGGCGGCTCCGCATCTTATCAGAACGTCAATGTGAGCAACGGTGAACCTGCAAACATCACCAAGTCAAGCCTTGTAAATGTCGCAACACAGAAATCCATTTATACAGTGAACCTTGTCGACGGAGAGCACGTTACCTTGCAGGATGCAAGTGCAACTTCCGTGCAGAAGTGGGTATTTGTTCCGACAGGCGACGAAGCAGGATCGTATTCGATTCGTACTACGGCCGGTCAGACGCTTGATCTGGATATAGGGCAAAACAAACTTCAGCTATATCATTACTTAGGGTACAATAACCAGCGTTGGGTCCTTCACGAGAACAAAGACGGATCAGTTCATATTACTTCAGCTTATCATCAAAAAGCATTAGAAGTATCGGAAGATGGGACCGAACTCTTCCTAAGTGAACTTAATCCATCACTTGATCGACAAAAATGGATATTAACGAAATAATTAAAATATATTCCATGATGGCGTATCTCATAGATATTGCAATTGTATTGCATTTTAGAGAAGAATGATAACTTCTCTGCAACCTAAAGATAAAATAATAGTTACAAAAAGGTTCCTATGCAACATTAAGGTGCCTACTTACCAATTATCTAAAGTAGAGATAAAATTTAAGTGAGGGTATATGCTCACGAAAATAGAAAGGGGTTTAACTATGACGATTACAGAAAACAAACAATTGATGTATCGTTTCACGAACTTCATTAATACGGCAAGCAAAGAACTTGCTGAAGAATTGATTGCTCCAGATGCTGTTTTTTATGTACCTACGCAAAAAGAACCAATGAATGGTCCAAGTGGTTATCTCTCCATAATTCATATGATGAGATCTGGTTTTTCCGATATACAATGGACTGTTAAGGAGCTGGTAGCAGAAGAGGATCTAGTAGCAGCTCATTTTGTCATGAAGGGCACACAAGACGGAGAGTTTCTCGGGTTTCCACCAACGGGAAAGAAAATTGAAGTAAATGCAATGAATTTTTATCGGATCTCTAATGGCCAAATTATTGAAGAGTATGCTCAACCCGATATGCTTGGCTTGCTTCAACAGATAGGGGCAATTCCAAAAGCATAAAATATCATCACAAAACTTATGTGGCGAGTGTGGAATGGCAACAAAAAACTCGTTAATTATGAACTATCTAGAATATTTAATGAGGAACATTGATCTGGGCATCGTTCCTAAAAAAAATAGGAATTGGATAAATAGATTAAAGTCGAAGAGGGACTGCATTTTGCACTCCCTCTTCTTAGTGATTTTACAATTAGGAAGATATAATCTACTAGTTTTAGCCTAGTTTTTGCGAACCATTGAACCACACGGATTTGATTGACAAGGTATCTGAAATATTCGACCACCAAACCATTTCCATTTTAATCCAAGGATAGTAAAATCGGTTGTACCACCACTAGTATGAATGCTGGTGCAGATGGGGAAGGAGATGGCCAGTATAGAAAGGAGGCGCTCGGGTGTTCATGTTTCGAAATCCTTTTATTGTAGCCTTGCTGATGATGTGTCTGATGTCAGGCTTGACTGCTTGTTCTGAGTCAGAGCAATCGGAAGATAGGGGTGCTTCGACAAAGACTGACTTCACGGAGCAGATACAGAGCCTTAATCTGAACCTGGAAGAACCGGCATGGAAGCTGGATACCACTCCCGTGGATCTAAAGTGGTTCGTTGGAGCCGAATGGTACGGGCACACTTGGGGTGAGAGCCTGACTTCCAAATATGTCACCCAAAAAACAGGGGTCAATATCGAATTCGAAGTATCAACTGGTGAACCAAGCGAGATGTTATCACGGATGTTGACGACCGGTAGTCTGCCGGATTTGATAACCATCGGCTCCTGGGAGAGTGCGGTTAACAAACTTCGGGAGAGTAATCTCATCTATGCCCTGGATGAGCTAGCCAACAAGTATGATCCTTACTTTTATAAGGTAGCGGGTGATGGTGCTCTACAATGGTATCGGCAGGAAGACGGCCATACCTATGTCATTCCCAATGATGCGTACAGTCCCGAACAGATGCGTTCAACTGGCTTGACGGGAGCGAACCAAACCTTTCTCGTACGTAAAGATCTGTATGAGTCGATGGGCAAACCGGACCTCACCACACCGAAAGGTTTTCTAAATGCATTGCAATTGCTGAAGAATCAATATTCTGTTTATAAAGGCAAGCTGATCAGTCCATTTTGGGCACAGGGGAATGCATCCTATGGAATGACCGAATATTTGCAAAATCTGCTTGCGATCCCCCATGAACAGAACGGTAAAGTATACGACCGAATGACAGATCCCGATTATATTGAGTGGCTGAAAACATTTCGTATCGCTTACGAGCGGGGCATCATTAATGTTGATTTTCTGGTCGACTCCAGTGCACAGGTGCAGGAAAAAACCAACCATGCCCAATATTTTATGATGATTCGGGAATGGACAGACATATCTGACCTCAATTCGAAATTGGAAGTCCTTACGAATCAGAGTTCATACTATATTGCTGTAGATGGACCCCGGAGCAGCAGGGGAGAATCCGCCAAACTGTTTCCCGGCAGTATGGATGGCTGGATGGTTACGATGATTAGCAGATCCACGGAAAACCCTGAACGAGCGATCCGATTTTTGACCTATCTGGCCAGCGAAGAAGGCCAAAGGGATTTATTTTTGGGCAAAGAAGGTGAAACCTGGGCGATGAAGAACGGCAAACCGCAGTTGACGGCGGCAATGGTTCAGTTGCATGACACGGATCGGGAGCGGCTGGAAAAGGAATATGGCATTATGGATACCTACTGGATGCTGCGAAACCCTGCTTTCGTTAACAAGTGGAGACCAGAGAATACCCCATCCATTAAGCAAATGGAGGAGTTCGCCAACCAACAGGCCGATCTGGACAGCGGCATCTATAAGGGACTAGATCCTGTAGGGGATTCCGACATAGCGTTAGCCTGGTCACGCATTTCTCAGAATTGGGAAGAAGTGCTGCCAGAACTGATTACAGCGAAGGATGAAGCTGCCTTTGACAAAATTTTTGAGAATTTTCTGATACGTCGTGTGAACTACGGCTTTAACCAGGTGATGGAATATCGTCAGGCTGAACTGGAGCTGCGGAAAGGCAAGGTAGCCAGATAACCATTCCCAACATTGTTAACTATCAGCTAACTAGTAATATATGGTATAAGAAAGGTGGTGAATACATCAGAATGAAATACCTACTAACGAGATTGAGGAAGCTTTATCGTAATGCCCGTATATCTCAAAAGCTGTTTCTGGCATTTAGCCTGATGATTGCCATACCTGTTATTTTGATATCCTTTGTGTATATCCGCATGCAAGAAACCCAGCTATATAAGGATGCTATGGCAACAGGCAACAGCCACGTTTCATGGCTGAATGAGCAATTGCGCAGAAGAATGGATATGATTGAGAACGCTTCCAATACAGCCCTTACTCAAAAGTCATTTGTGGATTTTATTCATTCCAATATGCTTGTGGATGGACTGCGTCTGGTGAAGTTTAAGCAAAATCAGTTTGAGCAAATGCTTAATATCATTCAAAGCAATGCGATGATTAGTGAGCTTAGCTTTTACGTCGATAACCCAAACTTGTATGAAATCTGGCCTGAAATCTATCATTATAAGAAATTTTGGCCGCAGGATTATTGGGTAAAGCTTCGGGACGAAGGTGGTGCGGCGTACCGTTTATTTTCTTTTAGAGATGGTGAACACACATTATCCTACTATCGTCTGGTTCGCCTTCAAGGGCAGGAACAAAAACGCCCTAGTATTATGGAAGTGCGTGTCCCGCACAGCATGTTTTTCAGCGACCTGCTCCAGGAGAGCAAGGGGGACTTCTTTTCAGTGTTGATGAACACAAGTGATCCTCCCCAGTATGTTTACAATCCCCAGCATGAGTTTTCTGAGAAGTACGGGCAGGGGATGGAGGAGATCCTTGGCAGTATCCATCGCCAGCTGGATATATTGCCGCAGGAAAGCCCGCTTCAGGTTAAGGTGGGAGATCAGAGCTTCTATGCATTGTATCGATACATCGCTCCGTTGAACACTTATGTGGTCGAGATTGCTTCCCATCAGGCATTGATGAAGGGGCCGCGCAGTTGGTATGCATTTGTGGTAACGATTACATTATGTGTATTGCTGCTAATTATGCTACTCGTATCCCAAACGACACGGCGTATTTTCCGGCGGTTGGACATCGTCCTGGGTTCAATGCGTCAGGTACGGAAAGGCGAGTTGGATTCAATGATTGATACAGGCCTTGATGAGAACGAAAGAGGGGATGAAATCGATGAGGTGGCGGTTAATTACAATAAAATGTTACATGAGGTCAAACGTCTAATGACACAGGTCGTGGATAAGCAGTTAATTGCCAAAAACGCAGAGTTGCACTCCCTTCATTCGCAGATTAATTCTCACTTTTTATATAATGCCCTGGAATCAATCCGTATGGTGGCAGAGGTACAGAGGCAGCCTGCAATAGCCAATTCATTGGTCTCGTTGGGCTCCCAGTTACGTTACAGCATGCAGTGGCGTAGCGATACCGTTGCTTTGCGTGAGGAGCTTGCCAATATCCAAAGTTATATTGAATTTATCAACTTTATGGAAGGCGGCAGTATCGTTATGAAGGCGGATCTTCCTCAGGAGATACTTCACTACGCCATTCCCAAGATGTGTATGCAGCCCATCGTTGAAAATGTAGTTCATCACGGGGCACCTTCAGGCGGCAGGGTAACTATAGAGATTACCTTTTCTGTGGAGAATGACAGTCTTCTTTTGATTAACATAAGAGATGACGGAGAGGGGTTAGAGCCTGAGATGTTACACCGTCTTCAGGCAGTACTGCGGAGCGAATCGGATACGCCGATGGTTACAAGCAGGAGCGGACTTGGTTTGGAAAACGTGAATAAGCGGTTGCAGCTTCATTATGGCAAGAATTGCGGTCTTTGGATTGATAGTGTGCAAGGTGCATATACCTGCGTAACGATACGCTTGCCTTGGGAAAATGTAAATCTTGGAGGGTGGTAGAGCATGATTAATATCCTGATTGTGGACGATCAAAAACACATTCGTGATGGCCTGCAGGCCATGCTGCATCAATTTCCTCTGGATCTGAACAACATATACTGTGCCGCGAGCGGGATTGAGGCGCTGTGCCTATTGCGGCAGCATTGCATTCACATCGTTATTACCGATATTATGATGCCGGATATGGATGGGCTGGCACTCATGGCTCAAACCAAAGAGGAATACATGGATGTGGAATACCTCATCATCAGCGGTTATAGTGATTTTACATATGCCCAAAAAGCTATCGGGCTTGGGGCAAAGGGCTACTTGCTCAAACCTTTGAAGCGAGAGGATCTGCAACATTCCCTGGAGCATGTATGGCAAGAGATCCAGACACGGCAGGCACTTACGCATAATATGCAGCATGTATCCCGTCTCGCCCAAGAGACCGATCGTAAAGAATTAAGAATGTTTATGCAAGGTGCGTTAAGTGATGACGCATGGATTCTTCAGATTGAGGAACAAAATGATGCGTTATGGCGTAATTATCGCCTAACCCTGCTGCGGGAAGAAGTTTGCATTAACCAGCCCGGAGCCAGCAGCGCCCATAGCATGGAAGCCATTGCTTATCGTGTGTTTGGCAGACTAGGTTGTATTTGCCTGCAACATCGCCCATACCTGATCCTTGCGGTGGATGCGTCCATAGATCCAATTGTTTTGCCTGCAGCACTGAAGGAAGGTAAGATCGATGCCATAACAGCCATGACTAACCCGATTCAGGGGTTAAAAGAACTACCAGACAGCTATACCCAAGTGCTTGAGCTTTATCGCCACAGTTACCTGTTTCCTGATCAGTACAGTATCTCCCCAGCACATATTGAGCATATGGAACAGCAGTGGCAACTTCCCTATGAAGACTTATACGAACTCTTCCAGTCAATTGGAACAGATAACAGTGGAACGATTACTCAGGGTATTTCTGCACTATTTCACAAAAAGGTGCTGCAACGCTATCCTATTCGCTATACCCAACAGCTCTGCGCCGCCACCGTTCAGATGATGGAGGAATACGAACGAGTTATCCGTCCTTATATGGGGGAAGAAGTGCTGGACCTTGAATCATTGCGTAATCTCTTTGATTATCAAGGGATGCGTGATTATATACAAGCACTGCAACAACAGCTGCTTCGGCTGAATCAGTTATATTTTGACTATAAGTGCAGCTATCGCAATTCGCAGGATCTAAATGAAGCCATTCGTTTTATACACGAGAGTTACCACAAACCGCTGGACCTCGCGATGGTATCCAATCATGTATCCCTTAATTATGCTTATTTTTCAAATCTGTTTAAGAAGAATATTGGTAAAGGTTTTGCTGAATACCTACGAGATGTGCGTCTGGATAAAGCGCGGCGGCTTCTCGCCGAAACTGATCATAAAATTGTTGAGGTTGCTGCTATGGTTGGATATGAGAGCTACAAAAGCTTTACACGCGCGTTCCGACATGTGATGCAGATCCAACCCACAGAGTACCGACAGATGATGCGGCAGAAGGCAGATTGAATCAAAAGCCAAAAAAATGGGATAGCACAAAAACAATTGTACCTTTTCAGCAAATTAACCTATTCGCTAGAATAAAGATATCCCCCCATGTAAGCGATTTCCTTAATGCACATGGATTGGGAGAAGCTATTATTTTATTAAAGGAGGGCAATGATGAAACCATCTCACTTTACGCAGAAACGGTTTATGAAAAAGGTACTCGGTATGTTGCTTGTGGTTGTGATGCTGGCTAGTGTTGGCATACTGCCAGCTTCAAAGGTTCAGGCAGCCGGAACTACTGTAACCTCAATGGAGTACTTTTCACCCGCAGACGGGCCTGTTATTTCAAAATCAGGGGTTGGCAAGGCCAGCTACGGATTTGTTATGCCTAAGTTCAATGGGGGCTCAGCAACATGGAATGACGTTTACAGTGATGTAGGCGTTAATGTAAAAGTAGGCAACAACTGGGTTGATATCGACCAGGCAGGCGGTTATATCTATAACCAAAACTGGGGGCACTGGAGCGATGGCGGCTTCAATGGCTATTGGTTCACCCTCTCCGCAACAACCGAGATTCAACTGTACTCCAAAGCGAATGGTGTTAAGCTGGAGTATCAACTTGTATTTCAAAACATCAACAAAACAACCATTACAGCGATGAATGCAACACAAGGTCCACAGATCACAGCAGGTTTCACAGGCGGTGCAGGCTTTACATATCCAACGTTCAACAATAATCCTGCGGTCACTTATGAAGCTGTTGCGGATGATTTGAAGGTGTATGTCAAACCTGTAAACAGCAGCACCTGGATTGATATTGACAATAACGCAGCCAGCGGCTGGATCTACGATCAAAATTTTGGCCAATTCACGGATGGCGGCGGTGGGTACTGGTTTAACGTAACGGAGTCGATCAATGTCAAATTGGAATCAAAGACTGCTTCGGCTAATCTTGTTTATACGATTACGTTTAATGAACCTACAAGAAATTCATATGTCATTACGCCATACGAAGGAACAACCTTCACAGCAGATGCGAATGGTTCCATTGGGGTTCCGCTTCCGAAAATTGATGGGGGGGCGCCAATCGCCAAGGAACTGGGCAATTTTGTATACCAAATTAACATCAACGGACAATGGGTTGATTTGAGTAACTCCAGCCAGAGCAAATTTGCATACTCCGGTAATGGGTACAACAATATGTCCGATGCCAACCAGTGGGGATACTGGGCCGATTACGTCTATGGCCTTTGGTTCCAGCCGATCCAAGAGAATATGCAGATTCGTATCGGCTATCCACTGAACGGTCAGGCGGGCGGAAATATTGGCAACAACTTCGTCAACTATACCTTTATCGGCAATCCCAATGCTCCGCGTCCGGATGTATCCGATCAAGAGGATATCTCAATCGGAACACCAACCAACCCGGCTATCGCGGGCATGAACCTCATTTGGCAGGATGAATTTAACGGAACTACGCTGGATACAAGCAAATGGAACTATGAAACAGGATATTATCTCAATAACGATCCAGCTACATGGGGATGGGGTAATGCAGAGCTGCAGCACTACACAAACAGCACTCAAAATGTATATGTACAGGACGGGAAGCTGAATATCAAAGCTATGAACGACAGCAAATCTTTCCCGCAAGACCCGAATCGGTATGCTCAGTATTCTTCTGGAAAGATTAACACCAAGGATAAACTGTCCTTGAAGTACGGCAGAGTGGATTTTCGTGCCAAGCTTCCTACCGGTGATGGTATATGGCCAGCACTGTGGATGCTTCCACAAGACTCGGTATACGGCACTTGGGCTGCATCAGGTGAAATTGATGTTATGGAAGCGAGAGGCCGTCTGCCTGGATCAGTAAGCGGTACCATACACTTTGGTGGACAATGGCCCGGGAACCAGTATTCGGGCGGCGATTATCACTTCCCGGAGGGGCAAACTTTTGCCAATGATTATCATGTATACTCGGTAGTCTGGGAAGAGGACAACATTAAATGGTATGTAGACGGCAAGTTTTTCTATAAAGTCACTAACGAGCAGTGGTATTCCGCAGATGCACCGAATAATCCGAATGCACCTTTCGATGAGCCGTTCTACCTCATTATGAACTTGGCAGTCGGCGGAAACTTTGACGGCGGCCGTACCCCGAACGCCTCCGATATCCCGGCGACTATGCAAGTGGATTATGTACGCGTGTATAAAGAACAGTAATTTGCGATTTCGGATACAGCGAATGAAGATCAGATGGAATAGATTCTGGGCAAACCGGAGAACCTGAAATCTCATACTCTAAAATAGGCTTACGACCGATTCCCAATATTTCTACCTGGGAATCGGTCGTTTAAATTTAGACTTGATAATTTAGTTCACCAGCTGCAAGGAGTGTGCATATAATGGGTTCGTTTTCGAAAGTAACAAAAGATAATTCTTACGTAGTAATTCCGTCAGAAAATGTAACTAAGATACAATTTGGAGATCCGTGTTATATTGGTTATCAACTAGATGGGCAAGAATTTTGGGAATTAACGGGTGTCTCTTATACGACTGAAGTATCTTCGTTAGAAGTTCGTAAATACATATACCATATGGCGGGACATCTGCATCATGCCTTATTACCGCTTAGCAAGCTGCTATAAGTTAAAGTTGATAATAGAAAGTTACATATGGACTATATGCAATGAAAAGATTAATTTCATTAAAGGAGGTTCGAGATGAGAAACGAAGAATGTTGTCCTGAATGTGGAGGAACAAAATTTGGGGAGGGCAGGTCGCACGGCGAAGCTAGGGTATATCCTATGAAAAAGATGCTAACATTAGGATCAGATGTTACTCATGTAATTTGTATAACGTGTGGATTTATTTTAAAAAGTTTTGTTAAAGAACCACATAAATTTGAGGATAATAAATAAAATCGTAATAATTGTCTATTAAGAACTCTTTTGTCGAGGGACAAGAACATGATCCCAGGGTGAGACTAACATGAGTCAGCGTTTCCCAACAAAGGTAACCATAACGCTCAAAGGCTTAAAAGGGAGTGAACTATATTAATATACAGCATCCCTATTTACGGCAAATTCAGCTTAAGAGGCAACAAGTACCCACCTATAATCGTTACCCCTTTGATTTGGCAGTCATTCGAAACCTAAACACTCTTGATTTCCACCCCAAGGTAACCTATATCGTAGGTGAAAATGGGATGGGCAAATCAACACTGATGGAGTCCATTGCTGTCGCATGGGGATTTAACCCGGAGGGTGGGACGGACAACTTTTCCTTTTCAACCCAGGCTACTCACTCGAGCTTATATGAATGTATACAATTGATCAGAGGTCCGCGACGCCCGAAGGATGGCTTCTTCTTCCGGGCAGAAAGTTATTATAATTTAGCCACGACGATCGATGAGTTGGACAGCCAGCCTTCATTCGGTCGCCCTATTCGCCCTATTAAAGATTCGTACAGTGGTAAGTCCTTGCATGAGCAATCGCACGGAGAGTCGTTCTTTTCCACTTTCATTCATCGGTTTCCCCGATCCTTATGGCGTATCCAGATTCGATTATTTACAATCTAACGCCAGATGGTATCGAGGTACAAGTATTGGAAGAAACCGACCATTATATGATTATGAAAGAGTTTGTGAACAACAAGGATCGGATGCTCAGAGAGTTATTCGAAGAAGTTCAAGATTAAATCCACAGCTATCCTATGGAACCCAAAAGCTGAATGGAGGACTTTTAATGAAGAAGGTATTAATAGGTGGAATATTATTGTTTACGGGGTCATTGATATCTTTAGCTATTATACTGGCTGCTGCTTTATATGTCCCAAGTATCACTGCTTGGAGCGGATCAAAGTTATGGTATGCAATCTTCGGTGCAAAACAGTATCAAGATGAAGTGGTACAGAGTTTATCTTTGGGTTTCCCGTTCATTGTGGGTGTTATATTGTCCGCTGTAGATGGTCTGAATAGATCTGTATTTCGCTCTGTTTAGCATATAAGTAGTAAACTCCAATCTCAATTAAATCAGTTTCACCTTGTTCCGAGGTTGAAAGGTTAAACTAACGTGAAGCGATAGCTCAATACAACTACATACCAATAAGTACATTTCTACTTGCGGGGCCCCAATTCGCCCCCGTATAACCTGTCATTCCCTCAAGGTTAACAAAACAATGCAGGACGGTATACAATACACCTGACACTGCATTCACCCTAAACGTGATATGAAATCTCATGTTTGAGTTATCGACTGGTGCGATCTGGGCCGTATCTGGACGTATTGAGTTTGAAGACATCAGCGCATCACTCATTCCCACAGTTGCAATACCGGTAGGTGTTTCCATAGTACTCCTAATCCAGTAGTTTGAAATATGTGTTGCTGATCCTAAATCTGTCCGCTGATCATACGTAATTAGAATTTGATTTGCTGCACTCTGTTTTGCTTCCAAAAGAATTGGATGCGGTATCATCTGACGCTCATTCTGGAAATTAATCATTATTAAATGCCCCCTTAAGTAAACTTAGTCAACAGCCTTTACATTATATTAATGTTAAATTATTTAAATACCATTGGGTGTCTTAGCAGAAAAGCTAAAATGTACATAAATTCGATTGAATCTAATGAACTGTAATTATTGATAGATCTTTGTGTTATTAAATTATCGAAAAAGTAAGTCATAAGTCCAACTCCATTTTTCCGTGGAACAATTCAAAAAAAACGGCCGCTGTTCGCATCGTTTGCGACAGGGCCGATTTTTGTTTTTTTAGGCTAGCTCCAAATTGCTATTCATTCTTGCCAAACACTCATAGGGTCCCATGGCTTGATTTGATTACCATATTTTCCGGTCAGAAAAACTTTCATGTCTTCCAGCTTAGCAGGCACCTCGTTCCAAATTGGAAGGGGTGGTAACCCTCGTTTACTTTTTAATAGGATGTCCACTGTAACATACAAGCGTTCTGGCTGAATCCAATGAAGGAAGCGGGAAATATCAATTTGCTTGGTCAGGGACAAGGCATCAATTTCGTCATTGTAATACTTGTTGAACTCGCTGATCAGGTTCAGGAGGTAGTCTCTCTGCTCCTTCACGAAGTCCAGGCCGCAGATGGCGCCATGTCCTGGAATAATGATTTCGGGTTTAATTTCATCAATAATGCGGTCAAGCACTTTAACCCAATTGAGGGTTCCCTCTTCGCTGTAAGCCGTACACCCGTTAAACACGACATCGCCGGCGAACAGCACTTTTTCTTTTGGCATCCACAGCAGCAAATCACTGTCAGAGTGGGCGGGAGCAACGTTGTAAATCATGACTTCCGTATCGCCAAGACGGATGTTGATATCGTCCTTTATCTCAATATTCGGGAGCAACCATTCTACGCCTTCCAGGTCGAATCCTTCAAATTCCGCTGCAAAAAATCGCTCGCCCGAAGTCGATTCCGGAGAATCCTTTCCTCTTCTGATGACACTGTCCATCCAGGCGATATTTTCGGTAAGACGCTCTCTGGACGCTTCCTTGTGCATAATAATGCAAGCATCTTCAAACACTTTGTTTCCCCAGGCATGGTCGCTGTTATAGTGCGAGTTCACCACATAAGCGGGAGAGTCGCCGTTGCTTACTTCCATAAAAGCCTCACGCATTTCCCGCGCATGGAACAAATCGAAGAACGTGTCATACACCAACCCTTCACCCTTGTTGATGAACCCGGCATTGGCCCAACTGATCCCGCGATACGGCGAAATACCGGCAAAGACGCCATCTGCGACTTCAAAAAATTTAACACGAGGTTTTTGAATAATACGTCCATACTTCATAAAAATTCTCCTTTGCGTATATGTTTTGGGGTGAGGCGTACTGACTATGCCATTATTATAGAGATTGGAAAACAGAAATGCAAGCATGTACTTGCATGCAATAATTCTATGCAATATGATAGTAATAGAACAACATCACACTACATGGATGGAGGCGCTTAACCATGAAACTAGTAACCTTTCAAACCAATACATCCCAGGAACCTTTGTTTGGGCTTGTAATTAACGAGAAATTTGTCGTGTCTTTTGCCGCAATCATGAAAAAGCAGGGAACATTCGTTGATAGTCTTGAAAGTATGGACAGCTATCTTCATTATTTGCCGGCAAGTTATGATGCCGCTAAGGAATTGATGCAATATGCTGTCGAACATTTGCATCAATTCAATGAAAATGAAATCAGTCCGATTGCAGCGGTAAACCTGCTGCCGCCGGTTCCAAATCCGGCTGCACTTATCGATTTTGGGCTGACGCCAAGACATCTGAGAAATGCTGGTGTAAATCTGCTGCAAAGAGAATATACAGGGCCGGAAAGAGAAGAGCTTAAACAAAAAATCGCCGAAAAATTCCAGCAAGATCCGAATAAAGTGAATTTCAGTTATTACAAGTGTAACCATAATGCTTTAATTGGCGATGGGGATACGATTCATTGGCCATCATACTCTTCATACCTGGATATCGAGCCGGAGCTGGCCTTTGTTACAGGAAAGGGGAACTGCATTGCAGGTTATGTTATTTTTAACGACAGTACTGTCCGCGATGTGCAGTGGCCGGATTTCCAGGCGATGACCGGACCGACGCGCTGCAAAGATTTCGATCGCAGCAAAGGAATAGGACCATTTCTGGTAACGCCGGATGAAATCGACAACCCGCTGGCATTGGATGTGGATGTACTCATAGGGGAGAGACTGAACTGGAAGGGAAGCACATCCGAGTATTGTGCACACCCTGCAAAAGTGATGGAGGAGGTTCTCGAAGTTTTCACGCCACTCCCGGGCACGATTATAGGAATGGGGACGATACCGGATTGCTGCGCAATCGAGACCGAAGAATGGCTGTTGCCCTCTGACCGAATCCAGATTACATTTGATAAATTAGGCACGCTCACGCAATTGGTGCCTGATCATGTCAAGATTACGGAACCAAGCCGCTGGGAAAAAAGAAGCGATTTACCTTAAATAAACGTTTATCAAAATGATGAACTCTGAATCTGCTTCATCTGCAAACTTGTAGTAGAATAGGTTTAACATATGCAAAAGGAGAAATACAATGCAAACTTCAGACAGAATCATTGAAGCCGCGACACGGCTCATCAAAAAGAATGGCTATCGGGGAGTAAGCACCAAAGCCATTGCAACGGAAGCTAAAG
This sequence comes from Paenibacillus sp. ClWae2A, assembly GCF_032452295.1. Taxonomy (NCBI): domain Bacteria; kingdom Bacillati; phylum Bacillota; class Bacilli; order Caryophanales; family Paenibacillaceae; genus Paenibacillus; species Paenibacillus sp. ClWae2A. Next base: position 808,903 of record NZ_JAULSQ010000001.1, read on the forward strand.
TCAATGAATCTACGATTTTCCGGCAATTCGGAAGTAAGCAAGGCATATTGGAAGCCATCATTGAAAGACATTCGGATATCCCGCAATTTGAGAAGCTGTTAAAAGAGGACGCGACCGACAATCCGGAAGTCGATCTGCTGAATGTAAGTCAGCAGTACCGATTGTTTTTTCATAAAAATGCGGACATCATTTTGATTGGCATCCGCGACAAAGGGATGTTTCCCGAATTGGACAGAGTGCTGGCCGATCCGCCGGTGAAGCTGCACTCCTTGCTGGTTGAATATTTTGAACGCCTGCAGAAGAAAAAAGTTATAGCCAGACAGGATGAGCGCCTTACCGCCATGTCTTTTCTCTCGATGTGCTACGGATTTCAGATGAGTGAGCTGATTCACAGGCAATATCAGTCCCAACTCGTCACCGAGGAAGATTTCTACAAGCACAGTGTCTTATTGTTCGTAAAAGGAATTTTGTCTCAGTCATAAGCTTTGTTGATTTATTTAAATATGCCAAAGACTGCTTTTGCTCGACTAGCTTTACCATTCGTTTCGCATTCACAACAAATGCTGTGAGATATGTCTGTATTCGCATACGAAATAGACCTCGGTACTTGGCTGTTGCCATACCGAGGAACCTCTTCATCTCAGCATTTATATACTCAATAATGACAGAACGCTATCAACGAGGATGGAACAAATTAATGGAAGTAGGCGGGGGCGGAGAAGCCGAACGTCTAGTCGAATCACTGCAAGATATCGCTCCTGATGTTGCTAACTACATTATCGAGTTTGCATTTGGCGATATTTATTCCAGAGAAGGACTTAACCCATAACAGTGGCAATTATTGACGATTGCCTTCCTGACTACCCAAGGTAGAGCCGAGTCAGAACTTTATGGCCATCTTCACGGGGCTCTTAATGTTGGTCTCTCTACGAATGAAGTCGTTGAAGCGATTACCTATTGCATATCCTATACAGGTTTCCCATGCGTACTGGGGGAGCCGGTGACATGGGCAGAGATGTAGTTGCATATTCAGTTTATCATGTCGCGAAACAAGAACATGTTTATTGAAGTCGTTATTGTAGCGGCTTTTTTATTTTATCGGTTCAAGTTCTTGTTCCGATTGCTGTAATTCACAAATACTAGGTCCTGCTTGTAGTATTATTGTTAGACCAATGCAAATTGTATAAGTAGAAGATCTGTTATAAAGTTTGCGGCATGTAATAGAACTCACCATAAAATGTCCGCCCAGGTAAGTAACATGTTAGAAATTGGTTTATATTTCTAGTATAATGGGATAGGCAGGAATTGTACATTTTTTCGGGGGAAGACCTTTAGTATGTGTATAGGAAAGAACAAGCGGGGCTTGTACAATAATATTAGTGATTGTAAACGCTTGCTTTGAATTCAGAGGGAGTGTACGATGCATTCAATGAATGACTTCCTACTCGGCAGATGAGATGTCCTGGCATGAAGTCCCGGAGACAGTACATGCTTCCGTCCTGTCCCCCGAGGTTAACGGCGGCTTCACCTGCGGCTGCCCTACGCGCCTCGGGCAATGGTACATAGAGCGCCAGCCCTGCTTATTATGAAGAATTCTATTATTCGAATACCAAAGGAGATGCCTTATGAATCAACAACAACTACCTAAGCCCCACCAGCCGCTTGTAACTCACATCTTCACTGCGGACCCGTCCGCCCATGTCTACGAGGGCAAAATCTACATCTATCCTTCCCATGACCTCGATCATGACGAACCAAGCAATGATAACGGCGACCAGTATAAAATGGAAGACTATCATGTCCTCTCGATGGACAACTTCGATTCCCCGGTGGTCGATCACGGCGAAGCGTTGCATCTGAGAGATATTCCGTGGGCCTCCAAGCAGCTCTGGGCACCGGATGCCGCTTATAAGAACAATACCTATTACCTGTTCTTCCCGGCACGGGACCATGACGGCATTTTCCGTCTGGGTGTGGCAACATCAGAGTCTCCAGCAGGCCCGTTCACGCCGCAACCGAATTATATGGAAGGCAGCTTCAGTATCGATCCGGCCGTACTGGTGGATGACGACAATCAGTCATACATCTATTTCGGCGGACTCTGGGGTGGCCAGCTGGAGAAATGGCAGACCGGCAGCTTCGTGCCAGATGCAGAAGGACCGGCTCCTGACCAGCCGGCGCTTGGACCGCAAGTTGCACTGCTTAGCGACGACATGCTGTCCTTCCAGGGCAAGCCTGCCGAGATATCGATTGTCGATGAAGACGGGAATCCCATTCTGGCCGGGGATGAGGACCGGAGATATTTTGAAGGACCATGGATGCATAAATATAACGGCTATTACTACCTGTCCTACTCTACAGGAACCACGCATAAGCTCGTATATGCGATCGGCAAGAACCCTATGGGACCATTCACGTTCAAGGGCGAGATTCTCTCTCCGGTTATCGGCTGGACAACCCACCACTCCATTGTGCAAGTTGAAGACAAGTGGTATCTGTTCTATCACGACAGCTCCCTGTCGGAAGGTGTCAACCACAAGCGTTGCGTTAAATATTCCGAGCTGAAATACAACGAAGACGGAACGATCCAGAAGATCAATCCTTATCCGGGTGCTGAGTAAGCTGGCAGGTTAGCGGAAACAGATAAAATTATAAGATAAGGCATAACATGAGGCAGCTCCTGACGGGGTTGCTTTTTTGATAGGAGGACCAGTTGTGTCACTCAAACTTGGAGAAAATCTCTGCTGAACAAAGAATATTTTTACTGTGACACTATGTGTAGAACAGTAGAAAATGATTCTTTCTATTGAGGACCATTACCATCAATCATAAAAGATCACTTAGAATATTTGCAGACCAAATCGTTAGTCATCAAAATGAGAAGTGAAGGAGGATTAATAAGAACGCATTATTCTGGATATTAGAAAAGTGTCGAAGGACAAGAACATATTCCCATTGAAGTCGCTATTTTAGCGGCTTTTTAATTTTATCGGTACAAGTTCGTGTCCCGAGCCAAGGACAAGAACCTGTTCCTATTACCGATTAGTCGTGTATCTAATCGGAATGGTATCGTAAACTACCGAGCAGAAAAAGATATAAGCAAAGATTTAGTAGCGATTGCTTCCGAGAATGGGGGAAGCAATCGCTATGTTTTTTTTGCGGATATTTTTATTTTTTGTCCGCCACATGTGTACAAAAAATAAAAATGATGATACATTGAAATTAGTTTAATTCCTTTTATAACAAGGTTTTTTGAAGAATACTATGTCTCCTATACGAGGACATACGTATATCGAGGAGGGAATGGAATGTCAAGTCAAGCATTGGACCAATTTTTAAGTTCGAACATCGAAGATCTAAAGACTAAAGGTCTATATAACGTCATCGATACGCTGCAGGGTGCAAATGGTCCTGTTATTCGTATCGACGGAAAGTCCCTAATCAATTTGTCTTCCAATAACTATTTGGGACTGGCAACAGATTACCGCCTGATTGATGCTTCAGTTAAGGCGTTGCAGACATACGGGGCAGGCGCAGGGGCTGTGAGAACAATTAATGGTACGATGGATCTTCATATTGAGCTTGAAGAAAAACTGGCCCGTTTCAAAAAAACGGAAGCCGTTATCGTGTATCAATCGGGATTTAACTGCAATATGGCTGCTATATCCGCGGTAATGGACCAGCATGATGCGATTTTATCAGATGAGCTGAACCACGCTTCGATTATTGATGGCTGCCGCCTGTCGAGAGCCAAGGTGATTCGCTTTAAGCATTCGGATATGAATGATTTAAGACAGCAGGCGAAAGATGCCAAGGAATCCGGTCAGTACCATAAAATTATGGTCATCACCGACGGGGTTTTCTCCATGGATGGTGATATAGCAAAGCTGCCTGAAATCGTGAAAATAGCAGAAGAATTCGATCTGATTACTTATGTGGATGATGCCCACGGTTCGGGCGTTCTCGGAGCAGGTGCGGGAACCGTGAAGCATTTTGGATTGTCCGACCGCATTGACTTTCAAATTGGTACTCTTTCCAAGGCTATTGGCGTTGTCGGCGGTTATGTGGCGGGTAAAAAACAACTGATCGAATGGTTGAAGCTGAGAAGTCGTCCGTTTCTGTTCTCGACATCGCTACCTCCGGCTGCAATCGCTTCTTGCAGCGCTTCTGTCGACATTTTGATGAATGACAAAGAGCTGATCGAGAAGCTGTGGGAGAACGGCAATGATTTGAAAAATGGCTTGAGCCGGCTTGGATATGATGTAGGCCAAAGCGAAACGCCGATCACACCTTGTATCATTGGCGATGAAGTAACCACCCAACAGTTCAGCAAACGGCTTTATGAAGAAGGCGTTTACGCCAAGGCAATCCTGTTTCCGACGGTTCCGAAAGGAACCGGAAGAATACGCAACATGCCGACAGCTGCCCATACCAAGGAAATGCTCGACCAGGTGATCTCCGTTTATGAGAAAGTTGGCAAGGAAATGAAGCTGATTTAGCTGCATTCGCGGGAGTACATTTCGGGAGGAATGTCTTATGAACAAGATTTTGGTGACCGGAGCACTAGGCCAAATCGGTTCTGAGTTAGTTGTTAAATTACGTGAAATTTATGGTGCGGATCACGTCGTTGCTACGGATCTCAGGTCATCAGCCCACGAAATTACCCGATCCGGGCCATTCGAGCTGCTGGACGTGACGAATGATAAGGCGATGTTCGAAATCGCCAAACGGTACGAAGTTGATACAGTCATCCATTTGGCTGCGCTGCTGTCGGCTACCGCAGAGGAGAAACCGCTGCTTGCCTGGAATTTGAATATGGGCGGATTGATGAATGCACTTGAGATATCCAGAGAGCTAGGCTGCCAATTTTTCACTCCAAGCTCCATTGGATCTTTTGGTCCTTTGACTCCGAAAGACAATACCCCTCAAGATACGATCCAGAGGCCCAATACGATGTACGGCGTGAACAAAGTGTACGGCGAACTGCTTTGTGATTACTATTTTCACAAATACGGCCTGGATACTAGGGGGCTGCGATTCCCGGGTTTGATATCTTATATGACGCCTCCCGGCGGAGGAACGACGGATTACGCTGTGGAAATTTATTACGCAGCCGTGACGGCTGGCCGGTATACATCATATATCGCCAAGGACTCAAACATGGACATGATGTATATGCCGGATGCCCTGAACGCTATCATCGATTTGATGGAAGCGGATTCTTCCCGGTTGATGCACCGAAATTCATTTAATGTCACCGCAATGAGCGTGGATCCAGAGGCGATCGCTACAGCGATTCGGGATGAGCTTCCCGGCTTTATCCTCGATTATGACGTTGATCCGAAGAGACAGGCGATTGCCGATAGCTGGCCGCATTCCATTGATGCGACGGCAGCAAAAACAGAATGGGGATTTAATGCTCGCTACGACCTGAAGGCCATGACGAAGGATATGCTTTCACAGCTAAGCGAGAGACAAATGCTTCGCAAGGCTTAAAGTTATTATGAATTCGATCGAAGAGTGACATCGCTAGAAAAAGCAAGGAAGGGGAACTTATAAAAAAACAAAAACAGAACGAAAATGTCGAGGGACAAGAACATTGTTCCATTAAAGTCGCGATTACAGCGGCTTTTTTTGTTTTAAGGACAAGAACATTCTGTCATTTCGGATTAGGTAGCTATCTAAATAGCATCATGATGAAGATCATGTGGCAAGAAAAAAGCACATGAATCTAAGAATTCGCGTGAATAACGATTTTTTTATTAGAAATAACGTTTTTCCGGTAAAGACCAATCAATCTGCGCCAACCATCGGGACGCGAATATGTGCTTACGAACTCGTCGATGTCGGTTTCGTAGATTGCTCTTGGTATCTCACGCGCATGCTTAGGAACACGAATTGTGGCTTCTTGGCATTCGTGATATCGGAGGGTTCCACCTAAGATCGTGAATGCAAATTTGATAAGTACAAAAAGATACTTGCCGCATTCAAGCTCAACATCATAAAGGAAGCAACCGATTATTTGCTATTTTGGATTAAGATTAATTTTATAAGGAGGTAGTAATTCAAATGTTCGTGTTACTGCAATTATTCTATGCCTGCCCGGTTCTGACAGATCTAAGCAGGGAGTCGAGCCAGATCAGATTCCGCAAGAATTGCCTTTCTGTTCAGATCATATACAGATATGATTTATATACGTTTGCCATTTAATTTAGTTTATTATCAAGTATCCTTCAGCAAGTCAACCATGTTAGAATAGTGAATTTCACTCAGTTGCTCGATAAAGTTATCTACCCTGTAGTTCTCCGGTTCAACAATCCAGAGACAAATTACTCCTACCAATCCAGATATCATGTATTCGATGCCAATTTTTATCTTCTCATCGTGGCGATGATCGCCGATCCCCGAAAAAATGATCGTTTTAAAAGCCTCTTTCAAGTATACGGAGAAGTTTGGATAAATATTTTGAGTGATCATTGTCTTAAAAAATGTCATATTGGCTTCAATATCGTCGAAAATCGTTTTTAACATGGTAGCAAACATATCTTTATCCATCTCATGAATTGAACTCACTTCCAGGCTTAAGCAAGCATTTAAACTCTCCACGTTTTCCTGAAATAACTTCTCCATGAATTGAGGTTTATCTACATAGTGCAAATAAAATGTGTTGCGATTTATCATCGCTTCTTCGGCAATGTCCTGCACAGTAATTCGTTCATAGCCTTTGGTTTGTAATAATCTCAGAAACGCTTCTTTAATGGCTTTCCGCGTTTTGAGAATGCGCAGATCCACTTTATCTTTACCCAATTCGTGCTTCCCCTCCATAAATAATAGTCAGATTTATCAAAAGTGATGTTTAATTAACACATTGAATTATATCAACCATTGAGTCCTTAAAGTGTACGTTTTACAATTAAAACTGTCAATTGAACTCACTAACTCATTCATAAAAGGAGAATCATAAATGAAAACACTGGCGATTATTGGTGCAGGTAAGGGATTAGGATTATCTATTGCGAAGAGCTTTGGCAAGCACGGCTTCCAAGTGGCATTAGTTGCAAGAAATGCTGCAAAGCTGCAAGATATGGTGGATGAACTGAAAGCGGATGGTATCGAGGCATCTTATTTCGTAGCAGATATTTTTAACAAGGAACAGATTGAACAGGCTATGACCAACATGAAAGAAAAGTATGGTCAGATTGATGTGTTGGAATTCAGTCCAACAGCAGGCAATTATCCTCCCACTTCTGTATTGGAGTTAACGGCGGAGAATGCCAGGGACGCATTTGAGGCGAATGTGGTTAGTGCCATCCATGTCGTCAATGCTGTTCTCCCTGATATGCTCGCCAGGAAAGAGGGAGCCTTGCTCTTTACCTCAGGATTATCCGCCATGTACCCTGTGTCCATGATGGGGAATATCGGTATTGCTCTTTCAGGGTTACGCAATTATGTTGCTAATCTTCATACTTCATTGTCTGCTCAAGGGATTTTTGTGGGCCACCGATCTTTAGGTTTATTGATCAAGGAGTCAGGTACCGGTGCAATTAATGATCCGGATGTAATTGCAGAGATGTGGTACCAGGCCTATGTAGAGAAAAACGTATGGGAAGAAGAGTATCCTAAGGGCGTTACCCCCGAAACCATTCTGTTTTAAAAGAATATGTTGATAAAAGAATATTAGTTATAGGTCATGGAGCATTGATTGGGCTGTCATTACAACATCTTTTGCCGCAACATTTCCAAAAAACGTATATAGATAATACTTCTATAACCATTCTTACACACACTAACAACTAGTGGGCATGCCAATTATATAACTGTACCAAATTCCTTTAGCTATTGTGGACTAAGCTAACGGGAAACGTTAGCTCAATAAAACAAAAAAAGCAGCCGATCATTGTGATTGGTTGCTTATTTAAACTAACGGATAGGATACTTTCAAGATTAGACGCGGTGAACCACACTAAAAGTATCGACGAGTTTATCGTCGTTAGCAACTATTAAGCACGATAATACAGTTTCTGGGTCGAATTTGTTTGGCGGTAAGTTAGAATGGGGGGATAAGATATGGAAAAGTACGGAAGTGACAAGGCACGTTTTCTAAAAGAAATAATAGATTTGATGGTACCCATAGAAGGCGGATCAATTGAACTACGCGATTTTCTTAATACAGATAAATGGCTTAGTACTGATTACACTTTATCTAACCCAGGAAGTAGTAAAAAGACTATAACGTGGACTGAAGCTATAGAACCATTCCATGTAATGAAGTATCCAGTAACACAGCAGTTATATCATTTTGTCATGCATGAAGAAGAAATAGAGCCGATTGTGAGTAAGCTGCCAATTACGGAAGTTTCGTGGATGGATGCTAATGGTATCTGTCGAGGGACAAAAACATAGTCCGATTACCGATTAGATATGTGTCAAAATAAAAACACTATATAGAGGCGAGTGGGCTTTAACTTGGGTCAATAGCGCTACAGGGAAATACTTAACCCATAGAAAGGGATGAAATAGTTGTTTACTTAGATACGTATTGTGTCTTATAATTCCCACAAAGATACATATCGTATCTTAAAAAGTTTGTATCGCGCAAGTAATGTAAGGGTACTCGCATCTTGGTTCCAGTTTTTGTAGAAAGGAGGGGACGACCGATGGAAACGAAAAAAACGCCTTGGCAGGCACCGGAATTAGAGGTGCTGGATGTGCAGCAAACGATGGCTGGCTATGGATTCAGGCAAATTGATTGGATCGAAGAACATGATGCAGACCTATATGATCCATCCTCCTGATGATCATACTTCAAATTGAAAATCGTATTCTTGCTCAAAAGGTCGCCTGTGGGCGGCTTTTTCGATGCTCAGATGAGGGATAAGAACATTGTACCATTCCAAATCAAGACGACTATGATTGATATTGAGCAGCAGCTAAATAAGGCGTAGCATCAGCCTCCTGTTGATGTAACATTTGTTCGAATACGTTGCGAAATTCGTTACGCCGCTCGATAAACATTGTCCAATTGAGGCCTCCACGAAAAAATGATTTCTCCAAAAACGGCTTATACAGACAGTTCATAATATATAACGGAACCTGTTCTTTCAAATCCAGTGGTTGAAACACATGTGATACACCAGGGGAATGACAAACAAGTCGCCTTTGGAAACCAAAATACATTGGCCCCCAATCTGATGAAGCCCTTCTCTTTCATATACATAAGCGATTTCAACAAAAAATCATGGTGTTGCATCATCGTAAACGGCTCTTCTTTTGTCAGCTTCAAATGGACGGAGGTGAAGGAGTCAAAAAATACTCTTCTCTAAATACGATTGAATTGTGCATGATCAGATTCCCTTCGCTTCGTAAGTCATTTGGAAGGAAGCATTGCTTACGGACAGTATGTCTGTATTTTTCGGCGCATTCAACCATATATTGGATTCGTTTATTATGTTAAAGAGGTTCTACACCATTTATAGCGTTGTGAGAGGGGAGTGATCATTTTGAATACTTCTAAACAAATGATGTCTCATAATTCCAATGATCGTTTTAGTAAACTTGGAATTTATAGCGTCCAAAGTGTCTTTATTATTCTGTTCTTGCTGTTAACCCCTGTCTACTATTTGAACAAATGGGACTTTAAACGTCACAAAAAGCGGAATCCTTTCTACACCAGTAAATTGGTTCGATTGCAAGAGCGTTATCCGATTTTCTACGAATTGGCCATGTACGTTCAAAATTTTCCTATTCCTCGTAATGTTTACAAAGTTTTACCCCCTTTAAAGGGCGATGTACTTCAGGTGGGCTGTGGTACAGGTTTATTGAACAAGTATCTTCGCAAGCAGAAGGATGTTCGTTTTCTCAACATGGATCCGAATATAAATGCTCTAAAACTTGGAAAGAAGTGGGGAAGGTTTAATTCTTATATCCATGCTTTCATTGATAAACCGACTTCTTTACCTGATCATAGCTGCGATATGATTTTGTTTGCAAGAAGCTTTCATCACATTCGCTATCACAAAAAAGCCTTCATAGAGAGCTGCAGACTGTTACGTGACGGTGGATCTATCATTATTGCGGACCCGGTTGTTCTCAAGTCTCTTTCAGGTTCTGTAACGGACGGTGGTTATATGGCGAACTCTTCGATTGATGGTGTAATTTGGAGATTTACCAAAGAAACATTAATTACTCACATAGAGCGCTGTCTTCCTCCTGAATTAAAGATAGAATCAGTAACCGAAACGAGACAAGTGCATGTAACGAATTATAATTTATTTGTACCTCAGACAGATATCGTAGTTGTACTGCGAAAAAGGGAGGCTGTATACAATGACAACTAAATTTATTTATGGTGTTTGAAATTCTGCAGCATTATTCAATGTTTATCCGTTGCTCAGCCAGAAACATGTCTTGCGGATAATATAGCTAAGGTACCTCTCCACAGAGGTGCTTTTTTTGTTTATGATAACGCTCAGCCACTAAATCATGATTTTGAAATAACAACTAGTTCAGACTTAATTAGTCGACCTTAAGATATAGTTATATGTTCCCATAAACTTTATGATTTTATAATTCAATTGGTTATATAAAGCCTATTTCATATATATATTAATACGGCATGTTAAGCGCTTACAGTATGGAGTCTAAGAGCTTGTTGCGAAGGGGACTTTTCACATGCATAACAAAAAAGAGAGGATGACGAACAAATGAAAAAACAAAGTGCTTTAATCTTCATCGTTACACTCCTTATTATGTCACTTGTTTTTACTGCATGTGGCACTCCTTCTGGTTCAAAAACGGAAACAAAGCAATTAGGCGCTAATGCCGGTGAGAATGCAACAGAATTATCATTTTGGACATTCGCAGATTTGCACGGCAAGCATTTGGATAAAATGCTGGGGGTATGGAATCAACAGAACCCAGACAAACAGATTAAGTTGAATGTAACGGTTATGCCTTACGATGATATGCACAACAAGCTCTTATTGGCAGTTACAAGCGGAAAAGGTGCTCCTGATATGGCGGATATTGAGCTTGGTCAATTCCCTAAATTCTTGGAAGGTGACAACGTTCCCCTGGAATCTTTAAATGATGTATTTGCACCATACAAGGACGCTGTTGTTCCTTCACGTGTCGAGATTTACTCCAAAGCCGATCAGGTTTATGGCTTTGATTATCACGTAGGTGCTACGCTTGCTTTCTACAACACTGAAATTCTCGAACAAGCAGGTGTTGACTACAAGACAATCAAAACGTGGGAAGATTACAAACAAGCAGGTATCCAGGTTTACGAAAAGACTGGCAAGTACTTAGGTACTGCTGATACATCAGCTTCGTTCCAAGCATCGCTGCTACTAGCTCAGCAAAATGCTGATTTTACAGATGAAAATGGTAATCCAAAAGTGAACTCGCCTGAAATGATTAAAGCGTTTGAAATGTTAGTCGATCTGCAGAAGAACAATGTTATTCATACGATCCCTGGCGGACAACCCGACACAGAAGAAGCAAAAGGCGAATATAACAAAGGCAACTACGCAAGTGCATTAATGCCTGAGTGGTACATGTCCCGCTTTGTAAACGAAATGAAAGACCTTAAAGGTAAGTATGCAATAGCTCCATTGCCTGTATTTGAAGAAGGTAATCCTCGTTCCGTTGGCTTAGGCGGTACTGGCACAGTTGTTACTAAGAATGGTACAGACGTTCCGTTGGCAAAAGAATTTGTAGCCTTTGCTAAGCTTTCGAAAGAAGCTACTACTGAAATCTGGAATACACTTGGATTTGACCCAATCAACATGGAAGTATGGAAAGATGATGCAGTTACGAAAAACCCTGAAAATGAATACGTCCAATACTTTAAAACAAATGCATTTGATACTTTGAATGAAATCAAAGACGAAATTAGAGCGATTAAGTCCGTTAAAGCTTCACCAACCATCGGCAATATATTCAATACGGTTACTTTGAATGCTATCTTTGAAGATGGCCAAGACGTGAAGGAAGCGTTGGATGAAGCACAAGCAGCAATTGAACAAGAATTGAAATAAATATAATAAGTAAATGATTTGATTAAACCTGTCGGCAGGTACAGTGGTCGGCAGGTTTAACCATAGTCAAGGGAGATTGAGAATATGATAAAGAAATTTGTATACTCTCAAAAAGTTGCACCTTATGTTTTTGTATTGCCATTTATACTCATATTTTTGATATTCTGGTTTTTTCCGCTTGTGAATTCATTCGTAATGAGCTTTCAAGATAGGATGCTGGGACAGGATCCTAAATGGATTGGTGAAGCAAATTATTCGAAATTACTTACTGATAAAGTGTTTTTGACATCTATTAAAAATAGCGTTGTGTACATGTTAGGAACCTTAGTGCTGCTGATTCCTTTTCCCATGTTATTCGCCGTTATGATCAACAGTAAGTTAATGATGGGAAGAGAGTTTTTTAAATCTTCTTTCTTTCTCCCTGCATTGACATCTGTCGCAGTTGCGGGTACCATTTTCCGCCTTACATTCGGTGAGATGGAAGGTTCATTAATGAACAGTTTCCTAGGTCTATTTGGTGTAGAGCCTATCAAATTTTTGAAAGACGGAAATTGGAGTATGGCAGCACTGTTAATCCTCGCATGTTGGAGATGGACAGGTGTTAATATGCTTTACTATCTATCGGGTTTGAAAAGCATTGACAATGAATATTATGAGGCTGCTTCAATTGACGGTGCATCTGCTTGGCAGAAGTTTAGAACGATCACAATGCCATTATTGAAGCCGACCACGGTATATGTTACCACAATTAGTGTTTATGCAGGTTTAGCAATGTTTACCGAGAGCCTGATGATGTTCAACGGTAACAAATCACCCCAAAATATTGGCTTAACCATTGTTGGATATCTGTATAGACAAGGGATCGAGCAGAATAAGCTGGGTTACGCAGCCGCAGTTGGTATCGTTCTGTTAGTCATTGCTATGGTTATCAATTTAACGCAGTTGAAATTTAGTGGAATGTTCAAAAAGGAGGAGGATTAAAGTGGGCAGAAGTCAGACGAGGAGTGATTTCATCTCTAGAATAGTAATGTTTTGTTTATTCATTATACTATTCGTTATAATTATGATCCCATTCTACGCAGTGGCCCTATCTTCCTTTAAACCAGGTGAATCATTAGTTAGATATGGTCTTAACCTAAGTTTGGATTTTGAAATCATGAGTTTTGATAATTTCATCTTTCTGTTTACTGGAGAACATGATTATTTTGTGTGGTTTTGGAACAGTATGATTTTAACAATCGTTCAAGTGGTTTTAACACTTTTTGTAAGCGCATTTGTTGCATATGGTTTTGCAGCATATCATTTTAAAGGTAAGAACTTCCTCTTTATATGTGTTTTGCTCATTATGATGGTGCCTTTCGAAATACTGCTGGTTCCTTTGTACAGCCTAATTAATGATTTGGGAATGGTGAATAGCTATGCGGCAATCATTCTGCCCGGTATAGCCAATGCCGCGACAATATTTTTCTTCAGGCAATATCTACGAAGCATACCCAAAGAGATTATTCAATCTGGGCGGGTTGATGGCGCAAACGAGTATGCGATTTATTTCAGACTAATTATGCCGATTATGAAGCCATCCTTTGCGGCAATGGCCATTTTGAATGGTATGAATAGCTGGAATAATCTATTGTGGCCATTCATGGTGCTCGGAGATCAGAGTAAATATACACTTCCAATCGGTTTGAAAACGTTGTTAACTCCTTATGGCAACAACTATGACCTATTGATCGTGGGCTCCTTCTTCTCCATCATTCCAATTTTCATACTGTTCATTGCTTTTCAGAAATATTTCATAGACGGTATGACTGCAGGCGCTGTTAAAGGGTAATCTATATTATGATGAAACAGGTGATTAGATGGAAATCCAACAACGAGCGTCACAAGACATTCAACCATTAATTGAACAGAGAGCTGATCCTTTTATTTACAGACATTCGGATGGTTATTATTACTTCGTAGCATCCGTTCCGGAGTATGATCGAATTGAAATCCGTAGAGCCCAGAACCTTGAGAAGCTTGTTACATCAACTCCTGTAGTGATCTGGAGAAAGCGCGAGAATGGTATCCTTAGTGCCAATATTTGGGCACCCGAACTGCATTTTATTGATGACAAATGGTACGTGTATTTCGCTGCCGCATACACGACGGAAACGAATGAAGGCTTGTTCGACCATCGGATGTACGTGCTAGAGAATGAAAATGACAATCCGCTCGAAGGCAGTTGGATGGAAAGAGGGCAGGTTCGTACCGAATGGGAAAGCTTCGCCCTCGATGCCACTACCTTTGAGCATAATGGCAGCCGTTATTACGTATGGGCACAAAAGGATCCGAACATCGGAGGTAACTCTAATCTGTATATATCTAAAATGAGCAATCCGTGGACGCTGACTGGGTCGCAAACGATGATTTCGATGCCGGAATATGACTGGGAGATCATTGGTTATAAAGTGAACGAAGGCGCGGCATTTCTTCGCAAGGGTAATCGGGTATTCCTCTCTTACTCGGCTAGCGCCACCGATTTCAATTATTGCATGGGCCTACTTGAAGCCGATGCGGATGCTGATTTGCTCGATGCCACCTCATGGCGCAAGTCGCAAACAGCGGTTCTCTCGACAGATGAGAGCATCTCAATGTATGGTCCCGGTCATAATTCCTTCACGGTGTCAGAGTACGACGAAGAGACGCTATTTGTGTTTCACGCAAGAACGTACAAGAACATTATAGGAGATCCGCTGTACGATCCGAATCGCCATACATTTGTGACAGCGCTTTTGTGGACGGCTGACGGCAGACCCGATTTCCGCGGTTCTGTTGCAGCACTTGCACGTTCTTTACAATGAACGAGCGTCCCAACAAGGTTGGTTGATGGATTTGAGTTCGTTTATCCAACTTGCCAAAGAGAGACAGTAAGAACATCGAAGGCACCCTACTGGGTGCCTTCGATTTCGCTCTACAGATAATACGCCGGACGTATCATAAGGGCAGGATAGTTTAACAAATAAGTCGAAGAGTTGAGTGGGACTAACCTTGCTTAAAGAGGAAAGAGATAACGTTAAATTATAAAAATGTTGTTCACGGAATGCTTAGGCTATTGCTGATATTAAATACTTTATACATAAAAGAGCTAAATGAACTATGAAAAGAAGAGGGCGAGGTTTAGCCACACGTTGCATTTGGCAATATACTGAATCCGTATTTAATCAACCTACTTAAATTAACCATGAATTAACCAAAAGTGAGGAAAAAATACTTGTGATCAGGACAAGAACTTGGTGCCATTGCCGATTTGATAATCATCTAAACACTTGCTGAGGCGTAGTAAGGCTTATCCAATAAGATCATAGGCTGCAATAAAGTGGAATATCTCATTGGTAGAAGATAAGGTATTCGTTGGGAGCAAGCTCATTCAATGGATTTATTTGATTGGACTTGCTTTTTTACCCATAATGTAAATTCCAATCCAGCCTAGCAATAATAGGATCTGAGCCAGAGCGACCAGCCACAAGACTCCCGTGTAACCTCCTATAATGCAAAATATAGTATTGACTAGGGGGAACCCCACGAAAGTAAACATGATAGAAAAATCTTTTTTGGGAGTGATTGAATAATTAACCTTCCGGTCCCAAAACTTTATAAAAGCTAATGCTAAAATTCCCATTGTAATTACAGAAAGTGTAATCAACATCACCCATTGCATATTAGAGGTTCTTTCGAAGAACGGCCCCATATAATTAAAGAAGTTAGATAAAGGTGAGAACATACACGCTAATGACAGAATGGCCGCCAGAAACGGATAGATATAACCAATTGATTTACTGTAGCCTTTCTTTTTATGCCACCATTCACCAATTAGAATAAAGATGGTCCAATATCCCGCTATATAAATCCATCCTGTAAAATTCATCACAGGTTCCCCATAGATTTGAGGCTCACCGACTAGCGGATAATAAGTCCATCTTGCCATGAGTCCATCTGTAGTCTGAAATATCTGTTTAACAGCCACCGGATCTAATGAAAAGTCAAAAACCATAGCGCTCAATCCCGTAATAAATGGTTTAGTCCAGGACGGTATATTTACAGACTTTAGAACACGCAAAGTTGAATAAATGATCAGAAACTCAATAATAGGGACAGTAATTGGTATATTAAATAACATTAAAATACTCCGCCCATAGGCGTAAAAACCTTCCCCAAGCGATGAAGCAGTAATTTCAAAAACGGCTGCGTAAAAAAACACAAAACCTATAAACTGCAGTAGAACCGTTTTGGGATGTGTTTCCTTGTCAAGGATATAGAAAACCATTAGAACAGCAGCAATTAAGACTATAATATCTTGAATAATCCATACAGGCACTACAGTTATATCACCCATATCTTACCTCCATTTAAGTTTAAAAATAGAATTGAACGTTCAAATAAATTATAATTTCACTGTGTTACTTAAACAACAGGCTGTTCGATTGTGATATGTTAGTTATCATACAAGCCACCTTAGATTTGTTCATTATTTTAAATTGGGAGGATATCATGGCAGACAAAAAAACAGATCACAGAGTGAGATATACAAAAATGGTTATCAAAGAAAGCCTGTTGAAGCTTTTGACAGAACGGTCTATCAATAAAGTTACAGTGACCGACATATGCAGAGAAGCAGGGATTAATCGCAACACCTTTTATACACACTATGCTAATCAGTTTGAGCTTCTTTCAACGATTGAAAATGATCTTTACGAAGACATTAAGCAAGTTGGGATGAGTTCTTCAAACCCTCAAACGCTATCTTATGAATTATGTAAGTATATAAAAGCGAATAAAACGATATGTGAGGTTCTGTTCTCAGAGCATGGCGATAAAGAATTATTAGAACGAATCCTTTATATCAGTCACGATTTAACTATTGAACGATGGAAGACGGAATTAAAATATTTTGATCCCCAATTATTTGAGTCCTGGTATACGTTCACCGCTCATGGAAGTATAGCTATTATTAAAAAGTGGGTGAGTAGTGGTCTGAAGGAAAACCCCAGTAAAATTGCAGCTTTTATTGATAAAGCTACGGAATCCGTATCTAAAGCTTTTTATTCTGAAGAATTGTAGGATTTTCCCGCTTCTCACCAAAAAGCCCGGCAGCTTCTACGCAGTATGAGTGTTGAAACTCACGCCGGCAAGGTGTGCGGTATTGTATTCTTGGTCATATCAAAGGAATTATCCCTATCGACGAAACTGAGTTTGAAAACGGGGCACAATTGAGAGATACTGTCGGTACGACAATCTATTATAAAGTTCTTCAACTTGACCGTAACTCAGCAATTTTTGGTGCATCAAGCAAACAAGCTATTGATCATCTTCAAGGACTGACTTGGAATCGGCTTCGAGAGAATATGGTCATTGAAGCTAAAATTACTCGTTTCAATAATCGCTCTTTGCATCTGGATGTTGGTGCCATTAAAACATACCTGCAAGCGGACGAGGTATCCTATGAGTGGATCGACAACATGCATGATCGTTATAAAACGTTGCGCTTACGATCGTGGGTGCATTAATATATCCGACCATTGTTACACTGAAAAATGAAGGTACGCCAACTGATTTCTTTGGTATTCCGGTCGTTATGATGAGTTATTCCTCAACTGTCATTACGATCATTATTTCGGTCATCGTGATGAGCTTGCTCGAGAAATGGTTTAACAAAGTCATTCATCTGAGCGTCAAAAACTTCATTACACCATGCAGGATCATCTACTCTTACAGCTTTGTTTGGTATCACTGAACCGGCGATCTATGGGGTTAAACTTCCATTGAATCGACCATTCAATTGCGGGAATCATTGGCGGTGCTATCGGGTAATAGAACATGAATGTCGTTTGGAGGAAAGAATGGATATATAATTATGAATCGCCTTGGTCCGTATTTGAAAAACTGGTTTTGGTGAATCTTGCAGATCGAAATGAAATTCTTCAAATCTCTGGCAGTGCTCACGTGAATAATATTAAACATTAATTGGAGATAAGCAAAGAGAACTAATACAGTTAAACCTCGAAAGGCTTCATCAAACGCTGGATTTTAAATTGCAAGAACACAATTTTAAGAATATTCAGTCGTTAATAGGTCCATTTTCTGAACTATATAGTTCATGGGAACATTGGTTTCATCCTGAATTGCATTGGTGTTCGAAGTGTATGGAGGGGGTATCATTCTTGGCTGCATCAGTAGACATTGTAAAAACTCTAGGTTTAACCGATGAAATTCGAGGGGCATCTTTATAACCATGAAGAGACAACCGTTCAAAACGGCCATTCGTGTGCACACTTAAGACGGAATGAATGTATATTTGAAACTGGAAGTGAATTAGAGCCGCTGGCTGGTATTTGTGATTTTTACGGGTCCTGAGAAGAGGCTAAGGAAAGAACTCAAGCTTTTCCTTATCTCTTCAGCTACCTTGTATAGGGGGATCTATAATCGAAGAGCAACGCGAAGACCCGATGATGATCTCATCGGGTCTTCGCAAGTTTGAGGAATACTTGAATCGTGCTGCCTTCGCTTATTCGAAGCAGCGAACATTCAAGCCTTGTAACAAAATCATACTAAATATACTCCTTGTGAAGTGGAGCTACCTGCACGGCCAAAAACACATCGTACAAAGTCGTTGTTTGATAATGGGAGTTCAACTGTACCTGCCGTTACGTCCTTCTGTTGCCAGGAGGAGTCCTGCTTTTTCAATCTTAGTTCCTTAGTTGTTTTTCAGTTGTTAATAAAAATCTTTCAAGTGCTTCACAGGTATCGATATTCATTCGTTCTGCCAGAACGATCAGCCACCAAATGCATTCTCCCAGCTTATGTTCCAGTTCGGAATTGCTTTTGTTCGCCGGCCAACGCCCCTGCTGAGACATGGTCAGACGGCCGACCAAACCGGCGTCCGTCAAGAAGGCTAACGCGTCCTCTTCTACAGTCCATTCCGTCTGATGAAATTGCCGTTCCAGATTGTGATACTGCTCTCTAAGCCGAACGGAACGTTCAACCGCTTCGTTAAAGTCCATAATATTTAGAAATCTCCTTTTCTTTTTAGTGTTTTTAAATACGAGTTGTTAGTTGTGAATAAAAAAAGGTACTGCTCGTAACACCATTAACAGTTGTGCCGCTTTGAAGCATTGCATTAGAAGAATCCGTATTAATAAAATTTTCGATAAAGCTTTTGTTCGGTTGTGACAACGAATTGAGGTTGGATATTTCTTCTGCCGTCAAAGTAACATCGTATATTCACGTTTGATTTCGTCGTCTGGGAAGATCAGACCACTCTCCCAATATACAACCCTTAATTGGACAACAGCGTGTCATATTATAAAACCGACTGAAGAAATAGGGGATTACAAATTCATAATATGACATAATGCAGTCATATTATCGGAGGTATAGTTAGGGTGCAGTTAAAAATAAACGAGGAGCGAAAAATATGAGAGATTCAATTTTGCCTAAAGTTGTTATAGACTATATTAATGCCTCTAATGCACACGATGTAGGGGCCTATTTAAGCACCTTCACGGATAATAGTGTGATTATTGAGCAATCTATTGGAAGGGATCTTATCGGGCGCAATGAAATTAAACATTACTTCACCACTTACTTTGTAGAGTACGATACCCATACTGAAATTATTGATTTCACCATAGACAATAGTGTGATAGACATGCGAGTATTATTTAAAGGCCATTTTCCTGGAGAAGAAATTATCGGACTTTATCAGTTTCACTTGAAAGATGATCATATTGAGCAATTGAGGGCGGATTTGGAATAAGCATTGTAAGGGAGAACGCCATGCCAATCAGCAGACATTTCGAAATTGTGTATATGCTATTGCACAGGAAAACGATCACAGCAGGTGAATTGGCACAGCATTTTGAGGTTTCCACGAGAACGATCTATCGGGATATCGATACCCTCAGCGCGGCAGGCATTCCCGTATACAGCAGCAAAGGAAAAGGCGGCGGGATATCACTGCTCCCGGGTTATTCCTTTAACGCTTCACTGTTGTCGGGCAAGGAGCAAGAAGATGTTCTAATGGCGCTCCAGATGTTGGAAGCTACAGCATACCCAGGGATAGAGGCTGTTCTGTTAAAATTTATAAGCTTGTTCAAAAAAGAGCGGGATAACTGGCTGGAAGTGGATTTCTCGCCATGGGGCAGCGCGGAATCCAGCCGATTTGTTTTTCAAAAGCTGCGTGAAGCGATTGTTAATCATCATATCATCCACTTTTGGTATTATAACTCTGCAGGACAAGCGAGCCGGCGGAGTGTGGAACCCGTGCAATTGATCTTTAAGGCCAGAGCCTGGTATTTGGCCGGTTACTGTTTGTCCAGCAAGGACTCCCGCATTTTCAAGATCAATCGAATGAGAGATATCGAGGTTACCGATGAGCATTACGAGCCCAGGATGGAAGTCCAGGCAATTAGAGAGGCAGAAAAACTTGAGGGTCAAGACCTTGTCGAGGTGACGCTACGAATTTCGGCCAAAGGCGCCTACCGAGTCTATGATGAATTTCCTGATTCGATGATTACGGCTAACAGAGATGGCTCATATGACGTACGAGGAGAATTTCCAATCGGTTTGTGGCTTGATAGTTATTTACTCTCATTCGGAACCCTCCTGGAAGAAATCAATCCGGAAAGCCTTCGAAATCGGTTGTTATCGCAGTTGGCTGTCTTAAAAAACAGGCTGGAATAGACAGTAGAACAAGAGAAGCTGTTAAACCACACAACATACTTGAACAATATAAAAAATAAGTGTAAGGAGTTGATTATGGAATACCTAGTGAGGGAAATTCACATAACCGATTATCAAGACATTTGCTTGTTAAATAGAGATTTCAACTCCGATCTTTCATACTTTTCTGAAGAGAAAGTCAAAGAAAAAATTGAAATCATTACACGAGAGACAAAAGATAAGATTTTTGTTTTCGAACTCCATGGCGAGATTGTTGGATATATCCATGGAAGTCGCTATGAGTTGCTATTTGCCGATCCTTTGATTAATGTTTTAGGCTTTGTAGTAAAAGAAGGCTACAGAAATCAGGGTATTGGTAGCAAGTTAATGGATTATTTAGAGTACTGGGCGCGGGATGAGGGTTATTCCGGCATCAAGTTGTTATCTCATCCGAGTCGCGAGCAAGCACATAGACTTTACCAGAAAAGGGGTTACCAATTTACGAAGGATCAGAAAAATTTTATTAAATTTTTGGATAGCATCGAATGAAAATTGAAGCATATTTCTATCTAGGAACTGTAGCTTAATAATCACCAGGATGAGGCTGACGGCAAAAATAGACAGTCTCGTTGAGCTAACGGGAAACGTTAGCGTTCTATACCATAAAGCGACTGCACCACATTTGTTAGAGACAGCAATGGAGGTGTCGAGGGACAAGAACTTGTACCGATTGCCGGAATGGACAAGAACATAGTCCGATTACCAATTAGATATACATCTAATCATCAATAGCATGCGCTTAAAGCTATATTAAGTTCCTCGGCGCGTGTGGGATAACTTCCAATGGATTGTCCTATCCAGATGTGGAAGACGGCGTGGTAAAGCGTGAAATGATCAAAAAAGCCAAACAGGTCATCGTATTGGCGGACCATACGAAATTTGGGGACCAGATGTTTTATAAAGTTGCCGAGCTGAATGCGATTGATCTATTGATTACCGACCAGCGGCCAGATGACCAATTGATGGAGAAGCTTTCGGAACATCGCGTGGAGTTACTTGTTGTGTCAGAGGAGGAGTTCGATGATTAAACTAATCGTTAGTGATTTGGATGGTACACTGCTTGATCGTGAGAGACGCATTAATGAACGTGATCTTTATGCTATTAATAAAGCCTACGACTATGGAATGGATTTGCGCATCGCCTCTGGACGAATGAACTCTGAGATCCAAATTCTCCTGAAGCCATTTGCAAATCAGTATTATGCTGTCGGACAGAACGGTGCGACCATTCATGTGCATGACCAGGTCTTGCTGGCCTCGTCGGAGTTTAGTCCAGAGCTATCTACACGACTTCTCCAAGCCATCGGTAGAAACGATTTCATTCAATTTATCCATAGTACGAATGATTTATATTACGTGCGTGAGTGGAATGAAGCTATCGTACCGTATGAAGCAAGAATTATGACCGCGATCTCCTCCCATGCCGACTTGGAGGGAGCCATAACAATAACCAAAGCAGCCTAACCATATATCACGTTTCATGTACTCATCTCCCTATGTCGCACTCGAAGAATAGTTGTAGGAAATGATGTGATTGATGGCTTCAGCAACGGAATGAACAATCGTGCTCGTCCTGCTGCGTATCTCTTCGTGGCTCTCACTTATCGCGAAACTATGTGGTGTTAAAGCAAACATTGAGAGATCATTGAATGAATCTCCGATGCATGCGATCTCATCCGGAGAAATCCCGAGTTTATGAATAAGTAGCTTTAACGCGTCACCCTTAGAGACGTTGCACGGCATTACATCCAGACAATCATGATCGCTAATGAAAGTTTCAATCTGTCCAGAGAACATTTGATTGAGCTTCGCTTCCAACTGTATCAGTTCATCCATTACTCCAAAATAAGAAAACTTGCTGCACCTTATCTGATCTGTAGTTATGGCTCCCTCCAAGTCGGCATGGGAGGAGATCGCGGAACATCTTAATTTACCTGGTGATAGATTGTATCTTAAGAGAAAAATAAATAGAGATAATATGTAATAGTAGGTATCGCAGAGAAGTTCTGTCTCGACGTTTCTGTTCAGGGCAATACCTTGAAACAACTTGAAGAGCCTCTCACTCTCTGCGATATTAGAGATCGGTTAAAGCACACAGAGTCAATCTAATACGACTCTGTGTGCTTTATTTTAATTATTGCACAGAAAATGTTCCAAAAGCGGAAGCATAACCTGTACCGACATTTTTTATTATTAAGTTATATGTTCCAGGCTTTACATTTGTCCAGGTAACGGTGCCTTGTTGAGAAAAGTAATTACCTGACAATGTTTTGCTGCCTGCTCTATTTCCATTTTGACTTATTAAGTCGTATACAATCGTAGCGTTCGTATATGCTTCCTGACCATTTATAACTCTATGTTCATAATGGTTCACCTTAAGTGTCACTGTTTTATTGCTGGAGCTCCAATTAATTGAGTTGTTAGGCTAAAATCACCTGTTGTACCAGTATTCCCTTGCGATCCACTTGCAAAATTCGAAAGACTGAAGCTAGCAGAAGTCGATTGGATTGCTGCATTTTGCGCTTCTAAGTTTTGTTCATCTGAAGTCAGATTGATCTGAATAGTAGTATTCGATGGGGTAGTAATTTCTGAAGAGGGCAATTCTGATGTAGATTCTGCAAATGATGGAGATGTAAATGGAAAAAATGATAGTGAAGCAATACTCATTCCTAAAGCAAGCTTTAATAATTTCATTTTTAACAACCTCCCGTTTAATTTATACTAGAATTACAGAGTTTAGAACTCTCTATTTATTGTACCATAAAATTCCATCTAATATTTTGTTCCATATATTTCACTCTATTTGATGAACTCTTTCTCAACCTTAAAGAAAAGTGATTATAAATAACATGTTCACAGATAAAGATGATAAAAATTGATATCAGTAGATTTAAATACTATATTTATTTGAGTGGTAGATAAAGTATTGGGTGAACAAGATAATTATTGAATATTGCAGTTTCATTTAAGAGAATCTACAACAAGGGAGCTAGGAAATATATGTGGCTACAAGGTATTTCATTAAGAGGGTACAGATCATATTCGAACGATGAAGGAGTAAACCTAACACAATTTAGAAGAATGAATTTTTTCATTGGTCCTAACAACGTTGGTAAGTCTAACTTAGTCCGTTTTATAAAGCATTTAAGAACCAGATCTTTATTTAATTCAATTGACATTGATCCAGAAAATAATGCGTGGGATCAAACAAATCCCTTTTTTTATGCTGAATTTGATTTCCAAGGCGAATCTCATGAGGATGAGAAAAAAATATATATTCAGCATATGCAAAATGAACATCTCATTTTAGAAGGAATTCCACAATCTGAATTTGGTGATTTCATGTCAAATCATGTTAGGATTTTTTCTGATAACCGAGGATTAGGATCAAACAACTCGGTTGGGTACTTTCAACCCATGATGGATGGGAAGCCAATAACGGGTCAAATTGCCCAAGGAGCAGTAGAGAATTATAAGTGGTATACATATTATAAAGCTCAGATGTCTGAACATCTCTCCATTCTACTTAATGAAAAAGTGGAATTGAGCATAAAGTTATCCTTAAAAAACAAAAAAATTGAAGATTTAGATTCAGATGAAATAAGGGAAATTATTGAGTCGAGAATTAAGCATGAAAGGCTATTTTACAATACTTATTCTGTATTTGAGCCGGAGAATGCAGAATTCATCGTTATGCTAATTCGTAACGGTTCAAAAAAGGAATTTTCCTTAAATGATCTTGGCTTAGGTGTATTCCAATTTGTGACTATCCTTTCAGCATTGTATACGAATGTCCCAGAACACCGTCAAAATATAATTTTTGAAGAAATTGAATTGAATATGCATACCCAAGCGTTGACACTGCTTATGCGAATTTTAGAAGAAGAATATGCATTTAAAAATTTTCGCTACTTTTTTTTAACTCACTCAACCTCAATACTAGATCTTATTTCTAAGGAGTGGAGTGTTCATGCATTCTATAGATCTGATGATGGTTCAACTGCTGCTAGACTATGTACTAAAAGACTTGATACTCACAGACTTCTTGATGAAATGGGCGTAAAACCCTCACAACTGTTAATGTCAAACTTTGTTATTTGGGTGGAGGGACCAAGTGATAAAATCTATTTAAATAAATGGATAGAATTGAAAGGAAACGAGAGAAAAAAGAAATATATAGAAGGAAAACACTACAGTTTTGTTTATTATGGTGGCGCTTTACTAAGTCACTATGGAATATTACTTGCAGATGACTTATCGGAAGATGATAGGCATGCAGATACCCTTATTGATATTATGAACATAAGTCGCTATTCAGCCATTATTTGTGATAGTGATTTGGGAGAGGAGCGACAAGAGTTAAAAAATCGTGTAGAACAAATTCAAGCAAGGTTAAATGAGAAAACAGAATTACAATCACATGTATTTCAATGGATTACAGCAGGAAGAGAGATTGAAAACTACGTTCCGAAACCTATTTTTGAAGATGTATTTGCTAATAAAATGGAAAAACGAAAGAGGCTCACTTTTGAAGGTAAATCTGTGAAATTACCAGAACCTAATAATACTTCCATCGCTGATCAAAATTTCACAAGTGCAGACTCTTTTGATAAGTTTTTTGCACAAATGTATCTAACTAAAGAACAACTCGATAGTAGCTATGGAGAATTTGTCATTAAAAATATATCCTCACAAGTGGATAAAATTGATATTGCTAATCATGTCACATCATTATGGCAGAAGGAAGACTTCATTGTTTTGGACCTTGAAGAAAAGATGGAAAGGTTACTCGATTTTATAGATAAGGCACAGAATTAACGTTCCATTTGGAGTTGGGGGTACGAAGGAACTATGTATCAGGTGAATACTTCTCCCATTCTAAAGTGTTGATATGGCGTGAATTCCTTTGTTCAGAACAGGCAACTATCAATAAACAGAATTTAATGATGAATGTTAGAATATTGATTAGATAGATTAATTAATGGTACACTAACCATAACTGAATCACTATAAAAATTGCGAAGCACGCAGATTATCCTTGGGGGTAATCTGCGTGCTTTTTTATAATCTTTTCACTCACTCACAACATCATCATCACATCAGCAGGCGGGTACTGAGCAACCCATAACCTTACCAATACGACAGGGGAGTAGAAGCTGAATGTGAAAAGTCTTCTAAATGCGTTTTGTACATTATTAAAATTGATAGTGAGCTCTTGAAGAGTTTATTGATAGTTCTTATAACACGGAGATACATTCTATCAATTCGAAGCCCATGAAGGTGACCAAGGATATACCAGTTGTATTAGTGACTACTTAAATTCGAAGCTGTATATTGCGACATGGGCAGCTGAAGATGTGAAAATCGCGGCAGAACAGAAGTTTGTACAAGGGTATCCAGACAATTCATTCCGTCCTAAAAATGGACTGACAAGAGCTGAAGCAGCAGTTATGATCTATCGTTTTCGTCTAGCTATAAATCCGAATATGGAATTATAAAATCGTTCGATTACTAAACTTATACTTCTGAAGGCACATGCTACTCTGTGTCTTCTTTTTTTGTTGAACTATCATATCGAAGAACTTAATCGAACGATTATTCTTGCGTTTCATCCATACCAAGAAAAATGATGATCGAAGTCTAAAAGCATTAAGCGATTTTAAAGTTGATCCTGAGTAACTTAATGTAACATATAGCGTGTAAGGTCGCAGGGAAGAATTTTGCATCTAGTTGTTCATTTGTGTTTTTTACCAGCATTTTCATGAATATTTGTAAATTAATATTGTGATAATAGTTCTGTTTCAAATTCTGTAAAGGGGTTGTTTATCGATGTCTCAAATTTCAGATGCAACAAAAGGTGCATTATTAAAAGAAGCTGCTGATGCAAGTGTATTTATGGAACTTACTCCTGAATTTATTGTTGAGAATACCACGAATTTTGACGAATGGTATATCAAAGCCAAACGTGTTGTTTTTAAGCCTAATGCGCAACTTGTTTTTACAAAAGCAGCCCAGAGCCGTCGAAATAGTTTTTTTATTGTAACAGAGGAATTAGTAAGTGAAGATATGAACGCAACAGGGAATATAATATGGGAACATGATTCCGTTCCACCACAAGCAGCTACGAGTGGACAAGCACCTTCAGGTGAGGACGGTTCAGGAACTGGTTCTAATGGTGCACAGGGAAGACAAGGTGAGCAAGGTGTAACTGGAATAACAGGAAACAATGCACCCACATTAACCATTATCGTTGCTAAAGTGCCTAGTTCAGGAGCATTCATTGATTTCAGTGGTCAGGCTGGGGGACAAGGAGGCAATGGGCAACAAGGGGGTAAAGGTGGAGCTGGTGCTTCAGGCCGTGATGCCGAACAAGGCGCGTTCACGTGTTTAAGTGGAGCTGGTGATGGAGGGAATGGTGGAACAGGTGGTAACGGAGGAACGGGTGGTACTGGAGGAATAGGCGGCATTGGAGGGATTGTTAACATTATCTCTGTAAGTGAAACATCTGAAACCATAGGTCAAAAATTTAGAATCCTTGTTTCTGGTGGTGAAGGGGGTTCTGGAGGTTCTGCTGGTGAAGGTGGACTTGGTGGTTCTGGAGGCTCTGGAGGGAATGATGCACTACCTTATTGCGGAGGTGAGGGTAGTGATGGAAGTACTGGTGAAGTTGGCCAACGCGGTGAAAGTGGGCAATCCGGATCTAAAGGCATGGATGGAGATTATTTTATTGGACAAATCACGGAAGACATTTTTGATAAAGTAATTGGTACGGTACCACAAACCTAGACTCAGGGATCTAGATATATTGAGGAGAGTATTATGGTGAGTTTAATTGGCAACAATATCAGCTATGAAATTTCTGAACGTCTAAGTAGTTTATTTAGGGTGCCAGGAAGAGCAAGCGTTGAGATTAAATACTTCACTTATGATCCCCCTTTGATATCCTTTAAAGCACAGTTAAGGGTTAATTATAGGGATCTCGTTCATAATGGCGATCTGGATACTGCTCAAGTTTGTTTTAATACTAACGTTCCAAATATTGGACTGCAGGTATGTGCTGAAGGTAGTCATTTTGGTTGGATAAGAGGTTGTATTGAGATTGGTGATTTACTAACACTTGAAAAACTCAATCAATAAAAAGATACATTTTGCATTATTGAGTTAATTCAACATTTGTTGAAAGTCAATTTAATTAATGTTAGAGTATCGTTAACTGAATAGTATTTAAAATTGCGAAGCACGCAAAATATCCTAACATAGGGATAATTGTGTGCTTTTTTTGTTTTTTTATTTAATAACATCATCATCACATTCATTTAAGAAGCAAGTATTAAAATAATAAGGGTGAGACTGAGAGTGAACTTGTTGAGATTTAAGTCTCAGATAACAAGAAAAAGCTAGCCGCTGAATGACCAAACTCTAATGAATACATATGTACAAAATACGAGTTTTGTGAAACAGTTCTAATGATTTAAAAGCTGCACAGTGATTTTTTTTCCTGTACAGCCAATTCTTTATCTCCGAGTTAATCCCAGACTACTTCTGTTCCTGCTACGAAGTCATGAATTGCACGTCGATCTTCACGCATACCGACCATAAAAGCACTCACGATAATTCCTATACCCAAAGTTAATACGTACACAACTCCAGCCACAACAACTCGCATCAGCATCGTACCAATTTTTGGCGGTTCGTGTGTATCGTACTTACGGATTCGAATTCCACATATACGTTTTCCGATGGTTCGACCATACCAGTAAACTGGTAATAAAATTGAATATAACGCACTAAGTAGCTTGGCAATCGGCTCATCCGTATCAAAGTTACCCGTAAGCACACCTGCAATAATCACTAACGGAATTGAAATAATAAGACTATCCAACACATTTGCTCCTAATCTAATCCAAAAACCTGCTTTATACAAAATGCTTTCCTCCAAACTACAATTTTAAACTAAATGGCTAATTTACTTCATGAACTCCCTTCATTAAAATATCTAACTTTATGTACACAACTCAAATAGTATAACAGAAAATTTTACCTTTTTACGATAAAACTCCTAGTTCTTCTCACTGGCACTCTTTGTGAATTTTACAACAAACTATCGAATTAACTTAGCCGCTGTTCATGTTCACTACTTACTCTTACATAGTTTCTAATATTGTATTTAGCTTCCGAGTCTCCAATGAAAACACCATAATAATTATGTAAACCAAAAAAGCTACTCAACATTTGTTAAGTAGCCTTCTGTTCGTTCTGCATCTGCCCTCTTCGCCAAATCTTATTCTCCACAATGGCATAGACTAAACCGGCGATGGCAAATATCCATATCGATGTCATTCGGTTCAGATGGTATCCATTCACAAAATATGGACTGTACATGAGATCAAAAACCCACAACCCGCCCCATCCAAACCCGATCATATAGATGAAAGTTCTCACCATAGGAAAGCATACATATTTCCGCAGAAACCATGATATTGGGCTAATAATAACAACATAAAAAGCGACTAAATAGTGCCCGAATCCCAGGATGAGCGATAAAATATATATTACTCCCCCTGCATTACGTAAGCCGTAATACTCTGTCGTTGCAATATGGTACCCTTCAATCCTTTCAAGAACGATATAAGCCGTTAAGCTTATCCCAATAAATATACACACTAATACCATGTAACGTTGAACCGCGTTCACCAACATCAGATCACCCCAATGTCTAAACGCAGCCAGAACCGCTCAAGTTACATGATTTCGAACAAATTACATATTTCACATAGGCCTATCGACATTAGAGATTTTATAGATCTTTTCATTCTTCACTGCGTTCATGTTATTCCACACCTTACTATCGACCATCTTGTTCTCACTATTCTCCATCAACAGCAAACGATCCGGATTGACCGAAGCCAGAGCCTCAAGCGACATCTATTTACCGCCGTCGTCGCTTGAGTCGTTCCCTCTGAGGAGCTAGCCCATACAGGAATTCGTTTAAACATTGTTGTCATTCTCCTTTTATGTCAGTTCATTAGCCACATTAAGCTTATTGACTTCATTTACCTTATCTACTTCATTTACCTTATCTACTTATCTACCTCATTCGCCTCATGGATCCGTTCACTTTTACTTGTATAGATAAATATGACTTCTTTGATCTGTAACTCCCGTAATATTTTCCATTTAGTATGGATAAATATGTGAAGTGGTTAAGCAGAAAAATGCCGCCATCGATGATGGCGACAGGATTTTAATCGATAAATGTAATGTCGTTAATAAGCGGTACTACTGTCGCCTTTTGAATCCAACTGTTTGCATGTTATATTATGTTTTAAAATGCTATAACATACAAAAGGAGTGATGCAATGCAATCGCCAGCATTAACTATTGGAGAACGGTTAAAAGAAATACGAGCAACTAGAAATCTTACACTTGAAGATGTTTCTAAACTTACTGATGTAAGTAAGCCTATGCTTGGACAGATTGAAAGAGGACAGTCTTCACCAACGATTACAACTCTTTGGAAAATCGCAGTGGGCTTAAAAGTTCCTTTATCTTTATTATTGGAAGAGCTAGAAGATGAGTGCAATGTGGTTGATACACGGTCCAAAGACGCTATCATTGAAAATGATGGAAAAATGAGAGCATTTCCTGTTTTTCCTTTTGACCCTACCCGTAACGTTGAAATATTTTATATCGAATTTGATCCTGGATGTCACCATCCATCTGAAAGGCACCTTGATGGTGTGGAAGAATATGTTTTTGTGGTACAAGGTATGTTAGAGCTGGTAGTCAACACAAAAAAAATTGTTCTAAAAGAAAATCAAGCACTCCGCTTTCGTGCTAATGTTTTTCATTCCTATAATAATCCCTATCAAGAACCATGTGTCATTTACAACATGATTTTTAACCCAAGAACATAGCAAGTTTCATCTATGATCTTCTAGGAAATAATTAAAAATGAGGTGTGATGATTATGGCAATTGAAAAAGTAAAAGAGTTTTTTAAACAATATGGTATGGATTCTGAAATTATCGAATTTGAAGTATCTAGTGCAACTGTGGATTTAGCTGCATCTGCATTAGGTTGTGAGCCGGGGAGAATCGCAAAAACACTTTCTTTTATGGTGAATGGACAAGCTTTTTTAGTAGTTGCCGCTGGGGATGCAAAAGTGGATAACAAAAAATTCAAAGAGTATTTCAAAACAAAAGCAAAAATGCTTTCTCCTGAGGAAGCCATTGATATGGTTGGTCATGCCATTGGAGGTGTTTGTCCATTTGCTATCAAAAATGATGTTTCTGTTTATCTAGATATATCTCTAAAACGTTTTGAGACAATCTATCCAGCTTGCGGGAGTAGCAATAGTGCTATTGAACTTACAATAAAACAATTAGAAAAATACTCTAGTTATTCAGAGTGGATTGATGTATGTAAAGGATGGAATGATTGATTTATAGTAGTTCTATATGGGGTAACGCCAACATTTTGACTGTTTTATACGCTAAGTATCAGCGAACATTTGCTTAAAGCAGAAAAATCCGCTGTCTTTGCGCCTTAACGTCCTTAGCGTATATTTTCGTTAAAATGTTGGCGTACCCTCAATCAACTATGGAAAGCTTTCCAGAACGAACCTTCTGTATTAATGATATCCTTGATCTGAACAAAAGGAATCGTAAACGTTGGAAACCCTGCCGCATAGGGCGCGATATCATATGGATTGAAGTAGAGATGCAGAGCATCCGCTGTGACAAAAAACGGTTGATCCGCACTAATCCCCGTATAGGTGTCCGGAAACACATACGAGTATTGAGGATCATTCTTGATCTGATCCCCCACAATCTGGCTCAACACTTTTACATAGTCACTATTCGGTTTAAATAAATCCTTCAGCTCATACAACTGACCATTCGTCAGATTAATGATCGCATAGATCATCGTAGGCATACCATGCGCTGCACCAGCCGGGTAGTTGTAACCTGTGAGTTGCAGTTGCAACAATTGCTGCTGATAGAACGTAATATCAAAATCCCCTGTATACGTATAATCCAGCTGTTGATCGGCAGGGATCGGTTTAACCTGGGAGAGTTGCTTCAACCTGGCATTCAGCGCAAGCTGCTCCGCTTGGTTCGTTAATCCCTCCACCTGTGGATAATATACGAGATAGTCCATGTTCGGTTTATACTTCTCTTCGCGTACACGGTACGGCGGATGAAGTGGAACGATTGTATTTTGCCGCCAGATGATCTGTCCGGCCCGATTCACATACGATAAACGCTGGTCTACATACGCCTTAATCAGATCTGGTGCCACGACCTCCAGCGTACCCGAACCTTCAACATGGGGATACCCGGCGGCAGGTCTTCCACTCAGATCCAGCAGATAGGTTTGTCTGCCATCCGATGCGGAAGCAAGGCCGTTTTTGTAATTGCCCACTTCGCGATAAAGGAACTCCGTAAGTCTTCTGCCATTGGTATCTGCAATCGCGTATACAGAGCCAATATAAGGCTGTTCCGGATTAATTGCTTGCCCCAGCGCATAACGATGCTCGCCTAGTTCACGGATGTCATTATACGCGGGTTGAATGATAAATGATCCTTGCGTATTAATGACACCATAGTTCGATTTGTAATCCTCTGCTGTATTAACAATCGCTTGCCCGCCGCTAAAAGGAAATGCCGATGAAAATTTGGGCTGAATGCGAATATTACCCCGTTCGTCGATGTACCCATATTTGCCCGATGTTTCTTTTTGAAAAGCGAGCAGTCCATCCCCTAGTGGTCCCACATAGGCATATGGATACGTCGCGAGCCGATGTCCATTGCGATTAATAAGCGCATATTCATTGTCCTTAATCTGCACAACCGCTTTGCCATCTTGAAAATCATTCGCCGAAGCGAACTGCGCAGGAATCACCTCATTGCCCGAAGCATCCAGATAACCATACAGACTCACCGATCCATCTGCCTGACCAGGGTTTGAATCGTAAAACAAAGCTCGGCCGTCCTTCATACTCGAGATATACGGGTACGCCCGTTTGGTTAGGACTGTACCTTGTTCATTAATCATCTTAAATCCTTGAGAATCAATGGTTATCGCCCGTTCTTCAGAAAAGGAATTGATGGAATCGTATACAGGTTGAACGACATACTGCCCCTGAAGATTAATTACGCCAGCATGACCATCCTTCACTACTACAGCCAATCCATTGGGCTGAAACTCCTGCGCGTCATCCAGAACCGGCTCAAGCCGAATGTGACCTTGGGCATCCATATACCCCCAACGCGTCCCATTCGTGGTTCGAACGGAGATGGGATATAACCATGTCGTTACCCGGGTATGGCTTATAGGGACCATCGCCTGCTTAATTTTCTTTTCCAGCTCCTGTAGTACCTCTCTGGAAGGATATGCTTCCGGGAAACTGAGTGCCTTCTGAACTGAAACGAGTGCTGCCGGATACTGACCTGCATGGTACTGAGCGTCCGCAAGGTAATACCAGTAGAAGATATAATCAGGATATTGCTGGGTTAGTTGCTCGTAATATTGCACCACTTTGGGATAATAGGTTGCATATACGTCCGGTGCAGGAACCCATTTCCCATTCTGCCATCGGATAATCTCTACACGATAGGCTTCACCTGTGTCATGTATCCAGAGTGCAATCTCCACCTTACCATCTCGACCATGCGGACCAGGCATATCTATAATCTCTGCATAGCTATAATATAGATCGTCAGGCGCCAGATCTTTGAGCCCTGATTCAGTCCACTCATATACAGCAAGCTTAGACCAAATAGATCCAATCCGCCAACCAATGATGAGATTGTTCCTTGCCGTTGAAGTTACAGGGGCTGCAGTCATTAAAGTCACCCCATACCCCAATCCCTTAATTAGTGCCATCTTGATCCAATGTCCTTGAACAAATTTCAGAATGAGCAAATACAGCTCACCATTCAACTGATAGACTGCAGCAATCTCCGGCATACCGTCACCGGTAAGATCTGCCGCATAGATCGCTGGATGTTGAACAGGTTTATCAATAGTGACGACCGTTGCACCAGCCGGAATATGTTGATTCACAATTTGCGTTAACAGCGGTTCGCTCATGGACATCTCAGTTTCCTCCCTTATGACCGCATTCGCCTAATGGTATGCGTCATAAATCGGGATATGACATGTAATTCATTTTATATAAGTTGAACTAAAGAATATTCACACTTACCACTCCGATGACAGAACAACCTTCTGATTGCACTTATCCCCCGATTTTTGATTCACCTTTTAATTATTCATCTAGCAAAGTCACTTTCTCTCCATTTATTAGCAAGTAGCTCACATTATTCACCAGAATGGTCTTAGGGGATATCCACTTAATGAGATCCTGATCCAGCTGGAGGAAACCGGATGCGCCAGACAACTTTGTACCATCCTTGAGGTGAACTTCAATACTCAAGTCCTCCACCCGAATCTTGCTCAGTGCCTCACCTGTAAGCGTGACGCCAACCGAGGAAAGAGTTACATTTGCCTGTGAGGCTCCATTTGCATCAAGCTGAATGTTTCCTGTTTTGCTCAAAGCATTTTGACTCAAGTTAAAAGTAGTTTTCCAATTCCCCTGTACAACTTCACTAATGCTCGTAAAGCTGCCTTGGAGTCTGAGCTTATCTAATTGGTCAACAGAGGACAGATCATACACAAACTCCTCATAATCTCCTCCATACCCAACCCCATCTTTCATATAATGTCCATAACTAACGGAATATTCAGGTATATCCAGCTTTTGACCTTGCTCATCCGTGAAGTAGAAATATCCATGATTATACTCGCCTATCTCATTATTCGGATTAATCTGAATGTGTAACTTGCCCTCCACAAAACCTATATTGGAAATATGCATCCAATCAATACCGGAAACGGGGATATTCGTTACATCTTGATGCAGTACCGGAATTGGATCATTTTCCAATTGAAAATCGGTTTTACCTCCCAAGCCACTTATACGATCTTGATCCACGATATCATAGTTATTGTTTTGCTTTTCTTGTAGCAACTTCTCCCAGTCCACTTGTACGATGTAACCATCTTGTCGAGATGCACCCGACATCAGCGTATTGATCTGAACGGTAATCCGATTTTTGCTGACTTTTCCTTGAATGAGGAATCGGACAATAGCCGTTTTATTCACATGATCATAATGAATAATCTGAGCGTTGTTTGCATTACCTCCGGTTACTCTGTAATCATATACATCCAACGTATCGTCAATGCGATGCCCAGTCAGATCCGATAATGAAACATAGATTTCCGTTGTATCTCCGTCCCTGACAGCACCTATAACCTCCATTCGAATCCCTTGATCTTCACTCACCTGGTGAACAGGCTGAAGAATGCCAATCCGATCTACACCTATAACATGAAAGACAGAAGACAAGTCAATGATCCCCATGGATGCAGCCGCCCCTGTAACCAGACATAACGATAACGCAGCGGTTACAGGAATATAGATGGCTTTGCGATACCTTTTTCTTTGATTCATGGACTTCTTGGTCTGTGCGGATGGATATAATACTGGTGGATAAAATGATGAATCTGATCTCGTAACGGTTGGTGGTTCATTCATCGCCAATTTATCATAGAACAACTTTTTAATATTAAAGAGGTTCTGCTCAGTGAATTCTTTCTCGGATTTTCGCATTTGATCGCCTCCTTTATTTCCTGTTCATCCACCATGTCCTCAATCGTTGCCTGGAGCGATAAAGCTTGTTATGGACTTGCCTAACGTGTAGGGACAATGCTTCTGATATCTCATGGGGTCTCTGTCCTTCATAAAACCGACGTTTCATAATCTCACGTTCCGGTTCTGGAAAAGATTCAATCATTTGATTAAGTTCCGTATATGTCTCTTTACTGATCATCTGAACCAACAAATCATCCGTTTGCACCGAATGAATCTCCTCTTCATATGTAAGCTCAGTTCTTCGATTGAGTTTCCGGTAGCGATCAATCGCTTTATGTTTTGTGATTGTTGCAAGATAATTTTTCAGGCTACTTCGCCCAGACTGGAATGCATCCGGATTCTGCCAAAAAGAAAAAAATGTATCTGCTACGCATTCTTCAATCTCTTCTGCCGATGCATGATGTAGGATGGAATGAGCAATCTTCCATAACAAACCTGCGTAGTGGTTCATCACCCATTCCATGGCCTCAGGATCACGATCCGCTACTGCCTTCCGTATTTGTTCTTCTTCCACAATTACATGTACCCTCCCTTCTATGCTCATATCACGAATGCTCGTATTGATCCGTGCTACCTACCTATATTCGTTTAACAAATGACTTTTACTTACTCCACGATAAAAAAAGATTTGCAGTGGCCTTGTCGCCTTCTGCAAATCTTCTTATCTTCTATAATACATCTTATTTATTACATCATATCGCTTCATGTGCCTTCGCTTGGAATACTAACCAATATTACGCCTCTTCTTGCACACTGAGCTGCACATATTGGGTGAGACGACAATACTGAAATAACAGAAACTCTTCATTACCTTGTCCAAGAGCCACGCTACGCCCTTCCTTGATGAGTTGATTCAACAACTCATGCAAGAAAGTCATCTGCAACCGCGAGGATTCCGCTGTGAGCTGCTCAAGCACCTCAATATCCCGGATCGTAAACTGGGATAACCCACGCAGGAGCAACTCTTCTGACCAACCGTTAATTCTCTGCATAAACTGATTATATTCTTCCAAGTCTGCCCATCCTCCCATTACCGATATCCAGTTTCAGACTGAGCACCGTTTGACCCTTCAGGAAACTGATTGGGCTAATCCGTTTTGGTTCCACACGCACAAAGGCATAGAAGTGTTCAAGCGATTGGGAACCATATCCTGACTCCAGCCTTTGGATCATCGTTTGCCAATCAGTTGAATACGGGAGAGTAAGTGCCAAACGTTCTCCTTCGGCACTCTCAACCGTCAGGACCAGATCCTGCGTTTGTTTGACAAAGTTATGGTCCACAATTCGAGCAACTTTGATCACAGCCAATCGTTCTTTGGGAGCAGCAAACAAGTCGAATGTTCGCGATTCCTCTTGAAGTACAGACGTTACGTCTTGCATGGTTTTGCCCAAATTCAACGTTTCCACACCCGTTCGTGGCAAAATCGCAAGTTTGGCACCTTCACCGGAAGAGATCCGGCGTTCTTCATTTATTTTAACGGAATGGAATTGAACTTCTTCACCGACGAACTGGCGAAAAGTCAGATTAGGCAGCCATGGTGTGAATGCACCATAATGCTCTGTATACGAGAACTGCTGATCATCATAATATACAGCACGTACATCGCTATAGGTGTAGATTTCCTCATCATCGAAACAATAGAAATAATAGGTGATTCCACGGAAACCGGATCGTGTCTCCCACGCGTCAGCTCCCAGTCCATACAGGTGAAGTGAAGGCACCGTAAAGTATTTACTTCGAAAACTGCCAATGAGCTGACTCTGCTGAATGACAGATACCTTTTCTTCTTCAAGAACCTGGAGTGCAAGATACAGCTTGCTTACCCGACCCAACATGGATTGCATGGAGAAACGTATATGTCTGTTAAAAAACAACTGTAGTTCCCCTTGAATCCCTCGTAAACTGCGTTCTATGTCAGGCAGATTACCACTATGAGCAGCAATTGCCAAAGTCTCCAGTTGTGCCATATAGGACTGAGGAAGGCGGGCCAGTCCTGTCTTCAACATTCCTGCCAGCATACCCCGACATTCCTGCACTGTCTGAAGAGAGAACTTGGCTTCGTATACCCGTCCACTTAATGCATCCGTGTCATCCAGGCCTTTAAAGTTCCGATATCGTAACAAAGCTTCAAGCTTGGCCATCTTCCCGGCAGTCTGCGGCACTTTACAAAGAGCTTTTGCAAGGCTCGCTTCTTCGGTAAAAGACACCTCAATATGCTGACTTGTCAGCTGTACCGTAAGAAGTGAATCTTCGATGATCTTCACCTCTTCAGGGTACTTTAAGCGGAAAACAACTTCCTCAATCATGGAAGAACTATACGATTTAATTAACACGGTAAGGTCAGACTCCGTCATCCAGCGGAAGCGAGACTCGATCTCACGTGATATTGTATGCGGAATTTTGCTTGGATCGTCCACATTTGATACTAAGTTTGTTACTGATTCTGTTACTGATACGTTTTTTGGTACGTCCAACGGATCATTATCCGATATCCCTGAGTCCTTATCCAGCGCATGCTTATCGTCTGCATTCATTGAATCCTCTGCCGTATATTCCCGTTGATCATACAGAATTGCAATCAGCACATGCTTGCAGATATGATCGGCCGGGCAGGAGCATTCCCAATGATCCAGCGTATTTTCAAGCGTACATAGTGTCCCGTCACTGAGCTGACAACTCACAGATGATGCATTCCATGTGTACGTTACACTTACACCATTGTCCAACTCCTTCAAAGACCTTTTGTACAACCCCTTGTTGGCATACCGAATCAAATAATCCTCCGTACACAGCTTCGAAAAAATCCGGAATTTCTCCTTGAATCCACTCACGTCATCAACGCCCCGTTGCTCTCAGAATGTCGTAGATCGTTTCACTAAACACTCGACCTGGAACGTTGCCCAGAGCAATGGATTTGTTGTCACCATAGTAATAATATTGCTTGTTATTCGGTTTGAAGAAATGTAGGGATTCCAGGGTAATGTCATCCAATCCCTCGTAATACGTGATGCTCGTACCACTGAATTGCAATTCTGCAACAAGATCTCCGTACTCTTTATAAAATTCATGATACCAGCCGCCGTCCTGAGCCGGTCCTTTGATCCAACCGTATTTCTCCAGTGCTTTGGGGAAAGCCGTTGGCGAGAAATCAGACTCGGGCAGATGATCGTATTCACTCTTTGTCTTGTCCTCATCATCTGGCTGATGGATTTCACGATTCAGTTGCTCAAATGGCTGCTTGATCTCGTAATCCTCCAACTGCGTTGTCCAACCTTCAAGCGTCGCCTGATCCAGTTCCAACGGGTGTATAAGTCCCACTTGTGCACCTGAAGGCAGATCAACCTCATCTTCATCCACAGAATTGAAGGTGCCATCCTCCATATAACGGAAGGTGCTGATCAGTGCGCCATCCTCATACGTTCCCCAAATCAGACCAACAGCAAATTTCTGCATGATTACATTTTGTACAAACAGTGCTTTCCACTCATCGGCAGACCACAGACGTTGCTTGGACAATGACTCTTCCAGACGCTGCGCCTGAATGTTAACCATGGATTTGAGATCTTTTTTCAGCTGTGTGAAACGTGCCTTGGACTGTGCCGCCAATTCAGCATCGTCTTTCTGTGCAGGAGCAGGCAGACTCTTCACGGATTTGCCCGTTTCTTCATTGAGTACAACCACTTGCAAATCGCCATTGACCTTAACCAGGAAGGAACGCTCTCCGTAACTCAGTTGCATGGTTCCTTTTTCATCAAAACCAAGCGTGGTGACCAGCCGATCTTCCAGTTGTTCCGAGGTAAGTCCCATATTATCCGCTGCAAGCTGCAATGCTTCTTCTGCTGCACCTTTCACCTGGCGGTTCTTCACACCACGTTTGATTTTGTCAATCGCCATAAGAGCGGATGGATCTTTCAAGTATGCGAGCACTTTTACAGCATCTGCTGCAATCGCGCCACGACTGTTTTCTGTCCATTCCTTAATTTGCGGAGCCAGAATATTTACAATCTGAATATCGCCAAAGAGTGCTGAAACATACATCACCCACTTTTCCTTCGCGGGGGCACCTTCCTGAATCCAGACCTGAAGCAATTCGCTTGCAAAACGGGCGAGTGATACCTCACTTACATAGTCCCGTAATTCATTTAATCTTTCATTGGGTCCTGAAGTGTGATCCAGCGATTGCACCAAAACATAAAGCTTAATTCGGTCATCTAACGGCTGATTGTCCTCTGTTCGCATCAGGGAAGGGAGGTCTTTCAGGGACAGCCAGCTTAATCTGGACAGCTTTTTGCTATCTGCCTGATCAGCGAGCGCAGCATGAGCATATTCTGGGCTCAGATCTGCGGTATCCAGCAGAATTTGAATCAGGTTCTTCCAATCCTCTGCCTTCTCTTTCTTCAAAAGCTCACCATACAGCTCCTTGCTGTTTTCCAGACTGCGGATTGCGGTCAAAGCCATCTCTTTGATTCCCACTTTTTTCTCTGAGAGGTATACGAGCGTATACAAGTCCTGATCAGGTAACCGGTTGAATTCGGCTAACGCCACGCCGTTGGCCTTCTTAGACGAATCTTGCAGTCCAGCACGAATCGCTTCAGCCAATATTTTCTTCGATAACTCATCACGCTGTTCAAAGGTAATCTCCAGAATTAAAATGCGCGTATCCGTTGGCAGTTTCTTGTACTGTGTCAGTGCATAGTCCAGATTCTGCTGAATGATTCGGCGGTATTCGTTATGCGGCATGGATTTGTATCTGTAGTCGGTCATGCCATTGAGTGAGATCAGGCTGGTTAGCAATTTCTCACGTTGCACCTCAGGATCTTGCCCATAACGTTGAAGCAGTTGCTCTCCACTAAACGCGTATGAATTGTACATGTCTGAGATAATATCCAGTGTCCAATCGGGATGAGTAGTCAGGATTGCGAACCTGCGCATCGCCTCCGAGTCCAAGGGCAGAAAACTAATACTAATGAGATTGTGAACACGCTTCTTATCCCGATTCAGTTGATTAAACAACCCTCGACTATTCGGGTCCTCCCAATACTCCTCAAGTGTGTTTTCCCCACTTAAGTATCTTGCAATTGCAAGTCCTTGACGTCCCCCATCCAAAGGATGCCGAAGAGCGTTGAATACCGCTTGCTCCAGTGACCCCTCCGCATTAGGCAATGTCAATCCTTGATCCTCCATGAATTTCTGAATGCAAAGTTTGAGGAATGGCGGTTTGATAATCTCGTATGCTCGAATCGCTTGTTCAGGACGATTCGCGATCACGGATTGTAACATGTTCCAGGATACCGTGTACGAATTAAGCTCGTCCCGCAACATTTCAACCAACTGATAAGGCTCATCCAGAGGCAAAAGTCCGGCAAGCAGATCATTTGGACTTTTTGCTCTAGGGTCCATACTCAACAAGTAACGGCGAACTTCAAGTGGATAAATCTCATGTAATTGATGTATTGTGTGAAGCAAAACATGTCCAATCTCATTATTCGTATCAAGGAACCGTTGTTTACCTCCACTAATGTTAATCAGGTACAACAAGGCACCACTCACAAGTACCATAGTTTGATGGAATACTGTGTTTGAACATTGCTCTTTTGAAGAGAAAGACGTATTGGGATACAGCTCAGCTATGAGCCGACTGCGCTTTTCTTTGAGGAATTCATCATTCAATTCTTGGGAAGATCCGTTATGCTTCCCTTGAATATTACTGACCACTACAGGTTCAATCAACGAATGTAGCTCGTCCCGCAACTGATCTGAATCATTAGCCATCACATGTTGAAACAACACGGGTAACGATTGAGCAGAAGATTCAACCTCTGCATGAGAAGGGGTATCACTCAGCTTCGAATATAGTTGCAGGAGCATTAATGCATTAATGACATCCCGATAATTCCCCTGGCTGTCCGCTTTTTTGGAATCAAAAAGCCACTGGGCGCGTTTTAATTTACTCTTCAATTCAGCCAGAATTTCGTTCTCGCCTGCAAACTGTTTGATCTTCTCCAACCGGGCCAACAACCCGCCCATGCGATCAGAGCTTTTGCTCTTTCCGCTTAAGCCGTAGGCTTCGGAGTCATTTCCCATACAGATGGTAAAGGCATCCGTTCTCCATGTATTTCTTTTGGAATAAGTCGATTCCAGATATATTACAATAGCCCCGGCACGGTAAAAGATATCTCCATCGTCTTTTTTGGCGAGTTTCATGAGCAGATCAATCGTTTGATACACATAATGACTCGAATTTCCCAACATATCCGGAAACTTGTCTGTCGTTCCCAAGACGTAATCAATAATTTCGGAGCTTCGATCTGTTTTTAATGAATACTCGTTTGAACAAGTTACTGCGAATTTCTCCACCAAAGTTTCAACTGCGCGGTCTGCGGTAAGCATTACACATTCCTCCTTGAATTTAAGTGATGATTTCGCCAATCCAATCCGCGAGTTCGTTAGGCGTAATTGCTGCTACATGTGCGCCCATATTGGTCAACGTCTGTGCGGCGTGTTTGTTATAAACTGAATCCCCGTTAAAATCGAGCGCGGTGAGAATCAGCAATTTGCATCCTGCATCGATAATATCTTTACAGGCCTTGTACATCTGCGCAATCGGATAACCTTCCTCCAGGTCACTGACCAGAATAAAGATCGTTTTGCCCGGATTATCGATCAACGTCTCGCCATAACGCAACGCTTTGGTAATATGTGTCCCCCCGCCGAGCTGTACATTCATGAGCACGTCTACGGGGTCTTCCAACCTGTCGCTCAGGTCAACCACCTGCGTATCAAATATGAATAATTTCGTGCGCAGCGCATTCAAGCGATAGAAGATACTGGCCATCACCGAACTGTAGATAACTGAATCCAGCATACTGCCACTTTCATCCACACCAATGATGATGTTCCACTTGTTATGGGGCTGTATATTTCCGTCGAAATAGAGACGATCAATCACAAATCTGCGCTTATTTTTATCATAATTCTTCAGATTCTTGGTGATGGTTCGCTTGAAATTCAGATTGCGCAAGGATCGTACTGAACTGGAGGTATAACGACTGCGCTTGCCCATAATACTGGCTCGAGTCTGTGATTCCAGCTTGCTGCGGAGCTCTTCAACCACGGTTCGGACGATCTCTTTGGCACTCTTTAACACCTCACCTTTCATCCGTCCTTTGAACTGCATAATGTTCTTGAGCAGATTCATGTTGGGTTCAAGGGATTCAAGCAGCTTTTTGTCTGTTAACAATTCTGTCAGTCCATAGCGGTCAAGCGCCTGTTTCTCCAATATTTCTACCGTTGGTTTGGGGAATAAGTCCCTGACCTTGTGCAGCCATTTTGGTACAGTCAGGTTAGACGCACCGCGTCCTCCCTCTTTTCGATAACCTTGTTCTTCACCGTATTCACGGTTATAGAGGTACCCCAGAATCTCATCCATTTCCGTATATTGAAATTCACTCGAAGTATATTGCTCTGTATTGCACAGCCCTTCTTCAGACGATTCACCGAGAATCAGACGCCAGCGATTTAAAGTTTCAGCAGAAGGTTGATCCCCTCGGTTGCTTCCATCCTGATTGGAGGTTTCATCTGTTTCTCTGGTTTCGTCCGTTCTCCAATTAGCTTCATTCATATTAGCTTCCATGCGGCAAACTCCTTTCGAAGCGCTTCATCCCATGCTTTCGACTGGATCAGCATCTGCTCATCAACCGCAGGCCTTGACATCT
This sequence comes from Paenibacillus sp. ClWae2A, assembly GCF_032452295.1. Taxonomy (NCBI): domain Bacteria; kingdom Bacillati; phylum Bacillota; class Bacilli; order Caryophanales; family Paenibacillaceae; genus Paenibacillus; species Paenibacillus sp. ClWae2A. Next base: position 852,145 of record NZ_JAULSQ010000001.1, read on the forward strand.
CCTCTGGTTCAACCTGATGCAGACTCGCCACCCGTTCAGCAATCAAGCCCGTCTCCATTGGTGTAAAGTAGGTGAATGCCAGCCTTAATTCCGGTACCATACTGATGAAATCCTCGTATGACAGCTGTTCAATCAGATAATTCAACTCGGACAACAGCTGATCTTCATATAAAAAAGCGTCACGTGCTACAGTGAATACTCCCTGTAAAAAAAGTGCCGTTTGACGGGTCTGATCCGGTGTACCATGGATATACCCGCGAGCACGATCAACAATCTCATCCCTGGGCCTGTCGCCAAGCCCTGAGGAAATAGCCACACACACACCCTCCAGCTGAGCCGGAAGCTGGTGATCAGACAGAAGCTCATTCAGATGAATTCGGAATGTCTCATCCTGAAAATACGCCTCTGTTGACTCAGCGAGCATGGCTAGCAGCTTCAATCCCTGAATAATGGCTTCATGTTCATCCGGATTGGCTCTGGAGAGCTGTAACAACTTGTCCACGGCGTTCCTATAAGCTTCAGATACCAGGTCAGGGAGATGTTGCTCGTCAGATACTCCCAACAACCTGCGGTGTTGATGAATTCGGTTCAAGACTTGCAGGCTGTTACATAAGGATAGGAAATTCCCGTCGGTTCTTAGCGCCGAGCGCACCTGTTCATAGAGTTTCATCGCTGTGTCCTGAAGTCCCATGAGCAGCGCTTGAAGCATGAGTCGGGCAAGTTCACCGCTATGATGATCCGGTATCTCCTGCATCTGTTCTTCCATTTTGCGTGTGGCTGCTCCAGCAAGCGTTCCGCCATAAAGGGAGTTCTCTATCAATCTAGCTTCAATACGGGAGGAGTACATATAAACCCAGGTTTCCCGAACAAGATTCATGTCACGCTCTGCGATCCAGTCCGGCCCCGATTGCCGTTTCGCGAATTCCGGAACCAGATAGGTTATACATTGAATCAATTGGCTTATCTGACGATGCTCCGGTTTCGCATACAGATCCAGTACTTTCTTGTGTTGTCCTGTTGTGCGGATTTGCAGTTTGTACTCTGTACAACGCGCCTTGAAGTCCTCCACGATGGGAATACTGAATGAATTGGGAGCCACGCTTCCAATGACGTCTCCTGTCAATAACTGCTGCAGCTCTTGCAGCGGTTTATCGGTCGCCAAGGTAAGCTCCCCCTTCACAAAGGAAGAGAGTGCTGCATCCATTAACTCATAGACGCCGCCTTCCCTTTTACCCCGAAGCCCAGCAAGACCTTGAATCATGCTGTACGCCTCAATCGCATCACTGGTTGATACATGTTCGTGACCATCCCGTAATTGGCGCATCAGCCGGGATAACAAGTCCAGAGCTGTTAGATTATACGGTGTACTCTTTTTGCGAAGCAGCTGGTTCCAGATCTGATCGTAATAATTCACATAAGGCATGCCGCTCGCATATCCATTAAGCCGATCCGCTTCAGCAAAGGTATAGACCATCGGGTACATCTGTTGGTGAACCGTATCTGAATCTACACCTTGTTGAATCGTACCTTTTTGTTCAACCAATGGTTTATCCGTAGGATGTTTATCCATCTTCGTCCGTTCCAAGTCGGATTCATGCTTCTCAGACATCAACAGTCCATACGTATGAAATCCACCGGTAATGACAAGCACACGGTCATACTCCTGTACTGCTTGTTGAATACGTTGTTGCATATGTGCTTCTCTTGCCAGGTCACCTGAAGACTGTAATCGTTCCGTGGAATAACACATTCGGGATAGAGTACAATACGTGAATACATCCTGCACGAATTCCTCAGTAGATTTCTCCAGGCCACCAATCTCAAACACCTTTTCCCACAATTCATCAAAACTGCGACAGTTTGTTTTTTGGCACAACCGGTTAATGAAATCAGACCCCGCAAGCAAGGTTTCGTCCTGGATGGAGATCTCCTTTTGTTCTGTCTGTCCCGATTTGGATGCATGACTGGAGAAGTGACGATAGTCCAGATCAATAAACTTCGCCGGAATGTCCAGGCGGTTTGCTTCTTTCAAAGCCACATATTCAGGCGAATACCTAAGCATCGGATAATAGCAAGCTTCTCTCTCCAATTCACTCTCATAGGTATAGTACAGGCTGACAGGAGGTAAAGTTGCCTCATCACTCAGAACCGAAATTAATGGATTGCCACTCTCTGGTCCTTCGATCAGAATGATATCCGGCTTGTACTCTCCAATTAATCGTAACAAGTGATATGAACATGCAGGGCTATGGTGTCGTATTGGATAATAGACCGTATGATTACTCAGATTATATACCTGGGATTCGAACAAGGATTGTAACTGATCAACATCAGGGTCCAGAACTGCTGTTAACCGATCCATTTTCTCTCCTCATAATAGTCCTTCCACATTCCCTCTTCTCTGGAACGCTCTTTTACGACCTTGGAGAAGTAGGTTTTGAGAATGGACAGATCCTTGTCGCTTTCCTTTGCAATGGTCCCCAGCATGTTCTGCACTAACCGATCCAGCGCAATAGCCTTATCTTCGTAATAATAGGAAGTCATCGCACTCTGGACATAGACAGACACTGCTTCCGCAGTACTCATGGATGCTTGAGGTGTATCAAGCTTATAGCCTTCCCGTGTCATGCCGGTGCGCAGTTCCATAAATGTTGTAGCCAGCAATTCAACCACATCCGGGTTAATGTCAATATCAATTCCACTATGTAATAACAGGCTCCTTGCCTGGGACTCAATGATTTTGGCTTCCATCTTCACGTTATGAATGGGCTTGATCGTTTCAAAATTGAACCGACGTTTCAAGGCACCGCTCATTTCGTTAACACCTTTATCCCGAATATTGGCTGTAGCAATCACGTTAAATCCCGGTTGGGCAAAGAGTACACCGCCATCCAGTTCAGGAATGCTCATGACCTTGTCACTGAGAATACTGATTAGACTATCCTGCGCTTCAGCCGGACAACGTGTAATCTCTTCAAAACGAGTAAGAATACCTTTCTTCATTCCGTTATATAACGGTGATGGTACAAGCGCCGCTTCCGAAGGACCTTTATCAAGCAACATGGCGTAATTCCATGAATACTTGATCATATCTTCTGTTGTGCCTGCCGTACCTTGAATCGTATTCAGACTGGTTCCGGAGATTGCTGCGGTCAGCAGTTCGCTCAGCATAGTTTTGGCTGTGCCGGGTTCTCCCACGAGCATTAATCCTCGATTGCCTGCCAGAGTAACCACTGCACGTTCAATTAAAACGTCATTGCCATAGAATTTGCGGGTAATCGTGATCTCTTCTCCATGTAATAACGCAGGCTTATCCCTGCCAATAATAAAATCGCGCACATAGGCAGGAGATAACAGCCAGTTAGGGGGACGTTTTCCCTGATCCTCCTCTCGTAATGCACGTAATTCAACCTCGTATAATGTCTCGGCGGGTGGTTTAAGCATCTCCATCGTCAAGGTGTCTCCTCTCACATAAACAGATCGTATGTTCTTATTCCTATCATTTTATCACAGCACTCGAGCAACTACCCGGTAAAACGATAAAAATGGTTGAAACGTCCTTCTTATCAGCACTCTTCCTAAGTCCATGGACATAGCCTCTAGCACAAATATGAAGGTGAATTATCCTTACAGCCGTGCCAACACACTGGTTTCGGCTCCGAATCAGCATGCTTATTACCCATGTATACGCATTGTAGGCCATATGACCTTAGGATTCATTACACTTTCGATCATGTGTTTCAACCAAATGAAGCCCATTATTACAAAGAAGACACAGGCCATCAGCAGCCTGTGTCTTCTTATATGTTCAAATTTCACCCAATATCTATGAATTTTGATCGAAACTAACCAATCTCTCAGAAGTCCCTAATTACATTCTACGCCCGCATGAAGCGGAATACAGCTCGTACCACTCATAACGGGTAAGCTCAATATTCGTTGCATCACGACAGGCCAGAATACGTTCTGGTCGAATCGAACCAATGACAGGTTGAATCCCTGCTGGATGCTTCATTAACCAAGCCAGCACAATAGACTCCGGTGTAACTCCACGCTCCTTAGCCATTCGATCAACCAATTGAGCCGTATGCTCAATCTCAGGACGCTGTCCCTCAACTACCCTGCCAGTAAATCGCCCTTGTGCAAGTGGACCCCAAGCCTGCAGTTGAATATGCTCTGCCTGACAATATTCCATTGTGCCATAGGGAAATACGTTGTCTCTCGCTTGGGGCCGATTAACTGTCACACCGGCTTCTACGAATCCGATTTTGTCCAGACTCATCTCCAGCTGGTTCACAATCAGAGGTACTTTACTATGAAGCTGAAGAAGGCGAATCTGTTCAGACCCCATGTTGGACACACCAAAATGGCGCACTTTACCCGAATGATGCAGCTGAGCCAGTGCTTCTCCAATCTCTTGCGGATGGGCAAGTGGATCAGGACGGTGTAACAGCAAAATATCCAGATAATCGATCCCGAGCCGTTCCAGGATACCGTCCACACTCGCCAGGATATGTGCACCTGAGATGTCATAACGCTGCGGTCCTTCATCATCACCCACAAGACGTATACCACACTTCGACTGTATAATGATCTGTTCACGCAAACCAGGAGTTTCAGATAAAACTCGCCCCAATACATGCTCTGCCTTACCACGTGTGTAAATATCCGCGAGATCAAAGTGATTAATGCCGATTTCGATAGCTGCTTCTACCGCTCGATGACCTTCTCCGACAAGATCAGAAGTAATGGGGAGACCATCCCATTCACCTCCAAACCGCATACAGCCAAGAACCATTCGACTTGCCGGAATCTGGTGGTGATGCAAAGGAAGTTGTGCGTAAGACATGTCAGCGTTCACCTCATTTTCATTTTTACCAAGCATAATAACCGATTCTCTCTACGTCTTCTTCCATCTTCCGCTATTTTCCTGCTCGATCATCCATATGGACCAAAAACAAGGTTTCAAAAGCTTACGTATTGAATATATAGAGGGTGCAGGTATTATGCAGGAATATGAGAGGAGATTTTGCATTTGAACCCAAATGAACCGAACGAATCCTCAAGGCCAGCGTTTTTTACCAAAGAATTCACGCATAACCCTTACCCGGTGTATGAAAAGTTAAGAAAAGATGAGCCCGTTTTCAGAGTCATGTTTCCTCATGGGGAATTCGGCTGGATTATTACCCGATACGAGGATGCAGTCCAGATCCTGAAAGATCCTCGCTTCAGCAAAGACATGGTCCGACGTTACGGCGCTGAGAATCAAAGCATCTTCTCCAAGAATATGTTGTTCTCCGATCCGCCGGATCATAAACGTCTTCGGGGACTTGTGCAGAAAGCATTCACACCCAAGCTGGTCGCAGACATGCGGAGCCATATTCAGGACATTGCTGATGAACTGCTGGACAACCTCCCGTCACAGGAAAAAATGAATCTGATCGATGACTTTGCCTTCCCGCTGCCCATCATTGTCATTAGTGAAATTCTGGGAGTCCCTCTTGAGGATCGTGACAAATTCCGCATCTGGTCCAATACGATAATTGATGCTTCCATAGCCAAGAGCGCTGAGCGTTTTGAGCAGCATGCCAGGGAATTTACGGGTTACCTGACGGCCTGGTTTGCGAAAGTTCGCCAAGATCCCGGCACTGATCTGATCAGCCAGCTCGTTATTGCAGAAGAATCCGGGCAGCAGTTAACTGAAAATGAACTGCTTGGCGTTGTCTCCTTATTAATCATTGCCGGTCATGAAACAACTGTTAATCTCATCGGCAATGGGATTCTCGCCCTGCTGGAGCATCCGGAGCAACGCGAACTGCTCATCAACCAGCCCGAGCTTATTCACAACGCCATTGAAGAGATGCTTCGCTATAATGGACCGGTGGAGTTCAGCACATCCCGCTGGGCTCTGGAAGATATTGAATTCCGTGGACAGCGTATCGCTCAAGGTGAACTTGTTATTGTTGCACTTGATTCTGCCAACCGGGACGAACAGCAGTTCAAGGATGCTGATATTTTCGATATCACACGCGAGAAGAGTTCGCATCTGGCTTTTGGCAAAGGCATTCATCTCTGCCTGGGAGCACCAATTGCTCGTCTGGAAGGTGAGATTGCAGTCAGCACACTTCTGAATCGTTTTCCTAATATACAACTTCAGGCAGATGTGAATGAACTGGAATGGAGACCTGGTATGAATATTCGTGGTGTCAAGGAAATCCCGGTTCAACTAAAATAATGGCTAAATATGAATAAATGAAAGTGAGGCACATTACATCATGGAAATGAACACCTTGGTATGGATCGTTTTGCTGCTTCTGATCTTTGTGTTACTGGTCAGAGTCACCAGCCTGCAACGCCAATTAAATGAATTGAAAAGAGATGTCGAGCGTCTGGAGAACGGTTCAACCGGCAGCGTCCGATCCGACTTCAATTACACCTTGTCGCCAAAGGAAACATCTCCTTCCCACACAATCCAACCAGCCCAAATGGATCTGGATCAGGAACTGATTGCACTCATACAACAAGGAAAAAAAATTATGGCGATCAAACGACTGCGTGAAGCCAGAGGTCTATCGTTAAAAGAAGCCAAGGACTATGTTGATTCCCTGGATCGGTAATATACAACTCACATAACTCTCGGGGGAAGTTACTCCAGACTTTCGGCTGTCAACACAGACGCAGTAGAAAGTATGGAATCTTCGTCCGAGAGTTTACTTTTCAAACGACATATGCTACTGTTATTTCTATATTACTAGAAATAAGAAATAAAGACGAAAGGACCGATCATTATGCAATCAAACTCAAATGAGATTGAACAAGTCGTCAAAATTCATAAAGCACTGGGCGAGCAAACACGCTACAAAATCATTCAGATTTTATCGGGCGAAAGCAACCTGTGTCCTGCTGATCTGGAGAGCCGCCTTGTTACGGTTGCGCTATCAACTCTGTCTCATCACCTGAAACAGCTATCCGATTGTGGTCTGCTCACATCGCAGAAGAAAGGTACGTATATCTACTACAGCCTGAACACGGAGACCGCACAAAAGTTTGTTCCTTATCTGCTGAATAAATAAAAAATTTGAGTTATATTTCTATATAATTAGAAATATTGAAACAATACACAATATTTATTAGTTGAACTAGGTCACCTAAGTTTACGCTTATACCAATATTCATTATCAGGTTGTAACATTTCCGTTCGTAGATCAGTTGCATTCAGAGCATTCATGTCTTGTTCTATCGTCTTTATTTCTATATTTCTAAAAATATAATAATTACAATCAGAAAGAGGTTATGTTCCATGTCTTCTACGTTCAAAATCTATGTTCTTGCCTTGGTCAGTTTCCTTGTAGGAACGTCCGAATATGTCATTGCCGGCATTTTGGATCGCATTGCAGATACCATGAATATCTCTTTAATCGCTGCCGGACAGCTCATTACGATTTTTTCACTCGTATATGCGCTCGGTACACCTGTCATTATTGCACTGACTTCGCGCTGGGACCGTCGCAAGCTGTTGCTATACTTCCTCAGTCTATTCGTTGTGGCTAATGTTCTTGCTTACCTGTTGCCGGGTTATGGACTGTTCGTCGCAGCACGCGTGTTGATGGCTTTAGGCGCGGGCGTTGTTGTTGTCACGGCATTAACGGTCGCTTCCCAAATAGCGGCTGAGGGCAAACAAGCTAGTGCAATCGCCACAGTAATCACTGGATTTACGGCTTCTTTGATCGTTGGCGTTCCGCTCGGAAGGCTTGTAGCTGCATCTTGGGATTGGAAGCTTGTTTTTGCCGGTATCGCCGTTCTTGGAGTTCTCGCCATGCTGGTAATCGCGGCCGCCATTCCGCCTTCCAAAGCAGAAGCGCCTGTTCCTCTGAAGAAACAACTGTCTTTGCTCAAACAGCCACGAATTGTTTTGGCACTGCTGGTGACATTTTTCTGGTTAGGTGGTTATTCCATTGCCTACACGTACATTTCACCTTACCTTGTATCCGTTTCAGGAATGAGCGAAGCACTACTCAGTTCAGCTTTACTCGCATTTGGCATAGCAAGTCTGATCGGTTCAAAAGTTGGAGGGTTCAGTGCTGACCGAATGGGTGTCAAACGAACGCTGATCACAGGCATGACATTGCATATCGTAAGTCTGGTCCTGTTGAATATAACGGCAAGCTCTCATCTCGCTGTCTTCCTTGTTCTGATTTTGTGGTCTTTTGCCGCCTGGTCTTCGGGTCCAACTCAGCAATATAATCTGGTCACCATGGCTCCGGAATCCTCAGGCATTATGCTAAGCCTCAACAGTTCGGTGATGCAACTTGCGATGGCTGCCGGAGCAGGTATTGGCGGAATCGCGGTCAGCAGCGTTTCATTGTCATCCATTACCTGGATTGGCGCTGTCGGGGTTGCTGTTGCCGTCATCATCGTTATAAGCTCGTATCGTTCAGAATCTGCGAAAAGTACACACACCGATACATCTCATAACGTTGCCTGATATGAATTTGTAGTACAAAAAACAAACCAAAAAGAGAGGCACTGTATGCATACAAGCGGCCTCTCTTCAAACATTTTAAAGGCTATTCTACTGCCGATAAGCAGAACTCTTATTGAGCCGTAACTGCACCATCGATCGGATATACTGCACCATTGATATACGGCGCTTCATCTCCAAGCAGGAATGAAACCAGGTTTGCGATCTCTTCCGGTCTGCCCAGACGTCCAGATGGAATGCTGTCAACCGTTGCTTTGAACACTTCAGGGTTGTCTTTACCGAACTGAACAACCATCGGTGTCTCAATAGTACCTGGCGCAATCGCATTTACACGAATGTTGTCCTTGCCATATTCAATTGCAGCTGTGCGGGTCAAGCCCACAACGCCATGTTTGGTTGCTGCATAAGGTGCAACCGTGGGTACACCAACAATACCGGCTGTGGAGGCTGTGTTTAGAATAGAACCCCCACCTGTTTTGAGCATTTCCGTAATCACATACTTCAACCCGTAGAATACACTTCTCAGGTTAACATCAATAATCTGGTCAAACTGCTCGATCGTATGTTCAATCAACTTGATCCCAGGACCCGCAATACCTGCATTATTAAAGAACATGTCGATTCGTCCGAACTCTTCGACTGCTTTTTTTACATAATTCTCAACTTCAGGTGCTTTACTCACATCTGCTTGTACAAAAATAGCTTTACTTCCCAGCTTCTCAATCTGCTTAACCGTTTCAAGACCTGTCTGTTCGACAAGATCCACAACAACAATGGATGCACCCTTCTCAGCCAGCTTTAGTGCTGCTGCTTGGCCCAATCCACTTCCTGCTCCAGTAATAATGGCTACTTTTCCTGCGTGACTCATGTTGATCTCCTCCATGTGTGTGTGTCATCTTGTGATTGGATCGATGAATGCGATATGAAACGTACTTACATGCAATGTTACAATATGTAGGTCAAAAATGGCATAAAACCTTCCTGACTTTACCTATTCTAATAAACTTTCGACATAAAAACAAATCATATAATATACATTCATACTATATTGCATGTCACATATTCAGCATTCTATTCAAGAAGCACGCAACAATAATGTCTTGTTGCGTGCTCCTCTTTTACATATACAATACTTTTAAAATCGGTATCTCTACAACTTTAAACGGTGCATATCCGCTTCATCAAAACGGCTATCTTAGCAAATTGGTTTTTGCCAATTCAATAATTTCGTCACCGCGTCCGTTCAGCACGGCTTTCATCATCCATAAGGTGAATCCTTCCGCCTGTTTGATATCAATCTTCGGAGGTAAAGACAATTCCTGACGGTTCACCACCACATCAATCAGTACAGGACCATCATGCTGAAGCGCACGCTGCACAGCTCCTTCCAGTTCACCCGGATCCTCAACCCGAATACCTTCCATGCCCATGGCCTGAGCAACCATCGCAAAATTGGGATTTACAAGCTCTGTTCCCGATTCAAGGAAGCCGGCAGCTTTCATCTCCAGCTCAACAAAACCCAGTGCTCCATTATTAAACACCACAACTTTAATCGGCAGATTATGCTGCTTCAGTGTCAACAGATCACCCATCAGCATCGTAATACCGCCATCACCCGACAACGAGATGACTTGTCTGCCCGGATCAGCGACCTGGGCCCCAATCGCTTGTGGCAGGGCATTTGCCATTGTACCATGACTGAATGAACCGAGCAGCCTGCGGTTGCGGCTCATCTCGATATAACGGGCCGCCCATACTGTCGGAGTACCGACATCACAGGTGAAGATGGCATTTTCTGCTGCGGCATCACTAATGACCTTGGTCAGGTACTGCGGATGGATGGGCTTTTTACCCGGTTTTCCAACGGCCAGATCGTCCAGATCTTTGCGTACTTTCACATAACGATCCACACTTTTACGAAGATGTTTGTCACTGTGTTCTTCTGTTAGATAAGGAAGCAAAGTTTCAATAGTCGCTTTCACATCCCCACATACGCCGTAATCTAGCTTCGTACGCCGACCAAGATGGGAAGATTGAATGTCGACCTGAAGGACTTTCGCATCTTCGGGATAGAATTGACGATATGGGAAATCCGTTCCCAGCATAAGTAGTACATCACAGTCCATCATGGCATGATAACCGGATGAATACCCGATTAGGCCGGTAAGGCCGACGGAATAGGGGTTGTCATACTCCAAATATTCCTTCCCTCTTAACGCAATAACCATCGGGGATTTTAACCGATCACAGAGCTGCATGAGGGGTTCCCGAGCGCCCGCGCAGCCTGCACCGCACAACAACGTAATTTTTTTGCCTTGATTCAGATATTCCGCCAGTTTCACGAGTTCCGGCTCAGAAGGATGTACCACGGGATTGGTTGCGTGATACACATGCTCAGGCACAGGCAGATCCGCCGCTTCAAGTCCTGCTACATCGCCCGGCAATACAACAACAGACACGCCAGAACGTGCGACTGCTGTCTGAATGGCCATCGTCAGAGAACGCGGCATCTGTCTCGCTGTTGTAATCACTTCACAATAATCACTGCATTCCTGGAACAGATACTCCGGATGCGTCGCCTGAAAATATTCACTGCCAATCTCGTCACTTGGGATATGTGCAGCGATGGCGAGTACAGGCACACGATTGCGATGACAGTCGTACAGACCATTAATCAGATGCATATTACCAGGACCGCTGCTCCCTGCGCAGACAGCGATACTACCACTGACCTCGGCGTCTGCCCCAGCAGCAAATGCAGCCACTTCTTCATGTCGTACATGAATCCATTCGATCTTCCCAGAACGACGGATGGAGTCGAGTACCGCATTCAAGGAGTCTCCAACAATGCCATATATGCGTTTGATGCCAGCGTTCAATAAGGATTCAACCAGAACGTCCGCTACTGTTTTTTTCATAATAGGTGGGTCTCCTTTAATTGCTCATTTTGATTATGTTTCCACTCGGTTAATATACCTATTCTTATACCCCAATCTTCTGAAACTCGAACCAAATCATATGTAGGTCTGGATATATGAAACAAAACCGACCCCTTAAACCTTTATTCCAGCCACAGCAAAATGCCAAAAAATCCGCTTGTCGAATGACAAACGGATTACGGTTAGACTAGGTTTATTGTTATTCCATCTGGATTCCCGAATCCAAATCAGACATTAGATAGCAGGCATCACATTGCCACCACTTACCGGGATATAGGCACCCGTGATAAATGAGGACAGGTCCGACGCAAGAAAAGCCACCGCATTGGCGATTTCCTGATCTTCACCCCTGCGCTTCAGCGGCACGGTACGCGTATATGCCTCATCATGTCCAGGCTCATTGGACCGATCACGTTCACTAATTGTCCATCCAGGTGCAACCTGGTTTACGGTAATCTGATACTCGCCAACCTCCTTGGCAAGTACGCGATATACACCGTCCATTCCACGCTTACCAGCGGTGTAGGCCGATTGGTGAGCAAAATTTTGCATCGCACATTCTGTATTGATACCAATGAAGCGACCGGCTCTGACGTTTTGCATATGCGGTATGAAAGCTTTGGCAAGATACACACTCTGCATGACACAGGATTCGAACTGGCTCAAGTAATCTTCAGAAGACTGTTCCAACACCGTTGTCCATTCATATTGAATGACCGCATTGGCAACAACGATATCCACTCCGCCGAGGACAGACTGAATCTCATCACGCATCCGAAATGCTGTATCCTGCTTTGTAATATCTCCCTGTACAACTAGAGCCTTACGACCGAGTGCTTCAATCTCACCTTGAAGCTCCCGAGCCTTGGTATCATTATTTATGTAATGTAGAGCCAGATTGGCGCCACAGGCTGCCAACGTTCGGGCGATGACTCTCCCCAGTTGTCCGGTTGCGCCTGTAACCAGAGCCGTTTTTCCTGAGATATCCAATTGCATAACAGCGAAAACCTCCTTGAATTGATTTGCTTGAAAACGATTTCGGAAATATGTTATTTTTTTCATTCATTACGCGTTATTCAGAGATATACAGCATTGTTCAATGCTGTATATGATAGTTCAATTTTTTTCTATATGTGGAGACTATTAATTATGATGTTGAATGAGATCAATTTCCTGGAAGCGACTAACTTCCTTTTCCCAACGCTCTTCTACATATTGACGGTGAACCGGGTGATTGTTGTATGCATCATACGCAGCCTGATCTGCAAAGACCATCGAGAAGCTGTAGTCAAACTCATTCTTCTCACTCACCTGTCTCAGAACCTGAAATTGCTCTACGCCAGGAATGACAGCCAGTGCATCCAAACTTTCCTTCAAAAAGGCTTCGGCCTCCGGTGTATCTTTACCCGCGTAAAGTGTAAACGTTACCATATGTGTGATGCTGCTCATCTCTATTTCCTCCTCCAATATGTTCGTACTCGTTTCCTAGTGTACATCCGAATGTGTTGTAAGCGCAATAATTGGTTGAATTAATTTTTAATCAGATGGTTATCTCTATATAAATACTAATTAAAAATCACAAGGTTTTACCCTGAATATGTACACAAAAAAACCTCAGGACAAATCCCGAGGTTTTCTTGTAATGTATGGACAAACTTATTTGGTGATGTTGTATTTACGGTTAAATTTATCAACACGGCCACCGATATCCACGTTTCTTTGTTTACCAGTGAAGAATGGGTGGGATGCGGAACTAGTGTCCACACGGATTACTGGGTAAGAGTTACCGTCTTCCCATTCCATAGTTTCGTTAGAGAACTTCGTGGAAGAACTCAGGAATTTGAAATCAGCACTTGCATCGTAAAAAATTACGAGTTGTGTCTTGGGATGGATGTCAACTTTTGGCATAATCTATTTACACTCCTTTAATATGGGTACTTCTTTAGAATCAAACTACATTTTATTATACTCTTTTTTTGGACAAAGTACCAGCAGGATTTGAGGAATAGCTAAAAAAAATATGATATCTGTGATTTTACACCTAATCAGATGTCACGCCGTCCCTTTCTCCAGTACATTCAACATGTACTCCAAAGCCTCCAGTTCATCCCTGCCTCTTGTCTGTAATCTGACAACACTACCATATCGAATGGGTAATAACGCCATTCCAAGCAGGCTTTTGACATCTACACGATGCTCATGCTCAGACTCCATATACGACAAAATAATATCCGAGGAAAAACGTGACGCTTGAGAAGATACCGACATCAGATCATCCCGATGAAAATCAGCGTGTATCATAAATTCATGTACTCTCACAACCTTCAGTTCCTTTCGCTAAGTACTTATTCACCAATATGGTGTGTATCCATTTATATATTAAAATCTTCATGAATTATACCATGTTATGGGAGCTTGACCCATACTTTTTTGCAAAAAAAACAAAAAAGAGTCCTGAACTGCAGGACTCTTCCAGGTTGCTCTTATATACCGTTCGGATATACCATGACCTTCAGACTGCCACTCTTATTGTGTAATGCGCGCTCCATCGCTTGCTGTGTCTCTTCGAGTGAATAACGATCTGTAATCAGGGACATCACGTCATGCTGACCGGAGCTCAAGAACTCAATTCCTGCCGGATACGTATTGGCATAACGGAATATGCCATAGATATCAACTTCATTGTCTGCGATAAATGGAACATTGAGTGCGATCTCGTCCTGTGCAGGTAGGCCCACAATCGCAAGTTTGCCTCCACGTCGAAGTGAATACAGAGCAGATTGTAGCGCCTTTGGATTCCCCGCTGTTTCCCATGCAGTATCAACACCCACACCATCTGTTAACTCGCGAATCACAGCCAGCGCATCTTCATTCCGCACATTAATGGTATGAGTGGCACCCATGCGGCGAGCAGCTTCCAGCCTAACTTCCTCCAGATCCGTTACAATGATCTTCTCTACACCGAAAGATTTGGCAGCAGCCACGGCCATGAGTCCAACGGGACCCATGCCCATAATTGCCAGGGTTGTACCCGGAGCCAACTTGCTACGGCGTGCAGCGTGAATACCAACAGAAAATGGCTCGTTCATAGCTGCTTCCTCATAAGACAGATGATCCGGGATCGGGAATACCATGTCTTCACGCATCACCATGTATTGTACAAATGCCCCATCCACCGGAGGGGTCGCTAGAAATTGTACATCCGGACACAGGTTATAACGACCTTCCTTGCATGCCGTGCAACGTCCGCAAGTCACCCCAGGCTCAATAGCAACCCGATCCCCTGTTTTCAGACGTGATACGTTCGAGCCAACAGCAGCAATGATCCCCGCACACTCATGACCCAGAATGATCGGTTTCTCCACCACAAATCTGCCAATGCGTCCATGTTCAAAATAATGCACATCCGAGCCACACACCCCGACAGCCATTACCTGGATTAACACCTCATCCGCTGCCGGTTGCGGGACGGGTTGTTCCTCAATAATAATGTGTCCTGGCTCTGTCATGACAGCGGCCTTCATGGTCTCGGGCAGTTGATGTTGTCCCATACGGTTCTCCTCCTCATGTATGTCCATGCTGTCTATTGTACATCAAAGAAAACAAGGTATCTTCTTTCTTCACCTCACCAATCAATAGATTGTTCGACCCTGTTCATCCGCAATGCCGCTCTTGCGATAGAAGTACGTATTGATCATGTCCCGCCATTCCTTCGCATGTTCGGCCTGGTTGTCCTGTAATGAAGCAACTTTGCTGAAAATGACTGGGTCGATTTTGCCCTCCAGCCCTCTCCATGTCTCGGCTAACGCCTCTGCCTGCGCAACACCTTCAAAGTGTGTATCATAAATATGCTGAATGACCGTTTTACCCGAATGCAGGACATGGGTGTACGGCACGTGATGGAAAAATAAGATCAACTCATCCGGACAGGTGTCCAAGGACTCATAACGGTCAGCATTCTCAGGGTGATACTGTGAAGTGTATCCTGTGCCGCTGTTCACGGTTCGATCTACACCAATACCATGACAATCGGCAAAGTGATACGTTCCCCATTTGGAATACTCGTACCCATCTACATTCGGCCCGTAATGATGTTCCGGATTAACCATCCAACCCACACCGAGAGGCGCCGTGTAATTCTCATAGATATCTAATGAAGTCAAAAGCATGCCCGTAACCTTCCGCACAACTTCGTCTTCATGTCCAAAAGTGAGTCTCACCCACTCATCGGCAATCTTTTCCGCGGACAGTTCCGGATTCCACGCAAGTCTTCCGTATCCATACAGATTCGCCTGCGCGAGGGGATGTCCTGTCCAACAGGCATCTGCACCAATATTGGATACTGCGGCGAAGCCACTGTATGGTCGTTTATACAGAGAACCATCCGCGATTCTCTTGATCTCTGAACCTTCGCCTTTGGCGTATGTGTCAAAGTCCAATACTTCTTTCCACTGGGGAACCAGATAACAGAGATGACGCTGTTGCCCGGTATACTCCTGTGTAATCTGAAATTCAATCACCTGATTCGTATGTTCCATGGCGCCGAACAGTGGGGATACCGCTTCCCTCACCTGAAAGTCCATCGGCCCGTTTTTGATCTGCAAAATGACATTGTCGGCAAAACGCCCATCCAGTGGCGTAAAGTGGTCATAGGCTGCCCGTGCACGGTCTGTGGAACGATCCCGCCAGTCTTGCTTGCAGTTATAGACGAAGCAACGCCAGATGACCAATCCACCGAATGGCCGAAGAGCTTCAGCCAGCATGTTTGCACCATCGGCGTGATCCCGATTATACGTGAACGGACCCGGACGATTCTCGGAGTCTGCCTTGATCAGGTAACCGCCAAAATCCGGAATTGCTGCGTACACCTTGGCCGTTTGAATGTTCCACCATTCCCGTACCTGCGCATCCAGCGGATCAGCTGTACGCAATCCACCAATCTCAATTGGACTTGCGTAGTTGGCGCTCAGGAACAATCGAATGCCATAAGCTCTGAATTCAGCGGCAACCTTCGCCACATCACTAAGATAACGTTCCGTCAGAAACAGGCTCTCACGGCGGTGTACATTGACGTTGTTGATCGATATCGCATTGATGCCCGTGGAAGCGAGTAAACGTGCGTAATCCCGGATGCGTCCCAAGTCCAGCGTGAACTCCCCATTATCATAGAAAATGGATTCTCCTGCGTAACCACGCTCAATGCTGCCGTCCACGTTATCCCACTGATTAATCATCCGTAGCGCATTGGTTGGCTGCTCTGTAATGAAGCTCCACTTATTCACAGCGTCCTCGTGTGCACTTCCTTGATCCATTGTCAGCTCTCGAAGCAGATGGAATGCACCATACAGCACACCCTGGGGAGTCTCTGACCCAATGACCAGTACACCCTCGGTCTCGTTTTCACGAATGATGTACCCTTCCCCTTGAACAGTTGAACGCTCTGTCTCACTGAACGACCCAGCCACGGAATCGCTCCCTGTCCAAGTGCCGATTTGTATTGCGGGAGCGGAGCCATGATTGTCCCGTTCACTTTCCTGAGCATCAGACAGATGACTGACCGACGGTTTCACGCCATATAACCTCTCCAGTCCCCGTGAAAGTTCGGTCAGAGCTGTTGTGATCACTCCATGGTTCTCTTCCACCAGTATCAGTTTGCTCCATGCAGGAGCCGTCTTTTGGGCAAGTCCATTCGCTCCCGGCACTTCGGAGTGATACCCAAGCCACGCGTCATACTGTGGACCTGACAAGGCAGATTGAACGACGGATTGGCTCATTGTACCACCTCCTTGCTGGCATAGATCTGCGCAAGGCGATTCCCTTTTCCTTCGAGTAACCATAGAATCGACGTTACACCACGCGGATAGTACTTGCTGCCAACTGCCACACCAGACAGGATCTGGTCACTCCAGCACCAGTAGGATTCCTCCGGATGCAGCAGCCAGTTGACATGAGCCGCGTCTGCTGCCTTGCCTGTCTCATTCCATTCCACACCCAGCAACTCTCTAGCGATAAACTGGGACAGATAGATTTTGCTCAGCCACGAGTTATTGCTTGTTGAGGACAGTTTCCAGCCTCCATCTTCGAACAGACATGTTCCCGGGACAAGAACCGTCTTCAGATGAGTTTGGAGTGCTTTCAGATAAGGGCCAAAGCGACCATTGACATCCAGTGCTGCTTCACAGCCCGTAAAGTACGGGAACACCAAACCTTCAATCGCCGGAATGATTCGAGAATCATTATTTTCTGCAATAACAGCTGGAATGTAGCCGCCATCAGTCAACTGTGCAGCAATACTGGCAGCGCAGCGATCCGCTTGAAGCCCTGCTTGATGGGACAGATCTGCCAACTTCTCAGTTGCGAACAGCTTCTCCAATGCAACATAGACCGCCCAACATTTACCTGCCAGATAGATATTATTGCGAGACTGACCAAGTGACACATCCAGGCTGTCGTAAGTTGTAATCTCCGCTCCACCTTGGGTACGGCTGCTATCCAGACCCATCAGACCGTTACGCTGCTCTGCGTCGGGATGGTCACGATTAAGCATGCTTTCGAAGCAATCCTGGATAACAGGCAACATGTTTTTCACAAAAGCCTGATCCTGTGTCTGTTCAATGTATACTGTCGCGCAGCAGAGCCAGTTCACCAGTTCCTCGTGGCTCATCTGTGAGAAGCAGTCGTCAATGCCAACCAGCTCATATGCCGAGTGTCCAGGGCGTGAGAACACATTAGCAACACCAATATCATGGGTAAAGGTAATTCCGCCCGGATATAACTTCTCTTCCCCCGGGAAACGAACCTGATCCGTATAACTGTATCGTTTCACAAACCACTCCAGCTCATTACGCACCGTCCATGGATTCAAGGCAAGCTCGAAGTACAACTGATCAGCTGTCAGATCAAGTGTGTTCATCATCCGATACTCCCCTTCGTTCACCACCCATAGTGGCTCACCACCGGCATCCAGCAGTTGAGTACTGGCATAATAGCTGTGAATGGAATGAGCAAGCATAAATGATTGATCTTCGGTCAAAGCAGCCGATCCAAGGCGCTGTTGAACCTCTCCACAGGAAGCGGTCAATTCACTGAAGCGTTGTAGTGCATACTCTCCTGCTGCCTGAATATCGGAGAAATAGCGCGTATACCAATACGTTGTGTCCATTCCGGTCGTCACAATGCCCCCGCGATAGAAACATACTGCGAATTGATACGTACGTTTCTCTCCAGCCGGCACTTCCATCAGTAGTGCAGCGGTTGAGCCAAGTCCAAATGCCAGATTCTCCCGATGTTTCTCTTGCAAGAGTTTCTCCAGCGTAAATCCACGTGCGGGCCACAGTCCGTCATCTGCTGACATAATTGCTGTAAGTCGACCTTGTCCCACACCTGTGATGGAGCCACCTTCCGGCCCCCCAATCAGACGCATCGCAGAGTACGGATCATTGCCCTGATAGCCAAAGTAGGCTTTGCGGGGTTGTTGACCTTGCGTATTGTCAATTGTCATCTCAACCAATACGGCAGGTACGAGTGCATCCATTAATTCTTCACGATCCCCATTCGTTGGATCAGGTACTGGACGTACAGGCGAGTAGATACGGAACGTCAGATCTCCAGCAGTCCACGTATCCATACCTGAGGTAAATTCACGGGTAATATCTTCATCGCTAAAAGCCGTAATAAGAGGTTGTGGAACTTTGGACGCTGTTGTCGACGCCGTGTCCCCATTCTCCAACTTCTCTACATCATAGCGGCTGCTCTCATCCTCGGAAGCTTCATAAAAAGGAAGCGCCTGATAATTGTCTCCATCGCGAGATTGTAATCCAATATATACATTCTGGTCTGCCGGCTTGCCGAGTTCAAGACCCAGCCCGCCTTTGGCTCCTTTGTAACCCAGTGTAAAACTCGCAAAAGCACCGATCGGTGCATGATGTGCATTATAAAAGATGGATTTGGATGTGCTCATGAATCATAACCCCTCTCAGAATTTTTTGCATACGTTTTCATTAGCCCCATCCTAACACGTGGTTCCACCTCAGACCATGATCAAATCAATCGGATATTTACCCAAATCAAGCTGATAGACTATAATAGATTAAAGCGGTTACACAAAACCATTCCATTTGATATAAATTCGAGTTCAAAAAGAGTGGTTTTCAGTACCAAAAAGATGGGATGAAGCTAGAAATGGAGTAGCGGAGCGTAGATAGAGCTACGTGAGCAACGGACATTTCGGCTGAATGCCATATTCGATGCTGATGATGCCACTAGGCATCCTACGTAATCAAAAGCTCTTTTTTTGAACAACCTCTATAAAGGGAGGAATCTTCCATGTCTTCAACGTACTTACCTCCTACTTTGGGAGAAAGTGTCCGTGAAGTTTTTTATCCAGATGTGCAAACAACGGTCAATCTGTTCGCCATTCATTTACGAAGTGTAGGTAAGGACTGGGATTATCCGGCGCATGAGCACCCTCAATATGAATTGAACTATGTCACGGAAGGCGAGCAACGCATGATGGTGAACGGCACCCTATATATTCAAAAGGCTGGCGAACTGCTCCTGATTCCTCCGGGAAGCATTCATTCCAGTCAGAGCCATAATGGCAAGGGATTCGCTTATTTTTGCATGCATTTTGACATTGATGATCAATTGTTCCTATCGTTGCTAGCACGTATCAAACAAATACGATTCCGTGCGGATAGTCCGGTTACACAGCAGATTGAGCCGGTTTTGCGCAAATTGATGTCATCTGCGGATGATGAAACAGCCAATACGATGGTACAGCGTATGCAGCTGCAATCTGCAGTATTTGAACTATTTGGCCATCTGTGGGAGGCGGTCTCGCAAGAGGCAGCGCAATGGTTTACCGACGGACACGAGAAGATTGAACTCGCCCACCAGATTCGTAATCGATTGCAAGGCCTGATGAGTCAGCAATTCAAACAGGGACACGAGTCCAACGGTCACTATGGTATTGATGATATTGCAGCAGAGCTGGGCATCAGTTCTTCTCACTGTAATCGCGTGTTCAAGCAGGTGTTTGGTCAGTCTCCACGTGCTGTATTGTCCCAGTTGGTTTTGCATGAAGCGAAGCTTCTTCTGGGCAATCCGAAGCTGTCCGTTCAAAATATTGCTGTCATGCTTGGTTATAAGGATATTGCCCATTTCAGTCGTCAATTCAAGCGCTGGTCCGGCATGTCACCATCCCGTTACCGACAGGAAAAGCCTGCTCTGGAATGAGTTCCAGTAGCAGGCTTTTTGTCTTTCTTATTTATTTTAACAAACGTTTAATCAACTTCAGCTTGTTATCATACGGTGGATATAGAATCGGCAGATTCAATTTGGTGCTTTTTTTCAGTACACTTTTGAGATGAGAGAAGGTTTCGAAGCTGTACTGCCCATGATACGAGCCAACACCGGAATGACCAACACCGCCAAATGGCAGACGCGGATTCGCTACATGCGTGATGGTATCGTTAATGCAGCCGCCTCCAAAAGAAACTTCGCGCAGCACTTTGTCCTGAACCCCGGTGTCGGAAGTAAACAGATACAAGGCGAGTGGTTTCGGCCGCTTTACGATTTCTACAATGGCTTCATCCAAGTTATGATAGCTAATGATTGGCAGAATGGGTCCAAAAATCTCATCTTCCATCGTTGCTGCATCCCAGGACTCCGCATCAATTAAAGTAGGTTCAATGAAGCGATCTTCCTCATCCGAAGCTCCCCCATAGATCACTTTGGCCTGATCCCGTTCAATCAGAGTCGTCAGCCGTTTAAAATGTCCCTTGTTCACAATTCGCCCATAGTCCTTGTTGTGCTGGATATCCGAACCAAAGAAGGACACAATCGCTGCTTTCAACTCTGTGAGTAACTGTTCTTTCACGCGCTCATGCACGAGCAAATAATCGGGTGCGATACAGGTCTGTCCTGTATTGAGCAGCTTGCCCCATATAATGCGCTCCGCAGCTACTTTGATATCCGCCTGTTCATCAACAATGACCGGACTCTTACCGCCCAGTTCCAACGTAACGGGAACGAGATTTTTGGCAGCTGCCTCCATTACAATCTTGCCTACCGGTACACTGCCTGTAAAAAAGATATAGTCGAATGGCGCGTTAATCAGCGCTGTCGTCGTGTCTTTAGCACCGTCAAGCACTTGTACGTAAGCCGGTTCGAACACGCTCGCAATCATTTCACGTACAACAGCGGACACCGCAGGTGTATTCTCTGAGGCTTTGAGCACGGCTGTGTTGCCTGCCGCAATCGCACCTACCAATGGTTCGATTAAGAGTTGAAATGGATAATTGAACGGTCCGATGATGAGAACGGCTCCATAGGGTTCAGGTATAATATAACTTTTGGAACCCAGGAGTGCCATTTGCGTTTTTACTTTAACGGGCTTCACCCATTTATTCACTTTACGAATAGTGTGTGTGATGCTGTCCATCATAAATCCGATCTCGGTTGTGTAGGATTCAAACTCACTTTTGCCCAAATCCTGATAGAGAGCTTCTGTCAGTCTGGATTCGTACTTTTGAATGGCCTGCTTGAGTTGGGTCAGACGGGCAATTCGAGCTTCTGCCGATCGTGTGGCCCCGGAACGAAAGAATTGTCGTTGCTGCTCCAAAATCTGTTCAACTTCCTGACTGGTTACTTCCTGTATAGTCGTTGTCATATATACATACTCCTCTGTTTATTATTGATCAAGCGTTTAAACTTACGAACCTATAAGGCACATGCAAAAGCATGTTTTATCACTATTAATCTACAGACACTCTTCTTCCAAAGCAGTTACCAGTTCCTTCAACAGTTCCACCGATGCATTCAGTGAAGCCGAATAATATCGCTGTGTGCCCTTCTGTTCCACAGATATAAGCCCCTTCTCTAACAACAACTTGAGATGATGAGATATGGCTGGTCGGGATAGGCTGGACTGTTCGGTAATTTCATTCACTGTCATTCTGCCCTTCTCGGTGAGCGTCAGCAAAATGGATTGACGATGGTTGTCACTTAACACCTGAAATAACGGGATACAGGTTTGAAAAACGCTAATTGCTTTTTGTCCCATGGTTTCACCTCTATACTATTTCTTCTTCATTATTTCTACGTATATTTTCTCTGTTTTATGTCTGTTGGTTTAAACGATAGAACCTAATAACTGAATTGTACTCTTTACTCCCTTGAACTGCAAGTGAATCATCAACTAAATTTAATATAATGTCGATAAAGCGCTTCCACACTACCATACAAGTATGGTAGTATATCAACGAAGGAGTTGAAGTTGTGGAATATACCCCAAAGTTATCATCCAAAGCCGGTTTGTTGCCTGTTGCGAGCAGTATGTCTTCCATGAATAATAAGCAATCTTACTCAACCCGAGATGTCGTTTACTTCACGCTGAAACAACTCATTTTGAGTCTGAAAATGCCTCCGGGAACAGCTATTTCTGAGAAGGAAATTTCGCTGGAGTTTCAGGTCAGCCGGACACCTGTTCGAGAAAGTTTTGTAAGGCTTGCTCAGGAAGGTCTGCTGGAAGTGTACCCACAGCGTGGTACATACGTCTCTCTGATTCAGGTCGATCTCGTTGAGGAAGCACGGTTCATGCGTGAACAGCTCGAACGAGCCGTCATCAGGCTCGCCTGCGAGAACTTTCCGAACGAACAGATGCTGGCACTTGAACAGAACCTTGCCTGGCAACAGGAATGCAGGGTCAAACCGGATGATGAACGAATGTTCCAATTGGATGAGGAATTCCATAGCACTCTTTTTGCAGGCTGCAACAAAAGCAACACCTGGACTGTTATCCAGCAGATGAATGTACATTTGAATCGAAGTCGCATGTTACGCCTGTCCTCCGATCATCAGTGGGATCACCTGATTGAACAGCACAGATCCATGGTCAAGGCCATTCAGCAGCATGATGCCGACACAGCAGAGCGACTGATGCAGGAACATTTGCATTTAACTGTCACCGATTTAGCTGTCCTGCAGGATACATATCCGTCCTATTTTCAATGAGTGAATTTTTCTTCCTACTATTCATGATGAGGTGAACGTGATGAGAATGGTTTTTCGCTGGTTCGGCGAAGGCAATGATACGGTAACGCTGGATCATATCCGGCAGATTCCGGGTGTTGAAGGTATTGTGTGGGCACTGCACGATGTTCCTGCTGGCGAGGAATGGCCGATGGACAAGATACTCGCTGTCAAAGCAGCAGCGGACAAGGCAGGGTTACATCTAGATGTCGTTGAGAGTGTAAACATCCATGAGGATATCAAGTTGGGTCTGCCATCAAGAGATAAGTACATTGCGAACTACATTAAAACAATGGAGAAACTGGCTCAGGTGGGTGTGAAGGTCATCTGTTATAACTTCATGCCGATCTTCGACTGGCTTCGCACGGATATGCACAAGGAAATGGAAGATGGCTCAACTGCCCTCTTCTATGAGCACAGTAAACTCGCGGATATAGAACCCCTGGAACTGGTTCGACGCATTACCGAAAACTCCGCACTCACCATGCCAGGTTGGGAGCCGGAACGATTGCAGTATTTAACGGGTCTGTTCGAAGCCTACAAGGATGTAACCGAGGATCATATGTGGGAGCACGCACGTTATTTCCTGCAAGAAATTATTCCTACAGCCGAACGGCTGGGCATTCGAATGGCCATCCATCCCGATGATCCGCCTTGGCCAATCTTTGGATTACCGAAGATTATAACGAGTCAGGAGAATGTTCGGAAATATTTGAATCTTTATGATAGCCCTTACAATAGCGTGACGTTATGCAGTGGCTCTTTGGGAGCGAATGCTGACAATGACATTATCGGGATGATACATGAGTTCAAGGATCGAATTCCATTTGCTCATATTCGTAATGTCAAAATCTACGATAATGGCGACTTTATCGAAACCTCACATCGCAGTCAGGATGGCAGTGTTGATATTGCAGGGGTTGTTGAGGCTTATCACGATATCGGTTATGAAGGTTATGCAAGACCCGACCACGGTCGTCATCTCTGGGGAGAACAGTGCCGACCTGGTTATGGACTCTATGACCGGGCTTTGGGGATCATGTATCTCTGGGGCGTCTGGGATTCCCTGCAAAGGAGGGCAAAAGCATGAGTGAACGTCAATATGAACGCTCATCTCGTCTTGAAGGCAGAACGGCTGTAATCACCGGAGGTGCTGGAGTATTATGCCGCTCCATGGCGGAAGAACTGGCTCGGCACGGTGCGAGTGTAGCCATCCTGAACCGCACCGTGTCCAAGGGACAGGAAGTTGTATCTGCGATAGAAGCTGCCGGTGGCAAAGCGATTGCTATTGCCTGTGACGTAACCCAGGCCGATAGTGTGCAAGCGGCGGCAGATGCTGTGCTGGAACAGCTTGGACCATGTGACATTCTTATTAATGGCGCCGGTGGCAATAACGCAAGTGCCAACACCACGAATGAAATTTTTAGATTGGAAGATCTGGAAAAGCGCGATGTCACTACATTTTTCGATGTAAGTGTAGAGGGATTTCGTCAGGTGATGGATCTGAATTTTGTCGGTTCTCTCATACCCACTCAGATCTTTGCAAAACATATGATAGAGCGCGATGTTCCTGCCACTGTCATAAACATTTCTTCCATGAGCGCCCCATCGCCCATGACCAAAGTTCCTGCTTACAGCGCTGCGAAGGCAGCCATTAACAACTTCACGCAGTGGCTCGCCGTTCATCTGGCCGAATCCGGTATTCGTGTCAATGCTATCGCACCCGGGTTCTTCCTGACTGAGCAAAACCGTAATCTATTACTGCAACCAGACGGCTCACCAACGGAACGTTCCAGCAAAATTATTGCTCATACACCCATGCGCCGTTTCGGCAAACCGGAAGACCTGCTCGGCACATTGATGTGGCTTGCGGATGAAAGACAGTCCGGCTTTGTCACGGGTACAGTCATTCCGGTAGATGGCGGATTTATGGCGTATTCCGGTGTGTAACAATTATTTACACAGACACTCTGATGAAAGACCTCCGTTACGTGTAAATGAATCAGTTCAACTAATATAGGTAGTTAATGAAACCGAAGCCTGGGATACTTACCCAGGTTTCGTTTTTTTGCGTTCAAGCATAAGATCATCCAGCCTAGGAAAAGCTTGTTATAGTACTATGCGAAGTGAAGTAAAGGAAGGTGATACATATATGATGGAAGAAACATGGGTTGTTGCAGTAAGGTCTATTATTGCCTTCCTGACCCTGATCATCTATACAAGAGTGCTAGGCAAACAGCAGATGGGTAACTTGACGTATTTTGATTACATTAACGGCATCACAATCGGTTCCATTGCGGGGACTTTTGCAACCGATCTTTCATCCAAGGCGTGGATTCATTTTGTGGCATTGACCATTTTCACAATCATTACGATCATCTTTCAGTATATTACGCTGAAGAATCGTACCATCTCTAAACTAATGGACTCTGACCCCACATTGATCATCCAGAACGGTAAAATTCTCGAACAGAACCTGAGTAAAATGCGAGTCAAATTTGACGAATTGACCATGATGCTTAGGCAAAAGGATGTATTTGATATTACAACGCTAGACTATGCCATTCTGGAACCGGACGGTAGCCTTTCGGTTGTTTTGAAACCGGAGAATCAACCCGTAACCGCGAAAGACATGCATATGCACCCGCCCAAGAGCAAGCTGATGACCGAGATTATCATTGATGGCCTTCTGATTAAGCAAAATCTGGAGGAAAGAAACAAAGATATCAACTGGCTCAGCGAGCAGCTTAAGAAGCAAAAGATCACGATACAGGATATTGCTTTTGCCGCCATATTGCCCAATGACAAATTGTATGTTGATCTATTCGAAGATAAAATCACCGAAAAAATCGATATGGGCGATTATGAGGGGCCTTTCTAAACTCTTTACATCAAGGAGGCGGTTGAATGAAAACGCGTTTCTGGCTGCTATATGTGCTTCCGATCTTCCTCATTCTTGTGTTTGTTGCAATTATGGCTAGCGGAGCCTTTCTCAAAAAGCCCTTTGGCACCGATGATCGCTTGCTTGAATCTATACAAACATTAGAGAAACAGGTTGAGGGTAAAAAATGGACTGAAGCCAAGTCTAAAATCGATTACGCAATGAAGGCCTGGGATAAAATCGTCAACCGCATTCAATTCAGCGTGGAGCGTGAAACGATATATGATATTCTGGGCACCCTTGCTCGGATCAAGGGTGGCGTTGCGGCAGAGGATGACAAGGCGATTATGGAAGAGATTTATTACTTTTACGTGTTATGGGAAAATCTTGGAGATTAAATTCAAAATCTTTAATATCAGATGTAAGTCCAAAAACAAAAGGCACTATCCTTTCATGAAGAAAGGAAGTGCCTTCTTTTATATTACTTTATATCCGTTACGCTCTTCGTAATCCCCGAGACCGTGACGATCGCGAAGTGCCTTCTTTGCGGAAAAAGAGACTGAGTGCTCCCTTGGCACACCACAGTGCAAACAATGCAAACAGCGTTCCCCAGAATAGCGCCGGAAGGAATGTCTGCTGAGCGAGATTCGCCGCATCCCCTGCCCGTGAAGGTTGAGTCCAGGACATCAGTCCAACGTATACGGCACTAACGACCGACTCTTCCAGCGTAAGAAACGCCAGTAACAGGTAATAGTACTTCACAATCTTGGCACCAAAAATCATAATGACAACGTTAAGTAGGATGAACCCGGTCAACCATAACATGCCAAACTCCCCTCTTACATACAACAGGAGCGACACCAGAGCGACAGCCGTCATAATCCCGAGTCCCCACATGTGCAAGCCTTTGCGGTATAAGTAAAACAACAGCCAGGCAAACAATGATGCACTGATATATCCCGCCAGAGAAACCAGAATCGATCTGCCTGGTGTCAGCATGGACGAATACGTTACACCGCTATGATCAGCGTATAATTCAAT
Source organism: Paenibacillus sp. ClWae2A (assembly GCF_032452295.1). Taxonomy (NCBI): domain Bacteria; kingdom Bacillati; phylum Bacillota; class Bacilli; order Caryophanales; family Paenibacillaceae; genus Paenibacillus; species Paenibacillus sp. ClWae2A. The sequence goes on from NZ_JAULSQ010000001.1 coordinate 879,521, forward strand.
CCGCAGCACTTTACCAGACAATACCAGTGTCATTAGTGCATGACCGAATTCGTGAATCATCGTATCCAGGTTGCGGAACAAGGACGAGAATGGGATGAATCGTGTAAGAAAGACGGAGCCTAGCAGAAAAAGTATCGTTTTGACCCACTTATTCAATCGTGTCATACCTCCTTTACCTTCAAATATACAAACCTATCCTCCTTTATACTACGCTTTTTTCACTCGATTCGTTTCGGCTTCCGAACTGTAAGGCGCAGTTCTCCATCCACCAGCAGAAGCTCCGATTGTGTCCAATGAAAAAAGAAGATAGATCATAGCGGCCCTTTTCGGCCTCGAGTGTAACAAGTAATCGATTCCGCATCCGACGGAGCGCGTAGTCCACGAATTGAGCTGCAACTTCACTTTGTACCAGAGTAACATAAGCATAAAGGGAATGATCGACAGGTTCGTCAAGCGGACTCACCCCTGCACATGAAAATTCCGTCTTTACCCCCGCACTTTGAAGTATGGACAGTGCCTTCACGAGTTCGGTATCAACTTCAGCACCGTTCCAAATCTCCGTTTTCTTCGCGGATACCGTATGTTTGTCACGTTCCGTCCAGTGCATCAGTTCCAGCTTACGCCGTCTCCACAGATGGGCAGGCTGTTCACTTAACAGCACTTCATGTTCCTCATTTAAATTCATCTAATGCGTCCTCCTGTATCCTTGATCCGGTCACCTTATCAACAAAGAGAGAGCACATCCCTGTGCTCTCTGCTTCGCAAAAAGGCAAAGGAATGGCACTCCATTCCTCAGCATGTTGTATTATTGTACCTTTTTCGGTGAAAGGCATCAAATGGATCTTTTATTATTCGTTCAGTGCCAGTTTCAGTGCCTCCAAATTCTGTCTCATCACGCTAATGTAGTCCATTCCCGCCGCGATCTCTTCCTCGGTGAGTCCCTCAATCGGGTTTAATACAGCCGTTTTGGCCCCCACTTCACTTGCAATCGTCTCAGACACTTTGGATGAAACCAGTGTTTCGAAGAAAATGGTCTTCACCTGATGCTCTTTCGCAAAATCAATGACCGATGCCATCTGTGCTGCCGAAGGTTCTTGCTCAGGAGACAATCCTGCGATGGGCACCTGCTGCAATCCGTATTCCTGGGCAAGGTAGCCAAATGCAGCGTGTTGTGTGATGAAATCCTTGCGTTTGCTATCCGCCACAGCCGCCTTGAAATCTTGATCCAATGACTCCAGCTGAGCAATGTAGGCATCTGCATTCTGCTTGAACTGTTCAGCATGTTCCGGGGCGGCCTGCGTCAGTCCTGCTTCAATAATGCGTACTTCTTTGACAGCCAGTGCAGGTGACAGCCATACGTGAGGATCCAGTCCACCGTGATCATGCCCATGTCCTTCTTCCGCCTCGGCGTCATGATCGTGGTCGTGTTCTTCAGCAGTTGCTTCATCTGAATGATCGTGGTCGTGATCATGTTCTTCTGTAGTCGCTTCATTCGCATGGTCATGATCGTGGTCATGTTCTGTTGCCTCTGAATCTTCATGATGGTGATCATGCTCTCCACCTTCAAGCAGGTTAATTCCTTTGCTCGCTTCCACCTGAATGAGTGAAGCATTGCTCAGACTTCCGGTGACCTGATCCATCCATGATTCCATACCCGCACCATTGTATACAAGCACATCCGCTTTTTCAATGCTTGCAATATCTTGTGGTGTAGGCTCCCAATCATGAGGCTCCATTCCTGCTGGAACGAGTGTATGCACATCGGCCAGATCACCTGCCACATTTTTGGTGAACTCATACATCGGGTAGAAGCTGACCTGCACGTTTAATTTTGCGGTTTCACTCTCTGTGGAGGTGGAGACCTTGTTAGCGGCACCCGCAGAACTTGTATTCGCATCAGAAGTGGATTTTTGTCCGCAGCCTGCGACGATAATTGTAAGACTGAACAACAATCCGAGCGTTGCTTTTTTACTGAATTTCATGTGATGTATTCCTCCTTGAATGGTTGACCAGAATGACGTGCTGTGATTTTGTCTCTTTGCGGTGACGCTTGCGGTTATATCGTGCAATCAGCTTTTGCGCTGATATTCCAGTCAATAGGAAGACCAACAGGATGAGTGCAATTGTTCCTCCCGGTGGCGTATTTAGATGATAAGATGTAGTCAGTCCGCTAAAAATACCAATTAATCCTGTAATTACCGCGACAATAATCGCTGCTGTAAAACTGCGAGACACTCTTAGTGCCAAGGCAGCAGGCAGTACAATGAGAGCAGACACCAGCAACACACCGACAATCGGCATGGCTGAAGCTACAGTCATTCCTGTCAGAATGGCAAATGCAAATGATAAACCTCTCACCTGAACACCTCCAATCGAAGCTGTCTCTTCATCAAAGGTTAGGCTATATAAAGGTCTTCGTAGCAGAATGAAAAAAAGTAAACCCATCACACACACGCCTGCCATCATCCACAACTGCATATCGCTAACCGCGACAATTGATCCGAATAAGTATGAGCTGAAGGTCTTGGACAGATTGGTTTGGAGACTCATCAATACCACAGCAAGGGCCAACCCCGAAGTCATAATGATTGCTACAGGTACCTCGCTGTAGGTTCGGTAAGTTCGCCGCAGTTGTTCAACCAGTAATGCACCGATAATTGCAATGGCGAATCCGCAGATCACCGGGTTAAGATTCATGACCGAACCGAGCGCCACCCCTGCGAGTGAGACATGGGATAACGTGTCTGCCATAAGAACCTGCCGCCTGAGCATCAGATAAACACCCAAAATTGGAGCGATGACTCCAATCAGCCCCCCTGCCCAGAAGGCACGTTGCATGAATTCGTACTCAAACACTGCCATTCCTCACTTTCTTGCCGCTCCAAAGTAATCGTTCGATCCAATCGATTCCCCATTTCTTCCAGTCCATGAGTAACCATAATAATAGTTATCCCATGAGCATCAACATAGTGGCGCATCAGATTGTAAAATCCTTCACGACTATGGCGGTCCATTCCCGTTGTAGGCTCATCCAGTACGAGAACCTGTGGTTGCCCAGCCATAGCTCTTGCAATACAGATCCGCTGCTTCTGTCCACCAGACAGCTCACCGACGCGTGTATTCCGATATTCCCACATGCCAACTTCCCGCAGACTGCGTTCAACAATGGCATCCTGCTCTGCTGTGAATCTGCGGAATAATCCCAGCTTGGTGTAACATCCGGACCGAACCAGTTCAATCACGATACTGGGAAACCCACTATTAAACGATGCCACCTGTTGGGGCACATAACCGATATTGGAGTTGTTCCCACGTTTCAACTGCGGATTCATATGTATCGTGCCGCTCCAGGGCTTCAACAGCCCCAGCAGCAGCTTTAACAGGGTCGTCTTCGCAGAACCATTGGGACCTGTGATGCCTATGAACTCTCCCACATGGATATCCAGCGACAGTTGATCAATGACTGGCTCTTTGCCATATCCAAATACAACATCACGCATGGAAGATAGTATCATGCCACTCCCTCTTTTCGTAAATATTACGATTTAAAAACAACAAAAAAATTTATCTGGTTTCCCGGTGGATCGTCATTTTCTTCAAACGTGGGGAGTACTTCTTCATCTCAAGTCTCTCTGGATGGTTACGTTTATTCTTGGTTGTTGTGTAGTTGCGATCCCCGCACTCGGTGCAGGCTAAGGTTACAATGACTCTCATAGTTGTTGCCTCCTCTTATTTAATCGTAATAATTACTATTTAATAAAATTAGACTATGGCTTTTCTTTTGTCAAATCCATATCTGCTACAGTAAAATTTTGTATGCATATTATAATTTCATATGATATACTGCTTTGGTATCATTATAATTTACCTACGGAGGAACTAGATGAAGATCAAGAAATCAACTTTTATTGGGTCATTGGTAGCATGCAGTTTGGCTTTCGGTGCCCTGGGTGTAGCAGCTTCAAACGGAATTCAAGATATCGAAGCAGCACTCGACAGCAACATTAGCTTTAAAGTAAACGGTTTGTCTTGGACACCCAAGAATGAAGCTGGAGACAAACTGAATGCACTGGTATATGACGGTGATGTATACTTGCCTGTAAGTACCACAGCAGAAGCACTCGGAGCCAACGTATCTCTGAATGTTAGCAACAAAGTTGTAAGTATCACTAACTCAGGTAACAGTAAACCAAGTAGTTCGAGTAGTAATAACAGCAGTACAGGTGCCAAAGGTTCTGAAGATTCAAGTAAACCAAGTAGTTCAAGTAACTCAAGCACTTCGGGCTCAATCAAGATGACTGGAACTGACGCTCAGATGATAGTCAAATTGCAGAAAGAATCTTTAACATTGATCAAAATGTATGGTAAAGCACTTAAAACAGGTAGCACTAGTGAATTTGATAAATACATAGATGCTAAAGTTATTGAAAATCCCGAGATCGACATTTTTGATCTGGGTAAGCAATCCCAGAAAGATAAATTTAAGACTACAGTCAAAGGTATCATTGCAGCAAATGATAAAAAAACGCTGACTAAATATGCAGATCAGTTGATTAACATCAAATCAGCTGATTTTAAAGTGATTGCAATGAACGATAAAACCAAAACAAGACACAGTTACAAAGCCATTTATTATCCACAAGGATGGACGGGTTCCTATGGAGTGTACCTTACCTTTGTGTTTAGTCCGCAAAAAAGCGGCAATGGTGATTTTTATCTTGGCGATTTGTATTTTAGCTAAAACCCTTAATACAATATCAGCATTGATCTTCAGGGGCACTATTGCACTTGAAGATCTTTTCTTTTCACTTCAACTCCACGCGGGAAAAGGATCTTTCAGTTCACGCCAGTTGATCAACATCTCTTCCTCCGTAAGAAGGGTCTCATCCAATGTACATTCAATCGCCGCCCGGTCCATATCAATGCCGATAAATACTAATTTGGTTACCCGGTCACCCCACTCATCATCCCAGTCCGGTATGCTTGGCAGCGTGTCGCCAAAATGCAGTTGCCTTTCCTCCTCACTCATCGCACCTCCCCATATTCCTGCTGGCGCAAGCTGCTTCGATGTGCCTGCGTGACTGAAAGAGATTGCCATATGGTTCCTAGTCGCCAGCCACATCAGACCCTTGGATCGCACAATACTATCTGGATATTTCGCAATCCAACGCAGCAAGCGTTCCGGGTGGAATGGACGTTTACGATGATAGACGAATGAATGAATTCCATATTCTTCAGTCTCCGGAGTATGTTCTTCTTTCATTAATTCGCGGATCCAACCCGCGGACTGGCTTGCTTTTTCAAAATCAAAACGTCCTGTGTTCAATATTTCTCTCGGATCAATCTGCCCATGTATCGTGCGAATGAGCTTGGCTTCCGGCTGCATAGCGTGTAGTGCCTTTTCAAGCTTCGTTAATTCTTCCTCCGACACCAGATCACATTTGTTAAGAATCAGCACATCACAGAATTCCACCTGATCCGTCAGCAGATGAACGATTCCGCGAACATCGTCCTCCCCAGCTTCCTGTCCACGATCCTTCAATGTTTCCTTGGAATAAAAATCACGCCAGAACTGGGCAGCATCAACAACTGTAACCATCGTGTCGAGACGAGTCAATCTCGTCAAATCAATGCCGAGTTCCTCATCAATATACGTAAACGTCTGTGCAACAGGTACCGGTTCACCAATTCCAGTGGATTCAATCAATATGTAGTCAAAAGAACCATCCATCGCCAGCCGCTCAACTTCTTTCAGCAGATCCTCCCGCAATGTGCAGCAGATGCAACCATTGGACATCTCTACCAGCTTCTCATCAATGCGTGATAGGCCTCCACCATCTCGTATTAAACCTGCATCGATGTTAACCTCACTGAGATCATTGACGATGACAGCAACCCTCATCCCCTCGCGGTTATGAAGCACATGATTGAGCAGTGTCGTTTTGCCTCCGCCTAAATATCCGCTAAGTACGGTTACTGGAACCCGCTGTTGAACCTGTTGATCTGACATTTCTGCATCCTCCACTCTGCATAATTTGTAATGCCCCATCTTTTTTCTGACCCTATGAGGGATCAAAAATAGACTCACTATATTTAATCGTAATAATTACTATTAAATATGATCAATCCGAACTATACCTCAGTTTTCTTGCGGTTGTCAACTCTAATATGATGAAAAATCTTCATTAATCGTAAAAATGTTGATTAAAATAGTTGAACGATGTATGTTGCTGTACGTACAAGCATATATTTTAGCAAAGTCCTAGTTGTGGAGGTCTGTTTCATGAAAATGGCAGCCAATTTGAAGCTCCTGTCCTTCCTGATCCCTTGTGCATTTCTTGTTCCCGTGTTGATCACAATGGCTCCAGACTTGAAGGAAGTATGGAACAGTGAAGCTTTGCAAAATATGAAAACCGTATTCATGGGTATCTTTCTTGAAGCCGCACCTTTTCTGCTCATGGGCGTGTTATTGTCCTCGCTCATGCAGTGGTTCGTATCTGAAGAAATGGTCCGTAAACTCACGCCCAAGAATCCGATCGGCGGTGTACTGGTCGCGGGACTGCTCGGTATTATTTTTCCCATCTGTGAATGTGGAATGATCCCGGTAGTGAGAAGGTTGATGCACAAAGGCATGCCAGCCTATATCGCAGTGACGTTCATCTTGAGTGGTCCCGTAGTCAACCCCATCGTGTTCACAGCAACCTTGCTTGCCTTTCCCTCCCATCCTGAGATTACCATTGCCCGTATGGGACTGGCCTTTGCCGTAGCAGCTTCCATAGGCATGCTCGTGTATGTGTTTGTTCGTCGAAATCCCCTTCGGATGCCAAAGGTCGCAGTGACAGGGGAGATCAAGACGCATCCTGGATTTAAAATGGCGCAACCTCATGCTCATGCACACGCAAATGCTCATGATCACAACCATGTGAAAAACTGGCGTAGCTTCTTCATTCATGCCGGAGATGAATTCGTCGATATGAGCAAATATCTGGTGATTGGTGCCCTCATTACAGCCTGCATTCAGACATTCATTAGCCGCAGCGATCTGATCTCACTTGGCAATGGTCCTGTGGCCTCTTACGTGTTCATGATGGGCTTTGCTTATGTACTGTCTCTATGCTCTACTTCTGATGCTTTTGTGGCTTCTGCGTTCTCACATATGTTTGCACTGGGACCGCTGGTATCCTTCCTTGTGCTTGGTCCAATGCTGGATTTCAAAAGCACCCTGATGCTGCTCTCTACCTTCCGTACCCGGTTTGTTATCGGTCTAAGTCTAGCCATTATCATGCTTGTCTTTGCCGGCTCGTGGTTGATTAACCTGCTGGTATAAACGTTGAGCAACATACTTTATGACCTGAATAATTAATCACATGAACTTTCATCCTGACGATGAATAGAAATGAGGTGATGATATGAACCACACTGTCTATACGATGAGCAAACCTCCCGTTCCAAGATCACACGTCATCCAATGGCATAACTTAATCCGTGCGGTATGGATCGGCGGGCTCGCGGTGTACATTATTCACTTGAATTCAAGTGACTCGCTTCATTATTATTTGGCTCCTACCATGCAAAAACTGCTGTTATGCTGTCCTGTTCCCTTATTGTTTATTGCTGTTATCATGGCCTGGCATGGACTGTTCGGTAGAAACGAGATTCATTGTGACTGTGAGCATCCACCGCCCTCAGGGTTCCTTCGCAGCTCAATGGTATATGGTCTGATTGCCATACCCTTGTTGCTGGGATTTCTGTTAACTGATCGGGCGCTCGGCAGTTCCATGGCCAGTCAGAAAGGCATGTCTCTCACCTATGCCCCTCCCGAGATTCGTCGCAAAGAGCCTTTACCTGATCCGGCAACGCAATTGAAAGTACAAGATCTCACACAACAATCAACGGCTGTTCAGTCTGCATCGGCTACCAAAGTACAATTCGTCCCTCCAGATGAGTACAGCCGCGAATTCGCTGAACTGGCGGAGAAGTTGTATGCAGAACAGGTCATCCGAGTCTATCCTGAGATTTTCTCTGAAACCCTCGGCACGATCGATATGTTCCAGCGACAATTTGCAGGCAAAGATATCTCGTTAACCGGTTTTGTTTACCGTGACAAAAGCATGGATCATGAATCACATTTTGCACTGGGACGATTTCTCGTCATGTGCTGCCCCGCTGATGCGGCTCCCTTTGGCGTGATGATTCACATCCCAGAAGCGGATAGCTTCCCTACAGACAGTTGGGTGCAAATCGATGGCAGCATCGGCTCTGCACAGGTGAATGGTAAAGATACCATTGAGATTCGGGCAACAAAGGTGACACCTGTAGCCGAGCCATCCACGCCTTATATCTATACAAGTGCCGATTCGGTGATGGCGTATGAACAAATAAAGAGCCGATAATCGCTATCATTAACAGCGTACTTTTCAACGACAAAAAGCCCCAAAGCTATGGATTACATCGCTTTGGGGCTTTCATATTAAGCCAGATATGAGATTACATCTCGTCTGCTCTGATTGTATTATTCCGTTACGATATCATGAACCAATACAGGAGCATCGGCATGATCCGCAATTGTAATGTTTTCTTTGATCTTCGCGATGACGTCTGCTACGTCTTCACGATTGGCATGGATCGTTACGAGAGACTCACCAGCTTTGACTGGGTCACCCACTTTTTTGTTCAGCATCAGACCAACAGCGAGATCGATCTCGGATTCTTTTGTTGCACGGCCTGCGCCGAGCAGCATTGCTGCAGTTCCGATTTCGTCAGCGACGATTCCGGCAACATAGCCGTCTTTGTCTGCTGGGACTTCAACCAGGTATTGTGCTTGTGGCAAGCGATCTGGATGATCGACAACCGAAGCGTCTCCGCCTTGGTTTGCCAGGAAATCTTTGAATTTCTCCAGTGCTTTACCGTTGTGGATCACTTCTTTCAATTTCTCCTCAGCGTGCTCCAAGGAATCTGCCTTGCCAGCAAGGAATACCATCTGACGTCCAAGTGCCAGACACAGTTCTTCCAAATCTTTCGGACCTTTACCTTGCAGGGTGAGGATGGCTTCTTTCACTTCAAGCGCGTTACCAATCGCCAGACCCAGTGGTTGGGACATATCGGAGATAACAGCCATCGTTTTGCGTCCAACATTGTTACCGATGCTTACCATGGCATGTGCCAATTCTTTAGCATCTTCCGTTGTTTTCATGAATGCACCAGCACCCGTTTTAACATCCAGTACGATCGCATCTGCACCTGCTGCAATTTTCTTGCTCATGATGGAGCTAGCGATCAGTGGAATAGAGTTAACGGTAGCTGTTACGTCACGCAGTGCATAGAGCTTTTTGTCTGCAGGCGTTAGATTACCACTTTGTCCGATAACCGCAACCTTGTGTTCGTTGACGAGACGAATGAACTCTTCTTTTTCAAGCTCTACGTGGAAACCAGCAACGGATTCCAGCTTGTCTGTTGTACCACCCGTGTGACCAAGTCCACGTCCGGACATTTTGGCAACAGGCACATCCAGTGCAGCAACAAGCGGAGCGAGTACCAGTGTTGTTGTATCGCCCACACCTCCTGTGGAGTGCTTGTCTACTTTGATGCCTTCGATAGCGGACAGGTCGATCGTTTCACCGGAATTTACCATCGACATCGTCAGATCAGCGCGTTCCTTGTCTGTCATATCTTTGAAGAATACCGCCATCGCCCATGCGCTGACTTGATAGTCCGGGATCTCTCCTTGTGTGTATCCTTGAACAACAAAATCAATCTCAGCTGTTGTCAGTTCTTTTCCGTCGCGTTTCTTGGCAATAATGTCTACCATTCTCATGATGATCTCTCCTCGGGTAAATGATTTGTATAGAACACTTTGTACTGGGACCGTTCCGGCTCCGGATCGTTCCTCCGATCGCTGTTGTCTCCAAGTTTTTTTGATCCATTTTGCAATGGGGAAAACTCGGAGACAAAGGCGAACGCTAACGCTTCTTCAGAATCGATTCCGGTTCCTTCACTCCGTGCTTAAAACAAAAGTTTCGATCCACATCAAATGATTATGAATATAATATGCAACAACATCTTGTTGTCATCCTACAAAACACTTTGTGCAGCAACCGTTCCGGCTCCGGATCGTTCCTGTGATCGCTTTGCTTCTTCAGTATCGGTTCCGGTTCCTTCACTTCGTGCTAAAACAAAATTTCGACTAAAATCAAATGATTATGAATATAAAATGCAACAATTACAGTGTGATTGCTGTGTCCAGAGCAACTACCATCATGTCATTGAACGTTTTTTGGCGCTCTTCGGCAGATGTTTCTTCGCCTGTCAGCAAGTGGTCACTTACCGTCAGGATGGTCAGTGCGTTAACACCAAACTTGGCAGCGATAGTGTACAGTGCTGTTGTTTCCATCTCTACGCCAAGTACGCCGTGTTTCATCAATTTCTCTGTTACGGAACGGTCATCGCGGTAGAAAGAATCGGAGCTGAATACGTTACCGACGTGAATCTTCATGCCTTTAGCTGTTGCACGGTCATATGCTTCTTTCAGCAGGGAGAACGTAGCGATTGGTGAGAAGTCATAACCACCAAATACGTGTTTGTTCATGCTGGAATCTGTACATGCTGCTTGTGCAAGGATAACGTCACGTACACGTACATGCTCCTGCATACCGCCACAAGTACCCACACGAATCAGGTTTTTCACGCCATATTCGCTGATCAATTCGTTAGCATAGATTGCGAAGGACGGAATACCCATCCCTGAACCTTGCACCGAAATCCGGTGTCCTTGATATGTACCTGTGTAACCGAGCATTCCACGAACTTCGTTGTAACATACAACATCTTCGAGGTACGTATCTGCAATATATTTCGCGCGCAAAGGGTCTCCTGGCAATAGGATCGTTTCTGCGATATCCCCGGGTTTTGCTCCAATATGTGTACTCATGAATGAATCTCCTCCAGTTATACAAATTAGTCTATTATGATGGCAGGACCGGAGCAGGCAAGCTACTCCGACCTCCCCTATCCAGTTTTGAAAACTTATTTCAAATCTTTCAGGAAGCTGGTGCCGTATTCCGGCATTTTCACTCCAAAGTTCTCGGCGACGGTTGCGCCAAGGTCAGCAAATGTGCTGCGCAGATCAAGCTTTTTGCCCTCGCTGAAGCGCGGAGAGTAAGCAAGGAGTGGTACATATTCACGTGTATGGTCTGTACCACGGTATGTTGGATCGTTACCATGGTCAGCTGTGATCAGCAGCAGATCATCATTGGTCATTTTGGCAAAAATCTCTGGCAGCCGTGCATCATAGTCTTCAAGCGCCTGAGCATAACCTTGCGGATCACGACGGTGACCGTACAGGGCATCAAAATCAACCAGGTTAAGGAAGCTGAGTCCAGTGAACTCTTCATCCATCGTTTCAGACAACTTGTCCATGCCATCCATGTTAGAAACGGTACGAACAGCCTTGGTCACACCTTCGCCATCATAGATATCTGCGATTTTACCCAAAGCAATCACATCAAATCCACCATCTTGCAGTTCATTCATAACAGTACGACCAAAAGGTTTGAGCGCATAGTCATGACGATTTGCAGTACGTTTCCAGTTACCCGCTTCCCCTACAAATGGACGTGCAATAATGCGGCCGAGCATGTACGGATCTTCAAGTGTAATTTCACGGCAGAACTCACAGATCTCATACAGTTCTTTCAGTGGAACAACGTCCTCATGTGCTGCAATTTGCAGAACCGAATCCGCGGATGTGTACACGATGAGCGCGCCAGTTTCAACATGCTCTGCACCCAGCTCATCCAGAATTTCCGTGCCGCTGGCCGGTTTGTTACCAATTACTTTGCGGCCCGTTTTCTCTTCAATGCGCTGAATCAACTCATCAGGAAAACCATTCTCGAACACACGGAAAGGTGTATCAATGTAAAGACCCATCAGCTCCCAGTGACCTGTCATTGTGTCTTTGCCTCTGGATGCTTCCTGCATCTTGGTGTAATACGCTTTAGGTGCATCCGCTAAAGGGACACCCTCGATTTCTTTGATGTTGGACAGTCCGAGACTGGCCATGTGAGGCATTTTCAGACCTCCGCGTTCACGTGCGATGTGACCGAAAGTATCTACATCAAAATCATCAAATTCTGCTGCATCCGGCGCTTCGCCGATTCCTACAGAATCCATAACGATCAGATGTACTCTTTTGAATGTTGACATAACCTAAGCACTCCTTCCAATAATCCGGTTTACAAGAACAGTCCGGCGATGATCGCTGACAATACACTGACAAGCGATGCACCGTAAAGCAGTTTCAGACCGAAGCGGGCTACCACATTACCTTGTTTCTCATGAAGTCCTTTCACCGCACCGGCAATGATACCGATGGAGGAGAAGTTCGCGAACGATACGAGGAAGACGGATACGATCCCTGTTGTTCTGGCAGACAATAAGGTCTCCTTCGCTAGAGCAAGCATGGCAACGAATTCGTTGGATACCATTTTGGTTGCCATAATACTTCCCGCCTGAATCGCTTCTTTCCAAGGAACACCCATAATAAAGGCTAATGGTGCAAACACATAACCAAGCAGCTCCTGGAACGAAATGCCAAGCACCGCGCTGAAAATTCCGTTAACAAGTGCAATCAAGGCAACAAAACCGATTAACATCGCAGCTACGATGATGGCAACTTTGAATCCATCCAGAATGTACTCGCCGAGCATTTCGAAGAAGGACTGTTTCTCTTCTTCCTGTACTTCCAATATATCTTCTTCCTCTGTAACCTCATAAGGATTCACAATAGAAGCAATGATAAAACCGCCAAACAGGTTGAGCACAAGTGCCGTAACCACATATTTCGGATCAATCATGGACATATAGGCACCGACAATCGACATCGATACCGTGGACATCGCCGAAGCACACAGAGTGTACAGCCGATGTTTTGGCAACAACCCAATTTGTTTTTTCACAGAAATGAACACTTCAGATTGCCCCAATACAGCCGAAGCAACCGCGTTATATGATTCCAGTTTGCCCATTCCGTTGATTTTGCTTAATACCAGACCAATATATTTTATAACAAAAGGTAAGATTCGGATATACTGCAATATCCCAATGAGGGCAGAGATGACAACAATCGGCATCAATACGCTTAGGAAGAACGGTGTCCCTACGGTATCTGCACCTACGGTGGTCAAATCACCAAATACAAACGCAATCCCTTCATTTGCATAATCAAGCAAACTTTTAAATACGGACGCGAAGCCGCCAATCAACCATGTCCCGACTCCTGTATTCAGCAAGGCATACGCCAGGATCACCTGTAAAACAACCATTACGACCAGCGGCCGGTAGCGAATCTTCTTTTTACCGTTGCTTGCGATATAAGCCAGTCCAAAAACAACGAGTAAACCAAGAAGGGCAATTAGAAATTTCATTTGATCTCTCCTTTGAAGGTAGTTAAGCCGGATGTGGAAATTCAGCTCAAAGGGCTCTTAAGCATTCTTATCAGTAATCTTTCAGAAAACTTATGAAGCGCTTACAATAAGTTCCGTTAATTAAAATATAAGTGTAAGTTGTATTCCCTGTACCTGAGTCGAACGCCCAAGTACAGAGAATATAACATTACTTTTATTTATTTATTAAGCTTTTTCTTGATAAGATCTTTTGCTTAATAAGAAGATGTAGACTGACCACCCTGCATAATCTTCACGCCAGAACTTGCACCGATACGTGTTGCACCCGCTTCGATCATTTTCTGCATATCTTCCAAGCTACGTACGCCACCGGAAGCTTTAACGCCAACATCAGGACCTACAGTACGACGCATCAAAGCGATATCTTCTGGCGTTGCTCCACCTGTGGAGAAACCTGTGGAAGTTTTTACAAAATCAGTTCCAGCTCGCACAGCTGCCTGACAAGCACGTACTTTCTCTTCATCCGTCAACAGACAAGTTTCAATAATAACTTTCACCAAAGCTTTACCCGCAGCCGCTTCAACAACAGCACGAATATCTTGTTCAACGAAATCATCTTTGCCATCTTTTAAAGCACTGATGTTGATGACCATATCGACTTCAGTTGCACCTTTAGCAATCGCATCTTTCGTTTCGAAAGCTTTTGTCTCCGATGTAGATGCCCCCAGAGGGAAACCAATAACGGTGCAGATATCTACGCCAGAACCCTGCAACTGCTCAGCAGCATAAGCAACCCAACCTGGGTTAACACATACGGAAGCAAACTGGTATTGCTTCGCTTCTTCGGTTAACTTGGCCATCTCACTTTGCGTTGCGTCCGCACGAAGCAACGTATGGTCGATCATTTTAGCTAATTGTGGTGTAGTCAATTGAATCTCTCCCTTATCTGAACTAGTTATTTTCTATACACTTACACTAACATGAACATATGTAAAAATCAACTTGAACTTTTGTTCACAGTTCAACTTAGCGTTCTTGCTTCATCCTATTTTCTGCCTAACAAAGCAAAACATCCGCCCTTTTTGCGTGGCAGATGTTGTCATCCATATCCATTTGAAATTAGAATCGCAGTAATGCCTGTGCTGTGTACTGATCCGTAACCAGAATATTGGCATAATGACCTTTAAGCGCGGCGTGAATGGCTTCAATTTTGCGTTGTCCCCCGGCGACAAGGATTGATTTTTCCTTATTTCTTAATTCGGCTAGATCAATTCCAACGGTTCTGCTGTTAATCTCTTCACTGATCAACTGACCTTCCGCATCAAAAAAGCGTGAACAAATGTCACCTGCACCGGAGTTCATCAGTAGTTGTTGCTCTTCTTCATTGAAGTAGCCCAACCTGAACAATAATGCATCTTCCTTCACAGTACCCACGGTAAACAAAGCAATGTTGGCCTGTCTGCCAAGTTCCACGATTCTGCCGATATGTCGATCCGCTTCCACCATGTTCTTCACTTCAATGTTGTCGAAAATAACGGGCAATGGCAGATACCTTGGTACCGTGTGGAAGGCTTCAGCGAACAAATGTACAATCTCAGCGGCATACGTATTGACATGGGAGTGGCTTACGCCCCCCTTCAATTGCACGACTTCGACACCTTTGACCTGCTTGGGACGAAGCTGGCGTGCTACGGCATGCATGGTTGTTCCCCAAGTCACCCCGATAATATCTGCATCCTGAACCGTCTCCTGAAGGTAGTCTGCTGCTCGTTTGCTGATATGCTTCTGTATTTCCTCATCACTCTTCAACGGGGCAAAACACACAAGTGCCGTATCCAGATCATATTTCGACTTGAGTTCTCCGGCAATGATATCGATATCCTCCAGCGGATCCATAATTTCAATTCGGACATATCCACGATCTTTGGCGTACTGAAGTAACCTTGATACTGTTGGACGTGATACGCCCAACCTTGCGGCAATATCCTGCTGGCTGTAATCCGACTGATAATACAATTTCGCTGCTTCAATGCTTAATCGTTGCTTCTCCAGGTCCATTCCCATGTGCGCTCATCTCACTCATCCTATTGTCTTTGGAAAATAAATGCTCGTCCTGTATATTATACATGGATTGAGTATCTGGTCACTATATAACATCCAATTCAATATCATGATCAATCCATTCATATCCCTTTCTGACGTATAAAACGGGGGAAACGATGCATACTACTGCGGTCGCTTCATCATTGCCAAGATTGCTTCACCCCATTAATCGCACAGAGAGGAAGAACGACATGTCTACCTTATTGTATATTACTGCCCATCCTCATGATCATGAAACCTCCTTTAGCATGGCTACGGGCAAAGCATTTATCGATGCTTATCGTGAAAGTCACCCTTCTGATGAGGTTGTTCACCTCGATCTGTATCGCTCGGATATTCCGCATATCGATGCGGATGTCTTCAGTGGTTGGGGCAAACTGCAATCAGGGAGTGATCTGACTTCCGAAGAGCAGGCAAAAGTAAGTCGTTTGAATGAACTGTCGGATCAATTTGCCGCAGCAGATAAATATGTTTTTGTAACACCGATGTGGAACTTCTCATTCCCTCCCATTCTGAAGGCTTATGTGGACTCGATCTGTGTAGCTGGAAAAACATTTCGTTATACAGAACAAGGTCCTGTTGGACTGCTGTCTGACAAAAAAGCGCTGCATATTCAGGCTCGCGGAGGCATTTATTCCGAAGGCCCAGCGGCTCAGATGGAATCCGGTCATCGTTACCTGAGCATTATCATGTCTTTCCTTGGTGTGCCGAAGCTTGATGGCATTTTTGTTGAGGGGCACAATCAATACAAAGATCGTGCGGATGAGATCAAGCAACAAGCTATCGAGCAAGCGCGCACTTTCGCAAAACAGTTTTAAGAGAGGTAGTTCAAAAAGTCCGCTTTTGAACACTCATTTACAGTATAGTAAAACAATCAAAACATAAACAAAACCCGCGTGCGACCTAGGGATAATCCCAGGAAACACGCGGGTTTTCAATGTATAATCAACCTAGAGCTTATTGATGTCCAGCGCTGGCACGGCTCATGGTTTCAAGTTTACGTGTGATCGCATGACGGTCTACTTTTAATCCCCAGATCATTTCAATAATCTGCTCTTTCTCCTCAGGACTGTCGGCATGTTTCAGTTGCATTAACAGATCATGCATTTGTTCATTAATGCCTTCAAATTGAATCCATAAATCCTGTCTTACCTCTTTGGAATCCAGATGATGATTCGCATCGACTTCTTCCTTCAATGCTTGCAGAATAGCATCTTTCCATTCGTCATCACCTAGCTGTTTCGCAATGTTCAGGAGATCCAGATAATCGTCAACAAGAAGTGAGTTCAATTCAGCATGTGTTTTCATCGTTTATTGCATCCCCTTTTTGTCTGTTTACCAAGTATTATACTCGGTATTTCAGGATATGCAATAGCTGTCGGAAAAAGTTGATTTATGTAACCTGTCCCTTCAACCTGTGAACAAGCAAATTACACAAGACAAAACCGATCAAAACATACACACCGATCATCCCCACAATGCCTATCCATCCCAGATGGCTGTAAAGAAGTCCACCTCCTGTTCCACTTACGCTTGAACCAAGATAGTAGAAAAATAAATACAACGCATTGGCCTGGGATTTGTGCTGATTGGCCACGAGTCCAACCCAGCTGCTGGCAATCGAATGGCCCCCAAAGAAACCAAAGGCAAACAGGGCGAGTCCGATAATTTTGATCCCAAGCGCTGGATGAACGGTACAGACTGCACCAGCCAAAATAATGCCCAACGCGATTCCAAGCACATGTGATCTGCCGTACCGATCTGCCAGCCTACCCATCCAGGTACTGCTGACTGTGCCCATCAGATACACCACAAACAGACTTCCAACGATAGACTGGCTCAGATGATAGGGTTCACCCGTTAATTCAAAACCAATATAGTTGAACAGAGTCACGAATCCGCCCATCAGGAGAAAACCGAGTCCATACAGGCATAACAGCCTTGGATTGCGACATTGTGACCACAAAAGAGGTATTGGATTTTTGAGTCCGGTTGCAGCTTTGACAAAATGACGGGATGGTGGGATGACAAGCCAAAAAATAACGGCTGCACACAGTCCAAGAATACCAATGAAACCCACAGCGGCGCGCCAACTGAACCAATCTGTCACCACACCGCTGATAAAACGACCGGCCATGCCTCCAATCGAATTGCCGCTGATATATAGTCCCATGGCATAACCAAGACTTCTAGGTTCAATTTCTTCTGACAGATATGTCATGGCTATCGCTGGCAACCCCGCGAGTGCCACACCTTGGAGAATACGAAGCAGAAGAAGATCCGTATATCCCGCGCTGAATGCGCTCAGCAAAGCAATAACAGAAGATATCACCAGTGCCGCTGTCATAATAAAACGTCTGCCCACAGAATCAGACAAGGACCCAATGAACAGCATCGTTAGTGCCATGGCGATCGTTGTTACTGATAACGTAAGACTGGCGTGTGCCGGCGTAACGGAGAATGCATCACTAATCTCAGGCATCAGGGGTTGGAGGCTGTAGAGCAAAGCAAAAGTGACAAAACCTCCGGCGAACAGTGCAAGGCTAATGTTACGAAACGTCTTAGTTCCCTGATGAATCATAGATGTTCCAACTTTCTTGGTAAGAAAGCTTCTTGGATCGACTGTGGCCTGATCGCCGGTCAGTGAAGCCTTCCATTTATCGTTATTTAGTGAACAGTTTCCGCTCCATATGAGTCAGAAACTCATAACCATCTGGCGTTACAACAATTGTATCCTCGATTTGGAATCCACCAGCACCGAGCTCGTAATATGGTACCTCAACACATAAAACCATACCGGGCTCCAGTATGCGCTGGTCACCCGGGGAGAGGGTTATATCGTCGTACAGTTCCAACCCGATGGCATGTCCGACATGCTGACGTCGGTAATGCGGAATCCCCTCACGCTGTACGCGAGACACAGCTGCATGGAATACTTCCGACGCCTTGACGCCAGGGCGCACGTTTTCAAGTGCCGTCTCCCATCCACTTTTGACTGCATCAAAATGTTTTTTCATCCAGGCGGTAGGCTCACCTGCAACAACCGTGCGGCCTGTATCTCCCCAGTATCCTTCCAGCTGTAAGCAAAGGTCGAAACGAACCTGATCTCCGGTCTCAATCGTATGAAAATAATTTTCGATGAGTGGCAACGCACTGCGTGGCCCTGCCCCTACCGCTGTCATTGCCGGAGTTCCACCTGCTCGCATCACAGCCAGACGATAATGATCGGCAAGTTGCTTCTCATGAACACCTGCGGCAATCAGGTCAATTAGTTCCTGCTCAATCCGTTCATTTAATTGGGCAGCCTGACGCAGTTGCTCGATTTCAAAAGGTGTCTTGACCAGACGGATTTGTCGGAACAGCTTATATGCGGGAATTACCGCTCTGTCAGGAACATCCTCCTTGATTCTCGTCAGAATATCGGGAGCGATCCGCATCTCATCGATTCCAATCGGCTGATCTTTGATCTCAAGCTGTTGTAACGCTGCCTTGAGGGCTTCTGCCGGACCTGGATGAATAATCGTCGTTTGCAGGAGAGAATAGAACAGATCAATGTCGTCAGTGGAAGGTTTGCCTTCGATCGAACCTTCTACGAAGAAATCACTGTAGGCAAATATGTCCACACCCGTGATACCAAACTGAGCCACAACACCCAACCGATTCGTCGGAATGATGATGCATGGCTTAGCAGATCTGTCGGCAGGTAGAACCGCATAAATCTGCATGGTCCAGTTGCTTGCACGCAGCTGGGACCCGATGACATAGTGAATGTTCTCCGGGGTCGTTGCAATCAGGGCGCTTAGCCCCTGTGCTTTCATCACTTCTTCCGCCCGATCCCGATTCAGACCTGAGCTATGGGATAGATGCTGTGAATTATTCATTTTGATCCAGACCTCCTTTTGTTTTCCCGCGACCAAACAAACTTTCAAGTCCTGGTACAGAGCGCAGCACTAGTTTAATTGTCATAAACAGTGCCAGCGCAAAAGCGATCAGAACAACAGACACCACGGCAATCGTTGGGTCCTGCCATTTCTCCATATACAGGAATAGCTGTATTGGCAACGTGTAGCTATCCTGACGAAGCAGCAGCAGTGCAGCCTCTACCTGATCGAAAGTGAAGACAAAAGCGATTGACCCTGACAGAAGCAGAGATAGTCGGAGTTGTGGCAGCGTAATTGTGAAAAAAATACGCATCGGCCCTGCGCCAAGGTCCGCGGCAGCTTCCCGATGAGCCGGGTGCAGATTGGCTAACGCACTGCCTACAAGAGTGAGCACGAATGGCAGCACAATGACCGCTTCACCCAAAATAAGTGCAAACAGTCCGCCTGCAATATGCATTTTCGAGAATAAAATCAGATATGCGATACCCAGCGTTATTTTCGGCATCACCATAGGAGATACAAAAAATGCCCTTAAGATGCCAGAACCCGGGAAAGGATACTGAACAATCGCTAACGCAGCAAGTGTACCCGTAATCAAAGCCAGCAGAACCGCTCCTGTGGAAGCAATGAGACTGTTCTTGAATGCATCGAGAAACTGCGTCTGTTCACTCAGATTGGCATACCATTTCAAGGTTAGACCTTCGGGCGGAAATTTGCTGGCTGAACCTGAGCCTACAGATGTCAACATAATCATGAGCAGTGGCAATAGCAAATAAATCGCTACGGCGCCCACAAAGATATAGAGTAACAGTTTGGTGCTCCTGTTCGACTTAACCATATGCCTGACCTCCCTTACGGGAACGACGGAACATCAGCATTTCTGCTCCTTTATTCACAAGCAACGAGACAACGATGGAAGACACAAGCAAGAACAGACTGGCAACCGCAGCCATCGGCCAGTTCGTGTCTAAGGTACGCTGGTATATAAATACCGGGAGTGTCATGACTCTTCCCCCACCGATCAGTTGAGGTGTGGTGAATGCGGTGAGACATAACGTGAACACAATCTGTACCCCGCTTGCAATGCCTCTTGCCGATAAAGGCAAGGTAATGGTCAGGAACGTTCGCCAGCTGCCCGCGCCCAGATCCTGAGCAGCTGCCTTTAAGGAAGCATCACTTTGGGACAATACATTCAGGATTGGAAAGACCATAAATGGCAGGAAAATATGGACAAGGGCCACGACAACACCTGTCTCGTTGTATATCATGCTGAAGCCTTCCTCGGTAAGCCCCAGCCGGATGAACAACCAGTTCATGAAGCCCTGTTTGGACAGTAAAAGTTGCCATCCGTAAGAACGTACAACCGCACTGACCAGTAGCGGAAGAAACGTGAGCAGCAGCAACAATTGCTTCATGCCAGGCTTTTTTAGACCCGCTATGCAGTAGGCCAGCGGATATGCAAGCAAAAGACTCCATAGCGTAACCTTGAAGGCAATGCGAAACGTCGTGCCAATCAGTTTCCAATAGTAAGGATCAGATAAAAAAGCACGATAGGCCCCCCAATCCCAGCCACGAATAAGCTTTCCATTCTCATACATATCAAAGCTATATCTGCCAAAGATCAGCAACCCGCCCAGATACACAATGCCCATCAGAGCTAGTGCAGGCAACAGAAGCAGCAACCGGGTTACCCATGTGCGGTTTCCAAAGGAATACAGATTCACGATTCGATCCGCGATCCGGTTCATATTCCTGCCTCCTGTACATGGTCTTGCATGGGTTCAGATAACAAGAGCGCGTCCTCTGGATCAAAGCCAATTTGTATCGGCTCACCTGGACTATAACGTGAGGCTCCCCGCTGATGCAGCACACTGGCCTGGACCAGAAAACCTTCAGCAATCTGCACGCTGTATCGAATATTTGCTCCGCCATATACCGCTTCAATCACTTGGCCATCCAACTTGTTTAGGCAATAATTTGCATCTTCTCCGAGTCGAATATACTCATTGCGGATTGATAAGGAATGTCGTGCTCCCGCTTTCGGTACGGCATTGCCATCACTGACTTTCACTAGTAATGGCTTGCCGAAGCATTCTACCCGAGTTCCATTCACATCATGTCCTAACACTTCCGTCTCAAAGAGATTGGTATCTCCAATGAACTTGGCTACGAAGCTATCTGCCGGTCTTTCATAGATTTCATCAGGGGTTGCATATTGCAGCAGCTGTCCGGCGCGCATGACGCCAATTCGGTCAGACATGTTCATGGCTTCGCTCTGATCATGCGTTACAAAGATAAACGTTCCGCCGAACTCGCGCTGGATGCGTTTCAGTTCACGCTGCATATCAAGGCGCAGCTGCATGTCCAATGCAGAGAGAGGTTCGTCAAGCAGCAGCACTTCGGGTCTGTTGATCAGTGCGCGAGCAATGGCGACGCGTTGAGCCTGCCCCCCCGACAGCTCGGATACCGCACGCCTGCCATAGTCTCCGAGCTGGACCAGATCAAGCATTTCACCTACCTGCCGTTTGATATCGGCTTTTGGTAACTTCTTCACCTTTAGCCCATAGGCAATGTTGTTGAATACGTCCATATGAGGGAACAGCGCAAGCTGCTGAAAAATCATATTGCTATTGCGTCCATAGGCCGGAATGCCGGTAACATCCCGGCCTCCCAGCATAATGGTGCCCTGATCCGGTTGCTCAAGTCCACCAAGCATGCGCAGCAGTGTGGTTTTGCCACAGCCACTCGGACCAAGCAAGGAAACGAATTCGCCCTTTTTCACTTGGAGTGTTACTTGATCAACGGCGGCTCGCTCACCATATGTCTTCGTGACTTCCCTTGTTTCAATGGATATGGTCTCTTGTCCGCTGCTCATCTCTGATTCCCTCCGATCCATTCCGGATTCAGAACAGAACCCGGAATCGTTGTGTTCGTGGCAACAATCCTTTTATTGAAGTTTTGTTTTCACGAGTCGGTCCCATAGTTCCTTCCAGGAAGAGCTGTTCTGTGCGAGCGCATCCCAGTCTGGACTAATGCCGTTACTTTGCGTTTCCACGGAGAAGGAAGGATCATCCTTGTACTTGTCTGGAACTGCAGCCGTCGTACTGGTTACTGGTGTACCCGTTGCTTCTGCATATTGTGACAGCGCCTCTGCGCTCAACAACTCGTTAATAATTTCGTTTGCAACACGTGTCTGCTCAGGTGTTGAGCCCTTCACGACCTGAAGTGTGTACGGGAAGGAGATGGCACCTTCACTCGGATACGCTACGGCAAGTGGAGAACCGCCATCAATCCATGTCTGAGCAACCTGTGCACTGAATGGGGCAATGAGCGCATCACCTGACTCCAGCAGTGCCTTCAGCTGATCATTGGATGACACCAATGTGCCAATCTGGTCACTGCGATCTGCCCAGAACTGGAAGGCTGGCTCGGGATTTTCATAGGTTGCGCCAATCTCTTGACCTTTGGTAGCAATAAGCGGTGAGATATAGGAATAGAACATGTAGTCCCAGAGCGCAGTTTTTCCTTTGAACTCCTCGTTGTCCCATAGATCGTTCCAGCTGGTAGGCGGCGTTTTCACCAAGTCTTTGTTATACACCAGGGCGAAGCTTGAAACGCCCCAGACCACACCTTTATTGTCTGGCTTGTGGAAGGACTCCGGAATATCCTTGATATTGGTCACGATGCTGGTATCCAGTGGCTCCCACATGTCATCATTCAAGCCTTTTGCCGTTGCATCTGCATTGAAGTAACCGAAGTTAACAATCGGATTGTTGGCATCAGCCTGCTTGCCAGCGACCATCTTTGGGTACATTACCGAATTGGAGGATTCCTCAAAGGTGACTTCAACGTTGGGATGTTCTTTCACATACTCGGCAACCACTTCTTTGGGAACGACATCCTGATTGGAACCAGCCCAGATAAACATCGTCAGCTTAACTTTGTCTCCGCTTGCTCCTGAAGAGTCGGTCTCTCCGGCAGTATTACTCGAGCTACCTGCTCCACCGCAGGCGGAAAGCACCAATGTACCGGCCAGTGTCAGAGAAGCGAGGCTGAGAAAGCGTTTTTTGTTGGATTTAAACATGCAAATTCCCCCATCCATGTAGTTGGTTTTATCGATAAGACAGAACTAGATAGTTTCCATACACTTGATCAATGCAACCCTATTTGCTGGCGTAACCCTTCCATAATGTCGGATATCTCCCGTGGATCTACAGATAGGGAATCCTTATACTTCTCCTCTACAACGCCCATGGTCTGACGCTTCAGGTAGTCTCTCAGTGCAAGCGGAGCATTCAGCAAGGCCTGATTCAGCGTTACCTGCATCTCATCGCTCCATATGGCTTCAAATTGCTCACGCGCCTTGCCATAGGCGAATTCCTCCTGCTGGCGTGGTCGCTTGGCTCGCATTTGTTCGGTTTCGCTCTCATTCAGCTCCAGGCCGTCAATCACAACACCGTATAACTCAAGGGCTTTCTCCGGGGATACCAGCCCACTTCTTACATCTTCAAGAACCAGACGAGATTCACGCTCATATGGATCTCCATATCCACCTCCGCCTTGTGAAAGAAACGTAACTGTTTCTCCAGGTTGAAGCAGCAACTCATCAATTCTTCCCAGATGATCCTCACTTGCACGTCCAGCATTAAGAATCGCTTCTCCATGTGAACCTACGCCGCCACCGAGTCTGCCCCAAGGCTGGAACTCCATACGCTCCATGTTTCTGGCCGTCATCACGGTATCCGGTGTTAGAATTCTGACGCACAGGTCAATCCCGCTTCCACCGCGGAAGGTACCTGCACCTGCCGAGTCAGCACGAAGACCATAATGCTCAATCAACACAGGCATCTCGGCTTCCACTGTTTCTGCAGGAATATTCCGAAGATGACCGACCGCAAAATCCATACCGTCAATCCCGTCTTTCATCGGCCTTGCTCCCGAACCCCCGCAGATCGGTTGAATCACGCCCACCTTTTTCTTGCCATCGGATGCATCTGTCATCGCCATCATAACGATGCAGGCTTGTCCAGCTCCTGCCGCGGGAACCATACTGCCCTGAGCTTTCCCCAGAGCTCCTGTGATAACGTCCATCAGTCGAATAAAGGTCGCAGCACGTGCCCCAACAGCAGCCATCGGCTCCGGGTTGAGTACGGAAGCAGGGGGCGCGTAATTTCGCACCATGCGAATCATGCCCGAATTCCACGGAATCGTTGGATCGAGCGTACGGAAATAACGAATAAGTGCGGGCACCAGCATGTAATGCCCCTGTTGGTTGTGAGTAGGAATGTTGAAGGAAGCCCTGACCTGAGGATCGGTGCCGCTAAAGTCCAGATGAATGTCAGTGCCTGCGATCGTCATTTTGCAACGCAACCGGATAGGATAACCCCCTGGTCCTTTCTCCAGATAGTCCCAGAAGTCATAGGAACCGTCCGGGATATCCTGCACGATAGCACGTGCCTTCAGCTCGGCATATTCCAGCAATTGTTCGATGCCCTGCTGGATTTTTTCCACGCCATAACGTGCAATGAGTTCCTCAAGCCGCTGCTCTCCCCGATTCAATGCAGCCATAAGCGCTTTGAGATCACCAAGATTTTGCTCCGGTATTCGACTGTTGTCCAGAAACATGCGCAGGATCTGTTCGTTCAGAACACCAGCTTCATACAGCTTGACCGGTGCGATTCGAATGCCTTCCATATGAATATCGTAGGCGCTGGGAGATACGCTCCCCGGTACCTTGCCGCCAACATCGGATGAATGAACAAAGCACATGCCGTAAGCGATGATTCGCCCTTCGTAAAAATAAGGCTTGATGAGATGAATGTCTGGAAGGTGTGTGACCATGCCTTTAGTGGAATAAGGATCATTACATATGACGAGATCCCCTTCTTTCCAGTCTTCTATGCTGTTAATGGTCGCAGCAGCAGGGATACCCAGAGACAGATTGTAACCCGTCTCCAGCGGTGACCCGAACGTTTCCCCGGATGGAGATAAGAGGTAGGTTCCAAAATCGCCCGTTTCTTTGACAAAAGCGGTGAATCCTGTGCGTAGAACAACATTTGCCATTTCTTCCACGGCAGCTTGAATTCGGTTGTTGAAAATCTCAAGAAAGACCTTGTCGCCGATCATGCTTCAACCTCCCCAATCACGTTCCCGTGTACATCCCGGTATACCTTATATCCAGGCGGGATAAAGATTGTTGTATCATATTCCTCCACAATAATGGGCCCCGGGATGGGAGCATCCACCGATGGAATCTGTCCCCTTTTCAGTACCTTGGCTGTCTGCTGTACATGGTCAAAGGTAATGATCCGTTCTTCCGCTGCACTCTCCTCGAATGGCAAATCTGCCGGATCTACCGTGTTATGGGTAGGCAAAACACCAACAATGGTCGCTCTGAGACTTACAAACATGACCTCTGCCTCTGGCTGACTAATGCCAAACACGTTTTGGTAAGACGTATGGAATTTAATCCCTGCCTTCTTGGGATCTTCAATTTCTTCCAATGTCAGCGTGACCTCTAAATCAAATGCCTGTCCTTCATAGCGCATATCCGCACTGTATAGGCAATAGATATTGTCCAGCTTAACACCACCACGGGCTTCCTCATCGACCCAGCTACGTCCCTGGTTTTCCAATTCAGTGAAAAGGGAGCTTAACTCACCAGGCTCCAGAGTCTGGGTACTTTTGTGTAACGTATGAACGAAATCATTGCGAAGATTGGCAACCGTGCAGCCCATGGCACACAGTGTTCCCGGAGATGGCGGGATCAGCACTCTGCCAATGCCTACCTCGCGTGCCATCAGAAAAGCATGCATCGGGCCGGCTCCACCATATGCGAGCAACGTAAAATCGCGGGGATCAACACCCTTGCGAGCCATGAGGGGAGAAAACTGGGCATACATATTGGCGGTTGCCACATCAAGAATGGCTTGCGCAGTCTGTTCGGCATTCAGATCAAGCTTCTGTCCCAGATTGGAAAGAGTACGCTCTGCAAGTTCGGGATACAGACGCATTTGTCCGCCAAGGAAACGGTCAGCATGCAGGATACCGAGCTGTAGATAGGCATCTGTGGTTGTTGGCTCTTCTCCCCCGCGCTGATAACATGCCGGACCGGGGTTGGCTCCCGCGCTGCCTGGTCCAACCTTGAGTACGCCTACGGAATCAAGCCAGGCAATTGAACCACCACCTGCTCCTATAGCCGTTACATCAACAGCAGGAATGATGACAGGAAAATCTCCAACCTTATTCTCAGATGAATAGGCCGGTTCTTTGTCAATGAGAGCAACATCGACGCTTGTCCCACCCATGTCAAATGTGATGACCTGATGAATACCAGCTCGTTCAGCGATATGGGTCGCGGCGATTACACCGGAAGCAGGCCCGGACAGAAGCGTACGTACCGGCTCATTAGTCGCTCTGGCAGCCGTCATAATTCCACCGTTGGACATGGTCGACAGCAAGTTGGCTTTAAGGCCATACGCCTGAATCCCTTCTTGCAGACGCAGGAAGTAAGAGCCCATTCGTTCACCTACATAAGCGTTCATGGCCGTTGCGAGTGTTCGCTCGAACTCACGCTGTTGTGGCCAGATGGCGCTGCTTCGGCAGATGAACAGTTGCGGATAACGCTCCCTGATCAGATCTTCCGCAAGCTGCTCATGAGCAGGATTCACATAAGCATGTAAAAAACTGATCGCCAAAGCAGAAACACCATCCTCCACCAGCTCATCCACGGCTTGCAGCAGTTGTTCCTGATTCAGTGGCTGGAGTATGCCCCCGCTAGCAATGACCCGTTCATCAACTTCCTTGACGCGATGTCTCGGTACCAGCGCATCGGTCTTGTCACCATAGAGATTGGTAGTGTCCTCAAGTCGCAACCGGCGGATTTCAAGAATGTCACGGAATCCTTTGGTCACCAACAGACCCGTAACTGCGCCATTTCGCTCAATCAACGTGTTGACGCCAAGCGTTGTTCCATGCACAAACAGATCAATCTCATGAATATTCACGCCACTCGCCTTCAACTGATCAAGTGCGTTAAAAATCGCCTGTTCCGGAGCTGTTGCAATCGATGGCGTCTTTAGGGCCGCAATCACCCTGCCCTGATGGTCCATCACCAGCGCATCCGTGAAAGTACCTCCGATATCTATGCCTAGACGGTAGATTGTGTCCACAAGCTCAACTCCTTTATCACCGGGTCTCATTCTGGGAATGTTATTGGTTTTGCATGGCGAAATAACGTTTGACATCATCGATCATTTGGTTAATATGATTCACCATTGCCGCTTCAGCCTGCTCCGGAGAGCCCGCTACAATAGCATCCAGAATCTGCTGATGATCCACAACTAATTCACTTCCTACTCTCCGGCGAATATACGCTGTTTCCAGAAAATCGCGGCTTGTCTCCCATACCAGTTCAACCGCATGCAGAAGAATTTGGTTTTGCGCAGCATAAGCCAGCAATCTGTGAAACTCCCGGTCCTCCTCGTATGGTATAATATTCTTGGAAAGCAATTCATGCTGGTTGTTAATCGATGCTTGCAACAGTACTATGTATTCTTTCGAGGCACGCTGTGCTGCCAGGGAAGCAATTTCTCGCTCAAGTGCCCTTCTGGCAACGAGAACATCTAGCAGAGCCTTTTCCCCGGAATGGTTCAGCATCTGAATTAACTGTGAGTTCACGCTTTGTTGCTGCAAATCTTTTTCCAACGTCTTCATTCGATCCAGACCCTGTTCGGTCAAAGTTCTTCCCTTGCGACCTTCCAGAACTGTAAAACCTTCAACATCCATCTCCATAAGTCTTCTTCCGATGGTTGCCTGACTCAGACCATACGTTTTGCCCAAAGTATGAACCAACGTACTGGCCCCGATGGGAGCGTTAGCGTCTCGAAGCTGCTTCAGCAGTTCGTATTCCAACTCCATTTCGTTTAGCTCAGGACCCACTGAATTTCACCCCTCTTAGATACTGTATTGTTATTTAATCTTCTTCATAGTTGTTACTCATTGATGATTAACGATAGTATACCTTGCAGACATCGCAAATTCAATAATTCTCATCATATTAGTACGAATTATTTTTTCCAGCTAGAATCTGCGCCTTTTTATTTCAAAATTCAAATTAAAAAAGAGCATTTCACATCCTTTAAATCCAGTGTTTAACTGGCGGATGCAAGCTGCCCTTAACGTAGCATTCTTTTAAAATCACGAATCAGCAATCAGGACTTGAGTTGTTGCAACAGCTGCACACGGTAGGCTTCACTTTCAAGGGATTGAATTTCCTTATATTCTTCAGCAGTTAACACTTTGGGTTCCCCCGCTGCCTTGGCAATCATATATACCTTCGCGCTTTCTTCCACCACCTGGGTGCGGTAATAGGCTTCACGGAGGTTTTTCCCCGTTGTGACCAATCCATGATTGACGAGAATGAGTGCCGTATGTTCTTCTACCTTTTCTGAGACTGCATCGGCAAGTTGCTTCGTTGTTGGAAGAACATATGGAACGAACCCGATATCGCCCACCAATGCAGACTGATCAGGGAACAAGTGTGGCAATTCATCGAAAACAAGACTGAGTGCGATCGTATATGCCGGATGCGTATGCACAATGGCTTGGATATCAGGATTCACACGATAACTATACAGATGCATTAATACTTCGGAAGATGGACGTGTTGATCCTGCGCTAGTTTCCCCTGTCTCGATATCAATAGCGATCCACTCGTCAGGCTCCAGGTCTTCAAGTGCATAACCACTCGGAGACAACAACATCGTTCCGCCAGAGCGAGCGCTCAGATTCCCACCGGGTCCTACCACTAACCCCTGGGCAACTGCTCTGCGGGCATATTTCGTCAACTCTTCTCTTATTTGCTGTTCAGACATGTTCCTCACCACTCCTCATACTTGTATCTTTCTAGCATTTTGCGTCAATGCTCATTGCATTGAATCTGTTCATTACCTTTTGATTCGATTCAGACTTTGGTAGCTTTCATAAGCTTCCTGCCACAGCTCTGTATCCTCAGGTTCATAGGTCTCAGGGGAAAAGGAAGCAGCCATGACCTCCCGGACCTCGGCCAAGCTACTCACTTCTCCATGTGCAAGGAATTGCAGCATGCAATTCCCGGCTGAAGTCGCCTCTGCCGGGCCTGCCACCACCGGGACACCGGCAGCATTGGCTGTAAACTGGCACAATAGTCGATTGTGCACACCGCCACCAACCATATGAATGACACGAGGTCTTGTACCTGTAATCAACTGAAGTTCATCCAGCGTCTGTCTGAATTCCAGTGCAAGACTTTCCAGAATGCAGCGCACAATCGCTCCAGTCGTTTCGGGTGCAATCTGTCCGCTGGCACGGCATTGTTGCCGTATTCGCTCAGCCATATTCCCTGGCGCCAAATACACGCCATCTCCCGGCGATACGTAACTTTGATGCGGCGTTGCCAAGGTAGCCAGTTGAATGAGTTCTTCATGTGTATAAAGTCGATTCTCCCGCTCCCATTGCCGTTTGCATTCCTGTAGCAGCCACAACCCTGAACGATTTTTCAGGGTGCGCACTTTCCCACTTACCGTCCCTTCATTGGTGAATCCCCATGCGCGACTTCGATGATCCAATACAGGTGCATCACGCTCCACCCCCATCAGAGACCAGGTACCACAGCTGATAAAAGCGAAATCTGAATCCATCGCAGGAATTGCTGCCAAGGCAGATGCGGTATCATGTGAGCCCACAGAGACTACCTGCATCGGTCCAGTCCGTAACTCCGCGCACAACTCATTCGTTAAATTGCCCAGCACGGTACCGGGCTGAACGAGCCTTGGAAATAATGTTTCCGGTATACCAAGACGCCCGATCAGACCTTCATTCCAACGCACCTCGCCTGCATGCAACAGCCCACTGGTACTTGCAATCGTATACTCACAAGCCTGCTGACCAGATAGATAATAGTGAAATAAATCCGGCATAAATAACATGCGCACATCCGGACGCAAAACTTCGGCCTGCTCTCGTACACTGCCTAGCAGTTGGAATACGGTATTGATCTGCTGCGGCAAAACGCCGGACATGGCATACAGTTCTTCTTCTTTCACAAGGTGCAGAACTTCTTCCATCCACTGCGCATTACGTGCTTCCCGA
Organism: Paenibacillus sp. ClWae2A; assembly: GCF_032452295.1. Lineage (NCBI taxonomy): Bacteria > Bacillati > Bacillota > Bacilli > Caryophanales > Paenibacillaceae > Paenibacillus > Paenibacillus sp. ClWae2A. Next base: position 910,035 of record NZ_JAULSQ010000001.1, read on the forward strand.
TAGTGACGCGGATTCGAGCATAATCTTCCCGCCCCATCCACCAGTCCATAGTCCACTCCCCACGTATCCACAGCTATAGAACGGACCGATGGAGAGATGTCTTGCGTCCCTCTCACAATGCCTTGTTTTAATTCATGAAAAAGTCGCAAGAAATCCCAATACAATCCGTCCCCCAGCTTCACAGGTTCGTTGTTGAATCGATGCACTTCTTTTAACGAGAGTATGCTTCCATCAAAAGAACCCCGGACTACACGTCCACTCCCAGCGCCGTAATCGGCAGCAAGCACGTGTGTTGCTTGATTGCCCATTCTACCAAGCCTCCTTAACGCTACGCGATAAGCCGTATTCGAGATCTGAACACAGCCTTCAAGAGAACGCCATGTTACCTTCAATTCACAGGGAACATGGCGTTTGACAGGAATGGAACTTTATTTTAACGATACAACGGGCCAAACACACTGCAAGCACGGTAGTCTGCACTCTCTGGCTCACTTGTGCCGAACAACCCCCATGCACGCGGACGGAAAATTTCCGTTTCAGGTACATTATGCATATTTACCGGAATGCGAAGCATGGAAGCGAGTGTAATCAGATCTGCACCAATATGTCCGTATGAGATGGAGCCATGGTTCGCCCCCCATTGATTCATGACCTCGTATACGGAAGTAAACGCTCCCGATCCGGTTAGAACAGGTGCAAACCAGGTGGATGGCCAGGTTGGATCTGTCCGCTGATCCAGCGTATCATGTACATCTTCAGGCAGATCGACCGTGTAACCCTGAGCGATTTGCAGAACTGGTCCCAGTCCTTTGACCAGATTCAGACGTGTCATCGTTACAGGCATGCCACCTTTGGTCAAGAAATCCGCTGAATATCCGCCCCCGCGGAAATATTCTACGGATGCCGGTCTCCACGATGTTGCTTTTAGGCAGTTCTGAACTTCCTCATCTGTAATTTCCCAGAATGGCTTGAGTACAGGCTTACCATCTCTGGACTGTTGCCCAGTGCCATCCAAAGCTGCGGAACCGGAGTTAATCAGATGCAGGATGCCATCCTTCGCGTTTCCTTCCAACTGGTGCCCCGTCACACGCTGTACTGAATCCGTACTCCAATACGTACGTACATCAGCAAAGATCTGTGCCGTATGCGTCAGCAGCGAACCGAATAACATCGATACCCCGTTCAGGCTGTCATTCTCCGTTGCAACCAGATAAGGTGCACGTTTGCCATTCCAGTCAAAAGAAGAGTTTAATATCGACTCCAGAAAATCTCCGTTGGGAGAATGATCCGTCCATTGTCGTTGTCCCTGGAAGCCGGATACAATCGCGTGATGGCCCATCGATTCCTCTGTAAACCCAAGATCTGCCAATTTTGGATTGCCCGCCATGAGGTCACGTACAATTTGGGTCATTTTCACAACCGTTTCCCATTCGTACTCTTTGCGTTTGCGATCCGTTTGCAGATGGGCAGCGTTGTTGTCCGAACCTTCGCTACAATTCTCTTTCACCCAGGCCAGTGCGAGCTTATACTCCTCAGGATCGTAGATTTCTTCTTCGATCCGGCGAGTGAGTTCGCTCATATCCACGTATTCATTACGCATGCCCAGATACTCCTGGAAAAATGAATCGTTCACAATCGAGCCTGCAATCCCCATGGATACCGATCCAATGGACAGATACGCTTGCCCTTTCAAGGTAGCGGCTGCAAGCCCCGCACGGCTGAACCGGAGTAATTTCTCACGCACATCATCGGGAATCGTTGTATCCCCGCCGTCCTGTACATCCTCTCCATAGATCCCAAAGGCCGGAATCCCCTTCTGTGCATGGGCAGAGAGAACTGCCGCCAGATATACAGCACCCGGACGTTCAGTTCCGTTAAAACCCCAGATAGCTGTTGGAGTGGATGGTGACATATCCATCGTTTCCGTACCATAACACCAGCATGGTGTCACGGTGATCGTTACGCCCACGTTGGAACGGCTGAATAGTTCTGATGCTGCGGCCGCTTCGGCCACTCCGCCAATACAGGTCTCGGCAACAACACACTCTACTGCGGAGCCGTCAGGATAACGTAGTTCGGCTGCAAGCAGTTCGGCAACAGACGTCGCCATCCGCATCGTTTGCTCTTCCAGTGACTCCCGAACCCCTTTGCGTCTTCCATCAATCGTCGGACGAATACCAATCTTGGGGAAAGCCTGTTTATAACGATAATCCTGATGTGTCATACTGGAATGTCCTCCTTCAATTCGTTTCATAGAATTTGGGTTGAATTGAGAAACCTTCTGTCTGATCCATATGCACTTGATTAGAATGAGATAATGACGGAGATACAACCGATACCCGGGTGGTACGCAAGAACGGCATACACAGATTATCAAGAGCCTTACTTGAGTTTGAATACGTTTACATATTTAAAAAAATACCAATAAACCATTTCATTAATCAGCTATGTATGTAGTTCCTCTATACAAGAAAATGGAACGTGCATGAGCGAATTTAACAAAATGGTTTATGTAGTAAAGACGTTCAGAACCCTTTAGGGTTATCGGTAACCCTAACATAGCATGAGCCTATCTTGCTGTCAATTGGCATTATCCTATAGAATGGTAAGACTATGTTGCGGAAAGGTTAGATTCTAATGATTACCATTTACGATATTGCCAAAAAAGCCAACGTCTCCGCCATGACGGTCTCCAAGGTCATTAATCATACAGGCCGTATAAGTTCCGCGACACGTGAACGTGTGCAACAGGTGATCGACGAACTGGGTTACATCCCAAACTCCAATGCACGCAGCCTTGTGCTTCAACGAACTCAGATGCTCTCCCTGCTTATTACGGATATTACCAACCCTTTTTATACAACACTGGCCCGTGGTGCTGAAGATGCAGCCCATCTACGTGGATACCGTCTTTTATTTGGCAATAGTGACGAGGATTACAATAAGGAAAAGGATTACGTAGACGCGATTTTGTCCACTCGCGTGGATGGTGTACTCTATGCTCCGGCGGGAGATCGTTCTCTCCCTCATCTGAAACAGCTGCAGGAACGTCACATTCCGTTTGTCTTTCTGGACCGCACCGTACCTGGCATTACGTCAGATATGATTGCCGGAGATAGCCGGGAAGGCGCGATTGCTCTGATCCGATATCTGGTGCAATTGGGTCACAGGCGCATTGCACTCGTCAATGGTTCTTCGGAGGTTTCTACCGCCAGACTGCGGGAGGAAGGTTATATAGCGGGTTTACGAGAGGCCGGAGCTGATATCGATCCCGAGCTTGTGCTTCGAACCGGGTACCGGGATTTCAGCGATGAAGAAGGACTGGATCAACTACTCTCTCAACCGGATCAACCAACAGCCATTTTTGCCGCCAACAACATGCTGGCGATTGGGGTCATTCGGCTTTTGCGCAAACGAGGACTACATGTACCAGAAGACATTTCTGTTGTGTGTTTCGACGATCTGGATCTGGCTTCTGCTTTTGATCCTTTCCTGACTGTAGCTGCACAGCCAGCATATGACTTTGGGTTTCAAGGCGTACAGATGCTGATTGACCGAATTGAGGGAAAAGCCCCTTCCGAAGCCCAAACCGTCATTCTACCGTCAGAACTGCGTATACGGGCTTCAACCACTACCCCACGTGAGCAAAAATAGAGTTAAGCACGTGAGTTGACTAAATATGTGGATCAAAAATTATTTACACTGACACTACGATAACAGAACAACCTTCCAATCGCTGTTATCCCCAGATTTTCCCATTCCCTTTTAAAGGGGAAATCCGGAGATAGCGTAGCTTCCGATGTAGCTTTCTTGCAGAAAGCTTGTAGGCGAACGCTTCGCTTTTTCAGTTTTTTTCTGTCATCTCCGTTATCGTGTAAATGATTAGTCCCACTTATCTAAATTAGGTTCAATTCAGATTTAAAAAATGTAAAACATGAACAGGGTGCACCGGAGATTACGCTCTGGTTGCACCCTGTTTGAAGTTCATTCGTTAAAATTATCCGTCGTTCTAGCCATTTGGTTCGTCTGTTTCATTCAGGTCCGTCGAATTCATTTTGGTTCCATCCGAGCCGATATTCTACCGCTCCGACTGTAATGCAAGAGCGACCTCACGAACGAGTCCCGGGAACCAGTCCATCAAAGGTTCGAACGTATACCCCGCTTGTTCAGCTTTGGTCGTCTCCATCGTCCATGATTGCTCAATTCCGAAGGGTGACATGTCCTCTTTCACCGTTTCCGTGAGGATCTGGGACTGCATGCCCGTGACCGTCTCGATCAGATGTATCATGGCTGACAGCGTAATCGCACCCTTGGAAGCTGCATTCACCGGACCGGTAATGGACGAATGTCCAAGCCAAGCGAGAAATCTTGCCGCTTCGGTGGAATTGATAAATCCAATCTCTGCATCCGGTTTCGGCATGCCGATCGGTTTTCCTTTTTGCACATGTTCAATATGAAAATGAAGTCTTCTCGTATAATCATCAATCCCGAGTACAATGGGAATGCGCATCGCCACAACCGGGAAATCCGCTTCCTGGAAAAATACAGCCTCAGCAAGCCGTTTGCCTTCGCCATAGGAAAAATCCTCCGCACTCCCATACTGTAATGGATATGTATACGGGTCAAAATCCGTTTCCTTAAATCCAGGTCTGGGATCCCCGTACACCGAGAGTGTGGATGTCAGAACGTATCTTTTGGTTCGTCCTGCAAAAGCTTCACATGCCGCTTTCGCCGCATCAGGTGAATAACAGATGTTGTCGTACACAACATCCCACATGTCTGTCTGCGCAACCTCTGCCAGAGATTCCGGGTCTTCACGATCCATCTTGATTCGGTTAACTTCGGATCCAAAGTCGACATCCGTTTTACCACGAGTTGCGACTGTGATCTGAGACTTCCCTTCCCACAGCAAGTGATCCACCAGACGTTTGCCGAAAAAACGTGTACCCCCAAGTATAAGTACTTTATTCATCCAAAAAACCTCCTATCTTGCTCAATTATGTTTAACAATTCGAAGCATGGTGTGAGCATTCCGTTGAAACTCATATGAAGTTGGTTCTTCGGATACCGTGCACCCACGCTCTTCGAGTATTAATTTTAACTCATCCATGTGCTTGTAACGTTCGCCAGACAGATCAACTGTTGGAAAAATGCGAACCTCTCGTTTGGTCACACGCAGCAGTTCCATCACGGTTGTAACATGAAAATCAACATCCAATCGATCCGCATACGTAAACAGGAAATGGGCGGATAACGTCAGATCGAATTGTTGATCCGCAAAGGGTAGATCCGGGAGCACAGACGCTACATAACGGTCAGGAAACATTCTCATATCTGCGATGCAATCTGTGATGGCACGAGTTCGCTCTTCCTTTAACCCCTGGATTGATGCAAATTGATCCCATACATATATTCCTTGCACCGGTTCCATCTGTTTCATCGTATGCTCAATGTCCTGAAATCCCTTTGCTTCAAGCTCGTCGATCTCGTATTTGTAGGCAATATCCACGGCCACGGGATCAGCACCCAACTTGCGCGCCTGGCTACTGAACGAACACGCTCCACCTGGACAATCCAGAATTGACTTGCCCGTAATCTCCTCTACCGTTAAGTTGAACATCTTCATATATTCCTCGAAGGTTCTTCCGATGAAAACAATCTGTGACAGTTCCAAACCACCAGAGTCATTGGAACGGTTATCTTCTCTGCTGTTCTTCAGCTCATCTCTATTGTTGCGCTGCTCATCTCTGCTCATCTCGTCTCAGCTTCCTTTCCTGTTCTTGAATCAATCGTTAGGGAACACAAGCCCAATCTGCTTTCGAATCTGATCCATGACCTGCATCGTAACATAAGAGCGTTCATACGTGTTCATGTCGGATTCCTTTTTGCCTTCCTGAACCAGATTCACGAACTCCTCCACTTCATAATACATCGCCGGATGGTTTTGTTCGACTGTGAGCTGCTCCACCATACCGTCATTGTATCGTATCTCTGCATGTTCCGGTGAACCAATCTTATCAATGATGATGCTGCCCAGTTCTCCCATGATTTCGCTTGGTACATGAGAGTTGGAGATTTTGGAGTATGTAACAACCGCATCCATCCCATCATAGCCCAGCAGCACACTGCCTTGTCCATCCACGCCAGATTCCAGCATCATCGCTTGGGACTGAACCCGGTTAGGTGCACCGAACAACGTAATCAATGGGTAGAGACAATACACACCGAGATCCATTAACGCCCCATTAGCGAGTTCAGGCTTGAACGCGTTCAGGACAATTCCCTCTTTGTACTTGTCGTAACGCGAAGAATACTGAGAGTATCCTGCTACGTATTTGCGGACAGGACCGATTTTATGCAGGTTAGACTGCACCATTTTGAACTGGGGAACAAGGGTAGATTTCATCGCTTCCATGAGCAGAACCTCGTGTTCTCGTGCTGTATCGATCATACTCCGAACTTCGGCGCTATTCGCAGCGAGAGGTTTCTCACACAATACATGTTTACCGTTTCTCAGAAAAAGCTCAGCCTGCTCCGCATGAACCGTATTTGGTGTTGCAATGTAGACTGCATCAATCACATCACTTGCCGCCAACTTTTCCAGATCGGTGAATCGGTGTTCCACATCATATTTATCTGCAAATGCATTAGCTTTATCTTCAGTTCTTGAATACACGGCGGTTAATTTGAACCCTTCAACCTGTACTGCGGCTTCAAGAAGCCTTTCTGTAATCCAGTTGGTACCCACTACTCCAAAACGAACCATGCTTACCTACCTCTTTCATCTATAAATTTCATTTGAGTTCAAAACCTTTATACCATCTTGTATATTGTAGCTCATATTTCGTTCAGATTGAAGGAAGGAGCCCTATCCCCAAATATTGATATCTTGCTTTTTAAGTTGAAACTTCGTCAATCCCTTGGAATCAGGGGTATAATTAGAGATGAGGTGATCACCGTGGAAAGTCCAGATCAAGATCGCATACTGCCCAAATCTATAGATGAAAAATACTGGCACGCCATCATCCACAACGATAATTCTTATGATGGAACGTTCTTTTACGGCGTGCAGACAACGGGTATCTTTTGCCGACCTTCCTGTAAGTCCAGAGCACCCAAAGCTGAAAATGTGCTGATATTTCAACATGTTGAAGAAGCATTGGCACGAAAGTTCAGACCCTGCAAACGTTGTAAACCTACAGGCGAGCGGGTACCTGATCAGGAGTGGATATACGGGATTACGGATTACATCGAACATCATTACGCCGAACCTCTAACCTTGGATGTCCTTGCCACTGTAAGTCATGGCAGTCCTTATCATCTGCATCGTGTGTTCAAGCGGATTACAGGCCGCACACCGGTTCAATATATTCAGGATAAACGAATTACTGAAGCCCGGAAGTTGCTTGAACATACCGGACTTACCGTCACCGATATTGGCCGCCATGTCGGTATACCTAACTCAGCTTATTTCATTACTGTATTTCGCAAACACACAGGTCTCACACCTGCACACTACCGCGAAAGGCATGAGAACTTATGAAGACAAATCTTACTTACAAAGTACCCAAAACGTTACTCAACAAGGGGACAGGGTTCCTTAATGGATATACACATACACTGAATCCTTATACAGGATGCGCCTTCGGTTGTTCTTATTGTTATGTCAGACAGATGCCTGTCTCCCTATTTCGTAAAGAGGATTGGGGGAGCTGGGTGGATGTAAAACAAGAGGCCTCCCGAGTGTTCGCCAAAGAGTTGCAGCGTGCCCTGACCAAAGGGAAAGTCACTCTGTTCATGTCATCCAGTACCGATCCGTATCAACCCGCCGAATACAAGGAGTGTATCACGCGTTCATTGCTTGAAACGATGGTACAGCATCCTCCAGATTTCGTATTAGTCCAGACCCGCAGTCCACTCGTTACCCGGGATATAGATCTGCTACAGCAGTTAGGTGACCGGGTTCGGGTCAGCATGACGGTAGAGACGGATCTGGACGATATGCGCAAGCATTTCAGTCCTTCCGCTCCCCCAATTGCAGGCCGATTACGTGCACTGGAACAGTTGCGGGATGCCGGAATACCCACGCAGGTTGCGATTGCTCCCGTATTACCCAGCAGTGAACAGTTTGCAGCCATCTTGAGACCTCTGGTTCAGCGTGTATGCATTGACGATTATTTCATGGGTGATGGCAGTGAGGGCAAGCGCACCCGCCGACTCGGTATGGAGTCGCTCTATCAGCAAGTGGGGATGGAGCATTGGTATCATCCAGATGCGTATCGGACTGTGGTTCAGCGGATGAAAGACTATTTTGCCGAAGATGAGATCTGGATCAGTCAGGCGGGATTTGAGCCATAAATGGCTATATAAGTTGGACTAAAGAATATTTACACTGGACACTCCAATGACAGAACAACCTTCCGATCGCTGTTATTCCCAGATTTTTTTGATTTAATAAAAAACAGCCCCTTTCCTTGTTCAAAGGAAAAGGGGCTATTTATCGTGACATAAGCCATAATGGCTATCTTATTTATCCAATGTATACAATGGCAGATCCACCGGCAATGCAGCTGGGCGCTGACACGAGCTTTTCATCTGGTAGAACGTCTGTTCATCTGATGAATCATGGAATGCCCACATGGCCTCAAGTACGTGGTATGCCAGTTCCCCACTCGCACGGTGTGCACGTCCACTATGTGCTGCATAGGCCATATCTGCCACACCGATGCCGCGTGTATTTTCCTGATATCCTGGGAGAAGCGGAACTTCCGTCCATTCATGTTCACCCAGCAAGCGATAACGAACCGGACCACCAAAGGTGTTGGGGTCAGGTACCTGCAATGTACCGTGCGTGCCATATATCTCAATCGGTGGCAGTGCACTTCCGCCAAATACGTCAAAACTTGTAATCAGTGTGCCAATGGCTCCCTGTTCAAACTGCAACAGACCCGTGACGTGAGTTGGAATTTCGACGGGAACCACCTGGCCTCTCTTTTTCTCACTCGTAATCGTCCGCTCGTTCATGGCTTTACCTGTCATGCCTGCAATCGATTTGATCGGTCCCATCAGTTGGATCAATGCCGTAAGGTAGTATGGCCCCATGTCAAACATCGGCCCACCGCCAGAGGCGTAATAAAACTCCGGATCGGGATGCCAGTGCTCATGACCACGGCTCATCATAAATGCCGTTGCGGCCACGGGCTTGCCGATTACCCCTTCCTCCACCAATTGAAGTGAAGTCTGGATACCCGAACCAAAGAATGTTTCTGGTGCACAACCCACGAGCAATCCTTTACGCTTCGCTGTTTCGAGCACGGCCTGCCCTTCTTCTCGGGTAACAGCGAGCGGTTTTTCTACATAAACATGTTTGCCAGATTCAAGCGCCCGCAAGCATACATCCGCATGAACGGAAGGAATCGTCAGGTTGATGATCAGCTCAATCTCGGGATCAGCCAAGATTTCGTCGACGCTGTATACGTTAGGCACGTTATAGGCTGCTGCCTGCTCCTCGGCACGTTTCCGGTCGAGATCCGCAACAGCAACAAGTTCCAGCACCTCGAACCGATGACAGTTTTCCATATAAATACCGCTGATTTTACCGCAGCCAATAATGCCTACTTTCATTATTTTCATGCCTGGGGCTCCCTTCGCCGTAGATCAGAAATGGTTTATCCATTGAAGATGAATGGTTAACACTGAAGTTACGTTTGCAATCAAACTACAATCTCATTAGTTCTGGTTGTCCGCCATACCTGTATACACTTCTGTTGCTGCACTTACTCGACTCTTGGCAAGTTCTTTGCCTGCCGCTGTCCATTTGAAACCACTGCGCATCATTTCAGTCACGGGTTTCATGTCTACAATGTCTGCATGATGTCCCAGTGAGTTGTAGAATACCCGTCCTGCGCCCCAGCGTTTCGTCCAGACAACAGGCATATCTACGGGTCCATTCGCAGCATGCGGACCAGTCACCACTGGGAAACGAGTTGTTGCCAGCACTTCCACTGCCGGGTCTACGTGCAGGTAGTACTGTTCACTTTTCACCTGAAAATCTTCAATATGATCCAATAACGGGCTAGAGCCACGCTTCATGTTCACCATATACTCCACACCATCGTTACCTGGATGAGCAACCCATTGTCCACCCGTCATAAACTGCCAGTCTACGTTATTTCGGAAGGCATCACACATCCCGCCATGAAGACCAGCCAAGCCCACACCGCTCTGAACAGCCGCTGATACGTTATTGACCAGTTCCTGCTCAATCTGTCCCATCGTCCACAACGGCACGATCAGATCCAGACCCAACAGCTTCTCTGCATCTGCGTAAGACTCCAACGTATTCGAGACTTCAACCTCAAACTGTTCTTCCTTCAAAATACGTTCAAAAATCGCTGCTACCTGCTCCGGTTCATGTCCATCCCAGCCGCCCCATACAATCAGTGCTTTGCTCATCGTTTATTCACTCGCTTTCGCCTAGTTTAGTTGTGTTCAACCCTATTCCTGACGTCACTGTCTTGCTTGCTCACATCTCTTCAAGTGTCACCCAGCGCCGTTCTGATACCGAACGTTCTACCGCTTCCAATACAGCCTGACAAGCAACCCCATCGTGGAAACTCGGTGATGGTTGGCGTCCTTCAGAGATTGCTGTCACCAGCTCCAGCATTTCATGGGTGAACGTGTGCTCGAATCCAATCGTATGTCCGGCAGGCCACCAGGCTTCAGCATACTTATGTGCCGGATCAGTCGCCAGTACACGGCGGAATCCCTGTACGTCCTCTTCATCCTTTGTAAAATATACTTCCAGTTCGTTCATCCGCTCAAAATCAAACCGTACACTGCCGAGACTGCCGTTAATCTCAAACGAGTTCGTACTCCGATGCCCCGCTGCAAAACGTGTAGCCTCGAAGCTGCCCAGCGCCCCTCCTGCGAATCGTGCCAGGAACAACGTAGCGTCGTCGACGGTCACTTCTCCTTTGGGTGCATCCGCATTCGAACTGCCCTTTGCACTCAGACCGGTCATTTCGGCTGCAAGCGGACGCTCTTTAATGAAGGTTTCGCTCATACCGATGACTTCCTGGAATTCACCAACAAGGAAACGAGCCAGATCGATTAAATGCGCACCCAGATCCCCATGGGAACCGGAGCCAGCCACTTCTTTTTGCAAACGCCATACCAGCGGGAACGAAGGGTCCATGATCCAGTCCTGCAGGAAAAACGCACGGAAATGATAGATTTTACCCAGTCGTCCGCTCTCCACCAGATCCTTGGCTAATTGCACCGCTGGTGAGAAACGATAGTTGAACCCGACCATATGGGCGACTCCTGCATCCTCTGCTGCCTGAAGCATCTCACGCGAATCCGCAAGCGACAGGGCCAGTGGTTTCTCACAAAACAGATGTTTGCCCTGACGAGCCGCTTCCAGCGCAATTTCCTTGTGGGCATCACTTGGCGCGTTAATATCAATCAGATCGATATCATCCCGCTTCACCAGTTCGCGCCAATCAGTCACACTCTCGGACCAGCCGAACTGATTCGCTGCCTCCTGCACTCCCTGCTCGTTACGTCCACAGATCACAGACATCTCAGGCTGTAGCGGAGCAGACGGGAAAAACATCGGCAGACTGCGATAGGCATTACTGTGGGCCTTCCCCATAAACTTGTATCCAACCATTCCGACACGAAGACGATTTGACATGGTCATTTCCTCCTTTGGAATAATAAAAAGTCTTTCAATACGTGTACCAATAAACTATTGACGGATAGAAGAAGCACGGATGATCAGTTCGGTAGGCAACAACGCTCTCGCTGATTCGGTTACCGCTACAACAGAGTTATTCGCTTTATGTGTGTCACCCACAGACCCATGCATAAGCTTCGATAATGCAAGTTCACCCATCTCAAAAAATGGAACCCTGACGCTGCTCAGCGGCGGAACCGCCATCTCGGCGGCATCGGAGTCGTCATAACCCACAAATGCCGGAAAATCCGCAGGCCCTATTCCCCGCTCACGCAAACCATGCATGACACCAATGGCCATCCGGTCATTGGCCGCAAATACAGCATCAATCTCATGTAAACGATCTGCTACAATCGCTGCCGCCTCAATGCCGCTTCGTCTACTATAATTCCCCTCAAGCAATAGGCTCGGGTCCGGCTCCATACCTGCTTCTTGCAGGCCAAGACGGACACCTTCCATTCGCTCCTGGCTGTTGGAATAGCTGTCTGGACCATTGAGAAAAGCGATTTTGCGATATCCTTGATCCGTAAGATGACGTATCGCAAGCCTGCTCCCTTCCACATGATCCGCGTCAACTTCCATGAACGATTGGCCCGCAAAGTGCTGATTCATCACGCAGAATGGATGTCCTTCCTGATAAAGCTGCTGCATGGCCGCCAGTTCTTCATGATCATCTCTGGCACCAAGAATAATGCAGGCGTCCACTTTCTGACGCCGGAACAGATCCGTATAATTCATCACTTCACCGGGTGTTCGGAACATAACCAACAGGTCCATGCTATTGTCTCTGGCTTTGCTTCCAATCCCACTTAGCATTTCCGAGAAAAAATACGCCGAGAACAGATGTGCCTTCGGAACATAAGGTAATACCACGCCAAGGTTGCCGCTTTTACTTCTGGCAAAACTGCGAGCAAGAGCGCTGGGCACATAGCCTAACTGTTCGGAAGCTTCAAGAACCTTGCGGCGTGTCTCTTCTTTAATAGGACCAACCCCATTAAGCACCCGAGAAACCGTCGCCTCGGAAACACCCGCAAGATCAGCCACTTCTTTACGAGATGCCATGAATTTCACCCCTTTCTAGCCCACCTATTAATGATGTAATATTTAAAATCGATGTTTATGTACGCGCGTACATTTTCTCATGCCATGTAACCGTTGTCAATGCTTTAAAACAAAAAAATAATGAGGGCTTGGGTTAATCCAAGCCCTCATTATTATCTTGCCAGAGATGGTACTTTCATTGAATCCGTGCCCTGTAACCTTAGGGGTTCAAGTTACTTATCAAACTCAAATACAACCTTAAATACAACGATTTCAGTTGATCCTGTGTGTTCAATTATGGGAAGTGCAGCTCACAACGTCGTTGTAACGCCAAGATCAACGGAGGATTGACTAAACTCAGCCTGCTCCATTGTTTTCGCATGACTCGGAATGCGGTCCGAGGGTTCTGGCGTGGATTGAAGCTGTCTTACTTTGTGTAGTACTTCTTTGTTAGGTAGGAAGTGTTGGGAACGAATAAACCGAATTGTTTTGGTTTTGGCACGCATGACAATTGAATCCGTCTCGGCCCGATCATCCGCAAGATACCTTACCCCTCCCAAGATCTCACCTGGCGTCACACCTGTTGCGGCAAAAATGACATCCTCCGTACCGATCATATCCTGCATCGTTAACACTTTGTAAGGATTATCAATCCCCATCTGCAGGCAACGCTGGAATTCGTCCGCGTTGGCAGGCATCAGGCGACCTTGAATCTCGCCTCCAAGGCAAGACAGCGCTGCGGCAGCCAGCACACCTTCTGGCGCTCCTCCAGATCCGACATAGAGATCAATACCCGCCTCGGGGAAGGCCGGTGCCATCGCACCCGCAACATCGCCGTCACTAAGGAACTTGATCCGCACGCCAACCTTGCGCAGGGTCTTAATTGTGCTCTCATGCCGTACACGATCCAGAATCATCACAGTGAGATCCGAGATGTTTTTGTTCAATGCGGCAGCGGCTTTCTCCAGTGTGACTTCAACCGGGTCTTCAATGCTAACTTTGCCTACAAGTGCAGGCCCTACCGCCAGTTTCTCCATATACATGTCCGGTGCGTGGAGCAGGTTACCTTTTCCCGCCACTGCAATAACCGATAGAGCGTTGTTTAGTCCTTTGGCCACGATTTCTGTACCTTCGAGCGGGTCTACAGCCACGTCAACCTCAGGCCCCTCAGCGTTGCCCACTTCCTCGCCGATGTACAACATGGGTGCTTCATCCATTTCTCCTTCACCGATTACCACCGTGCCGCGAATGGACACGGAATCGAACATGGCGCGCATGGCCAAAGTAGCCGCTTCATCTGCACTGTTCTTGTCGCCTCGCCCCATCCAGGGTGCTGAAGCTAACGCAGCCAATTCTGTTACTCTGACAATTTCCAACGCCAGTTCGCGTTCCATTTTTCCCACTTCCTTTCCAATTTCCAAAAGCATAACTTGAAAGCGGCACTAAATCCATCGCAAATCCATATGAAATTGATCTATAAAAGGCGTAGTAGCGCCTTTCGAACGATTTATACCTTATTTATCCAATTAATATTTTGATTGATTTTACTTCTTTTTTGGCTCGTTTTAAGAGTTCAATCCACCTGATTTCTCACTTGAAATATTAATTACATTTTCCATTTCCGCTCAAAAAACTAAATAGTTAGACATGGTGAATTAATACGCCCGCTTCATTCGCCAAAAGTTCTTTTAACATGAGGCATATACAACTTATATCGTGATTATTAAGAACGTGACGCTATCTAACAAACTACGAACGAAAACGATTTTCGACTGGCTGTCCAAACGTAGAAATAAACTAATAAACTGTAAAGATAATCCTTGAGATCAGCCTATTACCTTCACTATTATTGAGTTAATTTATACAGTCAATTGTGTATTAATCAGGACTTTAACTTTTGCTAAAGCCATAGATGCAACTTATGCAGGTCATCGAAAATAATAAGTTTACATAATATTTATTATGTAAAAATTTTCATTCTTTTCTTCATTTTATTATTCAACGATTCTGGCAAAACATAAAAAAGCCCGAAAGAATTCTGCTGAATAGCATTTTTTCTCCCAAGCTTTTCCCTCGATGATCCAGTTACAGTAGCGTTTTGGTCATTATAAAATCAATCTGTTCCTCATCTCCCATGTAAAAAGCATGGGCTCCTGTCTTTACAAACCCCATCTTTTCATAAAAGGCGATGGCATTTTCGTTTTTCTCCCACACGCCTAACCAGATACTCCTTTTGTGACGTTCGTTTGCCATCTCCATGGCTTTATGGAGCAATACTTTACCAAGGCCATGTTTTTGGAACTCTTTTCTGATGTACACACGCTCGATCTCAAGGGATTCCACGCCCATTTTCTCAGACTGAGCATCATTGATATTCATCTTCATGTACCCTGCCACTTTATGGTTGACATAAATAAAAAGAAATTGTGAATCCTCCATGGACAGTTCCGTTTCCAATTGCTCCCGATTAAACGCCTTTTCCAGATAAGCTTTCATATTTTCGGGTGAATTTTGCGCTTTAAACGTTTCATTAAACGTCTCATAACTAATCTCCTGCAGTTCACATACATGTTCAATGGTACATATCTCAATACGAATCGTCATCTATATTCACGTTCCTTTAACAAGTTAATCGTTTGTTGCAAATGCACTAAAAAAGGGTTACATTGAATTTAACTCAATTTTGTTGTATTTGCAACATAATATCAAAGAAGAGGTTGGATGCATTTGAAATATGTACTTTTTGTCGCAGGTATTCTAATCTTAACACTTGGTATTTCCCTAACCATCCAATCTGAACTGGGTACCTCACCGTTTGATGCACTTCTGGTAGGGCTGTCACATCATGTAGGGCTTTTAAAGACCAATTTTGCACCCATTCCGATGACCGCTTAACATTAATCCTGCATGAAATCACTCGAACTCCCTTACTTGTATCGAGAACATTGATTTACTTTGTATTTTTGATGCTGGCATTCCTGCTTGGTGGACCGATCGGGCTTGGTACATTATTAACCGTATGTTGTGCAGGTCTGCTTCTTCAGTTCATCATGGGCCATACGAAAAAGATAATAGATCACATATTAACAGACATGGATACATCGTCACATACTGAGCATGAAAAAGAACATTCCGTCTAATCGGTGTACACCTTCTACACCATAAAAAGGCTGAATCAGAGGTTCAACCCCTGATCCAGCCCATCAACCGTTCATTATTCCTTACGGCTCAATTCCCCATACCAGCTGACCGTTCACATACCCGGTAACCTTATCATGGTTTGCGAACTGACTACCGGATGCCTTGAACGAGTAATCATTAGTCTGTGTGTAATTCGACCAGTTATTTTTCGAAAAGCGTGCTTGAACCTCTGCGCTCTGACCCGCATTCAGTGATCCCGCCGCACTTGTAAAGCCCACTTCAAGATAATGATCCGCCCCGGCAACTGGAGTCGCCAGTTTAACGAATTGGCTGGTTACATTCGCACTGCCCATACTGGCCCAGTCGGACCAGAAACTCTGAGCTTCTTCCCCATCAATTGTATAGTAATACCGGAGTTTTACATCACTCAACGGAATAGCCGAATTGCCTGAGTTGACCAATTTGAACTTGGGTGCGACGCCGTTGGTGGATGCACTTGTATTGCCGTTAAAAGCTTGAATCGTCAAATCTCCAGCAGGCTCAGGAACCGTGCTGTCTACCACATTCACCGTTAGCACAGCGTCATTTCCTCCATTGAAGTTAAAGGTCAATACGTTCTGGCCCAGGGGCAGCGTGGCAAGATAGGATTTGTTCAGAACAACAGCAGAGCTGGATGCTGTATAATTCTGACCCGCTACAAGCGTAACATTCCCCTTTGTGATGCTTGTAAGCTGACGGCCGTTTAAGGTGAGAGATACGGTAATATCCTGCGCGGGATTCGTCGCTTTATCAAATGTTGCATTCACAGGTGAAATCACAGCATTGGTACTCGGTGTTGAATCCACAATTTTGACTTTTAACACAGGGTCCTGCCCTTGATTAAAATCCAGAACAATTGAATGCTCGCCAACAGGCAGTGTCGCCAGATAATCTTTTTTCAGCAGCAGTGTGCTTCCACTCAGGGTATAGTCCGTATTTGCGGTCAACACATTGTTTCCTGCCCGAAGAGCAGTCAGCGTATTACCATTTGCATTCACGGTTACGGTTTTATCACTTTGATTGGGTGAGTATTTGTCAAATTCAACGTTTCCAGGTGTGATGGATGCACTGGGGTTGGGATTGTTAACCTTTAGATTTGGCAGCTCATCCAACGTAATGACATAATCACTTTGATAAAGCGTTTTCAAAGTTGCCGGGTAATTAAAAGCCGAACTCATCAGATGCTCGCCATACCAAGGACAGAAGTACAGCCATCCTGATTTCTCCTCTGTCAGATTTTTCACACTTGGAATGGTATCGTTCTCCGTCATGGCTACCATTTTCGTACCGTTCGTCAACTCAACAAGCTTATAGAAAATCGAGGTAATCGCATCCTCATTCGGTACGCCGGATAAGCCGTCATAACGGTTGTAGATCGTATTGTATTTATCATATCCGACAAGATCTACCTGATCATCGCCCGGATACCAAGCAGAAGAAGTGCTGTATACGTAGCTGTTGTAGGTCCAGATCAGATTATGCAAGCCATACGTCTCGGTCAGTTCGGTATAAAGCAGATCCCATAGCTGTTTGTATACGTCTGCGCCTGCCGAAGCCCACCAGAACCATGCACCTTCCCCGTTCAGCCCGCCGTTGCCTTCTGCTTCATGATACGGACGGAACAGAACCGGCACGTTGTTGTCTTGCAAAATCAGTAATTGTTCTGCCAGATCCTCGATGGTCATCATCACGTATTGATACTCTTTCGTACCGGGAATTACCGCATTTGCTGTATTAAAATTTGTTTCTGTTGGCTTGTAGGTAGCCTCTTTCCAATCCACAAAGTCCCCAAGCTCATACGTATTGAAGTTTCGAGGTACATTGATATGCCAGGAAGCTGTTGCAATACCTTCACGGTTATTCACCCAATCAATCATACGATCGGTTGTACCGTCCTCCCAACCATACAACGGATTATAGTTCATCAGATCAAAGCCGCGAATAGCCGGATACTTTCCGGTCAGATCATGAATCCATTCGAACTCAAGCTCCGAATCTCCGTCATTCCCTCCTCCATAGATTTCTTGCTGACCAGAAATAATATTGTTTCCGTATACCTCCGTTAAATAATTCATCAAAATTTGAGTTTCCGGGGTAGCTTCAGGATCACTCAGAACTGGTTGTACATTCAAGGGATCCAGATCCGCATGATCCACTGTGAAATTGTCAAAATAAGCGAAGCCCCAGCCAGCCTTTAGCTCAATCGTATTGGCACCCTGATTCAGCTTGTGAAAGCCAAAATCGAAGTCTGACCATGTTGTCGTGTAAGGCAGCATGTACGCACCTTTCGTAACACCATTCACGATTAAATTTTGTGACCTGCCATCTGCACTGAGCTCCTGCATATATCGTGTGGAGATTGCGTACATGCCGGTTTCCGGGACAGTAACGGTGAAGGTTAATGTGCCAGAGTTCTGCATCCAGACAAATCCGGCCCCTGAGAATCCGGGCTTGGGTTGCCCATAGATTGAAGTAACCACTTGAAGATCCGGGGTGAGCTGCGCATCTTCGCTTTCGATGGTGAACAGTGGGGGGTCTGCATGAACGGGCGCTGTCATTAATCCAAGCAGTAAGATCAATGCCAGCATCATTGCGGTTGCCTTTTTGAGCAAATTTTTCATCAATTCCATCTTCCTTCCCAAGTGAAATATGATAATGCAATGTCAATGAACCCATTCATGATGGCGCTTTCATTTTAAACATAGCATGCACATCAATATTTGTAAATATATGGTGAATACGAATGTTTGAAATTCTTTTGTACCAGTATTTTGAACAACATTACTCCATCGTCTCACCAATATTGATAAAAATCGAAAACGGTTCATTATCTAACCAGATTTGGGCCTAGAACTTCATCTCACATTAGATGATTGTCCTTGGCAGCAAACCTAAAAAAACAAAAAAGCATTCCTGTATCGGATGCTTTTTCAAAGTACGTTTCTTCAATTTACCTCGCTTATATCTACGTCCTGCCTCCCGGCTCAACTAACGGTTTCCTCGGCAGATGTTTCCTTTACCACACAGCGTTCCCCCGCCTTGCGTACCGCCCGAATAATGCCCCCGTATCCCGTACATCGACATAGATTCCCGCACAATCCCGTTTCAATCTGCTCTTGTGAAGGCTCAGGATGTGCATCCAGCAATGCTTTGGTAGAGATCACCATGCCGGGAGTACAGTAGCCACACTGGAAACCACCTTCCTCCACAAAAGCCTGTTGAATCGGATGCAGAGTGCCTTTCTCCTCGCCATGCAGACCTTCAATCGTCGTAATGTCACTGCCTTCACATTGATAAGCCATGACAAGACAGGAATTCACAGGCTCTCCATCCATCAGAACCATACATGCGCCGCAGCGACCCACTTCGCAGGATACTTTGGTACCCGTAAGTTGCAAATGAGTCCGAAGCACATCGACAAGTCGGGTCGTCTGCGCAATCTCCAGATGTTTCTGTTCGCCATTCACAACGGCTGTCCAATGATTCTCAAGTGGCTTACTCATGATGGACTCACTCCTTCCTGCAAAGGTACATTTAAAGGTCTGACCAGT
This sequence comes from Paenibacillus sp. ClWae2A, assembly GCF_032452295.1. Classification (NCBI taxonomy): domain Bacteria; kingdom Bacillati; phylum Bacillota; class Bacilli; order Caryophanales; family Paenibacillaceae; genus Paenibacillus; species Paenibacillus sp. ClWae2A. The sequence continues at coordinate 929,547 of NZ_JAULSQ010000001.1, forward strand.
TGTTCCCTCGGTACAGGAAGACGGTTAACCCATACGCCTGTCGCCTGATGAATTGCAGCTGTTATGGCCGGCGCAAGCGCAACGGAGCCAATTTCACCGATTCCCCTAGGGCCAAAGGCATCACCTTCTGGTAAGTCTTCAATAGCCTCAACCTCCAGATTGGTATGAATATCCTGAATGGTTGGGATCAGATACGTGTCAAGGTTGGTGGTTACATAACGGCTGTCCTGCATGACCGCATCCTCGGTCAACGTGAATCCAAGCGCCATGACACTGCCGCCTTCAATCTGTCCGATAAAGCCCATAGGGTTGATCACCGGGCCTGCTGCTACAACATGGCGTGTATCGAGCAGCTTGGTTTCTCCGGTTAAAGTATTTACTTCCACCTCTGCGGCAACCGCCGCATACGTATACAAATAATGCCCGCCTACCACATTGTCTGGCGTAGTTGGATAATCGAACTTTGTATCGAAAATCCATTCATCGGCTTCGCCCTGCGTCACGAGTTCAGCATACGAAACTACAAAGCCTGATTCTGATTCTACTTCTGAACTTTCGGCAGGAAGCTGGACTTTGCGCCATACACCATCAGGTCCTGTTACCAATTCATCTGCCGGAACACCTGACATTTCAGACGCGACAGCGAGAACACGGGAACGAAATGGAGTCTGCAAGCGTTGAAGAGCCATCCAAGCCATCGTTGTTGAACGTGAAGCTGTGCTTGATCCGCTGTGTGGCACACGATCCGTATCTCCAATGATGATACTTAGATCCGATGTACTGCATTGGAATAGATCACATAACATAATTTCCAGCGTTGCAATAAGCCCCTGACCGAATTCCTCGTAGCTGAACGCAACCTCAATCTTGCCTTCGTTATTCAGGGACAGACGGCCTCCCGCAGGGTCCGGAATACCGTAACCCAGCCCTGCACCGTGCATGGCGATGGCTGCTCCGACTCCGCGTTTGATCCACGGCGGCAAAGAAGGATCTGCCGGAGGACTCAGATGTTTTTGCCACAGTTCGGAACGATCCAATGCCTCCCATACTTGAGACAGTCCATCCGTAACCAGAATGCGTTGATTCAGCGGCCCGGGATCATTCTTTTCCCTCATATTACGTCTGCGGAACTCCCAAGGGTCCATGTTCATGATTTCTGCAAGTCGATCCATCTGGCCTTCCATGGCAAAAATCGCCTGGTTCCCACCAAATCCGCGAAACTCACCCGACAATCCATTATTCGTATACACAGACACCCCTTCCACATCCACATGAGGGATGGCGTAGGGTCCAAGGCAATGCTCAGTACAGAAGTTCAGCACCGGTGCACCCAGTGTGGCATACGCTCCGGTATCTGCTGTAATGCGGACACGATGCGCCTGTATGATTCCTTCTCGACTCATGCCAGTCTGCATTTCAATCTTCATTGGGTGCCGTTTTAGTCCTGCACGTACGGATTCTTTGCGTGAATTATGCATTTTCACAGGACGTCCGCATCTCAAGGCCAGCAATGCACCATAGGGCTGTACGTTTAGTTCATCTTTTCCGCCAAATGAACCACCAATCGGTGAAGACACCACTCGAATATCTTCTTCAGGACAGCTAATGATGCGCGCAAGCTGCATCCGGTCTTTATAACCATGTTGCGTTGCCGCGTATACATTCAGCCGCCCCTCTTCATCCGGGACAAACAGGCCACCTTCTGTCTCCATGTACGCATGCATCTGACGAGGCGTATAATACGTCTCTGTCACGATATGATCACATGTGGCAAAGGCTTGCTCAGCATCTCCACGTTTGATCTCCGTCCGATGCAGCACATTACCGGGACCATGCTCATGCAGCTCTGGTGCGCCGGGAGCCAAGGCAGCGTCTGTACTATTCAGCGGTGTGAGTTCCTCATACTCTACGCGAATCGCATCTAGCGCAAGTGCCGCACGTTCCGGAGAATCCGCAGCAACCGCTGCAATGGCATCTCCAACATAACGAACAATATCCTCGCAGAACACAGGCTGATCCGGGGTCGCAATACCAAAACGATTCAGACCAGGCACATCTTTGGAGGTAAGCACCGCATAGACACCTTCCAACGCCTCAGCTTCCGAAGTATCTATAGACAATATACGAGCATGAGGATATTCGCTTCGCAATACTCTGCCATGAATCATGTCAGGTAGCGTCATATCCGTCAGATATTGAAGCTGGCCTGTTACTTTGGGCGCCCCATCTGGCCGCAGGTGCCAGCGTTTCCCGCTCTGTTTCCGATTCAGCAGCATGATGCCTCTCCCCCTTTGCTTGATCGAAGTCTTCTATTCGTGAAGTGCCTCCCATAGCCCGGCACCAAGCATGTTGCCCGCGGTCTGTTTGCGATAATGTTCTGTTGCAAATGCATCGCCATAGGTCGTAAATTCGGCAGCCACAGCAGCTACAAGAGTCGCCGCTTGCATGACAGAAGCTTCGCTACCAAGAAGCTGTTGTTCCGACTCCAGAAGTCGCATCGCCATGCCTGAGCCTCCACCAGCCGCAATCGCAATCTTGGTCCAGCATTTATCCGAATTAATCTCTCCATACAACGCAACCGTCACCAGCGATGCACTGAACGTCTCCCGTCGACCCAACTTGCGGTAAAAGGAAACTTCTCGTGCAGCAGGCCTGTGCTCACTGTCCACATCAAGCAGAGAGGACGGTCTCATCGGAATATGAATGGAAATCAACACATCACCTGGATTCCGACTTCCATCCCGTCCACCTCGAAGCCAGAATGACACACTGCGGATCTCAATGCCGTTGTCCGTCAACCAGTGCAGCTTTGCATCATATACAAGCAAAGCAGGCAACGTATCACCCACTCCAGATACAATATTCCCGCCAATGGTTGCCACATTTCGAATGGAAGGAGCCGCAATTGCATTCACCGCTTCTTGCAGGATCGGCAGTTGATGCAGCAACGCTTGTGCAGCACATTCCTTTAATCGGGTCATTGCTCCAATGACCATCTCATCTCCACGAATAGATATACCGCTCATTTCAGGAATACGAGCCAGACTAATCATATGTTCAGGCGCTGGAACCAAGCCGCCCTCCCACTGGGTTCGCAGCAATGTTCCGCCTGCCGTGAAACAACATATTCCCTTGAGTCTTCTTCTTAACGTTTGCAGTTCTTGCAGATTCTCAGGCTGCCATACCGATGGCATGGCTCCAGAACCGTATGCCGGTGTTACCATCGCTGCATCCCCTTTCTCTCTCTTCCATGGGCAGGAAATTCAACCGTCTGATCCAGATAATTCTTCAAATCATATGAGAGTTCAGCAGCAACGTCAATTACCTTCACATCGTTTTGGATAAATGTATAAAACCCGCGTACTATTTGTGCTTGATGCTTTATTATCTATCAAAAGCTAACATGAATTCTTTTTCACCCTACGTGAAAAGAAGACAAAAAGGCCAACCAGACTGCCTGGCTGACCTGATCATGTAATTAAATTATACATAGTCATTAATCTTCTCCTGTTCATGAGTCTGTCTGCTCTGATTCAAATACATGATTCAAAATGCGTTCCAATTCCGGTTCTGTATCCGCATCCCAGAAACTAGTCTCAGACAGTGGCACATGTACACCTGAATAGTTAGCGCTGCGCATAATCTTGCGTGCCCCCTCATCTCCATGCAAGGACAACAGAGGGCCGAACATATGGGAGCGAAAAGCAACGGGTGGCTTACCTCCCTCACCGTCGGTAGCTGCGACATAGTCACACAGCTTGTGGGTAGCCAATGCTGTGGTCACACGATTGATATCCTGCGTTTTTAATAAAGGCTGATCCCCCAGTAACATGAGAATGCCATCCGGTTTGTATTCCATGGCGGACAATACGCCAGAATGAAGAGAATTGGCCATGCCGCGGACATAGTCAGCACAGACCACAATTCGAAGTCTCGCTGTGGGATGATAGGCATACGTGGCAGAATCAAACCATTTTACAGGCAGCCACGCCAACGAATCTTCCGGTTTGACCACACAGATCACTTGATCCAGCTCCGAATTCAGCGCAGCTTCTAGTGACCATGCAGCCAGGGACCTCCCGTCAGGCATGACAACCGAGAGTTTATCCCGACCAAGGCGACGACTCTTACCTGCTGCCAGAACTATGCCCGTCATTCGCATGTGCAACGCTCCCCTTCTGCAACTCAGAACTCAAGGAAGAAACCTTATGTTTACATGCGATCAATTCCGCTGCAATGCTGATGGCAATCTGTTCGGGACCGTCTGCTCCGATGCTCAAACCAACGGGAGAATGCACATATTTCAACGGTGGTAAGCCATCCAGCAGACGGGCTGTTCGTGTTTTGGAACCCATGATGCCAAGATACGCGTACTCACAGTCCACTAACATCTCTAACAGTTCACGTTCGCGGGGAAAATGGTGACTCATTAAAATCAAATAATCTGCGTTGTGCACGTTTAACAAAGGCATAATCTCACATGGGAAACCAAGTACAAGTTCAGCTTCAGGGAACCTTTCCGAGGTGCATAAGGACTCTCGCCAATCGGCTACAACTACTCGGAATCCTGCAGACCCGGCGAGTCTGGCAACAGGAATAACATCATTCCCGGCTCCGATGATAATCAGGCGAGGTTTGGGCGTGTACAGCGAAGTAAGTTGCTGCGGAAGATCCCAGGGATTCGTTGAAACCGTATCGTTTGTCGTTATTTCAGCATCAGACTCAGAGATTTGTTGTGAATCACCGGATAGATGGGAAGAGTGAGTTCCATTTGACGTAGCAGGTACCACTTCAGGTACAAGCATAAGGTGAGGTATATCCGGAGAATGTTGTGTTGATCCCGTATGTTCATGCTTGGTATTTCCACTGCTATGCTGTACATTAACCTGCAATGAAGCTGGATTATAATCCGCCACGCGATAATGAGGAGGGACGAGCGAAGGACGCAAGACTGGCTCGTGCCCCTTTCCCGTAGGCTCAATCCGTTTCCATCCATATTGAACCTTCGTATAATCATTTTGGAACGTTCGGGTTAACGCTGTTGCAACGCCGGATTGAAAACACTCATGCATCTTCTGTAACGTATATCGGAGTTCACCACACACAGGTTCAAGCAGCACAACAACGAGTCCACCGCAGCCAACCGTCTCACCCCAGGACAGATCATCCTCGGGACGCATGTCGTACTCCGCGAATTCCATCTGGTTTGTATCCAGCACACGGCTCACCCGGGCCTGAAGATCACTCTCCAGACATCCCGGACTGATACTGCCAACCATTTGGCCATCCTCGGTCAACAGCATAGAGACTCCCTGCTTACGGTAAGCATGACCCTCTACCTTGATCGCCGTTGCGAGCACGCAGCGCGTGTCACGGGCTGCGATTGCACACAGATCATGCATTTCCATATCGGTCTCCGTCCTTTCTGGAATCGCATAAGCTGCCTTTGATCAGATGCGCTTCATCAATCTCGCAATGCTTTTATCCGACTCACGCAGCACAATGCCACGATCAATCGTCTGAATCTTGCGATTCTTGAGTACGATACTTCCGTCAATAATAACGGTGTCCACACAGCTTCTAGTTGCAGAATATACTACGCGGGAATAGACATCCGTCTCATAGGAAGGGTACGTGTGGAAATCATCCAGATCCAGCAGCAGCATATCTGCCTTTTTGCCCACTTCGAGACTGCCAATTTCTTTTGACAAGCCAAGCACCTCTGCACCACCCATGGTAGCCATACGCAATACGGTCCGGGCATCCATCACCGTTGGGCCATGAGGAATCTTCTGCATCAACGCTGTGAGGCGCATCTCCTGAAACATATCCAGATTGTTGTTGCACGCGGCACCATCGGCCCCGATTCCAACCGCGATCTGACGATTCAGCAGATCCGGAATATCCGCTACCCCGGAGGAAAGTTTCATATTTGATCCTGGACAGTGAGTGACTTTGACACCACGTTTGCGGATGATCTCTTTCTCTTCCTCACTCAGCCATACACAGTGGGCCAGCACCAATCTTGGGGTAGCCAGCCCAATATGATCGAGGTATACGATGTTACGCATTCCGCGTTCGTGTTCTACCAGTTCGATTTCTCCACGATTCTCGGAGGCATGGGTGTGGACTTTGACATGATATTTATTCGACAGGTCGCGCACCTCTACCAGCAATTCTTCGGTACACGATACAACGAAGCGTGGACAGAAAGCATATTGAATGCGTCCGCCGCCAAACCCGTTCCATTTTTCCAGCAGATCCACACTTTGTTGCAGCGAAGTTGCTGTATTCTCACGCAGGGGCTCTGGAACCTCGTCTCCATGATCCATCATCACCTTGCCGGAGATGACCCGGATGCCGCTCTGTGCCATCGCCTGAAACGCCGAGTCCGTGTGATGTACCGTCTCCATATCCAGAATGGTTGTGGTTCCGCTGGAGATCAATTCGCCCAATCCGAGCATTGCCGAATAATACACGGACTCCTCATCATGCGCTGCTTCCAACGGCCAGATACGTTGACGAAGCCAATCCATCAGTTCCAGATCGTCCGCACGTCCACGGAACAAGGTCTGACACAGATGAATATGCGTCTGGATGAAACCTGGCAACAGCACTTTACCGCGAGCATCAATAATTTGGTCAGCCTGAACGTCGATGTGCGCTGCAATCTCCTTGATTTTGTTATCCTCGATTAACAGATCTCCAATGAACACTTCCTCTTCTGCATTCATCGTCACAAGCTGTGCGCCCTTCAGCAGGATCGTTCCCATGCCAATCTCCCCTATCTGTGTCTGTCTATATCGTTCAACTCATACCTATTTACACCTGCACTCCGATTACAGACTAACCTTCCGACCGCTGTTATCGTGTAAATATCTAGTTGAGTTTATAAGTGTTCTTATAGCTGTTACCACCCAATAGCCATGCCATCGCCTCTCGGATCTGCCGCGCCGCTAATCATGCCGTCCTCACGAATGACAATGCCTTGCGACTGTCCCATAATCCCGTCCCACGGCGCTCTGGCTTCAACGTTATGTCCCCACTGGGCAAGGGTTGCACATACGTCATCATGATATCGGTTCTCCACACGCATCGTATCACCTTCTTCGCCCCAGGTACGTCCGTACACCCAACGCGGCAGGCTGATCGCTTCCTGAATGTTCAGCCCGTAATCTAGCACTCCGGTAAGCACCGATAATTGTGTTTGTGGCTGGCCTTCTCCTCCCTGCGTACCCACGAGCATATAAGGTTTACCATCTCGTGTAACGAGGCCCGGCATGAGGGTGTGGAATGAGCGTTTGTTGGGTTCCAAAACATTGGCATCCCTCGGATCTAAGGAGAAAAACGACCCCCGGTTCTGCATGATAACCCCCGTATCCCCTGGAACGTAGGCTGCACCGAAGTCAAAATACAGGCTTTGGATGAATGAAACGGCATTGCCTTCGCTATCAACAATCGCTGCATACGCCGTGTCCTGACCTATTGTTTTGGACAAAAACGGCTGTGCCACAGGTGGAGCAGACTGAATCTCATTCCACAATTGGTCTCCGTAACCCTTGGATAACAGATGATCCAGCGGAATGTCCCTGAAATCCGGATCCGTCAGATAACGATCACGATCACGAAACGCCTTTTTAACCACTTCCGCCATCAGATGATAGAATTCCGGTGACGTGCGCGCCACAGAGGACAGATCCGTATGCTCCAGCATATTTAACATCATCAGCATCGAGAATCCCTGAGAGTTGGGCGGCATCTGATGGACTTCATAGCCACGATACCCCGTACTGACCGGTTTCACCCACTCTCCCCGATGACCCGCAAAGTCCACTGGTGCAAGCATGCCCCCATCCTCACGAATAGCCGAAGTCAGACGATCCGCAAGCTCTCCTGTATAAAAAGTATCTCGTCCTTCCGTCTGAATCAGACGAATGGAGGTAGCAAGCTCAGGCTGGATCAGCAACTCGCCTTCCTGCAAAAGTGTACCCAAAGGCGCAAATACCGCTCGTAGCGGTGTATGCCCCATTATGAAATCTTCGTCCCTTTCCATCCACAAGCGGAGATTCCGGGATACAGGGCATCCTTTTTCCGCATACTGCGCGGCAGGTTCAAGCAGTTGCTCCCACGGTAACTTACCGTACCGGGACCAGACTTCCCACCAGGCATCCACCATTCCCGGAACCGTAATGGCACTAAGCACACCGCGCTGAGGGATCGCATTCATGCCCATCGCTTTGAACGTATCTGCATGAATGCCTGCGGCTGAGCGGCCACTTCCGTTATAGGCGGTAATCTCACCGCTGGCTCCGTCATGAATCAGGAAGAAGGCATCTCCTCCAAGTCCGGTCATATGCGGATATACCACACCCAGCGCTGCACTGACCGCAACAGCAGCATCATAAGCATTCCCGCCCTGCTGGAGGATGGAGCTTCCCACTGCACTCGCCAGATAATGAGGAGAGGTGACCATGACCTCCCTGGAGATTGGCATCTGGTTTAACATAAAGCACCCTCCTTTCCTGCATACACATCCATCGCTGCCTGCACCGCTTCACCAGCTGGTAATACGTAACGATGACGGAGAAGAACAGCTTCCAGCGCTCCCAGCACATGAAGTACATTTTTGCGTTGGCAGCTGAATCCCATTGTACCGATCCGCCAGATTTGCCCTTTCAACGGTCCGAATGAACTGGCAATCTCAATGCTGAAATCGTTCAGCAACATGCTGCGCACCGACTCGCCATCGATCCCCTCAGGAATCGTGATACAAGTGACCACCGGAAGTTTGCTGGAAATATCCCCGTACAGTTGCAGTCCCATTCCTTGAATTCCAGCGACCAACGCACGTTCATTCACCAGATGTCTCTGGAACCTAGCCTCCAATCCTTCTTGCAGCAGAATGCGTAATCCTTCGTGGAGACCGTAGAGCATGGAGGTGGCCTCCGTATGGTGGTTCAACCGTGCTGAACTCCAGTAATCCTGCAATTGGCTCAGGTCAAAATAATTGCTGGCAATCGTGCGGCCTTCTGCCCGCGCACTGGTTGCGTCTCGGAGTCCGCGTTCAACTGTTTTGCGGCTCATCAGCTTCTGTTCCACACGACTGTTGTACGTAAGAGGTGCCATGCCTGAAGGAACGGACAGGCATTTCTGCGTTCCGCCCATCACCGCATCCAGATGCCAGGCATCCGTCTCCACCGGGGTCCCGCCAATGGTTGCCACAGCATCCACAACGAGTAAAATATCAAGGTCGCGACAGGCTTTGCCAATCTCCGCAAGGGGCTGCATCTGACCGGTGGAAGTCTCACCATGAACCATAGCAACCAGACTTGGTTTATGGGTATGAATCGCCTTGATCACCTCTTCCGGATCAAATACCGTTCCCCATTCCGTTTCAAAAAAGACAACCTCGGCACCACAGCGTTCCGAGATTTCAACCAGCAGATGTCCGAATCGTCCATAGATCGGGACGAGAACTTTGTCACCGGGCTGGATCAGACTAACCAACACCGCTTCAATGCCTGAACGGGATGTACCATCAACTGGATAACACCACTCGTTATCTGTCATATATAACTCTCGCAGCATTGCCATCGTCTCGTTCATTAAGGATGTGAACTCCGGGTCAAACTGACCTAGGATCGGAAAAGATAATGCTCTGAGCACACGCGGATCAACCTCAACGGGGCCCGGGGTCATAATGGTCCGCAAGGACGGAGATAATTCTTTATAGTTGGACATCTTCATTCAACTCCCGTAACCGTATTTATAGAGTAGCCGGACCAGAACCCGAAAACCGTGCATCAGGTCTGCTTCAGCTGTATATTCAAGTGGATTATGACTAATACCGTCCTGGCTCGGCACAAAGATCATGGCCGTCGGACAAGCCGGCTGAAAAATCTGCGAATCATGTCCCGCGCCGCTTGGCATTGGCCAATAGGACAATTGCTCCTGCTCACAGATATCTTGAATGTCCGAGATCATCTCTGCATTCATAGGAATGGGCGCCACTGACAGATGTTCTTCCCAGTCCAGTCCAAGCTGCTGCTCGGCTGCAATCCGACTAAAAGCCTGAAGCATATCCTGCCAGCAGCGATCAATACTTTCCTGCCGAATATGGCGGATATCCAGTGAAAATACCGCCCGTGCTGCAACCACATTTCCAACGCCCGGATCAGCTGTGATTCGCCCAACTGTGGCTACCAACGGTTCTCCTGCTTCCAATGCGATATTCCTTACTGCAGCAATCATCTCGGCTGCTCCGGCAAGTGCATCCTTGCGCCAGGACATCGGCGTCGTCCCCGCGTGATTCGCTTCTCCGCTTACGGTAATACTGAACCGCTTCTGACCTACAATGTCGGATACAACTCCAATCGAGTGTTCGAGACGTTCCAGAACCTGACCTTGCTCAATATGAAGCTCAATAAAGGCACCATAATTTTTAGCAGCAGGTCTATATGCACTATCAGGTCCAAAACCCGCATCCCGGATCGCTTGTGCAAATGTAACGCCGTCTTGATCCTTCAAATGCTCTACATCTTCCAGAGACGTTATTCCAGTTATACTGCGTGAACCCCAATACGCAAAAGGAAAGCGACTTCCCTCTTCTTCGCATAACGATACCACTTGAAGTGTGCGCTTCGGTGCTCCGAAATGCTTCTGCAAATACTCCAATGCCAGGACTCCCGCTACCACACCGTAAGCACCATCATATTTGCCACCATACACCACGGTATCCATATGTGATCCGGTCACGATCGGTAATTCTTCAGCACCAGTCGCTGATTTCTCACCCTCGCCCTTCAGTGTGCCATACAGATTACCGGACTGGTCGAACTCGGGAGAAAGTCCTTTCTCCTGCATCTTGGCTGCGAGGGCATGCTGTGCTTCACACCAAGCCGAGTCATACAACAGTCGTGTGACGCCACCCTGTGCATCCGCACCATATGTCGACAGCCAATCAAGCATGGCTTGCAGCTCCACCTGTTCCACATTTGGCAAAGGAAGCGGTGCGTTGTTGGTGCCGGATGACCGGTATACTCCAGACTCCGTCATGACGTCTCCTCCGTTCCCGTTTCGATGGGACTAGAAGAATAAGCCGCAATGTGTTGCCCGATAGGCACAGGAGATAACCCGGATTCCGAGTTGTAGACACGCTGCCCACGGCAATATACGTCTGCAATTTGACAGTTAAATGTACGTCCCACGTAAGGGCTTTGTTTATGAGTATAATGAAGATCCTCCGTGTTCAGGGTTGTGCTCTTCTCCCAATCAATCAGGACCAGATCTGCATCCTTGCCAATCGCAATCTCTCCTTTGTTCTCCAGACCAAGCCTTCTGGCGGGCTGAAGGGAGAGCACTCTTCCGAGCAACGGGAGGTCGATATTACGCTGAAGATGTCCATCCTCCAGCATGATTAGCAGTGTGCTTTGTGCACCGGATATGCCACCCCAGATTTCGAAGAAGTTATCAGATTGTTTCATGGATGGCGGGCATGGAGAATGGTCCGAAGCAATAACATCAATTAATCCGGACGTCAGTGCATCCCATAACTGCTCCTGCTCAGAAGAGCTGCGAAGCGGTGGTGCGCATTTCGCTACAGCACCTAATCGAACCACATCCTGTTCGATCAGCGTCAGATAGTGAGGGCATGTCTCCGAAGTTACGTCTTGCCCACGCCGTTTGGCTGCTGCAATCAGATCTAACGCTTCCCGGGTGCTAATATGCACAAAATGCAGTGCACACCCGGTCTGTTCACCGTATTTCAACGCTCGAGCAACCGCGACGACTTCAGCTTCCACAGGACGAGACCGGATATAATCCATCGGCTCAGTCTTTCCCTCAGCAATGCTTCTCGTAGCAAGTTCGGCAACGATGCCTTCGTCCTCTGCATGAAGTGCCAGCACACGGTTTAATGTTGCAAGTTCTTTCATCCCGTCCAGCAGCGTATGGTCATCAGCTCTGGCAAAGATGTCTTCCCCATCTCCACCCGGCTCGGACATAAATGCCTTGAATCCCGCAGCCCCTAGCTGTGCCAGTGGAGCAAGTTCATCTCGGTTACCGGGAACCAAACCTCCCCAGAAGGCATAATCAACATACGATTGTTCTGTTGCTGCTTTCATTTTCATCTCCCATGCGTCCGGTCTTGTAGTTGGCGGTACGCCGTTAAGCGGCATATCGACATAGGTCGTGATTCCCCCTGCGGCAAGGGCTGCCGAACCAGATCGGAATCCCTCCCAACTGGCGAGTCCGGGTTCATTGAAGTGTACATGAATGTCCACTACACCTGGCATCACTGTAAGCCCCTCAGCTTCTATGATGCAAGTTGCTTCACCAGCGGTCAGACGTGTGGATATGTCTGTTATCTTTTCACCAGTAATGCCAATATCCAGTTGCTCTACCCGATCTCTCAGCACCACCCGGGCCCCCCGGATGATGGTATCAAATGTTGTCATGTGGATGACCCTCCCCCTGAATCAGAACCGGATGTGTGCATATTCAGCTTCCCCGGTATGTACTGTAACCTCCTGGAGCAATCAATAATGGAATATGGTAATGGCTTGAGGCATCAGATACGGCAAAACGAATTGGAACAATCGTCCATAACGCCTGCCCCAGCTCCTCCAACGAACGCTGTGCGTAATAACTCTCGACATGGAATTGAAGCTCATATATCGCTGGCTCCAACTTGCCTCCATCCAGCAGTGGTGCATCCAAACGTCCATCCGCATTGGTCACCGACTCAGCCACTTTTATCTTGCTTTCCTGTTCTCCATCCCTCTTCAGGGTATACAGATCGATCCGAACACCCGCAGCAGGCACGCCTTTGGATGTATCCAGCACATGTGTTGTAATTCGCCCACCAGATATCGACATTAGACGTCACCTTCTTTCCCGGAGTCTCGTCCGTCTGTTGCCAGATCATCCCTTGTCATCGAGAAACCCTGGAATCCATAAGGTGGTCTCGGCTCGGTAAATACTTTGCCTTCTCCCTCTTGCACTTCCTCCAGCACTGTCTCCCACGTCCGATTGTTGGATTCAAATGAAACCTCACTCAGTTGCTCAAATCGGCTTAACAACCTTCGTCCAATCTGGTAGATCAGATGTTGAATGGAAGCGGATCGACACTCATGAAATACCGCAGCAGCCAAGTCTCTGACCTGTTCCGCCGCTACATACCGTCCACGCTGATCATCCATGCCATCTCTCGGATCTTCATAACGCCAATTGATGTTCAGGAAAATAAATAACGGTCGATCCCACGTCTCTGGAAGAGTGGTATATTCATCCTGCATAAATCCGGCAAACTCACTGCCTTTGACCTTGATCAGTCTCAGATCGGCTACACCACTGAAATGGTTGCTGAGTTCAATCGAGTCTCCTGTTCGTTCCGCTTCCACGGCAGCTGTCGCACGATCATTCTGCGAATAACGAAATACGAGTGCACTCGGTCGATAACTCCCTTCTAATCCAATGGGTATATCTTCAAAAGGAATCTGGTCCGCTGTCATCTGAACCTTGCTCATCTGCGGATACGTCTCCAGGAAACGACGACTTACCAGCGCAAGAAATCCTTCCACCGTCGCCCCTGTGTAATCCGCTGCATGTTTAAGAATGAAATTTTTCATCGAATCGGTTGCGACCACCAGCGAATTATCCCCTTCTGCAAAAGAAGGCAAGAATTCATCCCCCTGCACAGCGACCTTAATGTTTAATCCAAACAGAATATTGCTGCGTCCCATAAAAGGAGATTCCGGAATGGACTGAATACCCGTCAACGGTTTGGCGTAGGAACGGTACATCCACACATCCCCTTTGCCGTAATACATGGTCCGCTGCTGCACTGCGGCTGGTTTGCTCACGAACTCATGTTCATGACCGATCTGTGCAAGCCACTGCTCCAAGCGAATGCCTGCAATTTTGAAGACTTCCTTCAATGCAGTCTCGAATTCTTCTTCCCTGCCTCGGCGATGCCGTTGCCTCATGGACTCAAGGATGGAGCTTGCGGTATGGCCTTTAACGGCCAATATGAAAGGAAAGCCAAATTGGCTTGTATATGCTTTGTTTAATTGTTGAAGTTCGTTGTATTGCTCTTGTGAGAGTGAATCAAGCCCTGCACCAGCTTGCTCCTGAACGGAGTTGCTGCTCATGCTGATTCTTGCTCCAAGGTCCGGGTGATTTCGAAGCAACTGCAACTTCACCTGGTCATCCGATGCCTGAACCACGTTTTTCATCACTTTCATCATCTGTTCAAATGAATCAAAAGGTCGTAAAAGCCCGGCACCCTCAGCCACCCATGGTGATTCCTCGAATAAGCCGCCAAACGTATGCACAAACTGCGTGATAGACCAGTTGTTAACAAGTTTAATTAAGTCGCTCATGTTAGAACCTCCGGTCTGTTGTGGATTATTGTTCTTCATTCTAAGTGTCGTTCAATGTCGCGACAACAATATTTACGCAATTTTGTAATATAACATAACATCAGAGTTGCGATTTGTTTGCTGTGCACGGGAAGTTTAGCTTTGGTTGCCCTTAAACATGAAAAAACCGCACTCCATCAAGGGAATGCGGTTCATGGGGGTCTGACCGGGTAGCATTGTCGTGTTGCACAATGTTCGGTCTAGAGTTGGACATTGTGCGGTCTTGCAGCTGCTTTGTCCCGCACGAACTTGCGGAAGGTAAATACCAGCTTTAATTTAAGCAGATCATTCGTTTTCTTAAAGTCCATTTGCAGCAAGCTGCCGACTTTCTCCATCCGATAAGTGACCGTGTTGCGATGCACAAACAGTTGCTTGGCAGCTTCATTGATCAGTCCATCATTCTCGATAAAGGACTCCAATGTATTCATCAAAACCTGATTGGGATCACCGTCCCTGGCAAGCAGTGGTTCGAGTACTTTATTACAGTAGTTCTCCATAATGTTATCCGGTACGTGTTGGAACACATAGGCAAATTCGAGCATTTCAAATTGCAACGCACGGTCTTTCATGCCGAACCGACGAGCCAGTTGTCGCGTATCCAGACACTCCTGGTATGCTTCACGGAGCGATTTGGGTTCATGTTTCATTTTGCTGATCCAGAAGCGAGGAGCCGGTGCCCCTTTTGCTTCTTGTGCAGCCAGAACATCACCGAAACGGCTTAACAGAAAACCTGACAGTTCCTCTCCATAATCTCGCCCTGTTGGACAGGTATAGATGGACAGAATGCCATCTTCGATCTGAAAATGCTGTGAGGCCGTGAATTGCATCAGCGGATTGTATTGCAACTCACGATGAATCTGTTTAAGCAGCTTCCCCTCGGCAAACAGAGTCGGCTCAAGCGTAATCAGTACGCACTGATAAGTTCCCTGGAACAGATGCACACCTTTGTTTTCACTCAAAGTGGTCAATTCCTGAATGGTCATTTTGTTATCCAGATACTGTGAAAGCAGTGTACGCATCTCATCTTGCACGGTCGGATTAATATGCTCACGATAAGTCATATCCATATAAAATGCCAGTACATCGGCAGCCTGTTGGAACAATTCTTCCTCTGCCCGAAGCGATAGGGCTGAATCGGTAAACACAAGCAACGATCCGTATTCTTCATCATTTTGCTTGATGGGTACGCGATGACAACTTCCCTGATTCCATTTCACTCGGTGCATGACGGATTTCCAAGGCCAACCCTGTGTTACCGCATCTCCCGCAATGCCTTCGCTCCCATAGAGCACATGCCCACGAGAACCAATGACGGCAAGCGGATAGTTCAACACTGTGGCAAGTTCGGCAAACACATTCCTGTGTGGCTGCTGTTGCAGTGCAAACTGCATTAATTTCTTTTGCTTCTGCACGACTTCATGCAATAACCGGTTACTGCGTTCATGTTCAGCTTTGAACAAGGCATTCATCTGGTCCGAGAAGGTGAATTGAAAAGGAAGTTCAAGGAGTGGCAACCGAAGTCGATCAGCTTCCTCGACAATACCCTGGGGAATGGACTGCCAGAAACGTCCCAGCTTGATGCCGAGTCCTGCACAGCCACGTTCATTCAAGCGTCGCATCAAACGTAGTGCATCTGTTTCACTGTCTTTCATAATAAAAGCGGTGGTGAACAACATTTCTCCAGATTTGATCCAATCCGCGATATCAGGAGCGTCCATGACATTAACGGATTTCATCATCCGTGAAGTCCCTTCTCCACCCGCAACCAGTTTGGCCTCTGACAACGGGTATACCTGTAAAGCCTCTTTAACCGTAAGTTGCATGGACACTACCTCCCATATATATAACACCATATTATGTCATTCTGATTACTATAACTAAATTTCGCATTATTTTTCGAATTAAATCCATATTCAGTCGTTTAACTTTTATTTGTTGTTAAGTATTATAACATCATTTTTCTGAATAAAGCTTACATGGCAAAAAAAATAAAACCTATGACCTAATTACAGCGTACTTTCCTGTAATCGGCATAGGTTTTTAGATCAGATTTCCATGGTTTCGTGATTCATCCATAATTTCATACGGGATAATACATCTTTGATATTCAGCGGTTTGCTGAGATAGTCCGAAGCACCTGCTGCAATACATTTCTCCCGATCCTCTTTCATGGCCTTGGCTGTCAGTGCAATAATCGGAAGCTGAGTCATCCCAAGCCGTTCACGGATCTGGCGAGTTGTCTCATACCCATCCAGTTCCGGCATCATTATATCCATCATGATGATATCAGGCTTGACTCCTCCACGCTCCAGCAATTCCAGACATTCGTACCCATTCTGAGCTGAGATAACATTCATGCCGTATTGTTCGAGAGCGTTAGCCAGCGCATATACATTTCGAATATCATCATCAACGACAAGCACTTGACGCCCACTGAGCAAAGATTCTTCCAGTGGGGTCAAGAAAACATCCGATTGTTCAGAAGTCATTGAAGGAAGCTTATTGATCTCAGGTGTAGTGCTAGCCACCTCATTCAGGAACAACCGTGATGCATTCATTGTCTCAGGTTCATCTCTTCGCAGTGGCAGGAACAGCGTGAATACACTGCCATGTCCTTCACGACTTGTTGCCGAGATTGAACCACCCAGCAAAGTTGCAAGCGATTGGGAGATCGACAGGCCAAGTCCTGTCCCGCCATATTTACGTGCCGTAGCCCCATCCGCCTGTTTGAATGCATCAAAGATCTGTAGAAGTTTGTTTTCCGCAATGCCAATCCCTGTATCACTGACGGAGAAAGCAATCACGTCGGTCTCTTGGCCGTCCGCTTCTGGGTTCGCCAGACTCATTTTGGAGATGGTTAAGGCAACTTCGCCCTCACTAGTGAACTTGAATGCGTTCGAGAGCAGATTTCGGAGAATCTGATGCATTCTCATCTCGTCAGTCACGATGGTTTCCGGTAAAGGACTTTGGAGCTGAATTCGGAAATCTATTCTTTTCTGCTCAGCTGTTTTCAGGAAATACTGGTTCATGACTTCAGGCAGACTGCTCAGATAGACATCATCAAAATCCACTTCCATCTGCCCGGCCTCTACTTTGGATAGATCAAGAATATCATTGATCAGATTCAGAAGGTCCTTGCCTGACTTGTGAATGACCGAAGCATAGTTCTGTTCTTCACTATTCAAGTGTTGGTTTTTATTTTCAGACAATATTTCGGATAAAATCAACATGCTGTTAAGCGGTGTCCGCAGTTCATGGGACATGTTCGCCAAGAATTCGGATTTGTACCCCGAGCTTGTTCGTAGCTGATCCGCCACAACTGCAAGTTCATTGGCTGATGTCTCAGCAACGCTCTTCTGCATTTCCAGGCGATCATTAAGCATATGAAGCTCTTCGGTCTGCATTTGCAGTTCCTCTGTCTGAGACAGCATTTCTTCCGTCTGAGCCTGAAGTTTCTCCGATTGTGCCTGTAATTCTTCATTCAGAACTTGTGACTCATCATATAATTGCTGTAATTCCATACGAGTGACGGTCGAGTGCAGTGAAACACCAAAAATGTCCGTCAGTTCTTGCATCAGCTTCATATCATTCTCTTGCAACGGCTTCATTGAAGCAAGCTCGATTACTGCAATCGTTCTGCCCTCAAACAGGACCGGTACTACGGTAAGTGATGTGGCAGATGTATACCCGAGACCCGAAGAGATTCGGATATAGTTCTGGGGAAGATCATTCATGCGTAAGACTCGCTTCTCCACAGCACTTTGACCTACAAGTCCCTCACCCGGGGCAAGCGACACTTTGCCGAGTGAACGTTCTTTCTCTCCATCCGCAGCATACGCAGCCACGCGCAGCAGTCGATTGTCTTTCCAGAAATACAAGACGCTATAGGGAACTTCAAACAACATGGCAAGCTCGCTCAGGAACAAGCGGGACAATCCCTCCAGATTGGTCGGGTTCTGTAAGAGTGTGGCAATCCCTGTGATCTGGTCCTTGACCCGATTCTGTTCCTGTACTTCATCCAGTAATTTGTTGGTTTCGTGGCCCAGATCCCCCACTTCATCATGTGTCCGCACCTGAATTCGCTGCTTCAGGTTTCCACCTTTGGAGATATCACTGATAGTCTGCATAACATCTCGCAACGTTTTAACGATATTTCCTGATATCACAAGCGCGGCTGCAATGGATAATGCTGCAATAATACCCCACAGCGTGTACATAATCGTCAGTAGTGTGGAACTGCGTCTGGCAAGTTCAGTAACCCTCGCCTCGGTCAGAGCGATCTCTGTGTTACGGAAGGTTGTAAGTTGAGAGCGCAGTAGATCAATTTCAGTTTTACCCGGATCAGATTGAAAGAATGCAACAACTTTTGCTTGATCCCCTTGCTTTTTCAAGTCCACTGAAGGCTCCCCAGCAGTCTCAATCCAGCGCGTAATATGAGCTTTGATGCTTTGCAAACTCTGCTGCTGGGAAGGATTGTCGCTAATAAGAGCATTCAACTGATCATAGTTGGAACTCCACTGGGATAGACCTTGGGAATACGGCTCCAAGTAACTCTCATTGCCTGTAATCATGAATCCACGCTGTCCTGTCTCCATGTTCAAGACATTTTTTTCAATCGCGTTGGTCAGATTATGTACTTCCAGATCATGATGGGAGATAAAATCATTTTCCTTCTGTAACACATTAATTTGGGCCGTAAGCACTAGCAGAACAGCACCAAACAAAAGCACAACCACAAGATAGCCCAATAAAATTTTGGAGCGTATCGTAAATCTTCTCGTTTTTGACAACGCGGAAACCTCCAAATATATACGAATCCCATTCAATTAAATTAAAACTGGTGCATATGTAGTTTATATGTATACGTATAGTCTGACAAGCTTTAAGTTCATCGGTAATCATAAGAAAAACGACCTGCTTATGCAGGTCGTCCTCTTCAGTGATCTATATTGCTCATTTCGGCTGATTTTAGGCCTTTGGAGCGATCATTTTGGCCGGATCGACATATTGATCAAATTGCTCTTCGGTAAGCAGGCCCGTTTGTAACGTCGCCTGTTTCAAAGACAAGCCTTCTTTATGCGCAAGCTTCGCAATTTTGGCTGCATTCTCATAACCAATATGCGGATTGAGTGCGGTAACCAACATCAGCGAGTTGTTCAGATTATGTTCAATCTGATCCAGGTTAGGCTCAATGCCTACGGCACACTTGTCATTAAACGCAATAATGGAGTCCGCCAGGAGTTGCACGGATTGCAAGAAGTTATAGATGATAACCGGTTTGAATACATTTAGTTCAAAATTACCCTGACTTGCCGCGAAACCAATCGCTGCATCATTACCCATGACCTGCGTAACCACCATCGTAATGGCCTCGCTCTGAGTTGGGTTGACTTTACCCGGCATAATGGAGCTGCCTGGCTCATTCTCCGGAATACGGATCTCGCCCAATCCACTACGAGGGCCACTGGCCAACCAGCGGACATCATTGGCAATTTTCATCAAGTCAGCTGCAAGCGCTTTAACCGCACCATGCGCATATACAACTTCATCATGACTTGTAAGTGCATGAAATTTGTTTGGTGCAGATACAAAATCTTTCCCCGTATGTTTGCCGATCTCCTTGGCAGTGAAGTCCCCAAAGTCCGGATGTGCATTAATGCCCGTTCCGACAGCTGTACCGCCGATCGCAAGCTCCTTCATGTACTGTACACTTTCACGGATCATACGCTCACTCTTGCCCAGCATGGCTTCCCAACCACTGATCTCCTGGCCAAGCGTAATTGGTGTTGCATCCTGGAGGTGGGTACGTCCAATCTTGATAATATCCTTGAATGCCTCCGATTTGTCTGCAAAAGTGGATTTCAATACCGCAATGGCCGGCAAGAGTTGATCCTCAACAGCCAGAACACCTGCGACATGCAGAGCCGTTGGGAATGTATCGTTGGAGCTCTGGGACATGTTCACGTCATCATTTGGATGCAGACGCTCTTCCTTGCCCTTTTGCTCCAGCAGTTGGTTCCCCAGATTTGCAATCACTTCGTTCACGTTCATATTGGATTGTGTTCCGCTTCCAGTCTGCCACACGACCAGTGGAAAATGGTCATCAATTCGACCTGCAATAATCTCGTCTGCTGCATAAGCGATAGCATCGGACTTCGCCGCAGATAATTTACCTAATTTATGGTTACTGGCCGCAGCACTTTTTTTCAAAATGGCAAGGGCACGGATAACTTCCATCGGCATATGTTCACTGCCAATCGGGAAGTTCTCCTTGCTGCGCTGCGTCTGAGCTCCCCACAGCCTGTCGGCTGGTACTTTCATTTCGCCTAACGTATCTCTCTCAATGCGGTATTCCACTTGCTTGTCCTCCTCCAAAAAGATGGTTTGGGTCTCTACAAAGCTTGTGTATCTCGTCATATTATACATGATTTACGAGCAGGTTTTCACCTTTTCGACAAAATTGTAAGCGTAGCGCAAAATGAGCGTGAATTATTTTTGTGAGGCAATGGGATACAATCGGCTGCTCTGTTCGAATAGTTCACCTGGTTCCAGACCGATCAATCCGATTTCTTCTGCCGGGATGCCTTCAACATTAGGAGCATTAACCAGGTTCATCTGTGGTTCAGGACAGAAGAATTCGCCACCCATGTTATTGTTCCAAATCATCCAGTGCTTGTAGGAAGTACCTACATCGTATACCAGTTTGTCTCCAGTACGGCGATCCGTGAGTTCCATATAGTTACGTCCATTCTGCGGCTCCGCAGTGTAATGATTATCCATGGCAGCAAAGAACGGACTAACCCCGTCTTTTTTCAATTGTTCTTCCTCAGGTGTAAGCGGTTGAAATTGTCCTGTTGGCAGAGAACGCTCGTTCAATTCACGACGTTGTCCAATCGTAACTTTGGCCGTGTAATCCGAGGCTTGACTGTCCGGTGCAAAAGGCACAGCAATCGCCGTATGGAATGCAAACAAATTCGGCATATATTCAGTCCCGTTGTTGCGGACGATCAATTGCTGCTGAAGTCCTTGGCTGCTCAAAGAGTAACGAAGTGTCACCGTGAACGTAAACGGCAGGTACTGATGGAATGTATGTCCTTCTTTCACGTCTTGGCTAAGCAACACATAACTCTCCAACTGATCCGAACCGTATCCCTCGACCTTCCACTCGGCATCATGCAAAAATCCATGCAAATGGTTACCTGTAGCCGGTTCGTTCACAGGCAACTGATAAACTTTACCATTCCAGGGGAAACGTCCATCCTCATAACGGTTCGGTGGAGAAAGAATCGGAATTCCATAGACCGCAGGTGCAGCCATAAACTCATCCATCTGATCCTGATTCGGTTCTCTCAAGTAACGAAAACCCTTTTCTGTATCACGAAAAGCAACGAGGTTGGCACCCACGCTAGGAATAACTGCCGCTTCAAACTGATTGTAACGAAGCCAAATGGCCGGTATCCCTCCAAATTGTTCTTCAAATGCTGCATTTTGCTGTGTCATCGTTATATGTACCTCCTGCATACTAAGGTTATATTATACGGCTCGACTATATCATGCCCGAGCGCAAAATACCAATCTATGATAGAGAACAAATTCATGATAGAAAGACAAAAAAGACAGGAAAAAGACAGCTGCAATCCGCTACGGCTGTCTCTGCTGCCTTTCATATGTTGGTTCAATTAATCCACATATTTGCCGTGATCCGGCACGGTGCTCTCTTCAAAGTCCAGATCAAGCCGCTTCAAGGATTCACTCAGCATAGCTCCGCTCAAGGCATGCCCATGCCCGGTAATCGCAAGTTTCGGCTCCAGATGCCTTATATGCTGGACAGATTGATGAGCAGCCTGCCAATCGGTTGTAAAATAGGAAGGTGGGCCATGCAACTGTTTGTCCTGAAGCAACACACTCCACAGCGATTCCTGCTTCACTGTGATGATCGCGTCTCCCGCAATTAACAAACGGTCAGCTTCCCGAAACAGCGACACATGTCCGGGTGTATGACCTGGCGTGTGCACCCACTCCCATCCTGATACGCCTGGAACGGAATGATCTTTGGGTAAACTGAATATCCGATCATCCAGATTGATTGCCTCATTAGGATAAGCGAATGACAACCTGGACATTAAACCTCCACCTACAGAAGGGTCCGCTGGCGGATAATCTTTTAATCCCGTTAAATACGGAATTTCCAGCGGATGAGCATACACTGGCACACCCCAGAATTGTTCCAGCTCAATAACGGTTCCTACATGGTCGAAGTGGCCGTGTGTCAATATGATTGCAGATGGCGGACCTTGAAAACGTTCGCTTGCAACCTGAACAATATGATCTGTGAACCTCGCCATTCCGGTGTCCACGAGGACCCAGTTCCTGCTTCCTGGCTCTCCGATGAACACGACATTAACGAATAGTGTACGTAGACTGAGAATATCGGGCGCGACTTCTTCAAGTCCCGTCAACCCTTCTGTAATCAGATTGTCAGATGTCATTCACGGTTCCCTCCCATTAGGCGGATTGTCTCTCTGGTTCCATTCATCTCGTAGACTTCCCTTTTCTGGATCATCTATTCAACATTTCCAATAAAATAGACGGTATACACCCTGTTTCGGGCATACACCGTCTAGTATAGTCATCGACACGACACAATAGAACAAGAACATCTCAGCCAGTTAAGCCGGAAATGCCTCCAAAGCAGCATCGAGCAATTGATTGTACAGATCGTCATCATTCTCAAGCAGCTCGTCCATACGAAGCAACTCATCTTCATCTCCGGATTGCTCCGTGAAATGCAAGCTATAGTCCCAATCTTTTCCGTTCTTGCTCATGAAGGTAATCTCATACACTGACTTTTCGCCTTCTGTGCGGTAAATGGTATTTCCAACGTATCCTTTTTCACCTTCACGGCGCATTTCAGCACTTATAATTTCAATATTCACAATCATTCTCTCCTTTAATCTTTCATCTACAGTCGGTCTCCAACATTTCTGGTAAACCTAGTTTGGTAATTATTATTGGTTAATTGTACAATATATAACGTAGCAACGTATACCTTATTCAATGAAGGAACCATTCTGAGTCCTTACATAGTTGTAATGAGGATTATAATACGTGTTTGAACAACATCTATATTAGCCAACAAGCTACGATATTATTATCACATTGGAGGAACAAAATAGCATGAATACTTTTGAAACGAATCTGCAGCAATATGCTGAACTGGCTGTACAAGTCGGTGTCAATGTCCATCCTGGGCAGACACTCGTGGTTAACGCTCCAATCTCGGCAGCGCATTTTGTACGACTGATTGTCAAAGCAGCTTACGGTAAAGGTGCCAAATTGGTCAAAGTAAACTGGAGCGATGAAACCATTACACGTCTTCATTACGATCTTGCCCCTGATGAAGCTTTCTCGATTGAACCGAAATGGTTTGCAGCTGAAATGACTGAACTTGTTGAAGAAGGTGCCGCTATTCTGCACGTCATCGCTGAAAATCCGGATCTGCTGAACGGTGTAGCTCAGGAACGCATTGTTACTAGCCAAAAAGTGCGCGGCAAAGCGCTCGAAAAATATCGTTCTTATCAGATGGCTGACAAATTCAGCTGGTCTATCGTGGCCGTTCCTTCTCCGGAATGGGCAGCTAAAGTGTTCCCGGATCTTCCGGAATCACAACAAGTGGACCGCCTGTGGGATGTCATTTTCAAAACAGTACGGATCGGTGAACAGGATGCTGTTGCCGAATGGAAAACCCATTTGCAAAACCTGGATTCCCGCGCTGATCTGCTGAACAACAAGAAATACAAGAAGCTTCACTATACAGCTCCAGGCACAGACTTGACCATCGAACTTCCAGAAGGCCATATCTGGGTATCCGGTGGAAGTGTGAATGAGCAAGGACATGTCTTTATTGCCAATATGCCTACCGAAGAAGTATTCACGGCTCCGCTGAAAACGGGTGTTAACGGTACAGTGCGCAGCACGAAACCACTGAGCTACGGCGGCAACCTGATTGACGGATTCTCCCTTACATTTGAGAACGGCCGAATTGTTGACTATACCGCCGATCAAGGTCTCGATGCACTCAAAAACCTGATTGAGATGGATGATGGCGCACACTATCTGGGTGAAGTAGCCCTCGTTCCACATCAGTCCCCAATTTCCGATACCAATATTTTGTTCTACAATACTTTGTTTGATGAAAATGCCTCCAACCATTTGGCGATTGGCAATGCCTATGCCTTCTGTCTGGAAGGTGGTAAAACGATGTCCAAAGAAGAGTTGATTGAACGTGGCATGAACTCCAGTCTCACTCATGTAGACTTCATGATTGGATCCGGAGAAATGAACATCCACGGCGTGACCTCCGAAGGCGCGGAAGAGCCGATCTTCCTGCAAGGAAACTGGGCATTTTAATCCCGTTTGATGTGATTTAGGAGAGAGGAGATTACTCCTCTCTTTTCCTGCGTCAACAGGTCAACAATTTCAACAATTGGAGGGAACTCATATGTTAAGTTTTGAACAAAAACTGGATCGTTACGCAGAACTGGCTGTAAAAGTAGGCGCAAACGTGCAACCAGGGCAAGTATTCGTCATCAGTGCGATGATTGATACCGCTGAATTCGTACGTTTGCTGGTACGCAAGGGATATGAAGCTGGCGCCAAGCAGGTGATTGTAAAATACGGAGATGAAACCGTTAATCGGTTGCGGTTTGAGATGGCCCCAGAGGAATCCTTCCAAGAACCGCCGAAATGGCATGCAGCGGAGCTTGAAGAACTGGCGGCCAATAATGCAGCCTTCCTGACGGTATTGTCATCCAGCCCAGACCTGATGAAAGGTATTGACCCGGAGCGGATCTCGACCCATCAGCGTACATTTGGTCAGGCGATGGCCAAGTACCGTCAGTATCAACAGGCGGATAAAATGAGCTGGACAGGTGTGGCTTGTCCTTCCCCCGATTGGGCAGCCAAAGTATTCCCGGATCTCCCGGCAGTTGAGCAGGTTAGCCAGCTGTGGGAAGCCATTTTTGCTGCGGTAAGAGCCGATCTGGAGGACCCTGTAGCGGCTTGGGAACAGCATATTGAACGACTCGAGACCAAAGCCGTTGCTTTGAATAACAAAAAGTACCAAGCATTGCACTTCCTCTCCCCGGGGACAGATCTTACTGTCGAGCTTCCAGAAGGTCATATCTGGGCGCAGGCGAGTAGCGTAAATGAGCAAGGCACCCCTTTTGTCGCGAATATCCCGACAGAGGAAGTATTCACCGCTCCAGCCAAACATGGCGTTAATGGCAAGGTGTCCAGCACCAAACCACTCAGCTATGGCGGCAGTATTATTGATCGTTTTTCACTCACATTTGAGAACGGACGTATCATTGATTTTCATGCCGAAGAAGGTCAGGATACGCTGGAAAGACTCATTTCCATGGATGAAGGATCTCATTTCCTCGGCGAAGTTGCTTTGGTTCCCTTCCATTCACCGATCTCTGAGAGCGGCATCCTGTATTACACGACATTGTATGATGAGAATGCGTCGTGCCATCTTGCGATTGGCAGTTCCTATGCATTTAATATCGAAGGTGGCAAAACGATGTCTCCTGAAGAGCTTGCAGCCCGTGGCATGAACACCAGCATCACCCATGTGGACTTCATGATGGGCTCTCCCGAGACGGACATTTACGGTATCACGGCAAACGGCGAACGTGAAGCCATCTTCCTTAAGGGAGACTGGGCATTCTAACTGATCACAGAGAGTTATCTCCCATAATGTATTCTCACTGAACAGTCGAAGAGGCTGTCTTGCAACCATGTATTCATGGTTCGCGAGACGGCCTTTTATTAATTTTCAGCAAACTGTCCTATGAGTTATACCCACTTTCCTCATCTGGTTTTTCCCGGACCAACCTCCCATTGTATCGTTTCCATATTATGTTGTAAAATGTAATGATACCAATGTTTGTGGATTGTTCACCAGAAAGGAGAACATCATGGCCAATCGGCTTCAGTTATTACTTGCCTCAGATTTCCATAATTTAGGCTATTCACTTCAAGAAGAAGTGTATTATGAATATTATAATATGGTACATGGTCTTATCGTTTATATCATCAAGGAGCGTGCTGCAGCAGAAGATATTATTCAGGAAGCTTTTATCAAAATCATTAAAAATAAACCCATTTTCGAAGACGAGGTCAAACTGAAGGCTTGGCTCAAGGTCGTCACGCGGAACACAGCTATTAATTATCTGAGAAAAAATAAAAATAACCGTAACCAAGTGGATACGGATAGTGTTTTTATAGATATGGAGACGATGAATCAGACGGCAGCTTCCGTGGAAAGCATGGTAGAAACGCAGATGATGAAAGAGTCCATTGAATATTATCTCGGACAGCTCAAACCGGAATATCGTGTACTGGTGGAGTTACGGTGGAAAAAAGGTCTCTCCTACCGAGAGATGGCCGAACTGCTGGATACCTCCGAAGACATTGTGAAGCAACGTTTGTTCAGAGCCCGCGGCAGTATCAAGAAGAAATTACATAAGGAATGGGGTGGAAGTATTGAGCAAAGGCAAGTCCGATAAACATGTGGAGCCATTCGATTCAGAGCTGGAAGATGAATATTTCGACGCTGCGTTTGATCTGGCTTTTGATGAGGCTTTCCATCAGGCCGTCTCTGCCCCTTCCGCCTCCCATACCGAATCCATGCAGCAATCCTGGCAGAAGGTACACAGGGAAATTAACAGAATCGGTTTACGTAAAAAAAGAATACGTACCTTGCGACTTTCAGTTGTCGTAGCCGCTTCCGTGACCATCGGGGCCGTTATCTTCAGCCTGCCGTCCGGTACGCAAGCGGTATCCCCATTTGTGCAATCCATCAAGGATTGGGGTAATGGCATGAAATCCATTGTCATCGAGGATCGTACGACCCATCTGGGGGCTGATCCGTCAACAGCCAAAACACCTCCACCACCGGAAACCAGCTTAGACGACATTCTAAAAGTACAAGAAGAAGAGGCTCTTAATACACCTTCGTATGAGTTATCGAGCCATCAGTTTCGTCCAGTACTTGTTACGGAAGAGATTGCACGCGAAGGGTTCATGGGTGACTTTCTGTTATCCAAGGCCATTCCCGAGCGATTCAACAAGGTCAAATTCGAACTCGTGCTCGATACTGAAAACCCTGTGAATCCAGACGATTATTATGAGTCCAACCAAATGAGAGTTCAATATACCAGTGAAGGCAAGAGCATAGAGGATGAGATTATCCAGTTTGATTATGTCTATGTTATGCCTGGGGAGAAAATTGAAGGGGCCATGCTTCGTGATATGAGCACCGTAAAGCTGGCGGACGGCACGGAAGCACTGATGTATATCGGCCCACCCTATAACTCCTTTCAGTGGATGATGGGTTCCAACAATATGAGTCTGTTTGGCACCCTTTCGGAAGAAGAAATGACTGCTATTGCCAACGATTTTCAAGAGCAGAAGTTTCCCGGCAGCACCCGCCGATAAGATCAGAATAATACGGTGCCAGAGACATGTTTGCTTGTTTCCGTGGTACTTCCATCATACACTGTATGGATACTGGTAACGCGATAATAGTATCCTGGCATAACGGTCCAATCCGATGTGGCATTCAGTAAGTTTGTATTCGTTGCATTGTTGGAACTGGCTTTGAAAGTTACCCATGCTGTTCCTGTCCAGCGCTCAAGTCGATAAGCTACGGAAAGTGTCTTCATTGCTGTATATGTCATGGTCTTGGTATTGACGATAGCCGATAGTCCACCCCCAGGGATGACTGCACCGACCGCTTGATAGATATGTCCAAGTTCTCGAGTGTTAGCGAGCGAATGGCTGGATGGTTCTGGCGGTGGCGGAGCTGTAAGGGCACCAGAGGACGCGTTGATCATCGGGCTTGCAACGGCTGGTTCGGACGTAGGTATAGCCAGGATTGTTGGCACCATTAACAAGGCAACAAGGGTTATTTTTAGTATAGATGCTGCACTCTTTGTTTTCGTTTTCCGCATATTGATCCATCCTCCGGTTCCATATTTGATTTTGTGTAAGGGTATAAACGGACGGATCGGGTGACAGGTTTCAAAAAAATTTTAGACGCTCCGATGTTTGGATATGCTCCCATCATAGTAGACAGTAGAAAAGCAAAACTTTCTACGTCGATTTGATGGGAGTTTTTCTAATGTCTAAACCAAGCAGCATAAAAAAGATACCTCAGCACGTCATTCGAGCTAAGGTATCTAAACAAACCAATAAAATGGATGCAACTTAATGAATTCCACTCCGTATTCATAAAATAACGTTGATATGAAATTACTCTCACATGCTTCAGACCAAATGACAGGCTACAAAATGATCCGCTCCTACGTTACGATATGCTGGAGTTTGCTGCTTGCAGATATCTTCTGCCCATGGACAACGCGTATGGAACTTGCAGCCGGTTGGCGGATTCACCGGACTTGGGATATCTCCTTTAAGCACAATCCGTTCCCGTTTCAGCTTGGGAATCGGCACAGGTACAGCGGATAGCAAGGCTTTCGTATACGGATGCAGTGGATTGCCGAACAACTCATCTCTGGATGCCGTCTCGACCATGGAGCCGAGATACATGACTCCAATACGGTCACACAAATGTTCCACCACACTCAGATCATGCGAAATAAACAAGTAAGCAAGGCCACGCTCTTGCTGAAGCCGTCTGAACAGGTTGATAATCTGAGCCTGAATGGATACGTCCAGTGCTGATACTGGTTCATCTGCAATGATCAGTTTTGGATTTAAGATCAAAGCTCTTGCAATTCCAATCCGCTGTCGCTGTCCACCAGAGAACTCATGGGGAAAACGATCAATATGATAAGATGACAATCCACAGGCTCCGAGTACCTCCTTGACGAGATCGCGCACCTCACTCGCGGTCGCTAATCCGTGATCCAATACAGCTTCTCCGATGGCATCACCAATACGTATGCGCGGATTCAGTGAACTGTAGGGGTCCTGGAAAATAAGTTGAAGCTGCGGACGAATCTTCCGTACTTCCTGCATAGACAAATGGTGCAAGTCAACACCTTGAAAACGAATCTGTCCTTCCGTTTTTTCCGTTAAGCGCACGATTGTTCTTCCAACGGTGCTCTTGCCACTTCCGGATTCACCCACTAATCCAAACGTTTCTCCTTCATGGATTGTGATACTAATATCATCGACCGCTTTCACGTGGGCTACTGTACGATTCAATAAACCTTTGCGCACCGGAAAATAGGTTTTGAGATGTTCGATTTCCAAAAGAGGTTCAGACATGGCTAAGCGCCTCCTCATACAGCCAGCATGCGGCCTTCTGTCCGGGCCCAAGCAGCTTCAGTGTAGGCATTTGCGTGGTGCATATCGACATACAATGCTCACAACGCTCAGCAAAATGGCAGGAATCTTTTAAGGATAACGGATCAGGTACATGCCCGGGAATTGAATACAATTCGTCCTGCCTTTGATTGATAATCGGCTTGGAACGAAGAAGTCCCTGGGTATATGGATGTTTGGGAGATTCAAACAATTGCACAACTTCCCCCTCTTCCACCACTTTGCCTGCATACATGACAACGACATAATCCGCCATTTCGGCAACAACGCCAAGGTCATGCGTGATCATGAGAATGGAGGTGCCCGACTGGGACTTGATGTGCTGTAACATATCCAATATCTGAGCTTGAATCGTCACATCCAGTGCCGTGGTTGGTTCATCTGCGATTAACAATTTCGGGTTACATGAGATGGCAATAGCAATCATAATGCGCTGCAGCATGCCTCCACTCAGCTCATGCGGATAACTGTCCGCAATCTGCTCCGGGCGTGAAATGCCAACTTCGGCGATCAGTTCAATTGCTCGTGCGCGAGCCTGCTTTTTACTCATTTTCAAGTGTACAATCAGCGGCTCCATCAATTGCTCACCGATCTTCAGTACGGGGTTCAACGAGGACATCGGTTCCTGGAATATCATAGAGATGTCATTGCCCCGGATAGCACGCAGCGAAGATTTACTTTCACGGAGCAGATCCCGTCCACCAAAACGGATCGCACCGCCTACCACCTTGCCTGCTGGTTCCTCGATCAAGCCCATAATCGACATGGCGGTTACACTTTTACCGCAGCCTGATTCACCAACGATACACACCGTCTCCCCTTCACGTACATTCAGACTTACGCCGTCCACGGCTTTGACATTGCCTTCTTCCGAGTAAAAATGAGTTTCAAGTTGTTCAATTTCAATCATATTTTGCATGAGGCGTGCTCACCTTCTCTTCTGTTTGGGATCTAATACATCTCGAAGACCATCACCAAAAATGTTAATCGCAATAACGGTCACGAAAATGGACAGCCCTGGCGGAATCCATAACCACGGATGCTGTTGAAAATCAATCATGTTGTTGGCCGCATCGATCATATTGCCCCATGTAGGCGTTGGCGGCATGACGCCCAGTCCAAAAAAGCTGAGTACCGACTCGCTGAGAATGGACCCTCCGATATTCAGAGTTGCCATGACGATGAGTAGCGGGACAATATTGGGCAGAAGATGGTGAAACAGTTTGCGACGGTCACGCAAGCCGAGAACAACAGCAGCCTGCATGAATTCACGTTCCCGCAAGCTTAACATCTGTCCCCGTACCATTCGGGCCATACCGGGCCAGTTAACAAAACTGAGCATCAGCATAACGATATACATTCTGGAATCCGGCGGAACCTTCCAATCCGATAACAACGCGCCGAAAATGAACAGCAGCGGCAGTCCGGGAATGGTAAGCAGCAAGTCGGCAATCCGCATAATGAACTGATCAACAATGCCGCGATAATATCCGGCGATCGCTCCAAGCAAGGACCCGATAAATACCGATAGAACCATGGAGGCCAGACCAACGGTAAGCGAGATCCGACCTGCCATCAGCACACGGGTAAGCACATCCCTGCCGAGCGCATCCGTACCAAGCCAGTGATGAATGCCTGGACCTTGCTTCATCGCTGCCATATTGATCTTGTTATCGGTATAAGGTGAGAATAGCGGGCCAATGAAACAAGCTACAAACATCAATAAAACCACGATAAATCCGCCAACGGCAAGTTTGTTCTTGAGCAGTCTTCGGAGCGACAATTTCCATAAAGAAGACTTCGCCGGAACCTTTAAAGGTAAGGCAGACTCTGCGGCATTTCTCGTTACAGACGATGAAGAGATTGTCATGTTATAGCCCCCTTATTGCAAACGGACACGCGGATCTGCGATGTGATAGAGCACATCAGACAGCAGCGTTCCAATGACAGTCAGGATGGCGATGAACATGGTAAAGCCCATCAGCAGCGGGTAATCCCGCAGTGAGAAGGACTGCATATATAATTGGCCGATACCGGGCCAGCTGAATATTTTCTCAATAATGAGTGAACCGCCAAATAAGGATGGCAGCTCGAATCCAATCAGTGTGATCGCAGGCAACAGCGCATTGCGCAAGGCATGGGTGTATAACACTTTGCTTTCTTTTAAACCCTTGGCTCGTGCTGTCCGAATATAATCCTGCTTGATCACATCAATCATGTTGCTGCGGAAGTAACGAGTAAGTGAGCCTACCCCAAGCAAGGTCATGACAATGACAGGCAAGGTCATGTGTTGAATCACCTCTTTGACATAGGCGAGGCCGGTGGCATTACTTCCTGTGGTCATCATGCCGCCAGGAGGCAACCATTTTAAGTCAACCGCCAGCAACTTGATCAAATACAAGCCAATAAAGAAGGACGGTACAGACATGGCGGCAAATATGCCGATCATCACGAAGGTATCGAACCACGAATACTGCTTATACGCAGCAATCACACCGATAATAACCGCGATGAACCAGGTCAGGAACGTGGTAACCGCAGCGAGCAGGAATGAATTCCAAATATATTCGTTAAACAACGAGAGAACGGGTTTCTGTTGTGCCAAAGAATATCCAAAGTCCCCGTGTACAGCATTTTTCATCCAGATGAGATACCGCTCGATAACGGGCTTGTCCAGTCCATACAATTCGCGCAGTTCGGCCTTGCGTTCAGGACTCAGTTTAATGTTGCTGGAGATGTAATCACCAGGGGTAAGGGCATATAGGCTGAATATCAGGACGGAAGCGGCCAGCAAAATAAGAACCATATATGTCATCCTTTTTACAATGTAAGTGCTCATATCAGGCTCCTTATCAATGCATCCCCTGCATCTGCGACATCGCAAACACAAGGGACGTTTGGTTTATTTCGGTATGAATGTTTCTGGATTCAACCCACCGCTTATTTCAGAGACCATTCCGGCAAGCTGGTTGCAATCCCGCGGTATGGACTGACAGAGAGTCCATCGATGCGACCGTTATAGGCGTAGACTGTTTTTCTATAACTGGTGAAAATAACCGGCAGCTCATCGTTGAGCTGCTGGTACAGCTCTTTGTATACAGCCTTGCGCTCCTCAATGTCTGTTGTAGCCAGACCTTTGTTATAAAGCTCCTTCACTTTGGGATTGTTGTACCCTTTCAACTCACCATCCACAAATTGCTGCACACCGTCCGAAGGATCTGTCAACATCGGGGTGGAGAAGGAAGCCACGTCGTAATCGCCGCCCTCCACTTTGGAGACTAATGAGTTGAAATCGGCAAACACTTCAGGCTGGAACTGCACGCCAATCGCTTCGAAGTTTTCTTTGGCTACAGCAATGAAGATATCCGTGGCCGGACTTTTCGTTCCGAGGAAGTGCAGGGACAACTTCTTCCCGTTTTTCTCACGAATGCCATCCGCTCCAGGCAACCACCCCGCGTCATCCAGCAATTGATTGGCTTTGTCCGGATCATAGGCGTATGGATTAATGCCTTCTTCCGTATAAGACCAGGAAATAGGTGAAGTTGGGATGTTGGCAACAGCGCCTGCCCCTTGGTTGGCGTCCACATAGATGGACTGACGATCCAGGCCATAAGTAATGGCTTGCCGTACTTCTTTTTCCTGAAGTTGTTCATGCTCCAGATTGAGCTGTAAATATCCGTATGTACTTGGTGTATAAGGCAGAAGGTTGAGGTATGGGATATTTTTCAACTTATCAATATTCTCCTGGGTAGCCGTGAACGAAGTGAAGTCGATCTCTCCCGTTTCAATAAACTGCCAGGTGTCTCCTTCCGATGTTTTATATATGAAATGCTCGGTTTTTGGTTTTCCCTTGTAGTAGAATTCGTTGGCAACGAATCGAACTTCCTGACCAGGAATGAACTTTTCGAGTTTGTACGGGCCATTGCCTACAGGTGTGGCATGAAGATTTTTAATGTATTCGAGCTTTCCGAATTGATAGTCTTTGCCGTAGTAGGCTTTGGACAACACCTCTGAGCCCAATGTAAGCAGAGCAGTTGCATTTGGTTGTTCCAGGGTGACCGAGATCGTTAACGGATCAATAATCTTAATCCCCTCAATGTGATCTGCCGTTCCTTCGGTATATGCTTTGCCGCCTTTCACCTTAGTGGAGAAAATATCAAATCCACCGTCATATGACTTGTCATGCAGAATGGTCCATGTAAAAGCAACATCATCTGCGGTGAGTGCTGAGCCGTCACTGAACTTGGAATCTTTTCTCAGATGAAACGTGTATGTACGCTGATCATCGGACACATCCCAGCTTTCAGCGAGATCAGGAACAGGCAGTCCTTTCTCATCTACAGTCACCAGCGAAGCAAAAAGCAAGGAAGCCACGTTGCCATCATATCCGCTCTGATGGAAGTACGGTGTGAAAGCTCCGCTCGGATCGGTAAGTCCCACAATAACCGTATCCGTCCGTTTTTTTGCCGTCTCAGGTAATTGATTCAGGTCCGTTGCCTGAAATGGCGCATCCATTGCTGCTGAAACCGGAGTCGCTTGAGTGCCCGAATTTGTTGTCTCGCTTCCAGCAGTAGCTGTCTCTGCTCCACCTCCTCCGGCACATGCCGATAACACAATTGCACTACTGATGATTAATGATGCCACGGATAAACCTTTCAATTTCATAAAATCCTCTCCAATTCATAAATGATTCAAATTTTTCTCGCTCAGCCGTTCCTAATTCCCGAAATAATCCAGAATATATACAATTCCAATGAAATTAGTAAGGTATAAGTTCGATAAGCCCTATTATAAGAACCGGAATCGGTTCTGTAAATAGAGAACCACAAAAAAATATTTATATTAAACCCATTAATATCCACTTTAAAGCGATAAAATAGCCGTATGTTTTGTGCGGATTTCCTGAATAAATCTCAGTTCGGCCACAACAAACATACGGCTGGATCGAAGGAATACTTTTTTTCTAAAAACCACATTTTGATAAACGTTATTGCTCCAAATAATTCATGACATTCGGCAAAATTTGTTCCAGTGCATGAAGACGAAGTGAATACTCAACCAGACTTTCTCCTTCAAAATGCGCATAGACCAACCCTGCTCCCCGAAGCTTGGAAAGATGGTCATGAGTAATTCCTTTGGAGAGCTTCAAGTGACGAACAATCTCTATAAACGAACGCGGTCCCTGATGCAGAAAACGCATTATTTTCAGTCTGTTCTTCTCTCCCAAACTGCGGATTACACGCAAATGATGAGTCGGAATATACTCATAATCTCCCATATATATCCTGGAGGAATAATGGCACAGCAGCGTATCCCCGAAATGCAGAATGACATTTAGCGGCTGAAAATGAAATTGTGGCACAAGCAGCAGTCTATCCAGCCCCTGCATATCCCGGAACATCAACCCGTTGGTTGCATCATCGAGTACCTTTTCTTGGGGAGAATCACTTAACTGCTCCTTGCGGTTCAGAACCTCCTGGCGAAGATGTTGTAAGATGGCGGGATCAAGCAAGCGAAAATATTGCTCATTCCAGCCGGTTAATACAAAGGTCATCTTGGTCTGGAAAGCAGCGATATCATCCGTATACGGGAAACTGTACCGACTAAAAATGCCTTGGAGGTCAAGCACTGTTCGTTGGCTGAACCATTCAATAAAATCCTCCGGCTCCTCAATTTCCACTCGCAGACAGACAAGCAGATACATCCATTTCCAATCATCATCCACGTTCATATGTTGCAAGACAGCGGCAAGCTCAGGGGTTAGTTGCTCTTCTGCTTCTTGCGCCCAGGCTATGGATAAATCAATCTTTTTATGCGATTTTCGGCAAATATATGTATGCAAGCTGGCCATGAATTCAAATACAGGCGTAAATCCAACCTCAATGCGATAGCTCAATCTCAACCTCTCCTATCTTGCAAAGTCGTTCCATTATACCCTGTTTGCCGCCGTGCATGCTACCGACTATAGAATACACAAAAAGCCGCACAGTGAAATAATCCACCGTACGGCCTCTCAATGGAACGGGATCACCTGTCTCCAAAATAATAGCTTGGGTCAGGCGCCTTCTTCTTCAACCAACAGTTCCAGCTTAATCACATTTACTCGGGAAATCCGCTTATGCTCTGTCTCTTGAATGACAAATACATAACCCCCATACTCAACCGATTGACCGACCTCAGGTGGAATGGCATCTACTCTGGAGTATAACCAGCCCCCGATGGTATCGTAATCAGCACGGTCCATCTCGAGTCCGAATCGTTCACTGACTTCTTCAATCAGCATCAATCCATCAATGGAGTATTCCATCTCATCCACTTGCTCAATGGCAGGACGTTCCTGGTCGAATTCATCCTGAATCTCACCTACGATCTCTTCCATGATATCTTCAAGTGTGACAAGCCCGGAGGTTCCGCCGTATTCATCAATCAGAATCGCAATCTGTGTCTTGCTACGCTGCATACGCTTGAGCAGATCACTGATCAGGGTGGTATCTGGCACAGCCAGGATGGGCCGGATTACGGAGATGGTATCCGTAAGTTGGGATCGCATCAGATCCTTAATGTGAATAAAGCCGATAATATGATCCTTGTCTCCGTTATATACCGGATACCTTGTTCGCATACTTTCGCTGGCAATCTCCAGATTCTCCAGCATGGACTCATTGGCATTCAGACAAATCATTTCCGTCCGCGGAATCATAATTTCACGGGCGGTTGTATCCGTAAAATCAAATATATTATCAACAAGTGCTAATTCAGTGTTATCAATCAAACCGCTCTTATTGCTTTCTTTCATGAGAATACGTAATTCATCTTCACTATGCGCGTCGTCCATCTCCGAAGCTGGTGCCATTCGGAACAGTCTCAACAAGCCGTTAGCCATACCGTTCAGTGCCCATATGAATGGATACATTAATTTGTAGAAGAACGTTAGCAAAGCCGCAGACCACAGCGTGATCGTTTCAGACTTTCGGATCGCCATCGTCTTGGGAGCAAGTTCCCCCAGTACAATATGCAGGATCGTAATAATCACAAATGCAATGGCAATCGAGATTCCATGAACATAGACGGGTCCCAGTCCAAATGCGGTAAACAGGGGCTCTAACAGGTGTGCAATTGCAGGTTCACCCAACCATCCAAGTCCCAGTGAAGCCAGCGTTATACCTAATTGGCAAGCTGACAGATATGCATCCATATTGCGTATGATATTAGAAGCGTATATTGCATTTTTGTTGCCCGTTTCCACCAAAGCCTCAATCCGACTTCCACGAACTTTCACCATCGCGAATTCCGCCGACACAAAGAAACCATTCATTAATACAAGTAAACCGATTAATACTAAATTTAAAATACTCGGTAAGGGGTCACTCAAATTTTCATCCTATTCGCCGTCATTCTTCGGCAAATAGGTCCACCTCCTTCGAAAATGTAGGATATTTGCCATTCTGCCGCTCATATGCAATTTCAACTTCCCAATGCTTCCACCTCCACCTTGTTCTGTCGAATAACAAAGATATGCTTCTTTTATTATATAATTCTACACTACACAGTCAATCCGTGTCCTATGACTACGAAATGGCACAAACGCCTTATTTCTTTAACAAAAGTAACGATTACGCTGTTTTTCGGAAATAATTTTTACCAGCATACGCCTTTAAGCTTCCTATTTTTCCATTAGTTGAATCCTCTGCAACGTGTGTAGTTGTATTGATAACTGATTAACTTTCGGATCATTAGATAGTTATTCACTTATCATTTTCTATAATACGTGTGACTGCTCGAACAACAACATCAGGATAGTTATTTTGAATGATCATTTTGGCTTCAGCTATACTTTCAGCTCTCAGTTCTTGAGTGTATATGATCCCATAAGAATCTTGGAATTCTACGGAATATTCGATTGCTTCTCGGTCCATTTCTAATCACCTGCCCATTGTTATTGTGCTCTACTAATCACATGATCAATAAGTTTACGCATTCGCAAAATACGTTTAGCGCTCCCCTTCACTAGTAGTTTATTCGATAGTCCTTTTCAAGATAAGCATATTCACTGTCCCTTGTTTGATACGTTCTTGGTTTGATAACTAATAATTCCTTATCTGGGCCAGCCTTGCTAGACGAATTAATTTCGAGCTTCATCACTCGTTCAATGACTTGATGGTCGATATGCTCATTATCTACATCATCCTCGTCTACAAAGCGAACTGTTATGTCCTGTTTTATTCCTTTCCAATTTAGATGACTATTTTGATAACATAATTCCACATTAATCAATGCCTCATCACAATCTATTCTCGACTGTGTGTAAAACTCAATAAATACGTCTTTGTCTCGTGACAATAATTTTATTTCACCTGATTCTGTTTCAAAATTCCCATTCAAATTTAACCCTCGATAAAGACCTTTTGGGAGATGAATACGCAATATTGCATTTTCAGTTGAATTATTGGTATGGGTGAGCTCAATCCATAAATGATTCATTCCTTCTTCTTTTTCCATCATTTTTTTAGACAGCCGTAAATTAAGCATCATTAAATTCCCCCCTTAAAACCTGTGAAACAGAATCAATTACCTTCTGTTTTAATTCGGCAGAAACTCGAGGACTTAATGTAATTGAAACATCATCTGTTATTGTTAGTGTTTCGTTTTCCAAGACACGGTCTGGACTATATAAATGCATCAATTGGCCGATTTTTTCCACTTCCTCTAAAGAAAGAGGCTTTAATTTTTCTTGGATGGATGCTAAGTTCTCACCAGTTCTTGTTAAAGTTATAATTGCTCGAAAATAATGAATGTGTTTATCGGTATATACTCTTTTATTTCCTACCAACTCTAAAGGAGGAACCATGCCTATTTGTGTATAGTACCGAACCGTCCTCAGATTCATCTTAGTATCATCTTCTTGAAGAATTTC
The DNA here is from genome assembly GCF_032452295.1 of Paenibacillus sp. ClWae2A. Classification (NCBI taxonomy): domain Bacteria; kingdom Bacillati; phylum Bacillota; class Bacilli; order Caryophanales; family Paenibacillaceae; genus Paenibacillus; species Paenibacillus sp. ClWae2A. Next base: position 968,238 of record NZ_JAULSQ010000001.1, read on the forward strand.
TGAGATACGCTTTGCAGTGTACTGATTCATAAACTCACTCCTTTACATTTTAGATTATACCTGTACAGTAAACTGTAATATGTACAGTTTACTGTACAGGTATACATCTAGTCAAACAACTATCCAAAAAAGGAAAAAATCATTTTCTGAAACCACAACCAATTCTTAACTAAACCAAAGAGAGCATCCTAGCCCATGCTTCCGCATGGCTGGATACTCTCTTGTACTATGTCGACTCAATCTCCACTACGGTCTCAGAAGTGGGATTCCAGCGCCATCTGGCTTGTTTCCCGCTTGCGTTATACAATCCACCGATCCAGAATTCATCCTGCTTCAGCAGTGCCCAATCGACTTCTCCATTCAACACCTGAATTCCAAGTTCCGTTAGCGACAGGACTCCGTCACGGAATGTTTCATCATGTTGCATGAAATTAGGGAAAGTTGTTGCACCCGTCATCTGAATTAAAGCATGAGGTCCTTCTGTCATCCGCCTCAGATGTGTCCAGTATTCAAGATCACCCATCCCGAGAATATGCAGCTTGTCCCCTACCTCGCGAAATAATGGATATGGACGCTCCACACCTGCTCTAATGGCCTCCAGTGTTGTCTGCTCAATGAGCCCTAATCCGTTCGATACCGATGGCCAACGAGACAAATGTGCCTTAAAGGCAGCTTTTGCAAAGGGTAGCGCAGAAGTGTCTGCCTGCAAGTAATCCAGATGATGCCGGATATCAGTTGACGTATAGGCTTCCCAGAACTGTGCACCAGCCAGTAGCTCCTCCGTATCAATCACATGCCAACTGCCTGACAGCCGTTCAATCTGTGTGGAGGTGAGCTGCCCCAGTCCCCTAAAGTCCTCGATCTCTGGATACGAGTCAATACAGAGCAGATTCAGTTTCGTATTCTGGAGTACTTGTCCTTTGAAATAATGTAATAGGTACGATAACATCGTCTGATCATAGAGATCGTATTCGAACCATAAGACAATCTCCTTATATTGTTGAAACGAATGCAACTTGCGTTCAAGCTCCTCGATCTGCAAGTATTCCGTCTGTGGAATACCCAACTGCCGCTCTAATACGGATGCCCGATTCTTCCGCTCCTTTGCATCTTTCATATCCTTGGCTACCGGTCCAAACGTGTACAATTCTCTCCATACGAGGATATCTCCCTCGATTCCACTCTCTCTTAAACGATTGGCAGCGTGATCCCCATTCATAATGTGTAACAATCCTTTTCCCCCTTCATACAATTCACTGAACACAGAGACCAGATCCCTTACTGGCATAGAGCGCTTGAGTTTGGATCGGGCATCGAACAGCCTTTTCTTTAATGCAGGTACCTTGACCCCGACTAAATCCGATATTTCCTTGAGCGAGTATCCTTCCAAATAAAACAGTTCAACAGCAATCCGCATCGATGATGGCAATATTGCAATAGAATCACGCAGCGTACGATGCATTTCGTTTTGCACCGCTTGTTTTTCCGGATTATGCGTCTGATCCTCTTCATGGAAAACATGCTCCAACTGCTGAACGGGAATCATGGAATGCTGCTTGCGTCGTAGCCAGCGATAACACTGCCTCTCCACGATCACCTTGAACCACCCGGGAAAAGCCTCCGAGTCTTCCAGCTTGGACAGATTGCCAAAAGCCTCAGTAAACGCCTCCTGCACGACATCCTCTGCCCAAAATGTATTCCCCAACCGATGGTAGGCAACAGCAAGTGCCATCCCGCGATATTGAGACATCAGTTGTGCGTAAGCTTCGGGTTCGCCCTTCATTGCTCCTTCAATCCAAGACTTCAATGCTATGGACTCCCTTCCTATAGGCATGTTGCTTGTTCTGTTCATATATAAGTGCCATGTTTTTAACAAAAGGTTACGTCTGACTCAATTATATAGTAGCCATTTTGAATAACTGCTTATGTAAAAAGCTGCCCCGTTTGCGGATAAACTCCACATTCTCGGGACAGCCTGCAATTCACTATGTGTTAGACCTGTCAAATATCAATTGAAATCGAGAAGCGACAATTAGAATCTGCTTGGAGCTTGTGGGTAATTGCCTACCACGCCCGGATATTGATACAACAATGGCTCATCAAATGTAGCATAGTCGAAGTTGACCATCAACAGCATGATCCGTCTTCCTGTCTTCGGGTCGCTGATGATAATATGGTCACGACCCGCTGCTTCAATAATACCTTGGAATATACGAGCATTCCATTCTTTGTTACCTTCGTATGTCATGTAGAACGTACCGTATTTCCCGAGGTTCAGACGCAAAATATTCTCAATGTAAGATTGCTCAAACTGAGGAGCTGTTGTCGTAACCACTGCACCCGATGGTGTCATAGGGCTTCCACTGGATACGAGTGGGGGTACACTTGTGGAGCTTGGTGATACCATCCCAGGCGTTGGCGACATGGCAGGCATTCCGTTACCGATTTTGTAAGACGTACCTTGAACCTGAGAATTAGCTTGTTGACCTAACACGGAATTCGCTTGCTGACCCATTGTTTGAGTCGTTGGTTGATAAGGCTGATTAATCATGGTGATTCCTCCCCAAATTTAATATACTTCCGGACAGTCATCGCCTGTCGGACTGAAGAAACAATGCGCTTTGAAACGTCCTGTATTTTGCTGGTCATACCACGTTGGTGGACAGTCGCCCACAGGTCGGAAAAACCACAATGAATTGCTCGCTGGCCAGATACGTTCTCCATTAATTACACGCTGTGCCAGACGAATCTCGGATTCTCTAGCCCTTTGGTAGAAGTAACCCTTCTGTGTTGACTCGAAGCCCCCCGGGTTCTGGAATACCATACGATTGATGTCACGAATATCCCGAAAGTCCAGACAATCCACCAGTACCCGGTTCACACCTACATTGCCTACAAGCAGCATGCCCTGTTCGCCGTCACCTTCAGCCTCCGCCCTCATCAGCCTAGCCAGCAGCTTGACGTCCTCTGAGTTGGCTTTAATAACAGCCATAGTCTGTTTCCTCCCTTGTTTCAGCTGTTCATCACCGTACATCGTATTGTGCAGGAGCCCATTCGGTGACACGATTCCATCTTTTTTCCATAAAAAAAAGCCCGGAACCTCACCCAAGGTGAAGTCCCAAAGCAATTCGTTTCTTATAATACTCGCCTGTTTAAGGCTTGGCTTCAATCCAATAATCGTAAGCATGAACAATGTTGCCTTGGTAAGCCTGATGTTCGGCCAGCAGATCCGGAAGCTTGGCAAGTTGAAGTTCCATCTCCGCTGCCCCTTTCTCATAAAAAGAAATATGATGACCTTCATGGTTCTGCTTCATTTCTACCGAAATCATCAACCTTTTTCCCAAACGATCCGCGATCTCCATCTCCTGACTCACAACAGCAGCAATCCCATTGGAACCTTCGGCGTTGTTACGGAAAGCCATCAGCGACACATGATCGAGTGTACGGATCATAAACTCCGCTACAGATGTATCCTTTCCTGGCAACGCGAAGCTATCCAGCCATACAGCAAGGTCTGCGCTTGTTTCGAGATCACTGTCCTTCTTCGTTTCTTCCTGGAAAAATGTAATGTTGGCAGCCCATTCGGTCAATAAGGTGTCCCGACTATTCTCCCACTCTGGCAAAGTGTACGGCTCAATATCCAGATGGATGCCTTCAAATCGTTCATCCGGCTCGGATTCAGCATTATAGTTTTTCACATAATCAATCAACCGCTGAATGCGTGGACGATTCTCCTTTTTGCCCCAGATCGGGTGTCCACCCATCGCGTGGATCTCAATGCCCTGCGCTTTTGCCCGTTTCACAAAACTGCGATAACTGGAATAGGGTTGATCCAGGTCCAAACGGACATACAACCAGTTAATATTCTGCTCTCTAGCAAACGCTAGTATGTGCTCTCCCCCGTCATTCGTCACCTGAGAGGCCTCCCAGATATATGTTCCCCGAATCTCTGGCTGATTGGATGGAATCTCCGGTGATGGCAGTTCTGACGGCTCCAGTTGTCCCCAGTATACGATGTCATGTACAGCAGAACCGGCGTAAGAAGTATGTCCGCTGAATGCGGAGGCAACTTCTTCAATAACACTTTCCAGTTGTGCTGCACCTTTACCAGCAAATGTCGTGAACTCCTCGCCAGGCATGGGCTTGGTGTTCAACCCAACCGTGACGCTCACATTGCTAGCATCTGCCCAGTTCATTTCCTGTTCAATCAAACGTATGACACCATTGTTCCCTTGCGCATTATCACGGTAAGCGAGTAAAGTGACATGCTCCACTCGTTCAATGAACCAACGTGACAATGGTTCGTTATCTGCATCTTCAGAAACTCTATTTCCTGTGACGGTGTACGAATCCAGCCAGAATGGCAAATCAATATTCACTGCAACTGCGCCATCCTGTCTCACTTGCTCAAATAACAGATTCATATTGGCTACCCAGGATTGTACCAGTGGCTGGGCATCTTCTTTCCAGGCTGGTAACACATAGGGCTTGATATCCAGATGTATGGCATCAAATTGCTCGTTGGGCTCAGCAGCTTGATTGTAATCACTTACCCACGACGCTAATCTGAGCATGGGGCCTTCACGGCCACTGAGTGCCCAGGATGGATCGCCTCCCAACGCTTCAACCGCAATACCCGCACGGCTTGCTTTGGCTATAAACGTCTGGTATACCTCCTTGGACAGCGTCATGTCTACATTCACGTACAGCCTGTTTATCTTATGTTTAGCTGCATTGGCCAACAGCTCATCTCCGTTGCTAACAGACTGTGCCTGCCATACCCAGGCCGCCCGTATATCTGCGCCGTCAGCTTCAGCAGGTGACTCATTCCCTATCATTATCATCCCTCCGATCAGCAGTAACAGCCAAAATACCTTCCGGGATTGTTTCCCGAACATATACTCCCTCCATTCCTCTACTGTTGTAAAATCACATTTATTATAGCAACCGAGTTATTAAAAACAAATAAGCCCAAGTGCTTAACTTGGGCTTATTACTATTATGTTGGGAAATCTTAGGGCTTGCCCGAGTCAATCCCGGTTCTAGTCCTCATATATCATTTTTCGGGTCATGCCTCCATCAATAACGAGGTTGGTCCCTGTGACAAAGGTATTGCTTGGGTCAGATAAATATAAACAAGCACGGGAGATATCCGAAGGAACACCCACACGACCGGATGGATGCTGTTCATGATCCTCCTTTTTCAATTTCTCCACGTCTCCTGTCTCAATCCATCCCGGACTGATACAATTGACCCGAATTTGGTCCTTGCCCAGTGAGACCGCCAGCGCATGCGTCAGAGCTACAATCGCTCCTTTGGATGCGGCATAAGCTTCGGTATCCGGCTCAGACATCAGTGCACGGGTAGAAGCCATGTTGATAATGGCGCCCCCGTGTTCATTGCTTTTCATATGTTTGGCTGCTTCCCGACTCGCCAAAAAGCAACTTCTTACATTGGTATTAAGTACATCGTCCCATTCTTCCAGCGTTAGCTCATAGGGTGATTTCCATTTGGCGAGTCCTGCATTATTCACCAAAACATCAATTTGCTTGAATTCTTCCACGGTTGTGCGAAAAAGATTTGTAATATCCTGCTCGCTCCGAACATCACATTGCACAAAAATGGCTTCTCCGCCTTCATTACGAATGGAAGCTGCGGCTGCGGCACCCTCGGCTTCCTTGTGATCGGCAAGTACAACTTTGGCTCCAGCGACCGCATAAGCCTCAGCCACACTTCGTCCTATTCCCTGAGCGGCCCCAGTTACAACAACGACCTGATCTGTAAATGACATATTGATTGCCTCCTCTATGGTAATGATCCTTTGATCATAATCTTATAAGCCTCTTCTTATATAAAAACACGTTAGCCCCATTAAGAAACGCTTGTCCAGTAAATAATCAAAAAAAGCTCACGCCATCTTGGCGCAAGCTGCTCGGTTTAACCACGTAGGCGTTCGGAATATACGCGATTATATCGCTCGAAGCCTACATAACGCGTCCCTTTGAACGAGAGCCGTCCTTCGTCCCCCTCAGCACATAAACCATACTCTTCGCCATTGACTTTGAATTCGAGCCGATCTCCACTTTCTACTTCAAAGGTGACGTAATATAATGTTCGTGCTGTACTGCCTGGTTCAGATTGCGACTGACTCATCTTCATCCGTCTGCTGGTGATTCGTGAAGGCACGGTCAACAGCGGCTCCGAGTTGTTGCGTCCCCACCTCCATACCTCCTTTCCCATCGACAGAAGGACTATACCTATAATCAGAACAAATACAACCGGAAAGACGGTTCCAAACAAATCAAACATCCAGGATGATTCAATGCCCATGTCTCTCCCTCCGTTCATACAACTTAGGACAGCCGGAGTCTTGACCCGTCTCCTGTAAATGTATATGCGCGTAAACAAGGAACTTGTTATCCGGATTGAAATCGAACAGTGTGAAGGGAAAAACCCTCCGGTAGAATACCGAAGGGTTGCTTCATACGAAAATAAGTATTATTTCATTATCTAATATCCTGTTTAACTAGCAGCCATGTTTTACTTAAAGGTTGTTGCAAATCGATGATCCAACAATATAACCTGATTGACCTGTCCCTCTTTTGTCAGCATGAACGATGCACGATAGATAGCCAAATCATCTTTTTCCGCTTGCAGCGACTTCTCATCCAGGAATGTTTCCTTCTGAATATGATAGGCATAATCGATATTACGTTCAGATTCGACTAAAACATGTTCCTTGCCATACAGATCGAGAATCTCTTGATGTGTCATCCCCGCCTCTGCCCCGCGAGCCGTCTTAAAGTGCCCTTTCGAGTCCTTATTCAAGATGATACTAACGACTTTAGCATCCCTATAACCAATCGTGATCCCGTTATTGTATTGATAGGATTGACCCACACCGGTTGATGTTCCCTCACCGAGGATTTTCTCCGCCTCTTCCTGACTCATTCCATACGTAATCTTATCCTCACTGTCGGTCTTCGTCACAGCCAGATCCTGTTCTGAAAATTCGTTTGGGTTGAATTTGCTATTGCTGCAAGCCGTGATCATGATTAATAATAATACCGCAACAACCCATGTTATTTTTCTCCAGTGGCCATTCTTCATGTACTCACCTCTGAGGTTTTTCCAATATTTTATCATATTTTTTAATGAAAAAATAATTCGTGGTGACGTTATAACCATTCCTCACAAAATAAAAAGGGTATCCGATATGTAGTTACTCTTGTACCATTATCCGCTCCAACTGAGATAACAGTCTCAGGTATAGCACTGCTATCTCAGTTCAAGCAAACCCATGTTACCATTGAGGATGCATATTTAATAAAGCAAAGGACAATTAGCATAGCCTGTTACCGGATTCACGCTAATTGTGTGATCACAAGATGTGCCGATACAGGTCTTGTTCCGCCTGCAAGAGGCGTCATGGTTAATGCAGTGGGATTACCGGCTGGATTTCGTACGGTTAGTATTGAATTTATTACTGTTGTTTGCACGATAGCCATTCCTGGCATCTGACTTGTGCCTGTTGCCCGTCCCACTACTGAAGTGGAAAGATCAGCACCATTGAGTGTTAACATAAGTTGCCCAGCTTCATTCATACTCCCCTGGAACAAAACTAAATACGTACCAATGGCCGCCAGATTGAATGAACTAGGTCCCGTGCGAGAGATCGTTGTTCCACTTGTTGGGCCATCTTGAGGGAAGTTAACATCTGCACCTGGAGCAACCGTTGCAGCATTATCAGGTGGCATCAGCGCGAAAAAGTCAGCAAACCCGAGTACGCCTCCAGCTACTCCTGTTGTACCTGTAACTCCTGTGGCTCCAACAGGACCAGCTACTCCTGTTGCACCCGTAACTCCTGTGGTTCCAGCAGGACCAGTTACTCCTGTTGTACCTATCGGGCCTACTGCTCCTGTCGCACCTGCTGGGCCAGTGGCTCCAGTGGGACCCGGGAAACCTTGTGGTCCGATAGCTCCGGCAGGTCCCGGGTTACCTTGCGGCCCTTGTGGCCCCACACTGCCAGCTTCGCCTGGAATCCCCTGAGCTCCCATGGGTCCAGCGGGTCCGACCGGACCTTGAGAGCCTACTGCTCCAGCAGGACCAGGCTGTCCCTGAGGTCCTTGTGGTCCAGGTGGCCCCCCCGCTGGTCCTTGAGCTCCAGGTGGCCCTTCAACCCCTTGTTTACCTTGGATACCCTGTACGCCTTGTTTACCTTGTGGCCCTGTTGGGCCAACAACAGTAGGTGTAGATATGTTCACTTCTGGAGGCGGACATTTTACTTGAACGAATTTTTTGACCACTTTCACTCGGCGTTCTTTCCTTTTAACTTTACACGGATGTAATGATGCCTTTTTTCTCTTCATACGTTTCTTCACTTCTGAATGACTCACGGTGTGGACACCTCCCTATAGACATAGTTTAACGTACGTATGTAGATGAAAAGATGCATGGACGATCAACCATTTTAGTAAAAAACTCGGCTTATTTCCAGCAAAAACAATATAATTGATATCACATCGCCCATACGGTTGATCTGAGTTGGTCATCACCATCGATTGAGTCGAGCTGGTTTGCGCGACGATATGTTCACAAAAAAACTCATGCCATTTGGGCATGAGTTGCTTGGTTTAACCACACAGATGTTCCGAATAAAACCGATTAGTTCGTTCAAAGCATATATATGTTGTCCCTTGAAAGAGGACCGTCTTAAATCTGCATCGGATGTACGACGATATAGGAGTTTTGACAAAAGGGTAACCACGACCTCCATAACGTGTTGAGTTCACTTATACTGAGTTTTCGATTGTAATATTCGTCATCACAATTAATCTTGTGATCTAACGATTCAGCCAAGTAAAAATGCGTTTCATCATAGCCAACGACGGGAACAAAATGCAAATACCGTTGTTTGGGATGTACTCTAATAAATAAAATAACAGGCACTCCTTTGCTGATCTGTTTCTTCAACGTATTCACATTTCCACGTAAGTACATTGCCTGATATCCTAGCTTCCTGAAAAAAACAACGACCGCTTTGGGATATACCGTCCCATCCAGTAATTTGCGAGGATAAGTTTCATAAATCTTTGTTCCGTTGGACTCCAAACCGAAATGTCTCAAGACGAACGCACTGGAAAATGCAGCGCATTCGTAGTTTTTCTGAATATCCAACCGATTTGAAGATTGAATGTAATAAGTGCTTGGCACATTGACTGTGTACATGCGATCTTTCTTAGGAAAACTGAAATACAGGGAGATCACCCAGAGAATAATCAACCAAAGTAATACATTGAGAAACAATACGTCACCTCCTTCGCTTCATCAGATGATATACTCTACCTTTTAAGTATGCCATTCACTAGACAATAAACTATAAGTCACAATATTCTCGTAATGATCGTAAACCCATTGAGCTTCTCTGGATGTACCCTCATTTGTAAATCCGATTTTCTCAGGAATAGCCCTGCTTCTAAAATTGTTTTCTGCACATTGAATGATCACACGATTTAACTTCAACTCGTTAAAGAGATATTTAAGCAATTGTTCTATTGATTTGGTAATGATTCCTTTGCCCTGTGCTGACTCAGCTAAAAAATATCCAATGCTCGTTGCTCGATTGTTCCAATCAATATAATGTAATCCTAACATCCCGACCAATTGTCCATTGAACCATATTCCGGAATCAAAACCGTTCCTCTCTTCATAATTATGTGTCCATACATCTATTACAGAATCTAAATCGCTGGGCGATTGTCGTTTATCAACCCAGAGTAACCACACTCTCAAGTACTCTCGATTCTCATCAATTAACGCATACAACTCATCTCTATCTCGAGATTGGATCAGCTTTAATACAATAGATTCATTCACTTGAAAAGGCAGCATCCTGTTCCTCCCACTCAATCTAACTATAAGGTTATTTTAGGTGTTCATTCCTCGCACCAGTTTTTAAGAACCCATTCTTTAATCTGTTCAGCTACTCCCACTGCTGTAAACTCTGTCGTATCAATTGTTTGCATTGGCGGGTCAAACGCAGTTTCCGAATTCTGGAGTAACCAGTTGGCAAAATTTTTGTGATCTTCAACCAGGTTTTCATCCCACCCACGAGCTCTTAAACGCGTCTCGCGAGTAACATCGTCACAATGCAAATTCATATATAGAATTCGATCAAATCGATCGATGTAATCCGACGATGCAATGTTTTCCGGAACCATCGTTCCACATAAAACAGTCCCTCGTCCACTTAGCGATATGCTATACGCAATCCTCAACCAATTCTCTTTGGCAATCTGCCAATCCACGTTATCGATGATATCCATATCAAAGACGTCAAATTCGGGAAGTTGCTTCCGAATAATCGAAGAGATCGTTGTTTTTCCTGTTCCACTTGCGCCTGTCACTATAAATAGCGGTAATTTGCTCATAACTAGCTCCTTTAGTTAAAATAAAATTTGATTTATTACGTTCTCCATTGATCTGCTTTCAACCCATAAATAATCCTGTTTAAATATGCACCGTTAATATATTCGTAATCTCTTAATTCACCTTCACGTTGAAAGCCTAATTTTTCAGGTATTGCGCGGCTTTTGAAGTTGTCTGTTGCTACGCCAATTTCAACTTTATTTAATTCAAGTTCATCAAATGCGTGAGCAATTAACACTTTAATCGATTTTGTAATAAGTCCCCTACCCTCATATTCCTGACCTAGCCAATATCCTATTTCAGTCTTCTTGTTTTCTTGATCAATGTATAAGTATCCAATAGAACCAGCAAGCTCGTCTCCACACCAGATTCCTAACCAATAACCATCATCTTGAGCATAGCGTATACGTGTTCCCTTGATGAAATTTCTTGAATCCTCTTCTGTTAATGTCATACTGGGGAACTTCAACCACGCTCCTATATTATCCCTGTTTCGATCGATCAGATTATATAATTGGGGTGCATCTTTCATTGCCAATAGTGATATATAGGTAGCAGTATCCACTTGATATTTAAACATAGCCCACACTCCGATTCATTTCATTTAATCACCGTTTTCTTGCTTTAATCACAAAGGATACAGGTAACATCTTTGCTCTTTTAAGGAGACTATCGCTATTATTATGTAATTGCATGATATCCTCATCGGATTCTTCTATCATTTGTTCAATGACAAATCCCGCTTTTGCTAACGCATTGACATAGGTTGATAGTTGACGATCAGCCAAGGTTAGTTCACCCTGAACAAAATCAGGTGATACCGCATACCACGATTCATCAGAATATGGCTTATTAAAGACAAATCTATCATTTTCTTCAACGACACATCTATGAATTGGATGAGACCAGCTGAAAATAAAAATGCCATCTTTCTTTAAATAAGAAGCGATTCTGCTGAAGGTACCTTGAAGATCAGTGGTCCAACCGATGGCATAAATTGAATACACAGCGTCAAAATAATTCGTAGGAATACCACATTCCTCTTCCATGGGTGAACATATCAATGTTGCCGAAATACCGTGTGTCCTCAAGTGTTGTTGTGTCTTTTCGATCTGTTTCTGTGATATATCCATCCCCCACAGCTCACTAGCGTTGTGATCCCCATGATACCGCAAGGATTGACCATCTCCACAGCCTACCTCTAACATCTTTAATCCTGAGACATCCCCAAATAGTTGGTTTTTTTCTTCTGATATGAATGTTCCATAATGTGGAAGCACGATTGCTCTCAAATAGTCATTCCCTCTTGTATCCCAATAAAAGCTGTTTGTTTCATAAACACTGTTCTTGTTCATCTGTTAGCCTCCTTATATACACCCTGCATCCAAACTTCACTTGTTACCTTCGTTGAAATATGTAATCTCATGGCCATTAAGTAAGCTTTTAAAGCCGTTGCTGTAGTACGGCATGAGCTCATCTGCCTGTGTCTGTGTTATATCCAACCATGCAATCTCAGAGATTTCGTCTGGTCTTGATATCTCTTCTCTCCCTCCGACGATTTCAGCTCTGAATGTGATAAAAATGGCATGTTCTTTAATTTCTTCAAATTTACACTCGTTTATTGCTACAATACCGTGGACGCCAACATCAAGTCCTGTTTCTTCTTTGGCTTCCCTGATTGCTGCTTGTTCCCATGATTCATCGGTTTCAACAGCTCCGCCAGGCAGCGACCAGCTTGAACGTCCTACATTTCTTACTGCAAGCACTTTAGATTTGGATGGATTGGTTAGTAGTGAGTATACTACATCGACTCGTTTCATTGATTGAACTTCCTTTCGGGAATTGACCTTCCTACGTTTTTTGATATAAAATTCATAACCTCAAGATACATAAACTAGCACACCCATGTATATCAACTAGTTGCTCTATACTCTCCTTGAAAATTATATTGATAGCTGTCATCTACACGTATATATCCGAGAATACAATATCCTCTTTCTCTGTATAAAACGCTAGAATAGTTTTTATTGTCTGTGTTCCCCTCTGCAACCAATAATTGATCACCGTCACAGGCCAACACAATTCCAATGTGATCGTGAGAATTATCCGTTAAGAGCTTCTCATAAATGACTATATCACCACGCTCTGGTTCAAATCCTTCTTGCATATCCCGATAAAAGAATCCTGTTTCAGCTAGCTGAGCCCAGTCCAACCAAGCACCCACCCCAGCTAATCGATACATTCGATTAGGATATCGAATAGGGAGTTTTATTCCAACTTTCATACAACAATGATATACGAATGCGGCACACCAATTGGCTTCAAGTACTTTACAGATATCAGAATCCGGCCAATATTTGCAAATTTCCTGATATCGTTGATCCCCTGAAGTACCAATAATATTCTGCCTTGCCAGCGTTTCTGCGAAATCAGCTAACTTAGAACGCCGCTCTTCAGTATTTATGTGAACTGTTTGCACATTAACATTAACGTCTGCTTTTATTTTCTCCTTCGAAATCCCCAATTCAGTAAATACATTCTGTATTCTACTTATCTCTACCTTCGATAAGCTTCTATTTGGATTCTGGAAGTATATCTGAAACAGTATGGCATCTTTAATAACTTCTTCATATGGGCCCTGAACTAGATGTGTATCTTCCTGATAAAAGATTGATTTAAGAATGATAGACAGTTCATCGATCGTAAAAATTCCAGCACTGCGTAATATGGGTCTAACAGCATCCGCACTATTAGGACCAGGAAAGTCTTCGATTCCTGTTTTGTAGAAATAAAAACCGTGGAGTAACCCTGCAATCGCACTAATTTCCGAATCCTGTACTCTTTTCATAGCAAGCATGGAAGCAAAATTAGAAACCCCATAAAGATGAACCAACATACCCTCCTTGTTAATACTTTCCTCAAGAAGCATTTCATGAACGAGACTACGAACAGTGTCCAGCCGTTTAGAATTCTTTCCTGAACTCAAACTTTGGCCTCCCTACCTTTCTTGACTGGGTCATATTCGGCTTTATTCCTAGACCCATATCTATGATGAATCTGCAATTAAAGTTAATATTAGAGAATACACTGTAATATGTAACACGCTTAAATATTATTCTTATCACTGAACTCAATGCAAAAAGGTTGCATTTCAGGTTCTAAACAATACTCTATTCTTTCTCTGAAGTTTTTCCATTCGACTTTTAAAATGGCTTCATCGATCGGAAAGAAACCAGACTCTAAACTCTCCGATGATGTGATTAATTCTCCTCCTATTGGTTTGGCTAGAAATAATGTGTTACATATTGAATTTTCGATATTCTGAAATATTCCACAGAATTTGATAATTTCAATGTCGATTCCGGACTCCTCTTTCGTTTCTCTGATCGCAGCTTGACTTAGGGATTCTCCTTCTTCTACTTGACCACCTGGCATTTCCCATCCTCTACGTGGTCCTCTAATAAGTAATAATTCATTTTTGTCGTTTAGCACGATTGCAGCGGCAGATAAGATATGTTTTGGAGGGCTCATTTATTCGACTCCTTCTAAAGAGATTGGATATGCATTGAGGAACATGTTCTATAGCCAGACTAAAAAAAGTTATATATCCCGTCTTCAAAATAATTATATTCTTCATCCGTTATTCTTAACTTTCCATATCCGTTATAAAATATTTCTCTATCTCTTTCATTATCAAACGCATTATGTTTCGGTCTAATGGCTAATGCTACATCATATCTTGGATCGCCATAAGCGGCGCCTGCCCAGTCAATAACGCCAACGATATTGCAATCATTAACTAACACATTATCTATAGTAAAATCTCCATGAATGAAAGTGTTCTCTATTGGTTTTGGTCTTCCTTCTTTCAACTGTTGAAGTCGTTCTGCTGAGCCGTCTACAGCAAAGTGAGTTAGATTATATTCTGCTCTATTAAGCATTGTATCTAACCAAGGACTGTCATTGTTCAATAATTCAACAGGACAAGAGCATTCATGTATTTTCTTTAAACAGAGCCCAAAGTTAAAAATCGCTTTTTCTTTACATTGGAGGTCAGGCATCGTAGAGAGAAATTCTCTTAAACTTAATCCATCAATATAATCCATCAGAAGCCATCTCGATGTGTCCTCAGTATGAAATGAATATACCTTTGGAACAGGGAGTCCCGTATGGTAAAGGTATTGGAGCACCTTATATTCATCGGATAACCATTCATTATAAAGATCGTTTTCTGTCTTCTTGATGATGTACTTTTGATCAAACGTATCCAGTATAGCCACAGTAGAAGTATGAACTTGCTTAGGAAAAGTGATTTTCTGAACTTTCCCTATATGTTCTTTTATTTCAATTGGGATATCTTGAATATTCATGGTTTCATCCTTTCTACCGCTCTAAAAGTACAAATCCCATCCCATAATCAATGCAGCGAACAGGAAAGCCGACATGCCAGACATAATGTATACCGCCGTTTTCTTTTTACTGTAACTTCCTTTCAGCAATTTGTAGAATAACAAGACAAGGTACGCCACAGCTAGAATCACATAAATCAGGTTGAAGATGAGATGGATGCGTAATGAAGAATAGGGGGAAAAACCTAAGGCACGCATGAACAATAGGATTGTATTCAAAATCAATGCTACACTGGCAATATTAATAGCAATATGATATTTATCAAATCCTGTACCTGGTCTTTCCCAGTTTTTTAATTTGTATTTGGATAACCGAATAAAATAGCCAATTATCGCTCTCAGACTGAGTAGGATAGCCACTGGAAGAGCAATAAAAGATGCTTTGATCAAGTTTGTCGTTAAGTTGGATACGGGCAAAAAGTCATTATAAGGAATGGAGACCTTCTCAATAGTTCCGTTACGCTCAACAACATTTGCAAAGTTACTAAGGTCAAATGTTGTATACTTCTGCAGACTTAACATCGAATATGCCTTCGTAAAACCGGAAACGACCCGCCGCGTAGGCAAATAATATCCTCCACTCTCAGATGTAACCGAATTTGTACTGAAACTACTTCCAAACACCTTCTGGACAAGACCAACGCTATAAGCGATTTCATTTGACTGGTTTGTCATGACCACTAACCCAAACTTAGACTCCGGGTCAAAAACAAATTTACTTGTAAATCCTGCCGTATTTCCAGCGTGTTCCAGCGCAGGCACCCAGTACTCCACTTCAAAGAAGCCATGCGCAATTCGAGGAGTAGAAGTTCCATCGTAATATAGACTTGTTGACAGCATCTCGTCTAACGTGTCCTTGTTCGCGAATAATAAATTGCTACGATCCACTGGTATTAAGGCTGCAAGGAATTTGGCTGCATCTTCTGCTGTACCAATGGCCCCACCTGAAGGATATAAACTTATGTATATTCTGTTCTTTGGGATGAGCTTCAGATTCGTAGTGTACCCCTGAATCTCATTTCTTCGTTTCAAGACGTTTAGATTATCATACTGTGACGGGTGAATCGAAGTATCTTTCATATTCAGCGGTTTAAATATATGTTCATTGACGTATTTATAAAAGGGTTGTCCGCTTTGCACTTCAACGATGTAGGCGGCCAGAGCTGTACCATAGTTTGAATAAGCCACTATGCTCTCCGGTTCATAAATCTGTCTGGGTTCAAATTTTTGTAAAGCTTCTTCTAATTCTACAATGTCTTTCTCGGATGAATACCATAAATCGATCAACCTATCCTCCCATCCTGCGTTATGATGCATAAGGTTCATTAGGGTAATGGGAGCATCGTATTCAAGCTTCTTTAGAAATCCTTCCGGCAAATATTCCTGAATATCGGTATCCAAATCAAGCTTCCCCTGCTCTACAAGCTGCATAACACTCGTCCAGACCAATAGTTTAGAACCTGAACCCCATTCAAACACAGTAGAGGTATCTGCCTTTCTCTGTTGCTCAAAATCTGCGTATCCATAGGCCTTATTCACAATAGTCTCACCGTTCTTGATAGCTACAACCGAAACGGCAGCGGTATTCTTCTGATTTGTGGCCACATATGAATCAATCGTTTCCTCTAGAGAAGACAACGCAATTCTGGAGGGTGTAGTCTCCATCTGCTCTACCTCAGCGTGCACAGGTACCGAACATGTCATAATGATGAATGCGAGTGACAGAAAACAAGCGATTACTTTATTAAGACCGTGATATCTTCGATTAATCTGCATTAGCCACTCTCCTTATCTTTCTCCTATAGTTTTCGTGCCTTTATCAAAAAGGTTACAGGGAGCATCTTTGCTTTATTTACAAAATCATCATTTTAGGTGGACTCATCATCTCAGTCATTGCTTTGATACTGTCGGTCTTAAATTTCAGAAAATAACAGAAGGTTGGATTGGGGATAGCTTTACTTTGGAAGTATAACAGCACAGGAGACATCACATACATTTATGTGAGTGGGGCAGATAAGTATTATCAAGCGGTCCGGATCGTCAAACGTCTACTGGGGCGCAAGTCTACCGCTGAGCTTCAGACAAATAAGAGGCGGAGATGGAGTGCCATCTGGTGATACAGTCGTGACTGTTGGTTGGGCAGTAACCCCAAAAATTAATCCTAGAGACAGAGCAAGCAATCCTAATTTCTTCTTCACTTATTGATCCTCCTTTTTTATATTCTTATAAAATACACCATAATAATCAATTAAATTCCAATATTACCCTAAATTTTCTTTGGTAAAGCTGACATTATAGAGAATCCTAAGATTACACTAGCCACAATCACTAAATAGTCATTAACAATAATATATTGATATATAGAATCATTTAACCATCCAAATGAGGCCCATACATAACTTAAAGAAACAATAAGAGCAGGTAAAGTTATCAGTAGGAAACCCGATGTGTCCTGTTGTTTTGTTGATCTCAATTGTCCTCTAATCATTAATCCAAGAACCACACCAATACCTCCGAAGAAAACAATTGGTATAATTGTTATCAAAAAAGGACTAACATCAAATCTCGTTCTGGCTTGCGTTAGTTGGTTATTGAGTAACATAGATCCAACTGCGAATAAAACAATAATTAAAACAAGATAAATCAAATTTTTGAGTATTCCATTTGCTTTAGTTTCCATTTAAGTATTCCCCTCTCTTCTGTCGGATACCCTAATTTTAACATTTGTGGGATTTAAAATCCATAATAATAAAAAAAGACTCCTCCAGCTTTATGCCAGTGAAGTCATATTTACCTATGCTATCGGATTTGTTCCTATATCACTATAATTATCCTTTTTGTTCAGATTAGTCTGAGACAATGAACCAATCGAAGTTCTCAGGACCTACACGAATAACAGGTACCAGGCTAGTGCCTATAAAAGCAGTGTACGTCAATTGTAGTAAGAGTGGTGGATTGAAATCTTTTGCTGGAAATGTGATAATCTGTGGTGCCAGAGGGCCAAAGTCATTCGTAGATGTCGCGGAATAAATAACTGATTCAGTTGCTAACGTTCCTCTTACAATAGTAATCGTGATAACAACCAAGATAACACTTTCAAAGTGTCCTTTAATCGCCATAAAAAAATACACCCCCTAGAATTTCATCGGCTAAACCCAGAGGTTTTTCCAATATCCTATTCTAAGGGAGGTACTTCAGGGGCAAAACATTGATATATCAGCTTATTTTGATCAGTTTTGATAACTAAGCGTACATCAAGTCCATATACCCGCGAGTTACATTTCCACCTTCGGCTGGCTCGGGCTGGTCTGCCTGTGCGTGTTCTGCCATGCAAGCCTTCACCGCTTCCTCTGTCGTACAACGATTGGCATCGTCACATGTGTAGCATAATTGAAGCATATATCTGGTTAATTCATCCGCCTGCGTGATTTGAGTTTGACCGTTGGTTCTCATCTTCATCACTCCTTCTCTTGTTGAGTTAAATATATCACCTTCTGGTGGATTTATTTGTGATTTAATTCACAAACTAAACAAAAAAAGAAAGGAACCCTCAGGCTCCTCAACTTTCCCCTATCTATTCACATCTGTAATACCTTACTATTAAAGCACTTTCCAATGTACACCGCCATCCACCGTTTGCAATAACAACGATCTTTTGGCATCTGTATTTTCAACCAGTATCCAGCCAAGCTTGGAGGTAACCATCTGCATCTTCACAATCTCCGGATAGTCTTCCAAAATTTTCTCCAGTACACTGCTTGCGGGAAGAGCGCTCCACGTTTTGCCCGCATCCTTGGTGTGGTAGGTTATGCCCTTTTGCATCGCCCAACCTTCTAATGCGTTTAGAAATACCGGTGAAAGGTTACGATTCGCACCCGTTTGTTTATTCAAAGTGAAATTGGACAGCTTCCAGCTCTTTCCACCATCTGTGGTGAAAAAACCATTAAATGTCGTACTCTCGCCTTGGGAACAGGACATTGACATCCAGGCTGACTGTGCTTCACGTCCAAAAAATTGTGGTGAACTGACACTGAAATTACCACACCCGTTGAATTTGTTTCGATCAAAGAAGGATGGTCCAGTATTCCAGTTCTCTCCGCCGTCTGATGTTACATACAACTTCGGTGTGCCGAACTCAAGCGCTGTTAAGAAACCATGCTTTGGATCCGAGAAAGTCATCCCCGTGGTGTATCCACGTTTGGAAATCTCTTCTGTTTCCTGTTTACCGTCTTCATCACTGGATGCCATCCGATTCCAGGTGATTCCACCGTCCTCGGTGAAGTAAAGTTTCTTGTCCTGTTTACCAATAGCGGTATCCACCGTGGTAAGAATCCAGCCTTTTTCAGGAGATACAAATGAGATCGCAGTCACTTTATCCGTCTTGGACAGAGAAGACAGACTCCAAGTTACGCCCCCATTGTTGGTGCGAAGCACCATGGTATCTGTTCCACCCATGCCTTCACGAACAATCCAACCATGTGTGCGATCTACAAAATAAATGCTTTGTCCATATTCAGGGTTAGCCGGAAATTGTACATTTTCCGAAGGTGAAATATTGGTCCAGGTCTTTCCCTGATCCTGAGTGTAGTACAAGCGCAGCGCATTCCGCGTCACGCCCCACGCCAATCCTCCGTTGTCATTGAGCAACTGAAAATCGGTCAAGCGGGTCTGTATTTGGTACTTGGCCATATCTGCAGATTCTGTACTGTTCACAGGGGGAACGACAGTTAATGTCTGCCCTGTATTCCCGGCGTCCTCCTGCTGCTGCGGAGGTTCTGCTTCCGGAGGTTGATCTGAGTCGGTGCAGGCAGCCAGTACAGCTGCTATACCTATAGACAGCAATGCTGTCTGCGCGATTTTAATCCATTGCGAACGCAAGTGGGTTCCACCTCTCTTATCCAATATACAGGCGCGCATGCCTGTCCTATGGCGTTGTATTTACGATTCATCAGAATCCACTGCTCCTATTCTACCACAAACCTTATGTAAAAG
This sequence comes from Paenibacillus sp. ClWae2A, assembly GCF_032452295.1. Taxonomy (NCBI): domain Bacteria; kingdom Bacillati; phylum Bacillota; class Bacilli; order Caryophanales; family Paenibacillaceae; genus Paenibacillus; species Paenibacillus sp. ClWae2A. Next base: position 988,068 of record NZ_JAULSQ010000001.1, read on the forward strand.
GCTCTTTGGCTACGTATGGGCGGCCCGCTCCCTTTTTCCAGCTGATGCTCTGGCTATATGTCGCACATTTATTACCATTAATTTCATCCTATACTGTTTTCCGACGAAATAATTGGTAAAAAGACATGAAATGTGAACTATTTTATAGACAACACTCGCTTTATACTCTCTAATCCCTTAATATGGATGGGAGTATAACCCAAAAAGGAGAGGATATGAACATGACAAACAGTGCAGCATTGAAACCAAGCCGTGTCGTGATTGTAGGCATGGGTGCGGTGGGAACAACAACGGGATACACGCTAATGTTGAGACAGCGTTCGTCCGAGTTGGTATTTGTGGATGTGAATCATGATAAAGCAACCGGCGAAATGCTGGATATGAACCACGGTCTTCCTTTTACAGGAGGCGTGAAAGTATGGGCAGGCGATTATTCCGACTGCAAAGATGCAGATATCATTATTATTACAGCCGGTGCTTCCCAGAAGCCGGGCGAAACCCGGATTGATTTGCTGAAGAAAAATGCAAGCATTTTCAAGGAGATTATCGAGCGCATTACTGAAGTGAATTCTCATGGTATTTTGCTGATTGCAACCAACCCTGTAGATATTTTGTCCTATACTTCATGGAAACAAAGCGGATGGCCTGCTTCCCGTGTCATCGGTTCAGGTACATTGCTCGATAGCGCACGTTTCCGTTACCTGATTGGTAAGAATAAAGGGATCGACCCGCGTAGTATTCACGCCCACATTATCGGTGAGCATGGAGATTCCGAAGTACCTGTATGGAGCCTGGCTAACGTTGCAGGAACAGATCTGGAATTGGATGAAGAAACACAACAGGATATCTTCGACCGTACCAAAAATGCAGCGTATGAGATTATTAATGCCAAAGGCGCAACTTCCTATGCAATCGCCCTTGCTCTTGACCGCATTGTAGCTGCAATTCTCGGCAACGAAGGCTCCGTATTGAACGTGTCCACGTTGCTTGAAGATTACAATGGCGTATCGGATGTTTATCTGGGCGTTCCATGCGTTGTCGATCGCAACGGTGTGCGCGAAATTCTGCCTCTTCCGTTGAATGAATCCGAGAAAGTGGCTTTCCAGGCATCTGCTAACAAATTAAAAGAACAGATCGCTGGACTGGAGTAATCCACGTATAAAAAATGACCACCTGTATTCCTGTATTAAGGAGTATTCAGGTGGTTATTAGCTATCTCATTTTTATTTAGTTTACATAACATTTATTCCGTTGATTCTAATCTTTGAACATTTTTTTGATTTCTGGATTTTGAATCATCCGATGTCAAAAGCTATAGGGTATTACTAATTACCAACTCTCAGTTACTCTAAATACCACATCAACTGTGTTCGAGCCTGGACCACCAATATTCAATACGGCTAAAGTTACAACCTGATTTTCCGGAAGAGTAAAATCCAAAAGTTCTTCAGAGGCCAAGATTGTAGTATTCCCTGCTCCCCCTCCTGTAATGCCTTGAAACACCACTTCTCCACCTGTAATTGTTGTAGAGGTATTGTTGACCAGCAGTGCGGTCTCGCTATCAGGAATGATCGTTGTAGCTGTGGGATAATTAACAAAAGCTCCATTTAACGTCCCTCCGACAAGCACTTGGTAACTTAGATCTACGGTTGAAATAACATTAATTTCTTCCAAATTCACCTGTACCGAATTCGTTCTAGCCGAACCTGCTGGAAACACAGCTTTTCTTGTAAATGAAATGACGGGTGTTAATGTTGATGTAACATTTGTTATTCTTCTCCTTTCGGAAGTGACTCTATAGGTTGGTTCATATTTTCCGATAATACTATATTGTCTTCCACCCACAAATATACTATAAACAGCACCGGTTCCATTATTAGCGACTTGTGCTCTTAACGGAAGATTTGGATCAACAAAGCTTGTTTGACCTGTTGGGGAGAATCGATGAACGGTAACTACCTCTTGGGCTAACGTTACGGGATCAGGGATAACCACTCTAAATTCGATCACTCCGTAACCATACCATGTAAACAAAACCTGGTATATATTACCTTTTGACAAGTTTAATGTAACTCCACTCGGCCCTGTCCCGTTCAATGGATCTACATTCCATAAGCTTTGAGGAACTGTCGTATCAACCCCTGCTCTACGTACGGTTACAAACACCGTAGTACTGTTCACTCCAAAAAAGGCTCCGTTTTGAGTATCATATAATCCCCATTGCGCCACTTGGTTACCTATTGGCAGAGAAGGAATTCGAACCCCTATCCCCGCCTCTCCTGCATAACCTGGTTCATATCGTCCTCGCAATACACTTTCTAAAACCGCTGAGTCTACGCCACTGGCAGTGGTGCTCAAATTATACTCAGTCGCGTTATTTGTAACCGTGCCAGCCCCAGTAGTCGTAACTGCATCTCTTAGGATCGATAAACCATACACAGAGGTTAGCTCTACAATTGGAGTTTTTTGTGCTACACGCAACTCATCGAATTGCGAACTGACATTTGGTCCAATATTGGAGATGATAATATCTGACAATGTTTCTCCTCCTTTGCAGAAAGAGGGAGAAGAAGTGAATATTCTTCTCCCCGCTTTTTATTGACTACCATTCTTCAGTGACACTAAAGGTTGCAGTGACAGAATTCGTACCACCACTTAAGTTAGCTACAGCCAGTGTGACAAATTCAGTGTCTGGTAATTGAAAATCCAATAATGACGCAGAAGCTAAAATTCTGGCACTGCCTTCTACGCCAGCTGCTAAGCCTTGTAGTAGTACCTGACCTCCAGTAATGGTCGTTAGCGTACTGTTTACTAACAGACCTGTCTCCGAGTTTGGAATATTCGTCGTTGCCGTTGGATACGTTGCAAAGGCTCCATTAATGGTTCCGCCTAATATGATCTGGTAGTATATATCGTCTGAGGTTACAAGGTCGATCCCTTCAAGTTTTACACTGACTGAATTCGTTCTGCCTGAACCTGCCGGGAAAGTTGCTTTTCTTTGGAAGGCCAAAATCGGTGTCAGAGTCCCGGTTGCAGTTACAGTTCTTCTTTCAGAAGTAATTCTGAATACCGGACTATATCTGCCCACAATGCTATATTGTCTTCCTCCAACAAATAAATTAAGTGCAGATGCTGTTCCACTATTCGAGATTTCAGCACGGAGAGGAAGATTAGGGTCGGCCAAGCTTGTTTGCCCGCTTGTTGAGAATCGTTGAACGGTAATTACTTCTTGCGCTAAAGTCGTAGGATCAGGAATAACGACCCTAAACTCAATGACCCCATAACCGTACCAAGTAAATAAAATTTGAAATATATTCCCCTTAGCCAGACTAAGCGTAGCTCCGCTAGGACCGGTTCCATCTAATTTATCAACGTTCCAGGAAGCCTGAGGAATAATCGTGTCAGATCCTGCTCTTCTGACTGCTATAAATATTCCGTTTGCCACACTCTGGCCAAAATACAAACCATTTTGGTCATCAAAAAGTCCCCATCTCACCACTTGTGTTCCAGTAGGGGCAACAGGCAATCGCACACCGATCCCTGCTTCTCCAGCATACCCTGACTCATACCTTCCCCGTTCTGAGCTTTGAAGTATTGCCGAATCTGCTCCAGATGCTGTCGTGGTTAATTGAAACTCTGTGTTGTTGGTTCCAACCGTTGCAGCACCCAAAGTAGAGACGATGTCTCTTAGGTTAGATAGACCATATACTGAAGTCAATTCAATAATCGGCGTTTTTTCACTTGCTCTTAATTCGCTAAATTCAGAACTAACATTTGGGCCTACTCCCACTATAGTTACGGTAGGGTCTACTGTACCAGTTACTCCGGTTGATCCAGTTACACCAGTTGCCCCAGTTCCTCCGGTTACTCCAGTTACTCCGGTTACTCCAGTTACTCCAGTTGCTCCAGTTACTCCGGTTGCTCCGGTTGCTCCAGTTCCTCCGGTTACTCCAGTTACTCCGGTTGCTCCAGTTCCTCCGGTTACTCCAGTTACTCCAGTTACTCCGGTTACTCCGGTTACTCCAGTTGCTCCAGTTCCTCCGGTTGCTCCAGTTACACCAGTTGCACCAGTTGCACCAGTTACACCAGTAACTCCAATTCCTCCGGTTACTCCGGTTACACCAGTTACACCAGTTCCTCCGGTTACTCCGGTTACACCAGTCGCCCCAGTTGCCCCAGTTCCTCCGGTTGCTCCAGTAGCTCCGGTTACTCCAGTTACACCAGTTACACCAGTTGCTCCGGTTACTCCAGTATCTCCAGTTGCCCCAGTCACTCCAATTACTCCGGTTACTCCAGTTACACCAGTTGCTCCAGTAACACCAGTTGCTCCGGTTACTCCAGTATCTCCAGTTGCCCCAGTCACTCCAATTACTCCGGTTACTCCAGTTGCACCAATAGCTCCGGTTGCCCCAGTTCCTCCGGTTCCTCCAGTTGCTCCGGTATCTCCGGTTGCCCCAGTTCCTCCAGTTCCTCCAGTTACACCAGTTACACCAGTAGCTCCAGTTACTCCAGTAACTCCAGTTACTCCAGTTACACCAGTAGCTCCAGTTACACCAGTAGCTCCAGTTACACCAGTTCCTCCGGTTGCCCCAGTTCCTCCGGTTGCACCAGTTCCTCCGGTTCCTCCGGTATCTCCGGTTGCACCAGTTACTCCAGTTGCTCCAGTCACTCCAGTTGCTCCGGTTACTCCTGTTGCACCAGTTACTCCAGTTGCTCCGGTTACACCAGTTGCTCCGGTTACACCAGTAGCTCCAGTTTCACCAGTAGCTCCAGTTTCACCAGTCACTCCAATTACTCCGGTTACTCCAGTTGCACCAGTTACTCCAGTTTCACCAGTCACTCCAATTACTCCGGTTACTCCAGTTGCACCAGTTACTCCAGTTGCACCAATAGCTCCGGTATCTCCAGTTACACCAGTAGCTCCAGTAACTCCAGTTACTCCGGTTGCACCAGTAACTCCAGTTGCCCCAGTCACCCCGGTAACTCCCGTGAACTCATTTGCACCTAACAGTTCTGAAGATACAATACGATGGGGCGTTACAAGCTGCCCGGCAGAATTTTTTCCCCAAACGGATATTTCTACTTGCTGCTCTGCGAGACCACTTGTTGTAAAGATAAATTCAAATACATCCAGGTTTGCAAAGTAATTCTTCGTTATTGCTTGATTCGGACTTATACTAATAAGTTCAAGTACATATAGAGTTCTGATTCCATTCAGATAATATCCTTGAATTAAGATGCTCGCATTATTGACCAGATCTCTATTATCGATCTTAATTGTCAACTGTTGTGTTGGCCTTACGCCACTAACTGGATTATTCTCAATCGGTCCAGTTGATAAAGTAGCCATGTCATCCCTCCCCTCACATGCATATTAATTTTTGGCATCACCTAACTTCTTTACATAAGGTATTCCAATTATTGCTAAGGGTGAGAGTGATCGCATAATTCAGTATTTGAGAACTCAAAAAGCCTGTCACTTGGACAGGCTTCTCTAAATCTAATTATTCAATAGCTAATTGTTCAACCCAAATGCGGGAAGTTTAACGTCCAGCAGAGCCATAGCCTCTTCTTTCTCCCGGCTGGTTACGTGAGTGTACACGGTTGTTGTTTGAATCGATGCGTGACCAAGTAGCTCCTGCACGGTACGCAGATCGGCTCCACGCCGTAACATCATGGTCGCGAAGGAGTGACGCAGCTTATGACTGGAGTAGTTTTGACGTTGATTGGCTGGTGATTCCTGCTGGAAACGTTCAAAGGTTTCTGTAGATATGAGCTGGATGCTGCGAATCGACAGTCTCTTCCCTTTCTGCGAGACAAATAACGCTTCCTCTTTTGGCCGCCAAGGATCGAGACGCTCAGCCATCGCTTGAGATAACACGTTTGCCACAGTCTCCGGTACAGGAAGCGAGCGCCATTTACGACCTTTACCAAATACATCCAATGTACGCCGCTCCGCGTTATAGTCTTTGCAATCCAACGCATGTACTTCTCCAACCCGTAATCCCATATATCCCATCAGTAGAAAAACAGCTAGATTACGTGTGCGATACTTCCCATCTACCGACTCCAGAAAACGTGTCAGCCCACTTTCATCAAGGAAAACGGGCGCACGGTTTTTCTCGGTTTTGGATTTTTTGATCCCAAATGCCGGATTATTCGTTAACAATTCGAGTTCAATGAGGGACTTGTAAAAACAGTTCACCGCCGCATGTTTGCGATTTCTCGTGGCATCACTAACCCCACGCTCCCGAGCACGGGACAGAAAAGACAGCACATGCAGCTTTTTGACCTGCTCCAGTGACTTTCCTTGAATGGAGACCAGGAATTCCACCACGTCACCGGTGTATGATTTTACCGTATGGCCTGTATATCCGGCATCCTTCATCCATATGTAAAAAGCTTCTAGCTCGTCCGCATATTGCTCCTGAATCTCCTCGGTCATCATCTGTCTACGTCACCTCAATTCGGTTAAAATTGACTAAGATTATTTACACGGGCACTACGATGACAGAACAACCTTCCAATCGCTGTTATCCCCAGATTTTTTCAATTCCCTTTTCTCAAGGGAAAATCCGGTGATAAAGGCGAACGCTTCACTTTTTCAGGTTCTTTCTGCCCTCTCCGTTTTTTCGTGTAAATGATTAGTTCAATTTAAAAATTTATTATAAAGCAGGGCTCCTACGCTTCATCCACAATGACAACGTCAATCAGCGGAATGATCGCTTCGGGTTTGCCTTGACTACGGGTAAGTACAAACGATGGCAATGGATTCTCATGCAGCCCATTCACGGATTCACATATCTGGGTATACAGATCCATGTGCAACGTCTCGCCTTCCCCTGCCACATCAATGACAGGCCAATCGTTCTGAACGCAGGCAGGCCAGTAAGCCAGCTCATTCGCAGGTACGATACTTAATTGCTGAATGGAAGGATCAATACAATAAACCCCATGCCGTTCAGGTTCATCGCCCAGCTTGTCTACGGCAATCATTCGAGCGGACTGCTCATCTGGTGCAGAATAGAGTGAATAACACCACGGAGTCACGCCCCAGGCGATCGCCATCAGCCCCTCTTCCAGCAACGTATCTGACAACTCCCCTTCCGCAAATTGTTCAATCAGATTATGGTTACCCGGTCCCATCAGTTCCTCTACACGTTCAGCGAGTCGAGGCAGGTCAGCGAGAATAAATCCCCCTCTGCCATAGGAGTCAAACACATGATGGTTTCTGCTCCACACAGCTTGAGATGGTGAACTCAACGACGCTGCTTCTGCCGGGAAAAGCGATATATATACGGTGATAACTTGCGCATACTTAACCATTGCAAGTTGTTCAGGTTCGAGTGTACCTTCAGCAATACGAGGTGTTTTCATATGCAGGGAGATTCGAAGTTCGTATTCCCCTTCTTCAAATGCTGTCCAACCAAGATTAACAGACTGTTCAACGCCTTCAATAGATGCAATTGAGAACGTGCTAACCGGTTTCAGGTTAACAGCGTATTGCACGTATGCTAGCTCCTGACCATAGATGATATTGGCATCCTGACGATTGACGGGTGAATCCAACTGTTGTGCAATTACAGATGCCTTACGTCCATCCTTCAGAAGGCGCTGCGGATCAATATCCAACTGCAAGGTTTGTGAATCCTCTAAATGTGAAACAAGCAATTGTGCATCTGCAAGTACGGCTGAGTCAGCCAGCGCAAATCCAAAAGCTGCATTTTGATGATCTGAATTCGTATGTAATGGTGTGTTCATGATACATCCCCTCTCTTATGTCTGATGGCATGTCACATCCCCAAATATATTTCATATTTGGCTTAGCCGCAACCCCGGCCCCTTGATTAAGTTCGTCACGCCCCTTATTACTTACCCATATATGAAGAAAATTCCAACCTTCCCCTGCTGTTATCATCCTTTATCTTTCTATATAAAAAAATCCCCATCCCGCTTCGCCTAAGCGATACGAAATGAGGAAAAATGAAGATGTTCTCGGTTAAAGACGTTCTCAACTAATCTATTTATCCTTCGCTCTGAAAGCACTGGAGATCCGGCGTGCCGGATTCAGATGACTGTAATGCCGTCCATACGCAAAGTAGATAATCAGTCCGATGATCAACCAAGCAAAAAACGTAATCCATGTCAGAGCCGCAAGGCGTGTCATCAAGTATACACAACCCAAGGCACTCAGAATCGGAATCAGTGGCACAAGTGGAACGCGGAAGCCGCGTTTGAGATCAGGATTATTTTTACGCAACACGATAATGCCCAGACTTACGACTGCAAAAGCAAACAACGTTCCGATGTTCGTAAGCTCCGCCAAATGTCCCAACGAGATGAACCCGGAGAACAGAGCCACGATAATACCCGCAACCCATGTCCCTACCGCTGGTGTCTGACTCTTGCCACTAACCTTGGAGAAGACAGGTGACAGCAGTCCGTCACGAGACATGGAATAGAGCAAACGTGTCTGACCATACATCATGACCAGCAATACGGTCGTAATGCCGGCAATCGCTCCAAGAGATACAATCCAGGACAATCCCTTCAATTGGACAAATTCAAATGCATACGCAACCGGATCACTTACATTCAACATGTTATACGGCACGATCCCTGTGAGGATCAACGATACAACAATATAGAGCACGGTACAGATCGCGAGTGACGCAATAATTCCGATCGGCAAATCCCGTTGTGGTCGCTTGACTTCTTCTGCCGCTGTGGAGACCGCATCAAATCCAATGTAAGCAAAGAATACGGTTGCTGCTCCAGCTGTTACACCTGAGATACCAAAAGGCAAGAATGGCTGCCAGTTGGTTGGCTCTACATAGAAAACTCCTACACCAATGAAGATCAGTACCACGATAATTTTAATCGCTACCATTATGCCATTCGCACGAGCCGCCTCCTTCACCCCTCGGGTAAGCAGGAAAGTGATAATTAACGTAATGACCGCAGCCGTGATGTCAAAATAGGTTCCCTTTTCCGGGCTGAACGCACTCGTCAGCGCATGTGGTAACTCCAATCCAAATCCGGACAATAACGTCTGGAAATATCCAGACCATCCACTGGCTACCGCCGCACTCGCGAATCCATACTCTAATATCAAATCCCATCCCAGAATCCAGGCAATCACTTCGCCAAAAGCCGTATAGCTATACGTGTACGCACTACCCGATGCCGGTATGCTTGAGGCAAACTCCGAGTAACACAATGCAGCGAATGCACATATGATACCTGCCAGCAAAAATGACAGTACAAGGCCCGGGCCAGCATACGTTGCGGCAGCTACACCGGTCAGCACAAAAATCCCGGTACCAATAATGGCACCCACCCCAAGTGTGGTTAAGTCCAGCGGACCGAGCGCCCGTTTCAAAGCACTGCTATTATCGCCCCTGGAGGCAATTGGTTTTTTACGAAATAATGAAGATCGTTGTTCGTTCTCACGCATAGCCATGTTCCTTTCGTCATGAATCTTGAATGTGCAATATGTGCTATGGATGTAGCAGAGATTGGATGGCTTCCCATCTGTTCTATGAAAAAGTCATTTGTTCTATCTTATCGATCACCTATAAAAACCTATCGAATTCTACACGTTATCGCGTTGCTTGGTTAAATTTATTTTTACAGATCTCTTATTTTGTTCTTTTTTCGCGAAAATTATCATGATCTGTTGCACGTGGTTAAATATGAAAATCGATTTAAAACAAAACTGCGTATAATTTATATTATGCGCAGTTTTTATGAGCCTAATTTTCAGCAAAAATCATCTTTAATCCCTTGTTATCTGAAGTTGCAAGAATGAGATCTTTTTTCGTCTTTTTCCGCTGTCCCTTCCTCCGTTATCCTGTCTAATTGGACGATATGCAAGCATGTAAAAGAGCCACATCGCATGATATGGCTCTTCCTTTCCTCTTTATACAGCTAGAGGTGTATATGAAAATACGAACTGATCTTATATAGGCTTTTATGAAAAAGTGAATTATGAGAAAGCAATTCTCTCAGCATCTGACATCCGATATTGGGATAACAAATAATCTTTGCTCTGCATCGCCGTATCCCGAATTGCGTCCAGATCAACATTCAAAAGCTTGCCCTCTCGCTTCACGAGTCTACCTGCCACAAACACCGTATCCACATTGGATGGATTAGCAAATTGAACGACAGCGCCGATTGGATCATGAACGGGGAACAGATTCAGATCGGTGGTACGAATCATGATCAGATCTGCTTCTTTCCCTGGGGTCAGCGTTCCTACCTTCTTCTCCAAACCTAATGCTTGGGCACCAGCTGAAGTTGCAAATCTCAGTACTTGGCTGGACTGCAAGTTCAACTCACCTGGCATCTCACCCTGCTGCAGAAGTTGTTCATTGGCTCTGGATCGTTCAGCTTGAAGTGCAAATTTCATCTGCGAGAACATATCTCCGCCTGTGGACGTTACAACATCTACACCAAGTGTAGGGGTTCCCCCATTTTCAAGAAAATAGCCGGTGGCCGGATATCCATGCCCCATCATCATTTCAACCTCAGGTGTGACCGACAAGGAAGCGCCGCTATCTGCCAGCATTTTGTATTCATCCATGCCCATGGTGTTACCATGAACGATATTCACCCGTGGACTTAACAGTCCCGCTTCGTACAAGTGACTAATCGAGCGATCCACAGATCCCCAACTGCCAAATCCGGCATGCATGGAACAGATCGCATCCAGCTCTTGTGCTAGTTCGATCTCTTTCACGGTTGTATCCCTATGACTGAATTCTGGGCCACGAATGGCAAGCCCATAAGTAAGCAATTGATCCCGTGATGAAAAATAACGTTCTTTGACTCTTCTCAGATCATTATTCGAATACGTGAGTTGACTATCCCGATTCCAGTAGTCCGTCTCACCAGGTACTCCGTGAGCAAATACCGCCCGAATGCCAGCATCCTGAAGTCCACGAATCAGTTCATCCGTATGGTCAGGGGAATACGGCATGCTCCAATCCATTACTGTCGTCACTCCTGCGTTAAGCGCTTCCAAGGAACCGAGCAGGTTGGCAATATAACTATCTTGTGGGCGGAGCTTGCTTCCCATCGCACCATAATAGAGATTTTGCAAATAAACTGGTAACGACCAGTTGGTTCCCGCTGTTTTGACAAGTGATTCCCACATATGCCGATGCGTGTCCACCAGCCCAGGCATAATAATCATCGATGAAGCATCAATGATCTCCGCATCCGGAATATCCAGGTCGGGCTGAATAGCCATGATCAGTGAATCCTGAATCAGAACGTCCGCCCTCTTATACTGTCCAATTTTAGCATCCATCGACAACACACAGCCATTTTTCAACAGATAACTTGTCCGCACAAGAAACATCTCCCATCTATTTTGGTTTGAAAGACGATCACATCCTGCTTACGAATCTGTACTGCTTCTGACTATTTTTTCGCTAGTATATATACATTATATAGTTATTGTTAGTATTTATCAATTTTGGAATTTGCGTTTTGCCCGAAATCTTCTAACCTTCATCAGATTGCCACACATCTTATCATCACAATACTTCTGTGTTCTGCTTCGGGTATCATCATAGAACATCCAGCGACAATCCGAATTATCACAGATCCGAATCCTGCCCCCTTCTCCCTCCACCAAAGTCAAAGCAAAATCAGCAGCTACCTCAGCCATAACCTGCTGCCAATGAGCTTCCACAGCTACCAGTTGGAGTTTCAGTTCCTGATCAATTGTATTCAATTTTCTTCTCACACGCCCTGCTTCCATAAAGCCATTCAACCATTGTTTTTCTATATCCGTTAATGATGCTCCTGAAGACACGCGGGCTCCAAGAGCCAACAATTCATTCCTGAAGTTTCTCATCGACAACTCATCTTCTGGAGATGCAGGGACAGAAGCGTTAAGGTTCCATCGATCCAGAAAATCTTGCTGCCAGCTCGCCTTCCCGAGCCTGTCCTCCGATCGATCGCCCCCACGCCAATCGTGATAATCGCTGTTTACAAAATCGGTCCATAATCTGTCCATATATATACCTCCGTTTATGTAACCATCTAATTAAATAAAGAAGGTTACAGCTCGTCTTTGATGTGTTATATTGAGTGTAACCTTATTAATCAGTTTTAGCTAGTTACATCAAAAATCGCAATTTTACGCTAGGAGGAAAACGGCAATGACGAAAACAACAGCACTAGATGTGTTGCTTATTCAAAAGGATGATACTTGGGATCAATGTAATTGGATTGTACCTTTGTCGAAATCCTTGGAGAGTCTTACAGCAGAACAAGCAGCCTGGATTCCACCCTCAGGAGGATTAAGCATCTGGCAGTTGGTTAACCATATGTATTATTACAACCATCGCTTATTATGTCGCATGCAAGGTAAGGAGCCTACCCTTCCTGCTGTAGACTCCAATGAATACACATTTGGGAATCCTGGAGATGCAACGGACGCAGCCGGATGGAATACACTGCTACAGGGTACAACTCGATTAGCCCAACAGTTGCGAGATCAATTAGCTGCACTACAAGAGTCAGATCTTGAAGCCGCATATATGGACTCCGAAGAGAAATGGGCACACGAACTAGCTCGCTGGGTACTCCATGATGCCTATCACGCAGGCCAGATCGTGCTCCTTCGCAGACAGCAAGGAAGCTGGAAAATCGTTTTCTAAAAAAAATGCTTGAACTGCTAGCGCTTACAGGAATAAGATGAACTTATTAATGTTACAGCTTGTTCAACACACTATATAATTGAATAGGATCTTCGGGGTAGGGTGCAATTCCCAACCGGCGGTGATGTTCTTCGGAACCAGCCCGCGACTCGCTAATTGTTCTTAACGAAGGACATTCAGCGACTGACTTGGTGTGAATCCAAGGCCGACGGTACAGTCCGGATGAGAGAAGATCAACACATTGACATGCCGTTCACGGGAAGGCCTCTTTCCTGACGCATGTCCTTGGATGAGCCCCCGTTTATTTGGTTTATACCAAAACGGGGGCTTTTGTCGATTTTGCCAACTGAAGATTCCGTGTTCTGACGAAGGAGTCCTGAATATGGAAAAGACATCAGCAGCATCACCTGTTTACCGCAAGGAACGAAGTAATACCGGATTCTGGCTTGTAGTTCTTGGCGCCGCCTTATGGGGTGTCGACCCACTCTTCCGCATTATTTTGCTAAACACGATGACATCCACGCAGATTGTACTGGTGGAACATATCATCGTGAGTCTTATTGCCATTCCCGTGCTGTGGAAATTCCGAGCTGATCTGAAAAACCTGCGTGCTCGCCACTGGATTGCCGTGATTTTTATCTCATGGGGAGGATCAGCACTCGCAACGGTATTGTTCACCATGGCGCTTACACATAACGATCCAAATACGGTGCTATTATTGCAAAAAATGCAACCACTCTTCGCTATCGTGCTGGCTAAACTGTTATTGAAAGAAACGTTACCACGTCGCTTCGGTGGATTGTTCTTCATAGCATTAGCAGGAACTTACCTGCTTACATTTGGCTTCACATTGCCATTAGGTAACTGGGACAACTGGATTCATGCTGGCAGCTTGTTATCCCTTGGAGCTGCTGCCCTATGGGGAGGTTCAACCGTTATGGGACGATTGATGCTGGGTCAGGCGCGTTACGAAACCGTCACCTCCCTTCGTTTTGTCGTTGCTCTCCCGCTCTTGATCTTTATGACGTGGAACGAAGGCGCGGCATGGACATTTCCGTCCGGAACGGGTGAACAGACTGCTGTCATCCTCAACATTCTAGGTCAAGCATTGTTACCAGGTTTGCTCAGTCTTCTTTTGTATTACAAAGGTCTGTCGTCAACCAAAGCATCTGTTGCAACACTCGCAGAACTTAGCTTCCCGATGGCAGGTGTGTTGGTGAACTGGATTGCTTTCCGTACGCTGATCACATGGGAACAGCTGCTTGGTTTTATCCTGATCTGGGTGGCACTCTTCGCCATTTCCAAACAGCAGGAAAGATCATCAACTGCGGCCGATGCGGCACCTAAGCTGCGTACAGAGTGAGTGGATATATCCGAGGCCCACACATAAACCAATAATCAAATATAAAAATAAAACCATTGCACATCAAATTAGATGAGCAGTGGTTTTTTTCCATTACTCGATATTACTCGATTTACTCGATCATTTTCTCAATTAGCAGTATGAGCTATTACCCCTGTGCTTTATTTCAATATCTGAAACCCTCCGCTCTTCTCCCTCCCCTCATACCGAATATCCAATTCATCGAACTACGTCTCTTCTATGGTTTTGTCTTTTATCTATTACGGTGGTACGATGACATATGGAATAAACAGATGAATTATATTCAGAGAGGAACGATCATTAATGACTTCATTCTCATATACCTCCTACGACGCCGTAGGTTTGGCTGAACTAATCCGATCCCGGGAAGTATCCCCGGTTGAATTGCTGGAAGCGGCGTTTGCACGCCTTGAGGAAGTGAATCCGCAGCTTAATGCGGTCGTTCGTACATATGAAACCCGTGCACGTGAGGAAGCCGGTTTGGTTCGCCCTGGAGAACAACCTTTTGCCGGTGTGCCCCTGCTCCTGAAAGATATCTCGCAATCCTTGGAAGGTGAATTTCTGACTTCAGGCTCACGTTTGTTCAGCGAGCATCGTGCATTACGCAATTCCAATTTTGTCACTCGACTGCGTGATGCAGGCTTTATCTTCATAGGACATACCAATACGCCTGAATTTGGTTTAAAAAATATTACCGAGCCCCGTCTTCATGGTCCAACTCGCAATCCATGGAATATCAATCACTCCCCAGGTGGTTCAAGTGGGGGTGCCGCTGCCGCTGTAGCTTCGGGTATTGTTCCTCTTGCCGGAGCCAGTGACGGAGGAGGTTCGATTCGTATCCCGGCTTCCTTTAGCGGATTGTTTGGGTTAAAGCCAACCCGCGGGCGCACACCTGTGGGACCGGGAGTTGGTCGTCAATGGCAAGGCGCATCGATTGATTTTGCCCTCTCTCGCTCGGTTCGTGACAGTGCTGCATTGCTTGATACTTTACAAATCATTCAACCTGAAGCTGCGTTCCATGCTCCACTCTTTCCAGGCAGTTACTTGGCAGATATGAGCTATCCACATCAACGCAAACTGAAAATTGCATACACAACGGATTCGCCCGTGGGTACACCTGTCAGCGCAGAAGCCAAAGAGTCTGTATACAAGCTCGTGCGCTGGCTGGAAGAACAAGGTCATCATGTTGAAGAAAAGCTGAGTCCAGTCAACGGAGTCAGGCTGATGGAGAACTATTACATGATGAACAGTGGAGAGATGGCCGCGATGATCTCTTCCATGGAACGCTCCATGAGTCGGGCTCTGACTTCCGATGATATGGAGATTGAATCCTGGGTTCTGGCTGAAGCTGGAAAAAAGGTGTCCGCTGCAGAATTTGTACATAGCTTAGCTGAATGGGATGTAGCTGCAGCCCAGATGTCCACCTTGTTTGAGCGTTATGACTTCTACGTCACACCCGTTAATGCTTTTCCTGCGCCTAAGATTGGAGAATTAACACCTCATGACGAACAGATCCGTAATCTGATGCGGATTAGTGAGATGGACAAGACCCAGCAACAGCAACTTATCTATGAAATGTTTGAGCCAAGTCTTACGTATACACCGTTTACCCAGCTTGCAAATCTGACAGGCCAACCTGCGATAAGTGTACCTCTGCATGTGACACCTGAAGGTTTACCAATGGGTGTTCAAGTGATGGCAACCAAAGGACGTGAAGATTGGTTATTACATCTGGCTGCACAGCTTGAACAATCAGACCTCTGGATCGGGATGAAAGGTAATCCACTATTTCCAGCATAAAGGCGTATGATGTGGTGTGTTTTTAAATTTACCATTGGATGTTCCTATTTGAGTACAGTGTGTTGCCATATAGTGCATGAAAGCTTCATCTGCTCCGCATACTGAAAACAAAAAGTAGCGGAGGAATGTGACGGATGAATACGAATCAGCGCCATAAACAGTCTTATCGTATCCCTGCCAAAACAGGATATGCCTTGAAAGTAAACAAGGGTTCTTTACTACGCATAACGGATCTGGAGGGACAGCAAGTCATTGATTTTGTGGCATACGATGCTACAGATGCTAACCATCGCTTGGACCCCGGCGTGACAATGGACGTATTGCGGACTTACCGCATTAAACCAGGACAGTTTGTGTATTCCAATCAATATCAACCATTACTTAAGATTGTCCGTGACACCGTTGGGGTACATGATTTCTTCAACTCCGCTTGTCGTCCCGAGATGTATGAGGTGTTATACGACAAAAAGGATCACGCGAGTTGTTATCACAATCTGAACACGGCACTGGAACCCTTCGGGATTCTACCACCAGATCAACACTATCCATTTAACTTGTTCATGAAGTCCGTTGTAGACAGTGAAGGCAAGATTGATGTTGTAGCTCCCGACTCTCGTGCAGGTGATTATATCGAGATGGAGGCATTAATGGATCTCACGATTGGACTCTCCGCTTGCCCTTGTGAAGAAAGCTCATGCAACGGCTACAACTGCACCCCAATTCAATTGGATGTGGAACTATAACAGAATAACAAGGCCTTGACGCAATATGAGAAAAGTAGTTTGTTCTAATTCACTCCTTGCGGGAATACGATGACTTGTACCCATTTTCTGTGACGACTGGTACAATTCATCGAACCCGTTAAGGAGTGAACGTGTTTATGTCTGTACTGTTCAGTTATATTATTCTGGGAATCTCATTGTCTGCTCCAATCGGTCCGATTAACGCCGCCCAACTCGACCGTGGAGCTCGACATGGATTCATGCATGCCTGGATTTTGGGACTCGGCGCCATGTTTGCAGATTTGGTGTATATGCTGCTGATTTATTTTGGGGTTGCCCATTTTCTGGACACGCCGTTCATGCGCTCTTTTCTCTGGTCATTTGGCAGTTTTATTCTGATTTACACGGGAGTAGAAACGCTCTCGAAGCTGAAACAGGGGATTCAAGGTACATCTACTGCGGAAGCGACTGTTCGAAAATCTTTTATATCCGGCTTTTTGATGGCCCTGTCCAATCCACTGAATATTTTGTTTTGGCTTGGGATCTATGGCTCCATTCTCGCGACAACTGTGAAGCATACAGACACGGCTCATTTGCTGCTCTACAGTTCAGGCATATTCATTGGCATTCTGGTGTGGGATGTCATTATGGCTGGAATGGCCAGTCGATTCCACAAACATAGCAGTGAGAATGTATTGCGCTGGATCTCCATCATTTCGGGAATCTGCCTGATCGGATTTGGTTTGTATTTCGGGTACGAAGCTGTGCGTTCCATTTTTTTCTGACAATAAAATCAGGCTGGACAGTCACCCAACTTCCCCCACATTAATACTGTAACGGTATCATGTGGAATGGAGTTGGGAATCAATGGCGGAGCTGTATAGTGCCGACGAAATTAATACCTTGTTTGAGCGTCTTCCATCTTGGCAGCAGGACGCTTATTCGCAATTTGCAGATATGATCGCCGATGAAAATAATACGTATCCATGTGTACCTGGACGAATGGGATTTCTGTCAGGACATTTGAGGTATGGCTTTACGTGTGATCCCCGATCTGAACAAGCTGCCGAAGATATGGCGGATCTGCTTAGACAATATGGTCCTGTCTCGAGAGACACCGGTCATTACGCTTCCATGGTCGTGATCTGTGAGACGCCAACTGATTTGAAAGATCATACAACGGTAGAGCAATATCAGACGTTATTCTGGCAAATGCTTAATCGGGTAAGTTCACACGATACCGAGCCGTGGCCGGAACATATTTCAACCGATCCTCATGATTCATCATGGGAATTTTGCTTTGGTGGAGAGCCTTATTTTTGTTTCTGTGCAACTCCCGCACATGAACTCCGAGCCAGCCGGCATTTTCCTTATCTCATGTTTGCTTTTCAACCGCGGTGGGTATTCGAATCCATTAATGACAACACCCCTCTTGGCCGTAAAATGAAAACCTTGATTCGCAAACGTCTCGCTGCGTATGATGCTGTACCTGCTCATCCCTCGCTGATGTGGTATGGTCAGCAAGATAATCTGGAATGGAAACAGTATTTCCTGCCTGATGATGAGCAGACACCTTCCAAATGTCCATTCATGCGGATGAAGCAAGCCATAGGCAAGTTGACGAAATAATCTTAAAGCACTCATTAATCCGTTGTGCGACCTCCACGAAAGTTGCTGAAAGGTACTTATGGTTTGGATGGTGCCGACTGCGGTGGTTTCGAGCCACGTACCTTATGAACAACATACGTGATTATCCCAAGAAATACGACAAGTCCCACACTTGCCAGCAGACCCGTTCTGCTGGCTTTTTCCATCGCTGTCCCGGCTACAGCAGCCACAATTAATATCATGGCAATCCATACTTTGATGCGATTCCACTTCACAGGCTTCATTTTCTTAATGTATGTGATGCAGATTAGTAGCCAAGTATACATCAATACCAGACTACCTGCTGTCGTCACATATTCAAAAAGGTTTTTAGGCATCCATAATGCCATCAACGTAGACAGGAGTAATCCGGCCGCTGTGCAACACAATGCCTGAAGTGGCATGTCCTTTTTCCCCCAGGTCTTCGTGAACAGCTTAGGTGCATCTCCATCTTCTGCGAGTTTCACCAACATGGATGTAATAGCATATAACGAAGCCACCATCGTTGAGAATCCCGCAATAATCAGAATTCCGTTGAGAATGTGGACCACAACGGTGAATCCAATGGTTGACATGGCTTTGACAAGCGGACTTTCATCTGGAGTTAACTGAGCTGAAGGCACAAGCAACAGGATCAAAGCAATTGCAATCACATAGAGTGTACTCACCGATAATAACATTACTCGACCTGATTTCACTGCATCTTTGGGTTCTTTCAGGTTAGCAGCCATCAAGCCCATGACCTCGATCCCGGCAAAAGCAAAGAATGCATAGATGAAACCGGTCCATACCCCTTTACCCCCATGCGGGAGCCATTCATTCTTCAATTGTTCAGGCGTCACTTTTACAGGTAACCATCCCAGACAAGCCGCTCCTGCTATAGCTATAAATGCAACCGTTGCAGCAAGTTTGATTACAGCAAGAATATTCTCCGTTTTGGTTAATCCCTTCGCTCCCAGTGCAGCAATGAACAGACCTATAGCGGCATAGATCGCAACAAATGCCCAAAGCGGAAACTTGGGAAACCAGAATTGAGAGAACAGCCCAAGTGCCGTCAATGAGCTGCCCATGATGAGCATTTCAGAAAACCAGTACATCCATCCACTACCAAAACCAGCCCAAGGTCCGAATGCTTCTCCTGCGTACGTTCGAAAAGCGCCTTCCTTTGGATCATCTGCCGTCATCTGTGCCAGCGCACCAAATACAAAGTAAGTACCTGCCGCCGCCAGCACCAACAATATAAGTACGGATATGCCTGCCCAATGAATCGCGAGACTGGTTCCTAGAAAAAATCCTGTTCCCAGTGTGCAACCCGCGCCAAACAAGGATAGGCTGACCCAACTTAATTTATCGTCGTCTTTTTTACGGTGTTGCTGACTTTTCATGAAGCTCCTCCTTATACCTTATCCCCTTACGATTTACAGGACATGGAGGTTTTATGTCTGTATTACCAAAAGAATTATTACTAGTTTACATAACAATTGATATGTTTAATTTATTATATTGCTGGATTTAAGCTGTATGCTTTTAAGCATCATTCAAAAAGATATATGTTCAATCCTATTTAAAATCCGCAAAAAAGTTATTGACTTCTATTGCTTGGAATGGTTTTCCTTTTAAACATGTGGGAGCGATAACGAAACTTTATGAGAGATGGTAACTAAGGTGAAAAAATGATCTTTCTATTGTGAATTTTTCATATGTTGAAATATTATAAATTAAGTCGCAATTTCTTTCATATCGAACGCAGACTGGCTCTTTTTCGTATTTTCTCAACAACTTCGTGGTTTTTTTTAAATGTAGTCGTCTATAAAAAAGAAGGACTACTCCCTGGGATTTTACCTCTTTCATCCTTTCTCACCGGTTTTCGTACTAGGCTGAAGTATAGGCATTAATCGCTAGAAGTTTTCGAAAACTCTGTTCCAAATTTGTTGTGAATTTTTCATATGTTGAAAATATTTTATGTTGGTCATAAAAAAGCCGCCATATGGCGACTTCGCTAATATCTCCAAATTAAGTCCGGCCAGTCCAGTCTGCTCCGGCGATTTCTTTCCATCGCGCTCTAATCTCATCATATAGTTCCTGTGGTAGTAGCCCTTTAGCCACAAGGTCGGCATTTTGCTGCCAGCGATTGGGCTTGGCTGTTCCTACAATAGCTGTGTCTACACCATCGGAACTTAGCGTAAAACGCAGTGCTATTTCCACCGCTGCCTGGGCATCTTCACCTAGAAAACCATAGTTAAGTTCGCTTAAGCGCTTCCAGTATATAAATGGATAAGCCTCTTCCGAAAGTGTATCATACGTCCAAGCCGCATTGGCAATTGGTCTTTTCGCGATTACACCCATGTTTCTCTTTCTTGCCTCAGGCAACGTAAGATCAATTGCTTCCTGATCTGCGATATTTAATGAAGTCTCCAGACTGCAACAAACTTAATTGAATTAGAACCCATAAATGGACATTCCACCGTCAACCAATAACGTTTGACCCGTTATATATCCCGCTGCATCTGATGCCAGGAACACAACCGGGCCTACCACTTCTTCCAGTTCTCCCACTCGCTGTAGCGGTGTACGACTTACAATTTCCTGCAAATACTGGGGATCATCCAGCAGTTTTTCAGTCAGAGGTGTTCGGAAATACCATGGCCCTACTGAATTGACACGGATTCCATACTTGCCCCATTCCAGTGCGAGCACTTTGGTCATATGAATTAACGCAGCTTTGGTCGCGCCATATACAACCCCTGTCCGCAAAGCCGTGTGACCGCCTACCGAAGAGATGTTAATGATCTTCCCGGTCCCACGTTCTTTCATATGCTGACCCGCCAATTGCGAAGCGAAGAAAGCCGATTTTAAGTTTGTCTGCATGATGGTCTCCCACTGCTCGTCCGTTACCTCAAGTGCTGGTGTTCGTATGTTCATACCTGCGTTATTCACCAGAATGTCCAGACTACCCATCTCCGAGATCGCCTCTTGAAACGTCTCTTCCATTTGTTCTTTTGATGTCACATCCGCAGTCAGAGCGAGCGCTTTACGCCCTGTCTGTTCATAGATGTAGGCTGCTGTCTCCTCAATTTCTTTCATCGTTCGGGATACAAGTACAACGTCACTGCCTGACTGGGCAAGTCCAATCGCAATTGCTTTTCCGATCCCTCTCCCTGCACCTGTCACCAGTGCTGTCTGTCCATCGAGATGGAATGTGGGTACGTTCATGTTACTCACTCCTTCATCAGATTTATAAGTTGAACTAAAGATTATTTACACTGACACTACGATGACAGAATAACCTTCCAATCGCTGTTATCCCCAGATTTTTTGATTCCCTTTTCTAAAGGGGAAAATCCGGGGATAAACGCGAACGCTTCGCTTTTTCAGGTTTTTTCTGTCCTCTCCGTTATCGTGTAAATGATTAGTTCAACTTATATCGCAATCATGCAAATGCTCTATATGTAGGTAAACCCTGATGGGAATCAGGTTACAAAATACTGGCTTGGATTGCCCAGTTCCGGATGGAATTTCTCTCGAAAACGGCCTCCGGTATAATCCCCTATAATTTTTCGCCAGAACGCTTGGGCAATGACATTGTTACGAACCTGAGTCACTTTCCATCTTCCTGGAAAACGTTTAAACAGCTCATAGGCTGCCCGAGTGCCCACCCCACTGCGCCGATATTTTTGCATTACAAAAAATTCAGTCAAATAGTAGTCGTTATCCTTACTTCCGGGCTCCAATTTCTCCACCAGAGCAAACCCTGCAGGTGCCCCATCACTTGTAATCAAAAAAGGAAACTTGCGGTCCTCTTCTGCCCAGAATGCCTCCAGACCCGGATATTCCGGAAAAATGCCGTTACTGTCCACATCAATATTCAGGTATTTGGTAAAATCATATAGATAAAATTGCATTAAATGCCGAATCACCTGACTGCGTTCCCGGGGAACCAGTTCTATTTTCATATTCATCCGGTTCACCTCCTCTGCTCTACGTATACTGATTACTTTAAAGGTTTACGCGCCGAAGGGCAAGGAAGCATACCTACTTACTGCCTGCTTTGATGAACAAGCTGTGAGCATGTAAATTATGGTACACTAGAGCATAGAATATTAATTCATTGAATATTAATTTTATATGTTTTTCACATGGAGGTGTCGAACTTGACCAACGTGCAAAAAGAGATTGATCGACGCAAGCTGGATGACAAACTACCTTCCATGCCTTGGTTCGTTCAGCAATTCATGGACTACAAGCTGCCTGACCTGTCCCCCTCTACCCTGCTCGAATATCTGAGAGATTACGAAGCTTTCTTCGGATGGTTGCGAGCAGAAGGGCTGTCCGAGGCAAGCTCTAATAAAGAAGTTACGTTGACTGAACTAGAAGTCCTTCGCATGGATTCGGTTACCGCCTATCGGTTATTTCTCACAACCAAACGGGAAGGAACCAATTCCAGAATTACCGTCTCTCGCAAACTCTCTTCCCTTCGCTCCCTTTTTCATTACCTGAGCCAAATTGCGGAAGATGAAGACTTTTATCCTTTGCTAAAGCGGAACATTATGGCCAAAATCGAGATCAAGCGTACCCATAAACCCAAGGACACCGCTGCCAAACTCAAAGGTAAAATCCTGGAGGAAGAGGAACTGCTGGAATTTATCGGCTATATCCTTGAAGGTTACGCTGTTGATATGGAGAAGAACAAGCAGGCCCTGTACTCCCATGAAATCAACAAAGAACGGGACGCCTGTATTGCCAGCCTGATTTTGAATTCCGGCTTACGGGTGTCGGAAGTTGTGAACCTGAACGTCGATGATCTCGATCTGAACAACAAACTCCTGTATGTTTATCGCAAAGGTAACAATGATGAGACGTACAAAACACCCGTTTATTTCAGGGAACAGGCCAAGGACGAACTCGCAACTTATATGAACCTGCGGCAATCACGTTACCGCACGCCCAAGCGGGAGAAAGGTCTGTTCATTGCTCTGCGTAACGGAGACTCGGAAGGAAGTCGAATGACCAAAAGAGCGATCCAGGCCATGATCATGAAATACGCCAAACGTTTTGGCAAACCTTATCTAACCGTGCACAAATTACGCCACTCATTCGCAACCGACTATTATCTGCAAAATGATATCTACAAAACGAAAGAGCAACTTGGACACGCTTCTACGGAAACAACCGAGATCTATGCTCACCTTACCGACAAAACGATGTCCGAAGCCATCGAACGTCGTACTGATGACGGGATGTAACATCCCGAACATATTATAAAAGCAGCAAGCCACATCAAGGATTTCGATCCGAGAAAGGTCTGCTGCTTTTTTTGTTTTTTTGCATCATTCAAGAAGAAGAGCATAAGTAGAAATAATTATAGTTTACATAATAAATATTACGTTATATTTAAAAAAGAATCAATCACGCTCTCTGTACATTCAATCATGTGTAGCCACCATAATATCCCACTTCTTGACGTTTCCACGATTCGAATTCACGATTCTGCCTTCACTCACTCTCAACCATCGCTAACAACGCTTTGGCTATATCCTCCGTTTCATGAACCGAGTACCATGTTATATCTCTGCTTACGGTGCTCCGCTCTATAAACTGCTCTGAAGGTAACCATGAGATCATCCCCACTACCCCTTCAAGCTGATTAACCAAGGTCAGATCTTCCTCTTCTCGAACCATCACAAACTTGGAATAAGAAGCATCCTTGAATCCTTCAATAACAATCCAATCATAACCGGACAGATGACTTAACATATCCTCCAACTTGGTTGCCTGTCGCTCCATAATCGCAGTACGTTTCTCTGACATGACAACCACCGCCGAGGCCCCAGCCTCTCCAAATTGATACGAATCCGTTCCTTCTTGATCCATCTCAAAATGGTCATGTCCATCATGCTTAATCGCAGCTACCTTAAGTCCCAAGGAAGAAAAGTGCCCGATCAGCGCGGCTGTCAGGGTTGTCTTGCCCGTGTTTTTGTATCCAACAATCTGTATAATATGTGGTTTTGTATCACTCATTGTAGTCATCTACCAACTACCTCACATGACCTGTGGGAAGTTTAATAATACGTACCTGCTCACCCGCAGGAATACCTTTTTTCTCAGGTGGAACAACAATCAGGCAATCACTGTCCTTAATGGTGATCATCACGCTGGATTCATCTACACGGGCGGCAGCCGCTATCGCGTACACCATGCCGTTGCGGATCTCTGTGCGTCCACGAACGAATCGTGTAAAATTGTTCACTTTGGTGTACTCTTCTTCCAAGATCGCAGTCCATTCTTCCAAATAAGGATGAGCATCCGCCTGCATGGAACGAACGGTTGGACGAACAAACAAACTAAAACCCACAAAACAAGCCCCAGGGTTACCGGAAAGTGCAAATAGCAATTTATCTTTATATACAGCAGCTGTGGTCACACTGCCTGGTCGCATCGTCACTTTGTTGAACAACATCTCCACATGTTCTTCCAGCACAAGTTCGCCCATAATATCATAATCTCCGACGGAAACACCGCCTGTGGTTACCAGGATATCATTATCTTGAATGGCTTCTTCCAGTTTGGCCCTTGCCGTATTCACATCGTCTGCAATAGAACCGTACATCACAGGCTCTCCACCTGCTTCAACAACCAGAGAGCGCAGCATGTAACTGTTGCTGTTTCGAATTCGACCTGGTTGTAATGGTTCATCTACTTCAAGCAATTCCGTGCCTGTTGCAAATATCGCCACCTTAGGACGTTGAAATACGGGGACTTCTGCTATGCCAAAAGTAGCTAACACAGACTGCTCTCCTGCCCTGATGATCGTTCCTGCTTCGAGCAGCTGCTGTCCCTCTTGGACTTCCAGTCCGATTGGTGTAATGTTAGCACCCGACAATATGTGCCGCTTCAATGCAATCCACTGTTCTCCGTTCTCTATCTTGCTCTCCGTCATCTCCATCATGACTACCGCATCTGCACCTTCCGGAACCTGTGCCCCCGTCATGATGCGAGCCGTCGTACCTGAAACAATGGTGTGGTCCGAGGTGTAGCCGCAAGGAATTTCATCAATTACACGAAACCAAACTTGATGATCACTCGATGCATCTATCGTATCTGTACTTATAATCGCAAATCCATCCATACCCGATCTCCGGAAGAATGGATACGGATGAGGTGCCTGAATCGTCTCTGCAAGTGTACGGCCATGAGCAGATTCAAGGTGAACTTTCTCTATGGAGCCTAAAGTAACTCTTGCAGCTATTGTGGCTTGGGCATCCGGTACCTGTACAGCTTTACGATTAAATTTGGCAGTTGTCATATCATGTGAATGTGAGTTCATTTTCAAAAGTATTCTTACCTCCTAGAGACATATCATCTTTTAAGAAAGTGTAGCCCGAATACTGTAAGATAACAAGTACATCACGTATTGAATCCTGTGACAAAATCTTATTTCTTACAGGGGTAACATTCCTTGAATTATATTCAACATGAAAGGCATCTTGTCTGCCCATAATATTGACAAAGGGAGGCGATGATCATGAGTAAACGATGTGAATTATGCGGAAGAGAACCTGTGAACACAACCATTCATCATCTGACACCCAAAGAAATGGGAGGAACATTTCTGCCAACGGCCAACCTGTGCATCCCCTGTCACAAACAGATTCATTCGCTATACACCAATCGCGACATTGTAACTCTTGGACTCACGGACCTGCAATCCTTGAGACAGGATGAACGAATGATTCCATTTATCCGCTGGATTCGCAAACAACCTGCTTCAACCATTCCTCGCGTGCGTAAATCCAAACATGTTCGCCAATCGTAAACCAAAAAAGAACAGTTCCAAGGTCATGTGCCGGCGAGGTGAATCCGCCTTCCCTTTTCACTGTTCTTAAATGAACTATGCGATTGGCAGCCATCCTTATGATTAGATGTTTATTATCTTCGCCTCTTAATTCGGCCGCCGCCCACTCTGGTTTTTGGTTTTTTGTAGGATTTCTTAGGTGAATCAAACAACCCGCCCAGGCCACCACTGCTTTTGTTACGATCAATGGTTCCCTTGCTCTGATCCTTGTTGCGGTTAAATAATCCTCCGCCAGATCCCACGCTTGAATCTTTATCACTTCCGCGCCTTGTAATCGTACCTTTCCGATCAACAGTAATAGGCGGAGCAAGCTTCTTGTCATTACTTGTTGGTGCACGATAAGATCCTGCACTCGGTTTATACGTATCTTTATTGGTATATCCTCGATAGTTGCCATAACCTCGCCCGCCAAAAGAATCGAACAGATTACCAATTAATGTAGCGGTGAGGTAACCTTGTAAAAAAGATGAATCGTAGTTCTGCCGAACATATTCCTTGGAGTCAACCTCAACCAAGGTATCCTCCGGCTTGTTCGGGTCTTGTTGCAGGTGATAATACTCGTCCTGATACACGAGGAACATACGCTCTGTGTTCTCTGCCGAGATCTGATCCGGTTGCCGCTGGTCAGACAAATCCTGAGCCACTTCCGGAACGGTACGGTCCGAAGCCCGGTACACATAGGACGTTGAGTTACCACTCCCGTTAACCGATTCAAGCGGATATGTGTCCTGAACAGAAGGTGCTGCTCCGCACGCGGACAATAGAGACATCACAAGGCTGAGGACCAGCATTAATTTTAATCCATGTGCCAAGCGTTTTTTCATTGGAACCTCTCCTAGCTCGAACGAATCACTTTGATATCCGCAGGAAGAATGGACTCACCCTCATACAGTGTAAATCTTCTGTCTTGCCACTCCACCCGAAGAAGCATATTATCATCCGACTGATACTGCCATACCAATTGTTCTCCAGCCTGGCCATATGGAGTTCTACCTGCCGTTGATACCATGCCTCCATACTCTTCCTCCAGATGATATGCGCGTCCATCCAGGTCCAGCAATGTGGGCACCTCATCAGGTGCATCAAGCCTGCCATCAATTGGTGTATATAGGGCGTAACGTGTGAGTTCCCGTTCTTCGATATGCAAATATCGAAATGCGGTACCATCCTGCAGCGTGAGCACAGCTGCATTTCGAGCACGATTTTGTACCCGACCAACAACTTCATAAGTGACCAGAGAAACCTCACAGATATCACCAGGTGCAAGCTGAAGCATCGTTTTCTCTGCCTGCGGTGGTTCAGGTTTCGTTAGTATTCCTTTAATTCGTTTCCATACACTCATGAGAATTACTCCTGTTCCTTATCTTATAAACAAGCTGCAATAATCAGTGCGCCCACGATATGTAAAGCGCCAGAGAACAACCCGTATCCTGTCTTCCCTTGCTGAATTCCCGTATCCAGATCCAGATTGGCCCATTTGCGAATCATAAAGTGTACAACACTCTCCAGAATCAACAAAATGATAAAGGATACAACGGAGACTAGCAATGCCTCTCCAAGATGACCAGCCGTAGAAATGGACGTAGCGAGTACATACCCTTGTGCAAATAATTTCATCACCATACGTGTGGTTACTGCCATATTGCCAGCCTTAACTTCAGCAAAA
Source organism: Paenibacillus sp. ClWae2A (assembly GCF_032452295.1). Taxonomy (NCBI): domain Bacteria; kingdom Bacillati; phylum Bacillota; class Bacilli; order Caryophanales; family Paenibacillaceae; genus Paenibacillus; species Paenibacillus sp. ClWae2A. Next base: position 1,015,816 of record NZ_JAULSQ010000001.1, read on the forward strand.
TCCTTATATTTCGTGAACAGTGAATCTACATACATCAAGACAAACAGCAAAACCGAACCAGAACCGGTCCAGACCAGCATCGCCAAAATATTCAAATCCATTTACACAGCCCCCACATATCAACATGAACCGCATTTAAAAGCGAAGGAGAAATGCTCTTCTCCTCCGCTGGTTAACCCTGCTGACAACCAAGGTATTAGTTCTTATTATCGTACTGTTTCATCAATGCTGCGAGTTCGTCTTCAACAGCCTGATCTTTACCCAACTTCTCGAACTCTTCATCCAAAGACTTGCCTTTGGAAGACATTTCGTTGCTTGCTTCTGCCTGTGCTTCCATCTGCATCATTTTCTCTTCCATACGCTTCATACCAGCACTTGCAGTATCGGAGCCAAACCCATTCAACGCTTTGTTGATTTCCGTTTGGGCTTTTGCTGCATTGTAGCGGGCTACCAGTGTTTCACGTTTGTTCTTCATTTGAGTCAGTTGCTTACGCATCTCGTCAAGCTTGCCACGCAGGTTATCTGCAGAAGCCTTGTTTTGGTCATAGCTGGTTTTGTACTCAGCCATCTTCTCTTCAGCAGCCTTTTTCTCTTCCAGAGCACGTCGAGCCAAATCCAGATTCTGAGCACGTGCCGCCGTATGCGCTTGCTCTTCACGTTTCTTCACAAGAGCTTCCTGCTCTTCGAATAACTGCTTGAATTTCTTCTCAATGGCGATCTGTTGAGCTACTGCTTTCTCCGCATCTTCCAGATCCTCTTGCATGTCACGGATATATTGGTCCGTCATCTTGATTGGATCTTCCGCCTTGTCAATAATGGCGTTGATGTTAGACATGGTTAGATCACGCAAACGTTTGAAAATGGACATTATGTTATTCCTCCTAGTCGATATTACATCGTATATAAACATACATACGTAACATTCTACAACTCGTTTCAATTTTAGCAAATAAAATCAAAACATTCGATGATTCTTACGTCAGGAAGAACGTTTATCCTTGTTCAGATGATCCTCCATCAACCTCTCTGCAGTCTGCACGATTTCGTCGATCTGCATCCGCGTAATGGAATCAAAATGGATACCCATGATCACCGTGACAGTTACTTTCAACTGCTGGGCCGCCTTTCGGGCTAGCCGCTCACACAGTTCTTGTTCCTTATGACCCGGAATATGTACCGTCGTCCCGCTTATGCGCTCATGATCCACGTAGAACGTGGCTGCGGCACCAATATGCGCCTTTCCTCCGGTAACGAGAAAAACCTTATCCACGCCTGCTTCAATCACCTGTAAACGTATGGATTTCAAATCATATGTACTCATATCCTATACACCTATCCTTTTCTATATGTTATATATGGAGGAATTATGGCCGTCATGGGACAAATCAACAATGAAACTTCTCACACTACGCATATTTTATGGAGACCCCGGGCATACCAAGAAGAACGTCATTTTGGAAAAGGAGGCTGTTATTATGCGCGTACGCCTCATTATGCTGATGGTTATCGTTATTTTTCTCGGAGGATATCATGCTCCAGTTGTTTCATCGCGGGATGCTTCAAGCCCACCAACTGAATCAGTATCAGGTTCGGATTCTGCGGAAGAAGAACAACTGACATTGGGACAGTTACGTCAAAAATATGCCGATACGTTCAAAACCAATGGTCCTTCAACAAAGAAGGTTGCACTGACTTTCGATGATGTACCTGATCCAAGGTTTACTCCACAGGTGCTGGATATATTGAAGAAATACAATGTCAGAGCTACATTCTTCATCGTAGGTAGTCGTGCCGAGAAACATCCCGATCTGGTAAAACGCATCGTTAAGGAAGGGCATATGGTTGGTAATCACAGCTACAATCATCCTGAATTCAGTAAGCTGTCGATGAATGCCTTTCGCAAACAAATTTTACATACCGGGAATATTATTCGACGTTTGGCGGGATATACGCCCAAGATGATTCGGCCACCTTATGGAGACATTAATGAAGAACAGTTGAGATGGGCTGCCAGACAACACTATAGCATTGTGAACTGGAACGTAGACTCACTGGACTGGAAAGGCCTTTCAAAGGAACAGGTGAAGGATAACATCCTATCTGCCGTGAAACCTGGCTCCATCGTTCTGCAACATGCTGGAGGCGGTGTAGGATCAAACCTGAACGGCACGATTGAGGCTTTGCCAGAAATTATTGAGGAACTGCGTAACCGGGGATATGAACTGGTCACCTTGGACGAAATGCTGGGATTGCCAAAGGCCAAAGATTAGGATGACCGTGACAGGAAATAAATGAGAATATTAAAAGGGTGCCTGTTCAATCGCAAGTTAGCGACTGGCAGACACCCTGTTTGAATTCATTAGATGTAATTTACGCTCTACTTCAGAATGTACAACTCGATATCCTGAAATCCAAATGTGCTTACGGACTGTTTGCTACCAGGGATGAAGATATCGATACGGTGTCCCTTGATTGCACTGCCCACATCACGTGCTGTGGCTACAAAAGCCTGTTTTGGCAATCCTGGATGGCTGTGACCAGTTACCAGCACTTTGGTTCCAAGTGGAATCACACTTGGATCAACTGCAATCGTACCCAGTTCAAGGTCATTCCCGAAATAATCGACTGCACCCCATCCTCCATTTTCAGACGGATCTGCAGAGTATGCCGTTGCTTTCACGTTCACAGCTTTGCTGTAATCGAATGTTTTACCCCAGGCTTGAACCACTTTGTTATCTGTGTTAACGTCCAAGCTTGCTGTGGTAACCGTGTTGGCTTGGGTCTTGCTCTCCGCCGCGGCGGCAGCTACATTGTTTGCCTTACCGGGAATCGTAATTTTCAAACCAGGATAAATGTTGTAAGGCGAGATGTCGTTGTTTGCTTTAACTAATGTGTTGATTGCTACTCCGTATTGTTTCGATAAGGTGTAGAAGGTATCCCCCTCTTTGGCCACATGAACTGAATCGGCGTGAGCCGGAACGGCTTGAATGAGCATTGCTGTTGTCATTAATGCCACTGCTGTTTTGGCTATACGTTTCTTGTTAATCATGGTCTTCCTCCCTCATTATGCCTGCGAAGTTAGTTGTCGGATTCGGATGAGGAGCCCACCCTATAGGTTCATCATTACATTTGAAACGATATGTACCCCTAATTCACCCCAAGCAGTGTGCTGTAGATCTTCCCCTGCACAATCTGCATCGTTACATCCCCCGCACTCCCTGTCCGGAAGTTTCGGCAGAGTTCAATATATCACAATTTTGTAACCTGAACTTGTAGTAATTCTTACCAAGTGGTTTTTAACATGTCATCATATGTAAGAATACTGGATACTTTAGAAATGTGGGACGACCCGATTCCTTAATATTTGGTAACAGAAAAGTTACTTTTTCGAATCCATACGTGATTATTATCCATAAAAAATAGCGTTACCGACTCGAAGTCAGTAACGCTATTTGATCACTTCATTTAGAGTACTTTGGCAAGAAAATCACGTGTACGTGAATTTTTTGGAGCTCCAAAAACCTCATCAGGTGTTCCCTCTTCCACAATAACCCCGCCATCCATGAACAGGATTCGGTCTCCCACTTCACGTGCAAAACCCATCTCATGTGTTACGATGACCATCGTCATTCCGCCTTCTGCAAGACGTTTCATGACATCCAGCACTTCGCCGACCATCTCAGGGTCCAGTGCCGACGTAGGCTCGTCAAACAGCATCACATGCGGCTGCATGGCCAATGCTCTAGCAATGGCGATCCGCTGTTTCTGTCCACCAGACAGCTGATTCGGGAATGTATCTTTTTTATCGTACAAGCCCACGGTGTTAAGCAAATCAGCAGCAATTTTTTCCGCTTCCTGAGTCGATTGTTTCTTCACTTTAATCGGAGCAATCGTGATGTTTTGCTGTACCGTTTTGTGTGGGAACAGGTTGAAGTGCTGGAACACCATGCCCATTTTTTCCCGAGTTGCATTAATGTTGTGCTTCGGATCGGTGATTGACACGCCTTCAAAATCAATCTCACCCGAGGTAGGCTGTTCCAACAGGTTCAGACAACGTAAGAAAGTACTTTTACCTGAACCGGAAGGGCCGATGACTACAACAACCTCACCTTTGCCAATCGTCACGTTAATGCCCTTAAGCACATCGTTATTACCATAAGATTTGTGTAATTGTCTAACGTCTATCACTTGCACTCAACTTCCTTTCCAGTCGTCCCAGCAGCTTGGACAAAATGAACGTCATTACAAAGTAGATGGCTGCTGCAATCAAAAATGGACTCAAGCCTTGGTACGTAATGTTCTTGACTACACTTGCCTGATACATAATATCCACCATACCGATAACGGAGATAATAGAGGATTCTTTGATGATAGTTATGAATTCATTACCGATCGCTGGTAATACAGCTTTGAAGGCTTGTGGCAATATGATATAACGCATCGCATCGCCTCTTCCCATACCTAGGGAACGAGCTGCCTCCAACTGACCACGATCCACACCTTGAATACCTGCACGGAAAATTTCTGCCAGATATGCACCACTATTAATGGAAAGTGTGATGATACCTGCCTGAAGGGCAGTGAAGTTAATGCCAAAGGACAAGGAGAAACCATAGTAAATAATCATCAACTGTACCAACATCGGTGTACCCCGGATCACTTCAACATAAGCTGTACCGATCCAGCGCAGGATGGCAACGTCATGCAGACGGAACAAACAGATGATTAATCCGATAATTACCCCGAAAATAACACCCAGTGCGGACAACAGAAGTGTGTATCCTACACCGGTAGCATAGAAACTTTTGTACTCCCAGAATACTTGGAAAATATTTTGTGATTTATTCGCTTTATCCGCCATCAAGAGGCTGGCGTCCGTAACCATCTGATTGATTTTATCTTCACTTTTCAGTCGCTCCAGTGTTCCATTTACTGTAGCTAGCAGCTCGGTATTACCTTTACGAATCCCGATTGCCGCTTCTGCTTGCTCTTCGTCCGGAACAGCAGCAGCAAGTCCAATGATATCGTCCAGATAACCTGCAGCAACGGTATCTTCAACGATTGCCGCGTCAATGCGTTTTGTTTGCAGTTGAAGCACGATATCCGAGATTTTATCCAGCGCAGTAAGCTTCGCTCCTGGAATACTCTGTCCGATCGTTTCCTGAATGGAGCCTTTCTGAACGCCAATCTTCGCATTTTCAAGTTCTGCCATGGTTGGATATTTGTCTTTATCCACATTGCGAACCATAATCACTTGTTTTGATTTATAATAGGTGTCGGAAAAATCGATACTTTTCTTCCGCTCATCCGTCGGTGTCATACCTGAAATCACCAGATCAACACGCCCGCTCTGCAATGAAGGCAGAAGACCGTCGAAGCCCATATCCTCAATCACAAGCTCAGCGCCAAGATCTTTGGCAATCTCTTTGGCGATCTCAATATCGAAGCCGACGATTTCATCTTTGCCATTAATCACTTTATGGAATTCGTATGGTGCAAAATCGGCATTTGTACCGAGCACCAGCTTTTTACTGCTTGAATTATCTGTAGTTCCACTTGCAAGTGCCACAGGAACGGCAGTCGTCAGCAGAATAACAAAGGTCAACAGCATCATGGTGTAACGACTTATTAATTTCAACCTTGTTCTCTCCCCTTACAATACTTTGTATGCTTCTCATGTTGATGACTGAGTCATTATAAAGTACAATGCATGATTATGCAATGCATTTTGACATTACAAATCTTGACTTGTTTCTGAAAAAATAAAGCAAACATGATATAATCAATAAATTATTTTCATTTTTGCATAAGGAGTTTACTAATGACATCTAACAAATCACAGATCCTGACGGTTATTGATCAATATGCTTCCCGTTTTAAAGCCATTTCATCATATATCGGTGCCAACCCCGAACTGGGAAATGAAGAGTATCTCGCTTCTGCCCGTTTGAAAGAAGAACTGGTATTCCACGGTTTCACTGTAGAGTCTCCAATCCTCGGTTTGGAGACAGCCTTTATCGGAACCTATTCAGCCGCCAAACCCGGCCCTACCATTGCTTTATTGTGCGAATATGACGCCTTGCCGGAGATCGGGCACGCTTGTGGTCACCATCTGATCTGTATGATGAGTCTTGGGGCCGCTGTTGGGCTGAAATCCATTCTGGATGAAGTAGGTGGAACGATTAAAGTGTTTGGCACACCCGCTGAAGAGACTCGTGGTGCCAAAGTACCGATGGCGGAAGCAGGTTTGTTCGATGACTGTGATGTCGCTCTCATGGCGCATCCATATTATGCCTACGAAAAGTCAGGCAGCTCGCTGGCTATTGATGCTGTGCAATTTGAATTCCATGGCCGATCTTCACATGCTGCTGCAAGTCCGCACGAAGGTATTAATGCTCTTGATGCTGTCATTCAAACGTTCAACGGCATCAATGCATTCCGGCAACAAGTGAAAAGCACCGTTCGCATTCATGGTGTGATCAACAACGGAGGTCAGGCAGCAAATATCATTCCTGACTATGCTTCAGCCCAATTTTATGTACGTGCAGCAACTCGCAAAGAACTGAATATCCTCACAGAACGTGTGGTTCAGATTGCTGAAGGTTCTGCTCTCCAGACAGGTTGCAAGCTCGTGACATCCAACTATGAAACGTCCTATGACGAGATGGTTACCAATGAAGCATTCTCAGCTGCGTTTAGTCAAAATCTGATGGAACTCGGTATCCCACAAGAAGAGATTGTGAGTGGTAATGATCACGGCTCTATGGACATCGGTAACGTTTCCCTGAAATGTCCTGCAATCCATCCTTACATTCGTGTTGTAGACGAGGTGCATACACTGCACTCCATAGCCTTCCGTGACCTTGCACTTCAGGAGCGCGCGCTGGATGGCATGATTCTGGGAGCAAAGGCACTTGCTACAACAGCCTATGACGTACTGAGTCAGCCAGAATTGCTTCAAACCATTCGCTCGGAGTTTGAGCAAGTTATTCGCTAAGATTTATTTTCAACATGTTATATAGGGGTGCCCTAAACAGACTTGAGTTCCAAGCTGTTCAGGGCATCCTTTTTCTAAATTAGATGTAAGTATATTCAGTATGAAGCTGGAGATGCTGTGAAAGAAACCTTTGAAAACGATGAAAATAATTCATTTTATTACAGTAAATGTGATTCATTTGCTGGCTAACTTGGTTATTTATAGCTATAACTTATCCTATATTCAGGAGGTGCTGTCATGCTGCTCGAAGCCATGTATCATGTTCCTCGTGACAAGTGGGCTTATGCCTATAATTCGTCTACCATACATCTGCGCGTACGAACCAAACGTAATGATGTGCAATACGTGACTGCACTGACCGGAGATAAGTACGATTGGAATGGAACATACAAGGAAATTCAATTGGAGAAGGCTGCTTCGGATAACATGTTTGATTATTGGGAGGCGGCCGTCAAGCCACAATTCAAACGTCTCACCTATATATTTCGGATAACTGCCGGTTCAGAAGATATTTTTCTTGCGGATAACGGAATTCATTATGAGACCCCCTATCCAACTGGAGGATATTATGAGTTCTCGTATATACATGAAATTGATGTGTTTAAGGTGCCCGAGTGGGCCAAAGAAGCCGTCTTTTATCAGATCATGACTGAACGGTTTGCTAATGGAGATCCCAAACTGAATCCAAAAGAAACCCATGACTGGGGTGGCAAACCTGAGTTGGACAATTATTTTGGTGGAGATCTGCAAGGTGTGCTGGATCATCTGTATGACCTAACTGAACTTGGCGTGAACGCCATTTACTTCACCCCGTTATTCCAGGCCAATTCCTACCACAAATACGACACGATTGACTATAAAAAAGTCGACCCCCATTTTGGTGATAATGCCCTGCTCAAACAATTGACAGAAGAATGCCATCGCCTGGGTATCCGAGTGATGCTTGACGCAGTGTTTAACCATTGCAGCGAAGACTTCCCTCCTTTTCAAGACGTCCTCCACAATGGAAAAAACTCTAAGTATGCCGATTGGTTCCACATCAATCAATATCCGGTTCAGATCAAGGACGGTATACCAACCTACGATACATTTGGTTTCTATGGCAACATGCCCAAGTTCAATACAGCCAACCCTGAGGTTAAGGCATATTTACTCGATGTAGCGGAGTACTGGATTAAGGAAATCAAGCTGGATGGGTGGCGTCTGGATGTAGCCAATGAGGTGGACAACCATTTTTGGCGTGATTTTCGCAAGGTTGTTAAGGCAGCGAATCCCGAAGCCTATATTGTTGGTGAAGTATGGAGCGACTCCTTAACCTGGCTTATGGGAGATCAATTCGATTCCGTCATGAATTATCCATTTGCCGACAAAGTGCTTCAGTTCTTCTGTGGTTCAATGGATGGTTATAACTTTGCCAACGAGATGGGTTCACTGATTATGCGCTATCCGCAACAAACCAACGAAGTGATCTTCAATATGCTGTGCAGCCATGATACCCCACGACTGCTCACCCGGTTAGGAGAAGACAAACGACGATTAAAATTGTCTGTTGTATTTCTTTTCACCTATATCGGTACACCTTGTATCTTCTACGGCGACGAAATTGGAATTAGTGGTGATGCTGACCCGGATTGTCGAAAATGTATGGAATGGGACCCTGCCAAGCAAGACAGAGAACTGTATGATTTCTATCGTCTGATGATCAATTTACGCAAAAGCAATGAAGCTCTGCGCAAAGGACGCTTCCGTTTCCTCAAGGCTGATCACAATGATCCCTGTATCGTGTACGAGCGTGTGGATGACAACCTTCACTTTACCGTATGGATGAACAATACACCTCAAGATCGAACGCTTTCTCACCCTATGGAAACGAGAGACTGGAAGGATGCATTAACTGAAGAGCCTGTGTTTCCAACTGATGGAATGATGAATATTAAGCTTGACCCCTATGGGTACCGCATTTTGTACAGACAATTGGTACCCGGCTAATACTTACCAGAAAACTCCTGAATGAATAACCCTTTAATGATCATCGGGTGCTTCAAGAGTTTTCTGACGAAGATCTACACCGAAGCTATAACTTTGTCGTTTTCAAATTCCCTTTTGCATCTATCGTTATTCTCCACCGTTCAGAATTCAGACCCAGCATGACGATTTCGTTTACGGATTGATATAACGTTCCATTATTGTCTTTAAGAATATCTACCAGAATATTTTTTCCATTGGTTGTGGGACTTGCGCCAAAGAGGTACCGTCCCGTCGCACTTGCCGTAACCATCAACAGGTTATCTCTTATGATGTTGCCTTCCACCGTGTTATTAACAATATCCAGATGTACTGCCCACCATGTTCCCTCATACTTCAAGCGATTCCCAGTGATGATATTGTTGGAGCCACGTAATTGAATACATGTACCTTTTCCTGCAACTGAATTATGAGAAAACGTGCACTCATTATGCAAACTTACCATTCGGTCAGGATTAGTCGTTTCAAAGCCGGGCTCAATGATATTGCTTGATGCAATCACTCCATTGGCAATATCCATAGCTATGCCCGCTTGAGCAATATAATTGCCTTTTACAATAATATGACCATCCGCGATAATTCCCCAGTGTTTTCCTCTTGGAATGATGATGTTGTCTGAGATAATTCCGATGTCCATGCCTTCTGTACCTGTACTTGTTTTCGCTTCAATGGCAGCGGTGGTACTTGGCTTGGAAATGGTATCGATCAGGTTCCCCTGGATTACAAACAAATGGTTGCTTAGACCGTTGGGATTATAACGGGAGAGAAAGAAAGATACCGAAATAACAGAAGTCATTTTGATATCTTTAAAGACATTGAACGTTACAAATGTACCCTCGAAACCGATAAGCCCCACACCAAATGCTGTCCCAATCAGACTATTGCCATGAATATGCAAGTTTTTGGCTCCAGTCTCTCCTCCTTCATTGTTGCAGGCAATCCCACCGCCGACTGCAGGCATATTATTCACTTGTTGTCCGCCTGAAAAAGCAACATAATCTGGATCACTGGATAATACAGGAGTGTGCAGGAAGTTATCTGCGATCAAAACATGCCATGTTCCCTTGACCAATATGCCATCCCCAAGATACCTGTAACAGTCATTCTCGCGAATTACCACAAAAACCAAATGACGCCGCACGGCAATCGCTTCTTCTCCCAAGTGATGAAGCTTATTGTTTCTTATAACGACATTTCGGGAGGGATTGTCTTGACTGCTAGAACCATTCACTCCAATCCCATCAGTAAATTTACTAATATCGTTATGTTGTAATAATACATTGCTCGAATTTTCAATGTTTAGCCCTGTTCTATTTTCACTCCAAGCTGCTTGAGCCGAACGAACCAAGGTCAAACCACTAATCTCTACATGATTGCTCCCTTCAATCCGGATTCCCTGATCGGAGACTTCTAATATTGCTCCAGGCATTGCCTTGATGATGACGGATCTTCCACTAAATGTATAAAACCAGCCCGTCTTGACGACTTTATAGTGCCCAGCCGTAAATAATAAAACATCACCTTCCTGTGCCGAGTCAAAAAAATTTTTGATCTGGGCTGTCTGATCACTTCCATCTCCCGGTGCAAAATTTCTCACCTCTATAAGGCTACCTGTCATCGTTGATTGCACAGCGGCGATATTCCCCATAACCTGGCCAAACATTTCATTCATTTTGGCAACATTATATCCGTCAGCACTGCTTAATGCCTGCAAATCAGGATTGTAATTAGAGGTAAAATTAATGTAGTTGTTCATTTTATTTACGCCTCCTACTTATGATCAAACAAAAAAGCCACAGTAGATATATACTGCGGCTCAAGTGTTTAAAACTATTGCATCGTTTCAAGTGTGATTCGACGATAAATGTCCATATATTCTTCAGCTGAGACGTTCCAGCTGTATTCCCCGCTCATTGCATTTTTCACAATTTTCTTCCAGTGTTCTGGCTGTTTGTAGATCTCCTCAGCACGCCGAATGGTATTCATCATGTCATGTGCATTAAAGCTTGTGAATGAGAAACCATTCCCTTCTCCAGTAAATTCATTGTATGCCTGCACAGTGTCGTTCAGACCGCCTGTTTCCCTTACGAGAGGCACACTACCGTACCGCAGAGCCAGAAGCTGACTAATACCACATGGCTCGAACCTCGATGGCATCAGGAAGATATCACTGCCTGCATAGAAGCGGCGGGATAACCCATCGTTAAACATGATCTGTGCAGACATTTTGAGCGGATAACGATTCGCGGCTTCCCGGAACCAGTGTTCATATGCCTGCTCTCCTGTTCCCAGTACTGCGAATTGAATGTCATCATAGTACAGCAATTCATCCAGGATTCGGCAGACCAGATCAAGCCCCTTAGAGTCCACGAGCCTTGTCACCATCACCATGAGTGGTACATCGGGACGAACAGGAAGTCCAAGTTCCTTTTGCAGCTCGATTTTGTTCTCCGTTTTCTTGGACAAACTTGTTCTGTATTTCACTGGAATTTTGGTGTCCGTTGCCGGGTTGTAGCTCTTGGTATCAATCCCGTTCACAATCCCGCTGAAACGATCTCCAAGTGAACTGAGCAGTCCGTCCAAGCCGTATCCATAGTAAGAGGTTTGCACCTCCTGTGCGTATGTTGGGCTTACGGTTGTCACATGGTCAGCATACACAATTCCTGCTTTCAAGAAATTGACATTACCGTAATATTCGGCTCCATCCACGGTGAAATATCGATCGTCCAGTTCAAGGACATCACTGAATAACTCATGCGGGAATACCCCTTGGTACAATAAGTTATGTATGGTGAATACCGTTCGCATCTCACTATAGAATGAATCGTGTCTATAATGGGCTTCAAGCAGCAAAGGAATCATCCCCGCATGCCAGTCATGACTGTGCAGCACGTCAGGCTTGAACTCAATCTGTGGCAACACTTCGAGAACTGCACGGTTGAAAAAGGCGAAACGCTCGCCATCATCCATATAACCGTACACTCCATCACGCCCAAAATAATACTCATTATCCACAAAATATACTGGAATCCCATCATGAACCAGCATTTCAATTCCACAATAGGGTCTGCGCCAGCCAAGAGGCACATCCGTTGTAACTACGGGCTGTAACGCATCTTTATACTCATCGGGAATTCCCTTGTACTTAGGCATAATCACCCGCACATCTGCCCCGCTCTTCTTCAATGCAAACGGGAGAGCACCGATTACGTCAGCAAGGCCTCCTGTTTTGATAAATGGATGTACTTCAGCAGCAGCAAATAGAATATTCATGCCTTTGTCCTCCTCTTCGGTTTCAGCGTGTTGCTTTCATTTTTATTCTTCGTTTTTGAACTGACGGAAGTTATAATCGCAGGTGATTCATCCGTTTTCCGACGTGTGTTCTTTTTTAGAATCACGATGCTCAGTGGAGGTAATACCAATTCGAGACTATGCGGATGCCCATGAAAAGGAATCTTTTCGGTAGGCAGTTGCATATCATTAGTAATGCCTGAACCGCCGTAAACGGAATGGTCACTGTTCAGTACTTCGGTATACATACCGGGACGCATGACACCAATCCGGTAACGCTCCCGCTTGACCGGCTGAAAGTTAATGAGCACAAGGAGTGTATCCGCAGGTTTTTTTCCTTTGCGTACATATGAAATGACACTCTGGTCCTGATCATCCGGAGTGATCCATTCATAACCGTCCAAGGAATGATCAAGCTCCCACAAAGCTTTTTCGCTCAAGTACAGGTTAGACAGCTCACGCTCAAACTTATGCAAATTGCGGTGACTGTCATAATCCAGCAAGAACCAGTCCAGTTGATCCTCATCTTTCCATTCGATGAACTGGCCAAAGTCTCCACCCATAAACAACAGCTTTTTCCCTGGGAAAGTCATAAAATAGCCCAGAAAAGCACGCATGCCGGCAAATTTCTGCTCATAGGTTCCTGGCATCTTATCGAGGAGCGACTTTTTGCCATGAACAACCTCGTCATGTGACAGAGGTAGCACATAATTTTCAGCAAAGGAGTATACGACCGGGAAAGTCAGCAAATGATGTTTGGAAGGACGCTCATGAAAATCAGATTCCATGTAATCAAGCGTATCGTTCATCCAGCCCATGTTCCATTTGTAGTTGAAACCCAGACCACCTTCATCCACAGGTAAAGTCACCATTGGCCATGCACTAGATTCTTCAGCCATCATCAATGCATAAGGGAAATACTTGAACACCGTTTCATTCAGCTGCTGCAAAAAAGCTACAGCTTCCTTGTTCTCAAGACCACCTTCATCATTGGTACGATATTGTCCTGGCTGCTTCTCAAAATCAAGCCGAAGCATACTCGTAACCGCATCAATACGGAGCCCGTCAAAATGATACATCTCCATCCAATATAATGCATTGGAGATCAGAAATGAACGAATCTCAGGTTTCGAGTAGTCAAAGCTAAGTGTACCCCAGCCAGGCTTCTCTGCTAACATCGGATCTGCATACTCATATAAAGGCGTACCATCAAACATACGCAATCCATGAGCGTCTTTGGCAAAATGCGCAGGTACCCAATCCAGCAATACGCCAATCCCAGCCTGATGTAGTGTATCCACCAGGTACATCAGATCTTTAGGATGCCCATAACGACTGGTTGGCGCGTAAAAGCCTGTGTTTTGGTATCCCCACGAAAGGTCATATGGATGCTCGCTGAGGGGCATCATCTCAACATGTGTATATTTCATTTCTAATAAGTAAGGAACAAGCAAATCAGCCATCTCGCGATAACTATAGAGGCTGCCGTCTTCTTTGCGCTTCCAGGTTCCCATGTGCATTTCATAAATATGTAGAGGTTTGTTATACATGGCACGCTGTTTGCGTCTCCAGGCTCCATCATTCCATTTGTACCCTTCGATTGAACTGGTAACAGAGGCTGTCTGAGGTCGAACCTCTGCTTGAAACGCATATGGGTCCGCTTTGAGCAATTCTGTTCCATCTTCCGTTAATATACGGAACTTGTATAAAGTTCCTTCGCTGATTTCCGGAAAAAAACGACTCCAAAATCCTGATTCGGGTATCTTATATAAAGGTTCCTTTTCGCCTTTCCATTCATTGCGGTCCAGAGCCAGTCCAACTTCTACGGCATTTGGTGCCCACACGGTAAAGCGATATCCCTGACGGCCATCGCAAGTCTCAGGCTGTGCGCCCAATATTCGATAACTGTGATGAAGGTTACCTTCATGAAATAAATAAATATGCTCCGGCAATATGTCCGGGTGTGCTAACGGTTGAATGGCCAAGAGATCACCTTCTTCTCAAGAAAATAGATATAACAGTAACCATTACCCCATTCTAGCCAAGTTGAAAAGAAAAATGCGGTGGTTTAGAAAATGTTGTCTTTTTTCTGAATTTTTACAGTAACAATAGTTTCATTTACTCTACTTTGCGTTAATGATGTACTACAATGCACAATATTTTGGGAGGGAAACGATTATGTTTAATAAAGATTGCATCGCTATGCTGTTGGCGGGAGGAGAAGGGAAGCGATTAGCCCCTTTAACCTCGAGTATCGCAAAACCCGCTGTACCGTTTGGCGGGCACTACCGGATCATCGATTTTCCTCTCAGTAACTGCGTAAACTCAGGGATCGATACTGTAGGAGTACTTACGCAGTACCAAGCGGATTCTTTACACGATCATATCGGTGGAGGAGAACCATGGGGACATGGCAACTCAAGTGAGGCAGGAATCTCCTTGCTTCCATCTTATCATACAGGAAATGACGAATACTTGGGAACGGCGGATGCTATTTATAAAAATATTGATTATATTGATCAGCAAAACCCCGAAAATGTTCTAATTTTGTCGGGTGACCATATTTATCATATGAATTATCGTGAAATGCTGGAGGCTCATCAGGCTAACAATGCCGCAGCAACGATTTCAGTTATGGAAGTTCCATGGGATGAAGCACATCGTTTTGGGATCATGGCTGCCGATGCTGATTTGCGTGTAACCGAGTTTGCCGAGAAACCGGCTGAACCAAAAAGTAATCTGGCTTCAATGGGCATTTACATGTTCAAATGGGAGTATCTGAAACGCCATCTCTTGGAAGATGCTGCTAACCCTGAATCCAGCCATGACTTCGGTAAAGATGTTATTCCTCAAATGTTGAACGAAAACAATCCCCTCTTTGTCTATAACTTTAATGGTTATTGGAAAGATGTAGGTACGGTTAAAAGTCTGTGGGATGCACATATGGATCTGCTCTATAACGAGGAAGACTGGAGTCTGCAAAAAGAAAACTGGCCGATGTTTACTCGCGACTGGCGCTCCAAGCCAAGTGCTTACAAAGCAAGACATACGAAGATCGAACATGTTACTTCCATGATTCACGACTCTTGTGCAATCGAAGGTCGTGCAGAACGTTCCGTTATCTTCTGCGGCGCTGAAGTGGGTAAAGGCTCTGAGATTAAAGACAGTGTCGTTATGCCTAACGCACGCATAGGCCGTGGGGTTCACATCGAACGCGCCATCATCGGTGAAGGTGCAATAATCAAGGACGGTGCAATCGTTAAAGGTACGGTGGACGAAATTGTGGTCGTTGGACCTAACGAGATCGTCTCTGCCAAACCGGCTGTCCGTACGCAACCTGTTCGTATGTTGAAAGAAGTATATGAGAAAAGTGGGCGCCTGCGCGCTGGTGAACTTTCTTCATAATAATATAGACATTATACAAGAAAGGCGAGCCTTGGATGGCTCGCCTTTTTTGTGTTGATACGGATATTATGTTTCTTGATCCAATTTTGCATCGCTTGCTGTTCGCTCATCTGTGGCTTCAGCATCACCAGATTGTGTTACAGATTCTTCTGGACCCATTTCCTCAGACACTGCCGGTAATGTAACCGTAACGGTTGTACCAGATCCAAGTTCACTTTGCATCGTGATCGTTCCCTCATGCAGTTCTACCAGTTCTTGCGTAATCGCAAGTCCCAATCCCGTTCCCCCATTTTGATGATTTACCTGGAAGAAACGGTCCCGTACTTTGATTAGGTGTTCTTCACTAATTCCGATACCGGTGTCCTGAACAGCTGCAATGATCTGACCATTCTCCTCTTTGACGGACAAGAAGATCCAGGAATTCTCATGTGAAAATTTGATTGCATTATCCACAACGTTTAAAAAGACTTGTTTCAATCTGTTGCCGTCTCCATGGACATTATAAGCACGCGTCTCGTCCGTTTCCAACTTCAGATGAACCTGTTTTTGTTCCGCTTTGGCCCAGACATTCAACATCGTTTCCTGTACAATTTCACGAATGTTGACGGTTCCTTTAACCAGCTTCATCTGATTCTGCTGCAATTTGGAGAAATCCAGCATCTCTTCAACAAGTCCAATCAGTCGTTCGGTTTCCTTGGAAATGATGCCCATGCCGATACGGGTTTCTTCCGGATCATAACCGCCTGAGTCCAGTGTCTCGCTCCAGCCCTTAATACTGGTCAGAGGTGTTCTTAATTCATGTGAGATCGAAGAGATAAAATCATCTTTGATCTGATTACTGCGCACAATCTCATGTGCCATGAAGTTAAGTGTTGATGCCAATTCGCCCAGTTCGTGCTTATAATTCCCTTTAACCCTAACATCCAGCCGTCCTCTGGCCATCTGGGCAGATACTGCGGTGATGTTGTTGATTGGACGTACAATGGAATTTGCCATACCAATACTGATGATCAAAACTATAGCAAGCACGCCAACACCGACCGCAGCGGCAAGTAATCCCATATTCAACAGCTTTGAATTCACATCTTGGAGTGATGTCAGATATCGAATAACATAAGTATTTTCGCCGCCAAGATCAAACTTGTGGGAAACGGCCATGACGGATTCTCCGGTACCTGGTTGTCTTCCAACCCAGCGCCCCATATCCCCATTCAAAGCCTGCATAATATCACTTGTTTGCAGCACAGCACGGTCGGATTCAAAAGCAGTTGAACTCGCCAATACGCGCCCGTTCAGATCCAAAATTTCCAATTCAGTGTTGGACAATGCCAAATTCACAATCAATCTGGACAGATTATTACCGTCTTCCGTGTTATTCTCACGAGCGATCGGCTCGAAAAAGTCCTTTGAATTGGAAATGTGGGTACTAATCGTATTGTAGATACTTTCATAATAGTACCTTTGCACTGCCAACATAAATACGAATTCGACCAACAGCAGAGCAAGAAAAACTACAAAGAAATAATGTAGTACGATCTGCCGTGTAATGCCTTTTTTAATCATTGCTCCCGGCCCTTCCATTTGTACCCGTGACCCCATACTGTCTGCAGGTATTCGGGCTCGGAAGGATTGTTCTCAATTTTCTGACGTAGACGACGAATGTTGACATCCACAATTTTTGGATCACCCATGTACTCTTTTCCCCATACATGATCTAACAATACATCGCGGCTGAGCGGTGTATTTTCTTTTTCCAGGAAGAACTGAATCAAGGAAAACTCCGTTGGAGTCAACTCAATAGCTTCATTTTGTTTCTTGAATTGCTTCGAGATCAGGTCCAGTGAAAATGGCCCGGACTGGAACGTAACCTTCGCCGCAGTTTCCCGATGCACGTTAACACGGCGCAACAATGACTGAATACGTGCAATCAACTCTGTTGGGCTGAAAGGCTTGCTAACGTGATCATCTGCACCAACGGAGAGTGCGTACACTTTATCCTGTTCCTGAACTTTCGCGGTCAAAAAGATGATGCCCAGACGTTCATTGGTTTCACGGATCCGTCGACACACCTCGAATCCATCAATACCTGGTACCATGACATCCAGCAGAGCCAGATCAATATCCGGTACGGTCTGCAGTATGCGAAGCGCTTCATGACCGTCACCCGCTTCAAGCACTTCGAATCCGTTTCTCTTTAAATTAATCACTATAAAACTGCGGATGGATTCTTCATCCTCAAGAATAAGTACTTTACTCATTAAGTTCTCCCTTTCTATTCAGCTGAGAAGTATTGCTCAGTGCATCTTTACCCGCCTCTGATTGTGCTACCCGTGAAGCAATAACACGATCTTTGGTACGCGTAATTTCCTTCCAGCTTTTACCCTTCTCCTGTTCCCACTTGGAAAGGGTGAAATATTTGATCTCTGCCACGGTTTCATCCGTATCAATCATTTTAAATCGAATATATTTTTCCTTTTCCGATTTGGTGTCTATAGTGATCTTACCGTACCACTCTGGTTTGAGATTTAGATGAAATAAATCAGCGTCATCCCGGAATTGGAACGAGACAAATTTCTTGCCTTCTTTGCCATCCCACTGGTAATAGGTATAGAACCATAACCTGGAGTCAAAAACGTAATGCTCCCAGCCTTTCGGAGTCTCTTTAAGTCCAAACTCAATAATACCATCATTATCGACATCACCGCTTAAAATTTTGTCATCTCTGTACGTTTGATCCGGTGATTTGAAAGCATTGACTAACTTGTTATCATTAACATACATAATTTGCGAGAAGGAACTCCGATCATCCAGCTCCGCATCCAGTACAATACCCATCTGTCCTTTGGAGATCTCGCCACCCAGAGCATTGTAAACTTCTTTAACCGTATAATCGGTCTGCACCCGATCAACTTCCTTGAAGCTGCCCTCTTCGTACTGATATAACGCAATGGTTGCAAAACCGCTATTGTTCAGCGAAATGATAACAAAATCACTCTTGCCATCCCCACTCAAATCCAGCGTATTTCCCTGCGCATCATCAATAATATATTGGTTATACGGGACTCCACCCAGAACCTGTTCCAGTGCCCCGCCCTTGTACGAATAGGCAGTCAACGCTTTCTGCTCCTGTAAGCTAACACCAAGAATAATATCCGGATTTCCATCATTCGTAATATCCAATACTTTAAAGGATTGCAACTCATTTCCCGGCACATCAAATGTAAGCTTTTTAACCCATGTGCCTCCCTGCTCTTCCAAAATCATGCCATGGATTCGCACATTCTCATTCGGTGTCTCATAAAAAACAATCGCTTCACGAGTTCCATCCCCATTCAGGTCTTCCACCCGAATCATACTGGTATTATTCATATCCTTAGGACGGATCAATGTACTCTCTGGTGGCAGTTTAACCTGAACCACGTTGTATAGTTTTTCCTTATCTGTGGACATCATTGGTTTTCTCATCAAACCCTTGGGGTCACTTATGACTGTGCATCCGCTTAGAACAGAACCAAGCATAATCGCCATAGTTCCTGCTGCAATGAAGCGTCCCCACCGTGAATTAAACAATCTCATCACTCTTTTCAATAGTTTAAATCTGGTTTTTTTCTTGCTGTGTCAGTCTTCGTCCACGAATATCAAAAGCAATCTTGCCTTCTGCCAATCCCCAGATCCGTGTGGCATGTTTCTCAGCAAGTTCAATAGGCAGTACTGCAATGACTGTTGCACGTTCTTCTTCACATAATTTGCGCAGCGTTTCCAGCACCGAATCTGCTGTGTGAGGGTCAAGACCAATCACAGGTTCGTCGGCCAAAACCACTTTGGCACCATGAGCAAGTGCTCTTGCAATGGCAACACGCTGCTTCTCGCCACCACTGAGCTTCTCTGCTATTTGATGTGCTTTATCAAGTAATCCCAATCCTTCGAGATAATCCATCGCACCCATATAATCATCGGAACGTACCATACCGGTTACCATTCTCCATACGGGAGTCTGACCCGATCGTCCGATTAGTACATTTTTAAGAGCCGTACGTCTGGGAAATAGTTCTGGATTCTGTTCCAAGTATGCCCATTCCCGTTTGATTTTCCGTTTTCCGGACCAGCCTTCTTTCAAAATCTCGGCACCATCCACTGTAAACCGGCCGGAATCCCATTTTTCCATCATGGCCAAACATTTAAGCAACATGCTTTTACCGCTACCGCTTGAGCCAACTACAGCTATCATCTCACCTTGTTGCATATCAAATCGAATATCCCGCAGCACGGGAACGCGGTCCACGCCAACGGATTTACTCAAGTTCTCTACTCTGATCATCGCGATGTCTCCTCTTGTCCATGTTTTTCCCTACCACTAGTGTACTCGGAAATGGACATCAATTTCCATGCGAACACCAGCTTCTATTTTAACACAGATTCGAACTCAGGTTTACGACGAAATAATATACCTGCCACGCCAAAAAGAAGGTACATGATTCCGAGCAAGGTGAACATGCTTCCGGGTGAAATCCAGTTGATCATCTGACCACCCAGATTCGGTCCAATAATACTTCCAATCGTGAAATGAAAGGATGCCACTACGTTGGCTGCAGGCAGCAACACTTTAGGCAAAATGTCTGCGGCATAGGCCAGGCCTAGTGAGAAAAAGGAACCAACCAGGCCACCTGCGATGGTTAACAATACAAGCGTCCACCAGAAATGCGTACCTGCGACTGGCACCAGCATGAAGATGATTCCCCCGCTGATGCCTGCAAACATTAATATCTTCTTACGCCCATATCGGTCACTCAACATTCCGAGAGGCAATTGAAGGAACAAACCTCCAATCCCGATAAAAGGAAGCAACGACGAAATCTGATTGGTATCGAATCCAATACGCAGCCCATACACGGGGAAGTTACTATTCATACCTGCTTCCATATATCCGTATAAAAGTGCTGGTAACAGTGCATACCAGGCCCATGCCAGACTTCGACGGAAGCGACGTTCCGGCAGTTGGCCAAGCTCTGCTTTTTCCGGTTTCGTATCCGGAAGCTTCATTAATACCAGTATAAGCACTGCTGCAATACAGATGAACAAGACCCAGAAAGGGACAGCATCGCCGAAGCCAAGTAGCTTAATTCCCAGCGGTCCAATACTGAATCCCAGCCCGTAGGACATGCCATATAACGATATGTAGCGTCCACGCTTTTCAGGTGCAGTAACAAGAAGTA
The DNA here is from genome assembly GCF_032452295.1 of Paenibacillus sp. ClWae2A. Taxonomy (NCBI): domain Bacteria; kingdom Bacillati; phylum Bacillota; class Bacilli; order Caryophanales; family Paenibacillaceae; genus Paenibacillus; species Paenibacillus sp. ClWae2A. The sequence continues at coordinate 1,036,747 of NZ_JAULSQ010000001.1, forward strand.
CCCAGAGTTGGGCCGCATAATGAAGTGCGCTGTCTCCTATTCCAACAACCAGACGCAAAATAAACCATATTTTAATATCCGGTAAATACGGAAATAGTATTAAAGGGACCATGACCAATATCAGGCTACCCACAATTAGCTTTTTGAACCCGAGTGCTCCCAATAGTCGCTCCGCAACAAGAGTCATGGCAAAAGAGCCAATGTACAATGCGGCGGCGTTTAATCCGTTTAAACCTGGTGAAACCCCTTTTTGCTCCAAAAAAATCGAAAGCACAGGAAGCAAAAGCCCCTGGCTTATGCCCGCCACCACAATAACCGTAATTAAAATAAGATAGTTGGCTGTCGAGTGTGATAGTTTGGGACGAGTAATCGATGACACGAATTCATTCCTCCTGCGAGCACACAAAGAAAAATCGCCATCGCTGACGACTTTTGTATGTTATACATATGGTTTTAAACTGCTATTCAAAGATCGGGGCTTTGCCCCGGACTTGAACATTATAGTGGACAACGCCCTGCAAAACAAGCCATAATAGAGGTTGTTCAAAAAGTTCACTTTTGATTACGAATCATGCCTAGTGGCATCATCAGCATCGAATATGGAATTCAGCCGAAATGTCCGTTGCTCACGTAGTTTTCCTACGCTCCGCTACTCCATTTCTAGCTTCATTCCATCTTCTTGGTACTGAAAACCAGACTTTTTGAACACGCACTAATCGTACTTAAGTCGCTGCGTACATTTAGATGTGACGGGAGGATTCTGCAACATTATGGCTTATCATGTGAAAATTGATGTTTCACCGATATATGAAATGCTTAACAGCTTTCTGGTTTATGTCACGAAAAAATGGATTCAGCATCTGGATATTGGTCCTGAATGGATTCTGGAAGTGGAAGGCAAACTAAGTTCCAATGTACGAGCTGCGCTCGCACCTGCCGCCACTTGGCCTTTTGATGATTTTGATGTTTTGTTTGCATGGGCAGCATATCAAAATGATACATCGGAGAATCGTGATTTTCTGGACATGCTTGCCGGAATGACAGCAGAAGACTTGTATGCACGTGTGTCTCCTCTTCTGCCGGCTCTTACAATAGAAGAATCTACGCGCATTCGGAACAGTTATGTCCCATTATTGCGACTATGGGATGAACACTACTGTCAGAATATGAGCGAAGATCAGCGTGTATGGCTCGAAGAAGATGCCGAAGAAAAACGCATTTTGCTTGATAAAATGGGATCTGAACTGCTTATTGAATATGCTACAGCGGGCGTTCTTGTTGAACCGATGCCTGGACTGAACGAAGTTATCCTGTTTCCAACGGTGCACAATCGCCCTATTAATATGTATTGCTTCTATGAGGGTATGATGATTATGCAGTATCCCGTAGATGCACCTGAAGAGAATGAAGACCAGCCGCCAACATGCCTTTTACGTTTCACCCATGCACTGGCTGATCCTGAGAGACTTCGCCTGCTTCGTTACGTATCGGATGAACCCAAGTCCCTCGCTGAGATGTGTGAAGAATTGGGTAAAGACGAAGACACGGTCAAAGATCAGGTGATGGCGCTACGCATCGCAGGTCTGCTACGGACCCATCTGCTCGGAAGTAATCGTAAAGAGAAATACAGTATTCGGCCGGATGGCGTATCTGAATTGAATATGTTTCTGGAATCCTACATTCGCATATAATTTAGTTGAACCATTGTGGATTTGCTGGCTACAAGGAGTGAGTTAGATCATGAAATTAATGAAACAACATATCTTGTTTGACCTTGATGATACACTCGTATACTGCAACAAGTATTTCAACCTGATTTTGGGAGAATTCTTTGAGAATATGCAGGAGTGGTTTGATGGACATTCTCTGACAACGCAAGAGATTCGTGAAAAACAACTGGAAATCGATGTAACCGGAGTGAACAAGCTTGGCTTTGCGAGTCATCATTTCCCGCAATCCCTGATTGATACCTATCGTTACTTTTCTGGGAGGTTCGCCAGATCAACTTCTTCCAGAGAAGAGTCTTATCTGAGCAAGTTGGGCATGAGTGTGTACGATCAGGAGGTTGAACCCTACCCCCATATGGTTGAAACACTTGAGAACCTCAAAGGTGCTGGACATTCCCTCTACTTATATACTGGCGGCGAAACCGTGATTCAACAGCGCAAGATTGATCAGATGAAACTCTCGGCTTATTTTGATGATCGGATCTATATCCGACAACACAAAAACGTCGAGGCACTGGAAGGCATTCTGTCTAATGGTCCGTTTGATCGTCGTGCAACTTGGATGATTGGCAACTCACTACGCACAGATATTATGCCTGCGGTAAAAGCCGGAATTCACAGCATTTATATCAAACAACCGAATGAATGGCAATACAACATCGTAGAACTTCAGCCTAATCCGGAAACGTCGATGTATACCATTACTGCACTGGAAGAGGTACCCAAAGTCATACACGAAAATATACAACAGCAGCAACAGAAAAGGACCCTTGGTTAAGGGTCCTTTTGCTGTATGTTAACTAATATCAAGCATCCTGCTTCTCGCCAGATAACTTGCCTGTTACCACGTCTTGCAAAATAATACGTGCTTTCACCGTACTCCCGTCTTTTCGTTTGAAAGACAGTACTTGCGTACTCCCCTTCTCAATCAGCGATTTTAACATCGTACTGGTGATTTTTTTGCCCGCATACTCTTTCCAGACTACAAATGAACAGCCTTCTTTGAAACGTGAGCATCCATAACCCTTCTTGCCCTCTATAATCTGACCCGAGCAGCCGGGAGACGGACAAGGTGCCAGTAACTCTCTCACTCCGGATGAGCTCGCACTTGAAGACGGCGCCTTGGTAGTCGTGCTTTTCCCACTGCCAGCTCTCGATGAAGATGCCGAAGTCTGACGGGACGTTTTTACAGTTGAACCGCCACTAGCTGTCTTGGCAGATGTCCTTGTATTGCCGGCCTGGGTTCTGGATCCTTTGCCTTTCCCTCTGCCTGCACGTGAATCTTCACCAAAAGCATCTGCCGGCGCCGGAGCTTGTACACGCACTTTCTCAATGATGGACAAGGTGAATTTCTTAACGTTCTCCATGAACTTGTCCTGACCCGCTTCACCTTTGGAAATCTGATATAACCTTCTTTCCCATTGCCCGGTCATCTCAGGTGAAGTTAACAGATCTACGCCTGCTCGACGAATCAATTCGATAGCCGTTCTGCCTTTGAGCGTTAACTGCATTTTCTTCCCTTGCAGCGTAATGTAACCTACGTTTTTGAGGCGCTCAATCGTAGCAGCACGTGTAGCCGGAGTACCCAAACCACTGTCTTTCATCGCATCTCGCAGCTCTTCATTCTCGATCTGTTTGCCTGCACTCTCCATCGCTTTGAGCAATGTTCCCTCGGTATAACTTTTGGGAGGCTGGGTCGCCTTCTCCTTGAACTCACTCTTCGTACATTGAACAGGCAAGTCGGGTTGTACAGCAAAAGCTTTATCCGTCCACTCTTCAGCTTCCTCTTCCTCATTGCCGTTTTTCTTAGTCTTCTTCTTGCCTGCACCGCCCTGTTCCTGATCTCCAGAACCGAGAACCACTTTCCATCCGAGGGACAGCAGCTCTTTGACAGATGTCTTAAACTGATGTTTCTCCACTTCCGTGAGCACGGTATGTTGCTTATACTCCGCCGGAGGATAAAAGTGAGACAAGAAACGTCTGACAATCAAATCATAGATATTCTGTTCATCCTTGGATAAGGTACCTGGTCGCTTCAAAGTAGGTAGGATCGCATGGTGATCCTCAACCCTGCTCGGATTACATACCCCTTTATTATTTTTATGAACAAGCTCTGGCTTGGCCCCTTGTGCAAGCTCACTATAGGTACCATTTTTAAGCAGGTTTAGCGTTTTGTGCATACCTTCAATATTCTGTTCTGTAACATAGTTGGAGTTTGTCCGCGGATACGAAATTACCTTGTGTTTTTCATACAAGGCCTGCGCGATATCCAGTGTTTTTTTGGCACCATATCCGAACTTGGCATTGGCTTCACGCTGTAAAAGGGTCAGGTCATACAAACGATACGGATACTCCTTCGTCTGCTTTGCTTCGTATTTGGTAATCTGACCTGTCTTGCCCTTCACACTGGCTGCAATGGCCTCTGCTGCCTCCGCATCGGTCAGCTTATCTCCCTGACGCAGTCCCCGGTACTCGACACCTTCCTGTCGAAACCAGGCGGCCACTTCATAAAAGGTCTGTGACTGGAACGCTTCAATCTCTATTTCCCGATCGTAGATTAGCGCGAGTACCGGCGTCTGCACACGGCCCACAGACAACAATGCATTATGGCGGGTTGTAAACGCCCGTGAGGCATTCATGCCGATCAGCCAATCGGCTTCACTTCTGGCGCGAGCAGCATGGGTCAAATTTTCAAACTCAGAGGCATCCTTCAGACCATCAAAACCACGTTTAATGCTCTCAGCCGTCAAATCCGATATCCATAAACGCTTTACAGGCTGACGCAGCTTCAATTGCTGTTGTATGAGGGCGAAGATGTACTGCCCTTCTCTCCCTGCATCGCAAGCATTAACGATCACTGAAGCCCGTTTCGCCAGTTCTCCAATCATTTTGAGCTGATCTTTTGTCCTCGGATTGGGTACAATCTTGAACTGATCGGGTATGATCGGCAGGTCCGCTATATTCCAGCGCTTGTACTTCGTATCATAGGCATCCGGTTCAGCCAGTCCAAGCAAATGCCCTATCGCCCAAGTGATGATGTAATGATCACCCTCCAGATACGTGCGATTGTTCTTGGCCTTTGGTTCTATGACGGCGGCAATGGTTCGACCCATGTCGGGTTTTTCCGCTATAACCAGTGTCTTCATCCGTCCATCTCTCCTCCTTCACCGTCCGCATGACGGCAAAAAGGGGCATTCCGCCGACGGAAGCCCCTTGCTTCTGAAACTCATTATATCAGATTTTGGATTCGGGAGCACCTTCCCGAAATGAATTATCCTGCTGCCTGTTCCTTTAATACATGCTTTTGTCTGCACTCTTTGCATACACCCTGGAAATCCAGACGATGATCCGTAACAGCAAAGCCATACTGACGCTCAATTTGTTGTTCCAAACGAAGCAGACCATCTTCCATGATCTCTTCCACTTTACCACATTCTGTACAGATCAAATGATGGTGGTGATGGGAACCGTCTGTACTTCGCAGATCAAAGCGCGCAGCGCCGTCACCAAAGTTAATCTTTTCAACGACCTGAAGGTCACTCAGCAGTTCGAGAGTGCGGTATACGGTAGCCAATCCAATCTCAGGGAACTGCTCCTTAACTAGAAGAAATACTTCCTCTGCGCTAAAATGATCCTTTTCATGTTCAAGCAATACACGTACAGTAACTTCCCGTTGTTGTGTTAACTTATATCCTTTTTCAACCAATTGATTTTTAATGTGAAAGATCTGTTCTGAAATGGACTTGTCCCGGTTACTTGCCATAGCAGGTCGCACCTCCGGTTTATATTCATTAGATTTTACTTTTATCGTTCTGATTGTTGGTTTCAGTTAATCCTTATTTATAATCATTATAATATAATAATAAATCTTTATCACTTAAAAAGCAATGCTATTGCTCACACTTACATGAAATATGTAGTCAAATTGGTTAAAATAACAGCAAACAACCCTCGCTGAAAGCGAAGGTTGTCATTGATATCCTGTTCTATACTTTTTACATTGTTTTTAGTATTCGTGTGTTACTTGACTTATTGTAAATTGTTACACCAGTACCGAAGCACCCATCAAGTATTTGTCCACTTCACGAGCAGCCTCACGGCCTTCATTAATCGCCCATACAACCAAGCTTTGACCACGACGCATGTCACCTGCTGCAAATACTTTATCCACATTGGTGTTGTATTTGCCATAACGTGCCTTAACGTTCGTGCGACGATCTGTTGCAAGTCCCAGCTGCTCTACCAACGTTTGTTCCGGTCCATCAAAACCAATAGCAATCATGGCCATCTGTGCCGGGAATACACGCTCTGTACCTGGAATCGGCTGATAAATCTTGCGACCAGTCTCATCCACAATACGCTCGATCTGTACGGTATGCAATTCTTTGAGGTTCCCCTCATCGTCTCCGACAAATTTCGTTGTCATGATGGAGAACTCACGCGGATCTTGACCAAACAACGCTTTGGCTTCCTCTTGTGCATAATCAAGTGTGTATACGTTCGGGAATTGCGGCCAAGGGTTGTTAATACGATCACGTTCCATAGGCGCTTGTGTATGCGTACCGAATTGAGTAATAGTACGACAACCATGACGCAACGATGTAGCTACACAGTCAGATCCTGTATCACCGCCACCAATGACGATAATATCTTTATCCTTCGCGGACAGATATTGACCATCTTCCAGATTGGAGTCCAGATAACTCTTAATGCTGCCATTCAGGAAATCCATCGCGTAATGAACGCCTTTCAAGTCGCTGCCTTCAATATTGAATTCACGCGGCTTGGTTGCACCACCACACAATACAACAGCATCATAATCATCTACGAGTTGTTGTGCTGCAATATCCTTACCGATCTCGGTATTCGTGATGAATTGAACACCTTCTGCTTCAAGCAGATCAACACGACGTTGAACTACTTTTTTATCCAATTTCATCGTTGGGATACCGTACATCAACAATCCACCGACACGGTCCGAACGCTCATATACGGTTACCGAGTGTCCTGCTTTATTCAATTGAGCCGCAGTAGCTAATCCCGCTGGACCTGAACCTACCACAGCTACACGTTTACCCGTACGTTTTTCAGGAGGTTGGGGAACGACCCATCCTTCTTCGAAACCTTTTTCAATAATTGCTTCTTCAATCGTTTTGATGGTTACAGGCTGACCGATTAAGCCAACTGTACATGATCCTTCGCAAGGAGCTGGACAGACGCGACCTGTAAATTCCGGGAAATTATTCGTTTTGTGAAGGCGCTCAAGTGCTTCTCTCCACAGTCCGCGATATACAAGATTATTCCATTCCGGAATCAGGTTATGCACGGGGCAACCTGACGTGCCTCCAATCATATCTATACCTGTATGGCAATACGGGGTACCACAATCCATGCATCGTGCACCTTGTGTTCTGAGCTCTTCTTCAGCCATATGTTTATGAAACTCTTCCCAATCCTTAATCCGCTCCGCTGGCTCACGATCTGCTGGCAGTTGACGTTTGTATTCCATAAATCCAGTAGGTGTAGACATCTTACGTTTTCCCCCATCCGTTCTTGTCTTAATCCCTTCATGTGCATGGTTCTATATGAAATGGATTACTCATTACTTGAGTTTTTGTCTATTGTATCACAAAATCTTCTCGAAGATATTTCAATTATAGTAGCATTTAATGTGCTGAATATTAAATGGATTATCCGCATAATTATTTGTATTTTATACATCATATCTTTCAAGTCTACCCATGGTCAATACCCTTATTTTGGTGTTAAATGCGGATTTGAACTGCGAAATCTGTTGTGTGTTAAAGAAATAAAAGGTCGAAACGTTAAGTGAATGTCAGATAATTTGTCATGAAATCCAACATATTTTGCTATAAATCGTTCTTAATTCCGAATATCAGACCCCTTTTAGGGCTTCACAACGTTAAAACCTCAAAACTTTTACACTTTTTTACTGTTTAATGCTTGGTCGTATGTATAATATACATGAATATCAATTACTTGTGTTATATTAATGTAATATGTATTCCAGTTTAAACAAGTGACTCATTTTTTTCTAAAGAAAAGACGCTGTTCACGAATATTTCGCAATCAGCGCCTCTCATCATACAGGTTCGACCGAAGTCAGGATTTTCTTATGCCACATTTATTGTTTACGTTCATAAAATTCGAATGTATACGCATGAACATTTTTTTCATCCTGTTCGCCTTCAATCTGTTCAATCAGTTCCCATTCGGACCAATCCACTTCAGGGAAAAACGTATCTCCCTCAAAATTCTCATGAATTTTGGTTACCACAAGACGATCGGCGAGGGGCAAGAACTCACGATATACTTGGGAACCCCCAATTACGCACAGTTCCTCACCTTTGGTTATACTCAGCCCTTCTTCAATCGTATGTACGATTTCAGCTTGGTCCACTTTATAGTCCAGATCTCTTGTCACTACGATATTTCGGCGCTGAGGAAGCGGCTTACCACCAAAAGATTCCCACGTGTTACGCCCCATGATAATCGTTTTGTTTAACGTACGTTGTTTGAAAAAGGCCATATCTTTGGGTAAACGCCATGGAATCGAATTATTCAATCCGATCACACCGTTCTCCCCCATTGCCCATACCAATTCAATACTCAAGGGTAATACACTCCTTCAATCCAAGTCTCTTATCGAGATTGAACACATAAATTAGACTGCAATTGGAGCTTTAATGCCCGGATGATGCTGGTAGTTCTCAAACTCGAAATCTTCAAACTTATAATCAAAAATAGAATCCGGCTTACGCTTGATTACCAGCTTAGGTAAAGCATAAGGTTCACGCTTCAGCTGAGTTTTAACCTGATCAACATGGTTAGAGTAGATGTGAACATCCCCTCCAGACCAAATGAAATCACCCACCTCAAGATCACATTGCTGGGCAATCATATGAGTCAAGAGCGCATAACTCGCGATGTTAAACGGTAACCCGAGGAACGTATCCACGGAACGCATTGTAAGCATACATGATAATTTACCCTCTGCAACGTAAAACTGAAACGCAAAATGACAAGGTGGAAGCTTCATATTGTTGATCTCAGCCACATTCCATGCGCTGACAAGGTGACGACGTGAATCTGGATTATTTTTGATTGAATCAATCACTGCGGCGATCTGATCAATTTTTTCTCCGTTTGGTGCTTCCCATGTGCGCCACTGCGATCCATATACCGGTCCAAGATCTCCATTTTCGTCCGCCCAGTCGTCCCAGATCTTCACACCGTTTTCTTTCAGATAAGATATATTGGTATCGCCACTCAAAAACCATAACAGTTCATGAATAACCGATTTGAGATGAATTCGTTTGGTTGTTACCAGCGGAAATCCTTCAGAGAGATCATAACGGAGCTGTCTGCCAAATACAGATTGTGTTCCTGTTCCGGTACGATCTCCTTTATGCACGCCGTTGTTCAGAATATCCTGTAATAAATCGAGATAGTTTTTCATGTTGATATCCCCTCGCACTTTTATTCGTACTAAACTAAAGATTATTTACACTTACCACTCCGATGACAGAACAACCTTCCGATCGCTGTTATCCCCAGATTTTTTTGATTTCCTTTTCCAAAGTAAAAATGCGGGGATAAAGGCGAACACTCCGCTTCTTCAGGTTATTTCTGTCCTCTACGTTCTCGTGTAAAAGATTAGTTTAACTTCAATACTAAATACATAGACCGTGATTGGCTTGGAGCCACATCATGGCTGATCATTACTACAGTGTACCACAATTGAGTTGTTGGATAAAATCAATTCACTGAAACTTTTGAGCGTGTAACTTTTCATCATATCACATACACAACTATCTTGAATTTCTCAGCTTTTGCTCAGAAAAAAGAGACGAATAACGCGTTAGCGTCATTCGTCTCTTCTGATATACGTATAATGCCGGACGGATCCGAAGCTTAGATGATCTTAACGGGAGATGATGTGGATCGGGTGACCCATAACCAATTCCGCAGCTTCCATCACGATTTCGCCCAAAGTTGGGTGAGCGTGAATTGTGAGAGCCAGATCTTCCAAAGTTGCACCCATTTCAATTGCCAAACCAAGCTCAGCGATCAAGTTGGAAGCTTCCAGACCTACGATTTGGCAACCCAATACCAGGCCGCTTTCTTCGTCAGCTACGATTTTCACGAAGCCTTCAGCGTGGTTCAAAGATACAGCACGGCCGTTACCCGCATAAGGGAATTTGCCTGCTTTTACTTTGTAACCTTTTTCTTTAGCTTCTTTCTCAGTGTAACCTACGCTGGAACACTCTGGATCTGTGAACACAACAGCTGGCATACATTTGTAGTCAACTACAGATGGTTGTCCTGCGATTGCTTCAGCAGCCACTTTACCTTCATAAGAAGCTTTGTGTGCCAGAGCTAAGCCAGATACGATGTCACCGATAGCAAAGATGTGAGGAATGCTGGTACGACCTTGGTGGTCAACTTTGACAAATCCACGCTCGTCAACGTCAACACCAATCATATCGAGACCCAGTTCTCCATCTGTGTTTGGACGACGTCCAACAGTTACCAGCAGGTAATCTGCAGTAACTTCTTTGGACTCACCATTTACAGAATACTTAACAGTTACATCTTTATCCGTTTGCTCAGCACTTTCAGCTTTTGCACCCGTTACGATTTCGATGCCTGTTTTCTTCATGTTTTTAGCTACAAGGCTAGTCATGTCTTTATCGAAACCTGGCAGTACTGTATCCAAACCTTCGATGATTGTTACTTTTGCACCGAATTTGGAGTACATTTGACCAAGCTCAGCACCGATATATCCGCCACCGATAACGATCATGCTTTTTGGTACTTCAGGCAAGTTCAAAGCTTCTGTTGAAGACAGAATGCGTCCGCCAAACGGGAAAGGTTTCAGTTCGATTGGACGAGAACCTGTTGCAATAATTGCATTTTTAAATTTGTAACGTGGAGACTCGTGATCATTGAATACACGAGCTTCGTTTTCGTTGATGAACATGCACTCACCGTTGAAAACTTCAACTTTGTTGCCTTTGAGCAAACCAGCTACGCCGCCAGTCATTTTCTTAACAACGCCGTTTTTGAACTCTTGAGTTTTGCTGAAGTCCACTTTCACGTTCTCAGCAGAGATACCAAAAGCTTCACCGTGAAGTGCAGACTCATATTGGTGAGCAGCAGAGATCAGGGCTTTGGATGGAATACATCCACGGTTCAAACAAACACCGCCCAGTTCGGATTTGTCTACGATCAATACGCTTTGGCCCAGTTGAGCAGCGCGGATGGCAGCTACATAGCCGCCAGGACCCGCACCAATTACTAATGTGTCGATATTGAGAGAAGCGTCGCCTACTACCATATCTTACACCTCCATAACAAGCAGCTCAGGGTTAGCGAGCAGCTGTTTAATGTAATTCATAAAGTTTTGTGCTGTTGCGCCATCGATGATACGGTGGTCAAAGCTCAGGGAAAGAGCCATTACAGGTGCTGCAACTACTTCGCCGTTTTTGATCACTGCTTTTTCGCTGATACGTCCTGTTCCGAGAATAGCAACTTCAGGGAAGTTGATGATTGGAGTAAAGAACATACCGCCAGCAGAACCGATGTTACTGATGGAGATTGTGCTTCCTCTCATTTCATTCGCGCTCAATTTGCCGTCACGACCACGAGCAGCCAGATCACGGATAGAATCAGCGATCATCCAGATGGATTTACGATCAGCATCTTTGATAACAGGAACGATCAAGCCGTTGTCTGTATCTGTAGCGATACCGATGTTGTAGTATTTTTTGTAAACAATTTCGTTAGCTTCTTCATCAATCATAGCGTTCAGAGCCGGGAATTGGCGGGAAGCCGCAACCAGTGCTTTAACGATGAATGGCAGATAAGTAACTTTTGTTCCTTTTTTCTCTGCAATTGGTTTCATGCGAGTACGGAAAGCAACCAATTCAGTTACGTCCACTTCGTCCATGATTGTAACGTGAGGTGCTGTGTAAGCCGATTTAACCATTGCATTAGAGATCGCTTTACGGATACCTTTGAATGGTACGCGCTCTTCTTCAAGGTATTGATCAGCTGCAGCTGCTGCTGGTGCTGCGGATTTTTTCTCTTCTTGAGCCGGAGCTTCGGAAGATGCCACTGCGGAAGAACCGCCACCGTTTTTGAAGGATTCAACATCTTCTTTGGTTACTTTACCGTTGTTGCCAGTGCCGTTAACCTGAGCGATGTCTACACCTTGTTCGCGAGCAAATTTACGCACGCTTGGTGTTGCCAGAACGTCTTTGGCAGGTACTGCCGGAACGTTGTTATTGCCGCCTTCTTTAGCTGCATCCGTGCTGGAAGCTGCTGCAGAAGAACCGCTTGTGTCAGCTCCGCCTTGAGCTGCATCTTTCTCTTGCTCACCTTGATCGCCAGCAGGAGCGTCGTCTTGCTCAGGAATTTCGCCTTCTGCATCGATGATCGCTACAACTTCACCAACGTGGCAGATTTGACCGTCTTTAGCGAATACTTCTGTAACTGTTCCGTTAACCGGACAAGGTACTTCTACAACCGCTTTGTCGTTCTGTACTTCCATGATGATGTCGTCGTCAGTTACTTTGTCACCGACTTTGATGTGCATCTTGATGATTTCGCCTTCGTGTAGGCCTTCGCCCAATTCAGGGAATTTATATTCAAATTTAGCCAACTGAAAAACCTCCTTGATTATGTGCTCAATCCTGAAAACAACCCTTAACTCCAAGAAACAACTGTTACTGCTAATGCAAATAACTGTTACTCAAGGGGCTAATGGCTGTTTACAGTGCAGCTTGCGCTGCGGTGTGAATCACCATACTGCGCCTTGCGGCATGTCAGATGATTAAATTAGAAATTTACGACTTTGTTAACCGCAGCAACGATACGCGCTGGGTTAGGCAGCCATGTATCTTCGATTTGTGCAAATGGATATACAGTGTCCGGACCAGCTACACGCAGAACCGGTGCTTCCAAGTGCAGGATTGCTTTTTCATTGATTTGGGCAATGACTTCAGCTGCAACACCTGCGCTCTTTTGAGCTTCTTGTACAACAATTGCACGGTTTGTTTTCTTAATGGAAGCAACGATAGTATCGATGTCGATCGGGCTAACCGTACGAAGGTCGATAACTTCAACTTTGATTCCTTGTTTTTCGAGTTCCTCTGCTGCTTTCACAGAAGTGTGAACCATCATACCGTAAGTAATGATTGTTACATCGGAACCTTCACGAACAACGTTCGCTTTACCCAATTCAACAACGTAATCTTCTTCAGGCACTTCTGCACGGAAAGCATGGTACAAGTTCAAGTGCTCCATGAAGAATACAGGGTCGTTGTCGCGAATAGAAGCGATCATCAGACCTTTTGCATCGTAAGGGTTAGAAGGAACAACGACTTTGATACCTGGTGTTTGCGTGAGCAGACCTTCCAGGGAATCTGTATGCAATTCTGCCGCTTTTACGCCGCCACCGAATGGTGTACGGAATACGATTGGAGAATTGTATTTTCCACCGGAGCGGAAACGCATACGAGCAGCTTGCACTACCATTTGGTCAAGGGCTTCGAAGATAAAACCAACGAATTGGATCTCAGCAACCGGACGGAAGCCTTGTACACCCAGACCTACAGCCAGACCACCAATAGCGGACTCAGCCAGTGGTGTATCAAATACACGCTCTTCGCCAAACTCTTTTTGCAGACCTTCCGTTACACGGAAAACGCCGCCTACATTACCTACGTCTTCACCGAAAAGCAGAACGTTAGGATCACGTTTCAACTCCACGCGAAGCGCATCACGGATTGCTTCTTTCATGTTCATTTGTGCCATTTGCTTCATTTCCTCCTTAAACATTGACAGTTCACATTTGAATTCGTACATGTATACCAGGACATTAAAGTCGCGGATGTTTATGCTTTATCGGAAAAAACTTATTGGAAATCAGCTTTTTGCTCTTCCAAGTGCTTAGGCGTTTGTTCGAACATGCTGTCGATCAAGCCTGAAATCGTCATTTTCTCGGTTTTTTCCGCTTTTTTGATCTCTTCATTTACTTTAGCTTTTGCTTCTTCTTTCACACGTGCTGTATCTTCTTCAGTCCAAAGACCTTTTTTCTCCAGATATTTAGCAAAACGTGCGATAGGATCTTTAGCAGACCATTCTGCCTCTTCTTCTTTTGTACGATACTTGGAAGCATCATCCGAAAGGGAGTGAGGACGGAAACGGTATGTTACTGCTTCGATCAATGTTGCACCTTCTCCGTTACGTCCACGCTCAGCAGCTTCCTGAACAGCTTTGATAACAGCGAAGATGTCCATACCGTCAACTTTAACACCTTTAATACCTGCTGCTACCGCTTTGTGAGCGATGGACAGAGCTGCTGTTTGTTTAGCAAAAGGAGTTGTGATAGCATAACCATTGTTTTGTACAAAGAAGATAACAGGCAGTTTGTATACACCAGCGTAGTTCAGACCTTCATAGAAGTCACCTTCAGAAGAACCGCCATCACCTGTGTACGTGATAACAACTTGTTTTTGTTTCTTCAATTTGTAACCCATAGCGATACCCATTGCATGCAGAATTTGTGCACCAATGATGATTTGTGGCATCAATACATTAACGCCATCTGGAATTTGTCCACCATGTTGGTGTCCACGGGAGTACAAGAATGCTTGATAAAGAGGAAGTCCATGCCATACGAGTTGCGGAATGTCACGATAGCCAGGACATACAAAGTCTTCTTTTTCAATTGCAAATTCACTACCAACCATTGTAGCTTCTTGACCAGATACTGGAGCATAGAAACCAAGACGACCTTGACGGCCCAGGTTTACTGCACGGTCATCCCAAGTACGGGTAAATACCATGCGGTACATAATTTCTTTTAATTGATCATCGGAAAGTGTAGGCATCATGTCTTTGTTAACAATTTCGCCGTCAGGAGACAGCACGGACAGAGCTTCTACATCCTCTGTATACACTTCATAAGGAACCTTGCTCATTTTTTTCTTCACCTCAACAAAAAATTTGAATATCAAGTTCCGCTGTTATAATATTATTATACACCTGTTTCACTCCATACGTCAAAGAAATCCGTAATTTTTTTATGTTTCCTGCCGGATTGTATGTATAACAGGGGCTTAATATTGGTATAACAGCATAATACATGATTGCGTGTTTGACCTAACCCCGCACAAGGGTAATCTTACCGTATTGCGCGGTCGAATGCAAAAAATTAACCGAGAAAGGTGACGTTTTATGACGGATTCCCGCTATTTGAAACGCACGATTGTGAAGGAAGAGATTGAAAGTCGCTATCTCGGAGAGAAGCGAACGCTCCGTATTTACCTTCCTCCGGGTTATAACGAATTGCTTAGCTACCCTGTCGTTTATTGTCAGGATGGCGAAGAATTTTTTAATTTCGGACGAATTGCTACAACAGCTAACCAAATTATTCTGGACGAAGGAGCCGAGCCTTTCATTATTGTAGGGGTTCAGGTCGATGTGTCTGTGAGAACGCAGGAATATGCTCCATTCGGAGATCGGTTCAAGGCATATACCGCTTGCTTCGCTGAAGAGATTATTCCCTATATAGAAGAGAAATATCCTGTGCGTCGTTCTCCGCAGGAACGCATTCTTGCCGGAGACTCGCTTGGTGGCAGTGTTTCGCTTCATCTTGCTCTGTTATATCCGGATCTGTTCACACGTGTCATCAGCATGTCTGGTGCCTTCTACTCTGCTTCACAGGAAATCTATGCCGCAGCTGAAGATCTGTCTTGGCTTTCGATCTGGATGATCGTTGGTTTGCAGGAGACTGATTTCGAGGCAGACACAGGTACGTATGATTTTGTTCAATTAAACCGGGATACTCGAGAATTGCTGGAAAAACGAGGTGCTCTCGTCTCCTACCAGGAGAAAGACGGAAAACACCAATGGGGTTTTTGGCAGAAGGAATTACCAGAAGCATTGCTATATTTTCTTCAGGAAAGATAATTGGACCACATCAACATGCGGCTGAAATGCCGCTTTTGTTTTAAATTACAATGATACCGCTTACAATTGTAATCTGAAAAAGAAGCAGGATATCCTGCTTGCTTGAGTGCTCGCTCCTGCTTCTTTGTCCGATTACAAGTTACATATCAGATCATGTTTATTTACTAGGTTAAAGAATGTTCCTCTTCAATCTTTCTCAACAGAACTTCGCAGCCTGCGTTAACCAAGTCGTACACCTCTTCAAAATTGCCTGTGTAATACGGGTCAGGTACTTCCCTGAGTTTTTCTTCTGGAAGCATGTCCATAAACTTAATAATGTCCACCTCAGCTCCGCCTGGAACATTGCGCACATTATCTGCATTCGAATTATCCATACACACAATGTAATCAAATTGAGTAAAGTCTTCGCTGGCGAATTGTCTTGCTGCCATGTTGGCATAAGAAATCTGGTACGAATCCAGCAATTTTCGAGTCCCTTCATGCGGAGGTTTACCAACGTGCCAGTCCCCTGTACCCGCAGAGTCCACACGAATCTGGTGTTCAAGCCCCTTCTCCAGGACTTTGTGACGCAAAACGGCTTCAGCCATTGGTGATCTACATATATTGCCCAGACATACAAACAAAACGTGAATCATATTAATCCCCCTTGCTTAACGTACCTTGAAGTACCGACGATGTTGGCTGTGTTGCAATGCTTTCCGGCTTAGGACTGACGTTCCCAGTCTCAGATGGCACCAACGAACGGCGTGGCAGTTTCCATTTATAATGCACAGAACACATCCGGAAGAACACAACGGCCGCAAAACAAAGCAATAATCCAGCATTCGTTGTTAACCAGCCCATACCTATAACAAAACCGGCTGTCATTGCCCATACAGCATAGATTTCGTCACGCAATACAAGCGGTTTACGTCCAGCAAGCACATCACGAATAACGCCTCCACCAATACCGGTCATTACTGCTGCAACGATAACTGCGCTAATAGGATGTCCCATGTTCGCCGCGTACAGCGCCCCTTGAATTGCAAATGCTGCGAGTCCGATTGCATCGAACAACGCCTCTGTTCGCTTCCAGTGACTAATCCACTTGAGAGGCAATATAAACGCAATCGCTACAGATACTAAGGCTAACATAATAAGTGATCCCTGACTCCATAGTGTCGTTACAGGTATACCTATAAGTACATTCCGGATAATCCCGCCTCCGAATGCCGTGACAAGCCCAAGCACCAGTACACCCAAAATGTCATACTCCTCTTCCATTGCCACGAAGGCACCGGACATTGCAAATGCGATAGTACCTATAATGCTGAATACTTCAAAAATGTGTAAGTCCAACCTGTTCAAACCTCACTTTTCAAGTCATCTCCATGTCGCTCTACCCATTGTATCCGCGAGCACTGAAATTGTGCAACCACATTTTGTGGATTATACTGGTTTGGTGAATATATTTGTACAGGTTCCAACATTATATTTGAACAATGAACGAACTATTTTTCTCTGAATTAGGAAGGATGAAATAAAATGACGGTGAAACGGATTGTTATTTTTACAGGCGGAAATCTATCTCCGGAATTACTTCAGGAAATACGTGAAGATGACATGATCATCGCGGCCGATCGCGGCGCATTATTTTTAATTGAACACGGCATTAAGCCTCATGTTGCAGTTGGAGATTTCGACTCTATCTCCGAAGAGGAACGTATAATTGTTAGTAACAATAGCACTAAATTCATTACATGCGACCCTGTTCATAAGGATCTTACCGATACGGAAATGGCTTTTGAGACAGCGCTAGATCACGAACCTTCTCATATTCTTATGTTAGGTGCTACAGGTACACGTATGGATCACACACTCGCCAATGTACATATCATGGTTCGGGCGATGCAGCATCATATCTCCTGTGCCATTCAGGACAAACACAACTACATGACACTGACAACATCCAAAGCTGTGGTTGAGCACCGTGACTATAAATATGTTTCTCTGCTCCCCTTAACTCATGAAGTTACAGGAATAACTCTAGATGGTTTCATGTATCCGCTGGATCAAGCCACCATTCGCATGGGACAATCCTTGGGTGTAAGCAATCAACTCTTAGGTTCCTCTGGCACAGTCACTATCGATAGTGGCTTACTACTGATTATTCAGAGCAAAGATTAAATGTATCCCCTTGCTTGATTCTTAATTATTACGTTTTTGTAACCAATGATTTCGATAAGAAAATAGGTCCATACACAACAAAGACCCTTGAGACTCAAGGGTCTTTTCTATTTTATCTTTGTTTATCATTCGTCAATGATTAATTTTTTGACATTTTTAATTATATTTTAATAAACATACCCAAACCACTGTGGCGCAAGGGATTACACATCCTTATCCAATTTCTAGGCTGTTACAAAGCTGTTATACTCGCTCTAGCAACTTAACGAAAACGAATTTTGGAGGTACTAACTAATATGAAAACAAACATCTTTGTCCAAAAGGCCGTAACCGTCGGGTTGTGCGCTACACTAGGTTTTGGAGCTGTATTAATGACTAACGCCCCTGTTGCACAGGCAGCAACTGCATCTGTGTCTACAGGTCAACAGATTGTTAACTATGGTAAACAATTCACTGGAACTCCATATGAATTTGGTGCTTCAACATCAACAACCAAAGTTTTTGACTGCTCTTCTTTTATGAAATATATTTTCAAAAAGTATGGTGTAGACTTGCCGCGCACTTCCGTAAGCCAATCCAAAGAAGGTACAGCTGTATCCAAAGCAAATCTGCGTGTTGGTGACCTGGTGTTCTTCTCCAGCGGTAGCCGTTCTACGGGCTCCAACGTTACTCATGTAGGCGTATACGCAGGGGACGGAAAGATTCTGCATACGTATGGGTCTCCAGGCGTAACGATCTCGGATCTGAACTCCGGTACTTGGAAGAGAACGTACGTTAAAGCTCGTCGTGTACTTTAGTACCGTTTATAGCTAATGAGTAAGGGCCGGAGGCAATGATCCGGCCTTTTTTATGTTTACCCTCTTTTCACCAAACTTTAAACTGGAGATTCATGGAATGCGGTGAAATATCTAATTTTTATCATGAAGCATATAACCGATCCCACGCACAGTATGAATCAGTTTCACACTTCTTCCCTTATCCACCTTAACCCT
This sequence comes from Paenibacillus sp. ClWae2A, assembly GCF_032452295.1. NCBI lineage: Bacteria > Bacillati > Bacillota > Bacilli > Caryophanales > Paenibacillaceae > Paenibacillus > Paenibacillus sp. ClWae2A. The sequence continues at coordinate 1,055,633 of NZ_JAULSQ010000001.1, forward strand.
CAGATGTTTGATATACACGTCCACAACGTTGGTATCCATCGCATACTCATACCCCCATACCTCTCGTAAAATATCACTCCGGGTACATGCTTCATTCACATGCAGGGCCAAAAATTCCAGCAATTCGTACTCTTTTGGGGTTAATGTCAGGTATTCACCCGCCCGATTTACCCGTCTTGAACGCAAATTCACTTTAAGATCATGAACTACAATTACTTCTTCCCCCTCTGGGGTTGCATTCGCAAAAACACGCAATAAGTTTCGTATTCTGGCGAGCATCACGGTCAAGTGGATGGGTTCCTCCATCACGTCATTAGCTCCGTAATCAAGCCATTCCACGATGCACTGAGGAGATGCATTTGAAGTGATAACTAGTAGAGGTGTAACCTGACCTTTATCTATCCACCGTTTTAACTCTAATTTCTGATCCTGGCCACAATGTTCCTTTCCTTCTTCCCGGTCTATCAGGATGATCAGGTTAATACGCAGCAAAGAAGGTTCAACGGATTGGTTTAGTTCGGACCACTCCATTCGTTGCACCTCATACCCTTCGGTACATAAAACATCCTGAATAAGGCTGACCTGCTCTCCTGCTCCAATCAGCAAAATGGCTGTTTTCACTCTTTTTCACCCGGCCTGTCTCTATCCCCGCTGCTCGCAGCAATGGTTGGTACAGATAGCATGCCGTAAAATGAAAAAGTCCATTCCCTCAAGGGAATAGACTTTGCTTCTTTTTTGCTTTAACCAAAGTAGCGATGAACGAGCGTACGTGCTTCAGCTGTATCTTTTGTTCCGTGTACGAGGACACGTCCATCTTGGAAAATGACCATTCTATGGACTCCTGTTGTAAAAGAAACCAGAAACGGATTGGATTCCACTTTTCCCTCTTCAAGTCTATTCAGGCGATCCGCCGTATGTTGAAGATCCAGATTCATACGCCGTGCAGGGCGGATCTGAACAGTATCCCTGCCACACAACACATCGGTTTTCTCCAGATTGGACGCAGAAAGATATGGATACGTTGCCGAAGTGCCACAGGAAGGACAGTCTTTCTTTTTTGCACCATCCACATTGATGGATATGTATTCGTTCCTCCACACGTCAAATGACAACAACTTGCGCCTCATTGCATTTGCATTGCCGCTAAGCAACTTCATCGCTTCTGCTGTCTGATTTGCCGTTACCATCTGTACCGCTTGGGGTATGATGCCAGACGTATCACAGGTATCTCCACCCAGAGGGACTTCACCCAGCAAACAATTTAAACATGGCGTATCTCCAGGCATAAACGTATAGGTGATGCCGTAACTACCTACGCATCCACCATAAATCCAGGGAATACGGTGTTTTTGTGCCATATCGTTAATGAGTAGTCGGGTATCAAAGTTATCCGTTGCATCCATGATCAAGTCGGTATGCTGGACGAGTTCTTCCAATTCATCTACTCTGACATCCAACACTTTCCCTTCCACATGAACCGTGGAATTAATAGCAGATAATCGTTTTTCCGCCGCCATTGCCTTCGGTATCCGCTCCATCGCGTCCTGTTCTACATATAATTGCTGCCGCTGCAGGTTACTCCACTCCACATAATCACGATCCACAATCGTTAAATGTCCTACTCCTGAACGAACTAACGTTTCTGCAATCCCTGTTCCGAGTGCGCCAGCGCCTACAATTAAAACTCTGCTGCCCTTTAATCTGGCCTGGCCTTCCTTGCCAAGTGGCGCGTAACGTTCCTGTCTGGAATAACGATCGGCCTGTTCTGAGGATGATGATGTTAATTGATCTGTCATGTATGAACCATTCCTTCCACCGGACTACTGGCTGCTGCATAACGCTTTACGGGAATCATGCCTGCTTCATATGCCAGTCTGCCCGCTTCTACCCCCAATCGCATCGCTTTAGCCATGCCCACTGGATCTCCTGATCCGGATACAGCTGTATTCAACAATACACCATCTGCACCAAGTTCCATCGCATAAGCAGCATCTCTTGGGGAGCGCAATCCTGCATCCACAATTACAGGTACAACAGCCTGCTCAATGATGATCTCAAGGTTATAGGGATTGATGATGCCTCTGCCAGCTCCGATGGGAGAAGCGCCAGGCATTACAGCATGTACGCCAAGCAATTGCAGCCTTTTGGCCAGAATGACATCATCCGAAATATAAGGCAATACCGTGAAGCCCTTTTCAAGCAAAATTTCGCAAGCCTTGTACGTTTCAATCGGATCTGGAAGCAATGTTATTCCATCTCCGATGACTTCGACTTTTATCATATCACAAAGTCCTGAAGCCCGCGCAAGCTCGGCAATCCGCACCGCCTCTTCCGCAGTGGAAGCCCCAGCCGTATTCGGAAGAAGAGTGTATTTGTCCAGATCCAACGTATCCAGGAAATGCTTCTGGTTACGTTCCTCCAGATTCAGACGACGAACAGCAAAGGTTAAAACTTCCGTTTCAGATGCTTCCACAGCCTGACTTTGCACTTCCAGATCCGAAAACTTGCCTGTTCCGAGCAACAATCTGGACTCAAACGTATATTTACCAATGTTCAACATCATCAACCGCCTCCTACAAAATGTACAATCTCAATTCGATCGCCTTCTCTTAATGCCGTTGACTCATGATACTCACGCGTTAAGATATGCCTGTTCAGCTCAACAACTACAGTCTTGACTTGCAGGTCAAATGATTTAAGCAGTTTATCCACACGATTCAATCTGTCTTCAATCTCCATCCGTTGACCATTAACGATGATATTCACTGCACCACTCCCTTTCTGTTCAATCGCTCAGGGCTCAGCGCCTCAATTCCGAGTTCTTCTGAGCTTTTGCCAGCGAGCAACTCAGCGATAAGCCTGCCTGTTATCGCACTAAGCAAGATACCGTTGCGGTAATGCCCAAAGGCGGCGAACAGCCCGGGTATACTCTTGCAAGCACCTATATAAGGCAGTCCATCGGGAGTTGCCGGTCTTACGCCTGCCCAAGCTCGTATAAATTGCGCTTCTTTCATCCCAGGCACCCAGTGGGTAGCCGCTGTTAGCAGCTTCTGAACACCCTGTACAGAAACGTTCAGATCCGTTCTGCCTGGCAGACTGGTTGCCCCGAGCCAAACTTCGCCATTGGCTTTGGGAACAATATAGATATCCTCTGCATACACCGTTCTGTCAGGTCTGTACCCTGCATGTTCATCTGAAAACTGAACGGCGGCTATTTCTCCTTTTACCGACCACACAGGCAAGCTCAGATTCACATGTGTCATCAACTCTTCACTCTGTAAACCAGCCGCTATAATGACATGTTTGCATTTCATCTCACCGATCGATGTGGTGATCCCCTGCACACCGTGTTCGTTTGCTTGCACACGTATATCCGGTATGTCCTCCATAACACGTGCTCCCAATGCTTGAGCGGATTCGGCGTATGCCTTCGTTAGATGGACTGGAAGAATCTCACTCTCGTAAGGCCTGTAGTAGGCTCCATAAGTATCTCTGTTAAGCCATGATGCCTCCTGTTGCACAGTGGAACGATCCCACCATACCTCATCAGCAGACAAACCAGAATTTCGATTGTTCTTATAGCTGCTTAATTCACTGTATGATCGAAAAGGGGTTAGGAATCCATGGCGTTGCAGGCCAACCTCTACCCCGCTGAGGGTAGCCATTAACACTTGATGCTCGATAAGCAACTGTCTACTCTGCCTGGCAAGCTTAGCCATCAAAGGATGAGCAAAATCCTCACTATCTGCCCCCAGCATTCCAGCCGCTGCGCAAGAAGTGCCTCCTGCAATCGCCGAACGCTCCAGCAACAGTACATCCTGTCCACGGGAAGCAAGCTCATATGCGATGGCACAACCAATAACGCCTCCGCCTACAATAATCGTTTCTGCATGAATCTTATCCGGATTATCAGTAAAAGCTTTGCTTCTTGATTCCGTTTCAGATTTCAGTTGATGACTGAAATGATTCCTGTTCTGACCCGTTACGATCTCTTTCATCCTCTCATCTCCTTTATTCAGGGGCTCAGACTTTCTGTAGCAACGATAGCCTGCCTTAATAATGCAACCGCCCGATCCGGGGAATCGCTCGCCCATACATTCGAGATCACAGCGACTCCCTGTACGCCTGCAGAGCGAATAGCGTGAATGTTTCCCGGTTCGATGCCACCGATCGCCATGACAGGAATGGAGACACGCCTGCACACTTCAGCAAGAGCATGTAATCCTCTTGGTTCAAGATCAGGCTTACTGTTGGTTGAGTATACATGCCCGAAGAAAAGGTAATCGGCTCCCCGTTCCTCAGCGATTTTTGCCTCATCGATGGAATGAACAGATACACCCAGACGAAGTCGCTGCACATTGCTTATAACAGTAGGGTTACAGTTGCGTATCGCATCTTGCCCCCAATGTACACCGCCATAGATGTCATTCTGTGAAGGCAGTTCTGAACCATTGACAACGATGCGACAAGATGGAACGCCAATGCTACGCAGACTTTCAGCCCAACCGATCTTGTCTTGCCATGAGAGTTGTTTCTCTCGTATGTGAATATAGTCCACCCATGGCCAAACGTCCTTTGCTGCTTTTACAAAAGATGCTTGATCCCCTGCACCCGTAGATACAACATGCAATTCAAATGATCCGTGTACATGTTCATGAGAAATTGCCGTACCGTTCATCTCCTTCCATGCATCAATGCTATGAAAAACACAAAAAAGCCACTCCCGTAGGGGAGTGGCTGCGTATTAATTATAGGACCAGATGACTGACTGATGCATACAGTTCATTTCGTGTAATAAAGCTATAGACCTTATAGCCATAACGTTATACACGCAACTGCATGTTTAAATCGCTAAGCAGACGGTTGAAATCCTTTCGAGTTGCCGTTTGCTCACGTCATTCACTGAAACGCGCTCGCCACTTCCCTACGCTGGTATGATCCAGATCAGGTGCAAAGGGTCCGGAATCGCATTCTTCCATCTCAGCCGCATCGTGCGGCCCCCCTAGTGTTCATATGAAGTTGTAGCCTATGTTACCATAGACAGATTTTTTTGTCACCGTCATTTCTGTTAAACATTGTCTTAAATCATCTAGTTTTTCTCAGACCATTCTTCGACATTCCATGTTTTGGTGACCCAACCCTCGTAGAAATCAGGTTCATGAGATACCAGCAACACCGTTCCCTTGAATTCTTGCAAGGCACGTTGCAACTCAGCTTTGGCTGTTACATCCAGATGGTTCGTCGGTTCATCGAATAAAATCCAGTTGCTCTCACGCATCAAGAGTTTGCATAAACGAACCTTTGCTTGCTCTCCACCACTCAGCATGTTAAGCGGACGAGTAATGTGCTCATTTTTCAACCCGCAGCGAGCGAGATGACCCCGGACCTCATTCTGGGTCAAATGTGAAAACTCATTCCAGACATCCTCAATCGGCGTGATATTTCCAGCACGGACTTCCTGCTCAAAATAGGCCGTTTCGAGATAATCTCCCAAAAAGGTCTTTCCACTGAGTGGAGATATTTTTCCCAGGATGGTTTTCAGCAGTGTCGATTTACCTACACCATTACAACCTACGATGGCAATTTTCTCACCACGTTCAATTGTCATCGTCATTTTGGGCAGCAAAGGATACGTGTATCCAATTTCAAAATCAATACCCTCAAAGACCGTTTTGCTACTCGCGCGGGCATCCTTGAATTTGAACGTTGGTTTGGCCGCCTCATCTGGACGATCGATACGTTCAATCTTGTCCAGCTGCTTCTCCCGGCTCTTCGCTCGACCTGAAGTTGAAGCCCGCGCCTTGTTACGCTGAATGAAATCTTCCTGTTTCTTGATGTACTCTTGCTGCTTCTCGTATGCATCAATATGCTGGGCTTTATTCATATCAGCCATCTCAAGAAACTTGTTATAGTTTGCTGCATATCTCGTTAATTTGGCAAATTCCAAATGATAAATGACATTTACGACTTCATTCATGAATTCCGTGTCATGAGAGATTAAGAGAAACGCGTGCGGGTAGTCCTTCAGATAACGTGATAGCCATTCAATGTGCTCTACATCCAGATAGTTGGTCGGCTCATCCAGCAAAAGAGCTGTAGGTTTCTCGAGCAGAAGCTTGGCAAGAAGCACCTTGGTACGTTGTCCACCACTTAGAGCTGCGACATCTCGATCAAGACCAATTGCGGACAAACCAAGACCATTGGCCATCTCTTCCACTTTTACGTCAATCAGATAAAAGTCACCCTGTTCCAGTTGTTCCTGAATATCACCCATCTCTTCCAGCAACTGCTCCAGCTTATCTGGGTCTGCATCTGCCATCTGGTCCGTAATATTCATCATTTCTTTTTCCAATTCAAGCAACGGAAGGAATGCATCCTTAAGCACATCACGAATAGTTTTGCCTGGCGTAAGCTTTGTATGCTGATCCAGATATCCATAACGGACCTTAGGTGTCCATTCCACTTTTCCACTGTCTTTAAGCAATTTACCGGTAAGGATGTTCATTAATGTGGATTTACCTACACCATTGGCACCAACAAGTCCTACACGCTCTCCGGCAAGTAAACGAAATGATACATTTTTAAATAACGTGCGATCTCCAAAATTGTGACTCACGTTCTCTACTGACAATAAACTCATAAGATGAGGTTGCTCCTATCTATTAGACATTACTTTTATTATTGTTTCGAAACCCTATTCTAGCACAGGTCCCGTCTTTTCTGAAAGTAATGTAAACAGTTCAGGAACCTCTTCCATGATTTTGTCATACAGGATTCCCTAACGATTAGAACATTTATATTCGAAATAGCCTTGTGCAGCTGCTTGTCTTGCTTCTGTGAACACCTCTTCGGCACGGTAACTATTACCACATGTGGAGGGATAGTAGTATTTGATACCTGTTAAAGGATCTACCCCACCTACGATGGCCGTTTTCTTCACAAGTCTGCCTCCACCAATTGCGTAATTGTTGATCTTCTGGTCACCCACACCTATACCTTGGATAAAGGCCATAATCCCTGTATCATTTATGGAGTTGTACCAATCTTCCTGCGCAATCAGGGGCATCGTAAATGTATAGGAAATACCGTTCTTTCTGGCAAACTCATTATGGCGGTTAATCACATCAGCCAGATTATCCTGCACAGTAGTCACAATCCGACTTCGTCTAACTTGTTCAAATACGCTGGTATCCTGAAGTAAAGGAATCTGTGTGCTTGAAGCCAGTTCTTTTTGAAATCCCTCAATCCATTTCCCTGCGCTTGCGTCATAGGCATATACGTAGTCGTCCAGTGTAAAGTTAATACTGTTCCCATTTGAATCTGAGTATGTATAAGGTTTCTTGGGGCTCCATACTTGCCTAAAAGAATCTTCACGGTGACCCGTCATATCTGTTTCTGTGGAAAACATATAATAGCCATCGTAATCCAGAATAACTACGGCAGGAATGTAATTAAACATGTTTCGAATAGCTGCGGGATCATCCTGAATGCCCATATTCAAAGCCATCGTCTGAGTGAATGTCAACAAGGCAAGCTCCTTGTCGGCTTTAACAAACTTGGTTGAATCATAGCCTGCTTCATCATTTTGTTTCTCATTCTGATGCATCACTGCGCCTGCATCCATGACTGCGGTTTGAAGTGCAGTTCTGTATCGATGTCCAAGATAGTTAGCCTCTTCGGCATCTTGGGTATGGAGTGAGATGATCCAGAAGAGCGGGAAGAAGATCAGCACGAATACAATGGATAGCTCAGTAATCTTCATTGAGGACCATACCTCCGTATGTTACAAATACCGCTGAAGCCTGAGCCGTACCACTCAACCATTCACGAATGAGCATGGAAGGTGTACGATTTGTATTTTGGAGCGTCACGGTGAAAAAATCCCCTGTGTTCAACGTATATCTTCGGCCAGGATCATCAACCGGTATCACACCTGAGGCCGGGAATAGTCGCTCTCGAATCTGTGCTGAATAATATCCATCCTGTACAACCTCATATGTCCCGGTAAAACTGTTATGGTCCATCTGGTCTGTATAATGAGGTACATATTTCTTATGCAAATGTTCCATCGACACCTCGTACAGATTGCCCGTCTGGGCCAGTTGCTCCTCAAACTCAGCCAACATTCGAGGTGAAATATATCCTTTCGTTCGGACAGCATCAACAAAACGTGTTACATTTTGAACAGCCGTCATACGTGCTATATCATCCTGCCGATTGGCTGTTTCAGCAGCTGGGTACACATAAAGCAGAAGGACTGCGAGCAATACGGCAAGCAGCTTGGATGCAGCATTAATCAATTCACACTGGTCTCCTTCCAAAAAACAATCTTGAGCAGTTCTCCAGTTTCATTTCGTATAAACTCTGGTCTGTAGATAGCATCGAGGTGGACAGGAATAGTCGCTGTTTTGCTGACAAGTGGATCGATCACATAGGAAGTCCCGTCTACCTCCACAGGAATGCCTGTACCTGTCATCTGTCTCACGGTATGCAACACTTCCGCACCACTATACTGATACGGATTGGTGGTATGCAGTGTTGTTGTCAGCCGACCTTCCATGCCTGCTGTTGTCTGTACTCTGTCGTTCAAGGCCGCTGATAAAATCCTAACATTCTGTTGCCCGTACAGGCAGGCTGTCACAAACAGGACAACCGCCGTACAAAACAACATAAGATGCTGGGTATTCCGGGACATGTTAAACCAACTCCTGTCAGGATTGCTGGAAGATCAGCCCTCTTACCACGTTGGATCGGTCTTTTACGATAATGGCTTTGAATTTACCACTTGGATTGACATATTGATTGTCTTTTTCACTCATGGTCTGGTTAATAATCCCCACTTTGCTGTCAGGATCAATAACAGAGCCGTAGTCCGCATTATTGAGATCCTGCGAAATATTTAATTGATTGCCGTACCATTGACCCGCTTTATTTTTACCTGTAATAACTTGAATACCGAACTGATCCTTGTCAGCATATTTACGCAGTGCATTAGTAACCTGTGATCCACTGATGGTTGTTCCGTCATACACCGTAAATGCGGCCTGGGACAACTCGGTTTGGATATCAGCAAAATTGTTCTGGGCCGTCTTGGTTGCCTCCTGAGCCGAAATAAACAACAGAACTACAATTGTGATCAGAGCGATTGTTAAGAAAATCCCTGCTGCCACCTTTAAAGCGCTTGATGCATTGTTCATGATAAATCCTCCCAAGTTATAAGTTATTAAACTATTTCAGACTGTCACACAGATGAACTGTGCTACAGTTTCTGAATTTGCTCATAATAAATGTTCATCTGCAAGAAGCTCATGCCAACTAATGGAATGACCAGATACAAAAAGATAAGGGCGTACATAGGAGTAAATCCAATGGTTCTTCCCCATGATGCTTTGACATCTATCATTTTGCTGTACTCTTGCTTGCGTTGTTCAAAATAGAATGCCATCATGCTCTCAAGATCATCGAAGGCTTCACGTATTGAGATTTTGCCAAGGGCAAGCTGCAATTTATCAACCAATCGCTGGAACTCGGGCAAGCCCGCCTCTTCCTTTAATTGTTCAAGTGCAAGCTCTGGACCATGTTCAAAATGCAACAAACATTTTTGCAGCGGTCGCTTGAAAATGACGGCAAATCGATTAAGCCATTCCAAAATCTCTTCGACTGACATCCTGTCCATCTCACGCAGAATGGATATCACTGTCTGGAATTGATAGATTTCATGTCGCATATCCAACCTTCGCATTTTTCGCTGAAATAACATGAGCCATATGGGCATGTAGTACCCTGCTACACCCATAAGAATGGCTATCATCATTTCCCACCAGCGTACATATTGCTTGTTATACACCTCAAGTTTCTGCATAATGCGCGTGATGGTCTCATTCTGGGTATCATGGTCCATCTGAACGGGAGATAACTGCTGTAACGCGTTGGAGACTTCTTCGTATGTAGCCCCTCGGTTCATTTCTACACTTTCCAGCACGGATTGATCCAATGCTGTTTTTTCCTCAGCTTTCCTGAGATCCGCTTCAGCCATTGCACCAAACATTCGATCATCCCGGATCGGATCATGCAGGATGTGGTTACGTTCAACCTGGTGCAACAGCAAGATGCAACCCATCGCAAGGACCAAACAACCTGCAAATAACATCACTCGACGAATGGCAAGCCATTCGTATTTCAACTCTGAGCTGCTCTCCCGCATGAGCCGTATCGTTTGACTGTACTGTGCACTGCCAGGTTTTGCTGCAAACAGCATCGCCAATTTCCGTATAAAGGTCTGCCTGTACAGCAACTGATCCAACCATGAGTGCTTATGTCCTGACCGGTAACGAGTTTCATCGTATTGCTGGAGCCTTTGCAGAAGCAAATAAGCAAGGATGATGATGACATAAATTGATATTTTGGTAACAAAACCGATTTTGCTGCGATAAAATTCATCCATCGTTGGAAAACTGACTCTGGCCCAGCGTTCGATTGGAGCGGTGAACAATACCGGAGCTAGCGCGATGATATTAAGTCCTTTGAGCAGGTAATCCAATTTATCACGCCGCAAAATCTCCAGATGAATCTCCTGAGTCAGGTTACCAAGTCCTTTAAGATAAATAGAACCTTGTGCTCTGTCCTTATCCCCAAACTCCATGACCATATAGGAAACGCCTGCGAATCCTTTGAGAAAACGGTTGGGAGCCACCTCATAATAACGCTCAAGTGCTTCATTCGGATCTGGAGAAGTTAGAGCTTCGTAGATGAGTCTTACTTGTTCTGCTGCTTCTCCTGTACCTGCTTCAGCGGCTTCATAGAGCGCTTCCTCAACCATGCCATGCTGATGATACCGATGCCTTACATCTGCGAAGAGATCCAACATCTGCACCAGCAACCTTTTCTCCATACGACTGAGGCACATATCCAATACCAAGCTGTTTAGCACCACAGCACAGAGTACGGAAAGTATTACAAAAGCGATACCCGGCTGCAGAAGAAACAGAATGACACTTATGCCTCCATAACCTCCAAGAATAATCAGAATCACTGTCATCGTCAGCCTGCGAAGTGAAGGCTCATCCCCAACATGGCGGAATGAAATACGTTTCTGCACCTGTAGAATATAAGCTGATAGCAGTGGCACTTTCATTCCAAGACGGTAGGACTGCAACAAGATTGATCCCAGTCCCTTGAATCCCTTCCCGCTAGGAGCAAAAATCATGCCGGATTGACTTGCTGAACCACCTCCTCTGTGACGTAACATACTTAAAACCAGAAGTGTGATCAGCAAACCTCCTGCACAAATACTTAATACGAGGAGCAGAATCCATTTAATTGTCATGCTGATCACCCCAGTGTTGCTTCATAAACTGTTCAAACTTCTTGGCATCCTGTAATGTCATCTGTTCTCGCATATCCATCATGCTTCCAGAAGAGATTGGAGCTGTTGCAACATACGCTCCATTTCTGTACTCCACAACATTACGAAATGTAAAACCTGCCCTCTCTTCCACGCTGTCACCTTGATTCGCACGAGGAAGACACTCCGTAATACGTTCGATATATCTTCGTCCCTCAGCATCTTTTTTCATATGAACATCGAAATTGATAACACTCACAACCTGCTCCTCAGCAATATGTTCATGCTGGAACATACCTGTCTTGAGCAAGGAATTACGGAGGGAGAAGACCAGATCACGAAACGTTTTGGCATGGTGGGTAAACAGGGTGAACAGACTGGCAACCTGAGACATTTGAATCATCCATGCGGCCACCTCATCACTCGCAACCTCACCGAGAATATTGACGGTACCATCCGTTTTTTTCTGCAAATCAAGTCCTTGTTGACCTGAAATGTGTTCAGTCTCTCGGAAACTCAAAATATTACGTCGGCTATAGATCCGTCTTAATTGAAGTTCGAACGCCATCTCCTGCACCCGAAGGGTGTACGATGCATAGATGTGTTTGACCATAGCCATAAGCAACGTCGTTTTGCCAGAACCCTGTGCCCCGGTTACAGCTGTAATCCGGCTTCCTTTCATCAGGTATTGAAGCAATGTAATTGGCATATCTGCGTTGTTACCCGTAATTAACTGTTCAAGTGAAGCATTCGGAATATCAAACTTCCGGACGAAGAATGCCCATGATTCTGCAAAAGGAGGACGAACAACAACGACACGGGAACCGTCTTTCATCTCATTCACTTTGTATCCACTTGCTTCCGACAACTGTCCGGGATAATTGTATTTATATATATTCTGGCATACCCTTTTCAGTTCACGGATGCTGCCAAATGACAGAAAGGATAGATGAATGGACTTACCTTTATAGAAAACCCAGACACTTTCCATGCCGCTAAGCGGTTCTTCATGTGCATCATCCTCCAGTCCTTGATCCAGCAAATCATTCCATGATGCGGGTTTTCGAAGTCCCATATTATGAACAGCATCAAGCATACCGCTGACACCACCACTAACACCGTCAATACGCTGGTCCCTTATCTCATCAACAACCGAGAACCCTTTGTAATGTTGGTAGATACGCTGCACGATGATATCCGTCTTTTCTCTGAATCCAAGCTCTCGATATTCACACTCGAAAACATAGCGAATGTCTTCCTCGGAAATATAATAACTGCCTCCATCCTCCGTACCTTCCTCCATTCTCAGTCTGCCAAGATCGTAGGTATCAATCATTCGGGAGAGTGCATCCACACCAAATTGCTGTCGGTACAGATAAAACACAATTTCGAATCGGTCCTGGATCGTCAACAAATCTGGTTCTGCAAACAAAATAACTTCATCTATATTAGATTTGTTCAGCCCTATGCTTCGGGTCAGCAGATCCCCTATCAGATTTTTGACATACGTTTTGTCGCTGATACTGCCTGAGACACAGCCCTTCAGCGCTTTTCTCATCTCGGCACGTTGATTGATTCTTCGGCGATATTCTTCTTCGTGCAGACCCGCATCCGCGAGCTGACTATGACTAAGCTCATGAAGTGAGTTCTTCACCTTCTCAATCAACATGTCAATCGTGAACGATTCCTGTTCAGGAACACGAGCATTCTTTTCACGCAGAAACGTTCTATACTTGAACCAGATATAAGTCAGGCACAAAATCAAAATTAAACTTATCCATATGGTATTCCAGAGCATCGGAGGTTCAGGCTCCCCTTTCCAGCCTCTTCAGAACTGTGCGCATACCTGCACCGTCCATAATCAGGCGAGCGAGTTCGCTCATGCTTGCAGCAAAGCTCCCTTTACGAATATCCTTATCCTCAGTCAAACTTTCCAACTGCAAGTATCTAGCGACATCTCGCCGATTCATTGCATCCAGGTATCCGGTTGTGTACGGGATCGCAGATATCGTGCCTTTGTATCTGAACTGGCGCCGAATATTGGAAAGCGTTGCACGGGAATGCGAATCGTATTTGTTAATGACAACATGCATATTCTTATTGTTCATTCGTTCTGGCAGGATCTCTTCAAAGAACAACTCCAGATTTCGCATATTTTGATCGAGATTAATTACAACATAGTCCGCTTGTTGCAGCTTGAGCTGTAAATCGACACCAGCGTGATCCGCATCCAGAAGAACCAGATCATAATACTCGTTAGCTACTTTCAGCAGCTTTTTCACTGTCTCATCATGTTCCTGCGGGGAACGTTCCATCTCATCAATTCTTCCGGTTAGGAAATCAAGTCTTTCCTTCAGAAGTGGCTTGGTATAATCCCTCAGATTGTGCTTATTCAGACTTCCGCTCGAATGCAGCCGTTCAATCGCATCCCAGCCACCCTCTTCGAAGGAGAACATATAGTCCGCTGAATTCGTATCTTTGGATGGTAGGGCAGCTTCTGTGCCAGTTCCGGCAAGGCCTGCATTAACAAGTAACACTCTTGTCCTGTAGTGAAGTGCCATCGCATAAGCACTAATTAATGTGCTTGAAGTGCAACCCGTTCCCGCAAAAGGGCTCCAAAAGGTAATGGTGCTCATGCTCTCATCCTCTCTGCTTCTTTCATTGCACGGCGACTACGAACACTTTCCCAACCTGTTAACTGCTCTACCACACGACACAACGATTTTTTGTAGTTTCGTGACAAAGGTCCCAGATGAACTCGGCGATGATGCTCATTCTCAAGCTTAACCGCGGCTGTTAACTCATCCCATGGAAGCACTAAAGATTCTCCTGTCCACACAAACGGACTGCCCTCCAGATACGCCCACAGATAACGAGCTTCAAGCTTGCAGTCAACCCCGTTAATTAAGAGCCGCTGAAATGACAGTTCACCAGGCAATGACTGTTCTTCAAGCAACCGCTTCAACCAATCCTTGCCACGTTCCAGATTGTAACGCTCATAATCACTCACCCAGACTCTTACATCAGCGGTTAGCCAGAGATTACGTGAAGCAAAATGTGAGGTCTCCATGTCATATAACACATAGTCATAACTGTCCAATCGCTCTCCATTTACTTCAAGATGATTCTCTACAGCTGCTGAAGTGACAAAATGACAAGCGATATCAAAACCTTCAAATTCCGTAATTCGCAAAGACTGCTGACTATCACCTACGCCGTACCCATACTTCTGTTGTAAGGTTCCATCTACGAGCAAGACCTTGTTGCCTGTCGAAGCCAATATCTTGCAAAGATATAACATCAGATCATTCTTCTCACATAAACCCGCAAAGATCCATGTATACATAGATGTTACAACTCCTTTCTTTTTCTAAAACTCCTTGTTATCTGAATTATTATAAAATAAACCTCGGATTTCGCTCTATTCTCCACCCGTTAGCAAGCTCTGTTGTTCTGTTTGTGAAGCTTCAGCAGGATCATTCACGCTTCCAGAATTAGCTCCTGCTCCGTTTCCTGAACCATCATTCCACATCACTCCATCCGACGTTGCCGGATTATTGGCTGATGGACGACTGTTATAGGTAACTGAGGATTGTGCAACATCCTGTTCAACCCCTTTTGACGGTGCTGTCACGGAGGCGGCCAGTGAACTTTCAAGCGAACTTCGCACCTGTCTGGATAACTCCTGTTCGGCTCGTCGAACAATATTCGGATCACTCTCCAGCAGTTTTAACACTTCTGAATTGGCAGGATACGTCGCGATTGCAGGTGTCTGAAACTGTGGTTCTACATAGGTTAAGGCATAGATTGAAGCTTTATGTAAATAGGCATCTACAATTGCACTTGAGAGCGACAGAATCTCTTCCTCCGTCATCGTAATCCATAAGGTAGCTGCATTAAGTCGTTCCACTTTCTTCTTCGATAAAAGAACATAGTCCTGTCCGGTAGGGAATTGGATACGAACATCAATAATATCTCCCTTAACGAGTGAGGACGGCAGTAATACAACTTGCAGCTCTCGATTTCTTAAATCGGGCGGAGCCGGTGTATCCTCATATACCATCTCAGTGGTAATGGCTGTTCCTTTTTTCAACTCTATTTTGGCCACTTGGCCCTCCATTTGCTTGGTACTGGACCAGAGATTTCGTGGTGCTTGTGCATCCGGAACAGCAATGAGCTTCAGATCCTCGGGTAATATCGGTTCACCTGCTTCAATATCGCGAATCGTTACCCATCCTTGTGCTCCTGAATCCCATTGTTGCTTTAATTCAGCTTCCTTTTCCTCATATGCCGATAAATACCGGGCTTCTAAGGCTGACCTGACATCACCCATCGTTTTGACATTATAAATAACATATCCTCCGAACACCAACCCTACAGCTCCTGCTCCGATAAGCCCAGCATAGATCAGTTGACGGCTTTGTTTTCTTAATTTAGACAAAAGAGGCTCTCCTTTCATAATCTCTTCTAATCATGTACTTTCCTTCGTGAAAAAAACGAACGTTTCTTGGGCTGCTGTGCCATCATATGCGTTAAAATATGAGAAAACACTTTATCCATCTGTACATCCTTGTCAAAAGGATCAATATGTAACGGCAGACCATATACACTCGATGTATCCAGAGCTTTACGAATGCGCTGAACAGCCTCACTTGCTGCCAAAGGCAGACAATATATCCATTTCTCTCGTGGATACCGATGATGTGATCGAACAAAAGCGCCAATCTCCGCCTGTCTCCATTCGGCACCTGAGCCTATAACAATCGGCAGATCTGCACGCAGGAATTCTTCCAGCCGATTCTGGTCCTGACCACTACCAAGATCCATCACGATGAATTGATAACTCCCTCCAAGCAAAGACAAAATATCCGCTCGCCCGGATTGTTTCCAATAATGCACACCATCCACTGCAAACTGTCTGCCTGCTGGCACCGGTTTACCCGCTTGAGCGATTTGTTGAATTCTTGCAAAGGATTGAGAGCGAGGTGACATTTCAATCACAGCTACTTTGAAGTTTTGCCTTTCGAGATAATGACTGATAGCTATAGCAGTGTGGGTAACCCCTACACCAGATGAAGCACCAGTCAAGGCAATAACTCTTGTTCCGCCATTCAAGGTCATGGTTGCATCTCCACCAGGCGTTATTCCACCGGGTATTCGGAGCAGTTCCTTCCGCACCTCATCGGCAGATTGGAATCGCTCCTCGGCATTATATCTTAACAGTCTTCTTGCCACAGGGATGTACGTCCGTGGAACATCACTTCGGATAGAGCTTTCCACACCCTGAATCCATTCCGTATAGGCCCCACCAGTCATAAGATACAGCAGCAATGCTCCGAGTCCATATAGATCTGAACGCGCATCGGTCTGACCCGAGCCATATTGTTCTGGAGCGGCGAAACCAGCTGTTCCCAACTTGACGGTATCTTCGGCACTTTGCGGTTTGTAACTTCTGGCGATGCCAAAATCGATTAATCTTACTTCATGTTCCGGGGTGATCATGATGTTTGATGGTTTCAGATCCCTATAGATCACAGGTGGATTCAGATTATGCAAATAACTCAACACATCCAGCAATTGAAGTACAAGCTCCGTCAACTGCTCCATCGGGATCTTCCCACGACACTGCTTGAAATACTCACTGAGCGTTAACCCTTCGATGTATTCCATCACCAAGTACGTGTACCCATCTTCATCCGGAACAAAAAAATCAACAATTTGCGGTAATCTTGGATGGCGAAGAGATGTCAGCAGAGCCGCCTCCGTCTCCATGCTGCCTTCATATGGCATAGCCGTTACGCTTTCTTTAATTGCCCATATCTTGCCCGGCAGCTTCAAATCCTCTGCCTCGTATACATGGCTCATTCCGCCTGTTCCCAGAATGGATACGATACGATATCTACCTCCCAGCAGGCTTCCGCGTTCCAGCCTGGCCGGATGTCTCATACCAATTCCTCCTTCAATTCACAACAAAAAAGGGAAAGCTTCACCGAAGAAGAACAGACCGGATATCCGGTTTCGTTCGCTTCGGGATGCTTTCCCTCAGGTTTGTTATGGTTAATATTGGTATCATTATAGTACAGGCAGGAATAGATTGTAAAGCACAAAATTTAATGAGCTTAATCGAATCAATTTCATAATACCTTTAGCTGCTTTAATCCAGGCTAGATCTCTTAATATTTGACCATATAGAGTGTAATCTCTTCCCGGTTATGGAACAACTGCTTGGAACGTTGAATCTGCATCCGTGAACGCTCAAACGTATCGATAACATCTTTAATAAGTGCGAGCGGTTTTTTATGCAATAACTTTACGGTAACAATCGCTGTTCCCCCGGGTTGCAGGCTATATAGAAGGTCTGATACAAGTCGGCTCATCAGCTTGGGACTCCAACTCATATCACATACGAGCAGATCGAATTCTCCTTCGCGGAAGCGCACATCCCCTGCGTTTTTCTTCAAGAAAGTCAGTTTTGGTGATGCCAGCAGTGTTCCATCCATCTTCGCCGGATCTACCGCCGTTACTTCAAGCCCGCGTTCAAGCAGGAACGAGGTCCATCCACCTGGTGCTGCACCAATATCAAGTGCTTTATGAAATGAAGTAAAGTCAATGCCAAACGTTTGCTCGGCTTCAAGCAATTTGAACTTAGCACGTGAGATCTGTCCATCTTCTTTTTGAAAACGCACGGCTCCCCCACTCCAGTCTGACAGGTTCTGTTCAGGTCTGGATACGCCCGCATACAACATATCATTCGCAGCAAATACGGAAATGACATATTCAGCATCACGTACAACCCATTCACATCCTAGTTCATCCAGCTTTTCAGTCAGCAATTGCTTCAATGAGGCTGCATTTTCTTGCCAAAAAGCCCCTTCTGTCTTCCGTACCTGCAGTACGACAGAAGCACCGGTCAGTTCCTTATGATTCAACACAAATGCAATCAATTTCTCAATAGACTGCTCCGAATCTTCTGTATTCTCCTGAAACTGAACAGGCTGGATATGACGTAAAAACGTTGGATACTCTTCCAACAGTTTACCTGCAACTTCTTCCTCCGCTACAGGCAGACCCGCAAGCAAAATTTCTCCTGGTACGAGTACTGTGCTCTTGACCGCACCAAACGTACGGCGTAATTCTTCCTGTGCATAAGGGGCAAAGCCATGATTGGCCGTGCAGATAAAACGGGAGAAGTTGCCTTCTTCCCAAGACGATTGTGTACTCAAATTGTGTTACCCTCCAGAACGTACGCGTATCCACGGGCGACCTTCATCCCACTGGATATCGACCGGGACATCGTACGTATGCTTAATTGTATCTTGTGTCAAAACTTCATGCTTGGGGCCAGCCGCCGCAATACGTCCATCGCGGATTAAAGCCACATGCGTAAATAAAGGTACGATCTCTTCAACATGATGTGTTACATACACAACTGTAATGTTACGCTGGCGCAGACGATCAATCTCGGCCAGCATTTTCTCACGTTCATATAAGTCTAGCCCGGCACAAGGCTCGTCCATAATCAGCAATTTTGGCTCAGCCATTAATGAACGAGCAAGCATGACTTTTTTTCGCTCCCCTTGGGATAACGTTCCAAGCGGGTTGTTAGCCAGATTGGCAAAGCCCATGTCATCTAACAGACTCATTGCCTTTGCTTTTACTTCATCAGGAATTGTCTGATAAAAACGCAAAAAAGCATAAGCTCCTGTAGCGACGACTTCCCATACCGGATCTCTGGGTGTGAGTTTCTCAATCAACGTTTGGCTGATATAACCGATTTCCTTACGTACTTCCCTGACGTCACATTGTCCATACAGATTACCCAGCACTTCAATGCGTCCCTGGCTTGGAAACATATATCCGTTCATCATTTCCAGTAACGTTGTTTTGCCAGAACCATTCCGGCCCAGAATAACCCAATGTTCGCCTTGTTCTATGCGCAAATGTACGTCATCCAAGATTTGATTCTCTTCTCGTCTAAGTGAGACATGTTCCATCGAAATTATACTCATTTCAGCACCGCCTTCCGGATCTCCGAGAGCAAATGCTCCACAGAGCTCATCCGATAAACCATTTTTGGAACATCTTGCTGGCCGTCAAACAGCATCACGGCTGGTACGCTTGAAATTTGAAACTGTTGTACAAGTTCAGGAATGTCATGAATGTTCATTTCGGATAAAATACCTTCTGGCAGCATGTGCTCAACGACCTCTAACATACGCCGTGCTGCCGCACATGTCCCACATAAAGGGGTATATATAAATACAGCCTGTGGCATGCCTTCCCATACGCCGCGCATTAACATTTTGGATGTAATTGGCTTCATTAATTTTCTTCTCCCGCAGCAACACGCAGCATGACCTCACCCGTCATTGGACCATTATGAATGGTTACCGAATCCGGTTTATTGCTATATAACATCTCGTACATCTGGCGTTTCCCAAACATACTGGACGTATGCAAATAGATTTCACGCGGAAATAAACCTTCTCTTACAATGGATGCTGCAACCTCTCCGCCATTAGGCGAATCCGGACCAAGCTCATAATCCAGAGACAAAATGTCCACGTCACCTTCTCTTAGCAGCATCAGGCACTCTTCAGCATTGGTTGCCAGAACAAATCCTTTCGGACAGGCCCGATAGTCATCCAAAAAAACATGCATACAATCGCTCCTCTCCCCATTATAACCAGGAACGCATGAGCGCTATATCATCACGGTGCGTTCCATCTTCGCCCGTTTCTGTCTCGAGCACAACAACCGCATTTTGAAACTCAGGCGCATTTAACAATGCTTTCATTGATTCATTTCCGATATATCCCTGTCCGATCCTTGCATGTCTATCCTTACAAGAACCAGACGCATATTTGGAATCATTAAAATGGACAGCAGCAACATTATCCCAATACCCGAGCATCCTGCCCTTATCGAGCATCGCCGCTTCGTTGCCTGACAACCACAAACCTGAAGCAAAAGCATGGCATGTGTCAAAACAAAAAGCAATATGCTCCGGATATCGGCTTAATTTGCGAATCTGTATCATTTCTTCCATTGTCGTGCCCATCGGGCCATGATCACCTGCCTGATTCTCAATCAGAACCTTCGAATGTCCATTCCAATTCTCCAAGGCGGTATCCAGACAATGAATGAGGTTCTGATAACCCTCCAGCGGATTGTTTGTTTTGATATGTCCAAAATGGACCACCGTCCCAACAGAACCGCAAGCATTCGAAATTTCAAGATCATTGCGAATAGAAGCTATTGTAGCATGAAACCCCGCCTCTCCACGGGTCATGCCCAACGCCGGATTCGTGGGATAGGGTGAATGTGCAATCGAAGCAAGTCCCTGCTGTTCACACCAATCCCTGCACTGCTCAGCATCCTTGAGATCCAGACTTTTCAGGCCAAGACTACGCGGGTTCTTCGGAAAATACTGAAACGCCGTTGCCCCCATCGCATGTGCTCTCTTGGCTGCCTGAAGAAATCCGCCTCTGGTGCTGACATGTGCCCCGATTCCGGTTTTAGGCTTCATGCTGGCATTTCGGACAGAAGAATGCCTTCTTGCCCGTAATTTCCACTCGTTCAATCGTTCCCCCGCAGCGCGGACAAGTCTCGCCTTCCCGGTCGTATACGCGACATTGCTCGTCAAAGCTTCCTGTCTTCGTATCCCCTTGCATCAGTGGCATTTCCATATAACCGCCCTCAGAAGCTGCTTCGCGCAACACGGACTGCATCGAATGGAACAAGCGCTCCACCAGCTCAGGTGAAGTCGCGATGTTCTGCGTTTTGGAGCTAGGTCTCAGACCAGCAGCAAAGGCAATCTCATCCGAATAACAATTGCCAATCCCTGCAATGATATGCTGGTTCACCAACGTTGTCTTGAGCGTACCCCGACGACCTTTCAACAGAGAAGCAAAACGTTCCACGTTCATCCGTCTATCCAAAGGTTCAGGTCCAAGATCAGACATCGCCTCTTCGGTTTCTTTCGAAGTAAGCAGATGTAAATAACCCAAGCGCAGTCCGATAAAGAATAAAATGTGATCGCCAAACTGGATTTCCACTTGTGTGGAACGATCAGGGCGTTCCTCTTCCGTGCCCCAGAAAATCATACCGCCCAGCATGAGGTGCAGCACCAGACGTTTGCCATTAGCCAAGTGGAAAATCAGATGCTTCGCTCGGCGCTCAACAAATATGATGCGATTGCCTGTAAGTTCATTGGTGAACAGATCAGGCTCCGTATTTATCGTTTTATCGCGGTTAATTACAACACCTGTAATCAGTAGATCAAGTATTTTCTCGGACAGCAAGGTCCGGTAATTTTCCATTTCCGGTAGTTCCGGCATCGTACATTACCCCTTTTTGGAAGCTTGGTCTGCCTCTTGTGACAGCCACTCCATCAATTTATGCAAATCTTCAAACACATGATCAGGTCGAGCCTTGGCTGCTTGAATGTGTCCATCCATATTATCTCGTGTCGTCACACCGGTAAGTACCAGCAACGTCTCACATCCTGCTGCGACTCCAGCTGCAATATCGGTTCGCATATTGTCCCCGATCACTGCCACTTCATGAGAGGCCAAGTTCAGCCGGCTGATGGCTGACTTCATTATAACACTGGATGGCTTGCCTATGACTGTAGGACGAACTCCGGTTGCGGCTTCAATTGCAGCTCCAATGGTTCCCGCTCCAGGTGTCAGTCCATCATCGGAAGGAAGCTGCAGATCCGGGTTGGTCATAATGAATTTTGATCCCGCATTAATCCACCTTAGCGCCTTGGTCAGTTTATGATAGGAAAATTCACGATCAATCCCCTGTATCACGTAATCTGGTGCATCTTCCGTCAGCTGTAGTCCTGCTTCTTCTATGGCTTCCAGCAGTCCTGCTTCTCCAATACATGCCACTTTTGCACCCGGGGACTCTTCAGCAACATATTCAGCAGCCGCCACAGCAGAAGTACATACTTGAGACGCGTCGGCAGGTATGCCCATCCCGTTCAGATGATCGGCCACACCTTGTGGTGTACGGGAAGAATTATTTGTTACGAATAAATACGGCTTTCCTAGCTCCTGCAGTGTTCGAATAAGCTGATCGGCTCCTTCGATACGATGTCTGCCATGATAGAGCGTACCATCCAAGTCAATCAGATAGGCCTTAATCACACACAGCACTTCCTTTCTTTATTCCATTAACGTTTCATGTCCTTAATCAATTTACCTCGAACTTGACCGCGAACCTATGTATTTCAGGCAAAAAATAATGGCTTGCTGACATGTGCACGCAACAAGTCGAACCGGATCGAACACCGACGGTTTAACTCGCGCGTCTTCTGTACAAGCTTGTCATTTCCTGCGCTTTCCCGGAAAATAATTTGAATCATTTCCCTCTTCATATTGCCCATCCTACACGCTTTCTGACCAGATTGCAAAAGGGACCGCGGGAGTTCCTCTCCCTCAGTCCCGTGCAATTACCCGGATCTTTATATGTCGTGTTTAACCGTGCACTGGTTCGCAATCATGGTTAAGATTCTTGCTTGCGATGCACGACAGGAATAAGCTGGTGTTCGTTTGCAAGTCTGGTATTCGGGAATACGGACTGCGCCTCTTCCAAAAGTGGCTGCAGTTGATCCTCATCCTTATAGCGTGAACTGAAGTGAGTCATGATTAGTTGTCCTACATTGGCTGCTCTAGCCGCTTCTGCCGCTTGTTTAGAAGTACTATGATAGTACTCATGCGCTGTATCGGCCAGATCATGCATGAATGTAGCTTCATGCACAAGTACATCTGCATTGATGGAAAGTGGCTGTACGTTGTCACATGGACGTGTATCACCCAATATGGTGATCACCATACCTCGTTTTGGCGCTCCCAATACATCTTCTGGACGAAGCGAATCACCGTTATCCAGCGTAATGGTTTCTCCACGTTTCAGCCGGCCGAACAATGGGCCTGGTTTCAAACCGTATTCCGCCATTTTGGCTAGGTCCAGGCTTCCTGGACGATCTTTTTCCGTAATCCGGTATCCATAACTGTCAATCCGATGTTCAAGCAAAGCAGCTTCCACGAAAAAACTGTCATCCTCGAACAGGACGCCGCCCGTATGTTCCACGATATTCAGATCATAGTTAACCCGGGATTGGCTCAGCTCCATTGTTGTACTGATCATTCGTTCCGTACCTGGCGGACCATATACGGTTAATGGTGTGGTGCCACCTTGATAGGCTCTGCTCGAAAGCAGTCCTGGAAGTCCAAATACATGATCCCCATGCAGGTGAGTAATGAATATTTTCTCCAATTTGCTTAGTTTAAGCGGAGAACTTAAAATCTGGTGCTGCGTTCCTTCCCCGCAGTCAAACAACCACAAAGCTCTGCGCTCATCCAACATGCGTAGCCCAATGGAAGTTACATTCCGTTGAAGCGTAGGTACACCAGCATTAGTTCCCAGGAAATATAGTTCCATTCTGGATCGCACCTCTTTCTGTTGCCAGCAAAAAACCTCCGACAATGCGGAGGGCTTTGCCTGACACTCTACTGAATTTATGCCTTCTCTACATTAAAATACTTAGCTTGCGGATGGCTGAATACCATCGCTGATACGGAAGCTTCAGGTTCCATCATGAAACCTTCCGTCAATTCCACACCGATATCCTCAGGCTGCAGCAACTTGAACAGCGGCCCTTGGTCTTCCAGATCCGGACAAGCCGGATATCCAAAAGATACCCTGATCCCTTGATAGCGTGCACCGTGACGTTGCTTCATGGTCATCTGGGCAGAATCCGGGAACCCCCATATATCTCTCATCATATGATGCACACGTTCAGCTAATCCCTCTGCTACTTCAAGCGCTACGGATTGCAGAGCATGCGAGCGGAGATAATCCCCTTGATCTTTCCACGCCGTGGATAGTTCACGCACACCGTGTCCGGCAGTAACTACCATGAAACCAACGTAATCCATTTGACCGGATTCAACAGGCTTCAGGAAGTCGGACAGGCACAGGAACGGCTCGACTTGTTGACGTGGGAACGTAAATGTATGCAAAATATTACTCGTGTCCTTTGGATCATAGATAATGATGCTGTTACCACTGGACTGCGCCGGGAAGAAACGATACATGGCATGCGCCTGAATAATCCCGTCACGAACAGCTTCTTGCATAATTTCATCCACGACTGCTTTCAGGTCGGTAGCCTTCTTATCACCTGAGGCAAGCAGTTGTTCAACTGAACCGCGCAACCCCAGATGGTGTCCAAGCAACATCTGCATGTTCACGTAGGGCAGGATATGTGATAACGGATAGTTGCGCATCGTATGCCGCTCCAGATCCGGCGGCACAAGAACCGGATGGTCTACAGCAATATCCGAACGTTCCACTCGCGTAAGCTCTGGAAGCGCCTGAACAGCTACAGCTCCTGAAGCATCAGCTTCTTTCTCAGCTTCCATCTCCAGTTGCATCGCTTCACGTGTAACGGGATTCATCAATTTGTTCGCCAGATCCAGACCATCCATTGCGTCTTTGGCATATACAACCATACCGTTATATTCAGGACGGATACGGTTTTTGGTGAATTTACGTGTTAGCGCCGCTCCACCAACCATAATAGGTACATCAATACCTGCTGTTCGCAAATCCTGAGCGGTAAGAATCATCTGCTGCGCGGATTTTACCAATAACCCCGAAAGGCCGATCGCATCAACTTTTTCTTCTCGGTACGCCTCAATGATACGTTCTGGTGGTACTTTTATACCCAAATTAATGATCTGGTAACCGTTATTGGAAAGGATGATCTCTACAAGGTTCTTCCCGATGTCATGCACATCACCCTTAACCGTGGCCAGAATGATCTTGCCTTTAACCGAAGTTTCGTTCTTCTCCATGAATTGCTCCAGATATGCTACAGAAGCCTTCATAACCTCCGCACTCTGCAACACCTCAGCCACAATCAACTCATTATTGTTAAAGAGACGACCCACTTCTTCCATCCCTCGCATCAGTGGACCGTTAATCACTTGAAGTGCTGTGTATTTGGCAAGTGCCTGTTCGAGATCTGGCAGTAATCCTTCTTTGCTTCCTTCGACAACATATGAAGCGAGACGCTCTTCTAATGAAAGGTTCGAGATTTTTTCCTTCTTCTCAACCTTTTTGTTACGGAACGCCGCTACGAATGCCGCCAGTGTATCATCATTTGTGTTATATAAAAGTTCTTCCGAGAGCCTGCGTTCTTCTTCCGGAATGGACGCATAACGCTCCAGTTTCTCTGTGTTCACGATGGCATAATCGAGACCTGCTTTGGTACATTCATACAAGAATACAGAGTTCAGCACCTCACGGCCTGCTTCAGGCAATCCGAATGAAATGTTACTGATCCCAAGTATCGTATGACATTCAGGCATCGCTTCCTTGATAACTCTTATACCTTCAATGGTTTCTTTGGCTGAACCGATGTACTGTTCATCTCCCGTACCTACCGGGAACACCAATGTATCGAAAATAAGGTCTTCTGGTTTGAGTCCATATTTGTTCACTAGCAAATCGTAAGAGCGCTTGGCTACGTCAAGCTTGTCTTCTCGACTAATCGCCTGACCCCGTTCATCAATCGTTCCGACAACAACCGCACCACCATATTTATGAAGCAACGGCGTGATCAGCTCAAATTTCTCTTCCCCGTCCTCAAGGTTAATGGAGTTAATTATTGCTTTACCTTGCGAGTACTGAAGAGCCAGATCGATTACGGAAGCATCTGTCGTATCGATCATGAGAGGAACCTTTACTTTTTTCACAACCAGTTCAAGGAACTTCACCATGTCTTCAGACTCTTCGCGGTCTGGGTCTTGTACACACACATCGACAATGTGCGCTCCATTTTTCACTTGAGCACGAGCAATTTCTGAAGCTTCTTCATATTTGCCTTCTACAATGAGTCGTTTGAATTTCCGTGATCCCAGCACATTCGTACGCTCACCGACCATGTATGGACGATTGTCCTGTTCGATATAGATTGGTTCTATACCAGACAATGCCGGTGGATGTGTTCCGTTCATTTCTCTTGGGGGGTACTGGGCAAGTGTATCGCGCATAGCACGAATATGTGCAGGGGTTGTCCCGCAACATCCACCAGCAATATTCAACCAGCCCTGTTCGGCAAAAGCACCAATCTTCTGAGCAAGCGAGTCTGGTGACTCATGGTAATTACCGTTCTCATCCGGAAGACCCGCGTTCGGGTAACAACTAACGGCAACCGATGCCATTCCGGAAAGCGAGCGAATGTGATCACGCATGAACTCCGGACCCGTAGCACAGTTTAGTCCTACCGAAATTGGGTTAAGGTGTTCTAAGGATATATAAAAGGATTCGATGTTCTGACCCGCAAGGGTCGTTCCCATTGGTTCTATCGTTCCTGATATCATCAGAGGCAGTGTAATGCCACTCTGTTCGAAGGCCTGCTGAATTCCAATACTGCCTGCTTTAACATTGAGGGTATCCTGTGAGGTTTCGAGCAGTAGCGCATCAACGCCTCCCTCTATTAAAGCAAGCGCTTGCTCCAAATAACTGTCGATAAGTTCCTGGAACGTTACTCCCCCAGTTACAGACAGTGTTTTGGTTGTTGGTCCCATCGCACCTACCACATAACGTGGAGATTCCGGTGTAGAGAAACGATCAACCGCAGCTTTCGCAATTCTGGCTGCTTCCAGGTTGATCTCGCGTGCCCGATCCTGAATATCGTATTCAGCAAGCACGACGGATGTGGCACCAAATGTATTGGTTTCTATTAAATCGGCGCCAGCCTCCAGATATTCTTCATGAATGCGCTGGATCAGCTCTGGACGAGTAAGCACTAACATTTCATTACATCCATCCAAATCTTCGCCACCAAAATCTTCGCCAGTCAGATCAACTTGTTGAATCATGGTCCCCATTGCACCGTCGAGGATTAATATTCGTTGTTTTAATGCATCGTGTAGACTAATCTTATCCAATATCTTCACCCCCGCAAAACGTTAAATCTTAGTTTAACAGAAACTAACTTAATGTGAAAGATCGGGTTTGGTCCCGAAAGATGGCGGGTTTGCACGAATATGAACGGAATTTGAGAATCGACAAAAACAGAGCAATCCGATATAATTCAATTAAACCAAGTGGAAAAGAGGGAAAGAACATGGCTGAAATTGTTATCCGAAATACGAACGAACGCATCACTGGTGACGAAAATGTTCGAAATTTCTTGAACAAATACGAAGTATTATATGAGAAGTGGGATGCATCCAAACTGAACACTGATCTGCAAAATAACTTTGGATTAACTGATGAACAGAAAACCGAGGTTTTGGAAACTTACGATTATGAAATCAGAGATTTGGCTGCACGTCGCGGATACCAGATCTGGGATGTCATCACGCTGTCCGAACAAACACCAGATATCGAAGAAAAGCTGGCCAAGTTCGAAGAGATCCACACCCACGCTGAAGATGAGATCCGTGCGATTGTTGCTGGTAAAGGAATCTTTGTTATCAAAGCTACAGATGATGTGGGCTACTTTAATGTAGAACTGTCTCCTGGAGACGTTATCTCTGTACCTGAGAATACACCGCACTTCTTCACTTTAATGGAGAACAAACAAATTATTGCTGTACGTCTGTTCATCGAAAAAGATGGCTGGATTGCAGATCCATACCCTGATCCTACTTTTATCAAACAAGCCTAACACTCTCGTGTTACAACTTGCTTAACCAAAACCCCTGTTCAATTGAACAGGGGTTTTCGCATATGCATATGGAAAGTATTATACAACATCGGTGCATTATATAAAATAATGCGGGTATTTCGCTTTTATCGATTCCTGTTCGATCACAACTAGTCTAAGATGAGCTTCCATCACCTGAACAGCTTGCTCGGTCTGACGCTCTGTGATAAGCCGATAAATCTCTTTGTGCTGGGAGATAATGACCTCCAGGTTGGAGTCCTCCGCTAGACGTAATAAACGCAACCGATTAAACGGAATATTCAGTTGTTGCAACATTTTCCATGTTCTCAGCTTACCCGTGCCCTGAAACAAAATCTGATGAAACTCTTCATCCAGTTCAAAAAGACGATAGAAATTGTTTTTTCCTATACAGACTTCCTGCATTGCAATGTTGGTTTCAAGTCGAAATCTGAACTCTTCAGGAAAAGAAACACAAGCCAAAGTCACGATTTCCTTCTCCATCTTCTCCCGCATAAACCTGCCTTCTTCCACATGCTCTAGATTGATATGAGAGACGATCGTTCCACTCTGTGGAATAATGTCCAGCAGTTCTTCTTCAGCAAGCTTCATGAATGCTTCTCGCACGGGTGTTCTGCTCACCTGCAGTTCATCTGCAATCTCTTTCTCTGAAATCTTGGTACCCGGCTTAAGTTCCAGATGCAGAATTCGTTCTTTTAACAGGTTATATGAATATGCCCGGGTCGAGCCTCTAATTTTTTGATTAAGTGACATGCCTAGACCTCTTTCTATCAGCCGTATTCATTCATCTTAGCACAAATTACCGTTCCACTTAAATATCGGTGTGAAACGGTAATCTGGCCAACATCAAATATATTATTTCTTGTTTTCTTTGTAGGCTTTGTACGTTTCATTTGCCAGCTTCAGATAATTGGATAGACCTTGACTGTCCAGCTCTTTAGCAAAAGTATCGAATTCAGACAAGTCCCGCTCACCCAAAATAAATTTAAGTGTATTCTGATCAGAGTAGTCTTTCAGTGGTGTACTCAGAAGTGTCACCCGTTCACGGTCCTCTGAAGAGTAAGGAATTGGTGGTTCTGCCGGGATCACTTCCTTGGTATCCTTCGTGCCTTTGGGATTCAAGCCATTGTAGTTCACGTCTTCTACCAATTTACGTGTTCCGCCCTCTTTGGTAAATGTTTCGCCTTCAACGCCCCATTTGGCAAACTCTTGACCCTCATCACTGTAGTATAACCAATCGATAAATTGCATAATGGCTTTGAAGTTTTCGCTTTTTTGAATTTTCCCGGATATCATGACACCGTTTTCAAGTCTGGAACCAGACATTAATTGCCCTTTTGGTCCACCAGGAACTGTAATCTTCGCAACAGAGTATTTACCTTCTCCCAGCGTTTTGTTCATATCATTACGGTGCAGCACCACCGTTTGGGAATTGCCGTTAATCATAAAAGATTTGCCGGATACAAATTTCTGTACAGCCTGATCATCATCCTGTGTAAAACTTTCTTTGTCCAGCAATCCTTCGGATACCAACTTGTTAAAGTACGTCAGCAGCTCTTTGTATTCTGGTGTTGTAGCCGTGTATACGAATTCATCCTGATCTTCCTTATACGTCAATCCATTACCAAAACCCCATCCTGCCTTGGTACCAAAGCCAGTAGCAGCGATGTTCAATGTACTATTGAATTTAAATCCATCCGAAAATGGAATGGAATCCGGGTAGATTTCTTTCAGCTTTTTGGCTGCATCATACAATTGGTCCCATGTCGTCGGGATGGGGATGTTATTTTCTTCAAAAACATCCGTTCTTACCAGTAATGTATAATCCGGCCATACTTCTTCATGCAGACCCGGGAGCACATAGTACTTTCCATCTTCTTGCCGAAGTCCTTCGAGTTCTTCTTCCAATCCCCATTTTTCCACTTTATCCTTGAAGTTGGGCATCAAATCAATGTAATCGCTGATCGGCAAGATCGCACCAGAGGACACAAATGCAGGCTCTTCACCAGGGTACGTTTTAGGAATAACCAGTGGTGCATCACCGGAGCTAATCAACAAAGATCTCTTCTGAGCGTAATCGCTCATGGGTACAATCGTTGGCTCAAGCGTGACACCCGTTAGTTCGGTAATTTTGTCAAAAAACAACCAGTCTTTTTTATACGGATAGATCGGATGGTCGCTATATAGTATCGATAGATTGAACGGCTCAGTTGCCTTGAATGTGTCACCTACATTGTAAGTCTCCATGGCAGCGTTGGTTTGAACTTCTGTGACGTCCCCACCAGTTCCAGCACCGCTACTACATGCTGCCAAAACAACGCTCATCATTGTTGCCAACACCATTTTACCAACAAACTTACGTGGCTTTTGATTCATTTAGGTTACCCCCCTGAATTTGGTTTAGGTTGACTTTGCCATAGAACTGCTACGTATTACCGTTTCACAGACCCTAACATGATACCGGTTACAAAGTATCTTTGGACAAATGGATAGATGGTGAGTATCGACAAGATGGTTAATACCATCGTTACTGACTTAATATTGGCAGCAATCTGTGTCAGGTTATCAGCTGAGGTTGCACCGGCAGACGCCCCGCTTGTCGCTCCTGCAATCATATTTCGCAAATAAATGGTGACCGGGAACAGTTCTTTTTTGTCCAAATACAGAAAGGCTGGGAACCAGGAATTCCAATGACCTACTGCGTAGAACAGCACCATGGTTGCCATAACTGCTTTACTAAGCGGCAATATAATGCGTAACAAGATCCCGTATGTGTTCAAACCGTCAATGGAGGCAGCTTCCTCCAGTTCTTCAGGCATATTTTCAAATAATGACTTCATGATCAGCATGTTGTATATGCTAATTGCGCCAGGAACAACAAGTGCCCACATGGTGTTGTTGAACCCGAGGGAATTAATCAACACATAGTTTGGAATCAATCCACCACTGAAGAACATCGTGAATACGGCAAACATCGTCAGAAACTTGCGACCCATCAACCTCTTTTTGGATAGGGCATATGCGAAAATGGTCGTCATGAACATGGAGATTAACGTACCTACTACAGTGTAGATAATCGTGTTTTTATAGTTGGTCCAGAACATACTGTCACGTGAGATGGTCTTGTATGTCTCTACATTGAATCCTCTTGGGAACAGACTAACCTTGCCCGAATTAATATAGGACTCACTACTGAAGGATTGTGCCACGACATTTAAAAATGGATAGAGCGTTATAAATACCACGAACAGCAGAAAGATAACATTGAATACTTTAAACACCTTGTAAGATCTGGATTCCTGCATGATGCTCCTACTTTACCATAGGCTTCTTTGTGTCAGTCTGCGTGAGATGGCATTTACGGAGAACACCAGAATCAGACCAATCAGCGATTGGAACAAGCCAATTGCGGTAGCATAACTGAAGTTACTGGATTCCAGTCCGACCCGATACAAGTAAGTGGAGATCACATCAGATGTCTCGTAGATCAGCGGATTGTACAAGAGTAAGATTTTTTCAAATCCAACAGCAAGGAAATTACCCATATTCAAAATCAATAACGTCACAATCGTGGGCAAAATCCCTGGTATCGTTACATGAATCGTTTGCTTCCATCGATTGGCACCATCGATACGCGCAGCTTCATACAAAGAATCATCAATGGTTGTCAGTGCAGCCAGATACAGAATTGCTCCCCAACCCATACCCTGCCATACCTCAGAAGTGATATAGATTGTTCTGAACCACTCAGCCCGCTGCATAAAAGGAATATTGTCTCCGGTGAAGAAAGCCACCAGTCCATTAATGGAACCATTCACTGCTGTCAGCTGCAGGATCATACCCGCAACGATAACGATGGAGAGAAAGTGAGGTAGATAAGACGCGGTCTGTACAAACTTTTTGAATCGTTTACTCTTCACTTCGTTAAGCATCAAGGCAAAAATGATTGGAACCGGGAATGTAAAGAGTAACGCAAGTCCGCCTAACATCAGCGTATTACCGAATACTCTCCAGAAGGTAGGGTCCTCTATGAACATTTTGAAGTATCTTAATCCAACCCACGTTTTTCCAAATATACTTCCCCCGGGAACAAAACGTCTGAATGCAATCACATTACCAATCATCGGCCCATATTTAAAAATAAGGAGATAAATGATGGGAAGGATTAATAGTGAATACAGCTGCCAGTCTTTGCGGAACAAAGTTGCTGCCGTTCGTAATCTGCTCTCTTTACGTAAAGATGTCATGGTTAACGTTGTTTTAGCGGTTTCCGACTCCATGTGTTTTCACTCCGATCCAGGACTTGATAAGTAAGAGAATTCATGTACAATTCCCATCGTTTCTCCTCTTGTAGAAGACAACAACTCCTTTAACTTCACCCCCATACCAAATAGATAATTGCTAAATGTAAGCGATATTAATTTGATGTATTATGTAGAATCACACAATCCAAGGTGCTTCACATCATTAATTAGCACTTACTAAGTGGTGTGATTTCCAAATCGAATGAAGCTATTTCAAAATATTAAGCGCTTACAATAAACCAAAAATAATAAGCAATAACTCCCTGCTTCATTCAATGAAGTAAGTCAAAAAGAAATTGCTTTAGGACAATCTAAATACTAGTCATACTAGTATTTTATTTATTTTCCAATCCAGCTTCCCCCTAATTTCAATAACTTTTAGCAAAAAATGGAGATCTCATTTAACAAGGTAATTTAGTCAACAAGATCAAATAAAAAAACATTGGAAACTTCAAGAACGACATCATCGTTCATTGAAGTTTCCAATGTTTCAGGGTACTGAGGAAAGATGTTATGGCTGATCTGCTCAGAACTTAGCAATAAGCTGATCTAATTCCGATAAATGCGTTATTTCATGGTCTGGCGCATACGTTTCATTGTTGGTCTTATGCTCACGGTTAATCCAGACGGATTGGATGCCAGATGATAAAGCACCACGAATATCAGTCGTTAACTTGTCCCCAACCATCATGCTCTCTTCGGGTTTAACACCCAGTTTACTCAAAGCATGTTCAAATATCGACGGATCTGGTTTTCCTTTTCCGAAGTTACCCGAGATAATAATCTCATCAAAGAAA
The DNA here is from genome assembly GCF_032452295.1 of Paenibacillus sp. ClWae2A. Lineage (NCBI taxonomy): Bacteria > Bacillati > Bacillota > Bacilli > Caryophanales > Paenibacillaceae > Paenibacillus > Paenibacillus sp. ClWae2A. The sequence continues at coordinate 1,088,792 of NZ_JAULSQ010000001.1, forward strand.
GGAGTCAATTCAGGTACACCATCCAACTTCTCTTGTTGCAAAGCTGGACAACCGTTCGTTAACAGCAACAGTTTGTACTTTCCTTGTAACTGACGCAAGGTATCCATCGTTTCTTCGTATACATGAGGTCTGGATCTCCGTTCTACTCCAAACTGCGCAGCAAGTTGTTCAGCAAGATCTTCCCGATCTATACCCAACTTCAACAAGCCACGACGCCAGGATTCTTTACGGTAAACTGGAGCAAGCTGTTCCAACTGACGGAACTCAGGTTGATCCCCACCAGTAAAGTTTGCCCAAAGGCCTTCAAACGGATTGATTCCAATCATTTTGGTAAAAGGAAAGGTTTCATATGATTCATACAGTCCACGTGCCTCATTACGAACAGCTTCTTCAAGTTCTTCTGGTTTAACCCCAGTCTCTTTCGCTGCGATTAGACAAGTCTCATGAAAAGCTTCTCGCACACTACGCTCATCCCACAATAAAGTATCATCTAGGTCGAACAAAATCGCTTTTAACGCCATTCCGATCATCTACCCCTTTATGCAATAATTACTTTTCGACGGTTTCCACGGTGATCTGGTGTGCTTTTGCAAACTTCAGCAAACGTTCTGCAATCGCATCTGTATCGTAACGGTTCAATAACTTGGTAAACACCCATCTTTTCCCGCGACTGTTATGTTCGATAACAACTGTACCTGGTTCAATTCTGAATTTGACAATATCGTCAACCCCGATTGAACGTTCACGATTACCCTTCGTCGTTATAATCCGATTACTGCTAATCTTGATGTATGGTCGGCGAAGCATGAAGATGACTGCCAAAAATACGTAAAGCAGCATCGTCACCCAGTCCCAAGTTGTCATCGGAGCTTGCACAAGGAACGTGCTCATAAACAGATACAAAAAGGCGAGACCGATCAAAAATATAGGGAACAAAAGGCTGCGTCCCTTAAAGACTTCTTCACCTGGTGTACCTGTGATTGGTTGACCACTTTTTTTGCGTTGCTGATTTAACTGCTTGGAATTTTTCTTAACCGTTCTCTCGAACGAACGCGACATGAGAATCCCCCTTATGTGTCTTTGTATCGGCTTACATAACTGTAAACCAACATTTCCCCCTATAAATTGCACACTCAAAATAACAGGAAGAAACCTAAATATCATAATGATATCATTAGGTTTCGTTAGTGTTTGAGTTTGCCTTGGTGGCCTTTGTCATTCTCATCATCAACAATCTCAATGGTATCTAATTGTTGTCTGAAATTACTGCGAATATTACTCAAATAAATCTCTCTTAGCTCGGCACGTTCAGCAAGTTCTTCCTCCGACAATCCAGTGGACTTTTGCTTACGAGCCAATTCGTTAATACGTGCTACCAGACTATCTATATCCAAGCTTGTCCCCTCCAAAAATACAAAGTCATATTAACTTTGCCATGATAAAGGCAGCTTGTCAAGCTGACACGCGTTAACACTCATTGATGTGCATTTTATTCTGCAAATTGCGGTAGAACTAGTACTTGACCCACTTGGATGGAAGTCGTATAAAGTTGATTCACTTTCTTAATTGCTTCTATATAAATACGTGTATCCATATTCGTCGGTTTATGTTCCAAAGAAATACTCCATAATGTTTCCCCTTGTGAAACAGCTATCTTTCCTCCAGGCAAAACATCATTCTCATTGCCAGCAAATACAGTTATAACAGTGCTGCATCCAATAAATATAATCAAAGAGGTAATGGCTACCTTTAACATCCATGAAGAAATCTTGAAACGTTCTAAAACCTTCTTGTAATTCCCTATGTTAGACTTCACCAGTTCCGAATTCATCGGTTCATAAATGCTTTGATAAGTAGAATATCTCATTAAATACCCGCCTCCAAACGTTTGTTCCTATCTGTTGAAATCAATATAACACGAACACTTGTTTTGTTCAATAGATTTTCAGAACAATTGTTCGCTTCTTTTTTGAAGGGGAAATATCTTATTTGAAATCCTTTTGCAAAGGCATTTGCAGTATTATGCTCTGACTTTTGGACAAATTCTGTTCTATAAGTTAAAAAACACTGATTTAATGCTATTTTATTTAGAACTTATGTTTGTACGAACGGAGGTTCTATGTTATAATTTTCCCAAACGTTACTAAAATGGGGTTGATACGGTATGTCGAAGATATCCAGCAGGCAGCAGGCTATTCTGGAGTTTATACGAAATGAAGTCCGGTTGAAGGGGTATCCTCCTTCCGTACGGGAAATTGGGGAAGCTGTTGGACTGGCTTCCAGCTCAACAGTACATGGACATTTGGATCGTTTGGAGAAAAAAGGTTTGATCCGGCGCGATCCTACCAAGCCAAGAGCCATTGAGCTTTTGAGCCAGGAAGAATCTGAGCATTCTCATCAATTTGCTCATAGCGTTGCACGTATTCCTGTCGTTGGTAAGGTTACAGCCGGGGTTCCAATCACTGCAACCGAGAACATTGAAGACTACTTCCCCCTTCCTACACATTATGTAGGCGAACAAAAAGTGTTTATGCTTTCGGTAGTGGGAGATAGTATGGTGGAAGCTGGAATCGTTAATGGGGATTACGTTATTGTCCGTCAACAGCAAACTGCTGATAACGGTGATATCGTTGTTGCAATGACTGAAGACGATGAAGCTACAGTGAAAACGTTCTATAAAGAGAAAGATCATATTCGCCTTCAACCGGAGAATGCGACCTTCGAACCTTTACGTTTGAAACACGTTAGTATTCTGGGTAAAGTCATTGGCCTTTTCCGAGATATTCATTAATATTTAACTTGAGTAACAAAACTAGATGCAATGAAATACAAAAGAGGTTGTCCTGATGAACAAGACAACCTCTTTTGTATTTTTATATTGTTTTAACTGCTAATTATTCACTGCGTTTCAGAACACTCTTGTGATGCGAGAACACATCAAAGCTCTGTTGTCCGTGATATGAGCCCATGCCGCTCTCTCCTACACCACCAAACGGGAGATAGTGTGAAGTCATATGAGAAAGTGTGTCATTAATACATCCCCCACCGAAGGATACTTGATTCAGAACCTGTTCCTGCAGTTGCTCATCCTGTGTGAAGAGATATAGCGCCAATGGTTTTGGCCGGCGAACAATCTCATCTAGCATGGGGTTCAGGTCACTGTACGTAAATACAGGAAGAATGGGACCAAAGATCTCTTCTTGCATGACAGATGACTCCCAGTTCACATCTCCAATTACCGTCGGCTCAATCAGCAACTGCTCACGTACAGAACGTCCACCTATTAGCGTTTTGCCATCTGTGAGGAATTTCGACAACCGATCAAAGTTACGCGCATTAACAATATGCGGGAAATCAGCGTTCTGTAACACATCATCCCCAAATTTATCTTTGATCTCTGCGCCAATCATATCGATCAGTTCATCATGAACTTGTTCATGCACAAGCAAGTAATCCGGAGCAACGCATGTTTGCCCCGCATTCAGGAACTTACCACGAACAATACGCTGGGCCACCAGCTTCAGATCTGCATCACTGTGCACAATAGCAGGACTCTTGCCCCCTAGCTCCAGGGTTACAGGAGTCAAATGCTCCGCAGCTGCCTTCATAACGATGCGACCAACACCCGTGCTTCCTGTGAAAAAAATATAATCAAACTTCTCTTTCAACAATGCTGTGCTAGCTTCGACTTCTCCTTCCATAACTGCGATATACTCTTGAGGGAAGATCTCCTGAATCAGATCATATGTCAGACGAGATACCGCTGGTGTTAATTCAGAAGGCTTGATAACTGCACAGTTACCAGCTGCAATTGCTCCAATCAGTGGACCAAAGGCCAGTTGGAAAGGATAGTTCCAAGGTGCAATAATAAGAGCCACACCGTATGGTTCAGGGTAAATGGTGCTCACCCCATCCGGCATAGCCGAATTAGTTGGAACTTGTTTTGGTGCAGCCCATTCCTGCAGGTGTTCTAATGCAAAATCCAGTTCACCTAAAACAATGCGAATCTCTGAACTGTAAGCTTCTGCCTCGGATTTGTTTAGATCCGCCCGAAGTGCGTCTTGAATCCGCTGCTGATACTTTTCAATTCCTTTTCTAAGCTGTTGAAGCGCATTAATCCGATAATCGATATTTTTAGTTTGTCCTGTATAAAAAAATGTACGTTGTTCTGTCACCAGTTGTTTTGCCTGATCCATATTAACATCTCCAATTAATTATCTAAAATTAAATTGCTAAAAATTTAATTAAAGTATACCTCTTCTATATGAAACTTTCAACATACAATTGAAACATTGATTTTCATGTAATTTGAAACATGATTGGAATTTTGAAAGTGTGAAAGCAAATACTCCCGCCTATTTCTTAGCTATCAAATTTCTAAGGAAGCTTGATTTAAATCTTTTGCTTTCGACAGTTTAATGTACTGTAGAAAGAATTCTATTTTCAGTTTCTTTTTCAGATAAATGACAATGATTTTGCGCTTACATGAATTGATACAATTCTTCAGATGGAGAGATTTTACCACTCAAAAAACTCTCCTTTCATAAATCAAAAAGGGCTTTACGTTTGGGTAGGAGTGAGAGAAGTAATGACCAGCATCCTGTGGACCAAAGAGCAAAAAATGATAACTTTTATGGCTACTGCAATCGATTTTTTTCGCTATATGTTGCCAATATCAAATGGAGTCAACGGATTTAGATTTTTTATCTGTTGACTTCTTCTGCTAGTAAGCATTTTTTTTGAGCATTTTCCCCTGTTCTTGTTTATCAGTAACATTTTCCTTAAAATATAATTCATTTAACACATTAATTTTTACATTAATATGCTGTGTCAGTTTAGGAAACAAAATAGTTTTCCAGGCATTCACCTGTTTTTCCGTTAAGTAGGGCCGGTATATCATGCCCACGCCAAGGATATCCGAACCATACGATTGTATCTTTTTAGCCGTCTGATTAAATTGAAGTTCTAATTTCTCTTGCAAATCTTTCTCTATAGTGGCGTTTGGATTTTCCTTCAGGACTCTCTGTAATGAGAACATTCAGCTTAATGAGTGTATACCGTTTTGGAATCTGCCCACTCCAAGTAGGTTGATGTTTTATTTGGGCATTATTGATGAGAACGCTGGTGTTTTTTGCAATCTCAATTGTTCCTCCCTTATATTTACCTTTAAATAAGTTAAAAAGTAGTGTTTCTTCCTGGTTAAGCGTGCCTGCCATGTGATCTTTGCGCATTATAGCCGTTCCTTTGAAGGTGAACAAGGTTCTTTCCCCATTTTTTAGCATCGGTAGCACCATATCTTCTGTGTAAGAATTCAAGTTTTGAAGGGCCTCCCAAATCCGTACAATGGATTGATTAGGTGTCCATCCTGCATCCTTGGCTGAAAAAATCATAGGACGATATTTCCGGTGTGAGCGAGATTTGATGATACAGATCTCGTAGTCAAAAGATTAAACACCATCTGTGTGACGATCCCAAAATACAAAAAAGCTCATCTTCTGGAAGATTGGACTTATAACTTAGTTGTTATCCCTTTTGTTAATTTACTATTTCACAACTATTCTCATTTGAATGGGTGATGTTCTTTCTAATACCCGATATCTCTCAATTGCTTCAGTTGCAACACCTTCAGCATTAGGAATACAGTAACCGTTCTCTCGACATGTACCATCATCTCTTACCAGAAGTTTTCCCATCATTCCTACAGCTACCCATTTGGACGCTCCAACCGAGAAACCTAGGTCTGTGAAGGATCATGGATTGATTAAAGCTGTTTTCAATGTGCGTGATGGGACTGTAGCCTCCCCGTTTCCATCTTTTCATGGACGCTCTCCTCATTTCATTTAGTGTATCTGAGGTGGCTTCGAGTGTCCAATTGGATTAGGGAGCTTCAAAGACATAATGGGGTTCTTAATAAATACATCATGCAAATTCTGCAGAATATGAAGTTTAAAGCTTACATTCTAAAATATTCGTATGGCTGGGGGTAGCGTCAATTTTTGTGTAGTAAGATTATCCAACGGAACGTTGTTGGGACTGCAGGCATAGTCAAATAAGGGTAGGTAAGGAATGTAACCGTGCTGAACAACTCCAAGCTGTTATCAGCACCAGCGGAGCCTTCCAATTCCGTCAGCAGGTTAGGCACTCTCCTGAATAGACCGTTAATTTTAAGGTACTTCACATAATCAATGGTTTGATGCAGATCTGCCTTCTCCATACTTCCAAAAACATTAAAATCTCTGAGGAACTCATCGAACTTATCCCTCAAATCGATGACCAAGGAGCACTTCGAAGCTCCACCCTCCAGCTTCGTTGTTAACTTTACCACATACGTACTCTCCGTATAGGACAGATGATTTCCATATAAAAGCTCGATCTTCCATAATGCCTCAACCGTATTTGGCATCTCGCTGACCTGCACATCCGGCGCAAACTATCAAGCCCCTAGAAAAGAAAAAAGACGACCCACTAATCCGAGTCGGCTTCATTCCAACTGAATGCAAGTTTAAAAAATCACGAAACGACCCAAAACAGCTCCGTCAAAATATACCCCGAAAATGAAGGGGAACTAGAGAAGCTGAAGAACAACTGGATCGGACAAACTTCATGAATAAGCATAAATCTTCATAATAAACAGAAAAGTTTCAGCGTTAAGTACACAAGTAGATCTTATATAAACTCGAAGTCATAGCTCACGTTTTTAAAACTTGATGATATGAACAAACACTCTAAACAGCGACCTATTGTAAATCATCACCTTAAGATATCATTATTTTAGCCCGGTATCGGTTAGTATTAATCCACATTTACAGGCTCGATCACTTCGAATAAAAATGGATTACCATTTAAATATTCTTTTATATATGCTTGGGCATACTTTTGTTCATCGATTAAACTGGTTGTTTCTCTTGGATCAGAGGAGTGATGGCAGGAGTTCTCGATCATGAACATGACAAAAAAACATTCCAGATCGCGAATATAGTCCTTCTCCAACTTCCTCATGCTCTCATAACCTTGGACAAGCATCCATCGATGTTTTGGCCAAAGCTCCAATAGGGTACCTGCCATATCATAGAGATAATATCCGTACCCACATCTTCCAAAATCAATCGGATAGGGTTGATTATCTCTAAAAACCATATTACCGGTATGTAAATCAGCATGAATGAGCCCATAGTTATGTTCACTTGGATGCATAGTGGTAAGTTGGGATACAACCTTCTCAGCTGCATCTTGATACAGCTTCCACCCCTCTTCGGATAAAAAACGTTCATAATAACGTTCCAACTTAGCCATTTCACGTTTAAAACTTTCTACTCCCCAAGTAGGTCTTACAAAATCAGAAGGAGGATTGAAATCCTTTGCCGCTGCATGGAGCCTGCTCATCAATACACCCATATTATATGCATGACTATCCGTAAAGTCACCTGTTGCTTTTTCACCCTCTATCCATCGCATCATCGTTACATAAGGGCGCCTATATCCTATCTCTGTTTCGATGTCCAATACATAAGTACCATCACAACTTGCCATCCCTTCTGGTACAGTTAGATCTTTCGATTTGTTCAGGGCTTGTAACAGTAGGAGCTCCGAACGAATTTCCTCTCTGCTTAATCGGTCCGAATGAATGCGAAGTAAATAATTGTTATCTGTACTGGTTTCAATTTTATACGTGATCGTATCGGATAGTTGAATAAACTGGATGTTATCCCATTTTAAGTCATACTTTCGAATTGCAGATAAAGCGACTTTCCTTGCTCTGATTAATAACGCCCGCCGTTCTTCATCAGTATCAAATCTAAAAAAATCATTCATTTGTTATCCCCCTGCAGTTTTTATGAAGTAAATCAACTACTTCTCTTATATGTTATTGTAACGATAGTAAAAGCTTAAAAATATGTAGTAAACAATTTAAACTATACTATACACAAAAAAGTCACATTAGTTTTTCTTCCAATGCGACTTTTGTTAAACAATTATTTTGTATAAACGATCTTTTTAATATTGTCGCTTGAAAGACAACATCGATCTGAAAGTTTCTCGATAGTATCCCCATCGAGAAACTTTTGCCGGATTTCATCATTGCTAAGATTCAAAATTTTTCTACTGCCTGAATTTTCACCCCTTTTCTACGCAAACCTTTTGATTTAGGGACGTAAACCAATCCACCGTTTAGATACTTTTGTATTTCATTCAGTAATTCTTCCGGAAAGATGATGTCGGCATTTACATATCTCATGATAGCCGCTCCTTAAAATAGTTGAATTTCAAGGTAGCAAAGTCTGCACTATAACAATTATCACTATCCGGATTTAAGCGGTTACTTATATTATTAGCTCTACGCCGTTGTTCATAAAATAGACTTTGCATAGAACATATCTCGAACATTGTCATAGTGTCTCTCCTTCCTAAATAACATTCAAACTAAAATATGTCTTCATCGGAAATAGAATGCTATCTCAATAGTAAGATATTACTCCAAGTGGGCGAAGTGTCAACACTATACAATTAAGTCGTTTGAGCTAAACTGTCATATCTCATCTATTCCTTACGAACCATCAATATTAGATACTCAACATGTATCGAGTACGTGAATACTTTAAGCTCCTTCCTGCAAACTCAGCGTTGCCGATGCGATATCCAGTTCAATTCTCTGCTTTATCACTAGGGATGATATGGTTCACCGCAGTTTAATCTAAACTGCACTTCAGCTTAATGAATTAGAGCAGTGACAAGTAGTTAAATACTTATTTAATCGGTAATCAAATCATTTCCTTGTCCTTTTCGGCAACCGGTACAAGTTCTGGTCTCGAACCAAGGACAAGAACTTCAAACTAAAGTATGGTCAAATTCTCTGAAATAGGGTAGAATTGTTATAGTTACTTTTGAGCAAGAAACTTCTGCACTAATCCAAATATAACTTTTGGAGGTAAATATAACTCCTGCATTTTAAACGAGCCTTAGATACTGAGGGCTCGTTTTTTGACGATTCTTCTAAAATATCTTTTTCTGATATAATTCTAAATTCTTCCTTTTTTCAAGCGTCTTATGCTTCAGGATTTGAAACCAGATATGTATCAAGTCTTTTTGGACTCTTTATATAAAAAGGGGCTCAGCACGCGCACGGTCGAGATCATTAACTCCACGGTATACTCACTCATCCATAGAGCATGCGTTGATTCAAGGGAAAATATTACGCAATCCATGTAAGGGGTCTATTATTAAAGGAGAGCATAATAAGAAGTCTATCCAATTCATCGATTCAGAGGACATTCCCAAATTTCTTCATACGGCACGAGGCGATGCGTACATTTATTGGATTTTCTTCAAAGTGCTTATTGAAACGGGGTTACGAAAAGGCGAAGCTGCCGCTCTAAAATGGTCGGATATCAATTTCAAAGAGAAGACGATCCGCGTGGATGAAACACTCGATTTTCAAGCGGCAGACGAGGATGAACTTTTCGAAGATACAAAAACTGAAAAATCTACACGCACAATCAGTGTAAGTAACGGAATCATAAATGATTTGAGGTACCATGCTTCATGGCAGAATCAAAATAAGATCAATTTAGGGGAGTCAATGTACAGACACGATTTGAATCTGGTCTTGTGCAGGAATGATGGTAGTCCGATGCCTAAATCTAGTTTTTAATGCTTCGAAGAGAATTTTAAGAAAAGCTGGTTTAAGTGAGGATTTAACAATTCATTCTTTGAGACATACTTATGCCGTGATCATGCTTGAAGCTGGGGCTGACATAAAATTTGTACAAGAACAGCTTGGGCAAGGCAGTGCCCAAATCACATCAGATGTGTATGCTCATATTTCCAAGAAGTTAGAAAAACGTAACATTGATAAATATGAAGAGTACACTTCCCGTATTTTTGGATCAGAAAATCAAAAACCGAGGGACGTTGGGGGACGCAACCTCAATAGAAGTGCAATTCCCTCAAAACGTCCCCCGGTTCATTCCTTCAAAACCCCGTAGTTACAAGGTTTTTTCGATTAGTACAACGTGATATATTGATCGCGTTCCCATTGGTGGACTTGTGTTCTGTACATATCCCACTCAATTTCTTTCAGCTCATAGAAGTGAGCCAAGGCGTGGTCGCCGAGCGCATCACAGATGACTTCGCTGCGGATCAATTCATTCAATGCTTCTTTCAGGTCAGCTGGCAAGCTTGGAATACCTTCTTCCACACGCTCTTCTTCTGACATGATGTAGATGTTACGGTCGATTGGAGCTGGTAAGGAAAGCTCACGTTTGATGCCGTCCAGACCTGCTTTCAACAAAACAGCCAAAGCCAGGTAAGGGTTAGCAGCCGGATCCGGGTTACGAACTTCAACACGTGTGCTCAGGCCACGGGAAGCTGGAATACGGATCATTGGGCTACGGTTACTAGCAGACCATGCTACATAACAAGGAGCTTCATAACCTGGTACAAGACGTTTGTATGAGTTTACAGTTGGGTTAGTAATTGCTGCAAACGCACGCGCATGCTTCAGAGTTCCAGCCATGAAGTGACGAGCAGTTTTGCTCAGACCCAACTCGTCCGACTCATCAACGAATGCGTTCTCATTGCCTGTGAACAAGGATTGGTTACAGTGCATACCGGATCCGTTCATACCAAACAGCGGTTTCGGCATGAATGTAGCATGTAAACCATGCTGACGTGCAATCGTTTTAACAACGAGTTTAAACGTTTGGATCTGGTCAGCTGCTTTCAGAGCATCAGCATATTTAAAGTCGATCTCATGCTGACCTGGAGCTACCTCATGGTGGGAAGCTTCGATTTCAAAGCCCATTTCTTCAAGTGTGATAACGATGTCACGACGACAGTTTTCACCAAGATCCGTAGGCGCAAGGTCGAAATAACCACCTTGGTCATTTAGTTCATTAGTTGGGTTTCCTTTTTCATCTGTTTTGAACAAGAAGAACTCGGGTTCAGGACCAACGTTGAAGGAAGTGAATCCCATATCTTGGGCTTCCTTCAGGTTTCGTTTCAAGATGCCACGTGGATCTCCTGGGAACGGATTACCATCCGGAAGATATACGTCACAAATCATGCGTGCAACACGGTTCTCTGCAACCCATGGGAAAATAAGCCAAGAATCTAGATCTGGATAGAGGTACATGTCGGACTCTTCAATACGCACATAACCTTCAATGGAAGATCCATCGAACATCATTTTGTTATCCAGAGCCTTAGTCAACTGACTCACAGGAATCTCAACGTTTTTGATAGCTCCAAGCAAATCAGTAAATTGCAATCGAATGAATCGTACGTTTTCTTCTTTCGAAATGCGGAGAATGTCTTCTTTTGTATAACTCACTATAACCTCTCCCTTTCTTATCTGCGTATTTGGTTTGCCTGTTATATTTGTACATTAGAAAGTTCCACGGGTCAAGGAGTCTCACACCAAAAGTGTATGTTTTCCCCTCACTCGCCAAGTTATGCGAATTTACTTTTTATTAAAGAATCGGGAAAGCTCTCCCTGAATGAGAGATACTTGTCCTGGTCTCTTACCTGATACAAGCTGCTGCTTCAGCAAGCGGTGCAACTGCGTATCGGACAGCTCTCTGCGTTTAACTTCAGTATCTGGTGTGATAACTGTCGCTTCCTCGGATTCTTTTGAAACAGGATTCATCACTTGTTTGATGCCCGCGATGTTAACTCCTTTTTCAATCAAAGCCTTGATCTCTAGCAATCTCTCTACGTCATTAAAAGAGAATAAACGTTGATTACCTGACGTTCTCGCAGGAACAATCAAGCTGTGCTGCTCATAGTAACGAATCTGACGTGCAGACAGATCCGTAAGTTTCATTACAATACCAATCGGGAATAAGGCCATATTTCTGCGGATTTCATCACCCATGTTCATCAACCTTCCAGTCATCTATTCTTCACCCTATTGTACATTTAGTTATTACCAAGTGTCAATGACGTGTTAGATAAACTCACAATAATTTACGATCTTTCATAGTCTGTAATGCCATCAAAACGCCATATTTGACATGAGAGTACGTTAATCCGCCTTGCATATACCCGATATACGGCTCCCGAATAGGCGCGTCGGCTGATAATTCCAGACTTCCACCCTGAATGAACGTACCTGCCGCCATAATGACAGGGTGCTCATAACCAGGCATATCCCACGGTTCAGGAACCACATGACTATCCACAGCTGCTGCCCGCTGAATCCCCTGCACGAAGGCGATCAGATGCTCGGCAGAGCTAAACTGAACAGCCTGGATCAGATCTGTGCGAGCTTCATTCCAGGCGGGTTTGGTTACAAATCCGAATTCAGCAAACATCGCAGCAGCAAACGTACTTCCTTTGATAGCTTGTCCTACAATTGTCGGTGCCATGTAAAGTCCTTGGTAGATGCCACGTGTTGTCCCCAGCATCGCTCCAACCTCTCCCCCAATTCCAGGGGCTGTCAAACGATAAGCTGCCAGCTGTACGTACTGTTCCTTCCCACATATGTATCCACCGGTTTCCGCAATGCCTCCACCAGGATTCTTGATCAGTGATCCTGCCATCAGATCAACTCCGACTTCTGTCGGTTCACGTTCCTCCGTGAATTCACCGTAACAATTATCTACGAATACGATGACATCCTCCTTAAGCCCTTTAACACGTGTAACCATCTCAGCAATCTCAGCAACACAGAAGGATGAGCGCCAGTCATAACCACGTGAACGTTGAATCCCAATGACTTTTGTAGCCGGTGTAATGCTTTTTTCAACTGCTGCCCAGTCCACTCCACCTTCAGCAGTTAAGGCCGTCTCACGGTAACCGATGCCAAAATCGCGTAATGAACCTGTGCCATCACCGGGTTTGCCAATAACTTTATGCAATGTGTCATAAGGCTTACCCGTGATGTACAATAATTCGTCACCTGGACGCAAAACGCCAAAGAGAGCTGTACTAATCGTATGAGTACCTGAAGCAAAATGAGGACGCACCAACGCGGCTTCCGCGCCAAAAACATCAGCATATACTTCATCAAGCACTTCACGCCCACGATCGTTATAGGCATAACCTGTTGAACCTGCAAAGTGAAAATCACTTACTTTTCGCTGTTGGAAAGCATTAATCACCTTCCATTGATTGTGATCTGTGATCCGATCAATCTGTTGAAGTTGTCCTTCAATCTGACGCTCCACTTGACGTTGAAGTTCAGATATTTCTGAATCAAAGCTTACCATCTTACTTCATTCCCCTTCATAGCACGAATCTGACGTTGAATATCCAATATCGTGTAACTTATCACATCAATATGTCATGAGTATTACAATTCAATGAAATCTTGAAGCATATAACCAAATTTCTCATATTCACCTTTCTGCAATTCAACTTCATAAATTACATCATTTTCTTCAAAGCTGGTATCCACTACATCACCAATTTTGTAGAGTACCGACGTAAGATCACCACGTTCTGCCGGAATACGGAATCGCTTCGTATCACCTGTCAGCTCTGTCTGAATGAATTCACGGATTTTAAGCAGATCCTCCGAGTCTAGTGCGCTTACTTTAATATGGCCTTTATCCAATGGAAGCATCTCAAGCTGCTCTGGTGTACATGCATCTTTTTTGTTATACAGGACTAACTGCGGCTTGTCCCCTGAACCAAGTTCTTGCAAAATTGTATTAACCGTCCGCATCTGATCTTCACGCATAGCCGATGAGGCGTCCACAACATGAAGGATCAGGTCTGCTTCATTCACTTCCTCCAGCGTTGCCCGGAATGCTGCAATCAGATCATGCGGGAGATTTTGAATAAATCCAACCGTGTCGGTAAGTACGATTTCTTTACCACTTGGAAGTTCCATCGTACGTGATGTCGGATCTAATGTAGCGAATAGCTGATCTTGAATATACACATCTGCAGCCGTCAACTGTTTGAGCAAGGTTGATTTGCCAGCATTGGTATAACCAACTAGGGCCACCTGAACAATACCTGTTTTTTTACGGCGTTCACGATGCAACTTACGATGACGAGTCAATTCTTCCAGATGACGCTTTAGATCATCGATACGACCACGGATATGACGGCGGTCTGTCTCCAACTTGCTTTCACCTGGGCCTCTTGTTCCGATTCCGCCCCCGAGTCTGGACAGGTTCTTGCCATGACCCGACAAACGTGGCAGCAAGTAGCTATGTTGAGCCAATTCCACTTGAATAATACCTTCTCTAGTGTTGGCACGTTGTGCAAAGATGTCCAAAATCAATTGGGTGCGGTCAATAATTTTGAGATCGAGGGTTTCTTCCAGATTCCGAACCTGTGCACCTGACAATTCCTGATCAAAAATAGCTGTAGTTGCTCCGAGTTCCTCCGCAATCGCACGAAGCTCTTCCACCTTACCTTTACCAATGAACCATTTGGTATCACGTTTTTCCCTGTTCTGAGAAAGTACACTTAGCACTTCGACTCCAGCTGTCTCGGCAAGTTTCACCAATTCCTCTAAAGAGTACTCAGGATTGATACCTGTACGTTTTACATCATCCGTAACAAGACTCACCAAGACGGCGCGATCTTTTTTGACCATATCTGTATCATGCGTGCCATTTGTCATGTATATGTTCACTCCCTCTAATTACTAATCCATTGATATACATTGCCACGAATATGCCATGGCATGCCTTAAGCCGAACCGGTTGGCCCGGCCGGCTAGTGTAAAAACTATATTATCGCTTACTTTCGCTCAAAGTTCAAATCCTCTGTCCGGATTGTCATCAGCTCCAGTTTCCCTGGACTGCCTTCTGAGTATTGTTCCAACAAACGAACCGCCTGATGCCTGATCGAACGCTCAATGGCATTACGAACGTATCTGGCGTTACTGAACGCATGCAGCGAATCATTTTTCTCCTGAAGCAAATGCTGCTTTAGCTTGAGTATGGTCTGTGGCATTAGAATATAATCACGCTCTTTGGCCATAATCTCAGAGATTTGAATCAACTGATCAATGCTATAGTCTGGAAACTCCACTTGAATGGGAAAGCGGGAAGGTAATCCGGGATTTGTCTGAAGAAAAAAATCAATTTCTTCCGAGTATCCGGCAAGAATCAGTATAAACTGATTTTTGTTATCTTCCATTGATTTTACAAGCGTATCAATAGCTTCCTTGCCAAAATCCTTCTCTCCCCCGCGGGCCAAACTGTAAGCTTCATCAATGAACAATATCCCACCGAGTGCCTTCTTAACCAGATCTCTTGTTTTCTGCGCCGTGTGACCGATATATTCTCCAACCAGATCCGCACGCTCTACTTCAATAAGATGACCTTTACTTAACACACCCATCTTCTGAAAGAGTTTGGCAACGATCCTCGCTACGGTGGTCTTACCGGTCCCCGGATTGCCTTTGAAGATCATATGATACACGTGCGCACCACTAAGTAAGCCTGCTTCGGTACGCATCTGAGCAATCTGTAGGAAAGCATAGATCTCAAATACCAAGTCTTTGATATTTTCAAGTCCAACCAGTTGCTCCAATTCACCCTGTATCTCCTGGAAGTGCGCATGTTTGGTTATACTCTTGGCTGCCTGTACTGCCGCTGCTTCATCTTTGACCAACATCTGAGGTTCCTGGTTACGCAACACAATATTAATTTGTCTGGATGGTCTGCCTCCTGGTTGCTCTCCTGCAGCCATGACCCGTCCGTTCATTCGCCATCACCTCTATTTTATCGGGCTGAACTCTCCTGATTATTAATGTATTCTATCAGGTGCTCCAATATTAGAAGGATCATGAAGAATTCTACGGATAATTAGATGTCTCAAATCTGAATGTTTTTTCGAAACTCTCCGTTCTCAAACAAACTCGGCCTATGCTTCAGTGATAACTGAAAGTATGGGAATACATGTGCATCAATGGCATGCAGCAGTTCCTTAGCCGTCTTGTTAGCCAAGTCATAATCACCCGTTGTAATATGCTTCCGTGACAGTGCGTCTTCAAGCTCATCTTCATCCAGCAAAAATACTTCTCCATCTTTCAGTACAACGACATCCAGATACAGGTCATCAAACCAAGGAACACCCTGATCGGTTATCCCCTGACTACGACATGTATCAATATACCACTCTACAATTCGTTCCTGATCGTCAAACATCGCTGTAACAACAAAGTGCTCTCCCTTCGGATAGTATTGCAGCCAGGAATAACCTTTATCTGCGATACAAAAGGTACTGCCTCCATAAGTTTTCCACAGAGGTTCTTTCAAATCCTGTATGGTGTACAACGTAATATAACCTGTAAAAATTTTGGATTGAACGAACCGGCATGTGAATTGTCGGTTCGTAATCCGGCGCCAGTTCGCGCGATCCCCGAATTTCCGTTTCATACGAACCCCTCTTTGCCGACTACAGGTCCGTGACCTGCTCTGATGTTATTGGTGAACAATGTAATAACGTCCGCATGATGCATTCCAGCGCTCTGGGCCCGCCCTTGCACAACGTATTACGAATAGTTACAGCTTACCATATTTAAGTTCTACACTCAAAATCAAGCTTTGTCCCACCTATTCATCAAATCAGCTCCCTTTACAGATGGTTACGTATAACAAAAAAACTGCTTCACCGAAATTTCGGGAAGCAGTTTTTTATAATGTAGCTATTTAGTGATTCAATGGCTTAGCCGCCGGTTCCAGCTTGAGAATCTGCAGGTGCATCTGTCCCTCCAGTATCCCCACTCGTTCCGCTGTCCGGAGTTACAACCTCGCCTGGCGTCGTTACGGCCCCATCATCGGGGCCTTCACCATTTCCGCCAGGATCTGTTGTGCCCTGACCGGGTGGGGTCGTATTGCCTTCCCCAGGTTGACCGTTTCCGCCGTTATTACCACCGTTGCCATTGTTTCCGTTATTACCATTACCATTTCCGTTGTTGCCATTTTCATTTCCATTACCGTTATTACCGTTCGAGTTGCCATTATCCGGTGAACCATTGTCCGGATTCTCCGTACCTGGCTGCTCAGGATCTATCTCTGTTCCAGGATCTATACCAGGATCAGGTTCTTCCCGCGGCATTTCCTGCGCTTCAATCATCAAGGAGATGGTGTTGGAAGGATCCGTCTCAAGTCCTGATGCCAAGTCGTAAGCTGTCACATAGTACTCATAGGTTAGACCAGGCAACGCACTTAAATCCTGTGCATTGGTCGCTCCTATTGCATCAATGAGATGCGTGAACTGGGCTTCGGAGGTTTCTTTCCGATAAATCCGATATTGCGTACTCGCGTCACCCGTTCCAGTCCAACTCAGGGAGACGGTTTGTGCATTTGGATCGTATGATCCACTCAGCCCACTAACGGACAGAGCCGGCTTTTCTGGTTCTTCTACTGGCGGAGGTGCCTGCCCTCCAGCTGGTGCTTTGAATTGCTTCACTGGAACGCCTTTTAAAGCATCTCCCATGACTTTGGCAAAGAAAGCTGCCGACAGCTTACTGCTGTTCTTAAGCATATGATTGGCATCCGGATTGTCATAGCCCATCCAGACTGCAGCAGTCCACTCCGGTGTGTATCCAACGAACCATACATCACGGTTGGCACTGTTGCCAGAGATACCACTTTGAACAGTTCCTGTTTTACCCGCTACCGGACGATCCAGACGCGCTGAACGTCCCGTACCGTCATTAACAACGTTCTGCAGCATCTGTGTAAGCTGATACGCATTTTGCTCGCTCATGACACGTGTTGTGTCAGAGTTATCGTGTTTGTACGTAGTTTTGCCTGCGCTATCCTTTATTTCCTTAATCGAATAGGCTTGTCGGTATTCTCCGAGGTTGGCAAATGCACTATAGGCTTGCGCCATTTCCAGTGTATTTGTACCTTTACTTAGACCACCGAGGGCAATCGCCAAGTTTTTGTCTTCATCTGTCAGCTGTATACCTACACTCTTGGCAAACTTTATGCCTGTGTTAACGCCTATTTTATCAAGTAGCCAAACCGCAGGAATATTTTCCGATTTCGTAATGGCTTCCGTCATACTGATCGTCGAAGAATATCCATGCAAGTTACCAGGACAGTAGTTACCAAAACATTGCTTCGCATTACTCAGCGCCGAATTGGCACTGTAATTTCCTGATTCAAGAGCCGGTGCATAAGACACAATCGGTTTAAAAGCAGAACCTGGTTGTCTTCGACTCTGCGTTACACGACTATACCCTTTAGTCTGATAATCACGTCCGCCCAAGAGGGCAACGAGACTGCCATTCTCGTGATTCATGATAACCATGGAGCCTTGAACCTGTTGATCATCTTTACTTGCCTCGAACAGACTATCATCTGTGAAGGCAGTTTCCATGGCCGTTTGAGCCTGAGCATCCATGGTTGTATAGATTTTGTATCCGCCAATATTCAGATCATCTTCCGTTTTACCTGTTACTCGTTCAGCTTCACGGAGCACATAATCAATAAAGGCTTGATACTTCATGTCTTTCTCAGGTCGCTTGTAGTTGTAGTTAACTTCTTTTGCTTCATCCATCTCCGCCTTAGTAATGTAGCCCTGTTCATACATCAGCTGCAATACCACACCACGGCGTGCTTTAGAGTCGTTTGGATTGCTTACCGGGTTATAGGCAGATGGCCCTTTCGGCATAGCTGCCAATGTTGCAATTTGCCACAACTTCAACCTCTTGAGATCGGTAACTCCAAAATAAAATTCAGATGCTGCTTTAATCCCATAACGCTGATGACCGAAGAAAATCCGGTTCAGATACATCGTCAGAATTTCGTCTTTTGTGTACTTGCGCTCTAATGCCATGGCTATCGATACTTCCGTTGCTTTACGGAAGAACGTTTTGTCACGGGACAAGAACATGTTCTTGGCAAGCTGTTGGGTTAATGTACTACCACCTTCCACCATGGAACGAGCCATGACGTCCTTAACCGCCGCACGCCCAATGGACCAGATATCCACACCTTGGTGATCGTAGAAGCGTTTATCCTCCGTCGCAACAAAGGCTTGCTTCACAAGCTCAGGAATATCGTCTTCTTTGACGGGGTCCAGCTTCTGAATGGACAACTCCCCCATTAATTGGCCATTGCGATCATATACTTTTGAAGTTTCATTAATTGTGGTTTTGTCCTTGTTGGCTTTGAGCAGATTTTCACCACTCACCATAATAAATAAATATCCGCCTAGTGCACAGAATATGGCGATTGCCATTGTGAAAAACAGTGTCCATCCAACGCGTTTACCCGTAATTTTTTTCTTTTTAGAGGTCTTTGGCTTCGCTTTTTTGGGTGACTTATTATTGTTGTTGCGATTGTTAGACCTCGACAACGGATCGTTTGGCATGTTACCTCCTGACTCCCTTTCGGATGCATAATTTCTAATCGTCTGTAGGCTCAGGCATACATTAAACATATTTTGCCCGGAATGAAAAGAACAACCCTTTATTCAGGTTGCTCTGTTTCAATACCTATACTAGTAGACGAAATGGTTGGTGAAAAGGTTTCGTAATTTTTAAGCTTCGCCGCTGTTATCTTGCTGCATCAGCGATACGCTGCGTTGCGGCGTGAACGTGGAGATGGCATGCTTGTAGACCATTTGCTGGCGTCCGTCGCTGTCAATGACGATCGTAAAATTGTCAAATGCCTTGATCGTCCCGCGGATTTGGAAGCCGTTGGTCAGATAGACCGTAGCAGGAATATTTTCTTTCCGCAGTTGGTTCAAGAACGTATCTTGGATGTTGATGGACTTGTTCATTAGCCGTACCCCCATTGGTTCATTTGAATTCGTGTTCAAGTAATATTCAATATCGCTGAGTAGCTTTCGTGCTATTATATCATGAACAGTTTCATATAATCCACAAAAACCCCTTGTCTGCTATTTTACCCCCATTCTTGGCGTCGTGAACAAATAGAAGACTTATCCATTATACACCGCTTGTCAGTTTTGCAAAAGAGGGACAAATCCTTCATTTTAAATCACATTTATTCGTTGTTTAGCGAATCTTTAATTTCTAGCATCTGTTCTAGTGATAAGTAAAAACCTCTATCCTTTTGATGACTAAAAGGTAGAGGTTTACATATCTTGATCTAATCGATGCCTGTCAGAAGAATACTAATAATCGCTCAAATCAATCAAATTTCCGTGTAATCAATTCACTTATCTGCTTGTATTTCCCTTCAAAATCCTGGGTATCCGTCATGTCCACCCATTCAATATCCTTCATATGGCGGAACCAGGAAAGCTGCCTTTTGGCAAACCGGCGCGTATCCCTCTTCAACCACTCCACCGCAGCTTCCCAACTCACTTCCCCTTGCAGGAACGCTGCAATCTCCTTATACCCCAGTCCTTGCATGGAAATATGACCTCTGGCCACTCCCCGTTCCAACAAGGATTTCACCTCATCTACCAGACCTTGTTCGATCATCAAATCAATCCGCTCTTCTACCCGGGCATACAACTTCTGGCGATCCATTGTCAAACCAACAATAAGAAGATCATAAGGCGACTCTTTCTTCTGTACTGCCAGCTGATCAGACCACTTCTCGCCTGTGAGGTGATGGATCTCAAGCGCACGTACAATTCGCCGCTGGTCATTCGGATGCAGACGATCCGCACTAACCGGATCAACTTCCCTCAAACGATCATGAAGGGCCTGTGCTCCATGTTGCTCCGCATAGCTGAATTGTTCCTCTCTGAACGCTTCATCTGAACCACTATCCGAAAATTGGAAGCCGTAACATACTGATTCCACATACAGACCGGTGCCACCTACAATAAAAGGCATTTTACCGCGTTCATGGATTTCACTAATCAATCGAGTGCAACTCTCCTGAAACTCGGCCACAGAATACGGGTATTCCGGTTCATGGATATCAATGAGATGATGAGGTACCCCCTTCATTTCTTCAGATGTAATCTTGGCTGTTCCGATATCCATTTCACGATATACCTGCATCGAATCCCCCGAGATAATCTCACAATTGAAAGCTTGGGCAAGCTCGATGCTCATTCTTGTTTTGCCTACTGCTGTTGGTCCAACCAGCACAAGCAGTTTAGGTTTTGGTTTAACTTCCACTTTCAACATTAATCACTCCGTACAGGGTTTTTGCATTCGCCCGATCAAGTATTTCAAATCCGAGCCTGTCAAACTCCGCGCTGCCGCGCTTTTCTTTCATCACTACCCGTTTACGGGCAACCCGTTTCGCTTCCACAATACTCTGTTCATCCAGCGCGTGAGCATTCGCATAATCTCGCAAGGGCTGTATAGCACTTGAATCCATCATTGGTTCACGGAACATGGGGTCAAAATATACAGTGTCACAGCTCTGATCCGGCATGGAACGCAGTAACTCAAGATGATCCACATGCCGCAGGTCTATGCGCCGGAAAGCCTCATCCACCAAGGGCTGATTGCTCTTATAATGAGACATGCCCTCCAGCAGCAAGGTATAGAGCGGTTGAGAACTTTCACATGCGATGACCCTTCCACTCTTACCAGCAGCAACCGAAAATACCAGCGCATCTGAACCGAGTCCAGCGGTACAATCAACAATGGTGTCCCCTTTGAGTACCGCACCAGCTTCAAGCATGGGATCGGCTTCCCCCCTTAGAACACGTTTAGCGCGAACAAATCCCATACTGGGGTGAAACTCAAGCTCCGTCGCATCCTTGCGAAACAAACGTGCTCTGCCATTGAGCACGACGAGTATTTCGTTGATACCATACTGTTCAATCAGTTTGGGTAAAGACGTTCTATTGCGCGGTACGTAGGTACCTCCTGTCGTTTCGGCGAGCTTACGCGCACGCTCCACCTGAGAGGCAATCTCCTTGTCACCGGTTGTAATGTACATAATGTCCCCCTAAATAGCTACATCACTCGTTTAAATAATTTTTCCAGATCATACGTTGAAAATGACACCACAATCGGCCGACCATGTGGACAAGTGTAGGGCTGACGACATGAACCGAGACGCTGAATCAGCACTTCTGCTTCTAGATCCGTCAGCTTTTGGTTCGCTTTGATAGACGCCTTGCAGGAGCACATGATCGATGCAGCTTCTCGCATCTTGGCGACATCAATGCTGCGTTCACTCAGCACCCATTCAGACATCTCTTCGATAATGTCTTTCTCGTCCCCTTTGGGGAACCAGAACGGATGGGAGCGCACACGGAACGTCTGTCCACCGAAATGCTCCAAATATACACCCGCCTGCTCGAACCAGGCCAGTCTTGTTTTCAGTTTTTCCGTCTCCGAAGGTGTGAACTCCAGCGTAATCGGCAGCAGTAACTCTTGTGAGGCCTGGGCAGGATTTCCAAATTTCTCGTAATAGTACTCATAATTCACGCGTTCATGAGCGGCATGCTGATCAATCAAATATAAACCTTGGTCATTTTGCGCGATCAAATACGTACCATGATGCTGTCCGATCAGACTCAGCTCCGGAAATGCGGGCATGGATGCATCTGATTTAATGGCAGCAGCAAGTTTAGTGGCATCAGGCAGACCTGAAGTTTTCCACGTCCGTTCGCTTCTCGGAACTGGAGACGGGTTATACGATGAACGTGCTTCCCTAACCGGTGAATATACAGAATCGGAGCGATACGTAGCTGGTTTGCCTTCACCCAGCGGGTTCTCTGTTGCTCCACGACCTCCACCATCTTGAGAAGACAGGTCAGTTTTGGAAAAAGCTTCGGAAGAACTAGTACTTACATCCTTAGTACCTCCCTGCACGTTAGCGGTTGTCTGCCCCCCATCATGACTAGCAATCTTCTGCAAAATATCCCCGTTCCAACTTTCTAACTGCTCTGGGGGGTGTGTAATCTCAGGTGGAGCTTCGGGCAACGGCACTGTCTGTCCCTGTTCAGATACCGGCTGTGCTGTGGACACATCCGCCGGAGCATCCAAATCCAGGTCATCATCTTCGGCAGTCAACTTCAGCGGTGCAGCAGCAGGTTTCCCAAGTGGCCCTTGTTGACCATATCCTTCTTCATCAGATGCATCTTTCAGAGGACCACGTGGAAAGAGGAATTGCTCCTGGATAAAGGAACTATCGTCTCCGCGTCGAATCTGCTGTTTTTTGACCTGTGGGATCAATACCTCCTGGCGGAGAATCCCCCGTAATGTCGTCTCTATGAATTCATACAGTTCTGGCTCCTTGCTGAAGCGAACCTCCAGCTTGGCCGGATGCACGTTCACATCCACAAGGGACGGATGCATCTCCAGCTGCACCACGACAAGAGGGAAGCGATTAATCGGCAGCAAGGTATGGTAGGCTTTGAGAATAGCCTGATTGAGACCATAATTGCGAACAAATCGCCCATTAACAATCGTCGACATACCACCACGATTCGCTCGTGTCCATTCAGGCAGGCTGATCAGCCCGCTCACCCGGTAATCCAGACTTTCTCCCTGGATGGGAAGCATCGCTTTGGCAGCACTTGTCCCATAGATCGCTGCAACCACTTGCAGTAAATCACCATTGCCCAATGTCTGAAGCAACACATTCTCATTATGACGCAGTCTGAAGGAAATGTTTGGATGAGACATCGCCATCCGGTAAAGGACATCTGATATATGTCCCAGTTCCGTCTGAATCGTTTTCATATATTTGAGTCTCGCTGGTGTATTGTAAAATAATTCTTTCACTGCAAAATCTGTACCTTGGGGTGAGGTTGCATCTTCATGAGAGACAAGATTCCCGCCTTCAATCACGATACGGCGCCCCCGCCCATCATTGTCACTTGCCGACAACACCTCTACCTTGGATACTGCGGCGATACTCGCCAAGGCTTCTCCACGGAATCCAAGACTTGTGATCTGGAACAGATCTCGGCCATGAGCTATTTTGCTGGTCGCGTGACGATAAAAGGCGGTTTCCATATCCTCTGGCTCGATACCTGAACCATTGTCTTTGACACGAATACTGAGGAGTCCGCCCTCTTCCACTGTTACTTCAATCTTGGTGGCGCCTGCGTCCACCGAGTTTTCGAGCAACTCCTTGACGACTGAAGCAGGCCGTTCGACCACTTCACCCGCCGCGATCTGGTTGGCAATATGTTCATCAAGCACATGTATTTTCGCCACAGGTTTTCCCCTCCCTTATACTCAGGATAATTGCTGTGCCTTCAATTTGAGATCATTCAATATCTGCATCGCCTGAAGAGGCGTCATATTCATGACATCGATATCTTTCATCGTACGGATGAATTCTCGCGCTGGTTTATCCACCGCAACTACATCCGGTTTCGTTGCCACATTCGGCTCATCATCCCCAAAGATGGACAGTTGAACCACATCCGAATGGCTTGCACTGGACTGTACTTTGCTATTGTTTGCTTTCTTAGCATGCTGCTTCCCGGCCGAATCTTCAATAGAAGGTGTGTACTCTGTACTCTCCGCAGTTTCATGCTCCCGAATCAATGTTTCTGAATCCGTGTGCTGGAATTCTACACCTTTTAACTTCAGGCCTGCTTCCTGCTTTTCGTTTCCGGTATATTCACTGCCTACAGCTACTTGCGCCGCCGCATGTTCAAACCCATGCAATAGTCCATTCGCCCGCTCAATAATACTATCAGGCAGACCTGCAAGGCGTGCACAATAGATACCATAACTGCTGCTGGCTGCCCCGGCAATCAATTTGCGCAGGAAATTAACTTTGTCACCGCTCTCTTGTACCGCCATAGAGTAGTTGGCCAGCTTGTCCAGACTCTCCTCCAGATGAGCAAGTTCATGGAAATGAGTTGATACAAGAGCTTTACAGCCGATGATATCGTGTACATATTCAATGACAGATTGAGCAATCGCCATACCTTCGCTGGTGGACGTTCCTCGTCCCAATTCATCGATAATAATCAGACTGCGTGGTGTCGCTTTGTCCGTCATGACCTGAATGTCAGCCATCTCCACCATGAATGTGCTTTGTCCACCAATGAGATCATCCGCGGCACCAATGCGTGTGAAAATACGATCCATGATCGGCACCTCTGCCTGACCCGCAGGTACAAAACAACCTACTTGCGCCAAAATGGAGATTAAAGCAACCTGTCGCATATACGTACTCTTACCAGCCATATTTGGTCCAGTAATCAGCAGAATACGCGCCTCTTCTTTGGTCATAGCGGTGTGATTGGCAATAAATGCACCATCTCGCATGACCGCTTCAACTACGGGATGACGTCCTTCTTCCACAACCAGATCATAACCGTCGGTCAGCGTAGGCCGTACAAAGTTTCGCTCAGCACTAATCACCGCAAAAGATTGATACACATCAATTTCGGCAACCTGTTCGGCCAACTTCTGCAGTCTTGCAATCTCTTTGTTCAATCGCTCACGCAGCTCTGCGAACAGCCCATACTCAATATCAACCATTTTGTCCTGAGCTTCGAGAATCAGAGTTTCTTTTTCCTTCAACTCCGGCGTGATATAACGCTCTGCATTGGCAAGTGTCTGTTTACGTTCATAACGTCCCTCTGGCAACGAGGACAGATTCGACTTGGTGATCTCGATATAATAACCAAACACTTTGTTATATCCAATCTTCAGCGATCGAATGCCTGTCGCCTCACGCTCTCTCGCTTCCAGCTCCGCAATCCACTGTTTCCCGTTGACCGAAGCCTCACGTAATTCATCCAGACGTTCATGATACCCTTCACGAATCAGACCTCCGTCCCTTACCGATACCGGCGGCTCGTCCACAATGGCTTGCCCGATAGCTTCACGCAGATCATTGCAATCATCCATCGTTTCGGCAATATGCTGCAATGTTGCGGAAGATGATCCTGCGCAATGCTGACGAAGTCCTGGGATTTTCTCCAGCGATGACTTGAGCGCATTCAGGTCACGACCATTGGCATTACCAAACGCAATCCGGCCTACCAAGCGCTCCAGATCGTAGATGTCTTTGAGTTCTGCCCGCAGGTCCTCACGCAATATAAACTGGTTGTACAGCGTATCCACTGCTTCAAGACGCTCATTAATCTTCCCTTTTTGCAACAATGGCTTATCGACCCAGCGACGCAACATTCTTGCACCCATGGACGTCTCGGTCCGATCAAGCAACCAGAGTAATGAACCTTTTTTGGAGCGTTCACGAACGGTTTCCACCAATTCCAGGTTCCGGCGGGTAAACGGGTCCAAGATCATGTAATGATCTGGCTCATACGTTGAGATTTGAGTTAATTGCCCAAGAGAACGTTTCTGTGTCTCACTCAGATAGGAGAAAAGACGTGCAATGCACGCTTGACGTTCAGGCTCCAACCTTGCCCACACAGCCTCGCCAAACTGCTGACGGACCAGATCTTCCTTATTCTTTGTCCACGACGTGTAGACCACAGGGCGACCGATTGGAGACGCCTCGGCTTCTACCGTTTCAAGCAGCACTGCATCCCCTACCAGCTCCGATGGTTCGTAGATGCCGATTTCATCCTTGAGCCATTCCTTGGAATAGGGCACCGATGTAACATACAACTCACCCGTTGACAGATCACAGGCCGCCAGCGCCAGCGTATTTTGATTACCTGTAAGACACACCATGTAGTTGTTGGATTTATCGCCCAGCGTCTTGCCTTCCATCACCGTTCCGGGTGTAACCACACGTACAATTTCACGTCGTACCATACCTTTGGTTACACTTGCATCTTCCATCTGTTCACATATCGCAACTTTATATCCTTTTTCAATCAGACGCTGTATGTAATTGTCAGCCGAATGATAAGGTACACCGCACATCGGAATTTTGTCATCCGTGCCTCCGTTGCGTGCGGTCAGCGTGATCTCAAGTTCACGGGAAGCATTAATCGCATCCTCGAAGAACAATTCATAGAAGTCACCCAGTCTAAAAAATAGAAAAGCATCCTGTGCTTCGGCCTTCACTTGCAAATATTGTTGAATCATTGGCGTATACTGAGCCATGATGAATATCCTCCATCCTGTTCCTATAATGTCAGGAAGAAACGCTTCCTGGAAGGACAATAAGACGGTCAGGCACTGTGTTTGCGCCTCCGCCTTATGTGTTGGCTATTCGCCACTTCCTTCAAGGGTTGCTACCTTCAACTCTTCCGTAGCTTTTACTTATAAAAGACTTACTTCTTATTATATCAAAAAAACGTCCGTTCTTCATGAACCTGCCCGAATATTCCAGAGTTTGCGAATATCTCGGCTCTCATCCCAAGTTCTTCCCAGTTTTAATTGAAGGATTAGCGGGGACGCATACCGTTCATAACGTGCATATCCCTCCAACCTCTTCAGATCATCTACCAGAGCTGGAATGTGTTCCTTGATCACTTCGCGCTTTCCTTCATAAAAAGCGGTATGAACCTCAGCTTTCGCCAACGGACGCTGCCGTAATTGAGTATACCCGCTCGCGATCAGACCTGCCAAGGCCACAACACCTTTCGCAACAAGGGGCGACACAAGAAAGCTGGGTAACGTACGATACTCAAAACCACCATAGGATTTCAGGCGAAAATCACCAAGTGCTCCATAACGGGGGCGTCTTCCCGATCCACGGGGGTCTTGAAGTAATGCTAATGGCAATGCCAGATAATTGTCCAGTGCACGGAGCAGTTCCCCGTTAAGATTCACGCCGCTAAAATGAATATGACCACCCAGAGGTAACCCCCTTTGTGGCATCCCTCCTGCCTGCCAGATGAGCGAGTGATCACTGATGCTGCGGGAAGCTGCTGCGAATGCCCTCATCAGATGAGCCAGCAGTTCTCGTGGTTCGGAGCTGGGAGCGGGTCTCAGTTCGGCAACCGGATATATGCGCCGTCCACCAATCGTAACGGAATCACAGCCTGCCATTCCTGTACGTTCAAGAAATCTGGAGGCGGGTACGATTTTGGATTCCGGCATCTGCACCAGAAGAAACTCCGGGTCCATGCCGAGTATCGGAGTGGGTCTGTGAATCGCCTCATCATCCAGCAGTTCCTGATGCTGCTTCCAGCTTTCCCTATAGATAGCAGCAAGGTTGGTCACCCCTTTCCAGGGACACGGATCGATCGAAATGACTGCACATCCGCCATTCCCTGAGGATTCCATTCGAACAGTTCCATGATCCAGTCCTAGCGTATACAGCGTTTTGATCGCAAGTCGTTCTATGCGCTTGAACAAGGTTGAACTCGCTTCACGCTCCAACAGAGTTTCCTGTGCCCCTCCCATGCCACTAGTATCCTTGCGCTTGATCCGGATCGCCTGCAGACAACTTATCTCTACATCATAGCGTACACGCAAGCCTGGTTCACGTTTGCGCCGATCGTGCAATGACAATACTTCAATGCCTGCCTGTTTCAACCGCGCTGTTCGTTCTCCAGAAGTCATCCTTTCATATCGACGTAGCGCTTCCTCCGCTTGTTCCATCACATTCATTACGTCCCCCCTCCCGGATCATGCAACTAAAATAAAAATAACCCCGCAATGCGGAGCCTTCCCGTGAAAGGTATTCCAGGCACATTGCGAGGCTCGTTACCACCCATTTTTCAATATTTAAGAAGAAAGAGGGCTTACGCCCTCTTCAACGCGCCTTCTGGCGCATATGATACCTTAGGTTATCAAATACAGGCGTCAAACTCACAGCTCATCGTCAAGCAGATCGGGATCGAGATCGTCATAATCTCCATCGCCACTGCCAAAGTCATAGTCCTTGTCTTCGTAATCACCGCAACCCTCTGTGCAGACCTTCACACAAACTTTGGTTTCGGCAACGAGTTCCACAGCGAATTCCCGTTCTACCCGGATAATTACACTGCTTCCACCTGCTGATACTGTGGCTTCCACACAGCTAGGTTCCTGCGTTGCATCCGCAGATACCTCCACTGTGGAAGTCCGGTGTTTCGGGTCCAGATAAGACAAAGGCACATGTTCTACATACGAGACCGTTTCTTTGGCTACATCCGTCTGCGAATTCTTGTCGTAGGAATACCAAATGTTGATATCGTAAGTACCAATAACTTCAATTCCGTCACCCGCTGATACGGCTTCATATTGGTGGTTGATAATCCAAGCCCCCAAAATACTTGTCGGACCATTTGGCGGAGTCACGGTATGTGTTACGGTAGAGAACTTACGACCTTTGCCGCAGATCGCCTTCGTGATAATCTCTCTACATTGATGTTTATGACTCAATGACATCTTTAAACCTCCTCCATACAATCATTCACTACAAGTGTATGCAGGGCATTCGTCTAGGGTGACAACTATTTTCTATTATTCGTTTGTAGATTGGGACCGGTCCGAGATTGGGGACGGTGCTTTGTCCTTCTTCGCGACTTTCAGATACAGCGCGAGTTCGCGGCACAACTGGAGAATTGCGGAACGAATCTCGAATTCTTCCCTTGTATCCGGCAGCTCCATACGTTTGAATTCTTCTTGCACATCCGCAAGAAGTTTTTCAGTTCGTCCGGTGTAGGATTCAGTAAGTACATCCTGACTAAGCTGATCGAACAGCTCCGATACCATTTCCGCATGTGGCATCTTCTGATAGATCTGGGACACCAGATGCATCATGTGCTGGATGGAGTCCAGCTGCGTTTTACGCATATAGAAGTAGACACTCCATTCCTCATTTGGATGAATCACCTGATTCTCCAGAGAACGCTTGGCTGCATCGATACCGCCAAGGATCGCTTTATCTGCTTCAATCAGCTCTCTCCCCGCCCACGCTTCATTGGGATTACGCAGCGTGGCCGCGAATTCCTTGAAAATCTTCGAGAAGAGTTCATCAATTCGTTTGCGAATGCGCAGCATCTGTGGATCCGCTGCCGGCATATAGGCCAGGTTAACCGCCATTGCGGAACCAAGACCAATCAGAAGCAAAGCAATTTGTACGAGGACGACATGCACGTCCATCTCCCCGCCGCCGAACACCCGAAACACCACAACTGAACCTGTTACAATACCTTCTTTGAAGCCTACCCGGACAATAACCGGGAATGCGATCAATATGTATACGGCCAGCACCCAATAATGGAAGCCTAGAAAGTGAAAAAGTACACTTGCAAATAAAAGCCCAACTACGGAAGCAAAAAACCGCGCCGATATGGTGCGAATACTTCGTTTTCTCGTTACATCCACGCCAAGAATGGCAAGCAATCCCGCTGATGTTGGTCCCGGCAAGCGGCACCAGTCTGCAATCAGTACGGCCATTAATGCGGCGATTGCGGTTTTAATTACCCTAAAACCCATTTAACATTCCATCTCCTCTAAGCTGCAAAAAAAATTCTTAGCCAGCTCGTCGCCTCATTCATTTATCTTGACTAGTATGTCTCATCCAAATGTAAACTAGACGACATCAACCGACATGCGCATGCATGCCGGTCACAGCAACACGCCCCGAATGAGGGACGCTGGCAAGTTAGATCGTTGCGACAGAACCTCAAGGCCCTCTTCTCCAATCATCGCATTCATTCCGGATCTGCGCGGAATGTTCATACTAAATATGGTACTTGATTTTACGGTATCGGGCAACGTGACACCCCTTGTGAAATTGTATACATATCATACCCGGTCACATTACGAGTAAAACACTTCCGGATCACCTGCGGCCAGCCAGCATTTTGCGTTCTGCATAGACAACAAGTTGATACATAGCTGTTGCAACGGCTGCAATAATTAACAGACTCGATAATACAAGCGTGAAGTTGAATACCTGGAATCCGTAGATAATCAGATAACCGAGCCCTTGTTTGGCGACCAGAAACTCACCCACAATTACACCCACCCAAGCCATGCCAACGTTCACTTTCAAGGTAGAGACAATCGCCGGAAAAGAAGCAGGTAATACAACTTTCGTAAAAATCTCGGAACGGTCTCCACCAAACGTACGAATGACTTTAATATAATTGGGATCCACTTCATTGAAGCTGTTATACACGACCAATGTTGTGATAATAACCGTGATGGACAACGTAGTCATAACAATTGCCGTAAAACCAGCGCCAAACATAACGATAAAGATCGGGCCAAGTGCTACCTTTGGCATACTGTTGAACACAACCATATAGGGGTCAAGCACCTTGGACAAAAAAGGAGACCACCAAATTAAAACCGCAAGCAAGGTTCCAACGAGTGTTCCCAGTAAAAAACCAACTGCCGTTTCCCCTACGGTTACCCCAACATGTGCCCACAACTCGCCACTAGCGATGTCCTTGCCGATCTGGGCAAAAATCTTACTCGGATAACTGAATAACAGTACATCAATCCAACGGAGTCTGCCTGCCACTTCCCATAGCAAAAACATACATACGAGCATAGATAACTGTACGGCAAGCACTTGATGTCGCCATCTGGCCACCTGCTGAATATGATTCCGATGCAGCTGCCCCATCCATTCGTCACGCTTTTCCTGCTTCGGATTCATTGGATTCACGCGTCTTCCTCACCTCCCCCGGACTGATCCAGTTCACTCCACAACGCCTGAAACAACGCATTGAATCCTTCTTGCTCCCTGGCATGGAATGGCTGTGCCTTCCGAATTCCATCGGGGATGATGAATTCACGACGGATGCGGCCGGGATTGCGATCAAGCACAATGACGCGGTCACTGACCGCAAGGGCTTCAGACAAATCATGGGTGACGAGAACAGATGTTTTGCCAAACTGTTTCAACGTGTCCGAGACCAAATCCTCCAGTTGCAGCTTGGTTTGATAATCGAGTGCTGAGAACGGTTCATCCAACAATAAAATTCCCGGGTCGGTTGCCAACGTGCGCACCAGAGCCACTCGCTGTCTCATGCCTCCTGAAAGCTCTGATGGGTACTGATTCTCCGTTCCGGCCAAACCCATACTTACAAGCAGTTCCCTTACACGCTCACGGCTCCGTTCATCCAGTCTGCCTGTCAGTTCAAGACCGATCAATGCATTATCCAAAATGGTCCGCCATGGAAACAGATAGTCCTGTTGAAGCATATAACCAATCTGTGCTGAAGGGCCGAGAGCGGGTTTGCCTTTAACCTTAACCTCTCCTCGGGTGGGTGTGAGCAGCCCGGCGATGATCGACAACAATGTCGTTTTACCGCATCCACTCGGTCCAACCAGACTGACGAACTCTCCTTTTTGGATCTCCAGACTCAAGTCTTCAATCACCAATGAAGCTTCCCGCTCGCTGACGTATACTTGAGAGATCCCCTCCAGTCGGATCACACTTTCGGATTCAGGCATTCTGCTCACTTCCTTTCCTGAATACCCCATTACTTCGATATCGTAGCTTCTTCCGCATAGGCATTATCCACAATTGCATTCAAATTCACGCGTTCTTTCAATTCTCCGGCGGCACTCATGACATCGAGCAGATTATTCCACTCTTCCTCATCAATGATCGGGTCCGTTGCATAGCTGCCCTGTTCCTTATAACGGTTCACACTGCTTACCAAAATGGTTGGATCGATGTCTTTGAAAAAAGGAGAAATGACTTCAGCAATCTCTTCAGCGCTGTGGGAATCTACCCATGACTGCGCTTTTTGCAGACCATTCGTAAACTTCTCGACGATATCCTTATTGTCGTTAAGATAACTCTGTTTCGTCATGAAGACGGTGTAAGGCAGACGACCACTTTCTGTTCCAAAAGATGCAACAACCTTGCCCCGACCTTCTTGTTCAAAGATGGATGCCTGGGGTTCAAACAGTTGAACATAATCCCCCGTGCCTGAGGCGAAAGCAGACGCAATGTTGGCAAAGTCCACATTTTGAATCAGCTCCAGATCACTTTGAGGATCAATGCCATGTTTGTTCAGTGCGAACTCCCCTGCCATTTGCGGCATGCCGCCTTTGCGTTGACCGAGAAATGTGGAATCCCTCAGTTGTTCCCAATCGAAGCTACCTTCTGTGTTACGAGCGAACAGAAATGTACCATCCGTCTGGGTGAGTTGGGCAAAGTTAATGACCGGATCTTCCGCTCCCTGCTGATAGACGTATATGGACGTCTCCGCTCCTACCAGTGCGATATCCACCGAACCTGCGAGTAATGCCGCCATCGTTTTGTCACCACCAGCAGTCGTTTGAATATCCACCTCAAGTCCCTGCTCTTCAAAAAAACCTTGAGCCACAGCCACATACTCCGGTGCGTAAAATACCGAACGAGTCACTTCGCCAATCGTAATTTTGGCTTCATTCTCTTCCTTATTACAGCTGGTGAGCGCCACAATGATAATCAGCAGAATAACGATGCCCCGGACGAACCATGGCGTGTATTTCATGTTGTTTCCCTCCTTCACTGGTTTCAGCAGTTTCTCTCTATTATGGATATGCCGATGCCCAACAAAAGGTTAAGAACTTAAATGCAAAAAAGAGCCGGGCAATGATGCCCGACTCTCTAGCTCTTCGAAATGCTTTTCAATATGTTATTTATGGGATACCTACAACTTGTAAATCTCAGCGTACTTGGCTTCCAGATAATCGGCAAGATAATCCGGGTTCAATTCTTCACCCGTTACGGCAACAATCAATTCAGAAGGTGTGCGACTTTTGCCATACCGATAGATCTTGTCTGTAAGCCATTCCTTAATTGGAACCAGATTACCTTCGGCAATAAGGGTATCAAACTCCGGCATTTCCTTGCGCAATGTATGTAGAATTTGAGCTGCATACATATTACCCAGAGAATACGAAGCAAAGTAACCAAAGTCACCACCAGACCAGTGAACATCCTGAAGAACGCCGTCTCCATCATTCGTTGGCATAATACCGAGGTATTCCTTGTATTTTGCATTCCAGGTCTCTGGCAGGTCTTTCACTTCCAGACCATCGTTGAATAACATTTTCTCAATCTCATATCGGATAATAATATGCAGGTTATAGGTCAGTTCATCCGCTTCAATCCGAATGAGTGAACTCTCCACCCGGTTGATTGCACGATAGAAATCTTCCAGTTCAACCTCGCTCAGTTGCGGGAAATGTTGCTGCAAATCTTTGTAATAACGTGTCCAGAATGGCAGACTGCGACCAATCATGTTTTCCCAAAGACGGGACTGGGACTCATGAATCCCCATGGACGTTCCTTCGGCAAGCAGTGTACCCGCCAGACCGTCATCAATATTTTGCTCGTACAGGGCATGTCCGCCCTCGTGCAGTGAACTGAAGACTGCGCTTGCTACATCATCTTGCAGATAATGTGTTGTGATCCGCACATCACCCGGGTTAAGGCCCGTTGCAAAAGGATGAACACTCTCGTCCAATCGTCCAGCTTCAAAGTCATAGCCCATTTGTTCCAAGATGAACAGACTGAACTTTTCCTGCTGTTCGGTGTCAAACAACTGATTCAGAAACTCTGTATTAGGCTTGTTTTCTGAAGCATTAATCTTCTCTTGCAAAGGTACCAAACGTGCTTTGAGGCGGGCGAACACAGCGTCCACTTTCTCAACCGTCAGATCCGGTTCATACATATCAAGCAGCGTATCATAACGCGTATCCTTTACACCCCAATAATCAATAAACTCCTGTTTGAGCTTAACGATATCTGTCAGATAAGGTGAAAACCCTGCAAAATCACTGTTATGCTTGGCATCTTCCCATGCCGTTTCCGACTTGGCTGTTAGCACGGTATAAGCTTGTACTTTTTCCGGTGGTACGGATTGACTGCGATCATATTCTTTCTTGCAATCTTCAACCTGACGACGATCTATATCTTCGAGCTGTTCCAATACCGCTGGAGTCGTTAATGCATCCAGGTAAGTCTTCATGTCGGTCGAGGTTTGCAGCTTGAATGCTTCGGTGGACAACATACCCAGCGTCTCCGAACGAGTCGGAACGCCTTTTTTCGGCGCACCTGTGCGCAGATCCCAGTGAAGCAAACCAATGGCTTCATGATAGCTCTTAATTTTACGAGCCAGATTACGGAAGGATTCCAAATGTTCCTGTGTTTGTTTATCCATTGTTATCGTTCACCTCTTCAAAAAAAATGTTATACCCTATTGATGATACTTTTTGCATTGCGTATAATCAACTTTTAACAGATGAAAATTGCATTGTTCTCCTAAAGATACGTGTTCAAAAAGTCTGGTTTTCATTACCGCGAAGAGAGAAATGGCGTTCAACTTCGATGCTGATGATGCCCTCAAGCATGATTTGTAATCAAAAGTGGACTTTTTGAACAACCTCTAAAAGGTTGGAGTAATGCCATCTGCTGACCGTGAAATACTATCAAAGCAAAGGCGCGTAGGACAAGCTGCATCATATGCAAGTGGCCGTGCTCGTCGTATTGGATAACAGGAGGCAATAGACATGAACAACATTCAAGAGATTTTGGCTTACAACAAATCATTTGTCGAGACCAAAGAATACGAAAAGTATACGGCTGGCAAGTTTCCAACCAAAAAGATGGTTATCATCACTTGTATGGATACACGTCTGGTGGAATTGCTGCCCAAGGCCATGAACCTGAAAAACGGTGATGTGAAAATCATCAAAAATGCAGGCGCAATTATCTCTCAGCCTTTCGGGAGTGTAATGCGTAGTGTACTTGTCGCCATCTATGAACTGGGTGCAGATGAAGTCCTGGTTGTCGGGCATACAGAATGTGGTATGGCTTCCCTTCACGCAGAAACCATGATTGGACATATGGTTGAGCGTGGCGTATCTGAAGAAGTCATGACAACCTTGGAGAACTCTGGCATCCGTTTGCAAAAGTGGTTGCGTGGGTTTGACAGCGTCGAAGAAGGGGTAAAACATACTGTGGAAGTGATCAAGAAGCATCCTTTACTTCCTCCCAATGTACCCGTCCACGGCATGGTTATCGATTCTGCCACAGGTGAGCTTGATCTTGTCGCTCAGGGGTATGGACAACAGGCATCTCTCTAAATGGTTTGGAGTGCGGACCTTATGGTTCGCACTTTTTTTGTCTAAATTAAGGCAGTTGTTCTGTCAGGTTGTCAAACCATACAGTTTCAGTGTACACTTTTATGAAAGCGGTCAAAGAAATTAAAATCGTTTGTTTTCTCTGACCTAGCCCTAATATTAAGGAGACATGTGCATGAACATACTTTCCTACGGATTGCTCGGGCTGCTTACCCGCGAGGAGTCATCGGGCTATGATCTGATGCTGAAAATCCAGCCTCATTGGCAGGCGAAACACAGCCAGATCTACCCACTCCTGTCCAAGATGGAAAACGATGAGTTATTGGCCTCACGCTGGGTACAACAGTCTGACAAACCGGACAAGAAAATGTACGCAGTTACGGAAAAAGGCATTGAGAAACTCTTGGAATGGATGATTACTCCTGTTACCGCACCGGTTACACGCGATGAATTTAATTTGCGTATTTTGTGCGTTGGCATAGCGGAAGACGGAAGCATGAGACGCATTCTGAATGAGCGTAAAAGCTGGTTTATGGAACGCATACGTTATTTCGAGGATCTGAAATCACGTATACCTCTGGATAATCTTCGTGTAGGCAACCGAGATTTTGGAAGCTACATCCTGGTACAAAAAGGGTTAATGCACGCACAAACAGGCCTGGAATGGTGTCATTGGGTTACCCAATTGCTTGATGGCCAAGCTGCAATTCAAGACCCAAGTCCAAGCGTTTCAGAAATTTAATAAAATTTGAAACGTTCCTGCAAGTTGACCGTATTACATGAGTAAGGCCCATTTTTGGGCGATTCAAACAAATTAATCGGGGGGTTACGATCTTTACAATGAAGAAAAAATTCGGAGTTAAAAATCTAATGATGGTATTTATGGCCTTTACATTATTGTTCGCAACAGTGGGAGTAACGAATCCGGATTCTGCAGATGCAAGACGTGGTGGCGGATTCAAATCCGGTACAAAAAGTTATAGCAATACACCTAAGAAATCCGACAGCAATGTAAGCAAATCGAATACGAATAACAACTCCAGCAATGGAGCAGCTACAACGAACCGTGGCGGATTCTTCGGCGGTGGCGGCGGATTCATGAAAGGCATGATGCTTGGTGGTCTTGCTGGTATGATGTTCGGCGGATTGTTCGGTGGCATGGGCGCCCTGGGTAACATCCTTGGATTGCTCGTTAACGTTGCAGCTATCATGTTGATTGTTATGCTGGCTATGGCACTCTTCAGAGCCATCTCCAATCGTCGTAAACCTGCAGCGGATGGCCGTTATGACCGCCGCAATGATCGTGATGATGACCGTAACAGAAACGGACGGTACTAATCTCTATGGTTCTGAGCATGGATGAAATTGTGAATGCAATCTGTATTCATATGGCAGAACGTAAGGGTGTACGTCCAACCGATGTGAACGTAGAACTGAGTTGGGAAGAAGATACAGGTTATTCCGCTGAAGTTTGGATTCAAGGCCGTAGTCAATATCTGGTGGAGTCCAATATGATTGAAGCGATTCTTCGTTACCTGCACAGTGAATACAACATCCGGGCGTACCGTGAGAATGTACGACTTGATCTGGATGAAGAGATCACAGCGATTGTTAATCAATAAAACAGGTCAAGCAATGACCTGTTATACAAAAGACCGTCTCCGCTCTGTCGCCTGACAGAGATGGAAGACGGTCTTTTTGTTTCTGTATTTGTGGCTTGATTAGTGTCTATATTGTAGTCTCTAGACGTGTCTGTGTTACGTTATATTTCGTCGTGGAAACTACGACTGAAGTTTAACCAGGCTGTAATTCTTTTTACCTTTACGGATAATGATGAATTTACCGCCAATAGCATGCTCTGCTGACACCGTGAATTCAAGCTCCGTGATTTTCTCACCATTCATGGAAATTGCACCTTTGGTGACATCCTCACGCGCCTGGCGCTTAGATGGCTCCAGACCCAGATCTACGAGCCAGTCCACGATATTTTTGGCTTCGCCGTCTGTTTCAAACGTTGGCATTTCCTTGAAGCCCTGCTCGATTTCATCCGCCGTCAGGGAACGGATATCACCACTGAACAGCGCCGCTGTAATACGCTTAGCCTGTTCGAGCATTTCTTCGCCGTGAACGAATTTTGTCATTTCTTCCGCGAGTGCTTTCTGTGCTTCACGTCTGTGCGGCTCTGTCTCTACCTTTTCAGCCAAAGCTTCAATTTCTTCTTTGCTCAGGAAGGTAAAGTATTTCAAGTATTTGATCACATCACGGTCATCTGTATTCGCCCAGAACTGGTAAAATTCAAATGGTGTCGTTTTGTTCGGATCAAGCCATATTGCGCCGCCAGCTGTTTTACCGAATTTGGTTCCGTCGGATTTGAGCATGAGCGGAATGGTCAGACCGTACGCCTTCGCTTCAGATCCTTCTTTTTTGCGAATCAGATCAAGACCACTCGTGATATTCCCCCATTGATCCGAACCGCCGATTTGAAGCTGTACATCTTCGTTCTGGAACAGGTGCAGATAGTCGAGTGATTGAAGGATCTGGTAAGAAAACTCGGTGAACGAGATTCCGCCTTCCAGTCTGCTCGCAACTACATCCTTAGCCAACATTGTGTTGAGATTAAAGTTTTTGCCGTAGTCACGCAAGAATTCAATGACATTGATTTTGTGCGTCCAATCATAGTTGTTGACCATGCGAACCTGATTATCACCATCTGTTACAAACAACTTCTTCATCTGCGCGGTCAGTGCATCCACATTCTCCTGCACTTGCTCCATCGTTTGCAAAGAACGCTCTGCCTGACGACCACTTGGATCACCAATCGTGCCTGTAGCTCCACCAATCAAAATGACTGGACGATGTCCTGCCAGTTGAAAACGTTTCAGCATCATGAATGGAATGAGATGTCCGATATGCATGCTATCCCCCGTAGGGTCAACGCCGCAGTACAATGAGACTGATTTCGTTTCGGTCAATTCACGTAATCCCTCTGCATCCGTCTGCTGGTTAATGGCGTCACGCCACTGTAGTTCATCAATGATATTCATTTGTATAACCCCTTTTCTATCCTCAGTATTCAGTCATGATCTACGTCAAATTACGAAATCACACGCTGGAACGGCTTTTTTGGACACAAAAAAATCGCCTCCTTGTCTTCATTAGACACAGGGACGATTATCATTAACCGTGGTACCACCCAAATTGCATGGACAACACGTGACCTTAACACGTTATCCATACCACTTTTGGCAATATATCGTTTGCCCATCCGCTTGGCATTACCCAAGTACTCCAGAGTGTAATTCGCAGCCCTTGTATGTATCAGGTTCCATCAACCCCTGACTTTCTGTAACAGGGACAAAGCCGCTACTGCGCTCTATCAACGTGATTCATGTATTCAATTTATAGCAAGTATAGCCGAACGTTTCAGTCATTGCAAGACCAAGTATGCAATCTTTGAACAGAACAACGGATGCATAGTTGAAACCAGATTATATAATCATCATGTTCAATTTTCCGTGATAATAACCATAGGCTTTCTCCGCAATCTGATCCTCATTGTTCCAAAACTGCTGATCTAGCGCATCTAACTTCTGCTCTTGTTCCTTTGTCAGGAATTTAGGAATATCCCACAGTTCAGTAAGCCTCTCATCCTCTTTCAGATGCTCAATGCAGCCGCATGCTGACGTTATAATCTCCACGACTTTAGTCGCACCAATGATATGTAATGCCCGCAACGCGTAACGGTACACCCCTTCCCCCCAGTTGCAGAAAAACTGAATAAAACCGCCATTAAAGACATCCGCCTCTAACAGCCATAAAGCAGCAATGTCCTGCTCGTTCAAAGTCAACGAAGCCCAGCCCTGTTCAGATTTATTCTTTTTTTCGACAAATAACACAGCATAGTCATACCATACATTATTAATATCTTGCTCGCTCACGTAACACACCTCACTTTTCTTTATGTTCAGGTCCTTCATCACTTCATTTGTATAGTTCCAATGCGTATCTTTATTATCCACGCCATGTCGTTCTAACAACCCTACATGCGTCGCGGTGAAAATAATATCCTCCAGCAGCCAATAGATGACTTCATCCGGCTGTTTCACCCGTTTCTCTAACGAGAAGAGACCACGTTCGTAGATTCGAACGATATACGCATCTTCTCCATTCTCTACATAGGGGACCCCGTCCCATTTAAAGCTCTCAAACAAGCGGTTAACATAGTTCTGCATCTGTTCCCTAGGGAAAGATGTACTAACATCAATGACAGAATGAAAAAATAAAAAAGCTGCCCAAGGCAGCCTCTTCATTCCATACTGTTCAATCAGGTTCCACAAAAAGTCTGGTACGAAGTATTGCACTGTGCAGGCAGTTCAGCATATTCAGCCTGTTCAGGTGAATGCGCGAACGGATCTGAAAGAACTGCCAAAAGTTTCTGCATCACGCTAAGGTCTCCGTGGTTCTCCGCTCGCTCAAGGGCTTCCTCAACCCGATGATTGCGGGGAATGACGGCTGGATTGCTTGTTTTCATCAACTCCTGAGAGACTTCCTTCTCCCCTTGCTGTCTGTCCAATCTTGCTTGCCACCACTCATGCCATTCAGCAAATTCTGTCGTGCCAAACAAAGCTGTTCCTTCCAATGTATCAAAGGTCAAAGCCAGGAACGTATTGGTGTAATCTGCACTATGCTTCTCCATGAGTTCAAGAAGCTCCTTGATCAGGGCTTCATCTTCGGCCTCTTCATCCAACAAGCCCAGTTTGGCACGCATTCCCTTGAGCCAATGATGATGGTACAATTCAGAAAATTGTGCGATAGCATCCTGAGCGAGTTGCACGGCCTGTTCTTCATCTTCATGCAACAACGGCAGAAGCGTCTCGGCAAAGCGAGCCAAATTCCACCCGGCAATATATGGTTGATTACCATAAGCATAGCGACCTTGCCTGTCAATGGAGCTGAATACGGTTGAAGGATTGTAAACATCCATAAAGGCGCACGGACCATAATCGATGGTCTCACCACTGATCGCCATGTTATCCGTGTTCATCACGCCATGAATGAAACCAACACGCTGCCACTGGGCAATGAGAGCCGCCTGCCGTTTAATCACTTCCTGAAGGAGCAAAAGATAGCGATTCTCAGTTTGAGCAACATCAGGAAAATGTCGATGCAACGTGTAATCAGCCAACGCCCGAAGATCTTCAATAGACCCCCATCTGGCTGCGTACTGAAAGGTTGCTACCCGGATGTGACTGGAAGCCACACGGGTCAAGATAGCCCCAGGCCGCTCTGTTTCGCGAATAATATTTTCTCCTGTAGACACCACCGCCAGACTGCGTGTCGTTGGAATACCTAGTGAATACATCGCTTCACTAATAATATATTCTCGCAACATGGGCCCTACAGCAGCACGTCCATCTCCTCCACGAGAGTAGGGTGTTCTCCCTGAACCTTTCAGCTGGATATCCACTCGCTCGCCCTGTGGCGTAATCTGTTCACCCAGCAGCAAAGCCCGTCCATCACCAAGCATGTTAAAATTGCCGAATTGATGTCCTGCATAGGCCTGAGCCAGAGGCTCGGCTCCTTCCGGAATCAGGTTACCTGCAAAAATTTGCGCTCCTTCATCACTGTCAAGAGACTCCAAATCAAGTCCCAAGCTGGATGCAAGCAGTCTATTGAAAATGATCAGCTTTGGTGATTCAACAGGCACCGCGCCCTGACTTGTAAAAAAGGGTTGCGGTAACTGCGCATAACTATTCTCCAAGTTCCAGCCTTTGTTCAACGTTTCTTGTTGCATGGTGATCACAACTCCTTTTCTGTACCCAAGGGATATCCCCTGATTTTATTTTAGCCTTGTGAACCAATGCTCATTTATGTAGTCGCATGGAAATTCAATTCAAGAGGTTGTTGACTTAAACGAACATCTAAAATGTTCTTGATGAAACTTTAGCATATTTGCATTCCTTTTGCATTCCTCATGAATCGTAAGCACAAAAAAATCCAAGAGGTTTCTTTGCCAAGTGGAGTCATCCCCTATCATCCCACTTCCCAGAAAACCATCTTGGATCTATTCCGCTTACTTACTACCAGATGACACGTCTGTTATTACAAAGATTACGTATGTGCTTCCTGAGCCTGTACAGGCTGTACTGGCAAGCTCTCTTTTTTCAAAGCGAGGTTAAAGAACACATTAAGCAGGATAGCTGACAGGCTTCCCGTGATAATACCATCGCTAACAATAATCCGAATACTTTGAGGAAGCTGGGCAAAAAGATCGGGTACAGCAGTAACACCGAGCCCAAGAGAAACGGAGCAAGCCACGATCAATAGATTGGATTGTTTGCCAAAGTCGACGTTTTGCAGCATTTTGATCCCAGATGAGACGACCATTCCAAACAGGACAACAGTCGCACCTCCG
Source organism: Paenibacillus sp. ClWae2A (assembly GCF_032452295.1). Taxonomy (NCBI): domain Bacteria; kingdom Bacillati; phylum Bacillota; class Bacilli; order Caryophanales; family Paenibacillaceae; genus Paenibacillus; species Paenibacillus sp. ClWae2A. The sequence goes on from NZ_JAULSQ010000001.1 coordinate 1,130,941, forward strand.
AGGACAGCACTTGGAATAATGGTTGCAAAAGCAGCTACCTTCGGAATGAGTCCCAGAAAGACCAGAATACCTCCGGCTGCAACAACAACATTGGTCGTTTTCACTTTGGAGAGCTGAACCAAACCAACATTCTGTGCAAATGTATTGTATGGAAAAGCATTAAATATGCCGCCCAGGACAAACGCGAGACCTTCTGCACGATATCCCCGTGCCAGATCGTTTTCGTTGATCGGTTGATCACAGATTTTGCTCAAAGCCATAAATACACCTGTTGATTCGATGATAACCACCGTACCTACAATAATCATTGTAATGATTGGGCCGATTTCAAAGGTAGGCCATCCAAAGTAGAAGGGTTGGGGCAAATGGAACCAGGAGGATTCCTGTACAGAGGCAAAATTCACTTTTCCCATGATGGCTGCGATGAGGGTCCCCACGATAATACCAAGGAGAACAGCCAGGGATTTAACAAACCCGCGAGCATATCGATTCAGGATTAGAATAAAAAGTAATACACCAAATGAAAGCGCCAAATTATCCAAACTTCCAAAATTCTCGCTGTTTGCTCCACCCGCCATGTTTTTAATGCCGGTTGGGATTAACGCAAGACCGATGATGGTTACCACTGTACCGATCACAACTGGCGGAAATAATTTGACGATTTTGCTGAAAAATACGGCAAAGATGACGATAAATAACCCGGCTGCGATGATCGACCCATAAATGGCGGGAATTCCGTATTGCGATCCAATCGCAATCATGGGTGTCACCGCTACAAAAGAACTTCCGAGCACCGCTGGTAAACCAATACCCAAGTACTTTCCTTTCCGAGCCTGAAGCCATGTTGCAATCCCACACGTTAACAGGTCAATGGATACTAGATACGCCAACTGCTCTGCAGTCAGATTTAGTGCTCTGCCCACAAGCAAAGGCACCAGAATTGCTCCCGCATACATCGCGAGTACGTGCTGAATCCCCAGTGAAAAAACTCTCATCTTTTTGGTTTCTTTCATCCCACGTTGCCCCCCTGAAATTAGAATCAACCAAACCGCTGCAAAATCATGTTATGTTGATTCACATTATATAAACTAATCAGGGGAGTTCCATGATTCATAACATAGAATTGTGATAAGAGATAAAAAGCCTAACTTAAATTGGGCGTGTTGTACAAAAGGTACTCTCAAACCGTTTATATCGCGTCATATTAGTTGACACAAAAGATTTGAAAAAACTCTTTGACACTCCGAAGAAAAGAAACATGCACGTGGGATTTAACTTCAGTGATTCAGTGATTCATGTTAATGCATAATGTCTGACTATCACTTGTTGCATATTCTCAGCTTGTCCAGTTGAGAGGCTTAATGTTAAAACGCTGCTCCATGACCTCTCCGTTCTGGTGAACCATTTCCGTAAAAAACACTTTTTCTCTATTCATCAGAACAACGGATGAAGCTCTGGTTCCATAGTCGAATTTCTCACTTTTAACAAATATGGGAGAAAGCAATCGTTCCCACTCCAATGGAACGCCTGTATGAGGCAAAAGTTCATCCACTGAAGGATCTGCCATTTGCAGCAAACCTAATATTTGTTCTGTCAGGGTAGATTCGTCCTCCCCGTGGATGATTTTCTCCAGCCCTTCTTTCCCACGTTTCACCTTGGGCCAATCTGTATTAATCAAGTGATTACTAATCCCGTATATTCCCGGTTTCAATTTCATCACAACATTACCCACATTAGAATAATAATAGAGGTCGTCAGGGTCACCCACTAACAAATTGTAGCCCGGATAATCATTGCGACTTCTCTCCGCATGTTGCATATATTGCTTGGGTGTGGACGTTCCCTTTAAAAAATCAGCAACCAGATCTCCTCTTGAGCCCTTGGCATGTACATCTTCATTGGGATCACGATAATTCGTGACAGCAGCCAGACGCCCCTCTGTGGTTACGCCCATCCAGGTTCCCATTTTCGACAAGTCTCGTCCTGCCAATATTTGAGGATGATCTTCCCAATAGTGTGCTTGAGCCGTAGGTCTGTGATAGAATTCATCCCTATTTGATCCCAATATAAGCGGATATTTTGGATGCATGTTGTAAGCAAATAAAATTAAACACATGGGAATCTTCAACTCCTATATTCGTAAACCTCTGATTTCGCGCCTTTAAGTAGCATAATCAACTACAATTACATCTTCCACCCAACCATGCAGGGAAGCTACAAATGCTTGATGAGCAGGATGTGGACCATAGGCACGCAATGCCTCCTGATCTTCAAACGTCACTCTCAATCCAATGGTATAACCTTGAATACGGTCCGTTTCTTCCGTTGCATTGATCCCTGCGGTCAGCGTGACAATCCCCGGGATTTGTTTCTGTAACGCGAGCAATTGATCCACCAATTCCTTCTGTTTGGCTAGCGTGGTTTTATCGTTAAATTTAAAAACAACCAAATGTTCAAACATCTTGTTACTCCTCCTATGTCCATTAATAGTAAATGTAATTTCGTTAAATGAAGTTAATTCAACAATTCCAATCCGCCCATCATATAGGGGACTACTCTGTTGGCTAATTCAACCGGGGATTCCTGCCCACCTTCAATATTCCATCGATATGTCATTCCATAGATCGACCAGCTTAGCATGGTTGCAGTAATTTTCAGCGTTTTAGGATCTACATCCCCCGCTACTTTGCTCATTAATTCAAGAAGGAATTGCTCCAGTTGAGTCTTGATGTTCTCTTCAATAATTGGTGCAACCGTCTCATATTTTTTGATGCATCCATTACTTGAGACGTGATAATCACATAATGAAAATATAAGCTGCTGTATGGTTCCGGCTGATAACCGGGCATCCGGGTCCACCCTTTTCGTTACATATTCCATAAAAGCATCCGATAACAAGGCTTCAAGCAGTGCATATTTATCCTGAAAATGGGCGTAGAATGTAGCCCTGTTAATTGTGGCTTGTTCCGTGATGTTTTGAATCGTAATGCTGTTGAAATTTTTAAGATTCAATTGGTTTAAAAACGCATCAAGAATTAATTGACGCGTGCGGATTACACGCGGATCATTCGAGTTTGGAGACAATACACCAGACATGTCCCAATCCTCCTTTGTACACAAAATATTTGGTTAGACTCCTTCATTATAGATAAGTGTTATTTGTTCAACAAGTGAAAGTAAGTGCAAAGACACCATACAATAATCAGTGTCTTTCGCTTAAGCAACAAAATGCTTCGATTGTTGGTTGAGCATGCCTATACACCTTGTTAAGATTGCACTCGTACCCGCTTGAAGGTGCATAATAATGGAGGTGCTTAGTTTGAGTAATCAACAACATAACGTTATTTCTACGGAGTTTCTGTTCCAACCATACACCGTTTCAAAGTTAACCCTGTCCTCGCGCATCGTCATGTCCCCCATGGCTCGTGCTTTTTCCCCGGACGGTGTCCCGGGCCCCGACGTAGCCGAATATTATCGTCGGCGTGCCGAGCATGATGTTGGACTCATTATTACCGAAGGTGCAACCATCGAGCATCCGTCTGCATCAAGTGAGCCTAGAATCCCACATATGTATGGGGAAGCAGCTCTTCAAGGGTGGGCTAAAGTAGTCGAACAAGTCCATGAAGCCGGCAGCAAAATCTTCCCTCAGATTTTACACATGGGAATCGTTCGTCCTTCAGGATCTAACCCACACCCGGAAGCTGCATCACTGAGTCCATCGGGAGTTGATATGGAAGGTACTCAAGTAGGTGCACCCATGACGGAGGCAGAAATCGCAACTGTGATTCAAGCTTATGCTGATGCAGCACTTAATGCGCAAAGTATTGGTTTTGACGGAATTGAGCTTCACGGTGCACACGGTTTTCTGATCGATCAGTTTTTCTGGAAAACAACGAATAGGAGAACGGACCGCTATGGCGGTGACCTCCAAAAACGAACTCAATTCGCGGTTGAACTTGTCATGGCAGTTCGTGCTGCGGTAGGTCCTGATTTCCCTATTGCGATGCGGATTTCTCAATGGAAGATGAATGACTATCAAGCCAGACTGTTCGACACACCGGAACAACTGGAACAATTCCTTAGCTTGCTAGTTGACGCAGGTGTAGATATCTTCCACTGCTCGACACGACGCTTCTGGGAGCCCGAGTTTGAAGGATCTGATCTGGGATTTGCAGGTTGGGTGCGGAAGCTAAGTGGACAAACCACCATTACAGTCGGTTCTGTGGGTATGCCAGATGAGCCTGAAGCAGGAGCAGATAAAACAACACATCCAGGTATGGGCGAACTCATGAAGCGATATGAGCAACAGGAGTTTGATCTGGTAGCTGTGGGACGTGCACTCCTTGGTGATCCGGCATGGGCTGCCAAAATACGTGAAGGACGCGTATCCGAGATACAGGCTTTTACACCTGAAGCACTCGCTACGTTACACTAAGAACAATTACTTATTGTTCCAGACATTTTTTCTCCCCTATATATAGGTTTGAACTCATGAATCAACTATACTAAGCAAAGGGCTCGCTTTCCCTAAGGGATTGCGGGTATTTTGTTTTTTGGAGATATCTGACCAACCAAACACTTCGAGCGATAGCAATATCGTTCAAGAAAATTCCTTCTTTGCAACCTATAATGACCTTAACATACCAGAAAGAAGGTGCATCATGACTCGGGAAGTCCGGACTGTCGTTTTTGATACCGATCTACAGCTAGAAGCTTATCAATTTGAAGGCATTATGCAGAAGTTTCCCAATCATTTTCATGACTATTACGTCATTGGATTCATTGAGCAAGGCAAGCGTCACCTCGTCTGCAACAACGAAGAATACATTCTGAATAGTGGTGACATGATTGTTTTTAATCCACATGATCCGCACGCCTGCGAACAGGTCGATGGCAGAACCCTCGATTATCGCTGTATCAACGTCAAGCCTGAGATTATGCGTGAGTATGCGAGAGAGATTACTGGACAAGCTTACTTGCCACGGTTTACATCCCCCGTTCTCTACCAAAGTGAACTTGTGGGTTCCCTGCACGAGCTGCATCAGATGATTCTGGAAGAGCAATCGGATTTCTGCAAAGAAGAATTGTTACTCTTACTACTGGATCAATTGCTGCGAGATTATTCGGATGCTGAACCACCTGTATCAACACAGGATGTTACCTTGGAGATCAGACGCATATGTGATTACATAGAAGCTCATTACATGGAAAGCATTTCACTGAACGAGTTAGCCGAATTGACGGAGATGAGCAAGTACCACCTGCTGCGTTTATTCACCCGCCAGAAAGGGATATCACCTTACCGTTATCTGGAAACAATTCGCATTAATCAAGCCAAACGTCTGCTGGAACACGGTCTGCTTCCCATTGAAGTAGCCGCACAGACAGGATTCAGTGACCAGAGCCATTTCACGAATTTTTTCAAAAAACTGATCGGCCTGACGCCCAATCAATACAGACGTATCTTCAATCATGATACGGAGTTGAAACGAACCACCACTAACATCGTATGACGAGCCATCATAACACCAATGCCGCTACCGGACATATGCTCGCTTTATTTACCATATTGATCTGGGGCACTACGTTTGTCTCGACCAAGGTTCTGTTGATTGATTTTACTCCTGTAGAAATTTTATTTTTCCGTTTCCTGATCGGGTATTTGGTACTGTTATTGATCTATCCACGTTCACTGCGGACCGCCTCATTCAGAGAAGAATGGTTATTTATCGGAGCAGGAGTATGTGGAGTGACTCTATATTTTCTCATTGAAAATATTGCGCTGCTGTACACAACCGCTTCCAACGTGGGTGTTATTGTCTCCATCGCTCCGTTCTTCACTGCCGTGCTCGCCAATTTCTTCCTGGATGGTGAGAAGTTAACTCGCCTCTTTCTTATCGGATTTGGGATTGCCTTGAGCGGCATCCTGCTCATCGCACTGAACGGCAGTTTCGTTCTGCAACTGAATCCGGTAGGTGATCTGCTTGCTTTCATAGCACCTGCGGTATGGGCGATTTATTCTGTGTTAATGCGTAAAATTGGCCAGCTTCGCTATCACAACATTGGTGCGACCCGCAAAGTGTTCTTCTATGGCCTGATCTTCATGCTGCCAGCTCTTTTCCTGTTTGAATTCCATTGGGAACTCAGGCGCTTCACGAACATGACCAATCTCTCCAATTTTCTCTACCTCGGTCTGGGTGCCTCCGCGTTGTGTTTCGTGACCTGGAACCGGGCCGTGAATCTTCTCGGAGCTATCCAAACGAGTGTATATATCTATCTGGTGCCTGTCATTACTGTTGTGTCATCTGCACTGATTCTTCAAGAGCAGATAACCTTGGTGATTGTACTCGGTGCGTTCTTAACCCTATTTGGCTCTTACATTTCAGAGCGAAAAGGACACAAGCTTAACAACAAAAACACTAATCCGCATAGGGGTTAGTGTTTGCTTCATTTTTTACTGATATAACTGGACATCGTGGTTGACGAACGTTGACATGCAGCAGAATTCATTCATTTTATCTCATTCAATTGAGACAGCAGAATTCCCAACTCCTCTTGCTCCAGATGACGCCATTGCCCCCGCTCCAGTTGATGCAGCGTAATATTCATAATTCGCACGCGCTCCAGCTTCAGGACTCGGTACCCCAAGGCTTTGCACATTCTGCGGATCTGCAGGTTGAGACCCTGTGTCAGAATAATACGAAATACATTGTCACTTTGCCTATACACTTCGCAAGGCTTGGTCACCACATCCAGAATTTCAACACCTTCAGACATGGACTTTACAAATTCGTCGGTTATGGGTTTGTCTACAGTCACTATATATTCTTTATCATGATTATGCTCCGAACGCATCATCTTGTTCACAATGCTTCCGTCATTCGTAAGCAAAATCAACCCCTCAGATGCCTTATCCAGCCTGCCTATCGCAAATATGCGAGAAGGAAAATTCATATATTGAATGATGTTCCCCTCCACATGTTCTGCTGCTGTGCAGACAATACCGATGGGTTTATTCAGAGCAATGTAGACAGGTTCGCTGTCATTACGAGGAATCTCCTTGCCATCAATGAGTACCACATCATGAGGTTCAACATCCGCCCCTTTTTCACACACCCTGCCATTGATCGTTATGCGTCCAGTTGCAATTAAACGATTCGTTTCCCTGCGGGAGCAGAATCCCGTTTCACTTATGTATTTGTTAATTAACATGTGTCACCGCTTCTCATCTGTAATATATCTGCTGGTTCATTGAATTAATGATACATTCATTCAGTTCATGTAAGAGTTAGTACCTTGTACTGATTCTCATTCCACATCATCTCATTTATACTGAAACGAAGCAATGATTGGTTATATGGAAACACATACAACGGTATATAGGAAAGCCAAAATACACTCTGAAAGGAGTCTCTCATGTACAAAGTTACTCGATTTACAGTTGACCCCGATGATCCAAACCAAGACTCTGGCATATGGATTGGTGGAGAAACTGCATACGTTTCTGACTGGCCGCTCAACCCTGAGGGCCAACCTTTATTACATCTGTTCTCCATCAATTGCAATACACTTTCACAGCAGGTCCATATCCCTTCTTTACCACAAAATAAATATATCTCGGTCTTCTCGACCTACTCCGCCTCCGAATACTTTCTGGATCAGGTAACCTATACGGGAGATGAGCTGGAATGGAACGAGAATATTCTTGCCGGATGCACTTATGTCTCGGTATCTTCGCATCCACTAACTTCCGTATGTCCCGTTCCACCCATTCCGTTAAGCGGCGTACGTTTGATTGAAATAGAGTTAGACGAAAAGGATTTCCCTGCATTTTCATTTTTCTCTCCTACTTTACCAAACGGTGTGAAAGGAATTGACCATTTGCTAGATGAACATCAACTGGTGTGTCAAATATATTCCGGAGATTTTCCTGAGCCTTATCGGGATATATTGGGTCTTCCCGATGCAAACGGTTATTTATTTTTGCGAAGTGGTCCCGCGTCTGCTCACGCACCATTCGATGGAATTTTCTTTGTACAGACTGCTTAATGGCGAACGTTGAGGTCAGGGATCATCATATAAAACGGCTAATCAGAACGTTTCCCGTCTAATCAGACAGGGGACGTTTTTTATATATATGCACGTTCTACAATCCTCGATCAAAACCAATGCCAAACACTGTTAAAAGGTCATATTGATTGGATCATATCTATCCTTTCGACACGAAATCGCTTTAGAAAAAATTTTGCACGAGAAATAATTCCACCCATCAATATTTAACATTATTTTACAACAAAAAGCATGTACATTTGCATAATTATGGTATAAGTTATATATGAAATAAACATTAATTACATAATATAAAATTTTCATCCAACTAGGAGGTAGGCTTTTGAAAAGAATATTCGCTCTAAGCTGCGGTTTTTATCTGTTAATCGGCATAACCAGCGTTGTGCTCGGTGCACTTCTCCCTGTTTTACTGTCATATTATGAGCGCGGTTACAGTGATGGCGGATTTCTGTTGTTTCTGCAGTTTCTTGGATTTCTTGTCGGTGTTCTTGTATCTCCTGCCCTGACAGCCCGTATTGGAAGAAAAGCTATGCTGACCCTTGCCCTGATCTGTATTGTAGCCGCCTATACATTACTTGGTTTTTTGCCATCCTGGTCTGTAGTTCTTCTTCTCACGATTATCGTAGGTTTCAGTTCAGGTATCATCGAACCCTCTGTAGGTGCATTCACGATCGAATTCACTGAGAATCAAAAGGCGGTCGCCATGTCCAAGCTGGATGTCTTCTTTGCTCTTGGAGCACTTCTCATCCCGGCTGTCGCTGCTTTATTCATCTGGATGGATCTGTGGCATCTTACTTTTTACACAGTGGCCGTGTTGTCACTGGTTCTCATGCTGCTGTGGATCACTATGCCCCGGCCAGCCGCACTGTATCTGGAACAGGCTGGTGAGAATACAGTGGCACATGCAGCAGGTAAAGCCCGATATTCAAGAAAAAATCTGGGTCTGCTGACGATCTTCGTCATCTTCTTTTTCATCTACATGGGATTGGAACTGGGATTGATGAACTTCCTGCCCTCCATTCTTGTAGAACGACTGCAGCTCCAGGAATCTGTCGCATCGCTGAGTGTCTCCATCCTGTGGATTGCGATGATCATCGGTCGTCTTTTCTCCGGGAAAATAGCGGAAGCCGTCAACTATATGCCTTTCCTGATCTGGAGCACGGTTGGCACGTTTTTGTTTACAGTTGCTATGGTATTTGTAACTGGACAGTGGGCAACGTATGTGCTTATCTTCGGAACCGGTCTGTTCATGTCAGGGCTGTTCTGTATCGCACTTGTCTACGCAAATGTTCTGATTCCCGGTATGACCGAGCGGACAACCAGTATCCTGATCGCATCGGGTGGCATTGGAGGTGCCATCTTGCAGTATGTGACTGGATGGAGTATGAGCACAGGGCCTGTCGTGAATACGATCTGGATTTTGGCCGGATTCTGTCTGATCCTGCTGCTCACATTGATGGTCTCTCATCTATGGACTGTAAAAAATAATGCAGTACGTGCCGCTCTCGCACAACATAGCAAGGAAATGTAAACATCGTTTCTTAAGGGAGGTGATGCCCGCATCATCCGGGATTGTTGAGCTTTGTTCGAGCTAGTACACCATTATATTGGAGGAAATCGTATGCAAACTTTAACCAACAACCGCTTCATAGCCGGAAAAGGGATTAAGTTGATTGACGATTCAGGTGTTGAATACCTGGATGGCGTGTCGGGCACGTTCAATCTGTCACTGGGCTATAATCACCCACATGTAGTCAGCAAAATTCAGGAACAAGTCGGCAATCTGACGCATATGTCTTCCTCCTTCACCGAACCGTACGTAAATGAAGTGCTTGATCACTTAATCGAATATGCTCCAAACGACATTAATGCCGGATGGATGCGGGATATCACTGGTTCAACTGCAAACGAATGTGCAACCAAAATTGCACAGAAGTATACCGAATCGACAGACATCATCAGCCTGTATCTGTCCCATCATGGGCAGACCCAATTTGCTACCGGGATTTCGGGGAATGCCTTCAGGCGGAAACGCTTCCCCAATTCGGCTGTGGCTAACGCTGTCCATGTACCTGCCCCATACTGTTATCGCTGCCCATTCAAATCCTCAAATGGAGACTGCGACTATCAATGCGTTGAAGCTATATCTGATGCAATAGAATATGCAAGTTCCGGCTCAGTCGCCTGCATGATCATTGAACCCATTCTCGGGAATGGCGGCAATATCATTCCTCCCGCCGGATATTTCAAACGTCTGCGTAAACTGTGTGATGAGTACAATATTATTCTTATTGCCGACGAAGTACAGACCGGAATCGGTCGTACCGGAACCATGTTTGCCAGCGAACTGTTTGATATCCAGCCTGATATGATTACCCTTGCAAAAGGTCTTGGCGGGATCGGCGTACCTGTTGCTGCGGTATTAATGCAATCCCGGCTGAATGTGCTCGAAAAGCACGAACACTCCTTCACCTCCGGAAGTAATCTGATCTCCGTAACCGCTGCCAAATCTACCTTGGAAGTGGTATCCGAACCCGGATTCCTCGATGCGGTGAAACGCAAAGGTGAAATTTTGGGTGAATTGCTGCATGAATTGGCTATGAAATATCCAAGTATCGGGGAAGCTCGTGGTGTCGGATTAATGTGGGGGTTGGAGATCATAGGTGACGGTAATGAACCGGATACACTAAAAACCAATGCCATTGTTGACCGTGCTTTTACAGATGAACATCTGATCTTGAGAAGTTCAAGATATGGTTTCGGCAACGTTGTTAAGGTCCGGCCTTCCCTGACCACAACCGAAGACGAACTGGTCGAGATTGTAGAGCGGCTGGATTCAGTGCTTGCCAGCGTTCATTAGTAAGGGATTCATATTACACTCGAACACTACGCAAACAGAACAACCTTTCGATCGCTGTTATCCCCGGATTTTTTTTATTCCCCTTTCCCAAGGGAAAAATCCGTGGATAAAGGCGAACGCTCCGCTTCTCCATGTTTGTTCTGTTCTCTTCGTTATCGTGTAATCTGAAATACAATTTTTATTATTATGAGGAGGTTATATCATGCTTGCATTGGTATACAAATCGGCTTGGGATGTGGCTCTTGAGGAACGGCCTGTCCCGGAAATTACAAGAGATAATCAGGTGTTGGTTCGTATTCGAGCAACCGGAGTATGTGGTACCGACCTAGGCATTGTCAGCGGCAAATATCATGCGGTTCCTTCTGTCATTCTCGGTCATGAGTCTGCCGGGGAAGTCATTGATTTTGGCTCTGCGGTAACGACCTTACAACCGGGTGATCGTGTTGTGATCGACCCTACCTACTATTGCGGACAATGTGACATGTGCAGAACAGGCAGACAAAATCATTGCACACACAAGTCTGTTACCGAGACAGGTGTGAGTGCTGACGGAACATTTACAGATTATTATGTGACCGAAGATCGCTTTTTGTACAAATTAAAGGATCATGTGAGCTATGAGGAAGCGACTTTGACAGAACCGCTTAGCTGTATGCTGACGGGGATTAATCAGATTCATTTACTGCCTAATTTCAGAACGATCATCCTCGGCGCAGGTCCAATTGGCATTCTGTACAGCTACGCGCTCGCTTCCAAAGGGGTTACCGGCTGTCTGGTCGACATCTCCGAAGAACGCTTAGTCATTGCTGGCTCCATTGCACCAGACCGTTGGGAGGTTCATTCATCCTTCGAAAATGCAATAGAATCACTGTCACCCGCAACCCATCAGGTTGATATGATCGTGGACACAACAGGTGTTGTGGGCACACAAGTGCTTTCCCAACTTGCCAGCGGAGGTTACCTGATGCTGGTTGGTCTGAGAGATGGAAACACATCCTTCAATCCCAAGGAAGTTGTGGACCGCAGTCTAAAAATTATTGGTTCCATCGATTCTCTGGGGACATTTGCTACCGCGCATTATATGATTGAACAAGGGATTATTCCGGCAAAAAAAATCATCACCCACTCCTTCCCGTTGGAAGATTACGAAGAGGCATTCCGCACACTTGGCTGCGATATTCAGGGACGCACACTTCAAGCCTCTTCACATGCCATTAAAGTTGTACTGCAATCCAGCGGTTCCAGTTTCTAAAGTGGAACGTTAAGCATGAATGGACTACATTAGAGATATATGTTTACACAATCCTGGAGGAGGAATACAACATGGCAGCAAACAAAGAATCTAACGGACTGGGAGCGCCCAATGATGACATCATTCAAGCGGTCATTTTTGACATGGATGGTGTACTAATTGACAGCGAACCGATTTATTTCGAGATTGAGCGCAGCTCCTTTGCCCATTTTGGCGCAGTGATGACGGAAGAAGAACACCACACTTATGTTGGCGTTACGCTGGAGTCCATGTGGCAGCAAGTATTGGACAAACATCAACTGACAGCTACGCTGGAAGAAATATTTGCTTATCATCAGCATAATGTGATGCAAACCATGCTTGCCCATCCGAATCTGACGGCAATGCCTTCCGTGGAACGCTGGTTAAGCTGGCTGCATGAGCAGCACGTACCAATAGCCGTTGCTTCTTCCTCTCCACGTGCACTGATTGATTTGATCATGGACAAGACCGGACTTGGGCGCTATTTTGAAGTACGAATGACCGGAGAAGAAGTCAAAAATGGCAAGCCGGCACCAGATATTTTCCTGACCACAGCTGAGATGATTGGTGCATCTCCTTCGAATTGTCTGGTGATCGAAGACTCGCGCAATGGTGTTCAAGCAGCCAAAAGTGCAGGCATGCGCTGCATCGGATATCGCAATCCGGGATCAGGGAACCAGGACTTGTCCAAAGCCGATCTTCAGATTTCCAGTTACGATGAGTTATGGACATTGAAGGGTACACTGCCCTTTGAAGGCAGATTGCCAAGCTTGTCAAAGATTCGCTGAGAAGATCGTAATAAAAAGATCGTAATTTCGGAATGAATATTATAGAAAAAAAAACCCAAACAGCTTCAATTCATTCGAATTGGAGCTGTTTGGGTTTTGCTTGCTGCAATGGGTGTTACATGAGGACACATGCTGTAATTTCAACTAAACCGAAAGATCGAGACTTCCACCCAGATTGGGATGAGGAGCAGGCATTGACTTCAACATTTCCGCCATCTGCTGGCCTTGCTGCTGTGCCATGTCTTTTGTAATCGACATCACTTGCAAGCTTGCCGACTGCACTACTGAAGCTTGGCTCATCGCCATTGATAATGCTGCAATATCCATGTTCTGCACTCCTTTCACTTTCTGATTACATAGATGTACTTATTATATATCGGTCAGAAGGGAGGAATTGTTAAAAGGTCGATCAAAATGTATACGGAAATCCATTCCATTCATTCATACCCTCCCTCAGCTTCAGGCAGTTCCTTGCATCATTAACGGAGCATAAAAGGGGATGCCATAAGTCATGAGCATGACTGAGGACACCCCTTTTTAACGTTATTTTATTCTAATGAACCTAGCACACGCTATTCACTCTGATATGACGAAATAACGTTACTCAGGTTCGTTAAAGATTGCTATTCACGTCTAATAAATGTTCGACGCAATCGATGCAAGTTCGTTTATTTTGACTTCCGGGTTACTTACCACTTGTTGAATCATGGAAATAAAATGTCTTTGAATCTGTTCAACGGTGGATAGGTCATACACATTGGCATTGTACATCAATATGATTTTCATGTTCTCATGAGGCTTGACGATCAAAGTAAAATCAAAACTATTGTGTTCTGTACCCCCAACATTCATAATCTCAAGCGGTATTTCGCCCTTTTGCCCCAAACTCTCCATTCGATGATCCACCGGGAAGTTCTGATATACAACAACATGGTTAATCAGAGATTGTTTTTGCTTGGTCAGATTTTGAATATCATATAATGAATACGTATCATATGCATGTGACTCCACAGCTTGTGCCTGATTCCTTTTCATTAGAGATATAAATGACTCATCGGCCTGAGCCTGGATACGAACAGGAATCGCATTGATAAATAATCCAATCATGCTTTCGATCCCAGGAATGACAGGCGGTCTGCCCGATACAACACTTCCGAATACAACATCATTGCTTTCATTGTATTGCTGCAACAATACACCCCAGGCAGTCTGCACTAACGTATGGAGCGTTACATGCTGCTGTTCCGCAATCTGTTTCATTTGCTCGATTAGTACATCATCCAAATAACAGTTTAATGTTCTGGAGTCCTGTCTTTCATGCTTCGGTTTGATTTTTTCTCCAGGCAATTTCGTTTGCCCTTCATAACATTCCAGGTAATGACTCCAATACGTTATTGCACCTTGATGATCCTGCTGTTCCAGCCATTCAATGAATTGACTATAAGGTGTTAATAAAGTCACTTGAGGCTTTCTATTTTCCCGAATCGCAAAATAATTCTCAAATATCTCTTTGCTTACCAGAGACATACACCAGCCGTCCATCAAAATATGGTGAAAACTCCATATGACGCGGTATTCCTCTCGCTTTGTTCGTAAAACAGACATGCGTATTAGCGAATCTCGTTGTAAGTCAAATCCTCTTGCCTTGTCCTGCTCGATATACTCGTCAACATACGTTTTACGTTGCAGCTCACTTGTGCCAGCTACATCTTCATAGTGAAATTCAAATTTCTTCTCTTGATACACGATTTGAAGAGGGATGTCCACGAAATCACTGTAAAAATTAGTTCTTAGTATCGCATGCCTTTGCATTAATTGATCCAAACTTTGCGCAAAAGAGGTAACATCCAAATCTCCACGCATATCAAACATGATTTGTACAAAGTAAGCGCCCGAAATTGGATTCCGTTCACTTTCGTACAGCATTTCCTTCTGTAATGGTGTAAGTGGATACACATTTTCGATTCGACCGATGTGCCCAGTTTGTTCCACGATTTGATCCAATTGATCAATGGTTAATGACTTGCATGAAATATCACTTGGCGTAAGCTCGGTTTGTTCCTTCGTTACACAATGTTCAACGACTCTATTCAGACCTTCCTTATAGAGACAAGCCAGCTGCTCCATCGTTTCCCGGCGATATTGTTTTGAACTATAGTTAATGGACAGTGACAAGCGCCCCTCTGTAACGATGCCATTGATATTAAGCACAAAAGGTCTCTTGTTGTTTTCACTTACGGATGGTCCGCTGGAATAAGGCGAGAATTTAATGCCATCATGGCCCGAATCCTGATTCACCTGTCCCATATAGTTGAAACTAATTTCGGGATTTTTCTCTAACTTGAATTCTTCATTTCCATGTGACAAATACCTCGAAATCCCGTAACCAATGCCCTTGGTTGGGATCTGGCGCAGTCCTTCCTTGACGGTCTTAATCTTCCTTGATAAGTCAGCCCCGGACTCCATCGTAATCATAACGGGGTACATACTTGTAAACCATCCCACTGTACGCGTAATGTCCAGCTCTGGCAGGATGTCTTCTCTACCATGTCCTTCCATATTTACAAGAATTTCTCCCGTGCCTTTCCAATCATGAACAGCCATTCCCAATGCCGTTAACAATAAATCATTAATTTCCGTATTGTACGCATGATGTGTCTGTTTTAATAATTGCTCGGTTTCCGCTGCTGTCCAATGAATGGTGATCGTTTCACTATCTTTGCCAATCGTCTCATCACAATCCATATCTTTAGGCAGCGGGCTTAGCTGGGCCTGCTCCACACGGCTCCAGTATGGATCCTCTTGCTTCATCGCCGCGCTGTCTGCAAACGTAGATAATTGTTCTGCCCATTGTTTAAACGAGGTCGTTTTTTGCGGAAGACGAATTTCTTCACCTCTTAAGAACTGATCTTGCCCTGTCTGAATATCTTCATATAAAATACGCCATGAAACCCCGTCTACCAACAAATGATGAATGGCAATAAGCAGGTGATCCCCTTCAGCACATTGGAACAACCCAAGTTTGATCAAAGGTCCATGAGACAGATCCATACCACTCTGAATTTCTTTTGCTTTATTTTCAATGAATGATGCAGGATCTGCTTCTGTTTTGAGGTCAACGATTTCAAGGCTGTATAATCCATCTTCGTCTGCCCCTCGATTCCACGCTTCATATCCGCCTTCAGGCGCTTTACGATAAAGGATGCGGAGAGCATCATGCTGTTTAACGATCTTATCCATGATGCTGTGAATGAAGCGGACATCAAACCCTTTTTCACGAAAGAACATCATTTCTTGATTGTAATGATGTGCGTCCACCATATGTTGTTCAAAGAACCAGCGCTGAACAGGTGTCAGCATCACTTGTCCCGTAACTTCCCCTTGGTCAGAAATAGTGCTCACAGATGTAACGTGTTCACTCAACTCTGCTACTGTCGGATAGGCGAAGAAATGCTTCATTTCCACTTTATAGCCTGCTTGAAGCAGTCGTGAGGAAACTTGAATACATTTAATTGAATCGCCCCCGAGTTCGAAGAAATGATCTGATGTGCTAACCTTTTGAACACCAAGCACAGCTTCCCAGGCAGAGACGATCGCTTGTTCTACAGCGTTTTGTGGCGCCATATACTCGGTCCCTTTTTGCATACGTTCTTGTGGAGAGGGCAATGCCTTTCGGTCAACCTTTCCATTGGATGTTAACGGTATATGCTCTAATTGAACAAAATAAGACGGGATCATATAATCCGGAATTTCATGAGATAATGCCATTCTAATTTTCTTCGCTGTCAGTGAGCTGTCGCCTTTCCAATACGCACACAACTGCTTCGAACCATCTCCATGCTCACGGGCAATAACGACCGCTTCCTGAATGGAGTCTATTTTCAAAAGCGCTGTTTCCACTTCGCCAAGCTCAATTCGGTAACCGCGAATTTTCACTTGATGATCGATTCGTCCCAGATATTCAATATTTCCATCCGGCAGCCATCTTGCGGCATCTCCTGTGCGATACATTTTCCCTTCTGTAATCCAGGGATGATCAACAAATTTCTCTGCGGTTAAATCAGGCCGGTTCAGATATCCTCTGGCAAGCCCCTCACCTGCTACAACTAATTCTCCCTGAACACCGATTGGTTGAATGCGTTGATGTTGATCCAAAATATAGGTCTGTAACGTCGGGATTGGTTTGCCAATATTGCTCTTTCCAGCATGTATTTCAATGTCGGTTATTTCCTTGTACGTTACATGAACCGTTGTTTCGGTTATCCCATACATATTAATTAACTGGATGAATGGATATTTCAGCTTCCATTCCTTCAATAACACGGGATTGAGGGCTTCTCCTCCAAAAATCACTTTTCTTAACTTCAGATCTGCTGCATGACCTGACAGTTCTTCCTGAAGAAGATGATAGAAGTATGTCGGCGTTTGATTCAAAATCGTCACTTGCTTGTCTTTTAACAATTGTAGGAATTGTTCCGGACTTTTTGCCGTCATTTGAGGTACGATAACCAGTTTTCCGCCATAGAGCAATGCCCCGTACATTTCCCATACCGAAAAATCAAAACAAAAGGAATGAAACAAGGTCCATGTATCTGATGTATTAAAATCAAACAAATTTTTATTGTTGAACAACAATCGCACCACATTTTTATGTTCAATACAGGTCCCTTTTGGTTTACCTGTCGTTCCTGAGGTATAAATTACATATGCCAGGCCTGTTGGTGCAGCAGTCATTCCCAAGTTGGAATGATCTTCATGATAGGATTCAGGTTGATCCAGGTACACGACCTCTCCTGCAAAAGAGATGCGTTCTTGCAAATGACTTTGCAGCAATAATACATGTACGCCCGAATCCTCAAGCATGTAGTTTACACGATCCTCTGGATAATCGGGATCAATCGGTACGTATGCACCACCCGCTTTCAAAATCGCAAGGATTCCTATAACCATGTCTAGCGAACGATCAGCGATGATTCCGATTAAATGATCATTTTGAATGCCTTTGTCCTTCAGCGTTCTTGCTAATTGATTGGCTTTTTCGTTCAGCCCTTGATAGGTCAAGTGTTGATCCTCAGATACAACCGCAACGTGTTCAGGAGTCCTTGCCGCTTGTTCCTCAAACAGTCCATGAATCGTCTTATCCTTAGGATAATCAGCCATGGAATCATTAAACTGTTCCAAAATTTGTATTTTCTCCTGTGTTGTAGTCAAGTCAATGTCATGGATCGAAATATTCGGATTGTCAACCACCTGCTCCAGCATTCGAATCAAGTGACCTTGAATGCGTTCTACGCTTGCCCGATCATAGACGTTAGCATTGTAATAGAACATGCATTTCATCGATTGGCCTGGTTTGATAATCAGGTTAAAGTCATAATTCGTTTGTTCATCTGCTTCTACATTCGTAATCCGAAGAGCTGTCTCCTCCTGATCCCCAAACTGTTCCATAATACCCTGTACAGGATAATTCTCGAATATCAGGATATGATCAATCAAATTTTGCTTTTGCGATGTTTCCGCTTGAATCTCGTATAACGGATACGTGTCATGTGGATGCGAAGCGACAGCTTGTTCTTGATTCCGCTTCATAACCGCTGCAAATGTCTCGTTACCTTGAGTCTGAACGCGTACTGGAATGGTATTGATGAATAAACCAATGATTCGCTCCACTCCGACAATCGCCGCGGGTCTGCCCGATACCACGCTTCCGAATACGACATCCTCACTACCGTTATATATCTGTAACAACATTCCCCAGGCTGTCTGCATGAACGTATTCAGCGTCACCTGATTCTGACTGGCAACTTGTGCGATTTGTCCGGTTAATTCCTGACTAAGTGTACAAATCATATGCTCTGAACGATATTCATCACTCTTCGTTATTATATGTTCTTTTGGCAATGTGGTTTGTTCATCATAACCTTGCAAATAGTCACGCCAGTATTTCAGGGATTCTTCATGATCTTGGTTGTCCAGCCATTCAATATAGTGTTTGTATGGAATCGTACTCTTTTCCTCCAGTTTTCGTTGTTCCTGAATAGCAAAGTATCCATCAAACAACTCCTGGATTACAAGAGACAGGCACCAGCCATCCATCAAAATATGATGATAATTCCAAATGAAACGATAGGTTTGATCATGAGTATGCAAGATAGAGATACGCATTAACACATCCTGAGACAGGTCAAAACCTTTTATTTTATCTGCTCTTGTATATTCTGCCACGCATGCTTCACGATCTTCTTCATTCATCTCACGCAAATCTTCGTATATTAGCCCATTCCGTTTATGACGGTATACGACTTGCAGAGGTCCATTCTTCCATTTGCTGTGGAAATTCGTTCTGAGAATCGAATTACGTTGCATCAACTGATCCAGACTTTTCGTAAAAGCCTCCACGTCTAACGAGCCATGAAGATCGAGCGTCGTTTGAAGGAAATACGCTTCAGATTTTGAATGAAGCAAATGATGAAAGAACATCCCATTTTGCATCGGTGACAAAGCATATATATCTTCGATTTCACCAATATGTTCCGATTCTTGAACAAATCCTTCTAATTCTTGAATGGTAATTCCTTTTAACGTTAGATCACTTGGTGTACATTCCGGCTTCTCTTTTGTCACACAATGCATCATGATTTCTTGCAGATGATCTCTAAAATATGTTGCCACTCGCTCCATCGTTTCTTTTCGATATTGGGTGCGACTATACCGAAGTGACAACGTCAATTTCCCTTCCACAATTAAGGCATTCATATCAATAAGAACATTTCTTCTGTGATTGTCACTTGCTGTTGCTCCGCCTGGATAGGGAGAGATCTGCATCCCGCTATTCTGAAGATCCTGATCAAATTGTCCCAAATAGTTAAAACTAATTTCAGGATTTAAGGTAAATGGAGTTTCTTGCTTATGTGCACTTAAATATCTTAAAATACCATAACCAATCCCTTTTTTAGGGATTTGACGAATCATTTCTTTGTTTGTCTTGATGAGAAGAGACATATTTGAGCTTGCTTCCAGCTCAAGTACAACTGGATACTGGCTCGTAAACCATCCGATCGTTCGTGTAATATCGAGATCCGGTAAAATTTGTTCTCTTCCATGTCCCTCCAGATTGACCAGCAATTTATCCATGCCAGTCCATTGCTTAATAGACATGCCTAATGCATGGAGCAGCAAATCGTTAATCTCCGTTTTATAAGCACGATTCGCTTGTTTTAATAATTGCTCCGTTTCTGCCGCTGACCATTCCACCGTGATATCTTCAATTTCTTTTTCCAGTGCATGATCCGCTTTAAAATCTGTAGGTAACGGCGTATAGGATGTCTGTTCAATTTCATTCCAGAATGCAAGCTCTTGTGTTATCGCATCACTGTTCGCATACAACTGGAGATGTTCTGCCCATAATTGGAAGGAATCCGTTTTTTGCGGTAGTTGAATGGGTTCTCCACGTCTTAATTGTTCATAACCTCTCGATAGGTCTTCGATCAGAATTCGCCATGAAACCCCGTCGATGACTAGATGATGGATAACGATCAATAGATGATCTCCGTCTGCACATTGAAATACACCCAGCTTCATCAAGGGTCCACGTTCCAAAGTGAACGTGCTTTGCATTTCATTTGCTTTCTTCTCGATCTGTTGAGACGGATCTGCTAATGACTTAAAATCCATCACTTCAAGTGTATATAAGGGTTCCATTGCCAACCCTTCATTCCACGCTTCATGCCCCTGCTCCGTATGGCGATATACCATACGAAGTGCATCATGATGCTCACTCAGTTTATCGAATACACGGCGAAGGGTGGCTTCGTGAAAACCTTCTTTCCGATACAACATCACGGACTGATTATAATGATGGGCGTCCACCTTGTACTGCTCAAAAAACCAATGCTGGATTGGAGTCAGCATCACTTTTCCAGTGATGATTCCCTGTTCTGACATGATACTTATGGGTTGAACATAGGGAACCAAGCTTGCAATGGTTGGATTTTTAAACAGATGATCCATCTGTACCTGGTAGCCTGCTTGATATAATCTTGAAGAAACTTGAATGGATTTAATCGAATCTCCACCTAGCTCGAAGAAATTATCCAAAATCCCGATGTTCTCTACGCCAAGTACCTCTTCCCAGATGGATACGAGTTGTTGTTCCACCATCGTTCGGGGTGCTTCGTACTCCATTCCCTTCAACATATGTTCTTTCGGAGCAGGTAACGCTTTGCGATCGATTTTCCCATTGGACGTGAGCGGCATCTGATCCAATTGTACAAAATAGGACGGAATCATGTAGTTTGGCAGTTGCTGGGACAGTTCCTCCCGCAGTTCCCCAATCGTGAGTACATCCTCTCCTACCAGGTATGCACATAATTGCTTTGTTCCCGTTTCATCCTCTCTGGCCAGAACGATGACCTCTTGTATGTTGGTCATGTTCAAAAGAGCTGTCTCTATTTCACCAAGTTCAATCCGGTATCCACGAATTTTCTCTTGATGGTCCATTCTTCCCATATATTCAATGTTCCCATCGGGCAACCATCTTGCGAAGTCACCCGTCTTGTACATTTTCTCTCCCGAAACAAATGGATCATCTACGAACTTCTCCGCCGTCAGATCTGGACGGTTCAAGTAACCTCTGGATATCCCTGCTCCGGCTACACATAATTGTCCCTGAACTCCAATAGGCTGCAATTCATTCCGTTCTCCTAAAATGTAGACTCTATTGTTCGCGATAGGCTTCCCGATTGAGATATTTTGATCTGCGGAGTTGATCGACAGAACGGTGGATACGACACTGTTTTCGGTTGGCCCGTACTCATTACAAACTTCAATGAGTGGATTGATGCGCTTCAATTTGTGTATTAATGCAGGAACAATCTTCTCTCCCGCAGCAACCACATTTTTCATGGATGCCCAATCTTCTGCGTTTACTTGTTCCAATAGGGTCATCAGGAAACTGGGTGGGCTTTGGATGTGCGTGATCTCCTGTTGGTTTATCATCATATTGATGGCTACAGCATCTTTACACTGTTGCTGGTTTAACAAATACACTGTCGAGCCAGATATCATCGGACCAAAGAAATGAGTAATAAATGAATCAAAAACGAAAGGATTCAGCATTAATACCCGATCATCTCCGGTAAAATGATAAAAATCCGATTTCCATTGCAGGGAATTCGCAATGCTGGCATGTTCAATCATCACGCCTTTTGGATGGCCTGTTGTTCCAGACGTGTAGATCATGTATGCCAAATCACTGGAGATCGCTCCATCTACCAAATTTAAATGATCCTCATAGTGATTTATTTCAGAATCCAGAATGACACATTCCCCTGCAAAATGTTCAGGTTTCTGTATATGACTTTGATGCAGCAGCCAATCCACTTTTGAATCCTCAAGGATATAGTGAATACGGTCTGCCGGATATTCCGGATCGATTGGAACATAAGCTCCCCCGGCTTTTAAAATACCGAATAAACCTACGATCATCTCAAGCGAGCGCTCAGCCATAATCCCAACGAACTGACCCACTTGCACCCCCTTAGCTTGAAGTGTCCGGGCCAAGTGGTTGGATTGTTGATTTAACTCTCTGTACGTTAGTTGTCTATTCTCAAATACTACTGCTGGATGGTCCGGTGTTCGTTCCACCTGTTCTTCAAATAATTGATGCATTGTCTTGTTCTGTGGATATCCCACCGTTGTATCGTTCAAGTCAAATAACAGCTTGTTTCGATGAAACTCCGATAACATATCGACATGACTTAACTCCAGATCAGGTTGGTTCAGCACAACCGATAACAATTGGTCAAGATGATCTACAACTTGAACCATATAATCTCGATCATAACGCTCTTCATCATAAACTAATTTTAAATGAACGAAGTCGTTCTCCAGATCAAAGTGAAAAATAGTCGCTGCTTTTACGTTATTTTCATCAAGTGAAGGATGAATTTCATTCAAAGAAACCAAGGTATGGATCAGTGGTACATGGTTCGAATCATACTGAACGTTTAAATGTTCGACCATTTTTCTGAAAGGGATTCGTTGATGCTGAATGGCCTCGGTTAAACTTGTCTTCACTTGATTAAATAGGGATTTGAATGACATCGCATAATTAATATTATTTTTTAATATAAGGACCTTATTCGAGAGCGATAGATCATTGTTCTTTTCTTCCATCGTCGGTATGCCAATAATCATCTTGGTTTCATTTGTGTATTTATATAACAGGCACTGAACTCCGGTTAATAATATCGTGTAAATAGCCATAGGAGCATTGCGCGACATGGACTTGATTTTATATGAAACATCGGCTGACAAAGACTTATATATATCATTCTGGTGCTGCGTATCGTCTGGATGTTTGGAGGTTGTCTTGCAATAAGGCAAATGAACAAGATGATCATCATCTTCAAATCGGCTTGCCCAATACGATTCCTGTTTCTTAAAAATAGACATACGGCACCCCGATCACATTTATATTTTAGGTTATTCTAGAAATCTACTTCAATTAGATCAGCCAGCGTATCCCCATCTATTAATTCTTCAACAAATTGAATCTGGTTGATTTCAATATGAGGGTCGTTGGCAATGGTTGTTAATATGACCAATAGATTATGTGACATCGCTTCAATCGTTGTTTTCTCAAATAAAATCGTACTGTATTCAAAGGCCATTTCTAACTTGTGTTGCAATTCGGTAACATACAACGTTAAATCGAATTTGGATACTCTCGTATTTGGGGCATAAGGCTTACAGGTTACTCCATCCATCTGAACCTCTGAAGCATCTGTATTCTGCAATACAAACATGGTGTCAAACAACGGATTCCGCCGAGCATCTTTGGTAATATTTACTTTCTCAATCAATTCCTCAAACGGATAATCTTGATTTTCATAAGCGTTCAACATATTTTCTTTCACTTCCAGCAGATACTCTGTGAATGTTTTATCCGCCGCAGGATAATTTCGAATAGCCAGTGTATTCACAAACATGCCCATAACCGGCTCCAGCTCAGCATGTGTCCTTCCTGCAATCGGCGTGCCCACGATGATATCTTCTTGTCCGCTGTATTTAGACAACAGAATGGTATAGGCGGCTAATAGAATCATGTATAACGTTGTTCCTGTCAGTGCTTCTATTTTTCTTAAGTCTGGAAGGAGGTCTTCCTGCAAAACAATGTCCAATACATCACCCGTATAGCTTAGCGTTTCAGGTCTTTCGTAGTCTGTTGGCAGATCCAATAGCGGGATACTTTCACCAAACACAGTAAGCCAATACTTCTCCTGCTTTTTCATCCACTCACTATGAAGTTGCATTTGCTGCCATTCAGCATAGTCCTTATACTGAATTCGAAGAGGAGATAGCTCCTCTCCCTTATAGAACTGGCTAAGTTCAGTCATCAGAAGATGCACGGATAGTCCGTCTGCAATGATATGGTGAAGATCAACCAGCAATACATGACGCTCCTGCTGAAGTTCAATCAGCCTCACTCTCATAAGAGGTGCTTGTCCGAGATCAAATGATCGAACAAATTGTTCAATCTGGTCTTCGATCTCTTCTTCCGTTGACTTGATTGATTCAATCCCAAAATTCACTTCAGAATATACGATTTGTTTGGGTTCTCCGTGTATGACTTTGAATGCGGTCCGAAGCGATTCATGACGCTGAATCAATTGTTGGAATGCTTCTTCCAATCTGATCCGATCAAGCGATCCTTCCAGCATAAACATACCTGACATGTTGTACATGAGTTCCTTGCCAGCTTTGATGCTCATAATGTACATTCTCATTTGCGCCGAAGAAATAGGATAATATTCTTGTTCCTCTACTTGAGGAATGGACACTAATACATCCTGTTCCATTTGTTCAATGGATTGAGCCATCTGTTCAATCGTCTGCCACTCAAAGACATTTCTTACCGAAATACGGATATTCAGCTTTTGATTGATTTTGGACGCCAGCTTGGTTGCACGTAAAGAGTTGCCTCCTACATCAAAAAAACTGTCTATTACACTGATTTTTCTCACGGCAAGCACATCCTGCCAAATAGGCAGCAACTGTTTTTCCAACCCAGTTCGAGGTTCGATATATTCACTTCCCGTTTGCATGTTTTCTTCTGGACTCGGAAGCGATTTGCGATCGATTTTCCCGTTCGATGTTAGAGGCATGTGATCCATTTGTATGAAATAGGCTGGAACCATGTAATTTGGCAACACCTTAGAGAGATTTTGTTTTAACTCTCCAACCGTCAGCGTGGAATCCGCTGTAAAGTATGCACATAACGATTTGTTCCCGTGATTATCCTCATGTGCAATGACGATGACTTCTTTTACACACGCTATATTTAACAGCGCTGCTTCAACTTCCCCTACTTCGATCCGATATCCACGAATTTTAATTTGGTGATCCATTCTTCCCAAATACTCGATATTGCCATCCGGAAGCCATTTCACCAAATCTCCCGTTTTGTACATTTTCGCCCCCTGGACAAACGGATCACGCACAAATTTCTCCGCTGTCAGCTCAGGTAAATTCAAGTATCCTCTACCAACCCCATCGCCAGAGATACATAATTCCCCTACGACGCCTAAAGGCTGAACTTTGCCATGTTTGTTCAGTACATACAGGCGATTACTTCCTAATGTTCGACCAATCGGTAGATTAGCTCGTTGATTCGCTGTATCCAGGTGTTCTGGAAGTACACGGTATGTCGCAACATCCACACAACATTCTGTTGGACCATACACATTAATTATGGTTGGAGGCGTTATATGATTGAGAGCAAATAATGATGTGATTTCATTTACACTTTGCTGAGAAAGAGCTTCACCGCCAATGAGCATATATTTTAGCGATATGCCTTGAACGTTTTTTGCCTTCGAAAGCAATTTCAGGTGCGCAGGCGTACCGTCTGTCAAATCAATTTGGTGGTGCTGATAATAATTCATTAAATCTTGTCCATCCAGTACCGTGTCCTTGTCTACAATAAACAAGGCATGTCCTGACAGCAGTGCGCCAAAAATCTGCTTCACAGATGCATCGAAATAGTAAGGCGCAAGTAAAGCGACATGCAAACCGCTATGCTGATCATCTATAACTTGACTGTACAACGCTTTAACCAAGTGATGAACCTGACGATGTTCGATCATTACACCTTTTGGCATACCCGTTGTACCCGAAGTATAGATCACATAAGCCAATTGCCTGGAATCTCCTGCTGGTTCGAGATTGGACAGATTAGCTGCATAGTTTTTTTCATCGTTCAAATCAATAATTTGGCCATTGAAGGTTACGAAGTGCTTGAGATGCTTTTGTGTGACTAACAACGTTGCCCCCGAATCCTGCAAGATGTACCGGATACGCTCTTCAGGAGAATCCGGATCAATCGGTACATACGCCCCACCTGCTTTGAGAATGCCAAAGATGCCAACGATCATATCAATGGAGCGATCTGTCATGATGCCTACGAATTGATCCGGGTGCACACCCCGGACTCTGAGCGTATGTGCTAACTGATTTGCCCGTTCATTCAATTGACGATACGTCAATAGCTGATCTCCAAAACCAACGGCTACTTGATCTGGTCTCTGCTCCACCTGTGCTTCGAATAATTCCTGGATGGTCTGATCCCTGGAATATTCTATGTTGGTGTCATTAAAGTCATATAAAAGAACGTTCTGCTCATGTTCAGACAGCATTTGAATATCTGACAAGGCAATATCAGGTTCGATCACAATGTCTCTGAGGATGTTGAACAGATGTGTTTTCATCCTGTCGATGGTATCCCGTTCAAATAGCTCCGTCTTGTAATTAAAGTGCATTTCCAGGCACTCGTTATCATCCTCAACAATGAACATCAGATCATACAACGATACACCGACATTTAATTCTCTAACTTTAAAGCTGCAATCCTTTTCTTGCCTTTGGTTCAGTGCTGTATTCAAAAAGATATACATGGTATTGAAAAGTGCTGTCCCGGTTGTATCCCGATGTGTGTTTAATTTCTCTACAAGGTTGTCAAAGAGATAGTCCTGGTTATCTAACGCGTCCAGGGATTGTTTTTTAATTTCCTCCAGATAGAATCGAAACGACTTATTCCCGGCTGGCTGTGATCGAATCGCTACCGTCTGGATAAAGACACCTATCATATTCTCGACATCCGGATGGTTTCTTCCTGATGTTGGCGTGCCTACAATCATATCTTCTTGATCCGTATATTGATGAAGCAGCACATTATACGCTGCGAATAACAACATAAACATCGTAGTTCCCGTTTGTTTCGCAAGCTTCTCCAGCGACTGCTTCAAGTGTGCGTCCAACACAAATGACAATCTTGAACCTGCCGAAGTCAAATGAGGTATCCGAACAAAATCAGTAGGCAGATTAAGGTTCGGGAGTTCTCCTTTGAACTGATTCAGCCAATATTTTTCTTGCTGCTTATAAGACTCCCCCGCCAGAAATTTTTTCTGCCAAGCTGCAAAATCTTTGTATTCAATCTCAATTTCCGGCATGCTTCTTCCGTCATACACATCAATCAGTTCATTCGCAAGAATGCCAACGGAATATCCGTCCGATATAATATGATGCATCTCGATGAGAATCTCTGCATGATCATCGTTTACACGAATGAATTCGGCGCGTATTAATGGCGCTTTGGAACAATCAAATGGTTTTGCAAACACCTTAACATGGTCTTCGAATGAATCAGAGCTTTTCTGAGAACGTTTCACTTCAAAATCAATCGTTGGAGCAATACGCTGGTAAAGCTCTCCATCCATCAGATGGAAACTGGTGCGAAAAGCTTCGTGACGGTGCACGATTTGTTCCAATGACGAAATCAATTTAGCTTCATCGATTTTTCCTGTGATCGTAATATGGCCACACATGTTCTGAAACACACTATTCGGCTCAAATTGATCCAGAAAGTAGATTCGCTGTTGTGCAGCTGACGTCTCATAGAATTCCTTCACATCCAATGCCTTGATCGGAATGAATGTTTCCTCGTTCTCGCCTGTAATCAGGCTGGCAAGCTCCCTCAGACGTTGATTATTGAAAAATTGAACGATTGAAATTTTATGTTGAAACTGCTCATGTACCTTTGAAAGCATTACTGTTGCCTTGAGCGAATTTCCTCCGAGATCAAAGAAGTGATCATGTCTCCCCACTTGATCGAGGGATAATACGTCCTCCCAGATCAAAGCCAGCTTTTTCTCTACGTCATTGACTGGAGGCTCGAACATGGCTGCATGATTAACGTGAGGAAGACGCTCCATAACAAACTGCTTGTACATTTCCTGTAACTGTTCCTGTTGCTCGGATGAAAACAACGTCAAAGACGAAATTTCAGCCTCTGGATGACTCACCATATTTAGCAACAAACCCTTAAATCCTTCGGACCACAGTTTCATCATCTCAGGCCCAATAAGATCCGTATTGTAATCAAAATCCAGGTACAATTCATGGCTGACATCCGTAATATTAAGAAATAAATCGTAAGAAATATGTTTGATCGGATACGACATGAATTCAGTCTCGATATTTTCAAATTGAAGATGATGAATCGTTCTGTCCATATTGAATAAAATCCGGGTATCCGGTGCAGTCATATGAGCAAGCTGTTCGGATACAAGAGTCAATGGAACTTGCTGATGCTTCATGACAAGAGCCAGCGTTTTCTTGAGCTGAATAATATGGTCTACAACGGATTGCTCCGTCGACACGGCATGATGAACAGGTAAAATGTTAACACAGTTGCCAATCAGTGCATTTTTTCGCATATGAGTCTGACCTGCAGTAGGCACACCAATGACAAGGTGAGACTGCCCTGTGAGTTGATGCAAATATAAATGAAACGCCGCAAACATGGTTACAAACAAACTGCTTTTATTATTTATACTTAACGTTCGCAATGATTCTGTTAATCGATGATCCAGCTTCATGGAAGATCTTTCACCGGCATATCCCTTGGGCACATCATCGGACTGAACCGTTGGAAGTGTAACGTTGGGATAGGATAAGGAAAATTGCTCTTTCCAGAACTGGAGCCCTTCGGTAAATGACCCTTTTTCATGTTCAAGTCGTTGCCAGCTTAAATACGCTCGGAATGGAGTGGCTTCAGGTAATTGAACCGGAACCCCTCGAACAAGAGCAGAATAGGTATGTTCCAACTCTTGAATGAATACAGCAATTGACCAGCCATCAACAACCATATGATGAAATGTCAGCACCATAAGATATTGATTCTCTGCCTGTTTAAGCAAAGTGATTCGAAATAGCGGTTCCCCAGACTGTAGATCAAATGCTTTACTTGCATCGGTAGATAACCAATTTGAAATTTCCCGTTCTTGATCCTCAACGGCATATGCTGAGAAATCCAACCATGTGCATTGCAATTCCATTACAGGCTGAATTTGTTGTGTTTCACGATCGGCATGAATGACTGTTCTCAGGGCTTCATGACGCTGTATGATCTGATTCACAGCCTTATCCAGTGTGGAAGGCTTTAGTTCGCCTGTCATTTTTAAAATAACACTCTGATTTAACGCAGCATTTGCATCTTCCCCATGCAATGAAGTTAATAACAATTGTTTCTGCTCTAAAGACAGTGAATATTTCGAAACAGGCGAATCACCAGGAATAAATCCCAGTTCGCGGAGTTCATCGATCGTCTCTTTCACGATCTTAATGATGTTATGCATGTCATCCATGGAATGCACAGTCGATATAAAACAGTTACGACCTTCCCAAATATATAAACCTTTATGAATTAAATGGTAGAAGAATAATTCCATATCCCCAAATGAAATAAATCTAAATAAAGATCCATAGTTAACCATTTGCATAGGTACATTCGATGTTTTGAAAAACGTATTTAATTCTTTAACAAGATAATCTGTTTTTTCATTTAATTCCTTATATAAAGTTTCTGCTTCGGTTTGAAGATACTGTAGTACCGTTAACATGACTCTCATCGTAAGAGGGTGTGTGCAAAAGGTTCCACCAACAAACGTTTTCTTATCTGCATCAGAAGGGTAAGAATCATCCCCAAAGTTCCAAGTTCCTCCATCTACCGGATTCATAAATTCAGCTTTACCCGCGACAATGCCAATAGGCAGCCCACCACCGACCACTTTCCCATACGTTACCAAATCTGCTTGAACCCCAAACCAATCCTGCGCTCCACCCAAACCAATTCTAAATCCAGTGATGACCTCATCGAAAATAAGTGCAACGCCATAGCTTTTTGTTATCTCCCTAAGTTCCCGTAAAAATTGTGTTGGCTGCACATCAGGTCTTCGACTTTGCACCGGCTCTACAAGTACAGCAGCCAATTCATCACCAATACTTCGAATCATATCGAGTGATTGCGGATGGTTATAATTAAGAATAATCAAATCATCTGTAGCGCTTTTGACAATACCAGGAGCCATAGGCAGCGCAGACGATAAAACATCCCCAGGATTCGCTACACCCAACACGCCGTCATGTGTACCGTGGTAAGATCCTGAGAATAATACAACTTTGGAACGCCTCGTTGCCGCCCTCGCTAAACGAAGCGCAACCATGACAGCTTCTGTTCCTGAATTATAAAATGCGACACGTTCTACACCTGTCAACTCGGAAATTTTTGCTGCGACATCTCCTGCCAAGTCTGACATAGGACCCAATGGGGGCATCTGTTCCTGAAGGCTATCTGCCATTACATTTTGAATAAAAGCTGGATTATGGCCAAATAGATTCACACCAAATCCCATCGTCAGATCCAAATACTCGTTCCCATCCATATCCCATATCTTAGATCCCTCTGCACGAGTTGAAATGATAGGATACACCATTTCCTTCCAATACGAACGAAATCCGGACACATTGCGATTATTCGCATGAACCAAACGAGTTTGGCCTGTTTTTAATTTGGAACCTTTGGTTCTTGCGGTATACTTTGATATAAATTGTTCAATATACTGGTTCTGAAGCGGTGAGAATCCACTCTCCTCATGAATCTTCAACGATTGATATGGTATAAAAGGTTTGGCTTCCTTTGAGTCCGATTTCGGTGCTTCACGAATGTTTTGAGTTTCATTATGTTTCATATCCAAAAGTGGGGATTGAACGGTATTCATTTGATCACCTAACAGCACATTCAAACTTTTTAATTGGGATTCCATGAGCTGAATGGCGGACATCACAATTTGTTCCGAAACATTCCCTGATGATTTTTCCGTGTTTGTATTGTTCACAATTGCTAATTTTCGTTGTTCAGTACGCTCCTGATCGGTTTCATTCTTTATGTTCTCAGATACATCATGTTGTTTTATATTCTCTGACACATACTTAACTAAGGAATTAATATTTGTAAGGTTTTCAAAAAACATTTCCATCGGGATATCCAAACGGAACAGCTCTGATATCTCATTCTGAATTTGCACAAGAATGATGGAATCCAATCCCATCTGGAGAAAATGAGCTTGATGATCCAACTCTTCCAACTTCAATCCAGATGCACGACTGATGCTTGTCTTAATCTTTAATTCAATATTGTTTGTATCCATCTCCATTTGAACCTCACTCCTCCCAGACCTATGCTCCGCTGGTATCTGCTGTTTAACTTCAATCCAACACCGTTTCTGTTCAAATGGGTATAACGGCAATGGAATTTTCGTAATGGCTTCATGGTTATAGAACCTTTCCCAATCTATCACTGCCCCCTGTGTAAACAACTGAGCGAGTTCATTTAAAGATTGTACATTTCCCCGAGCATACAGATGATCCGTAACAAGCGTCTTGTCTTTTTTGGCATAACCAAAATAAACATTGGGCAGCTTGCCCTCTCCGCGTTCAATATGTTGCAATTTTTCATGTACATCCTGTGTACTCGTGATTACGATGGCAAGCCGATAATCCAGAGTAGCCCTTCCCGTATTGGCTGTATAACAGAGTTGTTGAATGGAAATATCCATGTGATCGGTTATATATTGATGGTACATTTTGACCAGCCCATCCAGCGCCCGTTCCGTTGCAGCAGATAGAACCAATAGATTAGGCTCTGGGGACATTCTTCTATCTACGGTTTGGGAAGCAACATATTCTTCGAGAACCACATGCGCGTTCGTACCACTGAAACCAAAAGAACTAACCCCGCATCGTAATGGAGCCTCTTCTTCACCAAAAGCCATTAACTCCTGATTTATATAAAAAGGTGAAGCTTCAAACTTAAGCAGGGGATTAGGCTTGTCAAAGTGAACCAATGGTGGAATCTTTCTATGTTGAAACATAAGAATGGATTTAATTAATCCAGCGATCCCCGCCGCTTCAAAGCCATGTCCAATGTTTGCTTTTGCAGATCCAATCGCACAAAATTGTTTCCGATCCGTATATTTCTCAAAAGCTTTACGCAAAGCATTGAACTCAACCGGATCACCTAATTTTGTCCCTGTTCCATGTGCTTCAATAAAGGTAAGTGTATCCGGAGAAATACCAGCTTCTTTCCATGCCTGTTCGATCACATTGGTCTGTGACTCCGGGTTAGGTGCCGTGATTCCTACCGTCTTGCCATCCTGATTAATTGCACTTCCCTTAATCACACCATAGATATGATCCCCTGCCTTAATCGCTTGCTGCAACGGCTTCAACATGACCGCTCCAACACCTTCGCCAAATCCCGTGCCATTGGCATCTTCGCTGAACGTTCTCGTCAATGCATCTGGAGATTCCATATCCAGCCCGATACTTATCGGTAATAATGCTGTTCGAATGCCGCCTGCAATTGCCATTTCACAATCTCCAGCGAGCAATCCTTTACATGCCATATGAACAGCAACAAGTGAGGATGAACAAGCGGTATCCAACGTTAAGGCTGGGCCTTTTAAATTCAAGAAATATGCAATTCTACTCGCCAGTACAGATGGTAAATTTCCAATGATATAATTTTTAAGTTCTGCGGGGTAACTCGCCGTCACGAGCCGTTCGTAATCATATCCAACTTTGGAATATCCCACGTACACGCCCACATTTTTTCCATTGATTCCTTCCCCTGCATACCCAGCGTCTTCAATCGTATGCCATGCCGTTTGCATGAACATTCTTTGATTTGGGTCCATAAACTGAGCGGTTTTTGGGGTTATGCCAAAGAAAGAATAGTCGAATTGATCAATTTGATCCAAGTAACCACCCTTGATCCATTGAATTTCGCTCATTTCCCTTCGCATGGATTGTATATAATCCGCTGCGTCTTTTATCCTACTTTCAGGGTAGTCCCGAATGTTATGCATTCCATTTTCCAAAACACGCCAAAACTCGCTTGCATTCGATGCACCAGGGAGATTCAAAGACATACCGATAATAGCAATATCTTTGGATGGCGTATGATCCTGCCGAGCCTCGTTAACTTGTATCGTTTCGCCGGAGCCTCTAGCCAGATATCCTGCCAATTCAGTTATCGAGGGATAAGTAAAGAGGTCCGTAACGGCAAGCTCTTCTCCATATTTTTGTTCTATACGTTCAGCGATTTGAGCCAGCTGTAATGAAGTTGCACCCATATCAAAATAGCTATCCTCAAGTTCAACCTTTTGCCCAACAAGCACTTCAGAAAATAGAGAAATTAATTCACGTTCGATAACTCGAACCGAAACAGCAGTCCTTTCTTTCGCCTTGTCATTGTCATTCTTGATCCAGTCTTGGATGAAAGCAGACTCTGTTGAGAATTTGCCTGCTTCATACTGCTTGGCTAACTGATAACGCTGGATTTTCCCACTTGTTGTTTTTGGTAATTTTTTGATGGGCAGTACCTCTTTGACACTCCATCCCCCATGTTTATATAGGTGTTTCTTGATTTCTTTAACAAGAGGCAGAAAGTGTTCGATCTTTTTTTTGTAAACAACAAACACCATAATTTCTTCACTTTGACTATTCGAATCGTACACACCACAAGCAGCAACTCTTCCAAGTTCAATATCATCAAGTTGTGTGGCGACACGTTCAATGTCATGGGGATATACATTTTTACCATTGATAAAGATAATGTCTTTTTCCCGCCCTGTTACAACCAGCGTGCCGTTCATGATGAAACCCAGATCCCCCGTGTTCAACCATCCGTCGTGCGTTAATAACTTCTCCGTTGCTAGTGAATTATTATAATAACCATGGGTGACGTTATCCCCCTTGATTTGAATCTTTCCAATAACCAATTCGGGAACAGGTTTCATTTCCTCATCGCAAATTCTAAAATGGCAATAATCAACAGCCTCGCCAACGGCAACAAACGATGCCACATGCTCAGCATGCTTCTCCACTTCAATGACACGTTCTCCTAAGTTCAGATGATCCCGGTGAACGTATACCGCCGTAAATTCTTCTTCTACCTTGGGAAAGGAGACAGCAACAGAGGCCTCGGCTAATCCATATACCGTAAACATCGCTGTTTTCTTTAAGTGATATGCTGACAATACATCTAGAAACTCATGACACACTTCGGGTAATATAGGTTCGGCACCATTATAGATGACTCTGACACATGACAGATCCCATCCCTCCGCTTTGTCTTGGCGAAAGAAATTCAAGAAATACTTATATCCAAAGTTAGGGGAGGACAGTATAGTTGCTTTGTGTTCATTCACCTTTTTCATCCATAGAATCGGTTTCCGAATAAATACTTCCGTTGGGATCAAGTATTGATGTATACCTGCCACGAGCGGTACGAGGTGAAATCCAATAAGACCCATATCATGGGTAAGTGGCATCCAGGAGAGGAAACTATCGTTTGAACTAATTTGTGTGCCATTAATAGCAGCGCAAGTGTTATAGATGAGGTTACGATGTGTGAGCATAACACCTTTGGGGTCACCCGTTGATCCGGAAGAAAATTGAATAAAGGC
This sequence comes from Paenibacillus sp. ClWae2A, assembly GCF_032452295.1. Classification (NCBI taxonomy): domain Bacteria; kingdom Bacillati; phylum Bacillota; class Bacilli; order Caryophanales; family Paenibacillaceae; genus Paenibacillus; species Paenibacillus sp. ClWae2A. The sequence goes on from NZ_JAULSQ010000001.1 coordinate 1,165,801, forward strand.
CAAGTCATCTGGTTTAGGCTCATCATATTTTACAGATTTATAATCATATATCTTGTCTTCTATCATTTCCGTTCTCATCTCAAGTTGACGATGAAAATCCAGCAATTCATGTTCCAAAGCAAATTTTTTCATTTTATCCAGTACCTTTTCAGATGCAATCATGAAAGGGTTATTTAACAAATTCCAAATACGACATACTTTCAAGTTTTGTTCTTCATCTTCACCAATACTTACAGGGACAGGGATCATTCCACCGAGTATACAAGCCCAAAATGCGACTAAAAACCGTTTGTTTTCTTGGATTTGAAAAATAATCTCTTGCTTTGGTTTCATGCCGATGTTCTGTAAATGACCCAAGTATCCTTGTGCTTCATTGAATAATTGATGGTATGATATAAAAGTTTCACGTTTGTCCGCGTCGATAAAACGAATACCACGGTCCATTATTTTACTTCTGTCGTGGATAACATCCACTAATGTTTGAAACTGATTAATATACATATCTCTCCTCCAAATGGATCATCTCTAGTATGCTTATCTAATTATTTACACATATTTTCAAGCAAAATTTTACCATAGAAATATATGTAAAATCAATCAAATTATTGTTACTTTTTGGTAAAAAATAGATATGAAATCGTGAGTTATTGACGTATTTATTACCTAATCTCTGGAATTTCAACAAGTCTAGACGTATCAAACGACAAAAAAGACCACCTTATAATAAGGCAGTCTGGCGTTGTATTACGGATCCTGCGAGAGAATATACAGGATTACTAGATTGCATCAATCAACGAGGTTCCATCGAATGGAATTTGTTTTGCTGTGAAAATGGAATGACATACCTGCAGAGCATCATTTATCTCTTCTTCGCTGAGTTCGTATCCATTCTTGTGCATTTGTTCCTGTACCCGTTGTAATTGATGAAATAAGGGCACTACCGTTTGGGTATATGATATTGAATCTGGATTATAATTTCTTGAAATAAACGCGGTTACCATCACCTCGGACAAACAATTTTTGCGAATCGTTAACAACTTATTTTTTCTTTCATGTGTATTCGTTAGCATTAGTAAATCGGAAGGCTGACTTAGGGAATAAGGTACAATACGTTTCGTTATTTTATTCATAAGACTAACTAACACATGTTTTGAACCCAACTCTATAACTTCAGTAACTTTCCGGTCAATCAAATAGTGCATCGACTCTAGCCATCTTACAGGCATCGTCATCTGCATGTTTAAGTAATCCGTGACAGATCGATCAGACTCATAGGGTGCTGCTGTAACATTGGATATAACCGGGTACTTTGCAAGAGCATATGGATATTGACCGAGTTCTATTTTAAATTGTTCTGCTGCATGTTGCATCAAGGGCGAATGATAGGGACCACTTACATTAATATACGAGTGTTTTATTCCCATGGATTCTGTCCTTTTTATAATTTCTTGTATGGTTTGACGATGTCCTGAAATGACGAACTGCTGGTCCGCGTTAATACATGCCACACAGGCAGGGCGATTGATCGTGGAAACTTGTTCGCATATTTTTTGAAGTGTATCTAAATGAATGCCTGAAATGGCAGCCATGGTACCTTCCTGATATGGGTCTGCATTATGCATAATGATACCTCGTTGTCTTACAAGTTTAATAGCGTCATGAAAAGAAAGAATACCCGCGCATACCAGAGCCGAATATTCTCCCAGACTATGTCCAGCCAAATATGCAGGTTCCAACCCGATTTCTTGCATATAAACCTGAAAAGCAATCACACTAACGGTTAAAAGTGCAGGCTGAGCGTTCATCGTCATTGTCAACTCATTCATACTGCCTTCAAAACACAGTTTTCTTAAATCGAAAGAAATAGCATCACTGGCTTCTTCAAATAACTTTTTGGCTACATCGAAGTTATTCCAAAAGTCTCTACCCATGCCAATCATCTGAGAACCTTGTCCAGGAAACAACAGAGCTACATTACTCATCCGGCATCCTCCATGTATTCAACTTTACATTTCATGTACATCAGCCACTTTACAACCAATAAATTCCTTGTTTGCAAAATTAATGATAAACTTTCATTGTGAGTTATGCAATAATAAAGCCAAAAGGAGGGTCATCTATATCTTTGAACGGAAAAAAATTCGTGATTCTTTTTGGGCTCCTTGTCAGCCTCTGTGTCGGAACATTTAGTGCTGTTCTTTACTGGATCTTGTCTGTAGTCTGAGTACTAATGCAAATAGACACCTCCATTGAAGAGATGCCTGTTCCATTCTGATCTGATCACTCAAGACTCATGATTTTCCTTATCCTTAGAGAAACGGATTCCTCTTTATTTCAGATCCGATTTTTTCGCTCGCTTCGTTCTCTGTATCACTCAACATTTGATCTGAAGATGGTACAGTTGAATAATCATCCTGTAATACAATTACATACATCCCCTTACCTGGAATCCTAACTTGGCATACAGAATTCTCTTTGTTCATGGTGATCAGCTGCTCCATTAAGTCTGATGCCGTTATAACTTCTTTCATCCGAATCCCCTCACCTTTCTACGGATTTACACCTACTGCGAACGGGCGAGCCCCCACCGGAGTGACATCGATTACCGTATTCGTTTCGCCGTCGATCACAGAAATGGTATTGTCATCTTGATTGCTTATATAAACTCGATTGGTTAACGGATTGGCGCCCGCTCCGTTTGGATTATTCCCGACCGGAACAGTAGCAATCACGGTATTTGTTAATCCACTAATTACTGAAACATTATCCGTAGCTCGATTTGGTACGTAAATGGCGTTTGTGGAGGTATTAACTGCTACTTCAGCTGGCGTAACGCCGACCGGAATGGTATCAATTACGGTATTCGTCACTCCATCAATAACGGAAACCGTATTACTGGTAAAATTCGATACATATATACGGTTGGTCGCTGTATTGATACCTACACGGAATGGATTGACCTGAACGGGTATTGTAGCAATCACCGTATTGGTTACTCCATCGATCACAGACACCGCATCAGAATTAAAATTAGCTGCATAAATCAGATTGGTTAAGGAATTGACGCCTATGCCAGTTAAAAAATTAAGTCCAGGAATAGTGATAGTATCAATCACCGTGTTGGTCAATCCATCAATAACGTTTACATCTTCAGTTGTATCAAATGAATTAAAATTTGCCGTATAAATAGCATTGGTCGCTATATCGACCCCTACGTCACTTGGCTCGCTCCCAACCGGAACAGAAGCAATCACTGTGTTGGATACACTATTAATAACGGAAATGGTATTACTGCCTCTGTTTGCGACATAAATACGACTCGTTAACGGATTGACATCAATCCCTGCAGGATTTGTCTCCACAGGAATGGTAGCAATCACCGTATTCGTTTCGCCATTAATGACGGAAACATCGTTACTATCAAAGTTGGCTACATATATGCGGTTGACTGACGTATTATCCCCCTCTATTTCAAGTTCGGAAGAAACTAATCGATGTGCGGCAACAAGCTGGCCGGTTTCATTTTTGCCCCACACGGAAATCTCCGTCTGCTCTATAGCTACACCTTCTACTGTAAAGACAAATTCAAACGCATCAAGATTGGCAAAATAAGTCCTTGTCACTACCTGATCCGGATCAATTGAAATCTGCTCGCTGACATATAAAGTCCTTGTAGAGGTCAAATTATACCCTTGTATCAAAACAACGGATCCAGTAAGAGAATTTCTGTTATCAATTTTAACTGTAACTTGTTGTGTTGGCCGTACATTACTGACGGCATTATTCTCAATAGGTCCGGTTGACAAAATGGCCATTTCGATTCGCTCCTCCACTTAGATGTTATGATTTGGATACAACCTTTTTGTAAAAAATAAAATTGATCTTTTTAACCAAAATAAAGACCCTGCAATAATATATGCAGGGTCTAAAATAAAGTTTGGGACAAAGGTTATACGTATTACCCGTTTTCCAGATTGCCTCATTTCTTTATCAAGTGATCAATCCATACTTCACAAAACTATGATACAATCCATCTTCCTCTACTGTTCCAGTAATATCATCTGCAATGGCCTTCAGACCTGGCTTCGCATTACCCATGGCAATTCCGACGTTACAAAATTCCAACATCTCGGCATCATTCATGCCATCACCAATGGCGAATGTATCTTCTTGGGACATGCCTAGATGCTTCAGAAGATCGGCGATCGCAATGGCTTTGTGAATGCCAGGGATCATTAGCTCACCACTTCCTTCACCAAAGATCGGCACGGTGCACTGAATGACTTCGAATTTCCCTTCAAACTCTTGCTTGATTCGCTCAAACGGAATGGCTGAGCTCTCCAAGAAACATACTTTGTTCACGTCATCCTTGTACAGATCAGCCTCTCCATACGTCAATCCGGCAATAAACGGATGCGGTTTCAGCTCCTTCTTCTCTCTGGCTACAGGGTCATTCTCCACATCGCCATAGATACGGCGTTCCAGGTGAGGTTGAAGATTGCTACTCGCATACAATGCAGAATTGGATTCAAGGTAGAAGTCAATGCCATTTTCATTGAAGAAATCGACCATATGTCGAACATCTTCCGCTGTCACCCTTTTGTGATATAACACGTCCTTGCCAAATTCCACATAGCCCCCACCTGCACCAATCAAACCATCGAACCCTACATCCCAGATGGAATCATAGATTTCGGCCTTGGATCGGCCTGTACATAAATAGAGCAAATGTCCATTCTCTCTGGCCTGTTTACAAGCCTTCTGTGCTGACATCGGTATGCTTCCGTCATCGTCAACCAATGTGCCATCAATATCAATAAAAACAATTTTCCGCTTCGTTTCTTGCATCTGCTTATGCCCCCATCATGTATCTCGTATATGTCTATGTTTTTGTATACGAGAGTTATAGTATCATCAATCAATTTTCCCAAAAATGTGGTCAGAATTTCGGTTCCGTTTCCAATGGTCACTTACATGCCAACTTGTCCATATGTACGGTTTGCCAGTCATCATCCTGCTCAGCAATAATCGTAAACCCTTGGCGTTTCCAGAAATCTACGGCTCCTGGCAAGAAGCGATGTGTATGCAAATACAGCGTCGTATAGTGCATATCCTTCACCACATTCTCCAGTTCCTTTAACATCATCGAACCAATGCCGTATCTGCGATACGCAGGATCTACATAACATTTTACTATTTCGGCTGCAGACTGAGCTTCATATCGTCCTTCCACGGCTTCAATTCGCCCATCATATGGCAAAATCCCAATAGACCCGACGATGCCCGCATCCCCCATCATTGCAACAAGAAAGATCGAACCATCGGAGTCCAGATAATGTTCTCTGAACTGCTCGAAGTCCACAGGCAATTTCGTATGATCCATCCTCGGAAACACTTCTCTACGTACACGCATGGCAAAATCAATGGCATCATGAATCTGGTGTGCCTTAACTGGTGTTACTGTCGGTATACTCTGAAGTTGTGTCAATACATCCACATTCCTTATCCTTTGTATTAGGAGCTACTTCTTGGCCCTTCCTTAAATCTTGTTCATGCCAGATCGGCTCTCTTCATCTCATCTTACCGGACTTATCTCTTCCTATCAACCTATCTACACTACTAACCAAATTGAAAAAGTGCCCACGCAGTCTGATAGAGTTCGCATAGGATAAGGCGTGTCACAATCCATATTGGAGGAGAAACGCTCATGTGGTTATGGTTAGGTGTTTTTGCTTTCATTTTGCTAGTAATCGGGTTCGTGTATCGTTATCTGAACCAACTTGCCGAGAGCAAGTTTCATCCTCACGCTCCCAAGCAGCTCTTAGTCAAATTCAAGGAAGGTACAACCGAGGATGAGATGCACACCCTTCACAAAAAAGGGAGATGTAAAGTCGCTGAGACCTATGAAGATTTAGGCTGGTACCGTGTGGAATCCCGCAAAAAAATGCACAGAATGCTGAAACATTACAAAGATCATGAGCTTATTGAACATGCAGAGCCGAATTACCTCGTTGAGGCTTCTTTCACTCCCAATGACCCTTTCTTTCCTTATCAGTATAACCTGTCCAAAATCAATGCACCCGCTGCATGGGATATTACTCAGAGTAACAGCTCTGTTAAAATCGCCATTATCGATACCGGTGTACAGCTAAACCATCCAGAATTGGCCTCCAAGCTCCTCCCCGGTTATGATTATGTTGATTATGATAACATCCCTGAGGACGGGAACGGCCACGGCACCCATGTGGCCGGGATCGCTGCCTCCGTTACCAACAATGGTGTGGGCATCGCAGGCGCTGCACCACTCGCATCCATCGTTCCGCTCCGGGTACTGGATAACAACGGGCAAGGAACGATTGGAAATGTCGGTAACGGGCTTGTCTTTGCTGCCAATAACGGTGTACAGGTTGTTAACCTGAGCCTTGGTGGGCCGACGGGAAATACTTTCCTTCAAGCTGCCGTGCAGTATGCTTGGGAGCGAGGAGCTGTGATTATTGCTGCAGCCGGTAACGACAACACTTCATTCCCAATCGTACCCGCATCGTATCCCAATGTGATCGCCGTCGCTTCAACCAACCCTTCCGATCTCAAATCCAATTTCTCCAACTATGGTTCTTGGGTGGATATGGCCGCACCGGGTGATACCATTCTATCCACATACCTGGGAGGTTCCTATGCCTACCTTAGCGGTACGTCCATGGCTGCCCCTCATGTGGCTGGAGTGGCTGCACTTCTCGCTGCACAAGGGAAAACAAATGCCCAGATTCGGGATGCGCTGTGCTTCGCTTCTGATCCGGTATCAGGCTCCGGGATCTACTGGACGTATGGTCGACTGAATGCTTATCAGAGCTTGCAGGTGCCATAATACACCTACTATCGCTCATGATTGCACACAGGCATATCCTTTCCATTTTACACAAATAAAAAAACGAAGGGGCATCTGTAAGTGAGATGCTCCTTCGTTTGGTTAAAAAGTATTCGATGTTACACTTTTGCTGCCCAAAGCTCTATTTCAATTTTAATCTCTGGTAGACCTAACGCCGTAATATATCCAATCGTCATTGCAGGATAATCCGTACTAAATAATTGTCCCCACTCGGCATATAAGAAATCCCAATCGATTTCCTCGGTTGCCCATACGTTCACTTTGATAATATGTTCAGCATCTAAGCGCTCAGATTCGAGCACTGTTTTAATATTATTAAATGTATTCTTGACTTGCTCATTCAGACTCTCTGGAAAGAGTCCATTATGATCTGCTCCAATTTGACCCGAAGTCACAAATAACTCTGCATTCCTCGGGATTCTTGTAATATGCGTGTACTGACCTACAGGAGCTGGCATATTTTCTGGATTTTTTCTAGTAATTTTGTCCATATTCATCTGGATTACCTCATCATTCTTAAGATTTTTCTGCGTTATTTCCTAGTTTTATTCCGATTTTGGGCAGACCTCACCCTTGGATTAGATTCTAGAAAAAGACAGCAGTGGAGTATCCATATCCCGAAGATATAAACGCAAGTGATTTTTTCTTCATGAGTGGATGCTCCTCCCTTCTTAAGTGACAAGATTCTCTTCATTTCTTTATTATATCGGAAAGCCACATCATGGGTCAAATTCATCCCCTCATAGACAAAGAGCAATCCCGTAGTAACGAGACTGCTCTTTGTCTATTCTATAGCGTCGGACACCTTGTATCAGAAATATTGTGCGCCATTACTCGCAATGACATCTTTGTACCAGTGAAAACTCTTCTTTTTCACTCTGCGAAGTGTGCCCGTACCATCATTATTTCGGTCTACATAGATATAGCCATAACGTTTCTTCATCTCTCCGGTACCCGCACTGACCAGGTCAATCGGTCCCCAGCTTGTGTAACCTATGAGCTCTACACCGTCTTGAATCGCTTCAGCTATTTCGGCAAAATGACTATTCAAATATTCGATACGATAGTCATCTTCAACGGAGTCATTGTCTAACAACACATCGGTTGCCCCAAGTCCATTTTCTACGATAAACAACGGTTTGCCATAGCGGTCATGAAGCTGATTACATGTAATACGAAGTCCTTTGGGATCAATGGTCCATCCCCACTCGGAAGCTTGCAGATAAGGGTTCTTCACCGAACCAAATACATTGCCTTCTGTCGAATCTTTCAAAATCTCAGGGTCCGTACTGGTGCACCGGCTTGCGTAATAGCTAAAACCGATATAGTCGACTGTGTTCTGCATCAAGATATCTGCATCTTCCGGTTGCATGTCAATCCAAATGTCATTTTCTCTGAAAAATCTTTTTGTATAACCCGGATATGCTCCCTTCGATTGTACGTCGATGAAGAAGAACGATTCACGATCTTTCTCCATAGCCTTCCACACGTCATCCGGGTTAGAGCTGTATGGATACACCATTCCAGCGGCTAACATACAACCAATCTGTGCACCCGGAATGATCTCATGACAAGCCTTAACAGCAAGTGCACTCGCTACCAATTCATGATGTGCTGCCTGATACAGAACCTGATCTTTGTTTTCACCATCCTGCAGAACAATACCCGCTCCAATGTACGGGAGATGCAGCAACATGTTGATTTCATTAAACGTCATCCAGTATTTCACTTTATTCTTGTATCGATTAAATAGCGTCGTCGCATATTTCTCAAAGAAACCAATCATCTTACGATTCTTCCAACCGCCGTAAGTCTCGACCAGATGTACAGGTACATCGAAATGGCAGATCGTCACGACAGGTTCAATGTTGTATTTTAATAACTCATCAAAGACATCATCATAAAATTGCAAGCCTGCTTCGTTTGGCTCCGCTTCATCACCATTAGGGAAAATCCGTGCCCAGGCTATGGAAAGCCTGAGGCACTTAAATCCCATTTCAGCAAATAACGCAATATCTTCCTTATATCGATGATAGAAGTCAATGGCTTCATGTGAAGGATAGAATTCCCCTGCTTTTGGTTCATACGAATCCAGGTTACCCAGAGCAATATTCCATCGATTGGCACCAATCGGAATCAGATCTACCGTTGTTAAACCTTTGCCACCTTCCAGATAAGCACCTTCCAATTGATTCGCTGCAGTTGCTCCTCCCCAGAGAAAATTCTCCGGGAAGGCTGTAAACTTTTCATTCATTGAGGAGTTCCTCCTTAACCATCCTTAGTTTCAATTAGCTTAATACCGTGATCAATTTATCTTTCTCATGAACGGATGCATCTTTTGTTCCTACAACATCCAGATAATTTGAAGTATTCGTGACAATGATCGGTGTAACCGTCTCATATCCTGCATCCTTAATCGCTTGCAGATCAAACTCAACAATCAGGTCACCTGCGTTCACACGGTCTCCATCTTTCACATGGGTTGTAAAATGTTCACCTTTCAGTTTTACCGTATCCTGTCCAATATGGATCAGCATCTCTACACCATCATCGCTTACCAGACCAATAGCGTGTTTGGTACGATATACGGTTTGAACGACACCTGTGATTGGAGATACCACTCTACCACTGGTTGGACGAATTGCAATCCCTTTACCCATATGTTCTCCTGCAAACGTTACGTCATTAATTTCATTCAGTGCAACAACTTCACCAGCCATTGGGCTCACAATTTCGTATCTGCTGTTCGGATTTGGATCAAGTACAGGTGCTGGAGCTGGTGTAGCTTCCACTTTGTCTTTGAATCCAACCACATACGTCAGAATAAAACCAAGGATAAATGCGATACCACATGCAACCAGAGCCATATAGAAACCAGAATCAACACCTGTTGCTTTATTAATGAAACTTGGGAATCCGAACACGCCCAGTCCACCAAAAATGTATAATTTCGAACCGGCCAGTCCCAAGATACCACCACCGATACCACCAGCAATACAGCTCATGATAAATGGTTTTTTCAGTGGAAGTGTCAGACCGTAGATAGCTGGCTCGGTTACACCGAAGATCCCAGAGATGAAGGCCGGAATACCTAAAGATTTCAATTTCGTATTTTTGGTTTTCAGTATAACGGCAAGCACAGCACCGATTTGAGCAAAGGAAGCAGCGAAAGACATTGCAATCACCGGGTCTGCTCCGGAAGTGCTCAGGTTGAGAAGCATAACCGGCACGAGTCCCCAGTGGAGCCCAAACAGTACAAACACTTGCCATAAACCACCGATAATCAAACCTGTAACAACTGGGCTTAAATCGTAGATGCCTGTTGCTCCTGCACCAATCAACTGGCCTGCCCAAGTGGATACTGGACCAATCAGTATGAACGTCGCCGGAACGATAACGAGCAATGTAAAGAATGGAACAAGGAACGTGCTAACAACTTTAGGAATAATATTTTTAAAGAATCTTTCAATTTTAACAGCGAAGAATGTAGCAATAATGATTGGAATAACCGATGTTGAATAACTCATCAGAATAACTGGAATACCCAGGAACGTAATGTGAATCGGTGATTCAATTAACGTACCTGCAAACAGGGTGTACAATGGATCTCCAGCAGTCAAACCGGACAGCGAAGGATAAACTAACGAAGCACCTATCGCCATACCCAGGAACGGTGAACCGCCAAATTTCTTGATTGCCGTATAACCAAGGAAGATCGGGAAGAAGTAGAACAGACAGTCACCCGTTGCATTCAACAGTTGGTACGTTCCAGAAGTGTCCGTAATCCATCCAAACGATAAAAACATGGCTGTAAAACCTTTGATCATACCTGTGGCAGCCAGCAAACCGAGTAACGGTGTGAACACACCGGAGATCATGTCGATAAATCGACTGAACAATCCAACTTTCTTGCCTGAGTTGTCTGCTTCCTCTTCAAACTGACCTTCGGTTGGGAAATTCCCTGCCTTAACCACTGCTTTATATACATCCGGCACTTCGTTGCCGATAACGACTTGATATTGTCCGCCACTTTGCATGACAGTAATAACACCTGGCAGATTTTTAAGTTCTTCCGTTTTGGCTGCGCTTTCATTTTTCAGTTTAAACCGCAGTCTTGTTACGCAATGGAATACACTATTTACGTTCTCGCGACCACCTACACGTGACAGAATGTCCTTAGCCAATTGATCGTAGTTGCTCATTGTAATTCTCCCTCTCTAAGTAGACTCCCCATGACTTTTGAAACAAATAAAACCTGAACTACTGAACATACACAACATACCGGATCGTCCGGAAATCAGTCGTGTTATTCAGCAATTCAGGTTTTGCCCTTAACGGTTGCAACCCTGTAAGGCTGTACACTTTGGTATTTAATTAGTTTGATAACGAAAGTAAGTTGCATTCCATATCCTCTGAACTGAGGATGGTCGGCATTGCCTGATTGAACAGTTACAACCCGATTGATGTATGCGCTTACTTCTTGAACTTATCATAGTACATCTGAACTACGTTTGCAACACTTATTTTTATTAAATTCGTAAATACATTTGAGTGAGCGAAAATAAAAAAGGGACAACTTCGAAAGCATCGAATTTGTCCCTTTTTTTGTATAAAATTAACAATTATAATTACCCACTAAAGCAGAATTAACCAATAACCGTAACCAATTTATCCTTTTCTTGCACTTCACGATTTATTGTAGCAACCACGTCCAAATAATCAGCTGTATTAGTTACAATAATCGGTGTTACGGTCTCATATCCCGCCTCAATAATAGCTTGAAGATCGAATTCAACGATCAGATCGCCAACACTCACACGATCTCCATCTTTCACATGGGCAGTGAAATGTTGACCTTTGAGCTGTACCGTATCCTGACCGATATGGATCAAAATCTCTACACCTTGATCATCTACAAGACCAATTGCATGTTTGGTGCGATAAATCGTCTGTACCACACCATTAATCGGTGATACAACTCTCCCACTGGTTGGGCGAATGGCGATCCCTTTACCCATATGTTCACCAGCAAATGTAGCATCATTAATTTCTTGCAGCGGAACCACCTCACCCGTCATCGGGCTGGCAATCTCGTAACGATTGTTTGGATTAGGTTCAAGTGCAGCCGTCTCTTCTTTTACTGGCTCTGGAGCCTGTTTGGCTGCCTCTGGATTAGCAGGATCTTTGAATCCTACAAAATAAACGAGAACAAAACCTAGTACAAAAGCAATGATAGTAGCAATCATGGCCATCCAGAATTCGTAGTTGATCCCTTCTGTGGGACTAATCAGCGCTGGAATACCAAAGATTCCTGAAGCAAATACAAACATTTTGGAACCTGCGAATCCAATAATACCACCAGCGGTTGCAGAAGCAATGCAACTCATAATAAATGGCTTTTTCAATGGCAAAGTAAGACCATAAATAGCAGGCTCAGTTACACCGAAAATCCCTGATACAAAGGCAGGAACACCCAGTGATTTGAGTTTGGTATTTTTCGTTTTTAGCATAACTCCAAGAACGGCACCAATCTGAGCAAAAGAAGCAGCAAACATCATCGCCAGAATCGGATCTGCTTTCAGTGTGGACAGATTGAGCAGCATGATCGGTACGATACCCCAGTGTAACCCGAAGATAACCAACACTTGCCACAATCCACCAACAACAATACCGGTTACCAATGGACTCAAGTCATAGATGCCCGATACGCCCGCACCGATCAGTTGACTTGCCCATGTAGCGATTGGACCAATCAAGAGGAATGTTACAGGTACAACAATTAGAATTGTAAAGAATGGCGTGAGGAACGTTCTCACAACAGACGGAATGATCTTTTTGAAGAACGCTTCTACTTTTGCTCCAAAATAAGCAGCAATAATAATCGGAATTACGGATGAGGAATAACTCATCAAGATAACGGGAATACCCAGGAACGTGATATGAATCGGTGATTCAAACAATGTGCCTGCAAACAGCGTATATAACGGTTCCCCACCACTAAGACCGGATAAGGTCGGATATACAAGTGATGCTCCGATGGCCATCCCGAGGAATGGAGATCCACCGAATTTTTTCATAGCAGTGTATCCCAGGAAGATTGGGAAGAAGTAGAACAGACAGTCTCCTGCAGCATTCAACAATTGATATGTTCCTGAAGCCGGGTCCAACCATTCGAGAGAAGTAAACATGGACAGGAAACCTTTGATCATCCCTGTTGCAGCAAGCAAGCCGAGAATTGGTGTAAATACACCTGAGATCAAGTCGATAAACTGACCCAAAAGACTTTCTTTTTTACCGGAAGATTCCGACTCATCACTTGAAACCGGTTCATCCGCATTCATATTACCCACCTGTAACAAGGCTTTATACACATCAGACACTTCGTTACCCACGACTACCTGGTATTGTCCCCCACTTTGCATTACCGTTATGACTCCAGGCAGATTTTTGAGTTCATCTGTTTTGGCATTATTGTCATTTTTTAATTTGAAACGAAGTCTGGTCGCGCAGTGCACCACGCTGTTAATATTCTGTTTACCACCAACGCCAGACAGAATGTCTTTGGCTAATTGCTCGTGTTTCATGAAGTCTTTTCTTCCTTTCTGGCTAAACACGGATTCGAAGCATATTGGAGAGAATAAAAAAACCTGAACATCTGAATGTATGGAACATCCGGTTAACGGTATGTTCTGTCATTCAAGCGTTCAGGTTTTGCCCTAGTGGTTGCAACCCTGCAAGCTGATCTATGGGATTATTCAGAAGTTGCATTCACAACTCTCTCAATATGAATCGTTAAGTACATCAATTCTTCGTCAGTTAGTTGATACGTGTAGTTGCTTTCAATGAATTTCTTAATTTTCTCCGAGCACTTGTGTGCTGCCGGATACTTTTTCTGAATCATCAGGAACAGTTCATCATCGTTATTGCTCTTGTAATGTTTTCCCTTCACCAAACGTTGGGCGAAAAACTTCAAATGCGTGACAAAACGATAAAAAGTCAGTGAGTTCTCATCAAAATCAATCTTGAAATGATACTTAATAATCGTCAAGATTTCTTGCATGACCTGGGTCATACTCTTGATGTTGGGCATTTCCTCATTCAACGCTGCATTGACAAAGTGAAGTGCCATAAAACCGGCTTCGTCCTCGGGCAAGATCACACCAAACTGATCACAGATCATATTGAGCGCTTCCATTCCGACTTCATATTCCTCTTTGTATAACTGCTTTGTCTCCCAGATTAACCCGTTACGTATGGGCAGATTCTTGCGATACCGCTCAATAGCAAAGTGAATATGATCTGTAAGATGTAAGTAAATGCTCTCATTTAATTTCTTACCAAGTTTTAGCTTGGCATAAGCGATGATTTCCTCGGATACTTTCATGTATTCCAGAGGAATGCTTGAGATTAATGCCTTGAAGTTTTCCTGAATATCTTCATTCTGTAAAGTAAATATCTTGTCGATATGCTGCTCGGAAACCATATCACCCGCCCGCTTCTGATAAGCAATCCCCCGGCCAATGATAATAACTTCCTGTTGTTCGTCATTCATCGCAACTACAGCATTATTGTTCAGCACCTTCTCGATTTTCACTTTATCACTCCAATATACAGAAAAAGACAAACCAATCCCTTTTCTCAAGGTATACGGCTTTGCCTGATTCAACAGTTACAACCCGATATGTTGTACGCGCTTCCCTCATAATATTACAAATTTCTACACAGTGCAACAAAAAGTTAATATCGAATTAGCATGACTCCCGATCTAGGTAAATATACTCACAGGAGTGTGCAAAACAAGAATTATTTTACAAGGAATTACGATTTATTGTTTTTGCTGTCTTTCTCCAGTTCCGCTTCAATTCTTCGATTAATCATGTCCATTTGTTCTGAATCCAAACGATCGACTTGAGTGTATTCTTTATCCATCTCGTACTCTTGCGCCTCGCCTTTGTTCATTAGTCCTAGATGATTCTTGATGTCACGGATATCTTCACGCATATGCATCGTCTGGCGGTATTGGTCTACAACAAGTGCAAAAATAATGCCCCCGGCCACTATTGGACCAAATGGGATCAGATAACATAAAACAAGTCCAATGAGCAAAAATATAACAAAATACATGTGCAATGCCCCCTCATATAAAGTATCTACTCTGCTAAGATAGACGTTTCTCAGATTACAAATTAAATCGTTCCTGAATTAACTTTGCCACTTCATCCGGGCTCTTGTGTGTATTATCAATCCGTATATAACGCTCATGCGTGATTTCTCCCGGTTCGGAATTCAATCGATAATTCTTCATCGTATCTATCAAATCTCGCTCAGACCACGCGATATCACGCTTTGTTGGTTTATGTAACAGACGATGCGGACTCTTGTTACGCTCCAGCCTTTCCGATGGATCAGCCTCCAGTTCCACATAACAGACCTGACCTCCATGGGATGCAAACAATTCGCTGATCTTACGGATGTACTCTCCATCTTGCTCCTGATCAAACGCCCATACAAAAGTAAAAATCAGACCCGGCAAATCACTCTTCGCCACTTCTTCAAAAATCTCCTGACGGAACAGATTCACAAGTCTTTTGCCTTGTGGTGTACCATAACTGAAATAAGGAGACACCAATTCAATCGTCATATGGTTATGAAACAATTTAAGCTTTGTTATCTTCTCCAGTTCTTGCCCCACCGTCATTTTGCCCACAGCCTGCGGACCAAAAATAATCACCAATTTCATTCGATCACTCCTGACAAGGTAGTGTTCATTCCATTAATTCAATTTTATGGGCATTAAACTCTATGATACCTTCTTTAGCGCAAATAAAAAAGAGGTTTCAAGTGATGCCCTCGACGCTTGAGGGCTTGAAAACTCTTTTCTTAAATGGCATATGTTTATTTTAACTTAACGTCCAATCAGTACCCATCCCCACTTCATCCGCCGCAATCCCATCGCGCAGATCCATGAGATGAGGAGCGCCACAATATAAGATAGTATGACGCCCACGCTGAAGTGCCGAGCCAGTTCATCTGTGAATTCACGTCTCCAGAAGAGTAGTACAAGTGGATGCATTAAAAATACACCGAACGCAACTGTACCCAAGGAGTCCAGAACACGCGTAGCTTTCCGAAGCTCGCTATGTTTTCCTGTGCCGATTCGTTCACTACAGATCAGCAGGAGCAGGCAGGCTGATAGCGTAAACAGATTTCGGAACAGGAACAGCACGGTATAGGTTACCACCGGGTATGCAGCGAAAGCGGTTTTGACATAAGCATTACCATATATAAAAATGGCACCTCCACTCAACAGCGCAGCTATAAGCACATAACGGTGAGTATACAGTTTCTTCAGTGCCCACTCAAAGTTCAGCCCAACCCATGCGCCAAATCCGATGACGATCAGATAACTGGGTAACAAACTGCCTGTCCGTTCGAAGTGAAACTGCAAATGTAGTGCATAAAAGATCGCTTGGCCCGCAATAAAGAATAATGGCAAGTACCGTTTAAACAGACGATGGCGTGTAAGCGATAGAAGCCATGGAAAAACGATATAGAATTGAAGAATAATCAAAAAAAAGTACAAGTGGGTATGAGCGGTTCCCATCACTAACTGTTTGGCAAATTGAACACCGTGGGTCAAAGGTTCTTTGCCCGCAAGCAACTGTTTAATGGCAAAATAGATAAGGGACCACACCAAATAAGGTACAAATACATTAAATAAACGCTTCTTATAGAAAGCGAGCATCCAACCCTTCTCATTCACCTTGGAGCTGTAGTTGTAGAACAAGACCAGGGATGACAGGAACAGAAACGCTGGAACGGCAAATTGCAAAAACGTGTTCCAGAAATAATACACATCATGATCTAATGTATGCTTGGGGTAATGCGCAACTGCTGTTGAAGTCGCATGGATGGCTACCACTGCCATGATGGCAAAAGCACGATAGAGATCCAGATACTCAATACGCCGGGGCCGATTAACCGGTTGATTCATAAAGATAACCTCACTTGTGCCTGATATGGGATGATAGTTTCCGGCCGCAATCCAGATTCTATGCTTCATTTTAATCAGCACGCGAGGGTATTACAATCATAATCTATATTATTTTCGTTATATTACACCATTATTCTGCATTATTCGACATTCTCTATCCAGAATCGTTCAACAACATTGCCATTGGACTCCACATAGTCTTCATCCTGAATGCCACCATTTCGAAGGATAACCCTTCTGGAAGGCTCATTAATCGCATCACATACGACCAATACTTTAGTGATTCCAAGCTCTCTCGTTTTCTCCAAAGACAGCCTGAGAATTTCGGAACCATAGCCATTGTGCCGCTCTCCTGGACGAATACCATATCCAATATGTCCTCCACTGTTGAACAATTTATCGTTAAGCTCATGCCTTATATTCACAGCACCCACGATTTGTTGACTCTCCGTGACCAGCCAGTATGTACTGTCTTTGACCCAGCCCTCCGGGATGTCGATCCCTTGTTCATTACGCTGCAAAAACGCCAACATCTCATCGAACGCATAAGGATCTTTGGAAATGACCCAAGGTACCATCAATTCTCCACTTCTGACCCAGTCTTCATAAAATGCCAAATACGCATCCTTATAGGCTTTTGATGGTTTAATTAATCTAACATGTTCTTTCCCCATGATCATTACATCCTCCCAACAGATATTGATATTGCCACGTTCTCTCTTCCAGGACACGTAGCTCTTGCTCTTCCATCAAACAGTCATAAAAGATAGCTTTCACTGCATATGTTGCGGCATACACCGCATGGTCTTTCACATGGGCCGTTGCAGCTGCGTGTCCCGCCGCACGAGATGCAGCAGAGGCAGCGACATTATCGGCTTCCCGTGCAGCAGCATGAGCTGCAAAAGCTGCCTTTCGAGCGTCAACCATGGAAATCTCTCCACGAATCCAACCTCTTCCTGCATCAATGGCATTACGGGCGCGGAGATCCTCCGTCTTCTTCTCAAATATATACAAGACACGTGCCGCACACTCCGCAGCCCAACAGGCCAATGTATGGTGATCGTGTTGCTTAGCCAAATCCTCTATTTCGCGGCGCAAAAGCGCATCTTTGAATGCAGGTTTTGCCATGGTCATGCTCCTTTCATTGTACAATTACTACAAATTCACTCTCAGACAAGTTCGAAAAAGGACCTGCGTGTGAGCAGATCCTCTTCAACTGTATATCTTACCGCTTATTCTATTATTATACGGACTCTGTCAATGTAGGCTGTTGAATATCTCGTTCCTTCTTCGCATCCGTGTCTTTGTACGTGAATTGGTAACTTCCAGATCCCAATGTGACTTCAAGATCGTCTCCAATACTTCGAATAACCTGAATTTCACTTATCTGATCCAACGGTTTCCCTTGCTCCAGAACGATCTGGGCAACTGCTCCAGGAAGACGCACTGTACCTCTCGTATTGGCGGGAATATGCACCCGTATCTCCATTTCACCCTCCGCCAGCCGGTGCCAGCTTGAAAGAACCTGACCATACATCGTCTCCAGACTCGCTTTTACCCAATCTAGTCCTGGTCCAGGTTGCGGCTCGATATGCACCATTCGGAATCCTGGCTGATGTTCATCGGACCGAATGCCGGCAACATAACGATACAACCATTCTCCAATCGCCCCGTACGCATAGTGGTTAAATGAGTTCATATCCGCACTCCAGAGACTACCGTCCTCTTTGATCCCATCCCAATGTTCCCAGACTGTTGTTGCGCCTTGAGTTACCTGATACAGCCAGGACGGGTAATCCTTTTGAAAAAGTAATGTATAAGCCAGATCGTGAAGACCCGCATCACTCAATACCGGATTCAGATAAGGTGTGCCCACGAAGCCTGTGGTAAGATGATTCCCAGCTACTTTCACGAGTTTCACCAATTGATCGACAGCACGAGTTCGGGCAGTCCCGTCCAGCAGGTCAAATTGGAGCGCAAGAACATGCGCTGTTTGCGTTGGAACAGCAATTTTGCCAGCTGGAGTCACGAATTCATTTCGAAACGCATGAACAATATTTGCATGCAACTGCTTATAATATTCAGCATCATCTGTCTTTCCAAGTACCTCAGCCGCTTTTTGAGTTAACGAAACCGAATAGGCATAGAATGCAGTTGCCACATAATCCGTGTCCGTTGCACCGACATAACTATCGGGCTTGGAGTCCAGTCCCAGCCAATCGCCAAAGTGGAATCCCGTGTTCCACAGATATGGATTGTCACCCTGCACGTGAATGTACTCGATCCACCGCTTCATACTCTCATATTGCTCGGCCAGTAATCTGGCATCCCCATACATCTCATAGATCGTCCAAGGACAGATGACGGCTGCATCCCCCCAAGCGGCGGAGGAATGACTGGTATCTCCCCATCCTTCTGAAGTGGAACTTCTCAGATCCGGAACGAAGAATGGAATACCTCCATCTTCTCCCTGATCCGCTTCCAGATCCCGTAGCCATTTGGTGAAGAAGGGAGCCGTATTCATCAGGTAGGAAGACGTGCGAACAAACATCTGTGCATCGCCAGTCCACCCGAGCCGTTCATCCCTCTGTGGACAGTCTGTCGGCACATCAAGAAAATTCCCCTTTTGCCCCCACAGTATGTTGTGATGCAGTTGGTTCACCAATGGGCTGGAGCATGAGAACTGACCTGTTGGTTCCATATTCGAGTGCAGTACTATTCCGGTGAATTCAGCCAGACGGACGTGTTCCGGGAAGCCAACCAGCTTCACATAACGGAACCCTTGGAACGTAAAGTGCGGTTCAAATGTTTCCACGCCATCCCCCTTGCAGGTGTAGCGAATACACTGCTTGGCGGCGCGAAGATTATCGGTGTAGAAGTTGCCCTCATGATCCAATATCTCAGCATGGTGTAGCTCAACCGTCTGACCTGCCTCACCTTGAATGCTAAATCTCACCCATCCCACCATATTCTGCCCCATGTCTATTACACGATCTCCCTGTGGTGTTGTTAACAAGGCGATTGGCTGTAGTTGTTCTACTTGGGTGACGGGTACGTTCTCCTGCGCAACAATGATATCTTTTGGATGCTCCTGTACGTTCACGGGTGACCAATTCGTCTGAGATGAATCCGACCAATCGGTCTCCATTCGAGCATCATACGTCTCTCCCATATAGATGTCCGACATACGAATAGCACTTGGAGCAGCCGTCCACTCCCCATTGGAGAGAATACATTCCTCCGAACCATCTGCGTATCTCAAATGCAGTTCCAGCAGTAATGCGGATGTTGAACCGAATATCTCCCGTTCTTTGTTCCAGCCAAGATACCCTCGGTACCAGCCATCTCCCAGATTAGCACCTAATGTATTCTGTCCATGCTGGAGCAGGTCAGTAACATCATAGGTTTGATATTGTAATCGCTTACGATAAGAGGTCCAGCCAGGTGTAAAGTAATCTTCTCCTACTCTTGTGTTGTTCATATGCAACTCGTATAATCCAAGTGCTGTAACATATATGCGGGCAGAAGTAACAGGTTGTTTCACATTAAAATGCCTGCGCATACGCGGGCATGACGTATCTCCATCATCTGATGGTTGAGCTGTGATCCATTCTGCTTGCCACTTGTTATGACTATTCATAAGTCCCATCTCGAAATAAGCCGTTTCGGACCAGCCCGAATCACTTCCTGCATCATCCCATGCCTGAATCCGGTAATAGTATCGCGTTCGCGGAGAAGGCTGAAAATGGTTTAATTCCACATGTATGGATTGATCCGTATTTATCTTTCCAGAATCCCATGCAATCTCATCAAAATCTTCCGTCAATGACAGCTGAATCTGGTATGCGGATTGCATGCAGTTCCGACGATCGGACTGCAACTGCCAGCTTAATCTCGGTGATTTTACATCAAGGCCTATCGGATTGATTCTATACTCACAGCGAAGGTGACTAACGTTGAACATTAGCAGATCGTCCTTTCCATCTTGGCTTCCCATTCGGGGTTACGATATAATTATATCGATCCTGTTGTCGTAAATACCCGGTAATTCAGACTATTTCATCCGGTGATTCAGCCATCTGTGCGAGGAGGTTGCTTGTGAATTCATCTGTACAACTCATGAAAAGCGAATACTTTCTGCATAATCATCTGCAACTTTTTGTCAATCGTTGCTCTGAAGATTTTGTGCTTCCTTTTCACGCACATGATTTTATTGAGTATAGCTATGTTGCCGAAGGAAAGGGCTTTCATCATATCGGTGAAGATGTCATTCCGGTGACAAAGGGGATGCTGTTTGTCATTCCTGTCGGCGTTCCTCATGTCTTTCGTCCTGTCAGCACAAACGTAACCGAGCATCCGTTAATTATATATAATTGCTTATTTAATACTGAATTGATCCACACGCTAACAGCCATCATTCAGGAAAAAGAAATCATTCATCATCTGATAGATCTGGCACAGAATCAGGTTCCTTATATAACCGTTGTGGATCACAACGACCGGATTGAAGAACTAATGGTGAACCTGTACCGTGAATCATCCGTTCCGGGGATCGGTTCGTCTACCATGTTATACACTCTGGTAACCCAACTGGTATTGATGACCTACAGACAACTTTATCAAGAGGTTCATGATGATGAAATTCAGTCCACCGATTTTGAGTACATTCTTCACTATATCAAGGAACACGTAAGCAATCGTATTCGGATGTCTGATCTGGTAAGTGTATCGGGCTGTAGCGAAAAACAGATTGGGCGAATGTTTCTAAGGCATACCGGTCAGACCTTTAGCAGCTACCTGCAGCATCTGCGCATACAAAAAAGCTGCGAACTTCTAAAGAGTTCACAGCACAAAGTCAGCCTGATTGCAGAGCTGGTCGGATATCGGGATATGGATTCATTCTATGCTGCATTCAAAAAAATAACAGGCGAAACACCTCTTGCCTATCGCAAAAAATCCAGAGTACAGCACTCTGGACAATAAGGTTAACTTTCAGACACCAACAACCTGTAACACTTCATCTATGTATGCCTTGGCCTCTTTCCATGAAGACATCAACGGAAAGTTGTATCGCTCACGCTCCTGTATGTTCCACGGATGCGGGATACAGATGACCTTTTTGCCGTCCTCGTGCGCTGGAATCAGGTTATGTGCCCCATCATCAATAAGCAAATCAAAAGCGAGTAAGTTTTTTCTTTTGCATGTAATAAACTGTTCTGCGGTTATAAAAGGCATATGCTGCTGAAGCCAGTTCCACTTCTCAACGACTGTTCTTGGTTCTGCTGCTGTCACGACAATGACATCATAAGCATCGTTCAGCTTTCTCATCTCATCTACAACATACTCGTCGAATAATTCCAATTCCTCAAACAGACCCGGCCGACCATAAAATACATCGTGCGTGCTCTCTGGATGACGCAAATGGGACGTATCCCAATGAATCATATCCTCATAGCGCAACGGATGGGTCGGAAAGTTGAGGTTGTTGTGATATATAGCCCGCTTGACCAGATGACATATCGTGTCATCCATATCTACAGCAATAATAGGTTTCTTCATGGTTGTTATCCCTCCCCCAATACGATCACAGTATACCATCCAGAATGTTATGTAGTCATCTTTTTTACCTTGAAATACCAATAGCGTTAATGAGAATTCTGCCTGATTATAGTAAAAAGGCGCCCCGGCGCCGTAATACCAGCTACGCCCGGGGTGCCTATATAGGTTGATCTATTCCAAGTTCTCACCATTTGAGGCAATGACTTTTTGGTACCAGCCAAAGCTCTTTTTCTTATAACGATTCAATGTGCCTTGTCCGTTGTCATCCTGATCCACGTAGATCACGCCATAACGCTTGGACATTTCCGAAGTGGATGCACTGATGATATCAATCGCTCCCCAGTTGGTATAACCCATCAGGTCCACACCATCCATAACGGCTTCTTTCATTTGTGTAATATGTTTTCTCAGATAATCAATACGGTAATCATCGATGATGGAACCATCTGCCTCAACCGTATCTTTCGCTCCAAGTCCATTCTCAACCACAAACAATGGCAGTTGATAACGGTCATACAGCTCTTTGAGTGTAACGCGCAGACCGATCGGATCAAGCTGCCAGCCCCATTCCGTACGCTCCAGATTCGGGTTTTTAATTGTACTGTACAGGTTACCACCCGTCACTCCATATTCCTCTGGGTTCACTGCGGACACCAAGGATGTGTAATAACTGAACGAGATGAAATCAACCGTATGTTCACGCAGGATCTGCTCGTCCCCTGGTTCCATTACAATGGTAATTCCGTTCTCTGCCCAGTACCGAGCCATGAACGTTGGATAACTACCACGAACTTGTACATCCGTATGCAGCAGGTTCAGCTGATTATCAATCTGTGCTTGCAGCACATCCTCTGGCTTCGACGTCGCCGGGTAGTGAATCATGCGTGCAAGCATACATCCGATCTGGAAGTTCGGGTTAATCTGACGTGCCTTTTCTGTTACCAGGCTGCTGGCTACAAATTGATGATGAAGCGCCTGATACGAAGCCTGCATCGTGTTCTCAACTCGGTCTTCAATAATACCCCCACCTGTGAACGGTTCAATAATGGTTGTGTTAATCTCATTAAACGTCAACCAGTATTTGACCTTGTCCTTGTATCGGTTCATCACGGTTTCGGCATATCTTACAAAATGTCCAATCACTTCACGGCCTGCCCAGCCGTTATATTTCAGGACAAGCGCCATAGGCATCTCATAATGCGATAGGGTTACAAGTGGTTCGATATTGTATTTACGGAGTTCATCAAACACTTCATCATAGAAACGCAATCCTTCTTCATTTGGCTCGGCATCATAACCATTCGGGAAAATGCGCGGCCAGTTGATGGACAGACGAAATGTCTTGAAGCCCAGCTCAGCGAAGAGCGCAATATCCTCTTTGAAACGGTGGTAAAAATCAATCCCGTAACGCTTCGGATAACCTTCCGCACTATGATGTGCCATTGCTTTCTCAACCGTTGCACTGGTAACATGCATCAGTTCTCTAAGGTTGGTGTAATCCTTTTTCTCAAAATAAGGAACCATATCGGCCGTCGACCATCCTTTGCCGCCAGCGTCAAATCCACCTTCAGCCTGGTTAGCGGCAATAGCGCCGCCCCATAGAAAACCTTCCGGAAACCCTTGTCGATTAATCATTCGTATCTCTCCTTCTTTAGTTGATATTGTTAGACCTAAGACGGATAGTTTAGATCTCAGCTTTCAAGACGTCTTCACCCATCGTGATTTCGCCCAATTTCACAGGTAGAACCTGCTTGTAATCAGCCGTATTGGTAACAACCATAGCGGTTGTAATGTCATATTCTTTTGCAATCTCGGCCAGTTCAAATGTGAGTAACTTGTCTCCAGCCTGTACACGTGCTCCAGTAGCAACATGTGCATCGAAATACTGTCCACGCAGCTTCACTGTGTTAATTCCAACATGAATCAGCAATTCCATTCCGTTATCACTGCGGACAACAATCGCATGTTTCGTTTTGAACACATTCATGATCGTACCTGTCACTGGAGATACCAGTTCGCCCACCGTTGGAACAAATGCCACACCTTTACCCATCAATTCATCACCAAATGTTGGATCATTAACTTCTTTGAGCGGGATGGATTTACCTGTCATCGGTGCAACGGCTACCGCATTACTCGTTGGTGTTGGAGCGCCCATGTCGTCCACATTCACGCTTGCAGCATCGCTGGAAGATGTTGTCGCTGGTGCAGAAGAAGCGCCTGGTGAGAATTGAGCCAACGCCTCAGCGTCTCCTTCTTCTTCCTTAATACCGAATATCGTAGACATAATCGTACCCACAACAAAGGCCAAAATCATGCCCACAAAGGAATACCA
Organism: Paenibacillus sp. ClWae2A; assembly: GCF_032452295.1. Lineage (NCBI taxonomy): Bacteria > Bacillati > Bacillota > Bacilli > Caryophanales > Paenibacillaceae > Paenibacillus > Paenibacillus sp. ClWae2A. Next base: position 1,190,575 of record NZ_JAULSQ010000001.1, read on the forward strand.
GAAAGTTTGTCCGATCAGGGAAGGAAGTCCTGGGAGACCACCGTTACCCGCAAGTACATACGCTTTCGCGCCAAAAGCAAGGGCGAATCCGCCACCCACTGCACTACCAATCATCGCTGCAGCAAATGGTTTTTTATACTTCATGTTAACCCCGTACATAGCTGGCTCCGTTACACCCATGAGTGCAGTGAAGCTCGTTGACAATGCCACGGTTTTGAGTTTTTTATCTTTTGCCCGGAAGAATACGCCAAGTGTTGCACCAGCCTGACCCATATTGGAGATAAAGGTCAAAGGCAAGAATTTATCAAAGCCCAGTGTAGCGATATTACTCAGGATGATTGGCACAAGTGCATAGTGCATTCCTGTCATAATAATGAGCGCCATCGCGCCGCCCAGAACAATACCTGCAATCAATCCGCCTTCATTCAGCAGCCAGTTGATGCCGCCAGACAAACCGCTACCTACAAATGTACCCAATGGACCGATCGCAATCAGCGTTACCGGAACCATAACAAGTAAGGTGATCAGCGGCACAAGCAATAGCTTGAGTGCAGCAGGGATAACGCGGTCAACCCATTTCTCAACATAGGACATCAACCATACTGCAAGAAGAATCGGGATAACCGATGAAGCATAACTTACAGCCGTAACCGGGATTCCCAAAAATCCAACCGATTCACCGCTAGATAACAATGCTGTCATGTCTGGATACATGAGTGCCGTACCTAGTGCAATCGCAACAAATGGGTTACTGCCGAATTTACGAGCAGCGCTGACTGCAATCAGTAAAGGCAGGTAATGGAATACGCCGTCACCAATAGCCGAGAGAATACGGTACGTATCCGTTCCAGCAGACATCCAACCTAAGGATACGAACAAAGCGAGTAATCCTTTAAGCATACCTGCCGCTGTAATCGCTGGGAGCATCGGAGCAAAGACACCTGCGATTGTTTCAAAAATTTTCAGCACGACATTTTGTTTTTTATCCGACTTTGGATCTTTATTTTCTGTAGTTTGCTGGATTGCCGGATTTCCCTTCACCATAGCGTCGAATACTTTTGACACGTCATTACCGATAATGACTTGGAATTGATCGCCGGAAATATTGGTTCCCATGACCTTATCCAATTTCTTGAGTGAGCCATTATCGACTTTGTCGTTATTTTTCAAATCAAAGCGCAGTCGAGTAACGCAGTGATACACCGAGTTAATATTGTTAGTTCCCCCAACGGCTTTAATGATTTCCTGTGCCGTTTCCTGATGTTTCATGATGTTTTCCTCCTCATTTTTCCAATAAAAAATACCCGAACGAATATAGCGCAAATTGTGGCGCCATCTCATTCGGGTATTGCCTGATTGAACAGTAACAAGCCCATAGGATATCCAGTTGTGATTTCATTCTATTACGTAATCATTATACGTCCCGCTTGGTTTTCATCAGACGTTCCAGATGGAGCGTTAGATATAACTGCTCAGAGTGAGTCATGTCATACTGATAATTCTTATGGATAAAAGTCTCGATCTTGCCAATACATTTGAATGTCTCCGGATAGTTTTTCCGAACCACTTCATATAAATACTCCTCGGCATCATCATGTGAAGAATGGGTAATGACACGCTGACAGAAATATTTCAAATGGGTGATGAAGCGGAAATAGTTGACGCTATCTTCATCCAATTCGACGTTGAAGTGATATTTGATGATATTCATAATCTCCTGCAACAGCTGCATTAGATGGGTGACATCGTTCATGGAATCATTCACTTCCGCATTGATGAAATGTAAGGCAATATTACAGATTTCATCTTTGGGAAACTCAATATCCAGTCTTTCCTTCAGCAAGGTCAGTGCTTCTCTGGCCACATCGTACTCCGCCTTATAGAAGTGCTGAACTTCCCAAGAAAGTGGATTACGAGTAATCATTCCTTTTTCCAAGCGCTGAACAGCAAAGTGAATGTGATCAGACAGCGAGACATAGATCCCGTCACTGATGGTTTTGTTCAATTGTGTTCGTGCCAGTGTCACAATATCATCTGTTGCCTGCAGAATCTCAATCGGCACTTCAGCTACGATGGATTTGAATTTCTCATAGATCGATGCATCCTGAAGACGAAATACCTTCTCAATCCGCTCTTCATCAATCTCATCGCCTGCTTTGAACTTAAATCCGATTCCCCGGCCGAGGATCAGTAGTTCCTGATTTTTGTCATCCACGGTACTGACAATATTGTTATTAAATATCTGTTTAATAATCATTATGGACCCACCTGGTTTTTTTTGAGGAATAAAAAAGGGCAAAACCAAAACAGAAATAATAAAATCATTTCCATAGTGGTTTTGCCCGCATTACCGGTAACAAGCCTCGAATCTAATTTATCATAACCTGAAAACGGTGTCAACAGGAAACCGATGTTTGGGTTATTATGGTTATGCAACATTTTACTTTTATGTTACATTAAATGAAATGTAAGCATTATTTAGTATGGCCTAAACTAAACAGGAGGATTCATTTTGAAAAAAATTATTTCAATGACTGTATTCATTGCTGCCATGTCACTCTTATTATCTGCGCCACTCACCTTGGCCGCAAACTCCAATGACCTCTCGTTGATAGAGAATCAAGAGTCTGCTGACCAGCTGGATCCAAAGACACAACAACTTTTGAGTGATGAACTAGTTAAACTCGTGGGGAAACAAAACATTCAATTCACCACAATAGACAAATCATTTGATCCGTGGGTCATTAACGGAACTATTGACGGAACCGGGTTCGCCTATTTCGCACAAACATACGATCCTGATACAAATCGTGTCGCGTCCACCCATATTATGTATGATAACGCTGATCTGAATAAAGTCATGGATAATGCGCTGCGCCTGAAGCTTGATGCCTTCCTAAAAACATTTGAAGATGAAGATATCTTCATTAAAGGTGGTTTCTGGCGTTTTAAAGCCAATGATCCAGAACATGGACATGTACTTCAAAACTACTGGGTCATCTTTGGACCAAGTCAACAACTATACATCGATGTGGACAAAGGTAATCAAATGTCGGCAATCCTGCAATATAAAATCGATGATTCCTATGCCTGGATGACAAACATAGCACGAAATTCACTCAAAACACTTGGAATCCCCTCAGTAAAAGCTTTTGATTACACTTTATTTACTGTAGAAGGAAAAGATATGTTATGGCAGTATCGGGATGACGACAATCTAAATTATGTGCATATCGGCAGCAAGACCGGAAAAGTATGGAAAGTCACTAACGAACTAGGTATTAATTGGAAAAATGATACTGATTTCAAAAAGGCTTTTGCCAAGCCCAAGCTCAGCAAAAACAAAGCACTATCCATCGCTGCACCTACAGTCAGATCTATATTTGGTATTGACCTAAAAGGTTATTCCGCTCGTATCCAAGAGAACGAATACACCTTCACGAAAAAAGGAGCCACAACGCTTATCGGTAAAATCAATACAAAAGGCGCATTTTATTCGTTTGAAGCCATTCCTTCAAAAGGGGTAAGAAACTAACTACATAATAAAAAACAGGCGGCTTGAAGCTCCGATTTCCGGGAGATCGAGCCGTTTTATTTTACAAATTAATCAGTATCCGTCTAAATTTGCATAAGAAATACTCTACTTTAGGATAACATTCGACTTGATCTTGTCATCCTAAAGCGGAGCCTATCATCAATCTACGGTTGACGGTTGACGTGCTTATATGCTAGCCCTTCTTTCGAAGGGCCCTTCATCATTGTTGGAACGTCACATTAATCTGTACAATCTCCGAACGACTGCTTGTGCGAATCGGAGGTCCCCAGAATCCAAATCCTGACGTTACGATGGAGTGCATGGAGCCCTTTTGCAGATAACCCCAATCATTCTCGTAGATCGCTTGTGTGATGAACTGAGCAGGCGCAATCTGACCACGATGAGTGTGACCGGATACGACCAGATCTACATTGTTTTGCTCCGCAATATCCAGATCATACGGCTGGTGATCCATCATAAGTACCGGTTGGCTCAAGTCCGTATCTTGCATTAATGTGGCTACTTCTGCACGATCCTTCTCTGTCCGGTCTTTCCGTCCTATGAGAGTGATCTTGTCATCCAGTACAATCTTGTCATCGTACAAAACTTGCATGTTGCTCTTCTCCAGCGCAGCGATTAGATCTTCAATCGGACCATCGAACTTGTCGTGATTCCCGAGTGAAGCATAGACGCCGTACGGAGCCTGAATATCGCTGATAATGTCGGCAATTCCGCTATTAAGATACATATCCAGATTGTCATCAATAATATCTCCAGGATACAGCACTAGATCCGGCTTCAGCGCATTAATCTCCTCCACCATGCGCTTGGCATGTGCAGGACCGGACAGTAATCCGAAGTGCATATCGGCAGCCATGACAATGTTGAGCTTGTCTACACCTTCTACTTTTTTATCAATCTTGATATTATATGTTCTCACTACCGGGCTATAGGCGTTGAAAATTCCATAACCCATTGTGGACACTAACAATACCAGTGTAACCACACCTGCCCATTTCTGAGTGTGATGTCTTGGGATACGGGTTAATCTCAGCAACCACATCGTCAGGTGGACGACTGGCAGGATCAGCAATAACAATGAGAAGATCGCCAGCCAGTAAGAACCGATGATACTGAGAATCGAGATACTTCCAAACACACGTGCCAAAATGAAGGAAACGGCAAGGAATACAAGCGCTATAATATAAAACCATCGAAATCTGGCGGACACAACTGGTTTCATCCAACTCCAACCACTCCAGCCTATGTAGAACACTAATAAACCGTATACGACCAAAAACAATATACCCGCTAATACAAACATGCTCGGTCTAACCTCCACGTCAATAAGTTGTATTCTGAATTTTCATCACGGATGTAATTCCGTCTGAACAAGTATAACGTAGTTGAAGAGTCAGATCATCTGTTTGCCCAACCCAGATTCGTACATTTTATTACAATTTGATGATATTCAAATTCGAACCATTAACGAGAAAAAGCACCCTTGCAGGTACCATGAAGTTGAATTCATGAACAACTGCAAGAATGCTATATATCTCGGAACTGATATTACTCGTTCGTGTCCATCCACTGGAAGTGGAATGAACCTTCTTTGTCCACACGTTTGAATGTGTGAGCACCGAAGTAGTCACGTTGAGCTTGCAGCAAGTTTGCTGGCAAACGCTCTGTACGGTAGCTGTCGTAGTAAGAAAGAGCGCTGGAGAAGCCTGGTACCGGAATACCTTGTTTTACAGCAGCCGCTATAACTTCACGCCATGCACCTTGATAAGACTCGACAATGTTTTGGAAGTAAGGATCCAAAAGCAGGTTTTTCAGAGCTGCGTCCTTATCATAAGCTTCTTTGATGTTTTGCAGGAATTGCGAACGGATGATACATCCGCCACGGAAGATCATGGCAATATTACCGTATTTCAGATCCCAGCCGTATTCATCGGAAGCTGCACGCATTTGTGCAAATCCTTGTGCATAGGATACGATTTTACTTGCAAACAGCGCTTTACGCACGTTCTCGATGAACGCTTTTTTGTCGCCAGAGAATGCTTCAGTTGCTGGTCCATTCAGGATTTTGCTAGCTGCTACACGCTCGTCCTTCATGGCAGACAGGAAACGAGAGAATACGGATTCCGTGATCATGGACAATGGAACGCCGAGATCCAGCGCACTTTGGCTTGTCCATTTACCTGTTCCTTTTTGTCCAGCCGCGTCCAGAATGACGTCAACCATTGGTTTGCCTGTTTCTGGATCATATTTGGAGAAGATATCTGCTGTGATTTCGATCAGGTAGCTGTCCAGCTCCCCTTGATTCCACTCGGAGAAGATCTCATGCAACTCTTCAACGGAAACGTTCAATACGGATTTGAGCAAGTGATAAGCTTCACCAATCAACTGCATGTCTCCGTACTCGATACCGTTATGCACCATTTTCACATAGTGTCCGGCACCGTCTGGTCCGATATATGTGCTGCAAGCGTCATCGCCAACTTTAGCGGAGATCGCTGTCAGGATCGGTTCTACCAACTGATAAGCACTTTCCTGACCGCCTGGCATGATTGCCGGGCCTTTCAGTGCGCCTTCTTCACCACCGGATACACCTGCTCCGATGAAGCGGAAACCTTTTTCTTCCAGTTCTTTACTGCGACGTTGTGTGTCAGGGAAGTAAGCATTACCTCCATCGATAATAATGTCGCCTTGATCCAGATGAGGAAGCAGTTGCTCGATCGTTGCATCAGTTGCTTTACCTGCTTGTACCATGATCAGAATTTTACGCGGAGACTCCAGGGATTCCACAAATTCTTCAATGGTGAACGCACCTGTCAGGTTTTTACCTTCTGCTTCTTTCAGAAGATCGTTCGTTTTCTCCGGGGAACGGTTAAATACCGATACCGAGAAACCTTTGCTTTCAATATTCAAAGCCAGGTTTTTACCCATTACTGCCAATCCAATAACACCAATCTGTTGTTTACTCATTATGTCCTCCCAATGCTCCATGATTTATATAATTCTATTGTAAGTTGAAACGAATATATGTTCAGTGATTATTGTACTGTTTTTTTCCAGTCAGCTGCAAATTTGTCCATACCTTGATCTGTCAGCGGGTGTTTGGAGATCTGTTCAATGACGGAGAATGGAACAGTTGCAATATGTGCTCCAGCCATCGCTACACGTGTAACGTGATCCGGATGTCTTACAGAAGCCGCAATAATCTGTGCATCCAGGTTATGTGTACGGAACAATTCAGCAATTTTGGTAACCAGTTGTACGCCATCTTCGGAGATATCATCAAGACGTCCCAAGAATGGAGATACATATGTCGCACCAGCACGAGCAGCCAGAAGCGCCTGGTTCACAGTGAAGATCAACGTTACGTTGGTTTTCACGCCTTTTTTGGTCAAGTAACGGCAAGCTTCAAGTCCTGCAAGTGTCATTGGCAATTTGATCGTAATGTTTTTGTCACTGTTGTTAATTTTGATCAATTCTTCTGCTTGCGCGATCATTTCTTCAGCAGTAAGGGCATCTGGTGTCACTTCCGCAGAAACGGACTCCACTTCAGGTACCAAACGCAAGATTTCTTCAATACGATCTTCGAATTTCACGCCTTCTTTGGCTACCAAAGATGGGTTAGTTGTTACACCAGACAATACGCCGATTTTGTATGCTTTTTGGATATCTTCCACGTTAGCTGTATCGATAAAAAATTTCATGATTAAATTACCTCCAGATATATTTTTTTTATTATGGTTTAGAGATTCGCATTAACCGCCAAGGGTATGCTATTTGTAACTACAGACTCCTGATCCGCCGGCTCATCAAACCACCAGTGGTGACCTTCTTCTTCAAGCATAACATCTGATTCAACCGGTCCATAGCTACCCGCAGGATACAGGTGAAGTGGCAACAGATTTTCCTGGAATGCATCCAGAATTGGTTGCACCCATGCCCATGACAATTCTACTTCATCCCAGTGGGCAAAGAATGTTGGATCACCCAGCAAAGCATCACGAATCAGATTCTCGTAAGCTTCCGCGAGGTCACCTTTATCCGGAGAAAGATCAATATGAACCGGTTTGAATTCACCTTTATTCTCAGGATCACTTGCATTCAGTTGCAATGTCATGCTCTGATCCGGACTCATCTCAATGACGAGCAGGTTTGGCTTGGAACCTTTGTTTTTCAGCACATTTGTCTGCCCTGAAGGTTCTTTGAATTCAATCACGATACGTGTTGATTTCTCCTTCATTCTTTTACCCGTACGAATGTAAAACGGAACACCACGCCAGAAGAAATCATCAATTTGCAATTTGGCAGCAATGAATGTGTCATTCATCGTATTCTCGGCTACACCCGGTTCAGCAGTATAAGCATTTACCGGTTTGCCTTGAATGTTACCTGCTGCATACTGTCCACGGATGATGTTTGCGCCCACAGTTTGCTTTTGTAACGGCTGGATCGATTCCATAATGTGTTTTTTCTTCAATCCAACTTTTTCGGAAGTACTGTTGTATGGAAGCTGAATCGCCATCATCATGAGCAATTGCAACATATGATTCTGGAACATGTCTCGCACTGCACCAACATGATCATAATAGGATGCACGTTCTTCGACACCTACAGTCTCATTCGCCGTAATTTGCACATTGGAGATGTAACGGTTGTTCCATAACGCCTTCATGATTGGGTTACTCTGATGCAACGTCTCCAGACGTTGTACCATCGGTTTGCCCAAATAGTGGTCAATCCGATAAATCTCTTCCTCCGTGAACGATTCGCTTAATTTGCGATTAAGGTCTCTCGCAGACTGTAGATCGTGACCAAATGGCTTCTCGATGACGAGACGTTTCCAGCCCTCTGTGGAACCCAGCCCACTTGCTTGAATGTTCTCGGCAATCGGTTCGAAGAATTCCGGACCAACCGAGAGATAAAACAAGCGATTGGATGGAATGCCAAGCTCAGCTTCTCTTTGTTCAACTAATCCCAACAGCTTTATATAATCTTCCTTATGGCTTATATTCAATACACTGTAGCGAAAAGCTTTCACAAATGACTTCACAACTTCAGGATCAGCCTGGCGTCTGGAAAATTCATTTAATGATTTTTCCACTTGTGCCTGAAAGAATTCATCAGACCACTCTCTACGCCCCAGACCAATCAATGAGAAGGTTTCCGGAAGCTTCTGCTCAAGATATAAGTTATATAAGGCAGGATATATTTTTCTTTTGGCTAAATCGCCAGTAGCACCAAATAAAACAATGGTAGTTGGTTCCATCTTACCGTTCTCCTTCCAAGTAACTCTGGTTTCTTTGTTGTAGTTACACTATAATACGTTTTATAGCTATACAAGTAATTAATATATTTCACAGGAGCTATAGACCACATCTATGACAACAAATTACGAACTATATAAAGTCTTTTACTGGGCCGCCAAAACGGGAAGTTTGACACAGGCTGCGAAAGCACTGTATATCACTCAACCCAGCGTCAGTCATGCCATCAAGCAGTTGGAAGATAGCTTTGGTCTCACCTTGTTTTATCGAAATTCCAAGGGTGTAGCGTTGACACAGGAAGGTGCCAGTCTGTACTCCTATATTGAACAATCCCAGATTCTGATCTCTCTTGCGGAAGAAAAAATGGCCGCACTGAAGAATCTCGACAATGGTGAACTCCGTATTGGTGGCAGCGACTCCCTGTTCAAGCATTACATGCTCGCATATCTAGAGGAATTCCACACCTTGTATCCTAACATCAAGCTACATCTGAGTCATGGAACCACGCCGGAAGTCATCACCTTTCTGAAAGAAGGCAAGATCGATCTTGGTGTTGTTCGCATGCCCATTGTTGATCCACAGCTTGAAGTCAGAGAAAGCATTCAGTTGAAAGACTGTTTTGTAGCAGGGGAACGTTATGCTCAGTTGAAGGGTAAAGTCATGACCCTTGAGATGCTTCTAGAGCATCAACTGATCCTCTTCTCCCGGAACAGCCGGGTTCGGATGGCTATAACCGAGTTGTTTAACAGCTATAATTACACGTTGAAACCTGAGATTGAGGTTGGTAGCGTTGATCTGTTGATTGAGTTTGCGCGTCGAGGACTGGGTATTTCCTATGTCACACGTGAGTTCATCTCCAAAGAGCTGGAGGAAGGTTCGCTCTTCGAAATTCAGCTTGATGTCCCACTCCCCCCTTCCCATGTGGGGATTATGACCAAACGAAATATGCCGATCTCTCTGGCTGCCAACCGGTTTATGGATCTCATTTTCAAAGCCTGAGTGGTCACAATGTCAAAAGGTATAACAAAGAGCCCTACCATCCAGTGGATGATGAGGCTCTTTGGCCTGCATAATGTTTGTGTTTATCTAACGATTAAAGACTCACCAGATAGGATGCGTCCAATATAAGGGCAACCTTACCATTACCGAGGATCGTTGCGCCAGATAGATGGTTCATCGCACCCAGATACGTACCGAGTGTCTTAATAACAACTTCCTGATTCCCTATAATCTCATCTACTGCATATGCTGCAACTTTGTCCACAGAACGCACAATCACCAGTGGAATGGTCTTGGATTTGCGGTCTGTTCGTGGATAGTTGAGCTTGTCGCACAGTCTGTGAAAGGGTACAATTCGCCCATGATTCAGGATCGCTTGTTGCCCCTGAATCATCTGAATATCTTCAGGTGAAATTCGAACAATCTCAGCAACATTATACATCGGTAATATCAGAACACGACCCGATACTTTGACTAGCAGACCTTTAATAATTGCCAAAGTAAGCGGTAGACGAATCGTAAACGTGGTGCCAACACCAACCTCCGTATCAATATCAATGATACCGTTGAGCCGCCCGATCTGGCTACGCACGATGTCCATTCCAACGCCACGCCCCGATACTTCACTGACAGAAGATGCTGTGGAGAAACCAGGCTCAAATATGAGATGGACAGCTTCCTGTGTTGTTAGGCGTGCAGCCTGTTCTTCACTAATGATACCTTTGCCCAAGGCTGAAGCTTTGATCTTCTCCCCATCGATACCTTTGCCATCATCCGAATAACGAATGACGACATGGTTTTCTTCATGAAATGAAGTTAAGGTAATACGTCCTTTGGACGGCTTACCATTCTGCGCCCGAACCTCTGCACTTTCAATGCCATGATCTGCACTGTTGCGGATGAGATGGATCAGCGGGTCACTCAGTTCTTCAATAATCATCCGGTCAAGCTCAGTCTCTCCACCTTGAATAACCAGTTCCAGATCCTTACCCAGCTTCTGTGATAGGTCACGAACCAATCTCGGGAAGCGACTGAATAGTTGATCGATAGGTAACATACGTGTCTTCATTACACCTTCTTGAAGCTCTTTGATCACCCTGCCCATATGATCGGATACACCACTAATACTCCGGATGAGTGTTGAAGACTCCTTACGCGCACCCGATCCACTCAGATCTGCAAGGGATGTTTGATCAATTAACAGTTCACCGACCAAATTCATCAAATGGTCCAGACGCTCAACATTCACACGAACTGTAGGTTGAGCAGCTTTCACTTTCTCATCCGAGCCAGATGTAGTCACGTTAGGCAAGCTTGGTTTCGTTTGCTCTGGTTCAGAAATTAATTCAAGTTGTGCAGAAGTCGCTGCAGCCTCATTGGATTCCAGCAGATACGGATCAATCTCCAACATATGAATATCCGAGTCTGTAGACAATTCTGCCTTAAGCTGCTGACGGTCCTTCGACGTTGCTACGATGATGATGAACTGACCATAATGATCATCTTCATTCTGCGCGCCCGGTTGGCTCTCCATGAGCGAAGTAGCGACAACCGTACCACAGATGTCCTCGATGCGTTGTCGTAAAATATGATATCTGGCCGCTTTCATCATACACTTCTGCTCCAGCACAATGTGAATGGACAATAACTGCTTGCCTGACACAATAGCCACCTGTGCAACAATCGATTCTGCTGGTTGCAATTGAGGTGTTAAAAGCTTTCCAACTACTGCCGGGTTCTGAATTAAATCCTTTATTTCTCGTACTACCGCTCGAAAATCTGCATAGGCTTCCCCACGGATATACTGATCACGAAGCACCTTCATGGCGTCCAAAGAGCGGAACAGCGTATCAACTAGCTCCGAAGTCATCTCCGGTTTTTTCTCCCGGACCCATTCAAGGGCATACTCCACTTCATGCGTGAGGTCGCTTAATTCACGAAAATCCATTGTGGATGCCGATCCCTTAATGGTGTGGGCTGCCCGAAACAACGTCTGAACCAGTTCTACAGAAGGCGAAAGCTCCAATGCCAGTAAAGACTGATCCATACGTTCAAGTTGATCATTCAGTTCTTCGATAAAGATGTCACGGTAGGCAGACAAATCCATCATTCGTATATACCTCCCTAACCGCCCAATATTTCGTCCAGTTTCAAAATGCCCACCAGCTTGTCTTCCTGTTGACCCACACCATGGAAAAAGCCTTCACGGTTTCGACCATATCCTCCGGTTGGCGGATGTATTTCCGAATATGTGGTTACCTTGTTCACTCGATCCACGATCAAGCCAATATATTCATCCTGATGTCGAACTACGATAATACGAGTCGCTCTGGTGTCCGGTTCATCCGGCATACCCAGCAGGTTCCGCAGACTCATCACACATACAACCTTGCCACGCAGATTAACTACCCCTTTGATCTCTGTACGGCTGAATGGGATATCTGTGATGCTGAGCATTTTAATAATTTCGTGAATTTCTTCGATTCGAATAGCGCAGGTCTCTGCACCTACAGACAGTTCAATATATTGTTCCTTCTGAAGTGAAGACATCGATTCACCCTCAATTCAATTGGTTTATTGGGTTTTGAAGGCAGCCGCAGATTTCGCCAACTCTTCAGCAAGATGTGCCAAAGACTGGCAGGTTGCCGCAGTCTCTTCTGATGCAGCCGCAGATTCTTCACTGGAAGCCGAGATGGATTCAACAGAGCTCATCACCTCTGCGGCTTGGGCTGCTTCTTCTTCACATGCAGCAGCAATTTCGTTTACTTTCTGTGAGGAGTTATTGACCATATCAATGATCTGATCAAAAGCCTGTCCAGTCATGGAAGACTGCTCAACACTGGCTGCTACGGCCTGTACACTTTGTCTCGTGTTTTCCTGCATTGCTTTGATGATGGCTGTAATTTCTTTGGTCGCCTCGCCGCTTCGTTCGGCAAGCTTCCGGACTTCATCTGCTACTACAGCGAATCCTCGCCCTTGTTCTCCCGCACGTGCCGCTTCAATTGCAGCATTCAGCGCAAGCAGATTCGTCTGCTCAGCGATATCGTCAATCACTTCAATAATGTCACCGATTTTACGAGAATCATCTTCAAGCTTGGTCATTTTTGTATTAACGGCTTGCATACCTTCCAATGAAGTCTGTACAACAAGTCCACCTTCACGAGCAGTCTTCACAGTATCGTTGGACAGTTCTGCCGCTTCTTCCGCACTTGCAGCTACCGAGTTAATGGCAAGTGAAAGCTCCTTGAACAATTCGGAGATATTTCCTGCCTCACTGGATTGGCTCGTGCTTGTGCTTGCAATTTCCTGGGTGCTGGCTGAGATCTGTTCCGAAGAAGCAGCAACACTTTGGGAGTTCATCACAATGTTATTAATTAACTCTCTCAGATTGTCTACCATACGATTCAATGCCGCAGCCAGTTGACCCACCTCATCTTTGCTGGAGATGTCTGACTTAAGGGTTAGATTTCCGTTGGCAACTTCCGTAGCTAGACCCAGCATAGCCACGAGTGGCTTCGAAATGGAGCGAGAGATGATATACCCAATGAGGATACTGAAGAGTACGGACAAAACCACAAGAATTATCGTTATTTTAAATGCTTGTGAATAGGCAGCCTGAGATTGTATATTCGCCTGTTCAGCCAAACTTTCATTAAGGTCGATCAAATTGGTAAGGAGCTCAACAATCTTGTCCCCTTGAGGTTTAAGCTCAGATTTAAGGTAGGTATTAAAGACACTTTGATCATCTGCAACAGCCAGATTAGTTGCTCGTTCAAACATTGTTAAATATCCTGGATATTCCGCATCAAAATTACGGAGTAATTCTATTTCTTCAGCGGTTGTTGCAAGCGGACGATAGATGGTCAGGCGATCATTCACACTCTGACGGATCGAAGCGATGTTCTCCGTGATCCGAGTTTTTTCAGTTTCTACGGTTTCGAAGCTTAAATCACGTACATTCACACGCATTCTTTGATAATCAATCTGAGCAGAGGATAATTCTTTCACAGAGATTAGATTGTTGTTATACATCTCTTGCATTCGTTCATTCGTACTTCTCAATGTTACTACAGAGTAGACGCCAAGCCCCGCTAGGATTATCGACACAATTAAAAATGCTGAGATAATCTTTGTTGCTGTTTTCAAATTTCCAAACCACTTCATGTAATCTCCTCCTAGGCATCTTAGTGTCCAGTTATGTATATAACGCTTGGTAAACCCTTCTCTAGGTCGCGCTCCAGACAACTTACGATCTATTTCGACATAAATATATTAAAACTGAATAGGAGATTTTTATTTCTATAAATTTGCACTATTATGAATTTTTATTTCAGATATAAAGAATCTTATTTTTAATATATTTTATACTTTTTGCCTATTAAATTGTTATTTTCACTTGCATATATACGTATATTCAATATTCCGTATTGACTTCCACATACATCTCCATACAAAAATTTCATATGAGATGATCTTCTTATATTTACATAAGAAGTTGTATAGTTCTTCCGTCTAACACACATATCATTTTCCATGAAAAAAAATTATATATTTTGATGTTTACACTCAACATTTTAAGACTTAAGTCCAATAAACACACACTCATAATGAGTCCATACTCCCATAAAAAAAACCAAACTCGAATCAACAAAGTTTGGTTTTGAATCGAAAAAACATACTTTAAATTAACATAAAACCCGTTTAAAACTAATTACTTATGTGTTATATAACTGCTCAAGTTCCATTAAGCGGTCCTTAATCCTGTGTGGAATAATACCAAACAGGTTATCCCACGTCATGAACATCTCTGGTTTGAGTAAATATTCTTCGAACTCCATGGTAGGTACGAATGCTTTGGTCTGCAGATAACGCTCCACCTGAGCATCGATCTGTTCATTCGTTTCAAAATAACCTTGAAACAACTCATTCACAAGTAGCCCATCACATCCAGCTTCGGCACCTGCTGCACTATATAGGTTTGGCAATAACTCAAATACAACTGGAAGTGGTGAGAAAGCATGTTTGCCTGGCTGCGAGTACAGACATACATGATGTCCAACCACATTGACCCGTTCCTTCAATAATCCGCGCAGTACCTTTCCATGAAAGCTGGCTTCACAGTCCACTACCTCTCCGTCATGACCGACATATACCCATACATGCTCCATTTCATACAGATGGCCAATCTCATAATCCCACCAAATTGCATATTCAATCACATATTGTACTACCTCGCTTGGAAACTCAATGTTCCTTTTGAACGATGGTGAAGGCCCGGATTGATGCAGCACAGAAATGCCAACAAAATCCGGATAAAAGGGTTCGTTTCTGTCAAACATCAAGACAGGTGCATAACTCATCGCAGTTTCAAGCGTTTCCATTTCTGACATGTTCATTCATGAGTCCTCCGTTTTTGTTGGATGTTCATACTATACTAACAGAGAACGTAATACACCGACTCAGACATTTTTAATTTTTTTCTAATATAATACCAATCCCCTCCATGGACTTCATACGAGTATTACATCGACACATCAAAAAGCCTGCAACTGTTATTCTCCAGTTACAGGCTCTGTAGTTTGATAATGAATAAAGAATCTGAATTAAGACTTCTGTTTATTGGATGGTGACACGGACGTTTTGGAGGGTGAAGTCGATTGATCAGAAACCTGTGTATCACACCCTATTTGAGGGCCCAAAATCGCATCATTTTTAATAGACGCAACAGCTCTCGCATATGCCTCTTCATCCAAACAGTACGCGCGGTGAGCCACCTCCGGCGGTGTAGCTGCCAAGAAATCCGCTCCAAACACAATATCAGGCGTTGGTTGATCAAAGATAGTTAATACATATACATCATCTGTCTCAGCCACAAACCAGTGAAACCAGCCTTTCGGAAATACCACAACCTGACCTGGTTTCAGACGATATGTCAATCGTTCACGCATAAACGGATTGAAGACTGACGCTGTAATTTCACCGGTGATGACCACAACCATCTCCGTAACATTGGTGTGCCAGTGCGGTTGCACAATAATTCCTTTGCTTAAGTGCACGTTGAAGAAACCATTCGCAATGGTCGGCAGCTGTTCTCCAAACAACTGGGTTACATAGTTGCGTGAATCCCTCTGATAATTGACAACCGCATTGGAATCGGCTGCCAGCGGAACATTCGGGGCTTGCAAAATCGGATTCATCATACGATCATTTCTCCTCCTTGGGCATACATCTCATTGTTGTACTGTATGCCGGAGAATAGAAAGATAATACCGCTACTTCTTCCCGCCTTAGACCCGGTGTTCTTCGCTGTCCATAAGATCCTGACAATCCAACTTGTTCTGGTTGAATGTGGCTTCTCCGTGATTTCAAAAAATCACCCAGTTTTTTGTTACGGCTTATACCTGTATCCATAGACATTGTTCCTTTTTATAAAAGCATTCAAGCCTGTTCGACTCTATCTCAAAATGGTAGTCTCTGAATGACTTTGATATAATTCATCTATCATTAGTTCTGCAGAATACTTGGTTTACAAGTAGCTTAGCATCGATTGATGCAGAACGAAAGGAGCATAACATGATCCCCAATGTTGGAGATGTATACTGCGTGTACGTCGAAAAATTACAACAATATACAGCCTGCCAGGTAATTGGACTGAAAGAAACGGAGGGTAAAACTTCTGACACGCTTGCCTCCGTCCTTCAGTTGGATTGGACTGGTGATCAACTGCCTAATGAAATGCAGCTTAATCAGATGAAACCGCTGATCTGTAACATCTATTTCTGGAATGATCGACTTTCCCATAGTTTCGTGAGTGCTAATGTTCCTTCACAGTATGTGCTTGCAGGCAATATCCCTCCTCTCTACACCGAGGAAACAAATACGTATGGAGGAGGCTGGCCTACCGGAGAAAGTCTCTATCTCCAGCGTGAATGGGAAAGCATCGATGCGATCCGAAGAGCGAAGTTCAAACAAGCTGCGGATGATGACAAAGAAGTCATGGTTGGCAATCGTGTAATGCGGCGCAGTACAAGTACACTCCGCGATTTCAGCCCTAAATCTGTGGAAGATGTAGCCGAACTCGCAAAGCTACCTTGCCTGACACATATTGAAATGGATGGATATACGGAATCGATCTTTCCATTTATAGAGGATAATCCGTTCATTAATGAACTTCATATCATACATCATGGTCAAATGATGCTCGATATCAGCAACAGTCACCTGACCAAACTTATTGTGGATGTCAGCGGGTTGAAGGAGTTAATTTTGAACTTTAAGATGAAAAGTCTGAATTTTACAGGGGAGCTGTCTCCTGGTCTGCGTATCGTGGCTCATGAAGAAGGTAAATGCATCACTCTCAATGTTCCATCGGGAATGCCACAGGTTACGGGTATCTCACGACTTGCCGGTCTGTATATCAGAGAGATTACGGAACTCAATCTGGAGCCACTTGTACAGTATTATCCTGAGCTTTCAGAGTTGCGATTGTGGGGTAAACCCGGAAATCTATCCCATATAGAATCGATTCAGCATTTGGCGAATTTGCAAACCTTCACTACATATGACCTGTTTGGCTTCAATGGTGAGGAATTCCCTGATCCAGAGCAACTTCCAAAATTGGCTACGCTGTGGCTAACCAGCCTGCCTGCCGATGCATCCAAATCGATCAAAACAAGATATAAAAAATCCGCTGCTGCCGGACTTGATATAGAGATCACTAAAGCACGCAAACCGGAATGGCTTGCGGAGAACCTGAACAATCCATTTCGGGATTGGGATGGACGGGACCACATCAAGGCAGCTCACGCCAAAAAAGCAGCTCAATTGTACAAGCAGTGCTTGAAGGAAATCCGTCAGTTAAGTCAAGAATGTAACAACCAGAAAGTTATGCACAAACAGCTCGTCTCCATGGTTGAGAACTACACACAGACCTTCAACAAGATGGATGCCAGGACCGGCTTTATTGAAACTGTTGAGCGTGAAGAGATTTATGTTGTTCTAACGGAGTTACTGAATCAGTTACAGGAGAATTTGGAACTGCGTCAAGATGATCTGATTAAGGTTAATCACGAGGAATTATATGAGGTATTTGATCGTATGAGGGATTTCTAGTTTACACAAAAAGGGTCCTGTTATGAAAATGGCAGGACCCTTTTTTGCATGAATAGAATTTCTTACACTCTATTTTCCCCTTAATTCTAATTTAATAAGATATCAACGAATATAAAGCAGTGCTAGGAAGTGGAAATTTTAAATGCAGTCTAGTCTGTTGCACGATATGTGTAAGTAACTGCTGATCAATATTCTGATAAAAAAATCGGTTGCGGGGGACGCTACGTCACAATCTATAATGAAAAAAAATGTGATAGAAGGAGTTTTCATTATGTCTGAGACCCATGCAAAGGAACAGTATAAAATACTGTTGCTAGCATTATTAACGCAATCAGCTTTTCTATTTATTGGATTGGTTTTTATTGGAATATTTAAGTGGGGAGGAATGTTACCATTTATAGCTTCCTTATTCATGCCTAACAAGATTAGTATGTTATCCACAATCATCATGGGTCTTATTTTTAGTTTTTTTATTACTACGATTGTTCTAATTACATTCACCAGAACAAGAACAGAACTCCCTACAACTGAGGGGTCAGATATGATTAAAAAAATAATGATCAGACCAAGTGGTATAGCTTTGACGGCGATAGGTGGTATATTTGAAGAATTCTTTTTTAGAGGTGTCCTGATCGGATTATTTATTGGATATTCTTTGGTCGTGGATTGGCTCGTCATTCTAATAAGCACTTTTCTATTCTGGATAATACATGTTCCTCAATATAAAGGAACTACGGGTATCCTTATAGTTGTGTTTGTAAATGGTTTGATTTTTGCACTACTCTTTTATTTTACGGGGTCGTTAATTCCCCCAATCCTTGCACATGTCATTTATAATATTTCTATTGGAATAATTCTGGCACGAAAATACAAGAACTGATTATTTGAAAAGAGGGACGTTAGATGCGATTAACAGTGAGTAAATTTGCAAAGCTGGCGGACACAACAGTTCGTACGTTACGACATTATCGACAACTTGGCATATTGGTACCCTCACAAAAAAACGAAAATGATCATTATGTATATGTAAATGAGGATTTTAAAAGGCTTCATGAAATCCAATTATTGCAAAGTTTAGGACTTTCATTAAACGAGATTAAAGTCTGTTTGGAAAATCCGCAATATTCTTTTGATGAAATAGTTAGAGTACAAGAACAATCGCTTAAACAAAAGAGAAAAGCTATTGATTGTTCTTTAGCATTAATTGAACGAATAAAATGGTTAACGGAGAAAGATCAATTCAATGAATTAAACTCAGAATTACTCATGCTGCTTATGAACTCGATGCGTGTTGAGGAGGCTCAAAAAAAGCTGCTTCAAAAGTATGTTTCTACAGATATGATTGAAAAGGTGTTTCCAGAGGATATCTCTAAGCAAACTTACTTGGATGAACAAATATACAATTTGTTATTGCTTGTCCATCGAGCTGCCGTAAACGATCTTAAACCAGATCATCCTTCCATACAGCAACAGTTGAAAGACCTCATTGCAAATACCCAATTCAATAATCTGATTCTCAATGACGAAATAAAGAACGAAGAATTTTATAAAAACGTAAAACCCTATGAGTCGTTGGTACCTAAACATACCATGGATTTTTTGACAGAAGCATTTGAGGTATTAAATACGAAGAAGAAATCCTCTAAAGGATCTCGATAACTACCAATAAAAAAAGCCGCTATCTAGGCGACTTTCAATGGAACAATATTATTGTATCCTGACAGTATGTCTGTATTGTTTCATCAACTTCATTAGATCCAAATATCATTGACTGCTGTTAATTCCGACTCGGTTTCGCCAGTATTTACTACTCCCCTGGGCTCTACCATCATGATATGACATTCCTGGTGTGCAAACGTTTTGTGTTCGTCTCCTTTTGGTACAATGAACATCTCTCCTTCGGAAATCTTTACTTGGCCATCGCGGAAATAGATAAACATCACCCCTTTGATCACGATAAACACCTCATCGGTATCTTGATGATCGTGCCATACAAAATCCCCTTCGATTTTAACCAATTTAAACTGATAATCATTCATTTCACCAATAACTTTTGGAGACCAATGTTCATTGAACTTAGATAATTTTTCATTAAAATTAATAGGGTGATAACTCATATTAAACACTCCTTCTTCAACCCATTGGCAATGGTGTTAATCCCTCTGATTCATTCAGTTTACATCCTATAATGCATCACGTAAAATTAAATAAAAGGATATAGATCATCATCATTTGTGATGCAAAAGGAGACGGCTTTTTTGGATATTAGGTCTTTAGAAGTGTTTAAGGCAGTAGCCATTGAACAAAGCATCACCAAGGCTGCTGAGAAATTGAATTATGTACAGTCCAACGTTACTGCACGAATACAACGTCTTGAGCAAGAATTGGGCGTTCCTCTGTTATATCGATATCATAAGAAGGTATCCTTAACGCCGGCAGGACGTGAGCTGTTGCCGCATGTAAACAAGTTGCTTTATGATTTCGAGGAAGCGATTGAGGCAGTTAAGCTTTCATCTGCCCCGCGGGGAACCTTGCGCATTGGAGCTATGGAGTCAACTGCTTCTACACGATTGCCATTGATCTTCACACAATATCACAAGAAATTTCCACAAGTAGAATTAAGCTTATATATGGCACCTACCGTAGATCAAGTAAGTACCATTCTCGAATATAAGGTAGACGGTGCATTTGTGGATGGACCCATTCTTCATCCGGAGATTGTTGAATACCCTGTGTTTGAAGAATCTTTAGTTTTGATTACGAGTTTCTCTCCCAAGCCCTTTCAATTAGAATCGATTTTACATGAACCACTGCTTTCGTCTTTCGCCCATTGCATCTATTTGGGACGTTGGCAGCGATGGCTAGAGGACAATGGTTATGCTTCTATGAAGGTCATGGAATATGGCACACTAGAGGGTGTCCTTAAATGTGTCGAGAACGGGCTAGGAGTCACTGTTTTACCCGTGTCGATGGTTGAATCACGCATAGAGCAGGGGAAAATTAGCTGTCATCCATTACCAGAATCGTATGGAAAAGTGCCCACGGTGTTTATAAGACGACGTGACTCGTACATGACAAGTGCTCTCTCACAATTTATGGAGCTGGTGGGCATAACTAATTTTTGATTTATTTCCATATGCTCACTAGCGTGTTTGGCGTGAGCCTTTCTCCGCCAGAATTGCCGAAGCCGCACCTGCGGCCTCGCCCATCGCAAAGCAATTCGGCATGACTCGGACAGAACCTTGGGTCGCTCGATCCTATGATAAGCCACACAAATTCAAGTAATTCAGGATCGATGCGGTATCATCAAGGGAGGTGCGCAGGGCGATGTAACCGTCAGGACGAATCAATACAAGTTCTTTACTTGCAACATCGTAAATTCGATAGGCGTTCCCTGCAGTGTCAATTATGCCTTCCGCCCCCTCCACCTTCGATGGAAGGATATAATGCAAGTGGAGTGCATCGTTCCTGAAGTTCTTCAGAGAAGGATCGATGTAGTTTGCAAAAGCCAAAAGTGTCCAGTGTGGGCCGCGCAAGAGGTCAAAGACACTTCCTGCAAACCCGGTACCTTGCAGTCCCGTAGCATTAGGAGCACGATCTCCAGGAAGTAAACGGGTAGCCTTTGTTCGAGCAGACGGATGGGTAAGCGAACTTGAACGATAGGAAATGAGGAGCCCACTCGTCAGATCGTCGGATATGGTGCTCAAGGATTGGGACAACCCTCCGCCTTCTGTCGCCGTTCCTATGACGCCTCCCATCTTCTTTGTGCTGTCTTTAAGCACGGCTTGAGCCACTGGGCGGCGCTCTTCATCGTACGTGTCGAGTAAGGCGGTGTCCGCTCCGCGGATGACAGCCGCCAGCTTCCAGCCGAGGTTGTATGCATCCTGTATTCCCGTATTCATGCCTTGACCGCCGGCCGGCGAATGAACATGAGCCGCATCACCGGCAAGAAAAACCCGGTTGTTTCGGTAACATTCAACCATACGAACGTTGACCCGGTAAATGGACAACCAAGAAGCATCCGTAAGCCGAACGCGTCTGGACCCGGCGCGACGGTCAAACATGGCTTGATACGCCTCTAGCGACGGCTGCTCTGGTTCATCGATGTCTGCCGGAATTGTAGCCTGCAGTTGCCAAATATCGGATTTTGGCAGCGGCGTCACCCCGACCATCCCCTCCGAAGAAGTCCAGATATGGATATGGTCACGATCTAACCCTTCCAATCGTACATCGCCAAGATACCATCGCTCATGATCATGTGTTTCGCCAACCAACGGTAAGTGAATAAATTTACGGATGTTGCTTTTGCCCCCGTCAGCGCCGACTACATAACGAGCACGAATTTGCTCTTCTCCTTGTGGTGTATTCACGTTTACCGTTACACCATCCACATCCTGAACAAGCCCTACAGCTTCCATACCCAACTCAACTTGACCGCCAAATACTGCATATCGGTCGCGCAATGCTTTTTCCACATCAAATTGAGCAATCCAGACCGGATCACGATAGGGTGTCTCAAGTTCGGCGCTGGCTGCAACGGTAATAGTCGGCTTGTCCACACTTCTGCCATCTGCGGTATAATAACGAACAGGCAAGTCCACAACACCTGTATCAACAATGTAGTGAACGGCTTCCAAATCATCGACGACTTCAAGCGAGCGAGGCTGGATTCCTTTGGCGCGAGATGCAACGTTATACACGGTGCTTCGTTCAATAATACGATGGTTGACGTTTCGACGGGCAAGGTCGCAGGCAAGTGTAAGCCCTGTGGGTCCGGCCCCAACAATGAGAACATCAACAATAGACGGTATGGTGTTCATGGATAAAAACCTCCTTGATCATTGATTTGATACGCTACATTTGTTACACTACACCGTACAGTGTAGTTTGTAAAGCAGGACTCTAATCGAATTCTGAAAGTATACCTATACAGGGGGAAACGTAAGAATGGATAATACGGAAAACAAGAGAATTCGCAAAGGTTCTTCAGACAAACGAGCTAAAATTATTGCAGCGGCACGAGAGCTGTTTCTTTCAGACGGGTTTGATCGTTCCAGCGTCGATGCGGTCGCAACTAAAGCCGGAGTTTCCAAACGGACAGTTTATGATTATTATGGCGACAAACAGAACCTACTGCTTGCCGTTGTTGAAGAATCCAGTTCGGCGGTTCTGGTCATGATTGAGCAAGGGATTTCAGACCACCTCTGGAAATTCGAAGATCTTGAGCAGGCACTCATCTTATTTTGTGAACAAATCGTAGCTTCTGCAAACGGTTCGTCCGATTACAAGGCTTTGATCCGTCTGGTTATGGTGGAAGCTGCCAACCTGCCAGACTCGTTTTTTGAAAGGCTGGATAACGCAACTGAAGAGGGAATTATCAGGAGGTTTACAGAGTTTGGACAAAACGGACTGCTCGATGTGATTGATCCTAAAATGGCTGCAAAGCACTTCGCTGCATTAACGTTTTTATTGGTATTCAATCAACCGGGAAAAATCGGGACATTAGAGGAGGAACAAACTAAACGTATCATCACTGAAGGCGTACGCGTCTTTCTTTGCGCTTATGCCCCACAACGTAAGTCTTAAAATCGCCATTGTAAATGCCTTTTCTTTTTCCGGATAAATTCCATAATCTAATCGATCTGCGACTTCATTATCAATGGTAAACGCAAAAACGGAACGAAGCATGCTGATACCCTGCTTCGTTCCGCCCATCTTTTTATCTTCGTCCCATTTCGTTAGTAAACTTGCTCTAATCTAAAGCAACCCTTTATTGAATGGAAAAAACTTCTTTTTTCAATAATTCTTCTGGTGTCTGCCCTATCACATCACTGTGAAAATAATCGCGGATAACGCCATCTTGAAGATAGTTAGCGATCGATACCATAATCATCCCTTGATCCAGTGCCAGATAAGCTTTTGTAAGTTCTCCCGTTTCAACATTGACTGAGTCATAGAACCCATATTTGCCAAACATTTTGAAGTTCTTTAAAGCTTTAATATTCTTTCGAACAGCTTCAGGGGCATAATCCAAGGCAAGGAATGTTGCGTGTGCTGTTACCGTTGCTCCATCTTTATAACCTGAGGTACCTAACGGCGTTGCTGCAAACTCACTGTAACCTGTTGGAGTTGCAGAAGGTGAAAAGCCCCATGCGGCATACCCTTTTTCTTTGGCATATTCGATCTGCAATTCGACATGACGCTGATTGTTCAATCCCAAAGCTTGAGTACCCAGCTCTTTTTCCTTTATGACCATACCGGGCATAAGAGCTTCAAACATGCTGCCTCCCCAGCTTGGCACGAACTTTTTATCCTTGTATACATAACTTCCTTCAAACACATCCACTCCATCGTACTTAACGGATTTGCCTTGAGGAATCTGAGCTTGCCAATCCCATTCTTGAGGTAATGTGCGATACATCTTCCACCAATGTTCTTGGGGAACGTCACCTTTCCCAATGGCAATATAGCTGCCTACACGTGGTTCCGTATAAAACATCCCATAATGGTGGTCCGTCAGCGCGCCTTTAGCCACATCATAACCTCCGCGGAATTGGCCGACTTCAGGATCATATAGCGGAGTATAATTCATATTTTCAACCAACTTGCTTGTTTCCCCATAAAGTTCTTCATAGGCTTGCCCAACAACAATTAAACCAGCGGATAACCAGCCATTATCGACTTGGGAAATAAATTGTCCCCAATCTTTCTTCACTGACCCGTCATCTGTGTTATACCAGTTATAAAATAGGCCGTTCCACTTTTCTAACTTTTCGAGGGAATTTATAGTCGTTTGCAGGCGATGTACAGCTTCTTTCTTAGAAATAATGCCCAATTGTTGCGCTGAAACGGTACTCATCATATACATTGCGATGTTCGTGGGCGAGGTACGTTTAGCTTCTTCTGTCCCGTTTTCAGTGAGCCGTACTTCATCGTAAGTCAAGCCGGTATTCTGATCCGTATAGTCCTCAAAAAACGTATAGGTCTTATATGCAATCGCTTTCAATTCTGCTCGAAATCCAATTAAATGGCTTGAGTCACCTGCTGAAGCCATAGGAGTTAAAGCTAGATTAGCTAACAGACAAAAAGTTAAAATGAAGCTGAATTTTTTTGCTTTTTTCATAATTTTCTCCCTTCAAATGGATTCGAAACGTTTCGTGTATATGTTATCATAATTTTCCCATTTCCGTAAACAAGAAAATAAAACGCTTACAAAAACTGAATATAATATGGATTACTTATAAATGTAAATTCGAAACGTTTCATTATCGGGACCACATTAAGGCAACTCACGTGGAATTATATGACGATTTGATCGTTTGGGGGACTTTTAGATTCAAAATTGAAGAGATAAAAAGCCTGACTCCATAGGAATCAGGCTAACCCTTCACGTATCCATTCTGAACCGTTCTAAGTTGCTACAACTGTTGTTCCGCAATACTCGCAGTCCGTTGATTGCTTAGGAAGCACTTTTGCCTTCGCCCCACATCCCGGGCAACTCACTGAAACAGGTCTTTGTGGCTCTTCAACTTTTTCTTCTACTTTCTCTTCAGTGTTTTCCTTATCCGAGAAATTGATCTCTGTATAGTTAATTGTATTATGATTGCTGTAATTCACGGTGTTACTATTGTAACTTGAATAAGTATGCGGATTCACATCTTCACGATCGGAATCACTTTCATAGACTTCACTATAAAACTTTCGCTCCGGGACTCGTTTTTTTCTCAGCAACGCAATACCCAAATATAAAAATAAAAATTCAACGATAATAACTCCAGCCATAGCAATGAGATTTTTAGTACCTCTGAAATTATTTGCATTAAACATGGCAATCGGGATCGCAATGGCATAAAACATGAAAAAGAGTCCAAATAACTTCCTTAACAACACGATTCCTCCTATGCAGTTTACGAGATCCTCATCGTTGTTCCGCAATACTCACAATCCGCAGACAAAGTAGGATATACCTTTACCTTGGCTCCACACCCTGAACAATTCACGGCTACAGATTCTTGAGGTGCCTCGTCATATTTCTCATGATGCTGATCTTCGTAATATTGATTATCATTAGAATCGTAATGATGGTGTTGTTCAGTGTTAGAACGAGATTTAGGTCGACCACACATTTTAATGCCCGTAACAAGTACGATAACCCCTGGTATAAAAAACACAATTGTACTAAAAATGGCCATCTCCGTTCCTTCAGACAGCATGATTAAAGAGAACAGGATCGTCAGACACGAAATGATAATTAATATAATTCCAAAAAATCTTTTCACGGCATTTCCTCCTGCAATTTATGATTTGCATGTCATGATCTGTTGATTGCGCTCTTTCAAACGGAACTTTAACTGGGATAGTTGCGAAGCAAGACGTTCACTATTTACCAATTCCCCTGCTTCGTATTGATTTGCAAGCTCACTGTTCATCAATTCAATGTCCATCAAGATCTGGCGGTCATTTTTCTCAAGTGAATCCGGAGTGATTGGGTCACTATACTTTACAAGTTCAATTAATGATTCAACGGTTTTGCGCTCCTCTTCCACAGTTAGGACGGGTTGTTGCACCATGGTGTGAAGCAATTGCTGTAAAGCTTTTTCGATTAAATGTAAGTTTCCGATTTTTGTATGTTCATCTGCTTCATGACGGCGCGCACTCTGAATATAGATCATAATGATTCCGCACAAAATAATTGCGATCGCAATCGTTACCGTGTGTAACAATACGAACCAGCGAAACGCATGATCTGCTGAACCTGTTAACAACGTGTAGATCATCACACAAATCAGATAAATAACCAATACTACACCTAACGCTGTGTAACCTGGAACAAATCGTTTAAACCTATCCATATTTTGCATGATGAACCGTGCGTAGATCCAAATAGCCGTAATCGCTACATAAGAAGCAACGAGATTCATCCAAAACGAAAATGATAGTAGCGCATGATTAAACAGCGTAAATGAGACGATTGACGATACGAACATGCATATGAAATAGACAACATCCAAAATCAAGAGATTGCTCCGTTTTACCATCACTATGACTGTCCTCCTTCTTGCAGATTGTTTCCGCAATCGAGACAGAACTTCTGGCCGGGTTTTACTTCATGTTGGCACCGACTACATTTCAAGCTTAAACTTGTGCCACAGTTGCCACAGAATTTTGTATGACCGGAATTCATATGGTTACAATTTGGGCATGGGCTAGGCATCGGTTGATGACATTGGATACATTCCAATGCGTTCTCCGCATTATCCGCCCCACATGAAGGACATGCATGGTATTTGTCACCACAGTTAGAACAGAATTTGGTTCCCTTTGGCAAGGCATGTCCACAATTATTACAATCTGTTGTTGCTACCGATTTTTCGGCTAATGAATTGCCACATTTGCTGCAAAAAGAGCTGTTCTCCTGGTTCGGATGATGACACTGCTTACATATACTTACTGCAGGCGTTTCCTTCGTAGACATCACTTTAGACATCTGGGACATCTCGCCACTGAAAGAACCACCCAGACCAACCCCCATGCCCATACCAAGCCCTGCGCCCATGATGTCTGACTGCATGCTTCCTTCATTCTTCGCTGCACCTTCAAGCGTATCAAACGAACGTTCTTGCTGGTATGTGTACCCAATGATATCCATCTCAGCTTTGCGTGCCAGCGCTTCTCTTAATCGAATGACTGAAGGGTCTTCTTCGGGCAGATTGACATTGTGAATATACAGGTTAATTAACTCAATACCAAATTCTTCAAAAGTAGAAGCTACCGTATCTGCAAAATGTCGTGATATCTCGGCGATATAGGCATTGATCTCCAAAACACTTACTTTTCTATGTATTAGATATGATGACAACATGGAGTTAATATTCATGATAATCAGCCCGCGGAAGTAATTAATCATATTAACTTGGTTAAACTCAGGCAGTGTGCCCACAAGCTTGACCAAAAACTTTCGTGAATCCGAAATTTTAATTCCCATTTGTCCAAATGTTCTTACGGGAACAATAATATTATACTTGGGATCCTGGATCTGAATCGGATTCGCCGTTCCCCATTTAACGTCCAATGCGCTTACTTGATTGACATACCATACTTCTGCTGCAAAAGGTGATTTTCCTCCGAACGGAAGGTTAACGAGTCGGTTCAAGATTGGGATATTCGCAGTATTCAGCGTATGCCTTCCGGGTCCAAACATATCAAGCGCTCTTCCATCCTTGAAAAGAATTGCTTGTTGAGATTGATTCACAATTAACTGAGTCCATGTTCCCAGTTCAGTCTCAGGATGTTTCCAAGCAAACACATCAGGTGAGCCATCATACTTAATTACGTCAATAATCGCCATGTTTAATTCCTCAATTCAGTATTAGATTACTATAATTTACTAAAAAGTTCTTTTGCTAAAACACTGATTCTACACTATTTCCTATTTTATTGATCTTCCATCTACTTGTTCTATGTTTAGGCATTGATATTTTACCATTTCTAACCTTAATACGCACTAACACAGTTCATGTTTCATATGATATTTTTCCTATATTGGCATGTTCATATTAGTAAAAACCTCTTCCACATGGTAATAGGAAAGAGGTTAACTATGTAACCACAAATTGTGAAAAACCAAAATATTAGCTTGTGAATCCACTCTCGATCATAATCAACGTCCCAATTTTGAAACCACTCGCAAAAGCCTCTTTTGAATGTATAGAGTGAACTTGATCCATCATATCAAACAATACCTCGAGTTGTTTAAAGTCATCCTCCGAAAGCTTTCTCTGGAATTTTTCGATATAAGCTGTAATCTCCTTATTAATAGCTCGATACGCCGAATCTTTAGGAACAATACGTTCTTCTGGTCTCAGGTTACCGTAATATAATTCTTCTATTATATTTCCCATTTCACATCCCCCTTTCTCTAATAAATGTCTTGTGCTCTTCTCATGACAATTATATAAGATTGACAGACAATGCTGGGGATTTATGCGATATTCGCATGGGTTTCTTATCGCTTACATTGAAAATAGCATTTTACATGCTTACTGTAACATAATAATGTAGCGCTTGTTGAGCCCTACCTCGGGAGTATGCTAAGATAATGGACACCTATTTCCACATAATTTCTAACAAATAACCGCACAGAAAGGACACTATGAATCCTTCATCACTGTCATCCAAGTTAGAACGTATCATTCCACCGCTGGATCTGCGAAGCTGCCTGGTCAGCGTACGCGGTGAGATTATGTATGAACACTACCGCAACCAAGAAGCTGCGACCGATATTGCAAAAATCAATTCATGTACCAAGAGTGTGCTGTCCGCACTCATCTGTATAGCAATGGATAAAGGTTTGTTGCCAGAGGCATCAACCCCAATCTCCACCTTTTTCCCACAGTTGACATCCGATCCTGACCCGCGCAAACCAGCGATTACACTGGAACAACTGCTCACCATGACAGCCGGATTCAACTGGGACGAGTTCGGTGGGCAGAATTCATTCCCTCGCATGACCCGCACCGATCATTGGGTGGATTTTGCGTTGGAACAACGGTTAAGTCATGTACCGGGTACACATATGGAGTACAACTCAGGAGTATCACAGATCCTATCCGCCATTCTGATGCAAAATGCAGGTATGAACGTAGCCGCGTTCGCAGAACGTTATCTTTTTGAGCCGCTGGGAATTAAGGATTATGAATGGGAAAGCGACCCCCAAGGTGTACACACCGGCGGATTCGGTCTTAAGATGTTACCCGTAGATCTGCTGAAATTTGGTCAGCTTTTTCTACAGCAAGGAATGTGGGAAGGGGAGTCTCTCATTTCCAATCATCTCGTTACCCGTTCTACGCAGCCATTCATTACAGTCAGCCCACCTAATTACGGCAGTTATGCTTGGCATTGGTGGGTCGATGTCTATCCGAATGAAAGGTCTGTTGCCGAAGATAGTGCTTCTGAGAACGACAGACCCAATCTCCATTATTATTACGCGCGAGGATTTGGTGGTCAGTATGTATATATTGTTCCAGAACTTGAACTCGTTACCGTGTTAACCAATGACAAACGAAAGAAAGAGAAACCTCCGCTGGATGTTTTCCCTCGTTTAATCGCTCCTGAACTATGGAAAATGTTATACATGTAAGCCGTACTTTTATCTTGTTCGACCCATGGTTAAACCAATGAACCCTCAACCTGTTGTAGGATAACCAATCCATAGGCTGAGGGTTTATTTTGTTATGCCAATGCTTCTTCGATGGCAACCGTGATTGGATACGGACCAAACTCTTGATTCGAGAGCACAACCAGTTGTAGATCATAGTCTGGATACACGGAAGACATGAACGACACCCCTGGATCAAACCCCATGACATGAAATTTGAAAATCCCTTCCCCCTTGCGGTCAATCCAGATACCCTGCCCATAATACTCTTCACCTTCTTGATGAGCATGTGGAGTTAATAACTGCCGTGTTGTCTCAGCATTCAACAATTGGTGATCCAGCAAAGCATCCCAAAATCGAATCATATCCGGCGCCGTAACATAGGCCCCACCATCTGATCCACCTTTGACAGGAATGGAGAACATATTGGTGTTCCATGAGCCATCTTCATGATCGATATACCCTAAAGCCGTGTTACGCGGAAGCTGATCTGTTACGAAATAACCGGAGTCCTTCATGCCAATCCTTTTGAAAATGTGCTCTTCCACAACATCTGTAAACGACAGTCCTGAATGCTGTTCCACGATTAGCCCTAGCACAATGAAACCCGCATTGTTGTAGTGAAAACGTTCACCCGGAGACGACTTCATCGGCAACTGCTGAAACATGGGCAGAAAGTCACTTAATCGCCGCATCGCGTAGACGGGTCTCTCTTTCCACAATTCTGAAAAGTCATCCATCACTTCTTCATCGAAATAATCGGGAATGCCTGACGTGTGTGTTAACAACTGCTGGATGGTGATTCCTTCGTCCCACAGTGGAAACTCCACATCCAACACATCCGTAAGCTTGGAATCCGCGGACAACTTGCCTGCTTCAATTAGTTGGCATATACTCACTGCCGTGAAGATCTTACATCCTGATGCAATCCCAAAGCGTGTATCCACCTGATTGGCAAGCTCTTCACTGCGATTCGCATAACCACGTTTCATATTCAAAAGGGTTTTCCCGGCTTGCTGGAGTAATACAACACCCGAAAAATTCACGTGTTCCATGACTTCTTCTACTTTTGTTGTCAGCTCTACTGCATTCAACATTTTGTTGTTCACCTACTTGTCTATGTATTCATTACATTCTCATTCTTAATTCTTCGTCATATCCTGTATACCTGCCACATTTTCATAAAAAGAAGGATTACTCCCTTATAAAAGGAAATAACCCTTCTTCAAACAACGCAATATTAAGTTTGACAAAGCATGCTCAAATGCTGTTCAATCACTTGTTCCACTCGTTTTACCGTAAGTCTATCTGGCTGCATTAACATATGAATGGCGAGTCCATCCACAACAGCATATAACTTCTCTATCTCCATCTCGGCATCCAGTTCAGGATGTGTCATGCCCTGCTTCTGCAACTCCTGTATTACCCACTGAGCAGACCGATACATCCCTTGATGCATCTGATCACTTAACTTTTTTAATTCGGGGTACACCAATAATTTGGCTGTAAACGAAAACCAGACCTCCATTTCCATCATTCTGTCTTCGTCCAACGGCAGAAATTGCAAGAGCAGATTCTTCATATCCTGCAGGACAGATCCACTCATCTGTAACGCCTCCACCCTTTTCTGTACCCGTTCTGCAAAAAGGTTCATACAAAAGGTGAATAATTCGGCCTGTGTGGCAAAATAATGACGCATAGAACCTACAGATAGTCCCGCTTCCTTCGCTATATTCCGAACTGTAGCATGCTCCAGTCCATGCTCTTGTATGACCCGTATTGCTGCATCAGCAACGATTTTCCTTTGAGCTTCATGATCTACGATTTTTGGCATGACAACATTATACACCAAACTTCTCTTTTTGTAATACACTGTGCTATAATCTTTTTAACACATTGTATTAAATAGAAAAACAGCCTGTAGGAGAGGAATTCATAAAATCATGCATACAACTACCCCCACCTCGAAAAGCAAGAAATTCAGATTTTCCATCTTAATAGTAAGGCTATTCTGCACAATGCTACTCCTGTTCGTTGCAGCATTTCTTTACGAGTGGTTTGCTTCGTCGCAGGCCAAAAAGGATTTTCCACCTCCGGGTACGTTAGTTCAAGTCGGCGGTTACCAACTGCACATTCATAAACAAGGCAATGGCTCGCCGACCATACTTATGGAGGCTGGAAGTGGTGAGACGAGTTTGTCGTGGAGAGAAATTCCTGCGGCACTCGCCCAACATGCAACGGTGGTCACGTATGATCGTGCAGGATATGCCTGGAGTGAATCTGCCCCTACAGAACGTACAGGTGCGAATATCGTCAAAGAGTTACATGCAGCTCTGGAGAAGGAGAATATCCAGGGACCTTACGTTATGGTAGGTCATTCCCTTGGTGGTATGTATGCCAGACTCTTTGCACAGACCTATACAAGTGAGGTTCAGAGCCTAGTCCTCATTGATGCGAGACCTGAGGATGATGAACAGAATACTAAGGCTATGTTGGAACAGGCTCAGTTTCAGGGAAACCCGTCTGCCTTCCTCCTATCCTTACTGAAGTTATCCGGCGCTTTCAGATTATTTCCAGACTTTTTGCTTGATGGTCTGGTTGCCAAGCAAGATCGGAATACTTTTGTTAATGTGATTGCTACTCCTTCCTATTTTCACGCCAAAGAAGAAGAAGCCCTCCACGCTCATTCAACAGAAGATGCCATTCGTGGCCAACGTCTTGGATCAATCCCTGTACGTATCATTGCACGTGGACGTCCTCAAGAATATGCTCAAGCAGGGATTCCGGTTGAGATTGGGCAGAAGCTTGAAGCCATATGGCAATCGGGACAGCGTAACATGTTGAATATATCGAAGGATAGTCAGCTTATCATGGCCACACGCAGTGGTCATATGGTTATTCACGATCAACCCGAACTGGTTGTGAAAACAATCCTTGAGTTAATCTCTGATAAGTAGAGGTATTTTTCTTCAGAAGTTCCTGCGCTCGATGCAATGTTAAAGGGCTGTTCCAATAGCCATGAATATGACTTGGAACAGCCCTTTAAGCAATATAAATTAAGATTAGATCGAATGAGTTCGGCCTTAAAAAAACATACGTTAGCGTAACGCTTGCAGGTCCGCCTCAGGACTTCCTGCACTCTTCTTCATTTCACGGGGAGACCTCGTATTGATCAGATAATACAAGGTGGCATAGATTGTGAGGATAAACGTGCCAAAAAACAGGCAAAACGCAAGAGACGGGCGGCTTACACTTTCGTGCATCAGCTCAATCAACGTCTCACGATTCGTCAGTGCATCCCAGCTATTCAGTCGATATACACGCCCAAGCAATACTCCATAACTCCCTAAAGCACAGCCAGCCAGTACAAAGATCCAGGATGCCCAGCGTCCAATTCGGTGATAGATCACTTCCTGAAGCTGATACATCGACAGGAATCCAAGCAGGAGTCCAGTCCAGACAAACATCAATACAACACTCAAGTCGTACCAATACGTGTAGTCGACCCCATTACCACCATAATACCGGGAACTTCTTGCTGTCAGATGAACCAAATCCGTTACAATATAAGAAGAGTTCGGGAAAAATAACAACCACAGCATCCCACTTGCGACTGCTAGCCATATGGCACCTTTCCATTTCACATCAATTAGAAGATAGGATGCATAAGAGAACACAAAAGGAATCCAGCCCAAGAACAGATTCCAGATCAGGAAGCGGAAATAACGCTGATCCAGCCAATCTGCGGCTACATAGTACAGCCCAAGCGTTACTACTGTGACCACACTAAGGAAAATAAATATGCGAATATAATTCAGTTTTCTCAATGTTTCTGACCTCACTTGATAAAATTCAATTAATTTTGAAAATATCGGATGATTTCTTCCTTATTCTTTTCCACGCGCAAATTCAATCCACGTTTATCCTTTAATCCATACTGCTGTAATTCATGACCTGGATCAAGCACCAACGGTTTCGTCGCCACATCAACCAGCAAGTCCATCGTCAATTGATAGGTTTCCCGTATCTTGTCCATCGGCAGAGAAGATTCATACCGTTTAATCAGCTCAATCAGACGTTCAGCATACACAAGACGAACCATACTGTCAGCACTCTTCAATTGTCTCGATGCAAATGCTGTAATTGCCATAATAATACTGGGTTCTGTCCGATGTTTGGCAATCAACGCAAGCTCATCCACCGCATCCCAATTCATGATAGACAGCTCGGAACTTAATTGTTGAATCCGCTCCCCTATCCATTGTTCTTCTAACTCTTGGGGTACATCCCAGCGCTTATAGTCGGCATATACGCCTTCTCGATGCATCTGTATAGCGCTCCCGTAATGTTTGAGGAACAAATCCTTTGCTACACCCCAATCGGTCTCTTCCATCTTTAACCACCACCATGCCTATTCCTATTTGTGCAAATATTCCTAACATATTACATAAACTTACTACTCTACAAGCATACTATAGAAGTTGAACTATACATTTGCACGAGAACGCAGAGGACAGAAACAAACTACAGAAGCGAAGCGTTCGCTAAAAGCTTTCTACAAGAAAGCTACTTCGGAAGCATAAGCTTATCACCGGATTTTCACCTTTGTAAAATTGAATTAAAAATCTGGGGATAACAGCGATCGGAAGGTTGTTCTGTCATCGGAGTGGCAAGTGTAAATATTCTTTCGTTCAACTTATATAGAATCATACCATTTACCAAAGGAGAATCAAATTTACAATGAATCCAAATTCCATGAACCCTCAGAATTTAGTACAACCTACATTGAACACCAATCCAAATATCACCCCTAACATGAATCATGGCGGTCATGAGATGTTCGATGTGCATGAGATTCTGTCCTCCACCATTAACGTGCTGGATCAATATATGATCTTTCGTACATTTGTGCAGAGTCAGGAACTGATTGGCATTCTGGACCGGCAATACAATTTCATATTATCCCAGTACAATCTGACAGCAGAGTGTTTTGCATCCGGACAGAAGCCTCATCAAGAGACAGCAACCTATATGATCCCCAACATCGAACCACCGGTATATGGCCTTAAGCCCTCAGCACCGAAAAAGCCAAACCAGAGCTTGGCCGATGTAAAGGATGCCGGGATTAGTGCTCATATGTTGGGACTGATTAAGTCACATGCGAGTCTGCTCGGCATGTCCTGCAGCGAGATCACCAATGGTACGGTTCGCCGAGTCATCGCTTCTCAGATCCAGCATTTTATCGAGATGGCCTATGAAATTTTCATGTTCCAGAATAAAAATGCCTATTATCAAGTACCTCAACTCAATCCAAGTGATACACAACAGATGCTTCAGGCATATATTCCAGCAACCGGAGCACCTCAGATGCCTACCAGCAATAAACCACTTCATTAATAAGAAAATAAAGTCCGATTCCCCAGAACAGTCTCTTCAACCCATACGGGTTTTAGAGGCTGTTCTTTGGTTATTTATAATCATTTCCTACTGAAGACACTTGATTCGCTTACCAGAAACTGGTTTAATCAAAGACAGCACTTACATATTCAACATACGGATCCTACATATAAAATACGGTAAAATGCAGTTAAAACCAAATTCAAATGGCTTTTTTTCATTATAAGGAGGTATACAAATGAGATGGAAGCAACCTGCTAAACTTGGTTTACTGGCTATGGCTCTCGGCTGTACTGCCATTGGCTCAATAATCACACCTTCAACAACACTGGCTGCACCTGTTCCCACTTCCAAAGCGGTGTTTCATCAATTCCAAACCTATCGAACAGAAGCAGTAAAGTCCACAGAAAGTCTGGTTAAAGCACGTAAATACCTGATGAATCATATCGATAAAGTCGGTCCTTGGCAGGCCACACTAATGACGCTGCAACTGGAGAACATGCAGAACTTGAAGCTGGCTGATATGGATCAGAAAATGTATACGGAACAGTTTCAACAAGCCTTGTCTCAAGCCCATGAACAACTTGGTTACGAACAAAAGCTTACATTTAGTCGTCTGCTGAAAGAAATTAAAGATTCGACCGTGAAGAAACTTCTGCAGGAAGCATCAGATCTCGGGTTCAAACTAGAAACCAGTGAAGGCTTGTATTACCCCATCATCAATTATGAGATATACCAAAAGTTCAAGCCCTTCGTCCAGGCAGACATTGCTGCCTACATTAAAATAATGGCTACCGAGTCCAACCAAATGACAACTTCAGATGGTGGCATTATCATCCCTTGGAACGAATTAATCCAGCGTGCATTGGAGAAAGAAGCCTTTTTGAACAACTTCCCGAATTCCAATCGCACATCAGCAGTGAAGCAAGGGTTATTTGTGGATTATCTGTTTTACGGAAGTGACAACACACCTGCTTATGATTGGTACACGGATGAAGAAATTCGCACCATGGACCCTGAGGTGAAACGGGCTTACGAGAAAGCTTTGGCTTACCGGGAGCCCCATACGCAGAGTGTTCTTCTGGATGCCATGCAAAAGATTTTGCTGGTTCTCAATCAGAACAATGATGAGCTTACACCTGAAGTCAGAGCAATCATTGAACCTGTTCAACAACAATTTGCCTCTGAATAATTGGATGCTGGATAGCAAAATGTGAATGCAAAAAAAGCGGCAGTCCTCGAGACAGAGGTTGCCGCTTTTAAGCTTACATATCAAGTCATTACATTTTGATCAAAGAGTTGAAGTGCCTATTGATGTAAGTTTGTTCGGATTAACGACGAGATACACGCCCTCAATCCTCTCTCCGGAAGCGTCCAACTCCAAACAGAGTACCTCGGACAACTGCCCTTCTTTCATCAACGCAAGTTGAAGTTCGCCATTGATCCACATGGGTACCCATTCTCTTTCACGCAATCGCGTAAGGACTCGCCGTGAGGTCAGGAGTGCAAGTACACCTTTATGAACGTTCATTGTTCTCATAACCGTATGCACAACGCCACCGCCATCTGCTGTAAATACAGGCTGATCCGCCAGTAACTCCAGCATGGCAGAGACGTCATAACGAAGGAAAGCCGTTGTAAAACGGCTCAGCAATTCACCTTTAGCTATCATATCCGCATCACTCTGCTCAATCGGCGGAAGTCTTTCAGGCAAGTTCCGTCTGGCGCGGCTAAAGATTTGACGGCAGTTACTCTCCGTTTTGCCCAGCCAATCCGCTATTTCGGAATAATCATATCGGAACGCTTCACGAAGGACAAAAACAGCCCGTTCCATGGGCGATAGACGCTCCAACATGACCAGATAGGCGTAGGAGATCAGCTCTTTCTTCTCCATCGTTTCCTCTGGCATGTTGGCCTCTTCACTGTCACCCATCGGCTCTGGCAGCCACTCACCAACATAACTTTCCCGCTGATTACGGGCTGAATTTAGCAGATTCAAGCTTCGGTTCACAACCAGTCTGGCGATGTAGGACTTGGGATTACGAATATCCTGAGACGTGCTCTGAATCCCCGCAAAGCAATCCTGCACAATATCTTCAGCTTCTACCACACTGCCCAGCATGCGGTAAGCTATTGAAAATGCATAATTTTTATAACGAATATACAACTCCCCAACATCCAGAGAAGACACTTCTGGCTCATTGGCGTGGAGATTGAAATTCATGAGAATGGCCCCCTCTGGCATGGTGCGTGTAGTTTTAGTTAAAGCAACCCGGATACATCCCTGTTGTAATCGCAATCCGGTTCCAGTTGTTAATCGTGTTAATGGCCAGGATCAGATCCACCAGTTCGGATTCACTGAAATGTTCACGAACCTTATCGTACAACGCAAGTGGTACACCGTGTTCCGAGATTCGGGTCACCGCTTCAGCCAGCTCCAGCATAACACGTTCTTGATCCGTGAAGAAAGCCACTTCACGCCACACACTCAGCAGGAGAATATGATCCGCATAATCTCCCAGTTTCATCAGATCTTTGGCATGCATATCGAGACAAAAGGCGCAGCCATTGATCTGGGACACGCGGATTTTTAACAACTCATACAATACTTTATTTTCAAATTGCCCGGATATATATTGCTCCATTGCCATCATCGCTTTAAAAGCGCCTGGACTCACTGCTCTGTAGTTCGTTCTTAAATTCATTTCTCATTCGCCTCCGTCATTTGGTTTACATACTGTAGACAAATGACGGCCGGGATCTGTGACATTCTTTGCGAAAACTTTTCACTACTAACATCTGACGTAATGAAAATCTGAAAATTTCCGTATTCATGTACGGTTTTTGCTGTATCGTTTGTGATTTCAACCAAAAGTAGGTTGGATATATTGATACTTTGACCAAAAGAGGTGTAACATACGGCTAATCAAGTTAACTTTTCTAACATTAAAAAGAGAATCGTTTATTCATATCGGCAAGGAGTGTTTACGATGATAACTTCCAATGCAAACCGTAATGTGACGTCCGAATTACCTAGAGGGTGTACGTTCACCGCTGAAGACTGGCATGTATTATCCCAATATTGGTATCCGGTAGCCCAAGCAACCGAAGTAACAGACAAACCACTGGCTGCTCAATTACTCGATGTGAAGCTGGTCCTTTATCGCAGTAATGATCAGGTTGTGGTAGCCAAGGATCTTTGTTTTCACCGCGGGGCCCCACTTAGCAAAGGCTGGGTAGAAAATGGCGAGATTGTCTGCCCTTATCATGGTTTCCGTTATAATTGTGAAGGAAAATGTACCGCAGTGCCTGCGCACCCAAGCTCCAAGATCTCGCCTAAGCTCAAACTCATTGTGTACCCGGCAGTTGAACGTTATGGCTTGATCTGGACCACTTTGGCAGGAACGGAAGAACAGATCCCCTCCTTCCCTGGATGGGATGATCCGGATTATATCAATATTTTGCCACCCAACTTTGACATTGCTGGTTCCTCTGGACGACAAATGGAGGGATTCCTGGATGTTTCCCATTTTGCCTATGTGCATACCGAAACGTTTGGTGACCGAAACAACACAGAAGTCCCCCAATACAAAGTGAAACGCGAAGGTAATGAGTTACTGGCCGAGTATTGGAGTACGGTGAGTAATTATGGCAAAGGGCAGGATCTTGTTGCACCTGAAGGTTTCCAATGGCTGCGCGAGTTTCGAGTGTTCCCACCTTTTGCGGCTTCTCTTACGGTACATTTTCCAGGAGACGACAAGCTGAATATTCTGAATTGTGCTTCGCCGATCTCTGCCCGTTATACACGTTTATTCTGTCCAATCACACGCAATTTTGACAAAGACGCTCCGATTGAAGACACAATCAAGTTCAACTTGCAGGTCTTTGAAGAAGACCGCGAGATGGTCGAGTCACAGAAACCGGAGGATCTGCCCCTTGATCTGCATGCCGAGGCCCATATCCCCGCAGATCGTACTTCGATTGCTTATCGTCAATTATTAACGGAGCTTGGCTTGGGACGAAATTACACATCCTGAACTTAAACCACCAACAAAAAGAAGATGTCCTCCGCCATGTTGAAGGCGGATGAGGCATCTTCTTTTTCCGTTTGCACGCATTGTGGTACCAGCTAGAACAGTTTTGCTTCCATAAGTTTGGCTAACAACGCTTTGAAATCTTTCAGTTCCGCCTTTTCGACCAGCTGCGATTCTAATTCATTAAATCTTTCTACGACAATATACGCATTTAAAAATAAACCCAAATGATCTTTAGCCATAGCTTCTGCATTGTCTTGATCCGAAGAATAACCTGAAATCACAGCATAAGCAAACTTTTCCGGATCAATTTTCATTTTGGATTTCATTATGCATTCTCCCTTTCAGGTTTAATTATGCTTTGGTAAGCCATACACGCATTTCACCTGAATCTCGGTTTGCCCAGCAATAATAAGGAATAAAACGCAGTTGTGTAGGTGTATAGGTTTCAGGCGCCCGAGACGCATACAGTACATTTTCCCATTCCGGCTCAATATTTCTTTTTTCAACTTCTGCATGGATTGTACCTATTCCACCTAATAATTCAGGATTGAAGGTGTACTCGTAATCTTGCTTAACATTTAAACGAACTAAGTGAAGATGATTCCCGTTGTCTGCTTCTTCTACACAATAGATCAAAGGTCCACGACCTATCGCTACTTTGCCAATATCAGCTCGTACAAGCGGGTGGGCTGCATATTCTTTGATCTCCATCGGTACAACAAATTCGATAGTGTCATCATTTTCCCACGTACGATTAATATGAATATATCCGTTGTTCATTTCCGCCTGAATCGGATTACCATTCAACGATAAGGTGTATCGTTCTGCCCAGTATGGCACTCTGATGGCCAAAGTAAACGTTGTTGGCTCTTCCGTCCGAGTCACCATCGAGATATGACCTTCCCAAGGTAAATCCGTTGTTTGCTCAATCTGTACCTTATGCTCATCCATCTCCAGTTCTGCGGTACTTGTAATGAACAAGTGGGTATATATCGTATTTTGCTCCAGCCCAACCGTGTATACATATTTATGAAGTGAGGTTAATAATCGGGCCAGATTAGGTGGACAACAAGCACAGCCAAACCAATCTGGTCGTGTTACTTTCACATGACTTTTGCCAGGATCATTCCGGCTACTACCCGGATCTACCTCTAGCGGATTCACATAAAAGAAGTGCTTGCCATCGAGCGCCATTCCAGCAATCGCAGTGTTGTACAAGGCTCGTTCCAATACATCTGCATATTCAGCCCGTGCTTCATTTTTCAGCATATTAAAGGCAAAAAAGATAAGTCCAATCGAAGCACATGTTTCGCAATACATCGTATCGTTAGGAAGATCGTAATCCTGGGTAAAGGCTTCTCCATCTACTGTTGAGCCGATACCTCCGGTAATATACATGCGTTTATTGACCATATTGGCCCAAAGACGTCGGCATGCTTCTAACATGGGAGTATCTTCTGCAAGCCTTGCTGCATCAGCCATCGCTGCACACAAGTAAACAAGTCTTACCGCATGCCCTTCGGCGGTCTCTTGCTCCAAGACGGGCTGGTGTGCCTGATAATATCGAAGCTGGCGGTGGCTCATGCCTTCAACCACAGGTTTGGTTCCTGCATCTTCTGTTTTTTGTCTGGCAAAAAAGGTGAGATCCGTTCCGCGCTCATATAGAAAATAACGGCTTAGTCTCAGATAACGTTGCTCCCCGGTTAAGCTGTATAACTTCGTTAATGCAAGTTCAATCTCTTCATGACCATCGTACCCCTGAATTTGGTGCTCGCCTTTACCAAAATGGTTATCGATACAATCCGCCAATCGACAAGCGATGGTTAGTGCTTTTTCACTTTGAGTCGATTCATAATAAGCCACGGCAGCTTCAATAAAGTGTCCGGCACAATACAATTCATGACTTTCAGCAAGCTGTTTGAATCTGCGCTCGGGTTCTTCAATTGTGAAATACGTATTTAGATAACCGTCCTCCTCCTGTGCCAAAGCAATAAGATCAATCACGCCATCGGCTAATTCTTTTAGATCGGGGTCATGTTGTATCGATAACGAATAAGCAACCGCTTCAAGCCATTTGTATACATCACTATCCTGAAACACCCAGCCATAATGATTCCCCTGCTTCAAACCGGCAGCAATTTTGAAATTTTCGATGGCATGACTCTTTTCAGAAGGAATGGTATCGTCATTTCTTTCTTTTTCGATCGTTATATTGGCAGTATCATTCAATACATTCCACTGATAAGGAATCATTTCCGTACGTACCAGTTCACGATAATTAGACCAGAATGGATCTGTAATATTTAATGATTTTAATTGTAGTGACATGGTATATCTCCTCTCATCGTGTACAACTTGTTACGCCACATCAAAATATCGTTTAATCTGTAGCTTAATTTTCTTTGATCAACAATTGTTTGCGAATATAGCTTTCATTACGTTCAAAGCGTCGATAAAATAACATCGGGATAATGCCTAGTGCAAATACGATTGCGGGCAGCCAGATAAATACAAATTGGATACCTGCTAACGACTGGGCACTCTGTGCTACATTTGGTACGTAGCCAAAAGCCGACATAAATTGTGTAGGGATGAATCCACCTAATCCTGATCCAGCTTTGATACAAAAAGCACTGCCAATCGCTGTCAACATACCACTTGCACGTAAACCTGATTTCCATTCTCCGTAATCAACGGTATCTGACAACATAGCAAAAGGCATAGAACAAGCAATGCCCGATCCAATACAGGCGATAATCCAGCCAACAATTAAAATTCCAATATGCTCTCCTGCAAAAAAGAGAACAACTTGTCCACACGCCGCCAGCACAAAACCCAAAATCATTGTGGAATATTTATTGGAGACCTTCACAATAAACGGAATAAGGATCATGCCTAAAACTTGAATAACAGAAATGCCGTTGATCAGTGGTACTAGATTTTTGTGTCCTATATTATATTCAAAATAATAAACTAGCGTTGATGTACGTATCGTTAATGCGATCCAGAATATCAGATTAGCTATAACTAGAATAACCCACGGCCAATTTCCTTTGATCGCTTTGAAGCTTGATTTGAAAGGGATGGTTTTGATTTTCTCCGTATTGATTTCTTTCAAATCAGCAAAAGCAATCAAAAACATAATGATAGAAACAACACCGAATAAACAAACGGTCCAAAAAAATCCTTTTTGATCATTGCCTGCCCCTAAAAAGGCAACCAATGGTAAAGTAAATGTAACTGCTGCAAAGTTACCTATATTGCCACCAACCATACGAAATGAATTAAGCACAACTCGTTCATCCGGGTTTCTACTCAGATTCGGTAAAATAGAAGTGATTGGTGTAGAAATCCCCGTATAAGCAATCCCTGCCAGAATATACGTTACACTGGCATATACGATTTTCCATGTCCCGTCCAGATCGGGCGTTGTAAACGTCAAGACGGTAAACACAGCAAATGGGAAGCATAACCATAAAAAGTAAGGTCGACTTTGCCCATATTTAGTTCGAGTATGATCTACAATGATTCCCCAGAGTGGAGCATCGACCGCATCGACTAATCTGGTGATCAATAATAATGCCCCTGCTACCCCAACAGATAAACCAAACACATCTGTATAAAAATAAAGCAGGTAAGCACCTATGATGCTGTATAACAAATTTCCTCCTGTATCTGTGAGCGCATAACTTATTCTGCGATGAAAAGGTACTTTCTCTGACAGAAGAGTTGAAGGGTGCTCTGGCGAAGATTGGGGCGTTGTTTGCATAATATAACCTCCAGGTTCAAATCAAAATGTAAATGCAACTGCGTTTTCTTATCTAATAGTAAGCGCTTACGATTTCAAGATAAACTTATGATTTCGTAGGAAAGGTATCCATTTCCGACTAAATAATAGATTTACAAAATCCGTTGTAGACGTTTAAAATTGAGCTATTATACCATTCGAATAATCTATGAATATATTTTAACTTCTTATTGTGTACAAATCCGACTTTTGATATCCAAAACTGACATTTCGATAAGGAGTGATTAGATATGCTAATGAAACCGATATCAAAAATAAGTATTGAGCGACCTATTGCTTATTTTAAATGCGGACAATTTGTAAGTGATGAAGGCTGGAAACACAAAAAAAGGAAGCTTGAGAAAGATTATGAACTCATTATTGGCTTGAAGGAATCGGTATTTCTTCAGGTTGGTGATACGCAGTATGAAATTGAGCACGGGGATGTAATATTAATTAAACCTGGTGTTGAATACTTTGGATATGCTGCTTCTAAAGCTGGAGCCAGCTTTTTTTGGTTACATTTCTTCCCCCGACATACCACCATAACCGAATCTGGGGATGAGTTTTTGAATAGTTTGTTTGGTAACGTTATCACAGAGCAGAAGAATGAAATTAATCAATATGTATGTTTGCCAGACTTCTTTTCGCTGCCTTATCTGGATAAACCGATTATATTGATGAAGCAGATTCTGGATACATCTAACACTTCGTATTACAGCACTTATGCTGTAGATTATCTCGTCACGGAGTTGATGATTGAGCTTACGGATAAATATC
This sequence comes from Paenibacillus sp. ClWae2A, assembly GCF_032452295.1. Taxonomy (NCBI): domain Bacteria; kingdom Bacillati; phylum Bacillota; class Bacilli; order Caryophanales; family Paenibacillaceae; genus Paenibacillus; species Paenibacillus sp. ClWae2A. The sequence goes on from NZ_JAULSQ010000001.1 coordinate 1,234,661, forward strand.
TGCAGCCGCTTATTCATAATGAGCTTTTCCATAAAGAATATAATCAGAAATTTATGCAAATCTTAGAATGGATTCGAGTCAATATTTACCATGATCTTACCGTGCAAAAAGTAGCAGATACTTTTTGTTTTAACGCCGATCATCTCACTCGTTTATTCAAAAAACATCTTGGGATAAGTACGATCCGTTATATCAATACACTGAAATTAAACTTAGTTAAAGAGCTGTTGTGTACAACGAATTCCTCGATCAAAGAAATCGCCTATCAATTACATTTTCGTGATGAGAAGTATTTGATGAAACTATTTAAAAATTATGTAGGTATGACACCTACTCAGTTCCGTGATACGTATACCAATACCTATATCAATACGGTCACCGTAGACCCTGATATCCCTATTCCGAAGCATCTGTTAGAAGAATAGTTTTAATATAAGCTAGATAAAAACCTTGTTAGCACATATTCTATAATCGAATATCGCTAACAAGGTTTTTTCTGTTATATCAGACTATTTGATTTCAATATAATCCAGCTCTGCATACCCCGTGTTACCCTTGCTGATCACAATTGTATTATCTCCCTGCTGCAACGTTACAGGAACCGTTACTATTTTACGTGTACCTGTATTCGGTAAATCAGATATCCAGCCTCCCGTTTTTGGATACGTAACTACAGTTGGCGCTTGATTATTAATCGACACATTTTGACTAGAATCACCTGCGGTGCCATTACCATAGCCTATCTCCATGTTATATGAGCCTGCTTCTCGAGCATATACGGAGAACGTAACCGAACTATCTGGGTGGTCTATATTTCCAACAAAAAGACGATTAGAAGCAAATGAACTACCTCTTACTTTAGCGTTGTTTATTTTAGCCTCTTCTGCTTCAATTCTAACTTTAAAGTCACCTGCGGGTTTTAATTGTATATAATCCAACTCAGCATAACCGGTTGTTCCCTTAGTAAATTTCAGAATATTCCTACCTGCTTTTAAAGAAACATCGGTCTGAATCGTATCGTTATTCCCTTCTGACAACCAACCGTTAGTCGTTGGATATTGAAGTGTTGCAGGATCTTGCTCATTTACAGTGAGTTGCTGAGTAGATGAAGTTGTACCTCCATTTGCATATCCAATAGTTACATGATAATCCCCTGTAACAGGAGCATCGACTGCAAATTGAACATAACTATCATTGTAATCTATTTGGCCTACATAAGTTCCATTAGAAGCGCTCATATTATTGAACAGACTGGCGGAATGAATCGTCGCATGTTCTGCTTCATAACGGCTGATCGTTGACTGCTCTTCTGGTGTAATGACCAGTCGATAAGCATAGGATTCTCTTAGCTTGCTCACAGGCACAGATATTTGTCCATTCTCTATTGTAAAATTGCCTTCAAATTCAGTTGTTGCTTGATCTACTGCGGTATCGACTCCATACCAAGGCGTACTTTCGAATGTAACATGAGCATTACCGGAGAAATAGGGGAGTGCTTCAAATCCTTTGACAGAGATATTGCGATTGCCATTCCCTCCACCAAACACAACATTCACTTCTTGCTTGGAGTCATCTACACTAGCAATACCATCCAGATCCAAAGCAGTTGCATGGGCTGGTGTGGTCATCGCCATCTGACCAGACATATCACCATACCATTTGTACATCCACCATGCTCCATTAGGTGATCCCGTATCTGTAACCAGATTGCTTAACCGACCTGGTCGGAACCAAAATGCTATATTCGCTGTATCTACATCCGAACGCTCAAATTCAGCAATATATCGCATCATATTTCCTGGAACGGCCTGCTCATCAACAACACCATATTCATTAATACTGATCGGCAAATGAGCAATCCCTAATTCAGTTTCTATAGCACGGTAAGCCTCTATATGTTTAGAAATATATTGTGGTGCTGGGCCATTGATATAATTACCTTCTGGTGCCCCTAATTCATGCCAAGATATAATATCTGGTAACACATCATGATCTCTCGCATAAGTCAAAAAGTCTCTAAGCCAGCTTTCATTATACTGAGTAATACTAGGACCTATTATGTTGGTATTTTTGTCTTTTTCTTTAATCCGTAGATATGTTTTTTTCCAACCTTCATTAAATGATCCCGCCGCTTGGGTGTTCCATGTTCCATCTGGTTCATTCCATAACTCATAACCGTAAATGTTCTGGGCTCCTGAGTTCAATCTTGCATCAACGATACGATCTACTTTTTCGAACCAATCATCCCAGCCCACCCACTGATATGGAAAATTAGGATAAATATCAGGCATACGAATCGTCACTGTTGCGCCATTACGTTCAGCAATGGGTGCTACTTCTAGTGCATCACCAATGGGTGTTGTTTCTCCATTAGGCAATTGCCCCCCATTTGGAGCCATTTGAGTAAACATTTTTGGCTTCGTAGGACCAATCAATTGATCTGAGGGTCTGCCTTCTTCGGCTAATCCATACAACGAACCTGAAGCAACATGGGTTACAGGTCTATATTGCGTCGCAAGATCCACTGTAAACTGTGCAGGTACTGCAGCTGAAACAGGAGCAGATACAGCTGGAAAAGAAGTAAGTAATAGGGCTGCACTTAATAAAACCGCCAATTTTTTCACTCTTCATCACCTTTTCTTGTTGTATTGGTTAGCATAAATGTCAACAACCGTAAAGAAAGCGTTATCAAGAAAAATCGGTGGCCACCGTAATTACTTTTAAATAAAAGTTATAACTTATATGATAAGGTTATTAGTTTTCCGTTTATGAGTAAACTTAAGAAAACGTAGGAAAAGTGCAAATTACCGACTTATTGAATTCAACTATGTAAATCAATGGGCTCCCCCAACGTCATACTCATGACGTATGGGGGAGCTCATTATTAGAGTTTATCCTTGATTATTCGTATTCACAGGAAGCTCTCTATAATACGGACAGCCCGGCTCATGAATAATACGTGGATCAACCCAAGTGCCCCAGTACGGAAGACGGTTCACGTAAGGTTGCATGTTTGGTTGCATGTTTGGTTGCATGTTTGGTTGCATGTTTGGTTGCATGTTTGGTTGGTTGTTGGGCTGCATGTTTGGTTGTTCATTGGGTTGTGTGTTTGGCTGTACATTGGGTTGTACATTAGGCATTACGTAAGGCTGGTGATTCACATTCGGAGCACTGTTAGAGGCAGGAGCAGTTGAAGGCTGGCAATCTGCCGGTGGGCCAATAATCACTGTCTTTTGAATGGGAGCCAGCGCTTCTTGCACTGTTTTCTCATCCAGACAGTACGTATAAGCCAACAGTTTTGCAGGTGTAAGACGTAAGATGTCTGAGCCAAATATCGCTTCAGGAACAGGAGCATCAAAGATTGCGAGTAAGTGCGTATGATCTACAGTGGCCACTTCATAGTGCCACCAGCCTTGAGGAACGTTAGCCACCTGCCCCGGAGTAATCGGGAAATGAAGCAGCTCGTTGGTAAACGGATTAATGAGGGAAACAACTGCCGAACCGCTGATGCAGTATACCAACTCGGTTGCATTCTGATGCGTATGTGGTTCAACCACATTGCCTGTATTGAGGAAAATATCCAATAAAGAAGTATTGCCTAGTGTGTTTAACTGTTTGATGGAAAGAGCGTTAATATAGTTGTTCTCATCCTTCTTGAATAACGGGTTATTGCTCAAATCGTAAGTAAATTCGGTGGTTGGTAAAGTGTAATCCATGTATGAGGTTGCCAAAATAAAACGCCTGCCCTTCGCTCTCGGTTTAGGTCATAACCTATATGCCAGCTTATGCCCAGCGCCCAGATACGTGAGCCCATTTCCGCCAAGTTTTCACCACATAACAAATATCCCTGATTCGGACATCCCGAGCAGGGCTCATTGGCTGTTAAAATTCTTCTTCGTCGGAGATGTCCCCCCAACTAATCCCTAATGGAGTACTGTTCAAATTTACACTCTGAAGCCAACTCATTCGCTTGAGCATGTCTGGCGTTCCCTCGATCAAACCATCAGTTACACTCAAATAACGTAGTTTCTTTAATTTCTCCAGTTCAGGCGGAAGCTCACAAATACCCGAGTACCCTATATCCAGAGTTACGAGTTCGCTCAATTCACCAATCTCGGCTGGAATATGTTTCAGACCAAGATCCGACTTCTCCTTTGGCTTCCATCCGGTCGGAATATGATAAGAACTACCACAATAAATTCTAAGCTCTCGAAGTTGTTTTAATTTTCCAATGTCTTGATGAATACCTCCCAAATCCGCAGTCATGATCTCCAATTCTTCCAATGTTGTCAGTTCAAAAAGGGCTGGAGGAAGTGTATAAACATCCTGCTCAAAAATCGTCAAACGTTTCAAGTGCTTCAATTTCCGAATCCGTTCCGGAATCTCTTTCAAGTAATGTGAACTAATATTCAGCACATCGGTCTGATGCCTGATTGCATCGTCCAGTAAGGAATGAATGTCCTGATGTCGATCTAACCTAAAAAACAACCCTGTGATACGCTCCATTAGCTCAATTGCTTCTTCTTGTGTAATGTGCATGCCATACATATTCTCATGAGCAACGGTGTAGAAGTAATCGCTCCCATCCTCTTTCAGAAAACAAAGATCATCCGGCAATGACGGATATAACCAGTCATGAAAGCGATTGGCTTCCTCCTTAAGGACCTGCCCGGATTCAGGCATACAACGATATATGTAATAGATGCCTTCTGCATACATGGCACCACTTTGCATCATCATTTCTTCCATGGTACAGCTTCCAATCAGGTACGGTTCCAGCCTATGTAACACTTTGGCAACTCCTTCAGGTGTACCTTCTACTGCATACTTTCTGTCAACCAGCATAAAACGATCTGTCTTCTCAATCAATTCGTCAATCAACAGTTCATAGGCAGTTCCTCTTGGATCAGTGTGAAAAGCTACGGCTACCATAGGTTCCCCCTCATTATTCATTAATCTTCAATCTGCTGTATCATCTGAAACCACTGTGGCATAGGCTGATATCATCAATCCAGTTATTGGAGGCTTGTTACATGGCATACGGCCCTGGTTCAGTATCATCCCCGCAACCTGCGGGTTATCCTTACCCTTATTATCCGCCACCCCCACCGTATCCTTACCCTTATCCCTATCCATACCCGCCCATCGTTCCTGTTCCACTGCCATATCCGATCGGTGGTCCTTGGTGGCATGGTGGCTATCCCGGCGGTGGTTACCCCGGTGGACACCCTGGTCATTTCCCAGGAGGTGGCTATCCCGGTGGACCTCACGGAGGTGGACCTGGTGGTCCGGGTGGTCCAGGTGGACACGGAGGACCTCCAGGCGGCGGATTTCACGGACATCGTTTCTTCCAGTGGTAATCCGTAATCATTAGACTTATTCAAAGTACTGGTTCAGATCAGATAAAGGAGCTGCTTCGGGCGGCTTCTTTATTATTGAAGGAATTCTCTAATCGTGCAGGATTTAATACGTGATCTCACCCATCATCTTCAGATTATGGTTTGACATACTGAGGAGATCCGTGAAGGTAGGCGTTAGATAATAGACAAAGTCCGGATCGTGCACGTACATAATAATCTGCCCATACTTTCCTTCCTCCGTTGGATCAAAATCGAGCATCAGATACAGTGAACCTCCCGCGATCGTGGCAAAAGGAATCCATGGTTTATGGAACAGGTATGGCTTGATCTCCGGGTCCAACTGCTTAATTTCTTCTGCAGAATAATACTCTTCCAACTTCTCATCCACTTCACAGAAGTATTGTTTGGTCTCTCGAATCTCTTCCAATGACATCAGATAAAAGGGTGTACATCGGCCTGTCTCGGCATCACCCGGGTACAGCACATGCAACCCGTAACCACTGCCGTCTTTCCTTTGGTAAAAGGTACGAAAATCACCAGGCAGCCGGACGCCATACTCCTTTTCGAATAAATCCAGACTTTCCTCGGATGCACCTTCCCGATGTTGATATTCTTCGAACAATTGCCGAATCTCGTGATCCTGTATTTTCTCATCTAACAAGTGATTCAGCTCGTCCATTAGCACGTTTAACGATACATTCGGCTCCAATCTCACCACACCTCCCTATCTCAGCCCTTCTCTTCTTGTAGATATTGATGATATTCCCAAAACGCTTCTTCCTCTCCGCCACCTTCAATCAGAATCATGACTGCGTAAGATAACAAATTAAGCCATTGTTCCATCAACGCCACCTGCTCGTCCGAGATGAGGTTGTTGCTTCGAAGCATACCCTCAGGTTCAACGGCCCAGGCGCGTGCCATATGAGTAATTCCCCATAGACATGCCATGACTTCCCGGTCCAGTGAAGGCCGTGCAAGTTCTGGTGCCAGAACCCGCAGTATCTCCATCAACTCATGAAAATTCTGCTCAATCAAATGTCCACGAAAGGGCCGCAGACTGCCAATAAAACCTTTCTCCATCTTGGGATGACTCAGATCATCATAGGAAAAGGAATGACATTTTAATAACGTTACAGCCTCTTCACGTTCCATTCCTTCACCCCTTTGCAGGTTGTAATACGACCTTACCAGCGCAGAGGTTCTTCTCCACGCCACAACACATATCGCTCCAGCTCCCGAAGAGTGCCTGTACCGATCCCGTACTCGTCCATTTCTTTGGAACGAAGATCGAGCACATGCAGCATGCCACCATACGTGCCAACTGCAAGTTTGGACTGTTCCGGCGATACGGTGAGAGAATAGATGGTACTTCCCACAAAATGACGCCATACTTCCTTACCCTCGCCATTTACACAATATAGATAACCATATGCATCACCAAGCACCATGCCTGCCTCTATTTCCACCGCTGCATACACTCGTGCATTCTCATCCATGACCGGCCAATCTTCCTTCGTTTCGTTACCTGCGATTGATTCCAGCGGAACCTGTATCGTGACTCCGTTATAGAAATGACATGCGTTAAACCAGACGGTCTGGTTATTACTGGTGAATGCCGCATAATGAGGGTAGCTCGATTCTGGATAGAGAGAGTATGTTTTGTTCAGCTGGCGGTCCATCACCATATGATTGCTCCCTTGGCTACCAAATGCAATCCATCGACCATCCCGAGATACCGCTGCATGTCCCATGTCTAACTGTGTATCCTCTAGCTCATATTCTTCGATCTCTGCCAGATCGGGATGAAGCAAGGTCACCTGAGCTTGTGTGACGAGATATATCCCGTATCGTGAATGGATGAGTAGTGCTCTCCCTTCATCCATAGGTATAAGTCCTTCAAGTGTCCGTTCGGGATGCTCACAGTCCGCAAGTGATTCAATCCGAGGTAAGGACGACTGTACCCGGGCTTGAATATCTTCCCAACGATATGTCGCTATCTCTTGTCCTTCCAACCTGCGATCTGGCTGACGAATAACACGAATCCCATCCGGTCCTGCAAGCGCATAGTCCAAACCGTCTGATGAGCAACCAGCAAAAGTATACGAATAAATCAACTGCCACCCCTGCTGATCCATCGTATATATCTGACTATTCTCCGTGAAAATCCCCGTATGACATACAACCGTTTCCTCGTTCAGATAACCTACAACTTTGACAGCCTGCATGGAAGCCTGAAATGCCTCGCTCAATGGCCACGTCGCTGCTGGCAGCTCACGTCGGAGCATCTCCAAGTCACCGTGGAGATTGGCCTGTCTCACCATATGGAATACTTCAGTACTCATACCGCTTCTGGAATCTTCCTTCAGCTCGGATTCATCTGGTTGCTCTCCCTCCATGCCTTTCCGTACAAATGCATTGACATCCCTTGCATAACGCCTGCCCTCATTGCGCCATTGTTCCGCGATGTCTTCCTTTAACCAACTCATCTGTTCCCCTCCACTCTGCCTCTACTCATATGCCGTACAATGATGTGCCTGCAAGAACAAACTGATTTCGTTATCCGTCGCCTCCTCCGCACCATTCTTTTCTTCATAGAAAAGGGCAACTTCTCTCCCGGTTGCATAGTTAAATCGTAAATATCCTCCCATCGACACCATGAACATCTTGCACATGTACTCATTCTCCAACACAACATCCCACTTAAATTCTGTTTTGCATGTAGCGGCGAGTTCCTTCATGGAGCTTCCCTGTTCTGTCCCTGAAAAATGGTAAAACGTATGTTTCCGCAGCTCATTCCACGGTTCAAAGTATAGTGGCGTTATCGGTTTATCCTGATGGTAATACCCACAATAGATCCGGTCCAGCGTTTCGCCAAATTCAGTCTCCGAGCATGTCCATAAGGTGATATTCTCATCATGACGCGGTAGCCACAACAGTCCCTCAACTTCCGGATGAACAGCAAGGAAATCTCCATCTACAGAACTGCCGATGGAGATGCACTGCTCAAGTTGATGCTGACTTATAGGCGAATCATCCGTATGTATCCAAAAATCATATTCAACAAAAGGCTTCAGCACTTCCGGGTCCGGTCTCTGCACATTCATCCATCCCGTATATGTACCTTCCCCGTAGTGTTCAATCCAGGTACGGTATGACAAAGGTAGCGAGATGGCATGCTGTTGTTCAAAGTGATCTAGTTCCTCTGCTGGAACCGGCTTAAGTACACGGGATACAATATACATTAGTCGACATCTCCCATCTCAGTTTGGTTCATTCGTGATCAGATCTAAGCCAGTTCTTCCTGTACAATTTCAGTCCATACCCCTTTACGATTCAGAATGCGAATGGCAAAGGCATCATATCCATCACGCTTGACCTGATCAAAATGCATGCGTTCTCCCGTGATCAGTTCATACGTACCACGCTCATCTACTTCTTCGCCAAACTCTTCATCCCAAGGCACATTGTAGTAGGCCATCAACTCTACTTCAAAGATATCTTCTCCTTCAACATCCAGATAAGGACGAAGGGGTCTGTCATGTAGTGCTTCTTCCGAATAGGTCTCACATAACATGGCATCATATCCATGCTTGGCGGCATCAATGAGCAGATAGCGCTCACCCGTGACAGTATGCTCCGCATATACAAGAAGCGGTGTCGAATCATGCCAGGTAATCAGATCATCTTCCATCAAGTCACCATAATAAAAGATATGGAATTTATCATGTCCGTCACTCGATTGAAGTTTGCCTTTCCACTCCACTTCATCGGATTTAATGACTTCTTCCTTCCTAATTAATCCTTCCAGATAAGCAGGTCCGTGTTGTACACCATACGCATTCATCATCTCGCCTCCGATTTGTTCATTCGAATGGTAACCACTCTGTGTTCCTCATCCACCGTCAGTTTCACATCAATGTTAAGCTTGTCGCGAAATAACGCCGTAATATTGATATACGGATCGCGGGCAGCTTCGCTACTACCGCCACTATTACGGCTCATTCCCTGATGAATGATGGATTCTACCAGCTGTTTATCTCCCTTGCCGGTATTATCGTAGGTGTAGATCACCTGCCCATCCTGATCATACAGATTTAAGACCGTTGCAAAATCATTGGCGTTCTCATACTTTCTTTCAGTCTGCACATAGTTGTGATCCGTATGTTGATAGTTTACAGTACCAGCCAGATACGGATTGTCCCCGCCTGGCTTCACATCATACTCCTTATAAGCCAGATTAAACAGGTATTGGATATGATTCATATCAATCCGGTAATAAAACTCACGGTTATCTTCCTCTTTGTCCATCGCTGCAAAACTGTTAATCAGCGGCCAAGCCCCATAGGACTTCCCATTAACATCAACGGCCAGAGCATAGTCAGATAATACTGTCTCTTTTTGAAATACACCATAAGTCTGTAAAATAAAATAAGCTGGAATCATCAACATACCCAGAATGATTGCAAAAATGCTAAGTTTAACTCGTAGTTTCATGTCTTCTCTCCCTTGCAGCTTTAATGCTTCATCTTCGCTTTCAGTCTCATCCAGTCTTATGCTGAAGGTTCGACAGTGTACGCACAACCATATCCCTGTTCTTCGCATCTTTAATATAAGCCGGAATACTATGTGAAGCTGTTCTTAAAGGCATATTTCCAGGTTTCTCACGCAGATCTGCGGAAACATAAGCAATGAGATAATTCAGGTGCTCCCGATTCACAGCCCATATGATTTTTCCTCTGAACTCATCCAGGAAGTATAGCTCCAACCCGAATACAGGATCTTTCCCTGCACGAATCTCGGAAAAACACCTTCCGTATGTCGATTTGGCATGTAATTCAACCTGATTAACAGCACCACAATGCGGACATTCCACATGCGTTGATCGGTGAGAAGTCTTCTTCCCGTCTGTGACTTCCACGTTAAACCAACGTTCACATACAGCACAATTCCCCTTGGCCTTATATTGATACACTGGTTCTTCAAAAGCTTGAGCGTAACATTCGAAACACTTCCATCCCAGTTGATCGTTCCGTTGTTCAATCGAAGCGTGCCCACCGCATTTGGGACATTTCACATCAACCCGCTCGCCCCGACGAAGTACCGAATAGAAACTGTACTTATACGCACCCTCATCTTCGAAACGTTTCATCCTGTATCCACCCTTCTCCTGAAACTATGACACACACCGCGTCAGAATACTCAACATTTACCAATCCATCTCTCTAAAATTATATGAAACTCCGTTCCTCAGCACAAGAATAGAAGGCAGATTATTGGAATTGACTCTAATATGACATAACCAAGTGTGTGCCTCATCACACCCGTACCTGCTTCTATACCTTAATCTATTACTAGGACGTGTCTCAAAACTCGCTGAAGTTCATCTTTTACCGCCTTTTCGCCCCCTGCTGCGTCACTTCCTCTTGACGTGCCCCGGTACGCCTGCGGAAAACTTCCTTGCTTGGAACGAAAATTCAGCAAAATCTGCTTCCTTCGGAGTTTTCAGACACGCCCTAATCAACAAAATGGATAAAAGGTTATGTGCTTTTTGAATTGTGAACCAAAATCACTTGAGTAAAGGTTGTGCCACTATGTTCTGCGTGTGACCAAGGATGGTACTGATCACGGTGGAGCCGCAATGTCTCACTGAGACATAACAATAGATAATGGCTATGCCCATCCTGAATAATTCGAGGTGATTGAACGATGATCTGTGCGCACGAAGTGAAGGATGCCTGTTTCTCCAAAGTATCTCTGTTCCAGCATCTTGATGCATCCGAATCTGCATTGCTGATCTCCCTTCTGCATACCCGTGAATATAACAAAGGTGAAGTTGTCGTTCAGGAGGACGAACGCTCAGATACGCTTTACGTGGTTCATCAGGGATGTGTGAAGTTATCCAAAACCAATGAAAATGGCAAGGAACATATTATTCGGTTTCTGTTTCCCGGCGATTTCTTCGGACAAGATTCTCTGTTACACCAAAAACCACATGCCGCGAACGCCGAAGTTCTGGAGCCATCAGCCATCTGCTCCATCAACAAACATGACTTTGACCAGTTACTTGAACATGATCCAAAGCTTGCTTATCATTTCCTGCTTGCCATTTCCAATCTTCTCCGTGAAACCGATGAATGGAACAGCTCGCTTAGTGCGATGACAACGGAACAGAAGATTGCCAAGTTGCTTTTGTATTTCCATACCCGAAATCATGCAAAGCATGAGATTCGCTTGCCTGTTTTCAAAAAAGATATGGCTCTGCTGCTCGGGATTACACCAGAGACGCTTAGTCGCAAACTTACCATGATTCAAACTCAGGGACTGCTTCAGGTTACAGGAAACTGCATCCTGATTCTTCAACTGGAGCAGCTTAGGGAAAGAATTGAACCGCCTGCACGAAGCCAATGAATTACGTAAGGAAGCATGCGGATACGGAGGAAGCTGTTTTGGAAAAAAAGAGTATCCGATCAGAAACCACTCTGTTCGGATACTCTTTTTTTTATAAATTCAACTCATAGATCCGAAGCTTATTCTGTCATCTACAGATCCAACAACAGCGACACTAGCAATCCCATGGATGCAATCAAACCTACAACAGGCCCACCCTCTTCAAAGGCCTCCGGCATCATCGTCGAGCAGATCATGGCAATGATTCCACCACCTGCAAATGCACCAATCGCTGCACCCATCTCCTCTGGAAGCTGCTCCAGAAACAGATATCCACCCAGTGCTGCAATCGCGGAGATCAACAGTACACTCAGCCACATCAATATGATTTTGCCACGACTGTACTTGCCCTGTAGTCCAACCGTACTGGACAGACCTTCAGGGATGTTGCTGACAAAGATCGATACTACCAGGACCACACTAACACCGTTACCGGCCAGTAAGCTGGCACCAAGCATGATGGATTCCGGGATAGCATCCATTACTGTTCCTGCAAAGATCCCGAGCCCGCTTTGATTCGAGTCTCCCGACTTTGCCGAACGTTTACGCCCTGCCCCTCCCTTTGCAGAAACGAGCAGGTCAAACAGGGTATACACGACGGCACCCGCCGTAAATCCAATGGCTGTAGGTATAATTCCTCCATCATTCAGCGCATCTCCGAGAAGTTCAAAGGTCGCTGCACCAATTAATGTTCCTGTCCCAAAAGCCATGATCCAGCCAATGACTCGTTTGGGAATCTTCAGAAACAATGCTGCGAGTGCGCCAATGACTACCGCTGAGGCAGAGATGCCGCCCCACATGAATGCAGTCCACATCCGGGCCGACCCCTCTCTTGTTCAATCATATTCTATCATTCCATTAACCCTGGTTGAGCAATCAAAAACAGTGATGTGGCTTTACGGTGATCTATATCACCTGATGTGTTCAGAAATCACGCTATGATGAAATGATGTCGTCGTTCAGAAATATGAACACAGAGAGGAGAGATTCTCATGAGTAGGGCAAACAAAGATACAACAGCGGAGTTTCTACAACAGTTCCCCATCTTTCAGGACCTTAGCTCTGAGGAATTAAAGCAAGTCGAAGAAATCGCCATTTCCAGAAGCATTCAGAAGAAATCAGTTATTTTCAGCGAAGGAAGCGAAAAAGAAGCTGTCTTTTTCATCCGTACCGGCATTGTAAAGGCCTATAAAACCGATGAGAACGGGCATGAACAGATCGTCTCTTTCCTCAAGACAGGAGATATGTTCCCACACACCGGCTTTTTTAATGCGCACCCTTACCCTGCTACCGCAGAAGCCATTACCCCTACTGAACTACTAGCCATACCTGTCCGACTTTTCGAACGATTAATGCTGAGCACACCTTCAATTGCGATCAAAATTATGCGTGTACTCGGTGACAAAATAAGAGAATTACAGGATAAATTGCAGGTGCTCTCTGGTCAGGATGTACGCAATCGTGTGCTTTCCTTCCTTCTTATGCTCGCAGAGCAGCACGGACATATGCATGGAGACCAGATTATCATCAACCTGCCCATGACACATCAGGAGTTTGCCAATTCCATTGGTACAACAAGGGAAACAGCAAATCGGCTTTTAAACCAGCTTACAAAAGAGAACTTGCTCGAAGTGGATCGCAACCGGATTATCATTCATGATTTGCAAGCTTTGAAGCAACAAAGGGATACGTGACCACCCTGCACCCAAGTATGCTTTTTGTTTTGTTTTGCTTGGAGAAGAGTATTCTTAAAAAAAATAAATAAGGAAACTCCAGAAAAGAGTTCCCCTCATATTAAGTACCGATCAGTGAATCATTTTATCGATTCCTTGATATTAGATGTTAGATGTCCTTTGCATACGATGCTGCGGGTACTTTATTTAACACCACGAACAAACGGACCTCCCGATCTCCTGTATTATGGAATGCAAACTCCACCTCACCGCCGCAATGGATTACATCCTCTTGGTTCACCGCTTGTTCTTTTCCATCCAGAATAAGTGTGCCTGTGCCTTCGACCACCAGCAAAATAACGTCTGTGCCCGGATGTTTATGAACGGGAAGCAGCTGTCCCGGCAGAAAATGAAGCACAAAGGTCACTCCACCACCCTGTTGGAATAAAACCCGTTTCGTGAAACGATCCTCACTGAATGTTCTGACTTCTTGCAATGACGTGATACTCATGATAATCGTCCTCCTCGATAATATAATCTGTGAATGCATTCATCTTAACGCAAGAAAGCCCGCGTTTCCTTGATCTGAATCAAGAAAATGCGGGCCATGAACAGATCATGGTCGATCCATATAACTATTCGTTTGTTGAATGATTACACCATCATTTTGCGCAGAGAAGATATATATCTGGAACGGATAACAAAGAAATAAAATGTCTGTGCAAGGAGAAACGCACCAAATACAGTCAACACCGGAACCGTATAATTCGTAATTCCGAATTCAGACAGGAATGGCTTAACCACTACCAACGTTTCAATGATAGCTACCCCAATCGGTAAAAAGAACAGAATGGCAATCTGAACGGTGGATGATCGTTTCATCTCGTCGAAACTGAGACCCATTTTCGAAAGAGAATGCACCATTTTCCCATCTGCTTCAAGATCGGTATGCAGTCTGAAATACAGAAAGCTTGCGGAAGATATCGAGAAGATTAATCCGATAAATATGCCGAGAAAGGTAAAGAGTGATGTACCCTGTCTGTATCTCTCAAAATCTCCATATCGAGTGGTCAGAAAGCCGGAGTAATTCTCATCCGAAGCATTATCGCTTCGAATGGTATCTGCGGACGACAGAAGCTGATCGCTAACCATGGCTTCCGAGGAGTGCCGGTCAGGTACAGCATGACCCCATGCCGGAATCTGATAAAGAACTTTGCCAGATAATCTATTTCCTTTGTGCTGTTGTGTGATCTCTTCATACTTCTCATCCGGCAGAACGACTACACCTGATGAATAAATCAAGGTTGCAAACCGTGTCTCAACATCCGTAGCTGTAACTCTTGCTTGCATTGGGCCAGCTTCCAGATTCAGAGTCAATGTGTCTCCTTCCGCATAATTGCGAAACCTGTTGCGATCGATCTGAGCCTGATCCTTCTCATTACGGGAATCTACGAACAATGCTGAGTCTGAATCCAATTGGAATGTCTTTTTTCCTAGGATCACATTGAATCGGTTGTAATGACTGAGCGTCATAACCGAGACAGCACTCTGATCCGCATCAGACCAGAAGTACTCCAGATACACTTGCTGATAATTCAAGCCTGCTGCTTCAAGTGTCGAATCAATATAGCTCATATCCATTTGATCCGATGGTGTGTATATATTGTATTGGACTGCAAAATCGTTATTGGTAAACTGCTCCCGATTCTCCTGATCCAGTGACAAAATCACCACCGCACTCATCGAAGCAATCGCAATGACTACGGTCACCATAAAGAGCATGCGAGCATTATCCTTCATTTTGTAACTCATCTCTGAGATCCATAACAGACGCGTACCATGCCATACCGTTTTACGATTACGCTTCAATAAGTGGATGATGAGCACGGAAAGTTGTGAGTAGAAAAAATACGTCCCCGCTATGCCTGTCACTGCTGCAAGCATAATCGTCCCGCCATTCAAATCGCTGCGGAGTGCCACAAAGCCGACTGTAAGTAACGACAATCCCAGAAGTGAGAAGAACCACGAAGCTTTGGGTTCTTTTTTAGGTTTGCTCGTCCCCGTCAAAAGTTCTAACGTCCGTTTGTTTCCGATAAAAACCAATGTGAAGAGTGAAATGCTGAAAAATAATAACAGAAAGGCCCCGATCGTAATCAGAATGGCTTTGATCGGAAAATAAAATGGCAGATCATCCATGCCGATAAAACGAGTGGTTAACATCAGGAACAGCTTGGACAACAACATACCTCCGCCGATACCCGCAATAATGGACAGGGAGCCGATCAACATGTTCTCCAGAATGACCAATCTCCGAATCTGCCTGGGCTCGGCACCAAGTATGGTCAGAATGCCAAACTCTTTGTTCCGTGATTTGAGAAAAGCACTGATAGAATACATGACAAAGAAAAATGCAAACACATATACAATGATCGAAGCCACCTGCATCCCCGTAGCAGTTGTGTCACCCATCGGCAACTCTGTCACATACGGATGATAGATGAACACCGCATAAGCGAAGAAAATCATGACCATAAACACACTACTTAGAAAAAAAGCAATATACGCTCGCCCATTCCGGCGAATATTGTTAAACGCGAACTGAGGAAAGCTCATGTGAATTCCCTCCCCAGAAGGATAACGTATCAATGATCCGCTGGAAGAACGTCTGTCGATTATCTCCGCGGTGTACTTCGGCTGCCAGTTTTCCGTCCTTAATGAACACGATGCGGTTACAATAACTTGCCGCAAGCGGGTCATGTGTGACCAACATAATGGTCGTTTTCTCCTGCTGATTAATCTGTTCAAGTGACTCCATGACCGCTTGGGATGACGTAGAATCCAGGGCACCGGTTGGTTCATCCGCCAAAACAATCGAAGGCATATTAATCATTGATCTCGCAATGGCTGTTCGTTGTCGCTGTCCGCCCGAAATTTCGTAGACTCTTTTATCCAGAATGTGATCAATCCCGAGCTTGGCTGTAATACGATGTAGTCTGCTCTCCATCTCCTTCAGTTTGACCTTGTCCAGTGTCAATGGAAGTACAATATTCTCAGCAACCGTCAGCGTGTCCAACAGATTGAAATCCTGAAAGACAAATCCGAGTTCCCGACGTCGGAACATGGCAAGTTCTTTCTTTTTCATATCAAACGGGTTCATGCCATTAATCAGCACCTTGCCTGAGCTGGGTTCATCGATGGTCGAGACCATGTTTAACAATGTGGTTTTGCCACTGCCAGACGGGCCCATAATGCCCACAAACTCACCTTGCTTGATTGTCAGATGAATATCACTAAGGGCTTGGGTTTGCACTTTGCCCTGATATACTTTATTGAGTGCCGATACTTGTAACATTTCCATGCGTATTCCCCTCCTGATCCATCATTCTATATACGTTATTTCTATTCTTATCCTAACTGACCTCCTGTAATGGTGCTATCGAATTACCTTAAACTTCCCTTACAGTACGTTTAAGGTTCTGTTCCCCTGCCTCCTCTATGACTTCTGTACATTAAAAAAAAGCACCTCGCCCATGGGCAAAGCGCTCTTCACTTCGGATATTTCGATTGAACCCAGCTGAATCTCACCAATGTTCCCTCATTCGGCTCCGAAAACAACTCCACACGATTATCCAGTCGGGCACTGATCTCACGAACCAGATATAACCCCATCCCTGTGGATTCGTGGTATTGTCTACCCCGTTCGCCTGTAAAATAGGGATTGAACACACGATGAATGTCCTCGGACGAGATGCCGATTCCCTCATCCTGAATGTCCAGGATTGTACGCTCTTCCTGTTTATAGCCAGTAATGATCACTTTTTTGCCTGATTTGCTATCGGAATAGTTCACGGCATTGGTCAAAATCTGGGTGAACATGAACCGCAGCCACTTGGAGTCACTGTATATCTGAAGGTCTTCCTCTATACGGATATCCGGCGTAATGCCCCTACGTATAAACAAACGTCGGTTCTCTGCAATGCTGCTTCGAAGCACCTCATACAGGGACAGCAGCTCCACACGAAAATCCCCTTCGAACTGTTCAAGCCGGGATGAATGCAAGACCATTTCAAGTCCTTTGCGCAGCTTATCCAGCTCATCCTGAATACTGCCAGCCGTCTCATCTTCCACATCTTCCAAGGTTAGTTGAATAATAGACAACGGTGTCTTCATCTGATGAACCCAGCGATTCATGAATACCACCTGCTGCTCCTTGCTAGTACGTAACTGACCTATCTCGTTCTGCCGATTACGCTCCAGTTCATGTAACAATTGCTGGACGGCCTCCGCCACAACCACATTTCCAAGCGTTTGAAAGGGCTCGTTTACCCGTTTACGTGGTTGTTCAAGGAGATGATAATATGCTCGTAGCTGGAAGTAACGTATGATCAGATAGACCATCAGCACAACGGTACTGATCAGCATGCCATAGAGGACAATTTTCATCGGGCGATCTTCACCAGAGAGCCAGTAGACACATGGAACCAGTAGCATCTGTAACACATAAAATCCAACTAACATCTGGTGGTCTTTCAGGAACAGTCTCATTTCCCTTTCCCCTGTGAGGACGAATCCAGATCCAACACACGATAACCCGCTCCGCGAACCGTCTCCAAAATCTCTTCCGCACCCAGTTCCTTCAACTTTCGGCGTACGCGTGTAATATATACATTCAACGTATTGTCATCAATAAAATGCTGATCTTCCCACATCTGTTCTAACAATTTTTCTCGGCTGACCACTCGTCCTGCCTTCGCCATCAGCGCTTCCACCAGTATCGCTTCCTTCTGTGTTAGCTCGGTAGAATGCTCATCATATTTCAATACAAATCGCTCAGGATAAAGGATCATGGGACCGTTCTTCACCTTTGCTTCCTGCTGCACAGCAGCGTAAGAACCATAGGCTCTGCGCAGCTGACTGCGGACTTTGGCAAGAACGACTTCATATTGAAAAGGTTTTGTAATATAATCATCCGCTCCATGTTCCAATGCCATAATCTGATCCATACCACTATCCCGAGCGGATATGAATAAAATGGGACATATGGAATGTGTGCGTATCTGCCTGCACCAGTAGTATCCATCATATTGAGGCAAATTCACATCCATCAGCACAAGGTCCGGCTTCACTTTCACAAATTCATCCAGTACATGACGAAAATCTTCTGTGACCTGTACCTGGAATCCATTTCGGGTCAGATAAGCCGCCAGCAATCCTGCAAGCTTGGCATCATCTTCAACCAACAATATCGACTGCATCGTTAACCCTCTTTCCGTTTCCTGACGTCAGTGTATCACATCTAGTTACCCATTCTAGTCGGAAACCGATTGAAAATAAAGGTTTAGACCACAAGACGCCCCCTCTTCTCTGCCAACCCAATGATAGCTTCCACCCCTGAGTTAAACTCAAGAAAGTCCTGCTCGACCCCATCGCTGAAAATAACACCATCCTCTGGCATCTGGGATACAATGTGCAATGGTTGCTTTGAATGAATCTGTCCAAACACCAGATTGGCAGCTGTCGTCCGGCTCGGAAACGGTTCACGTACTGAAAAATATAAGTACGGCGCATCCCAGTTAAAATGACTCAGCTCCTGCCTGCTTCCATGAATGGATGCCGATGCTGTAGCGACCTCTGCTTCGGAATTCATGTTCTGCCATGCAACTGACCCAACAATCCCGGTGGCTCCCGCCAGCACACTTTTGAACCAGCCTGTCGATCCCATGCCTGTGGATACAATAATACCACTGGAGGATTGTTGTTCTGCGGATGAACCCAAACGCACTTCATAACGTGCCGATACATGTGTCTTCCGGCCAATGAACAGATCATTCACACCATATAGATACTGTCCATCATTGAGTTCCACTTTGGCGAGAGTGACTTCTTTCAAGGTTCGTTGCTTTCGAATGACATCAGGAACAATGAAGCTCAGATCCTCCACGGTAAAAGGTAATAACACCCCATCCCACCGCATCGGGTCCGGGTTCACACCAATGAGCGGCTGCTCGGTCACGTATTTGAGGGTGTTGGCTACAAGCCCATCCTGTCCAACCACAACCACGATATCCTGCTCTCCAAAGATAAAATTGGGCACATGTTCTCGATCAATCGTCTGAACCCGTCCCAATTGACCCAGTTGCTGCTGTGCCTGCTGCACAGATAACCGATAACGACGGTCTTCCTCCATATAATCACTAAAGTCTGCGCCCAGACGTTCAATATAGAACTGAGCTTGCTGCACCGTGTTATATCGAACCACCAACTCTTCCAGTCTGGTCCGGCGCTTCACCAGAATCAGCTTGTGTTCGCTCATCCGCTCATCGGCGGCAGGTTGCTGACGTACTGATTTCCCTGCCTGTTCAGCTTGTTCTCTTCTTCCTAACCTCATCTAACTCGACCTCCCTGATCTCTGCTTGGCGCGGGAGACATCAATCCTTGCAACAGATCCGGCGAGATATTAAGCTGTCCGATCTTCCCTGCATTTTCAGCCAGTTCCTGGAATGCAAGTGCAATCAGCTTATCGGAATTCATGCCCATGTTCGCCATCGCTTGCAGTACATTTGGCTGTACATTTTGCAATGAATTCATCACGGCAGCAATCTCATACGCTTTGGCATCCGCTTCCGCATTGTGATTGGCAATGGTTAACTCAATCAGTTGCTGCTTACGTTCCTCCATCGCTGTATTGAACTGAAGCTGCTCCTGCTCCATCTCATTTTGTTTCTGTTTCACCGAGCGTTCTGCCTGTAATTGGGTCTCCCGAATTTGCTGTTTCTTCGTCTCCACGGCGATTTCGGTGTTCAGTTCGTTCTCCTTCACTCGGCGTTCCTGTTCAATCGATGCATTACGACGCACATAGAGCGCTTCATCTGCTTGACGCAAAATCTCTTCCCGGGCTTGTGCTTCCAATGCACGCATCGTCTCTTTATTAGGCAGAATGGCAAGTATCGATAGACTCATCAACTCAACGCCCAATTTCTCCAACTCTTCACTTTGCACAACTTCTCGTTTCATGCTGCTCGCCAGCCGTTCACTGGATTGAATGGCCTCCTTCAGCGGCATTTGCTCCAGATGTTTCTTGGTTAGTACTTTCGCTGTGGTGATCACCCGTTGGTCCAGCTTGCCGGGGTCGTCGGAAATATACCGATTCTTGCGCAAATTGTATGTGTAATTCAGGCTCTGCGTTATTTTCAAATAATCCACAATGCGATAGCTTAATTGCCCCTGTACAGTAACCGTCTGATAATCCGCCGTAATCTCTTCGAACATGAATGGTACATCCACCGAGGACACGGGTAGAACCACTACCGATGTGGTCGGCTCATAATAATAGAAGGACAATCCTACACCTTGACGCTGTACCTCACCATTTTTCACTTTCATTACATATTCACTGGGTTGAAACTTCGCAAATCGGAATCCAAACATAGCTCATTCCCCATTTCTTAATATTGTCGTTTTGATATTATCGAAATGATAACAAATGAATTCGATATTGTCAATATGACATTAACAAAATGTTCAAATAACTATTTAGAGAGGAGGATGAAGTCTGAACCCCATTTTTTCCGCAAAAAATAAAGAGACCGAATCATATGATCCGATCTCTTTACCTGCTTTGTTATTTTCTAATACAGTTGTTCCATCAGTCTGGCGACTGCAACAGCACCCTGTGCACGGTTTGCTGTTTCTTTCGGAGCAAACGTGCCATCAGGCATGCCATTTAGCAGTCCAAGTTGTTGCATCGAGGCTACAGCTTCTTTGGCGTATGCCGAGATCTCAGCGTTGTCTACAAACACCATATTTCCTTGTACAGCATGGGTCGCATTCTCACGTTGCACAACCTTCAGTGCTCTGTTCAGCATAACGGCCATATCTTCTCGTGAAATACGTTCATTGGCTCCAAAGCTTCCATCCGCCCGGCCTTGAATAATGTTCATTTCAATTCCGAGTCGTACTGAATCGGCATACCACTGCCCTTCCTTCACATCCGTTGGTGTTGAAATAGATGGATCCGGCTGGCGTGTATCACCAATACCTTTAATTATCATTTGCAAAAATTGTGCTCTGGTCAGTTCATCTTGTGGGGCAAAACGACTTTCGCTCATCCCCGTAATAATCCCTTTACCGTAGAGGTTCTTCACCTCTTGGATTGCCCAATTGTGGTTTTGCAAATCATGTAATGGCACGTCAACTTCTGCAATGACATAACTGCCGGATTCCAACGGTTTGAACGCCATCATTTTGGTCTTGTCATCATACTTGGAATACGTAACAGGTTTCATTTCCCCACTTGGAGATATGGAATGTACAACCATAACTACATCATTCTTTTTAGGTTGCTCCACATTGGATAACGCAACTTCAATCGCTCTGTTTGTCCATTCCAATGGCTTATTGTTCATTAACAAATTCACATCAACAATCGTATGATTACTGATCGCTGCTTTTTGAGATGTAGTCAGTGTATCCGTCGATCCTTTTGCCACTACGATGTCGAACGTTCCCGCAGTCTCCGCAATGGTTAGCGGGAGTGATTTTAGAGGAACACGAACGGTAGTCTGTCCTACGATTACATCCAGGGATTTCACTTCCTCGGAACGAATCCATGCCGCCAGTTGATTTGCAGCCAATTGGAATGTGACTGTCTTGGCTGTGTCAGGCACATCTGCAAGCAGCTTCAACGTACGATTTCCTGCATCCATGGATTGCAGTGCCTGAGTTAATTGAGATACATCTGGACGAATCGAATACTTTTCATCCCCGGTTGCTGTTCCTTTTACCGTTATTAGACCCTTCGCTGGCGGTTTACCAGGTTCATCCGGTGGTGTTACATTCGGATTCCCCGTTGAAGGAGCTGTTCCCGGGTTGGAAGGTTGTAAAGGTATACTTGGTTCTGATGGCTGGCCAGGGCCAGGTGTTACATCTTGACGTACAAGTTTACTCATAACATCTTGTAACGCACGATCCGCATTGCTTACATCTTGCGTTGAAGATTCAACATCCAGAATGAATGCCTTCGCTTCAGAAAGCGCCTTACTAAATACATTCCAGCTTGAAGTCGTGTATTCGGTTTGCTTTAATTTCTCAGCGCTAACTACAGTAGCTTGCAGTGCAGATTTGTCCGCCGGGAACGTACCGTAGGCTTCAAATTCCATGAATCCTACCCATGTGGGACCTGTTTTAATCCTTACCCGAATATAACGTCCCTCCGTGCCTTCTGGAAGTACATGGCTAGGTGCGGTCGATACAACAACATCACTTGTGGTGTCCACTACTTTCACAAAATTTTTGTTATCATTGGACACTTCGATCGTATACTTTATGCCGCCACTCCACATCGACATTTCGATTTTGCGGAGGTTAGCAACCTGACCCAAATCCACTTGCCACCAGCTATCCTTACTCTGGTCTGTTCCCCATGAAGTGTTCGGATTGTTGTCAATTGCACCTTCCGGAGAGTTGGCTTGATTGCCTCCTGTCCCTGCACTGCTTGAAGCCGTTGCCGTTTTGCCCGTTGTTAAAGCCTCTAGAGAGACCAGATTAGTAAAGGCTTGTTTCAACGTATTCAGTGCTGAATTCACCTCAGACTGGACAACAGCATTGTTATCTCGGACCTGGATCGCTGCCTGCAAAGACTGTTCCAATACAGACCAACTCCGGCGTGTATAGGAAGATTTAGTCTGCTGTTGCATTTGCTGAATGTACTGGTGCAGTTGTGTTTTGTCCACATTGGATAGACCTTGAATGGCATCATTCAAACGTTTAACCGCTGTATTCGCATCCGTCTGTGTTGCTCTTGGATCATTCAAGACCTGCTCAGCGCCTTCCAGCGCTTTGGTCAATACCGCCCAAGTGGCCGCAGACCAGTCAGTCTGCTGATACGTACGCGCTTCCGCTATTTTGGCTCTGAGCTCTTCAAGCTGCGGAGCGATAACCTGCATTTGCTGCATCACATGTTCCAATGCTGTTGTCGCTGCATCTGTATCTGCTTGAGTTACCCCGCCCGGCGTGTACGCCTGTTGGTATACATCATTCGCTGCCGAGATTGCCGGAGCCAGAGTCACCCAGGTTTCCGGAGTAAAATCAGTCTGTACCAATGATTTGGCTCGTGTAAGTGCCGCATCCAGTTGCTGGCGGTCTGCGGGCAGAAGACTCAATCCACGTTTGTACACATCAAGGGACCATAACGCTCTGCCTTCATACGAATGCCCGCCGTTAGCCGGAAATTCATCGTAGTCAAACATCGCTTGGTTCTCCCAAGCATTCCCTTCGGATGCAATCCAGCCTACACCGGCCGGAATCCACGCCGGCTCCCAGTAGAAGAAACCTGCACCATGATTATTCGGCACGTTCGCAATCATGTCCATAATGCCGACGATGGCATCATATTGACCTTGAACGGTTGCGGGAAAGTCTGCTCCACCGACATGAAGCGCTTCATCCGATCCGATGATATTGCCATGAGCATCCCCGTTTTTATAGGAAAATGGATAGGACGTTTCAGCGATAATAACATCTTTGCCAAACTCGACTGACACTTCGTTCATCGTTTTCTGTACATCCGCAAACGTCCCATGCCAGAACGGGTAATACGACAGTCCGATAATGTCATAGTCCAGCCCGCCATCACTTAACTCTTTAAAGTACCATTTGAACGTATCCACCTTGCCACCTTCAGCCAGATGGATCATAATCTTCACCTTATCCGCGTTATCGGTCATCTCTCCTTCTACTGCACGTACAGCATCGACTCCGCTTTTCAGCAAGGCAACATTTTCGTTGAAATCCACGTCACTGCTCAAGCCGTTCAGAAGACCACTGTTGATTTCGTTACCGATCTGCACCATATCAGGCATAGCGTCTTCGGCTTTCATCTCACTTACAACTTCATACGTATAATCATATACAGCTTGTTTCAATTGATCGAAAGTATAACTTTCCCAAGCTTTAGGACGAAGTTGCTGTCCCGGATGAGCCCACTCGTCAGAATAATGGAAATCAAGCAGCACTTTCATTCCTTTTGCTTTCACCCGTGCGGCTAGCTCAATTACATCTTTCTTATCGTTATAGCCCCCGGATTTCTGCGGGTCATTCCATAGACGAAGGCGTACGTAATTGACACCACGATCCTTGAGAATATCGAGCAAATCACGCTGTGTACCGTTGCTGTCCACATATTTTCCGCCTTTAGCCTCAATGGCGGTTAACGTGGAAATATCGACACCTCTAACATAGTCTTCACGATATCCCTCAACGATCACCTTAGCTTTAAGCTGAGGCTCTGGAGGCGCACCATATACCGCACCTGTCACGGTAAAGCTGCCCGCATGTGCGTACTCTGAAGGGTCAATACTGTCCCATTCCACTGGAACCATTCCTGATTTTCCATTCTGGTACCATGCTTTTACCAGATTAGGCAGAATTGGCGCACTTCTTGTCACCGTTCTCACTTCGATCTCATCATATCCTTTAATATTGGCTGGTTCAGTTCCTTCTGCTTCTCCCCACACTTTGAACTCCAATATTTCTGGCCAGACTCCCTCACCCTTGTAAAAGGAGATGTTCAATCTGATGTATCGCACATCATTCTGCTCAAACGTCAGATCAGCGATCTGTTTAGGATCGGCATTTTCACCTTGATCAACAACTTTGGTCCATGCCTGCTGGTCAGCAGAGGTTTCTACCATATACTTCACAACCGTGTTTTCTCTCCATGTTATTTCCGCTCCAGACAGATTGTAGTCTTCACCCAGATCAATCATGACCCACTGTGGTTGTTCCGTTGTCACTCCCGCCGTAGCAGTCCAATGCGTGTCACTTTTACCATCAACCAAATGGTCTTTGTTACTTCCCCATTCCTTATATTCCGAACTTACCGTAACCGCCTTGTTAAGTGCCACGTTGACTTTTGCATCTTCTGCAGCCGCTGGACGAACCATCAGTCCCAGATCACAGAAAAGCATCAGTAATACCAGACACCCGCTTATGTACCTTTTGTTCACTCTTGATCTCCCCCTTTTTGTGTTTGATTGTGCATGGATCAATGAATGTTATGAATCCTCCTCATTGTAAGCGCTTAATAGTGATAGGCGACACGGCATAATCCAAAGGAAACAGCAGTTATTTTAACAATATGATCCTGTGACAGTTACATTTGAGCTATAAGAATCACACTATTTGTAAGAAACAAAAAAATCTGTCCGTCTACCGGAAGGTAGAACAGAACAGATTTTTAGGTATATGAACGTTACTACACTTATTTGGTAAGTTTCAATTCAAGCTGTACCTGAATGTCATTTTCAGTCGAGAGCACCACGGAGTGCGGATTTTCCATTCCGAAATCTTCGAATGTTACCATCGATGTCGCCGACAACAATACTTCGTTATTCTCATAAGCAGCTTTTGCATCAAAAGTTACTTCTTTTTCAATACCTTTAACCGTGATGGTACCATTCATTTTGATATCAACCGTCTGACCAACAGGCCATTCCGCAGGTACCCCTTCAAATGAAGTCGCTGTAAAAGTTGCCTGTGGATATGTTGCAATGTCGAAGAAATCGGCTTGCTTCACGTGACCATCACGCTGTCCATTCCCGGAATCAATTCCGTCCATCTCGATCTGTCCTTCTGCCTTCATCTGAGAAGCATCATCTACATTAATTGTCCAATTCCCTTTTACCTGATCGTCCACAAAATTAACCGTCTCCTGTGAAGTGGTTACGGAGAAGTATACTTTGGAACCTTCACTGATGTTCCAGTCTCCGTTCAGTTGCTCTGCTCCTACAGTTTCATTGGCTACAGCCGTTCCTGTGCTATCTACAGTTGTTGTGGAAGTTGCTGCGCTGGCAGGAAGCACCTGTTCAATCTCCACGTTGTTCCCCAAGTAGCTATTTGCGAGATAGTAACCACCACCACCGATTACGGCAACCGCCGCCACACCTGTAATAAGCCATGCTTTTGCTTTCTTGTTCATCTGTATGTTTCCTCCAGTATATTATTGTTTAAGTTGCTTGTTGGAGTGAATCATATCAATTGAATGTGTCAGGAAGAAGTCAAGATAAGACAAGTCCCATATTTTTTTCAAATCCGTAATACAGGATTGGCTTTACGCTCTAGCTCATGTAAAATCAGTACAAGTTTACAAAGCGAAAGGAGAACGCTTTTTTTGAAATCCATACTTATCGTCGAGGATGAACAAGCTATTGCACGAGTACTTGCTGCTTATCTGAGAAAAGCAGAATTTGAAGTTCATCATGCAGCAGATGGACCGACTGCACTTACCCTTTTTGATACCGTAACGCCTTCCCTTGTATTACTTGATGTGATGCTGCCAGGAATGGACGGATGGGATCTGCTGCGGATTATTCGTGAAAAAAATGCTTGTCCCGTGATCATGCTAACCGCACTGGATGACATTTCAGACCGTCTCAACGGATTAAATGCCGGTGCTGACGATTATATGAGCAAACCTTTTGTACCGGAAGAAGTGGTCGCCAGAGTGAATGCGGTGTTGCGCCGTAATCCACATTGGACCTCAGGTGGCGAAGAGAAGCGTTCTTTTGGAAATCTCGTCATTGATCTTGCTGCCAAGCAGGTGCTGCTGAACGGTGCAGAGGTTGCACTCACACCTCGAGACCTGTCGTTACTGTTCTTCCTTTCCGATTATCCGAATCGTACATTTACCAGGGATCATCTTATTGAACAAGTATGGGGAATCGACTATGATGGCAGTGACCGTGCTGTGGATCTATCGATTAAACGATTACGTCAAGCCCTCTCCCACTGGTCGCCAGAGACGGGAGAAATTCGGACGTTGCGAGGAATGGGGTATCAATTTTGGATCGCCAACTGAAACAGAAGAAACCCAAACGAACGATATCCATTCTGTCACACTGGACACTGCGATATTTTCTCATTTTGTGCATTGGTTTCACGATTATTGCAGCAGGGGCGCTCTACTGGATTCGAACAACTTCCATTGAGAAAAGCCTCAAAACCGCAGAACTGCTTGGTCTGGAGATTGCCGATCGAGTGACCAGTGAAAATAATATGCTTCAGGTTCCACCCGATCTTGACAGACTGGTAACCAAGCGAGAGAAACTATTTAATACAGATCATTATTTTTGTGTCATGATCTTGGACAACAACAATCAATTGATCTTTTCCCAGCCTAAAATGGAGCAAAAAGATGTGCAGTATCGACTGTCAGACGACTATCTTGAACCGCGAAACAACAAATATGCAGGTGTAACGGTCAACATATCCGAAGGCGATCAAACCTTGGGTAAAGTATGGGTTATGCAGTCCAAACAATCCATTACATTTGGTCCAGAGACGATATGGCTCGTGGCTCTAATCCTCGGAGGACTAATCCTCTGTGGATGGTTTACAATCTATCTCCTATCCAATAAGTTATCCAGACCTATTCGTCAGGTCGCCTATGCCGCTGAGCAGATTCGAGGTGGAAATTATGATGTGAGCCTTGACTTGAATACACGAGAACGTGAGATCAATGAACTTGTAAATTCATTCCGCGATATGGCCACTCGTCTTCAACAACTCGAAGAATGGCGCACACTTTCGCTTGCAGGGGTAAGTCATGAACTCAAGACACCGGTAACTTCCATCAAGGGGCTCGTTATGGCAGTACGTGACGATGTCGTGAGTCCACAGGAAGGGAAAGAATTTTTGGATATCGCTTTGAAGGAGTCTGAACGGATGGAGCGTATGGTCGCAGATTTGCTTGACTATAACGCCATGGCTGCAGGAAGTGTTGCCGTTCGCAAGGAACGGACGGATCTGAAGCTGTTGGTCGGTGAGATCATCTATCAGTGGAAGATTGCCTATGAGGACAAAATGCCAGAGGTTCAACTGCACTCCCCTCCAATTAACTTCTTTACCATGGGGGACGCTCTCCGCATTCAGCAGATCATTGTCAATTTGCTCAATAACGCACTTCATGCCACAGCTCCTGAACAAAAGGCTGTCTTCGATATTTATCTACGTGCAGAAGAACAGATGCTGTACATTGATGTCAAGGACAACGGCACAGGCATCGCAGCTGAAGACCAACCCAAAATCTTCGAACGCTTCTATCGTGGAGAGCTCAAGAAACGTCGTAACCGCGGCTTGGGGCTAGGATTAACATATAGCCGGCTACTTGCTCAGGAACAAGGCGGTGAGCTGACACTTGTCTCCAGCAGCCCGGAAGGCAGCATGTTCAGATTAAGCCTGCCACGCTGGACTGCAACACAAGAAGCCATGAATACAGAAAAAGCATACGGAGCAGCCGTTAAAGTGTAACGCAACATGCTAACATGACAAATAGCCCAGGATTCCATTCAGGAGACTGGGCTATTTCAGTGTTGTTCCTTGTTGCTTTATCCAAACTATCCAAAACGGAAGCAGTCAACACTCTAAGACACGTGGCCTGTATTCATCGTAAGCATCCGAGATCAGTTGCTTATGAAGTACACTACTGGTAATGATCGCTTTCCGCTTTGCTTTCAAAACAATCTGCTCTATATCCGCATAACTGCACCCGTTCAAGCGTTCACATATGTAATCTTCCAGCCGGGTCTCCTGTTCAAATGCCCCCACTAACTTGCTGATATACAATCTGCGACTTGAATCATCAGGCATTCCATAGGTCATCTTCGTATCAAAACGCCGCCAGATGGCATGATCCAGTTGGGTTTCCAGATTCGTCGCAGCGACCAGAATGCTGTCCCCATCGAATTCATCCAAACATTGCAACAACGTATTGACGACACGAGCCATCTCTTTCACTTCATCATTGCTCTCACGCGTACGGCCTATGGCATCAAATTCATCCAGAAATAACACACAGGGATTCATTCGTGCATATTCGAATAACTTGCGTACATTACTCCCCGTCTCCCCAAGATGGCTATGAATGATTGCATCCAATCTCACGAGTACCAGTGGCAGATCAAGGCGCTCTGCCAGATGTGATGCCGTTAATGTTTTCCCTGTACCGGGAGGCCCGAACATGACCATTTTGTTGGGGATCGATACATCATGCGCTCTGAACTTCTCTTTCATGCCCAGAATGGTGATGAATTCGTTAATGATACGCTCATTTTCAGCGGAAAATACAATATGCTGGGCTTTACGCCTACACTCTTTTGGCGTGTAAAAAGCAGCCATATCGATCCCTTTCGCGCGGGGAATCCGGTTCATATGATTTATTTTGCTCATGTATCCACATGCTCCTTCATTTATGGTTTTAGTCCGTGATTCAAGTTATATAAGTTGAACTAATGAATATTTACACTGACCACTTCGATGACAGAACAACCTTCCGATCGCTGTTATCCCTAGATTTTTTGATTATTTCCCTAGAGGGGAAATCCGGGGATAAAGGCGAAGTATATGCTTCCGATGCAGCTTTTTTTCAAAAAGCTTTTAGCTCCGCTTCTTCAGGTTCTTTCTGTCCTCTCCGTTTCGTGTAAATGATTAGTTCAAATTATATAGAATAACTTAGACTCTTAATCGTAATTATTACTATTAAATAATAACATGCTACTACCTTTTTGCAAATATAACCACAGCACGTCCACTATTTTGCCACAGAAGAGAGGCATTTAGTTGCAAGCATCAAAAAAATTTGCTATTCTAAGTATGCATCGTTGTGTATAATGCAAAAAATGCCCTCCAAATTTCGCGAGAGCAAAAATTTTCCAGATTCACAAGCGGCAACTTGTTGTATCTGGCTTCTTTATACCAACGAATGTAATCCAATTAAAGTGAGGTTAACAATCATGGCAAAAGACGTATTGTGTGAAGTTAATTCCTGTCGTCACTGGGCTCAAGAGAACAAATGTAACGCTTCTTCGATCTACATCGTGAGTCACAGTAACAAGGAAGCAAGTCAGTCTGCTGAAACAGACTGTAAGACTTTTGAAGTAAAATAAGTAATTTCATGTGATCCACTTAAAGGAGCCCTTACCGGTTCCTTTTTTCTTTGTCTATTGTAACAAGAATGATAATTATTATCAAGCCCTAATCTGTAAAAATCCTTCTCACCTCTTAAATGCACATTGGACAGATGACCTACGTACACTACGTAAGAAATCAGTATCCCATGAACGATTAGAACCAAGAGGTGAATAACAATGCCTGTTAAAAGTGGCTCACAGTATCGCGAACGAATTGATGCCCAGTCCGTCCCTTGCTGGTACAAAGGTAACCTTATTACTGGAAAACGCTCTGAACATGTAGCATTTGCTGGTTTAATGGAGACTCAGATGTACATGTATGATCTGCAATCTGATCCTAAATTTGCAGAAACGATGACGTATGCCTCCCCGGCAGACGGCAAACCTGTGGGCATATCCTTCCTGCCTCCAACCAGTGCCGACGACCTCCGTAAACGACGGGAAGGGATGAATATCTGGACGAATGTCCATCATGGTTTTCTTGGTCGCTCACCCGATTACATGAATACAGCCATAATGTCCTTTTACACCAGTGCCGATCTCCTGAAAGAATTATCTCCCCAGTATGCAGAAAATCTCAGAAATTATTATGCGTACTGCCGTGATCATGATATCACGCTATCCCATGCCTTCATTCAGCCATATGCCAGCAAAATCTCAGGGCAATTGGATGCTACGGAGGATGCTATTGCCGCAAAGGTCGTAGAACGCACCGAGGAAGGCCTCATTATTAGCGGAGCATTCATGATGGCTACACAAGCTGCCACTTCGGATGAGATTTTTGTCTATCCGTCACCTTCTCCCGCCCCATTTGATGACGAAAATCCGTTTGCATTCTCTTTTGCTGTCCCCAATGATCTTCCGGGAATCAGTCTGGTATGCAGAGACACCTACGCAGCCGAATCTCACACCAACTATCCCCTGAGTTCCAGATATGAAGAAATGGACAATATCGTCATCTTTGACCGGGTGCTCGTTCCGCATGAACGGATATTTTTTGCAGGAAGTGAGGAAATGTCCTCGCGTCTCTTCAGTGGTAGCAACTTTCATATTCACGCTGGTCATCAGGTATTGTGTCGTTATATTGCCAAGACGGAATTTGTTCTCGGTACAATCCAGCTTCTCACGGATACGCTGGATCTGAATACGGAAGCACATGTTATAGAGAAATCTGCACGTGTGTTCGCAGGTCTTGAATCGTTAAAAGCATTGGTCTTGGCCGCGGAGGCAGGTGCCATACCAGATGGAAGAGGATTTGTATTACCTGCACCCAAACCGTTGATGGCAGCCAATCTCCTTTTTCCGAAACTTTATCCTGAGATGATTGAAATTCTGCAACTCTTGGGTTCGAGCGGGGTGATTATGGTCCCTCAGGAAGAAGAGTTCCAATCCGATATCGCTCCTTCACTGAATATATATCTGAAAGGGAACGATATGGCTTCTCACGAACGCAACGCTTTGTTCCGCCTGATCTGGGAGCTTGGGGCTGGATCATTCGGGGGCAGACAGACCCAATTCGAACGATTCTTTTTTGGCAATGTCCTTACGGTATCCAATCGGTTGTTCTCCGTCTACAACAAAGATCAGACGAATCGTCAACTCGTTCGTGATTTCCTATTCAACACCAGCAAATAAAGAACTAATGAACATTTTTTTATACCAGATGGTCATAGACCGTCATCAGTTCAGAGGCTGGTCTGCTTGCATCCATATCCCGCAATGCAGGCTGGTCTCCGTAACCGATATGGAATACCCCCAGCACCTTCTCTTCACTTGTCAAACCCATCAAATTCATAAACACAGGATGTTGTTGATAATCATTGATCTTCCAGACAGCATTCAAACCCTGTTCCGCAGCCAGAATACTAAAACGTTTGCTCCAGGCTTTGGCCGGCAGAAGATCATCCTCGCGGGCATTTCTATGGGCCACTACAACCAGATGGGTAGGGATTGCTTCCGTGTATTGATATGTAGCCCAATCGCCGTAGCGATCAGCCAGATGGGGTGGATAGCTCTGTCTGACCGCTTCCAGATAAAGCTGTCGTCCTTCGCCTGCAAACAACATAAACCTCCAAGGTTCTGAACTCATTACATATAATGAAGGGTCTGCTTCATCAAGCAACTTTCGTATAACCGACTGGGGTACTGGCAACGGACTGAATTCGCAAGTTCCTGCACGTCTCTTGCCGCTGCTTATCTCTTGACTTAGACCGGTAGACATGGCAACTTCCCCTCCTCTATCTGCATGATATATCGTTATCCTTCAACTGTCTTCACATCAACCATGTTTTTTTCGGTTCAATGGCTTCCGTTCTCCAGCGATCTACCTCTTCTTGTATGCGCGCTTTATCACGCGTCGTAAACTGTTCTGACTCCACCACTTCTGCTTGCGGCATGCTGTCACGTATCAAGCGAATGTAGTCCATGGAACGTATCAGAGACTGGCGTCCAGGGATGTACCTGATTTTGCGTCCTTCCAACAAGCAGTATATCTCGATCATACCCGGTAATTTTTCGAAGGCTTCCCAGCAGAATGCACTGACCATATGCTGAAACGCCTCAACTACGTTTGGGTCATGGACAACCATATATTTCTGAATAAGCAGCGAATCCCAGCCTTCTGGTTGCCAGGCCGCCTGAAATATCATCGACAGATGCATGGATAATGAAGGTAACTCCGTTCTCCACTGTTCAAAAAGTATGGCTGGATGCTTCAGATCATCGTTCATTGCAATGGCGAGTGACAATTCATCCGTAATCTTGTTCTTCACATCCCAGTAATGGAGAACAGATTCGAAACCATCCGTTTTTCTGGGCCACCACTTCTCAAGTAAATACTGTACGGGTACCTCTTTGCGAACATCGGGGTCGAGACTGTAAAAGGCATTGACCGCATGGCTCACCGCATATTGTACACGGTGCCTCCATTGCAGTGGAAGACGCTGCTCAGACACTGGTTCAGGGCGGATGAATCGGTGTGGGCTGCGCAGCATTTCTTCCAATTTGTAATCTTCAAGCAGACGTCCAGGAAGATCATTCCTTCCGACTGGCATCGCTGCCTGAACATTATGTCTTAACATGATCTTTAGGACACCTGTAATCCGGCAGCAGCGAAGCGTTTGCCAAAGTCACGGCATGTTTCTTTCTCCTGCTCAAGCGGACTATATTCAATTTTCAACATCTCTGGAGATACCTCCGCCCCACGCTCTTGCAGCTTGGCAGCCGCGAGATCAACTGCACCGCAGAACTGCTCATACGAGGTGTCACCACTACCAAACACCGCAGCCCTCTTACCACTCAGGTCAAGCTCATCCAGCTCCTCATAGAAATCAAGGAATTCATCTGGCAACTCCCCGTCTCCCCAGGTGTAGACGCCGATCATGAATCCGTCATAGTCCAATACATCAGATGCATTACAATCCGTTACGGATTTCAGGTCTGCCTCGTGGCCTCCCTGTGTAATTCCTTCCACAATCAGTTCTGCAATTTCTTCTGTATTTCCTGTCATGCTCGCATAAGCCACTAACAATTTAGCCATCTATTTTTCCCTCACTTTAGTTTGATCATGTTATATTCACACTATGAAGAAAGAATGAATTTTGAATTAACAAAATCATATGTGATAATGATTATCATTGTCAAATTAAATTTTGGGTTATCTTTGTTTTTCAGTATATGGCCCACATTGGATTTCAACACAGCTAAACATACTTCACCCTTTTAAGGTCAGATGTAATGATCCCGTCCCCCAACTGGCGTCCAAGCCCTTTTTTGTTGTACAATAGTATCCAAATGACTTTTGAAGGATGGATAAATCATTATGTACGTAGCTAAGAATTGGAAGGACTATGAAGTAATCGATACAGGAGGCGGCGAGAAACTGGAGCGTTGGGGAGATGTGATTTTACGCAGACCCGATCCACAGATTATTTGGCCCCTTGAGCAAGAAACCAATGAATGGCGTCAGGTGCATGGTCACTATCATCGCAGCTCTTCCGGTGGCGGTAACTGGGATATGAAAAAGCCCATTCCTGATCGTTGGACGATCGGATACGAAAACTTGAAATTCCACATTAAACCTACCAGCTTTAAGCACACTGGCCTGTTCCCTGAACAAGCCGCCAACTGGAGCTGGATGATGAATAAAATCTCCAATGCAGGACGCCCTATTTCTGTCTTGAACCTGTTTGCCTATACAGGCGGAGCAACGGTAGCCGCAGCTTACGCAGGCGCTTCTGTTGTGCATGTGGATGCAGCTAAAGGCATGGTTCAATGGGCCAAGGAAAATGTTCAATTATCCGGACTGGCTGATCGCCCTGTTCGTTTTATTACAGATGATGTATTCAAATTCGTACAACGGGAACAACGTCGCGGAAATCGTTACGACGCTATTATTATGGACCCTCCTTCATATGGCCGAGGCCCTAATGGAGAGACATGGAAACTGGAAGAGAACCTATATCCTTTCTTGAAGTCATGTATGACGATCTTGTCGGATAATCCATTATTCATGCTGGTTAACTCCTACACTACGGGCATTTCCTCTACTGTTCTGCGCAACATGTTGACCATGACGATGTCTGCTCAGTACGGTGGTGACATTACTGCAGGTGAAATTGGTCTGCCAATCACACGTAGTGGTCTTGATCTGCCTTGTGGTATTCTGGGCCGTTGGGAGTCTTAATTATGTCAGAACATCGGCATGACCACGATGCGATTCCGATTCTGTTCGAGGACAACCATCTGTTAGGTATTACGAAGCCGGTCAATGTACCTACCCAGGAAGATTCATCCGGTGATCCGGATTTGCTTACATTGCTGAAGCATGATCTGAAAGAACGATACAACAAACCTGGCAATGTTTATCTCGGGTTAGTACACCGACTTGATCGTCCTGTTGGAGGGGCGATGATTTTTGCTAAGACTTCCAAAGCAGCTTCGAGATTGTCCGAGACTGTGCGGGGACGTCATTTCCGTAAAATATATGCGGCTGTTGTACATGGCAAGTTGCCTGCACAGCAGGGAACGTTAAAGCACACGCTCCTGAAAGATGCGCGTACAAATACCGTTACTGTTGTACCTAAGGGTACGGCTGGCGGTAAGGATGCCGTTCTGGATTACCGTGTTATCGGGGAGACAGACCGTTACAGCCTCGTCCATATCGAACTGCACACCGGCAGATCTCATCAGATTAGAGTGCAAATGAAAGAAATCGGCTGCCCTCTATACGGGGATCAGAAGTACGGTGCAAGCGTGAATAAACCCGGACAACAGATTGCTCTGTGGTCTGCCATTGCAGCTTTTCCTCATCCAGTTACCAAGGAAGAAGTTATTCTGCAATCTTTGCCTGCAAGAGAATTTCCTTGGGCAGAATGGCCCGCTGCCGTGTACCAAAAAGCTTTTGGACAACCTCTATAAGTACGTGTTCAAAAAGACTGGTTTTCAGTACCGAGAAGATGGGATGAAGCTAGAAATGGAGTAGCGGAGCGTAGAAAAGCTACGTGAGCAACGGACATTTCGGCTGAATTCCATATTCGATGCTGATGATGCCGATAGGCATCATTCGTAATCAAAAGCGTTTTTTTTGAACAACCTCTATAAGTGCACAGGATCAGGTTGGATCTGTCCATATCACGTGTCGTTCAGATTCTATATCTGAACGACACGTTTTTTCATATTTTCAGCTATATATCTAAGATACAGAGAGGAGACATCATGATGACCCCGTTTACCAAACAAGTCATTGCAATCATCGCGGCGATTCCCGAAGGTAAAGTGATGACTTACGGTCAGATTGCAGCCCATGCTGGAAGTCCAAGAGCTGCGAGACAAGTCGTACGAATCCTGCACTCTATGAGCCGCAAGGAACGTCTGCCCTGGCACCGTGTCGTAAACGTCAAAGGCGAAATCTCCATACCGGACGAACACTCGCGCATGATGCAAGAAACAGAACTGATTAGCGAAGGTGTGGAGTTTCAACTGAACGGAACCATTAATCTCAAACAGTTCGGTCATGAGCCCGATCCTGTATTTCTTATCGATCCAACGATCCAGTCCGAACAATAAGAGTACTCTCCTCCTATCGCGCACACCAAAAAAAGAGAACTCCGGTAGTTAGGGTTACCCCTTCGACTGCTAGAGTTCTCTTTTTTGGTTTTATCTGATATTCGTTACGCTGTAGCCGTCGCTTTTTCCTGTTCTACAGTAACAGGTTCAACAGCTGGTTTCGTTTTACGAATAAAGAACGCCATGATCAAAGCAACCACGGTCATTCCGGTAGCCACGATGAATGCATAGTTAACACCGTAAATCGTTGCATCTGCTGTAGCAGCTATCATTGCTGTCTTATCATTTGGATTAACCTGACCCGCAGCCACTGCATCCGCCAGATGGGTTTTGAGCTTGCTACTCATGATGGTAACAAGAATGGCTGTACCGATCGCACCGGCAACAGTACGCAATGTGTTGGACATCGCTGTACCATGCGCGTTCAGACGTTGAGGCAGTTGATTCAGACCTGCTGTCTGGATCGGCATCATCAGCATCGACATACCGAACATACGAGCCGTGTAGATAAACATCATGTAGCCATAAGTAGTATCGATTGCCAGGCGACTCAGTCCAAAAGTTGTAATTGCCGTAATGGCAAGACCTGCAACCGAAAGCCAGCGTGCGCCCACTTTATCAAATATGCGACCTGTAATTGGGGACATAATCCCCATCAATATCGCACCAGGCATCATCAGAAGTCCTGATTCAATCGGTGAGAAATTACGAATGTTTTGCAGGAAAATAGGAAGCAGGATCATACCTGCAAACATCGCCATGGTCACGAGCATATTGATAATCGTTGTTAATGTATACATGTTGTACTTGAAAATACGGAACTCAAGGAGCGGATGATCTGTTGTCAATTGACGAATAACGAACAGAATCAGGGATATCGCACCTACAACGAGGCATCCAATGACAATTGCACTGCCCCATCCATCGGTACCCGCATCACTGAATCCGTAGAGCAAACTACCAAAACCTAGTGTAGATAAAATAACGCCTGGATAATCCAGTTTAGGTCTGGATTGACGTGTTACGTTTTTGACAAAAGCAATACCGATTGCCGTTGCAATGATAGAGAATGGCAAGATGATGTAGAACAACAATCTCCAGGAATAATGCTCAACCACATAACCTGAAAGTGTAGGTCCAATCGCAGGAGCCAGAATCATCGCGATCCCCATGGTTCCCATGGCCTGACCACGTTTCTCGATTGGGAAGATGGTCAGGAATACAACGGTCATGAGAGGCATCAGGATACCCGCACCTGCCGCTTGAATAACACGACCTACCATCAGAATGGTGAAGGTTGGACTAAGACCACAGACTAACGTTCCTATGGTAAAGAGAGTCATGGCTGTAATGAAAATTTGACGTGTTGAAAATTTCGCAATCAGATATGCCGTAACCGGAATCAGTACACCGTTCACAAGCATGTAACCCGTGGTTAACCATTGGGCTTTGTTTGCATTGATCGCAAGGTCTTCCATGATTTTAGGAAGCGCTACGTTCATCAGGGTTTGGTTCAGGAATGCCACAAAGGCACCAATTAACAATGCCGCTACAATCGGGCCTTTCTTGATGTTGTCCATCGCTGAGGATGGGGCTGCAGCAGTAGTCGTACTCATATGTTGTTCATCTCTCTTCCTTCTAACTTTTCAATCATTTGACTATGAATTCTAAGTAGGTGCTCAAGGTCTTCCTTCGATATATCCAGAATGGGTGACACTCTTTCCATCCACAAATGGTGCGTTTCCTGTTGGGCCTGTTCCCCTTTATCCGTAATCTGAAGCTTAACGGATCGGCGGTCAGCATCCGAACGTGTCCGAACAATATACTCGCCTTTGACCAGTCGTTCCACAACTGCGCTCATGGAACTACTACCCATATGGCATAGTTCAGCCACTTCGTTGATGCCGATGGAAGGACGCTCCCTCAGGATGGATAACACCATGAACTGGATCGAAGTCAGCTCGATCTCCTTGTTTTCATTCCAAAATGCTCGAAAAAGCATTTGATTCACTTGGCGGAACGAATTAATAATATAGAATACTTCATACGTATCAGTCATTGATTCACCCTTTTACTTTTGGAATATAATATTTCGTACACGAAATATCAGGGGAACAATTATTTATTATAACAAAAATATTTACATAGTCAACTCTTTACATATGAATTCACAAAAATAATATTAGGACATACTAACTGTGTTACATCCATGCCTCTACTCAACGAACCTGGACACAGTGTGTAGCATATGTAATTTGTAAATAAAATAACCATAGGGCTCCTGCATGAAACGAGCAGGCACTCCTATGGTTATTCAGAAGAATCAGCATGGTATCATACCGAAGTAGATAAGGCAGGCTCTTTGGTCTTGGATGTTGTCATTTTGCCTAACAGATATACCAGCAATTGTTGATTGTGCATCGAAATGTTACTGAGAACAGAGTTCATGAATTCATTACGGATGGTGATTCCCCGCTCTGTCTCCATTCTTCCTTTCTCTGACAGAGATACCCACACAATGCGTCGATCCTGATTATCCCGATTCCTGCGAATCAGATCATTCTTCTCCATTCGATCGAGCAGCATGGTTACAGCAGCTGGCGTAGTCGACAGATAAGGGATCAGATCCGAAGGTTTCATCTTCTGATGATCTTCAAGTACCTCCAGAACAGCCAGCTGAGCCTCCGTTAATGAGGGTGCCAGCTCTTGATCCATATGCAATTTATAATCTTTGGTTAACCTGGACCAGCACTTGGCAAAATCGGAATTATACATCTTGCATCGCTCCTCTCTGCAACCGGTTATCACTTCACCTGCTTAAGTTTTCGCGCTCCAAAGCCGCATTCCTGCTGCCTTTTTTCAATTTCCTAGCGATCGACCGTAATCGACGAAGGTTGTTAAACTTCGCATAGATGCCCTCTTCTAATCCGCCTTCGAACAACAAAAAAAGACTCCTCGCATGACAGGATTAGCTGTTCTGCGAAAAGTCTCGTTTGTTTGTTTTTATGAAGATGATGCTGGTTGATTCTCATTGAAGTCCCTTAGAAGTTCAACGATCTCGTCCTGTTTGTCCACAGGAACGATCAGCTTGCCAATATGTTTGCGCTCTGTAATCGGAACACCTTCCGAAGAGATCGGGAACACTTGGCCTTCTTTGGTCATTACAGTGATCTTACGTTGCTCTTTGCAATAAAACGCTCCAACAATACGGCTACCATTCGGTTTCACACGCTTGCCTTCTTTGAACTCAAATGTGGCAAGCCCCTTGCCTCCACGGCTCTGTATAGCGTAATCCAGAAGTAATGATCGTTTACCATATCCCAGATCGGACAACACGGCAACTTCACCTTCATCTCCTTCTACCCATAGAGCGGATACAACTTCATCTGTATCTCTTAACTGAATACCACGAACACCACCGGATACACGTCCCATTGGATTAACCTCATCCTCTCGGAAACGAATCGCCATGGCTTCTTTTGTAATCAACATAATATCTTGACCACCTGTACTCAGATGTACAGATAACACTTCATCGTCCTTGCCCACTTTACAAGCCGCAACTGCACCGGAACGCTTGGTAACGTAATCCTTCAGCTCCGTTCGTTTCACCTGTCCTCTTCGCGTGACGAAGACCAGACTGTGATTCGGCTCTTCAAAGGATTTCACAGCAAGCACACTTGCAATACGGTCATCTTTCGCAAGTGGAATGACATTCACAATGGCTGTGCCTGGATCTTTCCACTTGAATTCAGGTACCTGGTGAACAGGTAACAGGAAGTACTGACCTTTCCTCGTAAAGACAAGCAAATTCTCAAGTGTATTTACTTCCAGAACCTGCGCGATATAATCGCCTTCTTTTACACCACTTCCGCTCCGTTCACCACCAGAACGTGTAAAGGATTGCATGCCTGTACGTTTCACGTATCCCTCTTTGGATAACGTAACAAATACATCTTCCGCATTCACAAGTACTTCGAGATTAACCTTGAGTTCTTCCACTTCACCCTGGATCGCAGAACGACGGTCTATGCCGTATTTCTCACGAATCTCCATCAATTCTTTGCGGATAACTCCGATGAGCTTGCGGTCACTATCCAGAATGGATTGTAATTGGGCAATCTTTTTCATCAGTTCACCGAGTTCCTTCTCCAGAGAATTGATCTCCAGATTCGTCAAACGGTACAATTGCAACGTAAGGATGGAATCCGCTTGGCGTTCTGTGAATCCAAACATCCACATCAGGTTATTTTGAGCATCCTGACGGTTTTTCGATGCTTTGATCGCTGCAATGACCTCGTCGAGGATGTTAAGTGCTTTTACCAGGCCCTCGAGCACATGCGCACGGTCTTGCGCCTTCTCCAGCTCAAACCGGGTACGGAATGTCACAACTTCCCGCTGATGGGCAATGTAAGCCTCGAGGATCGATTTCAATCCTAATTGGTGAGGTGCTTTATTCACAATAGCAACCATATTGAAATTATAGGTGACCTGCAGGTCGGTTTTCTTCAGCAAATAGGCCAAAATACCTTGTGCGTCCGCTTCTTTTTTCAACTCAACCACGATTCGCAGACCTTCTCGCCCGCTCTCATCACGCACTTCGGCAATACCTTCAACCTTCTTCTCAAGTCGGATGTTCTCCATCGCTGTAACCAGTCGAGACTTCACGACCTGATAAGGAATTTCGGTAATGACGATCTGCTGTTTGCCACCGCGCATGTTTTCGATTTCGGTTTTGGACCGGATATAGATCCGTCCCTTACCTGTGCGATAGGCATCCAGAATACCGTCACCGCCCATAATCAATCCGCCTGTTGGAAAGTCAGGACCCTTCATAAACATCATGATCTCGTCCAGTTCAATCGACGGTTTCTCCATCACAGCGATGGAAGCATCAATGACTTCACGCAAATTGTGTGGAGGAATCTCCGTTGCAAACCCTGAGGAGATACCGCTGACACCATTAACCAGCAAGTTCGGATAACGGGATGGCAATACAACCGGTTCTTTGGCCGTATTATCAAAATTATCCTTAAACAGCACCGTCCGTTTCTCGATATCGCGAAGCATCTCCATCGCGATGGGCGACAAA
This sequence comes from Paenibacillus sp. ClWae2A, assembly GCF_032452295.1. Lineage (NCBI taxonomy): Bacteria > Bacillati > Bacillota > Bacilli > Caryophanales > Paenibacillaceae > Paenibacillus > Paenibacillus sp. ClWae2A. Next base: position 1,276,263 of record NZ_JAULSQ010000001.1, read on the forward strand.
CGGGCCTCCGTATACCGCATCGCCGCTGCCGGGTCATCATCCTGTGATCCCCAGTTACCATGACCGTCCACGAGCATATGGCCCATTTTCCATGGCTGAGCCATCCGCACCATGCCCTCATAGATGGATGAGTCACCATGTGGATGATAATTACCCATTACGTCCCCAACGGTTTTGGCAGACTTGCGGTAAGTCTTGTCAGGCGTATTACCTGAATCGTACATGGCGTACAGAATACGCCGTTGTACTGGCTTCAACCCATCCCGGACATCCGGAATGGCTCGATCCTGAATAATATATTTGGAGTAGCGACCGAAACGGTCCCCTACGACCTCTTCGAGAAAGGCCGGCATAAATTGTTCTGATGGACTCATTCCAAGCACCTTCTATTCTTCGTACTCTGTAAAGTCGACGTTCTCTACAATCCAGCGTTTCCGCGGATCAACCTTATCACCCATGAGCGTAGATACACGACGTTCTGCTTTTGCTGCATCAACAATCTGTACCTTCAGCATCGCACGAGTTTCCGGATTCATTGTTGTCTCCCACAGTTGATCCGGATTCATCTCACCAAGACCTTTATAACGTTGAAGCTCAACATTATTACCGAATTCTTTCATATAATTCGCCAGTTCTTCATCCGTCCATGCATATCGAACACTCGCGAGCTTACCAGACTTACGAGTAAGTTTGTACAATGGCGGCTGAGCGATATATACTTTGCCTGCATCAATTAAAGGCTTCATATAACGATAAAAGAAGGTCAACAACAGCACCTGAATATGTGCGCCGTCCGTATCCGCATCGGTCATAATGATAATTTTGGAATAATTGCTGTCTTCAACTGCAAATTCGGTTCCAATGCCCGCCCCGATCGCCGCTGTAATGGCACGGTATTCTTCATTTTTGAGAATATCGGCCAGCTTCGATTTTTCCGGATTGAGCGGTTTTCCCTTGAGCGGCAGAATAGCCTGAATCTTCGAGTCACGTCCCTGTTTGGCAGAACCACCTGCGGAATCACCTTCGACAATAAACAACTCATTTCGGGTAAAATCCTTTGATTGTGCCGGCGTCAGTTTGCCGTTCAGGTTGGAACTCTCACTGCGTTTCTTGCCTGTACGCATATCATCACGTGCTTTGCGAGCTGCTTCTCTGGCTCTGGAGGCTTGAACCGCTTTGCGAATTAACGTTTGCGCTACCTGCGGGTTTTCTTCCAGAAACCTTTGAATATTTTCGGACACGACCGAATCCACTGCACTTCGAGCGGAAGCGCTACCGAGCTGATCCTTCGTCTGACCTACGAACTCAACATCTGACATTTTGACACTGATGACGGCCATCATACCTTCACGCAGGTCATTACCTTCGAGGTTTTTATCTTTTTCCTTAATCATGCTGGTACGCCGTGCGTAATCATTCATTACACGGGTATACGCAGCCCTGAATCCGGTCTCATGTGTACCGCCGCCCCGAGTAGGGATCGAGTTCACGAACGAAGCCAGTGTTTCCGTATAACCCGCGTTATACTGGATTGCCACTTCGACTTCAATGTCATCCTTCTCCGCATAGAAGTGAATAACATCATGCAGCACATCTTTATTTTCGTTAAGAAAAGCAACAAACTGGCTTGCTCCGCCTTCATACATGTATTCATCCTGATTGCCCGAACGTTCGTCCTTGAGCACGATTCTCAGACCTGAATTCAGAAAAGCAATCTCCTGAAGGCGTTCTGCCAATGTATCATAATTAAATTGAATGCCGTTCTGGAACACCCGAATATCCGGTTTGAATGTAACTTTTGAACCTGTACGATTGGTATTGCCCAACACTTCGAGACCGGAGACCGGTTCACCGACATGTTCAATCCCTTTTTTGTCCTTCCAATACTCGAATCGCTGACGATGAATCTTGCCATCACGGAAAATCTCGACTTCAAGCCACTCGGACAATGCGTTTGTAACTGACGCACCTACACCGTGCAAACCGCCTGATTTTTTGTATCCTGATCCACCGAACTTTCCGCCTGCGTGCAAAATCGTAAACACGACCTGGGGAGTAGGAATCCCTGTTTTATGTATACCTGTCGGAATTCCCCTTCCGTTATCCTGAACCGTAATAGAACCGTCCTTATGCAGCGTGATATCGATTTTGGAGCAGAATTTGGCGAGATGTTCGTCGACAGCGTTGTCGACAATTTCCCATACCAAATGATGTAGACCCGAAGTGCTGGTGCTGCCGATGTACATCCCCGGCCGTTTCCGTACCGCTACCAACCCTTCAAGTACTTGAATGTCGTCCGCGTCGTAGCCTGAAGACCCCTGTCCTCCGCCTGTCGAACCTGCCGACATATCGATTTGCTCGACCATTCATGCTCCCCCTTCTTAACTTGCAACTAAAAAAATGCCTAAAATGCAAACAGATGTTTTCTTATCCTTGTCCATTTTAATTCAAGATATCCCGTTTCGTAAAGACAATGAATGACACAATGAGTGAAGCAACGCCCCAAACACTAAGCACAATAAGGGAAAAACCTAAATTCATACCCTCGATTGGTGGTAATCCGCCTGACAAATAATCAGGAAGTTCGAGATTAACCATGAACAGATATTTTGCTGTCTGCCAGGATGCAGCCATACTGGTCAAGATTGTTCCTGCAATCAGCGCAGCCATCATGATAACGATACTTGCAGCTGTACTTCGCACAAGTACGGATACCATAAATGCAAGCATAGCCACAATTACACTCACAAACCAGATCAGTCCTGCCTGCATAAGCATATACAGCCACTGGTCTACAGCATGCACTGACGACATATCAACATCTGTTCCCACAACTTTGAATCCTGTGAAGATTGGCATGTTGAAGCCTTTGTAACCAAAGACCGCACCCGATATGACATAACATATAATGTAGGCTGATACCACTATGATCGAAACAAACATAATCAGCGTAATTAATTTACTAAGAAGCACTTTCCAGCGTCTAACCGGACGCGTTAAAAGCATTTTAATCGTACCTGTCGTACGTTCACCCGAAACAAGATCTGAAGCAATAGCCATGATTAACAATGGAATAAACAATCCAACCGCGTTGTTCATGAACTCCCTCGTAAAGGTAACACCACCCGGTTCTTTGGGATTGATGTCATTTTCAAGATAATACTGCATCTGCTGGATATATACTGTCCTATATTTCTTGTACTCTTCAGGTACCCGATCGCTACCGAGGGAGTTTTGATTGTCTGTGATGGCCTGTTGCAGTTCAAGCCGCCAATCGCCGCCAAACTTGTCGCGATTATTCTCCGCAGATTTCATCTGGGCATACGTAAACATCGGTACGAGGACCGCAAGTACAATAAATATAATATAAAGCCGTTTTTTCTTCACCATCTTAATCGTTTCATTGCGGATCAGCGGCATGATATTACTCAATGGATTCACCTTCTGTCATTTTTAAGAATAGTTGTTCGAGCGTAGGCTGAATCCGCTGTACCCCTTCAACCTGTACACCAGCTTGAACCATCTGCTGCACCAGATCAGGGATTCGATCTTCATGCATCTCGGCAACCACAGCGTTGAGACCAAGGCCCGCAACAATGGTATCATCCATCACATCCGCAGGTCTACTTACCAGAGCAATGCCTGCATCCAGTAACATCTTTTTGCCTTGCTCCAGAGGTGAAACATGCCATATAGCCAACTTGGAATGATCTTCAATCAGTTCGCTTACGCCTCCAACGGCAAGCACACGCCCAGCACTGATAATCGCTACTCTGTCACAGAGAAGTTGAATCTCACTTAACAAGTGACTGCTGACAAATACAGCCATACCTTCACTGGCAAGTTGCTTAATAAAGACACGGAGTTCCTTAATGCCTTTTGGATCAAGGCCATTCGTCGGTTCATCCAGAATGAGCAGACGCGGTCGCCCAAGCAACGCTTGTGCAATACCGAGCCGCTGACGCATACCCAATGAGTATGTTCTGACTTTATCGTGAATGCGCTGATCCAGACGCACAATATCCACAACTTCCTGAATGCGCTCGTTGTCCACACCTGGTTGCATGCGGGCAAAATGCTCCAGGTTCTCCCACCCTGTCAGATATGTATATACCTCCGGATTCTCAACAATGGAGCCTACATACTTTAAAGCACGCTCAGGGTCCCGATTCACATCATAACCACAGACTTTAATTTTTCCTTCTGTCGGTTTGATCAGATCCACCAGCATCCGTATCGTAGTTGTTTTTCCGGCACCGTTGGGACCGAGAAATCCGAAGATTTCACCAGGTTTTACGTCAAATGTAACGTCTTTAATGATCCACTTGCGTCCGATCCGCTTTTTCAGATTCTGTACCGATAGGACGGAATCATACTGCTGCTCTGCCATTTAATTTCCGCTCCCTTCTGCTGGTGTATCCGCCTGGAATTCCTGTGCAATCCGAACTGCAATTTGCTCATAACCTTGTCCGTTGGGATGGAAATGATCTGACGAGAGATACTCCCCCAGATGATTTTCAAACAAATCGAATGTAGGGACCAGTGTCATCTTGTCCTCATTGTTCAAAATAGCCAGTGCAGCATCGTTCCATGCTGCAACCACTGCATTACCCGGCTTCTCCAGTTCCTTCACATCGCCAAATGGATTGTACAACCCTATGTACGCAATCTGTGCATCGGGATTAATTTCTTTGACTTTCTTCAATATCTCTTGAAGGCGTTTGGACGTTTTCGGCAAAGCCGCTGCCAGTTGCTCTGCTGTTGGCGGATCTTGCCCCTGCAAAACTTGTCCTCCCTGGAACAAATCATTTGCGCCAATCGAGAGCAAAATAAAATTGGACTGCTGCAGGACGTAACGCACGCCTTGCTCATCGAGTTTTTCCAATAAAGCATCCGTTCTCAAACCGTTAACACCCAGATTATTAAGAACCTGAACGTCATATCCTTTATCTTTAAGCAGATTTCCTGCACGTCTCACGAAACCAAGTCCTTCATCATCCCCCGTACCTCTTGCCAGGGAATCGCCAATGACGGCCATCCGAATCTTGCCATCTTCCACGACAGCCGTTTGCCCCTCATTATTCTTAGGTGGTACAGTTGTCTCCTGGCCTGTACTTAATGCGGAATCTCCCTCGGGGAAAATCACGTCTTTTATAGCGTATCCAAATCCAAATAACAACAACAAGGTTGCCAAGATGGATACTGTACTGACAGTTCTCCAGATCCATGGTGCTGAATCAAGGCTTTTTTTCTTTTTCATCATCACATCTCCGCTCATGTACACCAGTCTGGGTGCTTTATAATTTATAATGACTTTACATTAAGGCGTGTCTGAAAATCCGCTTCCTTCGGAGTTTTCAGACACGCCTTAATGATGCTATTCCTAAATAACATAAATGTTCTGTCGTTAATTTGCAAATTTTGGCGCTATATTCGCAGAATTCATTTTCCTTATGTCATTTTACGGAAAAAAGGTTATACCATACACAGATTTGAACTGTGCTGGCATAACCTTCTGGAAAAGAAATTCATACTTTCTTCATTATAAATCGATTACTTACCGATAAACTCTTGTGCCCAGTATCCGTTGTAGTAACCTACACCGATATGTGTAAAGTTTTTGCTCAGGATATTGGCACGGTGACCTTCACTATTCATCCAGGCTGTAACAACTTCCTGAGGTGTTTTTTGTCCTTTGGCAATGTTCTCACCTGCATAGCTGTAAGTTACTCCGAATTGTTTCATCATATCAAACGGAGAACCATACGTAGGAGACTGGTGATCAAAATAGTTATTGTTACTCATATCTTTTACTTTGGCTACAGCTACTTTGTCCAGAAGAGCATCTGAAGTCAGAGCATTCAGACCTGCTTTAGCACGCTCAGCGTTCACAAGTTTTACAACTTGAGTAGCAAAATCAGATTGTGTGCTTTCGCTACCATTATTACTTGTATTGTTACCTGTATTACCTGTGTTACCCGTGTTTGAAGGATCTTTAGCCGGTGTAGTTGCCGGTTTTTCTTCTTGAGTTGGTTGTGCTGGTTTAGTCGGTTGCTCAGGCTTAGTTGTTGGCTCAGCAGGTTTTGTTGTTGGCTGAGTTGGTTTTGTTGTCGGCTCAGCAGGTTTCGTCGTTTGATCAGGCTGCGTAGCAGGTTTCTCTACAATTTGCCCGTCGGATACGGTGAATCCGTTTTGTTTGAGCCATTTCTCAATATAAGCTTTCAAGCTGTCTGTACTTGTAATTTTGTACGTTGTGATAGTCTTATATGTTGAATCTGCAGCAGACGCTGAAGCAGGAAGCATTACCCCTACGGCCAGTACGGCTGTCAGACTACTCGTTACGACAGTTTTCATCCATTTCTTTTTCAAATTCATTCATCTCCTTAAGATTAGTTATTACAACTTTGTAATTAATACTCTAGCAGTATATCAATTCGACAGGAGATTGTGAACCTATAAAATATGGAAAAGTAACTTTTTTGTCATTTTCTAGAATGTTTCAGATTTGTCCTGATCGCTTATCCTGTAATGCTCCATCCCCGTTGACAAAACCATAAAAAAAAGACATTCAGACTAAAAATGCTAGTCGAATGTCGCTTCACCATCTATTTATCATTCACTACACCAGAATGTGCAGATCAGGATATCATGAGAATTTCCATGCAATAGAATAAACTTTTTATATACTATAGAAGAACTTTACTGAACCGATAGCCTCTCTTCTGAAAACCAATGTGCTCATAAAAAGAGTACGTTGTTGAAGTCACTTCACGGTTCGCACCCGTGACAAACAGTTGTTTACCACCTTGCTGTTTGCCCCAATCTTCGGCACGAGCCATCAGACGACGGCCAATACCACTACCACGATGTTCTTGACCTACAATCAGGGAAGTAATCTGTGCGGCAGGTTCTGGATAGGCATGACTTTGCACACATTGCAAGCCAATCACACCAATAATTTGTTCATCCACTTCGGCAACAAGCATGCATGCGTTTGGATTGGTTTCCAAACATTCAATACGTTCTTTCATGACATTGGCTGTTGTCGGATAGCTGACCTCTCGCATCAGTCCCGTTACCGCTTCAGCATCTCGCAGTTCACACTCTCGGATCATCAGTACAGGGGCCTCAACATTATTGGACATGATTTACCTCCACTTTCAGCATATTAGCGGCTTTTACCGCTGTTTTACGAGCTTCTTCCACATCTTGACCAGCACTTAAGGCTACAGCCATTCGGCGTCCTACTTTGGTCTCAGGTTTGCCAAATACACGAATCTGAGTACGAGGAAGAGCCAGTGCTTCTTCAATCCCGCCTACAGTAAAGTCAGATGTTTCATCATTAGCCTTCAGCGTTGCTGAAGCTCCCGGTGTCAACAGATGTACACCTGTGACCGGAAAACCAAGAATTGCACGTACATGCAGCGCAAACTCGGAACTGTCTTGCGTCACCATTGTAACCATACCTGTGTCATGTGGACGAGGAGATACCTCGCTGAACACAACACCATCCGATGTGAGGAACAATTCCACTCCAAACAGTCCATACCCGCCAAGTTCATCCGTGACGGATTTGGCAATATGACAAGCTTGCTGCCATTGCTCAGGAGTCATTGCATGAGGTTGCCAGGATTCGACATAATCCCCATCCTTCTGAATATGACCAATCGGAGGACAAAATACGGTGCCTGATACAGACCTAACGGTAAGTAATGTAATCTCACTGTCAAATTGCACAAAGCTCTCCACAATAACACGAACGGATTTGCCACGAGCCCCCGAAAGAGCAATGTTCCAGCAATCCTCCACGTCGCCCGGTGTTCGGCATACACTCTGCCCTTTGCCGGAAGAACTCATTAATGGTTTAATGACACAAGGTGTGCCAAGCTCACGTACGGCTTCCTGAAGTTGTTCCAGGTTGTCCGCAAAAAGGTAATCAGCTGTCGGAAGTTTCAATTGTTCGGCTGCAAGCCGACGGATGCCTTCGCGATCCATCGTTAGACGTGCAGCTCGGGCAGTAGGTACTACACAAAATCCCTCTTCCTCAAGCTCCAGTAAAGCTTCTGTTGCAATAGCTTCAATCTCAGGTACGATGTAATGAGGTTTTTCTTTACGGATCAATTGTTTCAAAGCTTCGGCATCCAGCATGTCGATGCAGTAAGACCGGTGCGCGACCTGCATTGCAGGTGCGTTCTCATAACGATCAACAGCGATCGTCTCTACTCCCAGTCGTTGGGCCTCAATAACGACCTCTTTTCCCAATTCTCCACTGCCTAATAGCAGCATTTTTTTGGCTTGAGCCGTAAAAGGAGCACCCCACATGTTCTTTCCAATCCTCCCAAAGAGAAATCTTCTATATATCTGTCTCTCTATTTTCGGGGTTTTGGTTAAAGATTGCAAGAGTGCTCCCTATTTTTCTTGTGAATTTTACAAGATTTTTTGTGTTTTTTCGATCAAATTTTACAATTACCGCTCACAGATTCGATACTCCTTCCATTCCTCCCAAAATTAAGGAAATGTTAAAAGAGCAGACTTCAATACTCCAGCGAATTGAAATAAGCAAACAAATCCCAAGTTTAAAGACTTGGGATTTGTCGATTTTTTTCTCTGAAGATTTCATTATGTGAAGAAACGTAAGCCATCTGGGGTGCGTCTGGCGTCATATATTGTTTCGCACTATTAACTGCCACGATCGCATCATTGAAAGCTCCTGCAATGAGCCTAACTTTGCTATCGTGCGTCGCACAGTCTCCTGCTGCAAAAACACCCGGCAGACTCGTCTGTGCATGGTGACTCATTATAACCATTCCATCGTCCATTTCTAAGCCACAACTGGCAAGATCACTTAAATTGCTTTTATATCCATGACTAACTACGACTTCATCCACATCTAACAATACATTGTCCTGACTCTCCATATGCGTAATTACAACCTGATGGATACGTTCACCATGATTATGAAGCCGTGTGATACTATATGGTGTTCTGACATCCGTTACATTGTTCATCTCGCTAACATTGCGTTCCATTGCACGAAACTCATTTTTTCGGTGGACGACCACTACGCTCCGTGCAAGTTGAGCAAGTTCAATTGCCCAATCTACTGCACTGTTGCCTCCTCCTGAAATGAGCACACGTTTCCCGGAAAAATGTTCTGGATTTTGCACGGTGTAATGAAGATTCTCATGCTCATATTGAATCGGCTCCTGAAGCTCCAATTTCTGAATTTCTGCGATACCGCGGCCTACTGCGACAATGATTGTACGCGTATAGTGTATGTCGCCTTCAGCAGTATACAGAGCCAAAATCTCGTTGTCCAGTCGAGCGAACCGATCTATTTTGCAATTCAATTCAACCGTTGGATTAAAGGTATTCGCCTGCTGAACCAGATACTCAATCAACTTTGAACACTTCATTGGTGGCAGGCCACCCACATCCCAAATAGTTTTTTCGGAATAGGTATGCAGAAAACCACCAAGTTGGTCTTTGCCGTCAATGATCTTAACTCTCATATCACGCATCCCGGCATAAAAGGCCGCATATAATCCTGCCGGTCCGCCTCCGACGATGGTCAAGTCATAGATATCTTCCTTATTCATTTTGGACACATCCTGTTATTTAGTAGTGAATTTAGAGATATGTGTAACATGAACCGTTTGCCTTATTTATTTTTCTCTTCAAAAACAGCTACAATGTCATCAATAACATACTCGTCAGCCAGTGGAGACATCCCCAGATTGAGCCATTCCTTACCACCAACCATGTACACATGATCATTTTTGACTGCTTTCAGATTTTTCCATAGTGAAGTTGCCAACATCTCTTCAAATTTCTTCTTAATTTCAGGATTCTTATCGTCATCCAGTTGAACGATCAAGTGATCTGCATCGTATTCAGGCAACACTTCCATGGATACGGACATGGCAACTTGATCTTTTGGGAAATTCGGGAGCGGATTCATACCCAGACGCTTGTGCACAAAGTTTCCACGGTCAAGGTTCTCCCCGTGAAGGACGATTTCTTTTTCCATGACTCGAATATAGAGAACTGTTTCTTCTCCAATCATCTCGTTTAATTTGTCGGCTGCAACTTTTTCCTTCGCTACCAAATCTTCAATAACCTTTTCTGCCTGTTCTTCTTTGTCCAGAATTTTGGCAATATCCCGCAATTCGTCCCGCCAATCATCACGTTGTGGAAGAAGTACAGTCGGTGCAATCAGAGAAAGCTGATCATAATCCTTTTCGGACCACCAGTCAGGAGCTATAATCAAATCAGGCATTGTCTCCATAACCGCTTCAAAATTCGGCGTTCGTGCGATGCCCATTTTCATGGTATTCGCGAATGGCTCTTCCAAATAAGAAGGATGATCCTCGTGATAGTTCTGCACAGCAACAGGTACGATGCCAAGTGCATACAAAAACTCCGGATATACTAGGGACAGACCCACTACTCTTTGTGGTTCAACCGGGATTTCAATTTCTCCCATCTTTGTAGTCACTTTTTTTACCTGACTTGTTTCTATTGTGGATGTATTGGCAGAACCAGTCTTTTGACCTTCGCTCGTAGCCTCATCTTGCCCCGCTGCACCACAAGCCGAAATAATGAGCACCAACATCATGGTGCATAGTACCGTTAACCATCTGAATCTCATTCTTTATGTACCCCCTATATGGCATTTAGTTATGACAACGTCTAATTAATAATAATTATCATTATCATTATGATATAGGAGTAAGTATATTAAAATATGTTCAGGTATGATATTGACTATTCAGACTTTTTGCTATGGACGATCTTGCCATAACTTTAATATTTCATCCAATATAAGCTCATGAGTAAACGCAGTGTAGTCCAGTAGGACGCTCGACAAAAGGATATCCATTCTGCCATTCTGTACCGCTAACAACTCAAGCCATTCTTCAGACTTACGCACAGCAGACCATGTCTGTCTGGATGTCTCATCATCACCCACAATCAGTAATATTCTTTCAACGTTGAGAACAGACAACTCCCTAATGGTTACTGTGCCCCGTTCCCAATAAGTCTCAACTCCTTCGGGACCCTCCATTTGCATATCAACGTAAAAAACGGAAGCAATGCTCCTTCGGCCTAACATCTGCAACGCTTCACCATAAACTCTGAGTACAACTAATCTGTCTTTTCGTATGAAATCCGCAAGCCGGTCCTTTATGGTCGTTGCCTTCTCTTCATATCTTTGAAGCCATACCTCTGCAATATCAGACCTGTCCAAAAAGCTTGCAACATATCTCAAATGCTCTCTCCAATCTCCTTGTTCCCACGGGAGGTCACACACAGGAGCAATGGAATGAAGCTGTCTTTGCAAATCCTCAGACTCCGTCCCAACAGTAATAATATAATCAGGTTTAACTAATCGAAGCTGTTCCAGCCAGGTAGACTCACTCTCTGCGAGTGGCATAACTTTGTCCGTTTCATATTTACGTCTATAATAGTATGTCCATGGATGACTTGCTGGCGCTGCACAGGGAATGATCTGCAATGCAAGCAGTATACCAATGCTCAAAGAATGAACTGCAGCAATTTTTTGTTTGCTATTACGTATAAACGCTGCTGGTGGAATGCCAGAGATTTGCTTGAATTTACGCCGGAAATACGTCTCATCCTGATAACCCACGTACGATGCCACATCCTTGAGTCGATAACTGTGATCATTTCTCATTAAGATCTGGGCTTGTTTAATTCGATATAGAGTTAAATAGTCAACAGGACTATAGCCATACCTTTTCTTGAATAAACGCATGAAGTGTCGCGGGCTCATTCGTGCCACATTTGCTAATTCCTCAATGGTTAATCTCTTGGAATAATTCTGCTCCATGTAGGCTTTAACATGTTCAATTGGTGAAGTCAGATCCGTCTTTTCGGCACAGGCCACGTCGTAAAACAGGGTATACAACAGTTCCTGAAAACGAATCTGACCATAGTACCTTTGCAAGCCATCCTTCTTCAATGTGTGGTGGTAAATCATCTGACAGATCACGCCAACAGCAACGGGCGAAGATGAGCTGACCTCGCCATTCACTTCATTACGTAAAAGTTGTTTCATCATATCAAGGGCGGTTCCACCCTCCTGCTCCAGTGCGTACATGACATCAAAACTCATGTGATACACGCCTCGTTCATCCAACGAATGCACATTTGCCTCAACCAGTTGCCCCGGGAAGCCTACATACAGTCCGCCCGCTTTCAATTCAATGAAACTGCCATCTATCTTTAACCACCCTTGTCCACTGGCTACAAATAATAACATGTATGTTTCAATGAAGTGTTTCCTCAGAAGCCACTCCGTCGCAGAGTCACTCGTATAATTCACGTGAAGGAGCCTAAAATTCATATGATCCAGGTGATCCAAATGCTTTGAATTTATTTCGTTGTTGTCCATCTGCATTGATCTCCCTCCAGCCATGAACGATTGTATTAATTTCATTCTTCAAAAATATAACATACCACACTGACAAATAAAAAAAACACTCCGGCTATCCTCTAACCTGTCTTCAATGAATAAGATGCACTTATTATTGAAGGATCAGGCTAAAGAACACCAGAGTGTTATAAGTTCATATCTGTTCAGATGCTTCACAGGCGTCCAAGGATTTCATCACAAAAATCTGTATTGAGCTTCTATTAATCCATTATACACGCCTTGTTTTTGGATAAGCTGTTCATGGTTACCCTCTTCTTTAATTTCACCATGATCCAGGACGATAATGTTATCTGCATTCCGGATGGTTGAGAGACGGTGAGCGACCATAAAGGACGTTCTTCCCTGCAACAGCACCTTCAACGCTTCCTGGATTTTAAGCTCTGTCTCCGTATCAATGCTGGCTGTAGCTTCATCCAGAATCAGTATGCGTGGATCAGCAAGCAGCGCACGGGCAAAGGATAACAATTGTCGCTGTCCCATGGATAATACGTTCCCGCGTTCCTCTACTTCGGTATCATATCCGCCAGGCAGCTTCATAATGAACTCATGTGCATTGACTGCTTTGGCTGCGTCCTCCACCTCTTCATTCGTTGCATCCAGTCGCCCAAATCGGATATTGTCACGAATCGTACCCGAGAAGATGAAGGTATCCTGTAATACAATGCTGATCTGGCTGCGTAAACTCTCTACCGTTACATCCCGCACATCCTGTCCGTCAATGGTGAGACGTCCACCGGATATATCATAGAAACGACTGATCAGATTGATGATCGTACTTTTACCTGAGCCCGTATGACCAACAAGTGCAATCGATTGTCCCGCAGCCGCCGAGAAGCTGATTCCTTTCAGCGCCTGTCTGCCCTTCTCGTATTCGAACACCACATTTTCGAATGCGATATCTCCTTTAATAGAAGGAAGTGGCTTGGCACCTGGTTTATCCGCAATACTTGGTTTTTCATCCATGAATTCGAAGATACGCTCCGATGATGCCATGGCAACCAGCAACTGATTGTACATCTGTCCCAGACGGTTGATTGGGTCCCAGAAGTTGCCGACATAGTTGGCAAAAGCAACAAGCAATCCCACAGTCAACTGACCTTCCTGAATCAGATAGGCACCGAACCAGAAGAGAATCAATGTACCAAATCCGCCGGTAATCTCAATCAGTGGTCCGAAGCCCTGGTTCATTGCTGATGCTCTATCCCATGACTTTTTGCTGGACAGATTCATGTTGTCAAAGTATTTCATGTTCTCTTTTTCCTGTGTGTAAGCCTGAGTCACTCGAATCCCTTGAATGGATTCATTCAAGTGGGAGTTAATCCGAGAGTTCTTCATGCGCACATCCTGCCAGGCACGACGGATCAGCACCCGCAGCTTGGTCGAGATGATAAACATGATTGGCACCGTAATGATTACGGCAAGACCCAGTTTCCAGTTAATCAACAGCAAGATCACAATGATCCCGAGCAGCTGCACGCAGTCGATCATGACGTTAACTGCACCGTTGGTGAACAGATCCTGAAGGGAGTTAATGTCATTCGTAACACGCACCAGTACCGAACCTGCCGGTCTTTTGTCAAAAAAGTTAAAGGACAGCTTCTGGATATGCTTGAACAGATCCGAGCGAAGATCATAAATAACGCGCTGTCCGATAATGTTCGTCAGTTTGATCCGGTACGTATTGGCTGCCCATTGAATCAGATACAACACGAATATGGAGCCAGCTATAAGATAAAGCATAGTCATGCTTGGCAACCCCGTTGCCGGTGCGATGGCCCGGTCAATCGCCAGACTGATCAGAAAAGGTACGGACAATTTCGTAATGGTACCCAAGATCATCATTAGAATAACGAGTGGTAACAGTTGTTTCGCATAAGGTTTCATGTATGCAAATAAACGTCCGAACTCTTTCCAGTTAAACGGTTTTTCAATAATTTCATCATCCTGATACACAAATCGTTCATTCAGTTTCTTCTCAGAGGCCACTTTTGCCTCGCGCCTGTCTGCTATCGTTTCGGCACTCATGAATTCACCTGCTCCCCAGCCTCCCGCTTACCGCGGGCAATATAATCTGCATATTGAATTTTATAAACATCCTGGTATGGTCCAGGCACTTCAATGAGTTCGGTATGTTTGCCACGTTGTACCACGCGGCCTTCATCAAGCACCAGAATTTCATCTGCATGTCGTAGTGAAGATATACGGTGTGCAATAATGAATGTCGTTCTGCCGCGCATAACTTCCTGGAAACCGGACTGGATCTCGTGTTCCGTCTCCATGTCCACGGCGCTGGTTGCATCATCAAGTACCAGGATTTTCGGATTTTTCAGCAAAGCCCTTGCGATCGCAATCCGCTGTTTCTGTCCACCCGATAATCCCATGCCCCGTTCACCAACCACTGTGTCATATCCGTCCGGGAACTCCATAATGAAGTCATGAGCCTTGGCCAGCTTGGCTGCACGGATAATCTCATCCATAGTGACGTTCTTAAGCCCGTAGGAAATATTATTGCGAATGCTGGATGAGAACAGGAATGTTTCCTGGAAAACAGAAGCGATCTGACTCCGCAAACTGCGAATGCCTATATCTTTGATGTTTTTGCCATCCAGCTTGATCGTTCCCGAGTTGACGTTATATGCACGCATCAGAAGCTGAATGATGGTCGATTTACCAGACCCTGTCCCCCCGAGGAAACCGATTACAGAACCGGGTGCAGCATCAAAATTAATATCGGTTACCGCTGGCATTTTGTTGCCGTAGGCAAAGGTAACAGATTCAAATGTCACATGGCCGTTCACTTGGTCTGCCTCAACAATGACTGGATCTTGCGTTTCTTCCACATCCACTGGCGTATTCAGCAGCTCGAGCACCCGTTCACCTGAAGCTTTAGATTGCGTATAGTTGTTGATATGGAACCCAAGGTTCCACATTGGACCGATTATGTACCAGATCAAACTGAAAAAGGCAACGAGTTCACCGAGTGTCAGCGTCTTCTGTATAACCATTCTTCCACCGATCACCAGCAACAGCACGATACTCACCGAAGCAAGAATCTCCATGATCGGAAAATAACGACTCCACAATGTTGCGGCATGAATCTGATTTGTCTTGTAACGTTCATTACGTGTGGAGAATTTTTCCACTTCATATGGCTCACGTGCAAAGGATTTTACAGTACGTACTCCAGTGATATTCTCCTGTACCGCTGTTGTCAGTGAACTGAGCGCCAGCCGCATCTCCTGAAACGCAGGGTGAATTTTGGATTCGAATCTCAGCGCAACGAAGGCAAGTAATGGGATGCATATGAGTGTGAACAGCGTCAGCTGCCAGCTCATGGTCATCATCATGATTGCGCCGAATACGACCATCAAAACCATGTTGAGAATCTGGGCGAAACCAAATCCGATAAAGTTACGGATGGCTTCCAAATCTCCCGTGAGGCGGGACATCAGATCACCTGTCTTGGCCGTATCATAATAACGGAAGGATAAAAATTGAAGCTTTTCATAACATGCGTTACGAAGTCTGTACGCCAGAAAGTTACCCAAGCGTCCACCAAAAAAGCCATGTAAAAACTGCATTCCCGCTTTCAAAATCACTACACCTAACACAGTCAAGGCAATTATGGGAACGTCTTCAAAAGTGCGCGGAACAATAACATCATCAATCAGTATCCTCAGCATGTACGGATACACCAACCCAAGTGCGGTCGCTAAGGCGAGGAACAAGATTGATACAAATAAATACGTTCGCTTTTCCCAAAAAAAGGTTTGCAGTTGCCTAAGAACATCCATGTTTCTCCTCCTCTTATGTCGTTCAAAAATACTATGAACATTTATGAAGTTTATCACCGTACCCCATTCGCGGCAAAGCGAATAACAGACCATATTCTGCCTGCTTTCAGCTTATTGACGCATTAACGAAGGTAAATACCCACCTTTCAATCAAATGTTTGAATATTCTCTTTATTTCAGGTTGTTCGTACCAAAAAAAGGCTCCCTATATGCCTTTTCGGCAGGGGCCTTTTTGGGTTGATTTTCACAACATTTTCAATGTGTTGCTGTATCATTCATTTTGTTTTACAAAGACTTCCAGAGAATACGCGTTATGCCGTGATTTTAACTGCGTTCAAGCTGGTCCAGTTGGTTAGACAAGCTGGTCCATTGCTCCGCCGGAATTCCGCTCTCCAGTGTATCTTGAATTCCACTTACCGCCTCGTCCAGACGTTCTTCCAACTGACGGGATTGGTGTTGCAATGATTGACAGAGCTGGTTGTCATAAAACTGAATCAGTTTGTCTTGCGCAGCAGGAAGAACTTCAATGATCATCTGTTTAAGGACAGGATCAAGTGCCTCTTGTAACCGCTGACGCCCATCCCCTTCGAAAAACTGTTTCGGATTGCGGAAATAATTCAAATAGCTTTTCCATCCAGACGGTTCTTCCAGACGAACTTCTTCAAGCACAGGTGTACTCCAGCGTTCGTTCAGTGGCAGTGACACATCCACGCCCCCTGATAACTGTCTCACCTCATCTATACAATCCGTAACTTGCTTCATCAGCCAAGTCTGACCTGCCTGTTCAAGTCTGAGGGTGGTAGCGAGCAGTTCCTGCTCCAGTTCAATGGCAATCATGCGCAACAGTTCACGTCCACAGGCTGCAAAAGCCATCTTCAGATTGCCCCGATCCTCCCGAAGTACGGATGGATGGAATGCTTCTGCCATGAATAGACCAAGGCGATAGGCAAGTCGCTGCCGCACATGGAAGAGCAATTCTGCTGTTTCCTGTGACAATTCTTCCTTCATGGATCTTGCTGCAAGTTGCTGTATGCGCTGGCGTGACTGTCCCTGGATAGTCTCCAGTTCATCCCGCCGTTGCTGCAATACTTCCTCCCCCTGAGCCGCATCTTCCGCACGCTTCTTCAGCCGCTGAATGACACGTGCCATCTCTTCAGAAGCTCCACCTACAGCAAGATCGGCTAATTCTCTGCCTGCAAATTGGTTGAACTCTTCCTCAAAACGGATAAAACCGGATTGCTCAAGCAGCTTCGAATCACCTGCCATCTTGCCTTCCATCGCCAGTATGCTGGATACCGGGAAGAGTCGTGGTGCCCGAATTCCATTACTGCGCAGTTGGGTGCTCACATGATCGAGAACCTGCTCCAGTTCTTCCTCAGAGGAAGACAAGTCACTGGCATTCACGACAAAGAACATCTGATCCATGGCAGAACTATCCTTAACACGTCCCAACTGATTCAGGAACTGGCGATCTCCTTGTGAGAAAGCATGGTTGTAATACGTGACAAAAATGAGTGCATCCGCATTCTTCATATAATTGAAGGCTACACCCGTATGACGAGCATTCACGGAGTCCGCTCCTGGTGTGTCTACCAATACAATTCCTTGTTCAGTCACATCGCAACTGTAATAGAGATCGATACTGTCTACAAAACAGGACTTCTTCTCGTTTGCGACAAAGTTACGATAACCGTCCAGATCCACCAGCACATCCTGACCTAACTGGTCCGCTGTTTCTTCCCAACCGGCTGCCGCTGCCTGCAAAAAGCTGTAATGTGGGCGCCCCGCCGGATGTACATCCTGTGGCGAGAGGGAACGTACTCGCTTCTGCCACTCCGCTCCAGGCTCACCCAGTCCGAGCAATCGGAAGGAATAGCCAAGGTCTTCCTGGAAGGCGTCCCGGGTCTTCATGCGTACCCGGGCTGTTCCGTGCTCCGCGCCCCCGGCAGGAGCCATGATCCGGTTAATCGCCGCAGTTGTTGGATGCGGCGAGACGGGTAGTACAGCTTCGCCCAGCAACGCGTTGGCGAAGGAGGATTTGCCGGCGCTGAATGCTCCGAACAGCGCCAATGTGAACGTGCCGCCCGCAAGCGAAGCCGCGCGTGCACGCAGATCCCGTACCGCTGACCCCATGGCGGGGTACGGTTCCACCAGCGCAGCAGCGGCTTCGAGCCGTGCGGCTGTTGCGTCCAGGCGTCGGCGGCGTTCAGCGCCAGCCGCCGCCGTTGGCCCTGGCACCGCCGCTGCGACTGCGCGCTGCTGCGGCGGTGCCTCCATCGTCTGTGGCTGCGCAGCCACAGACGTTGACGTGCCCGCATGCGAACCGGGAGCTTCGCCCGGTTCAGGCACCGCGGGCACGTGCGGGCCCTTCACCTCCGGCAATAGCCCGGAGGGGAGGGGGCCCGCATCGGGCAGCAGGCTGCGCAGCCCTGCTGCCTCTGCGGCGGCGCTGCGCTGGAGCGCCGTGTAGCGCGCAGCCGCCGCGGATTGCGCCAGCAGCGCTGCGCGGCTGACGTCCAGCGCCTGGAGCGCGGCTTCGCCTTGCGCGCCCAGCGCTTCCAGCATGCGGTCGGCCAGCATCATGGCCGACCTGCGATATCGGGCCTCAATCTCGCCCCGCACATCTTTACTGAATTGAATCACATACTCGGGAGATACCTCAGCACTGGCACTGCGTTTCATCTCCAATAGTGCCTCATCTACAGCAGGCAGCTCCGTATTAAGCGCCTGCTCCCACTCTGCTCCCCATAGCTGATGGGATTCACCCAGCTGTCTAAGCATTGTGCGAATATGTACCTCCACTTGTCCGGAAGCCTGATCCTGTAACAGTCTTACCAGTTCAGAAGCACGACGTTGTTTCTCTTGCTCGGTTTTGCCACCTGAGAACAATAAACCCACCCGGAAGCCCGGTTTGCGGCTCTCCAAATAGGCAGCAGCCGACGCACGAATATCCGCAGGTGTAAGATTTGCATTTGCCAGAAGAGGTTCAAGCTCTGCCCGGAATTTCTCACGCACTCGCGAAGGCCCGGTACGAATGTCTGCTGCTTGTTGATCAAGAAGCTCCAGTTCTCGTTCCAAGCGTTCAATTCCTTCTTTGCCACCAATCTCATCTAGCAGGGAATTCTCTTCATCCTCGCGTTTCTCCGCTTCTCTCGTCAGGTGTTGCTCCGTTACATGACTAGCCGAGCTTGCCAAACTGTGTGTAATTAACGCTTCCTTCTCTTGCATCATGTGTCCAATGAGTTCCGGAAGCACATCCCACTGGTTGTAGCGATGCTGCTTGTCGCGGAGGGAAGTAAACAACAGTCCGTCATATCTGACTTCCCAGGCTGCAAATATAGCTTCGACACCTTCGATATATTGGTCAAAAGAAAGCTCACGCTCCCGATGTTTGTCGATCTGGTTCACAATCAAAAACAACGGTTTGCCCCAATCCGACAGACTCTTGGCAAATGAAAGGTTTGTCTCGGA
Source organism: Paenibacillus sp. ClWae2A (assembly GCF_032452295.1). Classification (NCBI taxonomy): domain Bacteria; kingdom Bacillati; phylum Bacillota; class Bacilli; order Caryophanales; family Paenibacillaceae; genus Paenibacillus; species Paenibacillus sp. ClWae2A. The sequence continues at coordinate 1,295,988 of NZ_JAULSQ010000001.1, forward strand.
CTGGACATGATTATAGTCCATGACATAGAAGACCACATCCGCCAGATGGAGCGCAGAATGGGTCGCGAGACTGTGCCCTCGATCTGTAGAATCCACACCTGGTGTATCCAGCAGAACAGCATCATCTTTCAGCAGAGGAATATCATCCCATACCTCAATTGAGCTGTAAGCTCCACCATTTTTGCAATACGCCTCCAATTCATCTGGAGAAACTTCCAGTGTTCCTGCTCCATTGTCAGCGCTTACGTTTGGCGTAGTATAAATAAGCGCTCTCGGCTTACCGTTACGTATGGATACCACATTTGCACTTGTTGGCACGGGACTTGAAGGCAGCACCCGCTTACCGCATAAACTGTTGATGAGACTTGATTTGCCTGCAGAGAAATGACCACAGAACGCAATCGTCAGATGTTTCGTTTCCGCCTTGCTGATTAAATCCGTTATAGCCTGTACAGCCGTATGGTCCCCTGTCTGCTCCATCGCTTCACGCAGCGGAAGCAGAGGTTTGGCCATTTCTTTTGGGTAATCTGTTCTGGACATGACTGGCCTTCCCCCTGGCTCCTCTAATTTGACATCCGTTTCGACGTCTATCTCTTTTACAACATTTATTTTAACATTATCAAGTTTGAATTTGAACGGTTGGAATTGAATATACATGAACGAACGTATAAATCTATAATCTAAAAAAAATAAAACCGAACAAGTCGGTTTTATCTGTAATACGTTCTATACTCATATTTAGCAAAATGCTTACGCCAAGTTTCTGTTGCATGAATGCGATGCGATCATCTTAAACACAACGATCCTCATGACATTAATACAACAGAACCAATAGTGTAATCACTTATTATGAAACTGCGTTCTCCATGGATGGCAGCAAGATTTCAAATACTTGTCCATGTTGCAGAATTGTAATGTCTCTTCCTTTGTCTCTCATAACAACAACTTCTGGTTTAACGGACATACGCTCCAGATAATGTTCAGGCACGTCACCAGAATGGCTTACTGTGATGCCTTCTACTTCTTTTTCTTCATTTTCAGCCATTTCCTGTTCAACGATTTGTTCAAAAATATCGGAGAAGGCCTCAAAATTGTCAGTGTACACGGAAATGCATTTCATGATTATTCATCCTTTTCTGCTCATTAATTTATTTTTCGTTTTCGGGTGGTGACACGTTCCTTATCTTTCCTGATTTGGGACGTTTTCATACGTTTTTTCCCTTCCCTGCATATGTCCAGCAATGGACAAATATGACACGCAGGGTTCTGTGCCTTGCAATGGTAGCGTCCAAAAAATATAAACCGGTGGTGAGTTAAAGTCCACTCATCCCGGGGTACGCGCTTCATTAGTTTCTTTTCGACTTCAAGTACGGAGTCATCCCAACCTGCAAGCGCCAGCCGCTTGGATACACGTTCAACATGAGTATCTACCGCAATTGCCGGTACTCCAAACGCATTGGAAACAACTACATTCGCGGTTTTCCGCCCGACACCTGGTAGCGTCACAAGCTGATCATGTTCCTGCGGTACATCACCGCCATACTGCTCTATTAAAATTCGGCACATGTTCTGAATATGCTTGGCCTTGTTCCGGTACAAACCGATTCGCCGAATATCCTGTTCCAACTCTTCGAGAGGAACCGCCAGATAATCTGCTGGGCTTCTGTACTTCTGGAACAAATCTGCGGTTACCTTGTTCACCGTTTCATCGGTACACTGGGCAGACAAAAGGACAGCTACCGTCAATTCAAATGCATTGCTGTGATTTAATTCGCAATGTGCATCAGGAAACATTGCTTCCATAGTTTCGAGTATATGTCTAACCGTCGCTGCATTCATGAAGAGCTACCTCCCACAAAATGACTCCACGCTGCGGAGCCTTACTTCGAAGCTTCATCCGAGTACTTTGCGGGGACCTCAAAAAGCTTGCAAAAAAAACGTCTTGATGCGGGAAAGATCCCGTATCAAGACGGTCATTCTTTTGATCCTCGAAAAGAAACGATTACTGTTTTTGAATCTCCAGAATAACATTGTTCAGGAGATACAATACAATATTATCATTATCTCTGAGAGATTGCACGCTTAAAGTATTGTCACCCTGGTGAACAAATACACTTGATCCGAGTGCAAAACGATAGTTCGTGTCTGCTGTCGTTTCCCGTTTAACCAAAATCTGGTTACCAACGCCATCATAAGACCAGAATTGTTTGCTCATGACAGTTAGTACTCTGAAGCGAGTGGAATTATCCGTATCTTTTGTCATTTCCACTCGATCTCCGACCGTAAGACTAGTCAATGAAGTTAATGTGGAGCCAGATTTTACGACTTTAACAGAACCGCTAACAGGCACGGTTTCAGTCTGGCCGTTAAACTGCTTGAGCGTTACAGACGAAGCATCCACCGCTGTAACTTCAGCCAGCGTACGCTTCACGACTTGAACCGCTTTTGGCGTAGCTCCTTCAAACGTTACATTAATCAAGTTGCCTGCTGTCAGTTGTGAAGGCGTGATCGTCTGACCACTCTCTCCTGTCAGTACCGCTTGATCCACGTAGAACTGACTTGTCAACAGATCGGATTTTACTCGAATACGACTATTTGCTTCCAAGGCAACCACTTCGAATTGAGCCACAGTGTTCAGTGCAACCTTCTGCACGACATCCTGATTTGCTCCAAGCGTTACGGTCACTTTGTCACCAATCTTCAAATCTCCCAGACTTGCGCCCGATTTGTTATAGATCTCAACCGTAGGTGCGGTAGTATAAGGCACTGTAATCGTCTGATTACCAGACAACAAACTGATTTTTCTGCCCGTTGTGTCAATGTTACTGATCGTACCTTCATACTTGTAAATCACTTTAACGGACAACGCACGTGTTCCCACATAGGTCAGATCCAATTTGCGACCATCATTTAAAATCGACTCCAGACCAGCGAGTGTAGGTTTGGTCGTATTGTAATCCAGTTTGGTTTTCTCATCCAATGTAAATACAAACGGTTTTTTGTTGTTGTCCAGTACGGTAAGTACCTTTGTTTTGCTGTTGTAAGATACAACCGTTACCCCGTTCATAGGTTCCATCTGGCGTCCAATGACCTGAATACGCGTTACCTGGTCGTCAGAGTTCAATGTCAACTCCACCTGATCCCCGTTCGTTGCATCCGTGATGAGATCATTCAGCGTTGCATCCTGAATGCCATTGATAATGACTTCCGGCTTTTCAGTCAGCAGTTTCGCCTCAAGGGAACCCCCTTCACGTTTGAACGTTAACGTGGACTGGTTGCCACCAATCTCAACCAATGTTCCGCGCACAGATTGCTCCACACCTTGAGACAATGTGATAGTTTGTAGAACACTGTCCTTTACTGTGTATTTCACGGCACTGCCGGCTTTGAGATCAGCCACTGACATGATACGGTTTTGATATGTGATAAGCAGATTGTCATTGTATGCAAACTGTTCTGTAGCACCCGCTACATTGACAAGTTTGATCGTTTTGCCAGAAGTGGATACTTCAGCAATTACGCCATTGTCACTCTTGTTAACAATGCCGGATTTCACACGAATAGCGACTGTTTTTTTGTCAGTCGAGAACGTCTCACGCTGTACTTCGATGATGCTATCTGCCGTAATATCGGACAGTTTGATTGCATTACCATTCTGATCGATGAATGCAGTTGCCTCATCATAACTGTACGTTTCGTAATTCTCGCCCACAAAGATACCAATTTTATTACCAGACAATGAACGTGCGAATGTACCTTCAACACTTTCCACCTGAGGTGTAGCATCAACAACTTCCACATAGGAAGCCCCACCTGCAGAACCTACAACCATAACTTTCGTATATAGCTTCACATCTGTGGCGGAAGCACGAGTTTCACTGTCTTTCGTAAAGTAAGGCGTACTGCTGTTCACTGCGAAGTTAACGGCTTTACCGTCCACAACCAGCGTGATCTGCCCATCTTTCAATCCTGTCACATAACCCGTGGATGTGTTCGGGTACTTTGTATCCGTTAACGATTCACCACGACTGAAGAAGGTAGCCAGTTGAGCACGGGTTACGGAACCGGTTGGATTGAATTTGTTGCCTTCCACACCTTTGGCCAGATCCAGGCTAACAGCCAGATTGACATAACCTTTACCACTTTCGGAAATACTTGCATTATCAGCAAATCCGGTAGATTGATTGTTTTGTGCCTTCGCTTCAGCATCCTTGTCCAATGAACGGATTAACAATTTCGTAATCCATTCCCGTGAAGCCTGCTTTTGACCCCAGGAGGTCTTGGATACATCCACCGTTGATTCTTCCGTTTTGTCAATCAGTCCCAGTTGAAGTGCCAGCGCGACATATGGCTTGAAATAATTTCCCACTTCCATGTTTGTCGGTAATGCCGCAGCCGTGTCGGTATTCAACTGGCCCTCTTGATTCATAAAACGGATTGCCATCGTTACAGCTTCTTGCTGTGTTACCGCGTCTCCTGGACGGAACAGGCCGTTGTTACCGAGAAGAATGCCTTGATATGCCAGTTTGTACACATGTTTCTCAGCCCAGTATCCGACCTTGATGTCACTGAACAAACCAGTTGGTGCAGCCGTATTTGTTATTGCAGCAGTCTGACCCTGCCCCGTTTCTGTTGATTCTGCTGCCATGGCAGCTCCGCCAGCGCTAAGGGCCATCATGCCTGCCAGCACGGCTGATACTACTTTTTTAGAGTGTGATGAATTGTTATATTTAAAAGTCACCTATGATTCCCCTCTCTCATGTAAAACGAACCTATTCCGTGGATTCACGGTCAACAGTATACTGTACAGCCTATTCGGATCTTGTCATTGGATGTTCAAGATCCACATGGCCCATCAGACTCTCAATCTGCTGACCATCCACCAGTAAATCAAGTGATTTCACTTCATCAAACTGGAAGAACGTTTGTTTTAGAGCATCCAGCGCATAAGATTCTCCACCTGCTCCAAGACGTGCCGTATCTGGCATATGAATATCCAGCGTAAGAGCTCCATCCTTGAACTGAACAGACTTCAATTCAATTTCTTTAGACCACAGCGGAACAAGTTTATTGTCTTTGCTCTGTTGCAGTGATTCAAACGCAGCCTTATATTTGGCATCATCTGATGCGTATGAAATCTCTGCCGAAGCTTTGTGCAACTCCAGTTCTTCTTCATCCGTATAGAATACAGTGATCGTTTTCTTTTGATTACTTTCAGAAGTTGCTGGCGTCTCCGTAGACGTTTCGCTTGGCGGAGTAGTTGTAGTCGTTCCCTCCGAGCTGCCTTCCGTGGATTCTGTAGGTGTTGTGTTCTCTTCAGGTTCAGCGGTTACCGGTTCGGTAATTGTTTCGCCTTCAACCTCGGTCACATTGGTCTCAGTTCCTGCGCCTTGCGTCTGATTCGGAGCAGCTGTTGGCTTGCTTCCACATCCAGCAGCAACTGCCATAACTGTTACCAGCAAGGCTGCAATCCATATTTTCTTGTTCATTCTAACTCCGCCTCCTCAACGTAAGGGCTTGTCCCTTATTGAATTCCCAGATACTCCTTGATTCCTGCAACAATGCCTTTGGCAACACTGTTCTGGAAACTCTCAGTGAACAGGGCTGCTTCGTCGCTCTTATTGCTAAGGAATCCACCTTCCAGCAGAACTGCTGGCATTGTCGTTTCACGGGTTACATGGAGACTTGCCGTTTTCACTCCACGATCTTTCAATCCGGAAGACTGTAAAAGATACTTGTGCATCACTGTAGCAAGTGCTTTGCTGTTGGATCGTGTATAGAATGTCTCTACACCGTTCGCAGCAGTAGGGCCACTATTAGCATGAATGGAGATGAAGATATCCGCTTTTATGTCTTGTGCAATCTTCACACGTTCTTTCAATGCCAAAAATGTATCATCGCTGCGCGTTAACACAACGTCAATTTTGGATTCTTTTTTCAACAAGGCTTCCACTTTCAGAGCCATTGCCAGATTGAAGTCTTTTTCACGTTTACCAGTTACACCGATTGCCCCAGGATCCTGATCTCCGTGACCTGCATCGATAACGACAACTTTTTTGCCATTATTACCAACTGGAGGAGCAGGTGTACCACTTTGATTGTCGAGGTTAATCATAATCAGTCCGGAATCATTTTGCACACTGTACCCTTTCGAACTGGACAGATCGATCACAAAACGAAGTGTGGATGGACTGTTGCTGTATAACGAGTAACGAATCTTAGACACATCCGGATAGCCGCTAACGACGAGTTGTCCATTCTGGTTGCTGTCTAAAGCCTGTCCTTCACTGAATGAATCAGCAAATGCGGTATTCGGCAAGTCTATAACGATTCGATCTGGTCCTGTCATCGTGAAGACGTTCGGCTTCGTACTTCCGCTTGTTGCTATCATGAGGCGGTTGTCGCTGAAGCTGATGCCGTTCACCAGTACAAGACCTTCCTGATCCGATCCTCCGCCTTCATTGCCAGAGTTAGGAGGTGTGGTTGTCCCGTTTCCGGAACCTGAATTCTGGGTAACTAATGTTACCGTCTTCGTGGTATTGTTCCAACCCACCTTAAGACCCATTTCCTCACCAATAAATCGGAGAGGCACGAGTGTAGTACCGTTTTTCACGAGTGGCGGGGCATCCAGGTTTACGTTACTGCCGTTCACCGTTGCCGTCTTCTGTCCAACAATCATCTGCATGGCAGTGTTGTCTTTGCTGATAGTCACCGTTTGCGTTTGCTGCTTCCACTCCACGCTATATCCAAGATTTTCGGACACAACCCGGATCGGAACCATCACCTTGCTGTTGATAATTTCCGCTTTTGTATCCGATGGCTGTACGATTTCTTTTCCGTCTAGGATAATTTTCGTGTCTGTTGCTGCGTGACTATAGCCCGGGAATACGAGCCCAAAGACAAATAACAGTACCAAAAAACCGAACTTTTTCATCCTTCACCCCTACCATTCTCATATTTTTTTGCCGCATGTTGTCATTTTCCAACTCCGACTGACCGCTTGGGCATTACCAGACACCTATTAGACGCCCCTCGCTCTCAAAAGTTGCGAATATATTCCAACATAACAGAAAAAAAACGTTGTCAGATCAAGCTTTTTTTACATTTTAATGTCTTCTTTTTTCCTTATTTATCAAATATACATCTCTAAACAACGTACTACCCTAACCTTCATATTTGCGCACAATTCAATTTACAGTCCCAAAAATTCAACGATTCCGTCGACAATCGCCTGTGCACATTTGTCCTGGTATTCTTCTGTGAGCATGACTGCTTCATCTGTAGGGCTACTTAAAAAACCAAGTTCAAGTAACACAGCAGGCATGGTTGTTTCACGCGTCACATGCAGACTTGCCGTTTTAACCCCACGATCCTTGAGTCCTGTTACCGGCAACACATATTTGTGAAGAGTGTCAGCCAGGGTCTTGCTTTCTTTACGACTGTAGAGCGTTTCAATGCCGTTTGGTACGGGTGTGGTGAATTTGTTTCCATGAATGGACACAAAAACATCTGCCTGATTCAATTCAGCAATATCCACACGTTGTTTGAGTGAAAGCTCTGTATCGTCCTGGCGTGTAATGACTGTTTGAATATTTTGGTATTGTTGAAGGATTGCCTGTACCTTCAGTCCTACAGCCAGATTGAAATCCTTCTCATAAGCTCCTGACAAACTTACTGCACCCGATTGACGACCACCATGTCCCGGATCAATGACCACAATGGTTTTGCCATCATTGGTAGGTACTTCCGGTTGGCTTGTGGGTTCTCCACTCGTGGCTGTCAGGTCAACGAGCAAGACATTGTTATCTCCAACAGACCATTTGGCAGTAGCCGTCTGACTCAGATCCAGAACGACACGCACGGTAGAAGGCGATTTACTAAACATGGCATACCGAACTTTGGAAACTAATGATGAATCCGTAACAAGAATCTGTCCACTGCCATCCGCGTTTGAGGCTTGTCCCTGAATGAATTCCTGAGAGAATGTCGCTGAAGGCAGATCAACAATAATACGGTCTGGCCCGCCAAGACTGGATACTTTGGGACTGATATTGCCATTTGTTGCTACAATCAACCGATCTCCGCTGAAGCTGATGCCTTGAAGTTCTGTCAGACCATCCGGGACAGGAGCCTCGAGGGGGTCACTGTCACCTTCCGTTCCAACTACGGGAGGAAGACTAAATAGGCTTACTGTCTTGGTTCCATTGTCCCAACCAACACGCAGACCCATGCCTTCCCCGACAAAGCGTAACGGAACAAGCGTCGTTCCCTGTTTGATCAGTGGAGGCGAATCCAGATTCACCACGTTTCCATTCACTGTAGCTGCATCTTTGCCAGCCGTCATTAGAATCGTGCTGTTTCCTTTTTGAACCTGGACTGACTGGGTTGCTTTTTCCCATTTGACCTTATAACCCAGATTCTCGGATACAATTCGAATTGGAACCATGACCGTTTTCCCGATATTCTCTGCAGGTGCACCCGTCTGCTGGTTAATGGTTACACCGTCGAGTACAATCGAGGGAGTGGTGTCTGCATGGGCCATGACTGGGAATAAACATAGGAACAGAAGAAAAACGACTGCTGCCGACCATTTTTTCATACCTCATCCACCATTCTTTTTGTCTTTTGAACATCCGACCTGATTCTTTGCACAGCGTAACATCAATAAGTCTATGTAACCTTCCATAATCTACTAATCAGTTTATCAGATATTGTCCCTTCATCCGGTTACAACGTTGTCATATTCGGTCGGAAATAAGATAAAAAAGCAGATCACATTTAAGAACATAATCTCTTTTACATGAATGTGTATCGATTTCGTATCAGTGATGTCATAAATTGATGAAATTCCATCTATTAATGTAACTTTAAAGTATACATATATGGGAATAGGAAATATTGCAAAAAAAGCTTCTGTCTCACCGATGGGAACAAGATCCCTTTGGCGAGGCAGAAGCTTTCTGCTATGCGATACTTTAACGATTAACCGAACAGTTTTGCCGCGTGGCGTTGCTCATACGCAGCAATTTCATCATCATGTTGAAGTGTGAGACCGATATCGTCCAGTCCTTGCAACAGGAATTGACGACGATGCTCATCCAGATCAAAATCGATATGCAGTCCGTATGCATCGGTGATCGTTTTGTTTTCCAGATTTACATTCATCTCATAGCCTTCATGTGTCGCTGTACGTTGGAACAAGTCTTCAACTTGCTCTTCAGACAACTTGATTGGCAAGATTCCGTTCTTAAAGCAGTTATTATAGAAGATGTCTGCATAAGATGGAGCGATGACACAACGGAATCCATAGTCCAAAATCGCCCATGGCGCATGCTCACGGGAAGATCCACAGCCAAAGTTGGCACGTGAGATCAGGATGGATGCCCCTTCATAACGAGGTTTGTTCATTTCGAAGGAAGCATTATTGTTGCCCTCTTCATCAAAACGCCATTCATAGAACAAAAATTGTCCAAATCCGGTACGTTCAATCCGTTTCAGGAACTGTTTCGGAATGATTGCATCTGTATCTACATTGACCCGGTCTACCGGTGCAACGATGCCTTGTAATGTTTTGAATTCTTCCATATTAAACGTTCTCCCTTCTGTCTGTTATAGATTAGATCGCTGCTTCTGTTTTGAAATTCCAGTCCCGTACGTCCACAAAGTGACCCTTAACCGCTGCTGCTGCTGCCATTGCCGGAGATACCAGGTGCGTACGTCCTCCGCGTCCTTGGCGTCCTTCAAAGTTACGGTTGGACGTCGAAGCACAACGTTGTCCTGGCTTCAATACATCCGGGTTCATCGCCAGACACATACTGCATCCCGCATCCCGCCATTCAAATCCAGCTTCCGTAAAGATTTTATCCAAACCTTCTTGTTCTGCTTGGATTTTAACTCGTCCTGAACCTGGTACAACAATTGCTGTAACCTGACTGGATACCGTGTGACCTTTAGCCACTTTTGCTGCTGCACGCAGATCTTCGATCCGACCATTGGTGCAAGAACCGATAAATACATAATCAATTGGAATCTCGGCGATTGGTGTTCCCGGTTCAAGTCCCATATATTCAAGCGCCTTTTCAGCCGCTTTGCGTTCGTTTTCTGTAGGCAATTCAGCCGGAACAGGAACTTTCGAAGAGATGTCGGTTCCCATACCTGGGCTTGTTCCCCAAGTTACTTGCGGAATCAATGTCTCCACATCGATTTCAACCACATGGTCGAACTCGGCACCTTCATCTGTTACAAGTTGTTTCCAACCTGCTACAGCTTCATCGAATTTGGCATCCGCTGGCACGTATTCACGTCCACGCAGATATTCAAATGTTGTTTCATCCGGAGCGATCAATCCTGCTCTTGCTCCACCTTCGATGGACATGTTGCAGACCGTCATACGCTCTTCCATGCTCAACTCACGGATGGATTCGCCTGTGTACTCAATAACATAACCTGTAGCAAAGTCTGTACCGTATTTGGCGATAACTGCGAGGATCATGTCTTTTGCGGTTACGCCCGGGTTACGTTTGCCGACAAAACGAACTTCCATCGTTTTGGCTTTCGCTTGTTGCAAACATTGAGTTGCCATAACGTGCTCAACTTCACTTGTTCCGATTCCGAATGCCAGTGCGCCAAACGCACCGTGCGTGGACGTATGACTATCACCACATACAATCGTTTTACCCGGATGAGTCAGACCGAGTTCAGGTCCCATAACGTGTACAACGCCTTGATCAATGGTGTCCAGATCATACAATTTCACGCCGAAATCACGGCAGTTTTGCGAAAGTGTATCAATTTGTTGTTTGGAGATTGGATCTGTAATGTTGAAACGGTCTTTCGTTGGAACGTTATGGTCCATTGTCGCAAATGTCAGCTCAGGGCGACGAACTTTACGTCCGCTCAGACGAAGACCTTCAAATGCCTGCGGAGAAGTTACTTCGTGCACCAGATGCAGATCGATATACAGAATGCTTGGTTTGCCTTCTTCTTGATGAATCACGTGGTTTTCCCAAATTTTCTCAAACATCGTTTTTTTACTCATCATTTTCACCTCATTATAAGTTCGGTCCTTGGAAGAGCCTCTGTTTCCTTTAAAAAGTGAAGCTCTTGAATGACATAAATATATCACCCCGTCCTTCATTGTTCCAAGATATAATATCTATAGATGTAATAGGTTTAACCTATAATGAGAGAAAGACAAATAAACCACTGCTCATCGCAGAGGTTTCAATTGATAACAATTATCATTATCATATAAGTCTTATACTACGTTTACGCTGCTGCGCTGTCAATGCTTTTTATCTAGAACATAAAAAAACAGCCCTGAGTCCAGAGCTGCTTTCCTAATTTCTGTTATGAAATGAAAATGATCATATCAACGCCTTTTATGAGAGCGCTTGTCCTACTACTGTATTACAAACCGTTATTCGCAATCACATCTTTGTACCAATAGAAACTCTTCTTGCGTTTTCTCTCCAGTGTTCCATTGCCGTCATTATCCTGATCTACATAAATAAAGCCATATCGTTTCTCCATCTCTGAAGAAGAATAACTAATCAGATCAATCACTCCCCAACTGGTATAGCCCAGCAGTTCAACACCGTCCAGAATCGCCTCATGCATCTGTTCAATGTGAGAGCGGAAATAATCAATACGATAATCATCCTGAATGCTACCATCAGCTTCAATCGTGTCTACCGCTCCAATTCCATTTTCAACGATAAACAAGGGCACCTCGTAACGGCTGTACAGTTCATTCAGTGAGATGCGCAGACCTACCGGGTCAATCTGCCAGCCCCAATCATTGGTTTGGAGATACGGGTTCTTCACCCCTCCAGTTGTATTGCCACTCACCTGCTCCAATCGGTCGCCATCCACACTTGATACCAGGGACATATAATAACTGAATGAGATAAAGTCCACAGTGTGTACTTTCAGAATCTCCTCATCCCCTTCAAGCATATCGAGGTTAATCCCTTTTTCGGCAAAAAATCTCTTCGTAAAGTATGGATAAGCCCCCCTCACCTGTACGTCCGTAAACATAAGATTGAATTGATTATCCCGGGAAGCAACAAGTACGTCTTCGGGATTACATGTATGAGCGTATGTTGTCAGTTTGGTAAGCATACATCCGATCTGAGAGCCAGGAATGATCTCATGACAGTATTTCACTGCGAGCGCACTCGCTACAAATTGATGATGCAACCCCTGATATACAGCCTGCTCCACATTTTCGAAACGCTCCGGAACAATACCACCACTCGTAAACGGATGACGAACTATGCTGTCAATTTCATTAAATGTAATCCAATACTTCACTTTGTCCTTATAACGGGTGAACACGGTTTTGCAAAAGTGAACAAAATACTCGACGACTTTCCGATCCGTCCATCCACCATGTTGATTCACCAGATACATCGGCATCTCATAATGCGACAACGTAATCAATGGTTCGATCCCTTGTTTCAGCATGCCATCAATAACACGGTCATAAAACTGCAAACCGGCTTCATTCGGCTCTGTTTCGTTGCCATTCGGGAAAATTCGGGTCCATGCAATGGAAAGTCGCAACGTTTTGAGTCCCATCTCCCCAAACAGGGCGAGATCCTCCTCGTAACGATGGTAGAAATCAATGCCTCTGCGTTTCGGATATTCTCTGTCCGAGGTAGACTCCGTCGCAACCTTGATCTGTTCTTCATTGATCGCATTATGTTTTTTATACTCACTCTTGGCTACACCTTTTCGATAGATAGCAATGTCGGCTGTAGACAGACCTTTGCCATCCACATTCCACGCTCCTTCTGCCTGATTGGCAGCAATCGCTCCTCCCCATAGAAAATCTTCTGGAAACGTTCTTGTTGTATTGGTCATTGTGTATTCCTCCTTGGATTATCTCTGTGAATCTTTCATTCTTGCTCAATTACGACTCATGACCCGATTGATATGAATAATCAAATACATCATCTCTTCATTGGAGATCGTATGTTCAAACCGGGCTTCAATATAATCCTTGATTAGCAGTACGCAGGCTTCTTCCTGCGGGTATTTATTCGCGATCTGCTCAAAGAGCTCATGATCCTGTGTGTTTAATGTTTTATGCTCAAAAAGCCTTTGAATGAAAAACTGCAAATGGGTCAAAAAGCGTGAATAGTTGATGCTGTGTGTATCCAGCTCCACTTGATAGTGAATTTTGATAATATTGAGTACATCCTTGACTGTATTGGTCATCATCATGACCTGATTCATATTGTCATCATTCTGCTGGGCATTAACGAGATGAAAGGCGATATTCGCCGCTTCCTCTTCAGGCAAGGAGAGACCAAGCTGTTTTTGAATGAGAGACAGACCATGCAACCCGATACTGAACTCCTGCGGATAAAACTTTTTCACTTCCCACAACATTCGGTTCTGGATCGTCATATTGTCCTTGAATCGCTTCATGGCCATATACAGGTGATCCGTTAATGCGACATAGAGATGATCACTCAGATGGCGGGACAATGTATGTTTGGCATGGGAGATGATTTCATCAGCCAGAATCAGGTATTCTTTTGGCGTTTCCTTCATCAGGGCGGTGAGATCCGAAGAGATTGTTTCATTTTCAAGGACATATATCTTCTCGATCTCATCCTCCCCCACGACATCTCCCGGTTTGCTCCTGTAGCCGATGCCCTTTCCCATCACAATAATTTCCTTGTCATCCTCACCACGTCTGGCAAGAACAATGCTCGAATTCAGTATTTTTATGACTTCCATATCAGGCTGCCTGCCTTTCATTCATATTTCAGCGGGTTATAACACCGTAATTAATGGTTTCTCCGGTCCTGTTGTCGCCGCAGTTTCATTGCCCAGTATCTCCAGATAATCCGATGAATTGGTCACAATTACAGGGGTCGTGGTGTCATAACCTGCTGCTTGTATAGCTTCAAGATCAAATTCGATCAGGAGCTGACCATGAGAGATCTGTTCTCCTTCGTTGACTTTTACATCAAAATGCTGGCCTTTCAGTTTCACCGTATCCAATCCGACATGAATCAGAAGTTCTACCCCTTCTACCGATCTCAGACCGATGGAATGTTTGGTACGGAACACCGTCTCAACGGTACCATCAAACGGGGCAAACACCTTGCCAACACTTGGCTGAATGGCCATACCTTGTCCCATGGCTTCTTGCGAGAAGGCCTCGTCCTTCACCTCTCTTAATGGCAAAACCTTACCTTCCAATGGAGCAAACACCACTTTTTTGGACTTCATGCCGGAAGCCGAAGTTTGCGACTGAGAATCCATACGGACTGGAGAAACGGGCTCAGCAGATGGCTTACCCGCTTTACCAGACTCCGCACTTGCTGCTGTATCTTGGAACCCGATAAGGAACACGCCTACAAATGCAATAACGGAAGAAATCGCAACCGTAATCAGCGCATATAAAATATTGTTGGGATCATCACTGACAAAGATCGGCAATGTGGCAAGACCAGGACCAACTGCTGTATACGCCTTCAGATTGACGATTCCGGCGAACATGCCCGCCGCTCCTGCGCCAATGAGGCATGCCAAAAATGTCTTTTTCAAACGGAGATGCACCCCGTAGATTGCTGGTTCAGTAATCCCGAACATACCGGAAATTCCGGCAGAAAGAGCGATCTGTTTCATTTTTGGGTCTTTCGATTTGAACGCTACCGCGAGTGCCCCTCCTCCTTGTGCCATATTGGCAGCAAGCATAGAAACGAGGAACAGTGTCTCGTAACCTGGTGAAGCAATTGCTCCAAAAATCACAGGATAAAACACTTTGTGCATGCCAAACATCACGATAAATGGCATTAACATCGACATAATAACGACCATTACCCAGCCTACTTTATCCTGTATCCAGAAGACACCTTCTGACATCCCTGTACCGATATATGTGCCCAATGGACCGAGTGCAATCAATGAAATGGGGGCAACTATCAGGATAACAATGAGCGGCTTCAAAAATATTTTCACAGGACCGGGTGATACTTTATCAGCGAAACGTTCGATATACGACATAAACCAAACGGTCAAAATAATCGGGATGACGGAAGTCGCATAAGCGACATTCGGTACGTTCATGCCAAGGAAATATACCGGTTCCTCTCCACCCAGAAGACCAATCATGTTTGGATGAAGCAAGACGCCTCCAAGTAATACAGCTATATATGGATTAGCCTTGAACTTGTTTGCACTGGAGAAGGCAAGCAGCATGGGCAGGAAATAAAAGCCTGCATCTGCTATTGCGTTCAAAAATACGTAAGCCTGATCTTCCTTAGCCATAATCCCGAAAACGGTAGCCAGCAACAGCAGAGCTTTGAGCATCCCAGAAGCTGCGATAGCCGGAATAATTGGTTGGAAGATGCCTGCAATGACATTGGCAAAAGCATTAAACAAACCTTTGGGACTGTAATCCCGTGGAGGCTTAACCTCATCACTGGCCGTTTCCATGTTTATTAACGGGGCCAGTTCGTTATATACATAACTCACATCATTACCAATGATGACCTGATATTGCCCGCCACTATCCACGGCTCCTATGACTCCATCCAACCGTTTGATCTCTTCTGTATTGGCTAACTTTGAATTTTTAAGTGTAAAACGTAATCTTGTTGAACAATGAATTACTTGATTGATGTTATTATTTCCACCTACATGCTCCAAAATTTCCTGAGCCAACTTTTTGGAATTCATAACGACACCTCCGCCATTTCTTCTTGATGGGAACAAAAAAAGACCTAAAAAGGGTAGGAAAAAGAAACTCTTCCCACCCAATCTAGGTCTTGCCTGCCGTACAGTAACACGCCATCGTTGGATGATTGTTATTCAATTATATGAACGAAAAAGAATATGAACATTTGAAATGGTTCCGTACTAACACTTGAAACTGGTACACATGAAAACGTTGATTTTGTTTTACCCGGGTAAGTGGTTCTTATTAAGCGTTTTCAAAATCAGTATATCAACTCTTCTGATGGAGTGCAAGCGGTTAAGCGAAATTAATGATTTCTTCATCTATAGTGATATAATGGTGGCATAACGAAAGGAATGACCAATGACGATGGAATTCAGACAACTTCAATATACGCTGCAAATTGCGGCTGAACGCAATTTCTCCCGGGCAGCAGAGAAGCTGCATATTGCCCAACCTTCTTTAAGCCAGCAATTATCCAAATTGGAAAAAGAATTGGGTGTACTTCTGTTTCAGCGTAATACAAGTACCGTGGAGTTAACCCATGCGGGTGTTACGTTTGTCGAACAAGCCCAGAAGATCGTAGATGCCGTGGAGCTATTGCGTCAGGAAATGTCAGACATCTCCCAGCTTCGCAAAGGTAAAGTCGTTGTAGGCAGCATGCCGATCACGGGATCACACCTGCTCCCACACGTGCTTCCTGCGTTTCAACAAGCTTATCCCGAGATTGAGGTTACCTTATTGGAAGACTCCGGGCTTACGCTTGAGAAATTGACAGCAAGCGGCAAAGCAGATCTCAGTCTGCTATCTCTTCCTTTACAAGAGCCAAGTCTCGCCTATGTTGCCATTGGAGAGGAAAAGATTGATCTGGCAGTTCCCCCGAATCACCCTTTGGCACGCAGGGCAGATCCGGAACATCCGCTTCCTGTGCGAATTGAAGAGCTTCGGGATGAACCGTTTGTTGTATTGAAAAAAGGACAGGGTTTCCGCAAACTTACATTTGATCTCTGTGAGCAGGCCGGCTTTGATCCCCAAGTTGTGTTTGAGAGTACCAATATTGAAACCGTTCAGTCGCTGGTCGCCACGGGTATGGGTATTACACTGGTTCCACGCTTTATTGCCCGTGCGCCGCGCAGTGAATTCGTACCTGTGTACGTCCCGCTTGCTGAGCCTACTCCCAGCAGAACACTTGTTGTGGCTTATCGTCAAGGCAGAGTGCTGTCGAAGGCAGCCGAGGCATTCATCCATACGTTTCAACAAACCGTGGCCGAACTGTCAAAGGGAGACTAAGGAATTGCTCCTATAGATATGATTACATTTCATACTGAAACAAAACAAAGAGGCTGTCTCAAAAGCCCTTAAAAAATGTATAGGCAAAAAGAAATAACACTCATACGTTCAAGAAAGGACAAAGCAGAGGTTTATCCTGCTTTGTCCTTTTTGCGTTTTTCTGTCATTGTGGCTTTTTTGAGCAGATTGTGGGCAAGGCAAAGCCACCCGACCTCCAGGCTTACTTTTTGCAAGCCGCGAAGCAGGAATCTTCGGAATCCTCGGTTGTTTTTAATTTGTCCAAACACACTCTCAGGCTCCGTCATGCGCTGAACTGAAAGGGTGTATCCTTCCTCACTACGCAACCGTTCCCGCATCTCGTTTTTTTGACGCATATAGGTGAGGCTGACGGTAATCTCCCGATTGCCCTTCGCTGTGGTGCATTTTGTTTTCAGGGGACATTCGTTACAATCTGCACTTCGATAATGGCGGGTCTGAATCGCGTAGCCACTCTCCGTGACCGCCTGACTTTCATACCGAAAATGTAACGTTTGCCCAGCCGCACAGGTCCATGTATCTTCGGTTTCGTTGTAGCTCCAGTGGTCCACTTTCCCAACGGCTTGCTTCCATGCCCTCGTTTTCTCTTTGTGGTACGTCCCGTATTTGATGATCCCTTGGATGTTTTTTTCTTCCAAATAACTGTAATTCTCTTCGCTTCCATACCCGGCATCTGCGATGACGGTTTTCACTCGTTGGCCCAGCTGCTCTTCCAGATGATCCAGGTGCGGTTTCAGACATTTGGTGTCTGTGGGCCGCTGGTGCACACTGTAGCCCAAAACAAACTGGTTTTCCGTTCCGAGCTGTACGTTGTATCCCGGCTTCAGTTGACCATTTCGCATGTGGTCCTCTTTCATTCGCATAAATGTTGCATCTGGATCGGTTTTGCTGTAACTATTGCGCTCGCCGGCAGTTTCAATCTGTTGTTCATATTTTTGTAGTCGTGGTAGCAAGTCCTTCCGTAACTGGCGCACGGCTTTTTTTAAGGTTTGGTTCTTCGGTTTTTCGCTTAGCTTTTCCTCTAATTGTATGACGGCTTGCTCCAGTTTCTCCGCCGTGAGCGTGGATGCTTCACCAAGTTCGGACAGATCCGTTCCAATTTGGTGTGCATCTTCTTCGTTTTCGGCCTCTTCGATGGCTTGAAACAGGGTATGTACTTTTTCTTGCAGCTTGCCCTGGTGCTTGACGACGGCTTTTTTCCAGACGAAGGTGTAGCGATTCGCATTCGCTTCGAGCTTGGTTCCGTCCAGAAAATAGTGATCCAAGGACACGTATTGCTCCTGAACCAGCAGCTCCAGCACATGGGTAAACACGGTTTCCAAGACCTCTTTCATCCGCTCACAGCGGAAGCGATTGATGGTCCGGAAATCCGGTTGTTGCCGCCCGGCGAGCCACATGAACATGATATTTTCGCGAACGGCCTTCGCGATTTGCCGGGAAGAGTAGATGCGCTGAGTGTAGGCGTAGATGATGACTTTAGTGAGCATTTTGGGATGATAGCTATGGCGGCCCCCGCCAGGATACACCGAGTTAAAAATGGAGTCGCTCAGGCGATTGATTGCGTCATTCACAACACGAACGAGGTGATTTTTAGGGATATCTGTCTCCAAATCCATTGGCAAGAAAAGTTGTTCCATGGTATATTGAATGTACAAAGAAACCGTCTCCTTTCAAATGGTGGGTCGCACTTCCATTTTACGAAGGAACGGTTTCTTTTTGTGTTACAATTTTGAAAACAGGGCGGTCCCTAGCCATTTTTATGACTTATGGGCCAAGCCTTTGTCATATACTCGTTTCCCGCATCCGCAGGATAGAGTTCTTACATCGCAATCATAGTAACTGGTTCCAGTACAATGTTGCTTGTTAAGTTGTTTAACTCATGCTAATTTATAATGTTAACGTAGAAACGTACATAAGAAAACTTCATGTTTGGCGGTTTATTTACGAAAATTACGATCGCTTGTCAGCCTGTTTTGCTGATTCATTACACGGCCTTCGTCCTGAACAATTGAATCAGGGGGTGATAGCCCTCCTGCTCCATTCTCTAAGAATGCCCTTAAGTGATTTTCCCTTGTGTTATCCTGTTCCAGTCTCCTGAGCGTATCTTTCACATGGTTGTCCATTGATTGATCATCCTCCTTGGTGACGGGATAGTTATCATTACCCGCGTCCTGGAAGAATAAACACTTTTTCTGAAGAATTTTATTTCAGTTTTTGTTTTTCGCCAAAATAAATGCCAGGTCGACGGTCTTCAAATACGGGAATACGTCCGCGGACCTCATCCACCAGGGAAGGGCGAATCATTCCGGTCACGATCTCTTCCCCTTCGCCACCTTCAGCCACAATCTCACCCCAAGGATCAATGATGAGGGAATGTCCGAAAAACTCGGTTTCTCCCCCTTTACCCACACGGTTACAGGCGATCACATACATCTGATTTTCAATCGCTCGTGCCGTAAGCAACGTACGCCAGTGGTGCAGACGAGGGTTCGGCCATTCGGCCGGTACAATCAATGCCTTGGCCCCGTTGAGAGCAAGGGTGCGGGCCAGTTCCGGAAACCGGATGTCATAACAGATCGAAGCACCCGCTGTAAGACCGTTCTGCAATTCAAAAATTTCAGGTTCCGCACCAGGCTGTAAATATTTCTCCTCGTCCATCAGACGGAACAAATGTAATTTATCGTACCGTGTTACCTGTTTTCCTTCACGATCATAAGCATACATTGTATTGTATATTTGACCATCCCGTTTCTCGGCAATGGAACCGCCAACGATGGAAATTTGATGTTTTTGAGCAAAAGCAGATAACCATTCCCGAGATTTCTGGCCTTCCGGGTCAGCGAGTTCATGAATTTGAGTCAAAGCGTATCCGGTATTCCACATCTCAGGTAACACAGCCAGCCCCAGATCCGGATATTGTTCTACCGCACGCTCAAGCAACGTCTGCATATGTTTATGATTGGCCTCAGGGTCTCCGAGCTGAATATCGCCCTGAATCAGGGCTACACGCATTTCTCCCTGTTGTTTTTCTGTCATGACAAGCACTCCTCTGAACCGTAATACCTGCTATCATAGCTTGATCCTCTTGAGGACTGCAAGCCTGTTTTTATTATGAACTTGCACATAACAACTCAGGGAGCAGGGTCAGCAATCGGTCACTCGTGAGTGCATCACCCACATTCCAAGTTGACTCCTCCACAGGGTATACCCGTCCATTCTGCACAGCCGGAAGGGCCTGCCAACTGGGACTTTTCATCAGCATCTCTGTAGCCTGTCTTGCCACAACTTCCTCAGGCAGCATAACAAACACATGATCTCCCGCGTACTGACGTACCGCTTCAGCCGAAATTTCCTTATAGGCTCTGCCTGCCGCAAGTGCTTCCTTCACTTTGGTAACTGGCCTGAATCCCATTGGATGATATAACAATGGCGCCAGCCCGATATTGCCCATAACAAATAATCGTGCACCCCGATGGTATGTAAATACGGAAGCCGTTTCCCCCTTTTCAATCACAGTATGGATCTTCGCCCACATCTGCTCAGTACGCTCCGCATAGGAGGTTAACCATTGTTCAGCCTGAGGTTGTCTGCCAAACCAGTTGCCCAATCTGCGCATTCGTTCTTCCAACGAGGCATGTGAATTGTAAGCAAGCGTCGGTGCAATCCGGGAAAGTTGTTCATACTGCTGTTCATTGCTGCTGTCAAAAATAATCAAATCCGGCTTCATTTGAACAGCCGCTTCCACATTAACCGGTGCGACCGCATCATATGTCCGATCTTCCAGCAACTGAATGCCCAGCATCAGCAGATCCCCAGCGGAATCTCCGTAATACATAATTCGCTTTGGGTTTACTGGAATATTCACATCATGACCCAACCAATCTTGTACCAACGTCTGCTGCTGAATCGATCTGTCATATTGACGGGGAGATAATCCGGTCATTTGGCGAAAACGCCTGCTGAAATAATACTCATCCTTAAACCCCACGCGGCTCGCTATATCCCGAAGTGGTTCATCCGATTTGCGTAGCCATTCCTTGGCATGTTTGATGCGTACATGATTCACATAATCGAGCGGCTTGTGACCTGTAAGTTGTCTGAACAGGGTCGTATATTGTACAGGTCTGATCTCCGCAAGACGTGCCAGTTTCTGTACAGTGATTTCTTCAGCATAATGGTCGTCTACATACTGAATCGTGCTGTGTAGTCTTGCTTCCATACTCTGTTTCGTCTTTGGAGAAGTGTACCGAGTAATAATCATCTCCATCCATTTTTGGAACTGTGCATTCAAATGACTGTATTCAGCATCTGTTTTATACTTCCGAATGACATACATTTGCTCAAGCAGCCCACTTAACGGAGCATAGGGATAACCATTCAATTGGTTTCTGTGCTCAAATACAGGGCGGGTATAGAGCTCGGGATCACCCGTCAACACATGAATAACATCAAAAGCCATTACGATATATTTCAATTCCGAGTTATTACGATGTTCAATCTGGTACCCCTCTCCCGGAGAAAGCGGATAAACACATCCCGTAGTAACTGGAAACTGTTCATGTCCAATATATAAACGCCCATCCCCTTCTTCGCAGATCAGGAAGGCATGTTTCTCGCAAGCAACTTCCAGCATCACCTGTTCAGGTGGTTCAATTCGTCGTACCAGATGATCCAGCCGAAACATGAATGCTGAAAAGAACAACGCTCCCCCATCGGCATCCAAAGCCTGCATGTCGGTTCACCTCGTTTTCCTAAAATGAGAATGATTATCAATCATTCTCTGATTATAAGCGAGCGATGGTCAATAATCCAGATATGACTTTAATCAGCAAAAAAGAGCGTTCAACGAAATGTTGAAGGCCCCTTCTACTTTTTTTATAACTGCATTACTCAAAGGTGTTACTGCTGCCTCACTAGCTCG
This sequence comes from Paenibacillus sp. ClWae2A, assembly GCF_032452295.1. Lineage (NCBI taxonomy): Bacteria > Bacillati > Bacillota > Bacilli > Caryophanales > Paenibacillaceae > Paenibacillus > Paenibacillus sp. ClWae2A. The sequence goes on from NZ_JAULSQ010000001.1 coordinate 1,317,935, forward strand.
TCACCATTATTGAATCATCTGTTTTGGCAGCTCTTGTAACAGCCACTCCCTCGAAAGAGCATCACTAGAAGCTTTTACGATATTAAAACGATATACTTTTCCTTCTTTCACCGCAGGCAGGTTCTTCCAGATTGTACTATCCAGCAATTCCTTGGTGGATTGCTTCGCATCGTCAGTCACAGGATCCAGAATAAATATTCGATCACCGGCAAATTCAGATAATTTTTCAGTCGAAATCTCTACGAATCCCATGTCTTGATCCAATACTTTCTGAATTTCCACGGTTGGTTTCAGCCCGTCTTTTCCATATAACAACTGTGGCAATCCTGCACCTGCCATGACAAACAGACGATTCCCGGGATACATGGTGAATACCGAAGCCGTCTCCCCTTCTTTTAATCCGTTCTCATGAAGTTGCTTCCACATCTCTTTAGTCGCTTTTTGATGAGCCGTAATCCAGTCCTCCGCTTCTTGCTTCTTGTTCAACAAGTCGCCAAGGATACGCATACGATCTTCTATTGACCCGAACGAATCAAATGTAACCGTGGGTGCAACCTTTGCGATCTGATCGTATTGTGCCTCATCACTGTTCGAGAAAATGATTAGATCGGGATTCAAGGCTAGCGCCTTTTCCACACTGATCGGAAACCCTATATCCTCTGCCTGAGCAACCTGATCATCGTATACGGTTCCATCTTGACGAAGTATACCTACAGGAACAACACCAAGCGCGAGCAGATCCCCGGTAACTTCTCCATGATAGATGACTCGCTTCGGGTTTACAGGGACCTCAACCTCATGACCAGTCCAATCTTTGAATACCCGGGTCTCACCTTCATTTGTCTCTTCCGTTGCAGTCTGAGTCTCCGTGGTTCCTGTGGCTGCTTTGGAATCATCTGCGCCAGCAGCAGGTGTTTCAGCCTGATTCCCACAAGCCAGCAGCAGAATGGATAACCACGTAATCGTTAATAATACTGCCGTATTTCGAATGCCCTTTTTCATTTCTATTTCTCCCCCTGTATCATATACATAGTGCAATATAATTTAATGATATTGATTATCATTATCGGATATTATCATAAAACAAGGCTTCTCTCAGCTCAATGGACAAAACTAAATGAGCACTTTCAGTTTTGTACAATCCTCCGCTCTTTGCTCCTATGTACTGCATAACCAAGTGCATTTCCCTCTATACAGCTCGGGATTGGCGTGATAAATTAATGAGAACTATTTGCCATTTTTAATAACCGGAGTGATGAAAATAATGACCCATTCAGACCGTACATCTGCTCGTTCAGCTTTTAAGATACCGACTTCTGATGTGATGACACAGCTGCCAACGCAATTTTTTGCTACCCTTGTTCAAAATGTAAATCGTGAAATCGCAAGTGGACATGACGTGATCAACCTGGGTCAGGGGAACCCGGATACACCTACACCGCCTCATATTGTGAAAACACTGCAAGAATCGGCTGAGAATCCCCTCTACCACAAATACTCCCCTTTTAGAGGGTACTCTTTCCTGAAGGAAGCTGTCGCCAAACGTTATAAGGAAGATTACAACGTTGATCTGGACCCCGAGACTGAAGTAGCCATTCTGTTCGGAGGCAAAACCGGATTGGTTCAGTTACCTCAGGTCCTGCTTAACCCCAGCGACACCGTTCTCGTTCCAGATCCAGGCTACCCGGATTACTGGTCTGGTGTTGCACTCGCCAAAGCAAACATGTCATTTATGCCTTTGCTGGAGTCCAATGCATTCCTGCCGGATTATGAAGCTGTTACAGCCGAAGATCGGGAGAAGGCCAAGCTGATGTTCCTCAACTATCCCAACAATCCAACGTCGGCAACGGCTCCACTTTCGTTCTACGAAGATACGGTTGAATTCGCCATTAAAAATCAAATTGTAGTTGCCAGTGATTTTGCTTACGGCGCGATTGGATTTGACGGACATCGTCCAGTAAGTTTCCTACAAGCCCCTGGTGCCAAAGAAGTGGGCATTGAGTTCTATACGTTATCCAAAACATACAATATGGCTGGATGGCGTGTTGGATTCGCGCTAGGCAATGCAGAGATTGTTTCTAAAATCAATCTGCTGCAGGATCATATCTATGTTAGTCTTTTCGGTGGGATTCAAGCTGCCGCAACGGAAGCACTTACTGGATCTCAGGAATGTGTCACTTCGCTGGTTTCACGTTACGAGTCCCGTCGTAATGCGTTTTATGACGCGCTGTCCTCGATTGGCTGGCAAGCTTCGAAACCAGCGGGTTCATTCTTCAGCTGGTTGCCTGTACCTGAAGGTTATACTTCCGCTTCATTTGCAGACTTGTTACTGCGGGAAGCCAAGGTGGCCGTAGCTCCAGGTATTGGTTTTGGTTCGCATGGTGAAGGCTATGTGCGCGCAGGACTGCTAAGTGATGAAAACCGATTACGCGAAGCTGTGGAACGGATTGGCAAGCTGAACTTATTCAAGTAATTTACAGGACGATAACCCCTTTGCATATGCCAAGTTTCCATGGTATGTTATAAGAAATATTGAACGAAACGTGATGACGGGACCAGTAAGAGAATATCAGTCGCGCACAGAGAGTAAATTCCACCCTGCTGAAAGAATTTACCGCGGCTCTTCTCTGAAACCTACCCCTGAGCGGCCTGTTACGTACAGGACAGTGCCTTCTGTTACAGGGCATGAAGCCGGATGATCTAATCATCAATAAAGGTGGTACCGCGGAAGTAACGAACTTTCGTCCTTTTTAACTAAAGGGCGGGAGTTTTTTTTGTACCCGCTAAAGCCTGCTCCAGAAGCACTTATTAATCATGTTTAAGGAAGTGAAACCATGACTTCACGTATTGTAGTTAAAATTGGAAGCAGCTCGCTTACAACGGAGGAAGGCGGTCTGGATCGCAGTTCGATCACTTTTTTTGCCGGAGAAATTGCAGCATTGGCTGATCAGGGTCATGAAGTACTTCTGGTCACCTCAGGAGCGGTAGCTGCCGGATTCCGGGAGATCGGTTACCCTCAGCGCCCCAAACAGTTGCATGAGAAACAAGCTGCAGCGGCTGTTGGGCAGGCGTTACTGATGCAGGCATATCAACAGGCTTTTGCAGCGCACCGCGTTACTACAGCGCAAATTCTGTTAACCCGTACAGACTTTCACAGTCGTAAACGCATGGGTAATGCAGGTATGACTGTGGAGGAACTGCTCAAACAGCGAGTGATTCCGATTTTCAATGAGAATGATACAGTGTCGGTGGATGAATTGAAGTTTGGTGATAACGATCTGTTGTCCGCATTAGTTGCAAACCTGGTGAAGGCACAGCATCTGATCATTCTTACGGATACCAACGGGCTGTACACCGCAGATCCGCGTAAAGATCCTTCTGCCATGCGTTACGACCGTATTCCCGAAATCACGGCTGAGATCTATGCTTTTGCCGGCGGTTCAGGATCATCGGTTGGCACAGGTGGAATGCGATCCAAAGTTGATGCAGCCAAGGTTGCTACACGTGGAGGCGTACCTGTATTCGTGGGAAGTGTGAAAGAACCAGGAGATATGCAGAAAGCGGTTGATGGCACGGGCAAAGGAACTTACTTTGAGACACGACTCGCTTCGTTATCCCGTAAAAAGCAGTGGCTTGGCTTCATGTCTACTCCGCTGGGAACAGTCGTTGTGGATGATGGTGCTGAAGAAGCCCTTGTCCATGGGGGGCACAGTCTTCTACCTGTAGGGGTCAAGCGGGTACTTGGAACTTTCCATGCAGGAGACGTCGTGGAGGTCATTGGCATGGATGAAACCTTGCTCGGTCGCGGTATTGTCAATTATGATGATGACCAGCTTCGACTCATTGCCGGACTTCCCAGTGGCGAAGTGATGAAACAACTTGCTAGCATCCACAGACTTGAGGTTATTCATAGAGACGAATGGATTACGTTAAAATAAACATGAAGCTATATTAAGTTAAAATTTTAACTTTATATATATGAGGAGGAATTACGATGAGTGAAGTGAGAGAAAAAGCCAGCAAAGCTCAAGCCACGGTTCAACAGCTGAACCGATTGAATACAGAACAGAAAAATACGGCCCTGCGTGTCATGGCAGATGCATTGATTACAGAGACGGATTCCATCATTAAGGCAAACGCTGAAGATCTGGAACGCGGCAGAGAACAAGGTACGCCGGAATCCATGCTGGATCGATTGGCCCTTAATAAAGAGCGCATTGCTGGCATTGCTGAAGGATTACGTCAGATTGCAGATTTGCCTGATCCAGTCGGCGAAGTCCTAGAAACATTCACCCGTCCAAACGGATTGCATGTTGAAAAATCAAGAGTGCCGATTGGCCTGATTGGCATCATCTACGAAGCTCGTCCTAATGTAACTGTAGACGCAGCCGGATTATGTCTCAAAACAGGTAATGCAGTACTTCTGCGCGGCGGCTCCTCAGCCCTGTCCTCCAATCGTAAAATTGTGGAGGTGCTGCATCAGGCACTCACAACGACAGACATGCCTGCTGATGCTTTGCAACTGGTTGAAGATGCAGATCGTGCTTCCGTAGATGAGATGCTCAAGTTGAACGGACTGCTGGACGTCATCATTCCACGCGGAGGGGCTTCCCTCATTCGTAATGTGGTTGCCAATGCAACCGTACCTGTTATCGAAACTGGGGCAGGCATTTGCCATACCTATGTGGATGAATCAGCCGATCCAGTTATGGCAGCCGAAATTGCCGTCAATGCCAAGGCACAACGTCCATCCGTATGTAACTCCATGGAAACGTTGCTGCTGCATGCCGCATATGCGGAAGAACATCTGCCTGCTCTTGCCGAGCAATTCCGTGAGGCTAATGTGGTCTTGAAAGGGTGCGACACGGTGCGTCGTCTTGTTCCTTCTGCCCTTGAGGCAACCGAGGAAGACTATGCGACCGAGTACAACGATTATATTTTAAATATCCGTGTGGTCGAGAACCTGGACGAAGCGATGCAGCATATCGCACATTACGGAACCAAACATTCCGAGTGTATCGTAACGCGGGATACAGCCCATGCAGAGCGCTTCATGCATGATGTGGATGCGGCAGCCGTCTATCACAATGCGTCCACACGTTTCACCGACGGATTTGAATTTGGCTATGGAGCCGAGATCGGAATCAGTACCCAGAAACTGCATGCTCGTGGACCGATGGGACTGCCAGCACTGACATCAACCAAATATCGGATTACAGGCAATGGACAGATTCGCCAATAACATCCCAGCACTAGTTATATAGGAGGAACGATAAATATGAGTCAAGAGCAACAGACGTTACTACAACAGAAGATTACTTTCCACGGAGCAGGCGCGATGGCTGAAGCCATCGTGCGCGGACTGATCTCCCGCCTAGTCGTTCGTCCTCAGGATATTACGATGCTGAACCGCAGCAACCAGAAACGTCAGGAGGAGCTCAGCACCCGTTATGCGGTACATACCGGAACGGCCTCACAATCTCTGGATCATCTTGCCTCAACTCCGGTCATTGTACTCTGTATGAAACCCAAAGATGCTGCCGCAGCGCTGCGTGAACTCGGTCCGTTGTTATCACCTGATCAACTGATCGTGTCTGTCATTGCCGGATTATCGATCCGCACGATGCAGTCCTTGCTCGGTCGTAAACAGCCGATCGCCAGAACCATGCCGAATACATCCAGTACCATTGGACTCGGTGCAACGGGTCTTGCCTTCTCTGCGGAGATTACGGATGAACAGCGCAGTATAGTGATGACTATGTTTGAAGCGGTTGGTATCGTGACCATCGTGCCTGAAGATAAACTTGAAGTGCTCACAGGGATTTCCGGAAGCGGCCCTGCTTATGTATACTATTTAATGGAGGCCATGATTGCCGCAGGTATTCGTGGTGGTTTATCCAGCCAGCAATCTCGTGATCTCACTGTTCAGACGGTGCTTGGTGCATCACGAATGGTACAACAAACCGGTTTGGAACCGATGAAGCTTCGTAGTGATGTGACATCCCCGGGAGGGGCAACTCAGGCAGCACTTAAAACGCTGGACGAAGGAGATTTCTTTGAAAATGTAATCGCAGCCGTCAATCGCTGTGCAGAGCGCTCACGGGAGATGGGAGCTGCTTTGGAAGGGGATTTGAAAAATGAATAACATGTGCACAGCCACATATCGTCTTCATGATGATCATGCAGACTTTCGCAAGAAGGCCGAGTCCATCGCAATCGGCATGACCGTTGGCAGCTGGACTGAATTGCCGCAAGCCCAGCGTGAAGCGATGCAGAAGCATCTCGGTGAAGTAATAAGTGTAGAAGTACATGAAGCTGATGGCATGGCTGCAGGTGAGCGTTACGCAGACATTACCATTGGATATCCCGATATCAACTTCAGCCGAGATATCCCTGCACTGCTCGTGACGGTCTTTGGCAAAATCTCAATGGATGGCCGGATCAAATTAACAAAGCTTGGTTTCTCGGATGGCTTCCTTAGTGCATTCCCGGGACCAAAGTTTGGACTGAATGGTGTTCGTGATCTGCTTGGTGTGCATGATCGTCCACTGTTAATGAGTATCTTCAAATCGGTTATCGGGCTGGATGCAGATGAACTGCGTGAACAATTTATTCGTCAGGCTCTTGGTGGCGTTGATCTGATCAAGGACGATGAGATTCTGTTCGAAAATAAATTGACACCTATCGAAAAAAGAGTCGAGGTCTGCATGAAAGCTGCCGAACAGGCACGCCAGGAGACCGGCAAAAAACTTCTGTATGCAACCAATCTCACTGGACCTACATCACGTCTGAAAGAGCAAGCTAAACGTGCCATTGGCGCTGGAGCGAATGCCTTGTTGTTCAATGTGTTGTCCTACGGATATGATGTCCTGCATGAACTCAGCAGTGATCCAGATATTAATGTGCCGATTATGGCTCACCCTGCTCTTGCAGGTGCACTGTATCCTTCACCACATTACGGCATGTCGGCTTCGGTTGTACTTGGCCAGTTGATGCGTCTTGCGGGTGCCGATCTGGTGCTCTTCCCTTCTCCTTATGGATCGGTAACGATGCCGAAGGAAGAAAATATGGCGATCACGGAGCAATTACTGACAGCTGATCTGCCTGTACGAACCAGTATGCCAGTGCCTTCAGCCGGTATCCATCCAGGCCTTGTACCGCTTATTTTGCGCGACTTTGGCACAGATGTCATCGTTAATGCTGGTGGCGGTATTCATGGACATCCTATGGGCACTGAGGCAGGCGGACGTGCATTCCTGCAAGCCATTGAGGCAGCTCAGCGTTCCATTCCACTCGCGCAATATGCAACCGATCATCCGGAGCTGAAAAGCGCACTGGACCTGTGGGGTGGCGAACGATGAGAAGTGATAAAAAAACAGTCATTTTCTGTGACTTTGACGGTACGATTACTCTCTCGGACAACATCGTAGCGATCATGAAATATTTCAAGCCTGAGGGCATTGAAGCCATAATGAAAGATACGATCGAGCAGAACATTTCGCTGCGTGAAGGTGTTGGAGCCATGTTCGCTCTTCTGCCTGCATCGCAGAAAGATGAAATTGTGGAATTTGTGCTTGGACAAGCGGGGATCCGTGAAGGATTCAGCGAGTTTCTTGACTACGTTCGCAGCGAAGGGATCGAATTCAATGTGACCAGCGGTGGTATGGACTTTTTTATCGAACCGTTACTCGCACCATTTCATATCCCGCAGGATCATGTCTATTGCAACGGAGCTGACTTCTCGGGTGAAACTATTCAGATTGAATGGCCGAACCCTTGCCAGCCCCCTTGTGAGAACGGCTGCGGCATGTGCAAAACAACCGTGATTCGTACCTTCCCGGAAGATCAATACAATCGAATCCTCATTGGAGACAGTTTGACGGATTTTGAAGGTGCCAAAATTGCCGATCTCGTCTACTCTCGCTCCATTTTGACGGACAAATGTATTGAGCTGGGTGTGGACCATGTGCCATTCGCTACCTTTTACGATATCATCGAAGATATGAAACAGAAGCAAACACAAGGAGTGCTGTAAACGATGGGCTTTGAAAAGATTACATTGGAACACAAACGTCAGGTCCTTGAAGAACTGGCAGATATTAAAGCATTGTTCGCCAGCCGTAACTGGTTCCCCGGAACAAGTGGCAATCTGTCGATGCGTGTAGGAGACTTTGACCCGGAGCAATTTTATTTTGCGGTTACCGCCTCAGGCAAAGACAAATCTCTTCGCACACCGGAAGACTTCCTTTTTGTGGACAAACACGGCAAAGCAATTGAGACAACAACGTTGAAACCAAGTGCCGAGACGTTGATTCACTGTGAAATCTATCGTTTGACCGGCTGCGGTGCTGTATTCCACGTGCATACCGTGTTTAACAACCTGATTAGCGAATTCTTTGGAGCAGATGGTCAAGTGCCGATCCAGGGCATCGAACTGATTAAAGCTTTCAACATCTGGGAAGAAAATGCGGAGATTCGTGTACCTGTCCTGCCTAACTTTGCGGACATTCCGTCCATTGCTGAATTGGTACCGGATGTACTGGATGCCAACGTACCAGGAATTTTGCTGCGTAACCACGGTATTTATGCGTGGGGTAAAGATGCTTTTGAAGCGAAACGTCATCTGGAAGCGTTCGAGTTCCTGTTCGAAGTGATGTACCGTCAACTTCTGCTGAAGGGTGCTACGAAATAGCAATCATTTATTCGAAATCAAAGCTGCACAACCAAAAACACGCCAGAGGCTGGTATACATAGCCCTTGGCGTGTTTTTGGTTATGTGGGATAACAGAGATTAGAAGGTTGTTCTGTCATCGTAGTGTCAGTGTAAATAATCTTTAGGTCACTCTACAGTTGATCATCCCGATCCTTGAATAAAAAGAGGCTATCTGCTTGTTCTTCATTCCGATGAACCGCATGATCTGTGTCAGCTCCCCTCTGTTTGCCAAACAGGAGCTTCAAGCCGCCAAAAATGAGCAGCAAGGATACAATGACAGTGTTCAAATAGGAACGAATCTCGTATGTCATAAATGCATTAGGGAACAGTTCATTCAGCTGTGGAATTACAAGCCGGATCGTCAGGTAATATAGACCCAACGCCGCAATCCCGAATCCAATCAGACGCTGATGACGGGCCCAGTCCTTGAAGATTGGTTGATCAACCAAAGGCTCGCGTCCATAACGACTGGAGCACTGTAGCCCGTCAAAGAAGCTGTAGAACCAGATCAGTGGAATCATGAACAGAAACACCGATAAGTGAAGCAGGTCGAGAACATAGATGCTTGCAAGGAACAGGAACATTAATTGCATGCCTCTTTTTTGCAATCCCAGATAGAGATGACCCGCACCTGGAAAAGCGGATAAAAGCGTTGCAAGCACTTTGCTGCGTCGTCCGGCTACTCTGCCCATTTCCAATTCTTCGAATAATGTCCGATCCTGTAACACCTCACCAGCCTGCTTACGATGGACATGCTGCACCGCATCAAACATGCAGTATACCCAAATTACAGGCAGAATGAGTAGGAACATTAAAAACACCGATTCATTAGTGATCGAAGCCACAAAAACCATCATGGCAAATGAACCAAAGAACGCCATCAGAAACGACAATCCGCGATGCAACAATCCCAGATGAAGATGTCCCAATCCTGGAACAAATGAGAGCAAAATGGTGAAGAATCGTTCACCCTCACTGCCTTTTTGATACATAGGTTGACCATAGCCACCCTCGGGGTGACCATATTCACTACCAGGATGCTGATGCAGCTCATCTTCATTCATATGCTCCGTAGGCCCTTGCTGACCCATGTGTGCTCCCTGGTAGGCTGCTCCTGGATGTTGTGGCCCGTAATGGGCACCATATCCCCTGTAATATGCTTCTCGGGCAGAAGGTGCACGGAGCAGAACAATAATCATGTCCAGCATGCTGATACACCAGAAGAATATGGCTCCCAGGAACCCGACAATCATCAATTCCTTTTCATCAGTCAACAACGCCAACATGATGAAGCCAATGCCTGTTCCAAAAAAGAGTAATGGATAGACCACAGCTCTGGTAGGCCGCCCCCAATACATAAAACCAAGACCGGGTATCAGGTTTAATAGAAATGCGAGTAATTTGTTACGATCTGAGTGCACAGTCGTCATCCTTTCTTTTCAGGCAATGCGAAACTATTTATGGTTTAGGCTTGAGGTTATCCAGCCATGAAGTGGCTACCTCCGTCCATTTCTCCGTAAAAGACCCTCTGTGGTTGCCATCCTGGAACTTGTGATATGGTGCTACCTTGTCAAAAAGTCCAGACGAGAGGAAGATCAATGTCAAACAGGCCGCTACCGCGTAATGGAACACTTTATGATCAAGCCAGCGCCGGTTTCGTCCAGCACGGGATTTGCGTTGTACCTTGGGTGATTGAATGCCCTCAATCCGATGCATGACTGAATCCGCAAACCCTGTCGGGTCAGGTAGCGGAGGCAGTTCTCCATGGATACCAAGCGCTTCCAGATAGATGTCCATCGCATCCGGATCTTCCATCAGAAGCTGTTCCATTTGGTTCGCTTGAGTTTCACTCATATGGCCTTCAATATAATCAGTCCATTGCGCAGCGGTATACTTCTCCTGTTTACTCACGCCATTCATCCTCCTTCCAATGTTTTCGAATCCACTGCCGGGCACGATACAAGCGGGATTCCACGGTCTTCACAGCCACCTGTGCATCACTGGCAATCTGCTCATAATTTTTTTCGCTTAGATAATACGCAGTGATAATGTCACGGTGCTGAGCAGGCAACTGATTAATTCGTTCGCGAAGTTTATCCTGACGTTCTTCACGAACAAGACGGGTAAGAACGTCTTCATCCCGTCCGGGCATATTGATTATTTTTTCTTCTCCACCCAGATCCTCAGCAGTTCTTCTGCCCAGCTTGCGTTTGGCATCAATCGCTTTGTGAAAGGCAATTCGGGTTAACCACGTTTTGAAACCTTCAGAACGGTATTCGGGGAGAGACTTATACATCTGTATGAACGCCTCCTGAGCTGCATCCTGTGCTTCCTGATCGTTCCTGAGTACGGAATAGGCCACATGGTATACATGCTGGCTATACTTATCAATCAGAGTACGCATCTGGGATGTATCTCCTTGACGGATTTGTTCTATTACGCGCGCTTCATCAATAACTCTCCCCTCCTCTCCAATACAATAGACGACAGCTTGTGCGTTAACCCCTGCGTAATCCATCAAATTTTTGTAAAACAAAGTGAATTCATTGCCCGAAAGGTTGATGTCGCTGATCACTCATCCAATCTATAATCCAAAAAAAACAGGCACAGAATGACTTCTGGCCTGTTTTTTGTCCATGTCTACACTTGAATTAACGTCCACCATTACGAAACCGCTGCGTGTACGCCTTTGCGTCTTGAACGGTCTTTACACGATTACGACTCCACTCAAGCAGTATTCGATCGATATACCGGAAATGTACTTTGCCTGCAAAAACCGCTTCCTTCAGAGCCATTAGAATCAATTCCTCTTGATAACGGTCCTGATCCAACCAGCTGGATATCGTCTCACACTCCATTGGAGAGAGCGGACGTCCGAATTCTTTTTCAAAAATGGAGAACATGTTCCGTTCTTCCTCTTCTTTTTGAACACTGTTCGAATCTTGACGTGCTGTATTACTGCTCAGCTGCTCCGCACGGAATGCGGCTACTTCTTCAGCAGTGCAAGCTGCAAGCTTGGCATATAATCCATGTAAATCATATCTCTCGTACTGGATGTCCCGTTCTTCGTCACGGTGCTCGTCAATAGCAATATACCCATCCCTCATCAGTCGTTGCAACATTCTGGCAATGCCTTCAGGTGCAAGTCCCATGCGCGCCGCAAGCTCTTCAAGCGTGGGAAACTCATTGAACTCTGCCTGACGGAACCCTAGCAGTTGAATCAGAAGAAGCACTTCTGCATCTGATAGGCCAAGCTGGTGATAATAACGTAACAAGGCATACGGCAGATGGGCTGTACCTGATGTCATGCCATAAGCTGCTCCATCCAACCAAGCTTTGGATGTGGTGTCTTCCATAGATGCTCCTCGGTTAAGCATTAAGGGTACAGACGATAGAGCATACGTGGGAAAGCGATTGTTTCACGTACATGATCCAATCCACAGATCCATGCTACCGTCCGCTCCAATCCCAGACCGAAACCGGAGTGAGGAACCGATCCGTATTTACGCAAATCCAGATACCATTGATAAGCTTCATCCGAGAGATTGTGCTCCTCAAAACGTTGTTGCATCAATTCCGGATCATCGATACGCTGCGAACCGCCAATAATCTCTCCGTAGCCTTCTGGTGCAATCATATCAGCACAGAGGACAACTTCAGGACGATTCGGATCTGGTTTCATATAAAATGCCTTGATTCCAGCAGGGTAATGCGTGATAAAGACGGGTGTATTGTACTTCTCAGCAATTGCTGTTTCGTGCGGTGCACCAAAGTCTTCTCCCCAAGGAATATCAAAGCCTTGTCCATGCAGGAATTCAATCGCTTCATCATACGTAATTCGTGGGAATGGCGCTACGATGCCTTCGAGTTTGGATACGTCACGACCGATAGATTCCAGTTCTGCACGGCAGTTTTTCACCACGGATTGAACGACATGAGCGATAAATTTCTCTTGTACACGCAGACTTTCCTCGTGATCTACAAATGCCATTTCCGGCTCAATCATCCAGAACTCAATCAAGTGGCGACGTGTTTTGGACTTCTCAGCTCGGAATGTTGGACCAAAGGAGTATACTTTGCCCAGCGCCATCGCTGCGGCTTCCATATACAATTGACCACTTTGTGTCAGATAAGCATCTTCATCAAAGTATTTGATGTGGAACAGGTTAGTTGTTCCTTCCGCAGACGATGGTGTCAAAATCGGAGGATCAACTTGTGTGAATCCGTTACCATCAAAGAACTGCTGAACAGCGCGAATAATCTCTGCACGAATCACCATAACAGCACGTTGCTTCGTAGAACGAAGCCACAGATGACGATGGTCCATCAAGAAATCAACACCGTGCTCTTTAGGCGTAATTGGATAGTTTTCAGTCAGGTGAATGATCTCAACCCCTGTAACAGTCATCTCGTAACCAGACGCACTGCGAGGTTCTTCACGAATAATACCTGTAACATACAAAGAGCTTTCTTGTGTCAGGCTCTTGGCATTGTTCCAGATCTCTTCACTAACTTCACTTTTTACAACAACCCCTTGGATATATCCGGTTCCATCACGCAGCTGCAAAAACTGAATTTTACCGCTGGAACGTTTGTTGTTAATCCAGGCACCGATTGTTACGGTTTCGCCCACATGCTCGTTCACATTACGAATTACACAATTCGTATTCATGCCCATATCTCCCCTTGGTTCCTGAATTTGAAAATGCAGCGGGCAGGCTTATGCCTGTCCTCTGCACTTCCTTGTCATTCTATATTTACTTTACAGTTAGATTACTGGGAATTCAATACGATTCGATGTGTATCGCGTGCAATTACCAATTCTTCGTTTGTTGGCACAACGAGAACTTCCACTTTGGAATTCGCTGTTGTGATCCGGCGTGGTTCGCCAGAACGAATGGCATTCAGCGCTTCATCCAGTTCAACACCCAGATAAGTGAGCTGCTCACATACTTTTTGGCGAAGAACAACGGAGTTCTCACCTACACCAGCCGTAAAGACGATCACGTCTACACCGTTCATTGCAGCTGCATATGATCCGATGTATTTACGCAGACGGTATTCGTACATTTCAAAAGCAAGCGTGGAGTTGGCATCGCCATTCTCCATACCTTCCGTAATCTCACGCATGTCACTGCTGATTCCCGAGATCGCAAGCAATCCACTGTGTTTGTTCAGCATGGAGTTCACTTCGCTCACGCTCAGTTCTTCCTTGTTCATTACATAAGGTACGATAGCTGGATCAAGGTCACCACTACGTGTTCCCATCATCAGTCCCTCAAGTGGAGTCATACCCATCGAAGTATCCACGGATACGCCACCTTTAACTGCTGTTACACTACCACCGTTACCTACGTGACAAGTGATGATTTTCAGATCTTCCAATGGACGATCCAGATACTCAGCAGCAGCCTTGCTTACGAAATCATGGGAAGTACCATGTGCGCCGTAACGACGAACTTTATATTTTTTGTAAAGCACACGCGGAATAGCATACAGATAAGCTTTTTCCGGCATCGTCTGATGGAACGCTGTATCAAAGACCATTACCTGAGGCACACCTGGCATATTTAATTCAGCTGCACGAATACCCATCATTGCAGCAGGGTTATGAAGTGGAGCCAAGTCGAACAAACGACGAATTTCAGCTTTGGCAGCATCATCTACCAATGCAGATTCTTTAAATGCTTCACCACCGTGAACAACACGGTGTCCAACAGCTTGAATTTCACTTACAGAATCCAGTACACCATTTTCTTTGTGAGTCAGAATATCTATGACTTTACGGATCGCTGTTGTGTGTTCCAAAATTTCACTAACTTCTGTAACATCCTCACGGCCTGTCGGTTTGTGTGTCAGAATGGAGGAATCCATTCCGATCCGCTCTACCAGACCTTTAGCAAGTACAGATTCGTCAGTCATATTATACAGTTGATATTTGAGCGAGGAACTCCCCGCATTAATTACGAGTACTTTCACAGTCGGTCACCATCCTTGTCGTACTTGAAGAATCCTTCGCCTGTTTTGACACCCAGGTGTCCTGCACGCACCATTTTCTTCAGGACCGTAGAAGGACGATATTTCAATTCTCCGAATTCACGGAACATTCTTTCGAGTGCAGCTTCAACAGAATCCAATCCGAAACGGTCAGCCATTTCGAGTGGTCCATGTTGGAAGTTGTATCCGATACGCATTGCATCATCGATATCTTCAGCAGATGCAACACCTTCTTGCAATACATGCAACGCTTCGTTAATCAGCAGGCAGATCAAGCGGGAAGTTACGAATCCAGGTGATTCATAGATCATGACTCCTTTTTTGTCCGCTACTTCTTCAACAAAACGTCTAGTCTCTTCGAATGTTGTATCTGAAGTTTTCAGTCCACGAATAATCTCTACAAGATCAACCCGGGATACCGGGTGAATAAAGTGCATACCAATAACACGCTCCGGGTATTTGGTCGAGCTTGCAAGCTCGGTCAAACTCAGCGTGGATGTATTACTTGCCAAAATGACATTGCTTGGGCAAACTTGGTCCAGTTGGCTGAATACTGCTTTTTTCGCATCCAGATCCTCTGAAATTGTCTCAATGACCATGTCGCAAGTTCCAAGTTCAGCTAAATGAGCTACCTTGGTAATACGGGAAAGAATCAATTTCTTCTCCGCTTTTGTAATCGCCCATTTCTCCAGTTGTTTATCCAAATTGGTTTCGATCATGTCATATGCATGATCCAGCTTTTGTGTTGTGTGCTCCACGAGAAGCACATCAAGTCCTTTGGCTGCGAGCATCTGGGAAATACCTTGCCCCATCGTACCGCCGCCGACAACTCCTATTTTTTTGAAAAACATGGTTCTGCTCCATCCTTTCGGTTCTCTATTTCTCTATTGTACCCTGTTCGCCGAAAATTACAAATTTCGACCCAACATATAATAATATCTTAGCACGAGTGAAATGTAAAAAAAAATAACCAGCATAAATAAATTATGCTGGTAGAAGGGCACTGTCACGAAATTGACAACGAAATTGTTCACCAGACAATACTTCCTCACTAATCAAGATGTCGAGTGAATTGTCGAAAATTGTCCGTTGTTCTTCAAGCAACCGCTTTGTCTGTTCCATCAGTTCTTGAAGAATTAATTTATTCTCTCGCATCAGTTCCTCGGTTGTTACCATATCCATGTTCACAATCCCAAGTGAAGTCAACCCGGAAGCCATCATCGTCTGCACAACGTTGGTTGCCTGATCGAAGTCATTGCGTGAACCTGTGGAACGTCCACCGTAGTACATTTCCTCCGCAGCTGCTCCTCCGAGTGCAATCATGATCTGCTCTTCCAGAAAGCGCTTCGTATAGAGGAACTGTTCCTGTTGCGGGTTATGACGCACATAGCCCAGCGCTTGCCCACGCGGACTGAGTGCCACCTGGCTTACACTGCCTGGACGCACGAGTTCAGCCATAATGGCATGTCCCAACTCATGAATGGCGACCCTTTTCTTCTCTTCCACACTGGACTCACGGTCTGTCTTCTCACCCATCATGACTTTATCAATAGCCAAGGACAAATGCCGCTGTTCAATGTTTAACAGCCCGTCCCGCATGGCGTATATAGCTGCCTCGTTCATCACACTTTCGAGCTGTGCACCGGAGAAACCATACGATTCTTCGGCTGTCTTCTCCAGATTAACTTCCTTCATCAGAGGTTTATTCACCGCATGCAGTTCCAAAATATGCTTTCTGCCCTTCTTGTCAGGCAAGTCCACTTGAATGTGGCGGTCAAAACGTCCCGGACGCGTCAAGGCGCTATCCAGCATTTCTTTGCGGTTCGTTGCAGCGATAACCAGTATTCTTGGCGTATCGGAAGAATAGATTCCATCCATTTCCGTCAGGAGCTGATTCAGGGTCTGATCATATTCACGCTGTTGACCACCTTCACGTTTACCCCCGATGACATCGATTTCATCGATAAATATAATAGCGTTTTCCTTATTTTCCTTGGTGGCACGGGTTCTCGCGTCCTTGAACAAATCCCGAATTCTGCTGGCACCCACACCAACATACATTTCCACGAACTCACTACCCGATGCTGCTACAAAAACAGAATCGGTGTAATGGGCAGCAGCCTTGGCCATCAACGTTTTGCCTGTCCCTGGAGGGCCCGTCAGCAAGATCCCTTTTAACGGGCGAATCCCGAACTTGCGAATTTCTTCATGTTTGATGAGAAAGTCAAGCGCTTCACGCAATTCCTGCTTGGCACTGTCCTGACCACCAATTTCTTCAAAAGTAAGCTTGGAAGGTCCTTTTTTCTTCCGTTTACGTTCCTGTGCAGCGCCTACTGTAATCCCGCCACGCATTTGCATCATGAACAGCAAAGCTCCGACAAACACCGCTGCAATTAGAATCGGAACAATATTAACACCAGTAAAAGCAAGGAAAATAATCAATACGGGAAAAAATCCGATGGCAACTTCTTTTGTCCACTTAGGCATTAGGCCACACTCCTATCTGACCGGGCACACGCGGCAGAATAATAAACTTGCTGGCATCTCCGTCTCTGAGACTGACATATACATTGTTGTCATCCATCGCTGTATTTACCTTTATTCCATTCGTTGCCATCTTCGACAACGTTGGTGTAATCTCGGTGTACTGCTTGTTCTCCATCGCCTGAGCTACGGTAAACATTGCATCACCCCACCAACTCTCCAGTGCTTCACTGGAATGATCCACAACATCCAACTTTAGTGAACGTGTTCCAATCAAGGTCTGTCCTTCTTTGTGAATATATTGTACCAGTCTGCCCAAATCAACATCAGGTTGCAGATCCAGTTTCAATTGTACGTCATTGCGGTTAATAGTTAATTGAACGTCATTGACTCCATCGTACTGGGTAACCATCTTTTCAATCGGATTCTGCACAGCCACCTGACGATACACAAACCAACCTCCAAACAACACAACGGCTGAAATGACGGCAGTTAAAGCAATAGGCAATACTTTTAGCTTCAAGTGAATTACCCCTCCCAGATTTTGGCCTAACCTACTGGCTTATTGGTATATACGAATATGTGCACATTGACTCCTGCGAGAATTTCGACAGGATTATTTGTTTTGAATGTAACTTCGAGTACATATCTGAGTATATCACATCGTATATACAATTTCGAAGGCGAAAATATGAATAAATTATTAATTTTAACTATTTAAATCAAATATGTTTACAGGCAACACAAAGAACCGGTTCAGTCTGATATCCGTCTGCCGGTTCTTTCGTTTCTTTAATTCTCTAGCTATGTCCCTCTATTTGTTCTAGCTGTTCGGGAGTGTGTAGACCAGGTCCACCTGTTCTCCATTGCTAAAACGATAAAACCGATAGTGGTTATGCGTACCGTCTTTATAATACACTTGCCACACATATATTCCATTCACAACGCCGGGCATGATTCGTTTAATCTCACCGGCAGGAACTTCGGAACTAAAGCGATTGCGTATCTGCGCTTCGGACAAGCCATTCTGCAGCAGCTCACTGTGTACAGCGTTTGCACCCGTAGCAGGTTGATTGTTTTCATCGAATTTGACCCAGACCATAACATCCTGGTTGTCCTTGTTTTTGCCGATCAGGGTCCAGTAGATGTTGTCAGAGCCTTCTTTGTCTCCCCAGATGTACTTGCGCAATTCATCATAGGATGTAATGCCCAGTTGCTTCTGTGCTGCCTGTATGGCGAGCGCTTCTTCCTTGCGCTGGTCCTGCGTGACATAGACGTAATAACGCTGAAGTCCAAACAAAATCAGAACAAGTGCAAGCAGCGAAATCCATATCCACTTCTTTTTTTTCTTCAAAAGCCGAACTTCCTTTCCCTATGATGCTGTCCTGCAATTATCGAGCAAGCAGACCATCAAATGCCAATTGAGACTCACGCAAAATGCGCTCTTCATCAAGTGTCAGACATTCACCATGTTTAACCACTTGTTTCCCATCCACCCATACGTGCTCTACATCTTTGGCAGAAGCCGAGTAGATGGTATGCGAGATCAGGTCTGTATGTGGATAGAAATGTGCCTGTTCAATGTCCAAGGCGATAAAATCAGCCTTCATGCCGACCTGGAGTGCTCCGGTATTGTTCAAGAAGATGGATTTGGCGCCATATGACGTTCCGAGTAGTAACGCTTCGCCTGCTGGCACTGCCGTCGGGTCACCAGATACACCTTTGTGGATCAATGCAGCCAGTCTCATTTCCTCGAACATATCCAGGTTGTTGTTGCTTGCCGGTCCGTCTGTTCCGAGTGACACGGTAACTCCTGCTTTCAGCAACGCAGGTACCCGCGCAACACCGGAAGCCAGTTTCAGGTTACTTCCCGGGTTATGGGATACAGCCACATCATGACGGGCCAGAATCTCAATCTCTTCGTCATTCAGATGCACCGCATGTGCAACCAGAGATGGACGGGAGAAAAAGCCCAGTTTCTCCAGATGTGCCACAGGGCGCAGTCCATAATCAGCCACGTTCTGCTCGACTTCACGAAGCGTTTCCGACATATGTGTATGAAGGGGAAGGTTTAGGTCGTTCGCGACCTGCACAAGCTTCTCTATGTAGTCAGGAGGGCATGTATATGGTGCGTGTGGCGAGATTACGGTTGTAATGCGACCATCTGCCTGTCCATTCCACTCACGCGCAAACGCTGCCGACTCCTCCAGCTTCCGCAATTGCTCTTCTTCCGAGCACAGCCCGATTACACCACGTGCCAGTGCTGCTCTAGCTCCGGATTGCTTCACAACTTTGGCAACTTGATCCATGTGATCGTACATGTCCAGGAACGCTGTAGTTCCGCCTTTCAACATTTCAAGCACCGATAGCGAAGTTCCCCAATATACATCTTCTGAAGTCATTTTCGCTTCCATCGGCCACATTTTTTCCTGCAACCATACTTGCAATGCAAGATCGTCTCCGTGCCCTCTGAGCAACGACATCGCAGCATGACCATGCGTATTGATCAGACCCGGCAGGAAGAACAATCCTTTTCCATCCACTTTGGTACAATTTTTGTCTCCATCCGGCAATGTCTCACCAATATGCACAATCTTGTCATTTTCGACAACCATGTATCCTTGAACCACATTCCATGTTGTGCCGCCTTCATTAACGGCAAATTTGCCGTTGTGGATTACCCATCTATTTGTTGTCATCTTCCTCGTCGTCCTTTCCAGTCTCCAAGTAATAGGCCAAACTAAGCAGATCCGTTGTAAAGTCAGCATGGTGAATGCGGATATGCGGCGGTGTTTTTAGAATGGTTGGTGCAAAATTAAGGATTGCTTCGATTCCGGATTCAATAAGCTGATCGGCTACATTCTGGGCTTCCGTATCCGGAACCGTGATAATTCCAATGCGGATGTTGTCCGTTTTAACCGCTTCTGTCAATTCATTCATTGGTTTTACCGTCAAACTGTTGATTTGACTACCAATCTTCGGTCCATATGCATCAAATACAGCAACAATCTTCATGTTGTCTTTCAGATATGCGTTATAGTTGGACAAAGCCTGTCCAAGGTTACCCGCGCCTACCAGAGCTACATTAATTTGCTGATCAATTTTGAGAATATGACGAATTTTCTCGATCAAATAGGATACATCATACCCGATCCCTTTACGACCAAAATCACCGAAGTAAGCCAGGTCTTTACGAATTTGGGCCGGATTCAGATCCAGCCTCTGTCCAAGCTCTTGAGAAGAAACAGTAGCCACCTCACGCTGATGCAACTCGCTCAAATAACGCAAGTATACAGGCAGCCGTCGTACCACCGCTTCCGAAATTTTATCCGATTTCATTCTTGCTCCCCCTTACCAAGGCCACGATAAAATAATAGATGAAAAGATGAGCATTCTGTATAAAACTCAAAGATAAACGTGACATTTTATACAGAATGCTCCTTGTAATTTAGGTTATAAGTTCTTACGTGCAACTGCTTTAATCGAATACGGAAATATCTAATAAAGTTTAACGCCAAACGATAGTGTCATGCAATGATATAACGAACAAAACAACGATTATTCTTGTTCATTAGCAGGTTTTTCTAACCACTCGGTAATTCGTGGAACCATCTGCTCCGTGAGCATGTGCTCCATTTTGGGACCAGGTAAAGAATATAAAAAGAATTTACCATAGTACGCTTCAATCACCCGTGTATCATAAACAATGACAATACCTCTGTCCTTCGCTGTACGCACCAATCGGCCAAATCCCTGCTTGAAACGAATAACCGCTTGTGGCACGGAAAGTTTCATGAACGGATTTTTCTTCTGTTCCTGAAGCAACTCACTCTTGGCTTCCACCAACGGATGATTCGGTGGCTGGAAAGGCAATCGCACAATAGCAAGACAGGTCAGTGCATCACCAGGGATATCTACACCCTCCCAGAAGCTGCTTGTGCCCAGAAGTACCGTAGCTTTGGCATCCTGGAACCTACGAGTCAACTTGGAGCGGCTTCCACTGTCCACGCCTTGCCCTAGCAACGAGATGTCGTTACCAGACAGCGCCTCCTTCAGCGGGTCATAGACCTGTCGCAACATCTTGTATGAAGTAAACAGAACCATCATGCGTCCACGCGTTGCAATTGCGGTCTCTGCGAGGGATTGCACCAGCATATTGACAAAGTGCGCATCACCCACACTGCCCTTCACACTCGGGAAATCACGCGGAATCACCAGAAGTGCCTGATCACGATAGTTGAAAGGTGATGGCAACATCGATGTCAACAGCCGATTATTATCGGCTGCTTCCTGCAAGCCAAGCTGCTCAATCATGAACTGGAATGACTTATCCACAGAGAGCGTAGCCGAGGTAAGCACAACGCTTTTCTTTTTATCAAAAAACAAATCCTTAAGTTGTGCACTTACATCTACAGGTACAGCATACAGCTGAAGAGATTTACTGCGGAACTGACCGCTGGCTTCCATCCAGTACACCGTTTTGGCATCATCCATACGCATGAAGAAACGCAGATTCTCCTTCAATGTGGTCAGATCTTTCAGCAGTCCTGTAATGTCCGTGATCAAGCTATCCGATTGATAATCATCCTGATCCTCTTTCACCTCAAGCAGCAATTTGTCCCCTTTGCGAACCAAATCGCCCAGAGTCACATAGATCTGGTTCTCCAGATCCTGCAACTCCTGCCATTTCGCAGGTTTTTGAGATGCCTTTAGACGCAGGGAAAATTGCCCCGTCTCGCCCGGTGAAGCATCACTTCGTTCAGGCAATAGACCGAACAGGGCATCGCTCATCCGATCCCACAGTTCCTTAACCTCAACAGCCAGCGGGAACATCTGATCCACCATGGAGCCCCACTGCACCGAATTTTCATGCCCCGATAACTGCGAACGAAGCATAGGCAGTTGTCCATTACGACTGTCTTTAAACAGACGGGTCAGCGTATGAACCAACGTGAAATATTTCATATGCATTCCAAGATGTTTACCAGCTACATCCTCCAGATGATGGGCCTCATCGATCACAAGACTTTCATAGGCTGGTAACAGCTGATGCGCTGCTTTGACATCCGTAAACAATTTGGAGTGATTGGTAATTACGATATCAGACAACCCGGCCTCATGTTTGGCGCGATGATAGAAACATTTGCGGAACCATGGACAAGATCTTCCCAGACAGGACTCCGATTCGCTCTGTACCGTCTCCCAGAAGTCGCCTCCGCGTCCGCTAAGGTTAAGCTCCTCATCATCTCCAGTTTCGGTCTGTGTAAGCCACACAATCATCTGAGCGGCCGTGAAATAATCCTCTTTAGGTGTGGCGAATTCACGTTTATTGATTTTGTGTTCGAATTTGCGCAGGCACAGATAATGTCCACGTCCTTTGAAGACAGCAGCTTTAAACGGAAACGGAACCACTTGGGTCAGCATTGGAATGTCACGCTCTCTCAATTGCTCCTGCAGATTGATCGTATGCGTGCTGACCATGACTTTCTGTTCTTGCTTCACACTTTCGTAAATAGCAGGCAACAGATAACCCAGAGATTTACCTGTACCCGTTCCAGCTTCGATCAAGAGATGTTTCTCTTCATCCAGGGCTTGCCTTACACTGCTGAACATCTGAGTCTGCGCTTCCCGCTCTTCGTAATGATCCAGCGTATCCTTCAGGTTCTCCCGAACCTGATCCATAAATTGTTCGAAGCTTACGCCATCGAGGGGGTTGCCCTCTCGCTCATCGCGTGGTGCACCAATATCGGTCCAATCACTTACATTAAGAGCAAGCTGACGATAATAGGTATGTCCGTCCAGATCCTGAATCGGCTCTGCTTCCTTCTCACTGCGCATTCCATCCAAGAACCAGCCCAAGTCACTGTCTTCTGGTGCGAACAGGTCACTGAGCCGCTGAATCGTTATGAGCGGTAATTCCTTTAACTCATCCAAACACTTGAGCAGCACATAGGCTGTCGCCAGTGCATCACTGTCTGCCTGGTGAGGGCGATCATGTTGAAATCCAAATTCGGAAGACACATAACCGAGTTGATAAGAACCCAGTGATGGAAATGTAATCTTCAGAAAATCAATCGTGTCCAGAATGCGGCCAGTGAACGGCAAATAACCGCAACGGTCAAGAGCATTCTGCAAAAAGTGAAAATCAAAAGCGACGTTGTGTCCAACAAGCACCACATCATTAAGCAGCGGAACCATCTCCATCATCATCTCTTCGAGTGAAGGAGCGTCCGCTACATCTGCATCGGTAATACCCGTCAACCCCGAAATAAACGGGGGAATCGGTACACCAGGGTTCACATAAGAACTATATATTTGAGTTATGCTGTAGTCATGATCTATGATGGCAAGTCCGGCCTGTATAATCTCACCGTCGGACTGCGTGCCGGTTGTTTCGAAATCCAATACGGCAAATTTCATTGCAATGTACGGTCCCTTCCATTCCAGTCTATGTTACAGCATAGCAAAAAAAAGGGGATTTGAAAATTAACTGACAAAAAAGCGGTGTCCCCGCCGCTATGCCAAAGGAGGGAACACCGTTTTTTGTCGCCGAATTCCCGCTTAATGAAGGGTCGTCAGCTGATTAGCATATTGCAATTTTCCCCTGTTCAACCTGCAAGCTTCCATGTTGTACAGTGGTTCGGTCAATGTCGGGTCATACTGAAGGGCCTGTGCAAAGAGTGAACATGCAGCTTCGGGATTCGCAAGCTTGGCTTGAATACAGCCCAGGGCGTTACATACAAGCCCTTTTAAGCGAGGTGAACCCTTAAGGTACATGATCTGCTGCAAATGTGTCCCGGCTTCCGCCATTTGTTCCAGATTCAGATACGCGAGCGCCAGGTAAAAACGAGTCAATGCACTCTCCGGATGGTCGGTCACAACCCGGGAGAACTGCATGATCGCCTGCGGATACATCTGCAATTTGAAATAGCCCTGACCTCGACTGAAACATTCCAGATGGAGTTCAGGCAGAGCGGTAACAGCTTCCTGTTCCGGTTCAAGGGAAGCAGGCTTATCCATCTCCCGCTCCCTCACCTGGCTCATCTTTTCTTCAAACATCAGCCATTCATCCAGCATTCCGTCACTCATCCGCTTGAGTAAATTCCACTTTTGCAGCAATTCTTGTTTGTTCAGGCCTTCAGCGGAAGGATAGCTCTTGATAATTTCATCTAACATGTCGTTCATTTCTGCGAAAACATGCTGGAACATCGATGCATCCCCACCCTTGAAAAAATGGATTAGTGCAGTGACCTGTACTCATTTTTTGCTTCAAGGGCCGATTTCATTCTCCTTACCAGTCGATTACATAATTGTTGCGTGGACTTCCTGTTTCATCGTTTGTACAGGTTTATTCTGGCCATCTACAAATACAACGGTTGGTTTGTGAGTATTTGCCTCTTCTTGCGACATCATGGCGTAAGAAATGATAATGACGTTATCTCCAGGCTGTACCAGACGTGCAGCTGCGCCGTTAAGACATATGACCCCGCTTCCGCGTGGTCCTGGAATCACATAAGTTTCCAGACGTGCACCATTGTTGTTGTTCACGATTTGCACTTTCTCGTTTTCCATCAAGTCGGATGTTTCCATCAAGTCTTCATCTATGGTAATGCTACCCACATAGTTCAAGTTGGCTTCCGTTACCGTAGCCCGGTGAATTTTGGATTTCATCAGTGTTCTAAACATGGGACAGTACCTCCGATTTTTGCAACCTTATATTGTCAATCAATCTTGTTTTTCCGAATTTCACTGCAAGTGCAATGAGCAGGTCATCACGTCCTTGAACTTCTTCCTGATCTGCGAGCGGCTCCAGACTTGGGAAAGCCTGAATCTCGGCGTAGTCGATAACGGCAAGCGGTGAGGTTGCGATCTGCTCGCGCAGAATACGACGGATATCTGCGGCGTTGATAGCTACACCTGTATCTGCAGCTTCCTGAGCTGCACGCAGTGCCTTCGACAGAACCAATGCCTGTGTGCGATGTTCTGCGCTAAGATAGACATTACGTGAACTCAGGGCAAGACCATCCTCTTCACGAACAATCGGACAGGGTACAATTTCTACAGGCATATTCAAATCATTCACCATCTGTTGAATGACCGCAACCTGCTGAGCGTCTTTCATTCCAAAAAATGCGCGCTGTGGCTGTACGATGTTAAACAGTTTGGAGACTACGGTCGTTACCCCGTCAAAATGCCCCGGACGGGAAGCGCCACATAAGCGCTCCGTCAGTTTTGAGACAGATACCGTCGTTTGTGTTGCCTGTGGATACATCTCTTCAACTGAGGGAATAAATACGATATCCACTCCTTGTGAACGTGCTGTTTCCACATCTCTGGCTTCATCCCGCGGATAGCTGTCAAAATCTTCATTAGGGCCAAATTGAATCGGATTAACGAATATGCTTAATACCACGATATCGCTCTGTTGTCTGGCTGCCTGCATCAAGCTTGCATGACCTTGATGAAGATAACCCATTGTCGGTACCAGACCTACAACGGATGCACTGGACCGAATCGCTTGACGCTTCAAGCTTAGTTCCTGTCTTAACTCTGCGATTGTCCGTAATACTTTCATGAGTTACTCCCCACCTTTTCCTTGCGTTGTCCGCCGTACAGTTGATCCAGAACACCATCCGCAGCATTGAATACATGCTCTTCGGCCGGGAACGAACGATCTTTCACTTCTTTCACGTAAGCTTCGATGCTTGTTCTGATTAATGTACCCACATCTCCATAGGTTTTGACAAAACGTTTGGGCGTATACGGAGAGGCGTATTGAACCACATCATGGAATACCAGTACCTGACCATCACAGCCTCGTCCTGCTCCAATTCCGATGGTAGGGATGGATAGTTCCTCCGAGATCGCCCGTGCAACTTCTTCCGTAACCAGTTCAAGCACAATACCGAACGCACCAGCAGCTTCCAAGGCCTTGGCTTCGTCCATCAGACGTTTCGCATCCGCTGCATCCTTGCCCTGAATGCGGTAACCACCAATCTGATTAACCGATTGAGGTGTCAGCCCGATATGTCCAAGAACAGGCACACCTGCTTGCACAACGGCTCTGACGGTGTCCGCAATCTCGACTCCGCCTTCCATTTTAACCGCATGGGCATGCCCCTCTTGCATCAGTCGACGTACACCCTTAAGTGTCTCATCCACGCTGCCATGATAGGTCATAAAAGGCATATCAGCCACAATAAACGTCTTCTCAGCTCCGCGCACTACGGAACGTGTGTGGTACACCATGTCGTCAATGGTCACCGGAAGCGTCGAGTTATAACCCAGTACTACATTGCCGAGTGAATCACCAACCAGGATCAGATCAATACCTGCTTCCTCTGCTAGGAGCGCTGTTGGATAATCGTAAGCCGTGATCATGGTAAGCGGCACGCCATCCTGCTTATATTTTTTCATTTTCACAATATTCAACGCTTGTTTGTTCGCCATTTTCTCTCATGGCTCCTTTCTTCTTTTCAAATAAACGCAACAAAAAAACCTTTTAGTTTTCCACTAAAAAGTCCCGAAAAGTCAAAAAAGAGTCACTTGCGATCGTCCCTTCTGTCTCGGTCCTCTTCGGCTCAGAGCAGAATCCAACAACTCACTTAAACGTATTTCATTCTTGCACTGCGGTCTGCTTATATAAAACACATCAAAGCAGAACAAAGGTTACTGTTACGGGAGTGCAATTCGGTCTGCATTAGCCGATATCGCCTCACGAACACAGTATACCAAAGTTCTGCTCAAACTTCACGTCTTATGTTCATTTTACCATTGAAAATTCGACAAATTGTTTATGATTTCCAGGAAATCTCACCAGAGATGATTAGTGTATGTTCTCCATCGTGCTTCTCCACGATAAGTGCTCCAGAAGGGTCAAGGCCGATTGCCTTCCCTTCAATGACACCATGAGGATTCGTCACTGTTATCTCTCGATTCATCGATACGGACAGGGCCTCCCATAGAGCTGAGATCACACCGAACCCTTCTTTTTGATACAAAAAATACAACTGTTCAAGCTCCGTCAAAATGGCAGCCGTTAATTTGGTGCGATCAACGGATTGTCCCGTCTCCATCTTGAGCGAAGTAGCGATTGTGGTCAGATCTTCCGGATAATCCTCGGGATCAAAGTTCACGTCAACACCTATACCTGCAATGCAGTATCTGACTTCATGATCTTCCACCGTGGATTCAAGCAATATGCCACATACCTTACGTCCGTCAATCAACACATCATTTGGCCATTTGATGCCTGCATCAGCTCCTGAACAAGCTCGAACGGCACGACATACAGCCACTCCTGTTAATAAAGTTAGCTGCGGCGTATGCTGAAGTGGTAGATCAGGGCGTAACAGGACACTCATCCAGATTCCTTTACCCGGAGGAGAGAACCATTGTCGACCGAAACGTCCTCTTCCTCCTGTTTGTTCTTCTGCAATGACCACAGCACCTTCTGCCTGCCCTTTCTCAGCTAGCTTGAGAACATCCCCTTGCGTAGACAGGGTCGAAGTCAACAAAACAGCCTTACGGCCAAATAAGGTTGTATCCAGTGCCAATTGGAGGGCAGTAGCGTCAATGCTATCCGGCTTCGTTACCAGACGGTATCCTTTGCGGGATACCGCTTCAAACTCATAACCCATGTCTCGCAACTTGTTCACATGTTTCCACACAGCGGTCCGACTGATGGACAGATTACGACTAATCTCTTCACCCGATACAAATCGTCCTTCTGCATTTAATAACATATGTAACAGATCTTCATGTTTGGTCATCTTGAACCACCCGCTTCACTTCTGCACTTAGTGCTGCATGCTGATTCGCTATCGTTCCAATCGCCGTTTCTCTTAACAAATGTTTCATCAGTTGCCCCAGCCAAGGCCCGCCTTTGCGCTGCACCATTTGTAACACTTGTTCCCCTGTGATATCCAGCTCTTTCAAGTCATGCACAGGGATCGATTGACTCCATTCGGCTGCAAGCTCTTGAACCAAAACAACCTGCATTGCTGCCTGTTCGGACTGATTCCGCCACCCTGCTGGCAGTACAGACTGTATTTGAAGCCAATCATCCGCCGCCTGAACACCACAAGCCAGAACAGTAACGATCCAATCGGAACGGAGACTAACCGTATCCTTCTGCTCCTGAACGGAAGTATGAATCAACTGTTCCACCTGAAGGACACCTGTTATACGAGAACGATGTTCATTAGAGAATGTCCACTGACGTAATAATACGTCTGCTTCGTCCTTGCTATAACCGCCAGCAATCAGAAGGAGTGACCAGCGGAGCAACACATGTTCACCTGACAACTGTTCCAGATTGGACAACAACGTCTTGTTAAAACGCGCCGAACTAACCGGCGCTTTGATGTGCGCAAGCGCATCACTTCTGAATAACAGCTCCAATCCTCTTAGAGGATGCGGTCCCGACATCATTTTTACCATCTCGGTACGTACCCGTTCCATTGCTATATGTTGAAGCAGGTCTTTCTGCCTTACAAGACCCTTCCACGTGTTATGGGCAATTTTGAAATCAAATACGGAAGCAAACCGGACACAGCGGAGCATCCGCAGTGCATCTTCACCAAATCGTTCCATCGCAGAACCCACACATCTGACTCGCTCTTCCTTGATATCTGCCTGTCCACCGAATGGGTCAACGATTGTCCCAGTGACGTCCATAGCCAGAGCGTTCATCGTGAAGTCACGCCGCTGTAAGTCTTCCTTGATATCTTGAACAAATTGAACCGCAGCAGGTCTGCGGTTATCCTGATATTCGGATTCTGTTCGAAACGTGGTCACTTCAAAGTAATAACCGCCTGAACGAACGGTAACCGTACCGTGTTGCAAACCTGTAGGAATACAATCGTCAAACAGTTCCATGACTTGCTCAGGAGAAGCAGATGTCGTGATATCCATATCGTCCACAACACGTTCCAGCAATTCGTCACGAACGCAACCACCTACCCAATATGCCTTGTAGCCATGTTTGTTTAATGTTGTGAGTACATTCTCGCTTTGAATTGCCATTTCACGATCTACCTGTGTCCATTGAACCACCACATATCACCTCTTCTCTTGCCTGTTGTGGTATGCACAGTATAATTTCGTCAAACCAATTGATTAACCGCAAACCGGCTTCAAGTTCGGAACTTCCCTTCCCAGCACCCGGTAATAAATCTGTTCATATTCATGCCGAATGGCATCATTGCAAAAGTCGTGATGTGCGCGTTGAAGGCATGCTTCCCTGAACTCCGCAGCCAAACGATCATCTGTTAACAAACGGATTGTGTTCTCGGCCATGGACTGTGTATCCCCGATCGCGGATAAGAATCCCGTCTTACCGTGTAAGACCAGTTCCGGAATTCCTCCGGCCTGTGAACCGATCGTGGGTACGCCGCAAGCCATTGCTTCGAGCGCCACAAGTCCGAAACTTTCCTTCTCCGATGGAAGCATCAACACGTCAGCCATGGAAATGACTTGAGCAATGTCATCCTGTTTGCCAAGGAAATGAACTTTATCATTCAAGCCGAGATCATTAATCTTCCATTGCATCTTCGGCAAATCAGGCCCTTCACCTACAAATAACAGTTTGGCTGGAACCTGCTCCTGTACTTGACGGAAGACCTCTACCACATCCTGAGTTCTCTTCACCGGTCGGAAGTTTGAAATGTGCATTAATATTTTTTCGTCGGGCGCAGCAAAGTCTCTTCGCAAACTTGCAGCATCCCGCGGATAATATATTCGTTTGTCAATAAAGTTATAGGTTAGATCGATTGGACGCTGAATATCCAGCAATTCGACCGTTTCCCGAATCAAATCTTTGGATACTGCAGTGACCGCGTCACTTTCATTAATAGCTAGACGGATCAGATCCTTCAGAGATTCATCCTGAGCCAGAACCGTAATATCCGTTCCATGTAACGTGGTGACCACTTTCAGGCCATCCCCTACCATTTGTTTGGCAAGAAAGGCACATACTGCGTGGGGAACGGCATAGTGAACATGCAGCAGATCGAGCTGCTGTGACTTAGCCACCTGAGCCATCTTTGTTGCCAGTGACAGGTCATACGGAGGGTAACGGAACACATAATAATCATTTACTTCAACTTCATGATAAAAAATATTCTTCTGGAACGTACCCAGTCTGAACGGGATACTGTTGGCAATAAAATGAACCTGATGCCCCTGTTCGGCAAGTAATTTGCCCAGTTCCGTTGCGACAACGCCAGACCCGCCGAGGGACGGATAACAGGTGATGCCGATTTTTAGCTTTTTATCCATCCTGTGGACGCTCCTTTGATCTCCCGCTTAAGCAGGTTGATATAATGCAACGGAATAATGAAACCCTTCGTTTCATTAAACGTAAAATGTGAAATCGTTTATTTGGCACCCGTGCCAAATTGATGAACCACGTAAGGTGTAATTGTAGCAAACCCTTCTGCAAACGGGATGAGACTGCGTTGTCCGAGCAAGGAATCACGGGCTCTTACACGTTCAATATACCCTTGATTCAATGGCGTCGAGACCGCTCCGGCTCCCAGTTCGAATTGGGATCGATAAGAGAGCAATGAAGCTTCTTTTTGCTCATAGTGTTCCGTAATATCGACAATCAAATCCGTAGGCCCGATGTCATTAATAAAGTAAAAATAAAGTTCCTTCACCTGCACGGCAGGCATGTCCGGCATGTAGTTGCGAAGCTTGGCGTTAAATACAGCCTCCTGCGCAAGCTTACTGCAATTGACATGATCCGGATGACGATCTTCCCAATATGGAGCAAACACCATCCGGGGGGCATGGCGCCGTATCTCAGCCGTTACCGCCTGTACATGTTCAGGCGTAAGATATAAACCACGATCAGGAAGCCCCAGATTCGTTCGACACGAAAGACCGAGGACGCGGGAGGCTTGCTCCGCTTCCTCGGTTCTGCGCTCTACTGTTCCGTTGGAAGACATCTCAGCACGAGTCAGATCACACACGCCTACTTTCAAACCAGCAGCGGTATGTTTGGCAATCGTTCCACCCATACCAATCTCCGCATCGTCCGCATGTGCTCCAAAGATAAGAATATCCAGGCTCATTCGGAATCACCCGAATTTAATCCAGCCTCCGGCTTGTATTTATGTACCAGCTCTCTCCAGGCAAAATCGCCACGATCCAGAGCCTTAACCAGAATCTCAGCGGTTGCGATATTGGTGGCAAGTGGAATTCCCTGCACATCACAAAGACGTAACAACGCATTAATATCTGGCTCGTGAGGTTGTGCCATCAGTGGATCACGCAGGAAAATAATCAGATCCATCTCATTTTGCGCAACCAAAGCTCCAATCTGCTGATCTCCGCCCAATGGGCCTGATTCGAATCGATGAATCTTCAGAGACGTTCCTTCCATAATACGAAGGCCCGTTGTTCCTGTAGAATACAATTGATGGTCCGTAAAAACAGGCTCATATGCCGTCACGAAGTTAACCATCTCTTCTTTTTTACGATCATGGGCGATAAATGCTATTTTCAACATGACAATCTCCTTTAGTCGATAAAGTGGTCAAATCCGTAGATCATTCCTGTATACTCCATAACCTTTTGTACACCAATCTTAACACCAGGCATATAACCTGCGCGCTCGTAGGAGTCATGCCGAATTTTGAGTGACTGTCCATAGTCTCCGAAAACAACTTCCTGCTGCGCGAATACACCAGGCAATCGTACACTGTGAATTCGGAAGCCGTTGTAATACCCGCCGCGAGATCCTTCAATGGTTTCTTCCTCATTCGGATTACCTTGACGAAGTTCTTCCCGATTGGCAGCAATCAGTTCCGCTGTTTTGATCGCAGTTCCTGAAGGAGCATCCAGCTTCTGATCCCCGTGATATTCGATAATCTCCACATTTGGCATATGTTTGGCAGCCTGTGCTGCGAATCGCATCATCAGAATGGCACCGATCGAGAAGTTAGGGGCAATAAGCCCTCCAATTCCTTTGTCCTGACATTGCTTGTCCAACTGTTCAATCTGCTCCGGCGTAAAGCCGGTAACACCCATGACAGGTCTGACTCCATGACGGATCGCGATCTCGGTATGTGTAAAAGCATATTGAGGCACTGTAAAATCAACCATAACCTGAGGTTTTGTTTCGGCAAAAGCCATTTCGATATCATCAGTCA
Organism: Paenibacillus sp. ClWae2A; assembly: GCF_032452295.1. Lineage (NCBI taxonomy): Bacteria > Bacillati > Bacillota > Bacilli > Caryophanales > Paenibacillaceae > Paenibacillus > Paenibacillus sp. ClWae2A. The sequence continues at coordinate 1,350,287 of NZ_JAULSQ010000001.1, forward strand.
CCAGCACCCCACACTCTGGCAAACCAACAAGGGTTCCTGCATCCGTACCTGCTCCGGAGCGGTTGACAGCCGCTGCAAGCTCCAATTCCGGGTCCTGAAGTACCAATTTCACAACTTCACGGCCCATACGGCCAGCCGCTCCGATCACGGCAACTCTGATTACTTCACTCATATTGACTGCATCTCCTCGCTATGTTGGTTCATTCATATCGTTGAATCCATTTCAACTCAAAAGAAATCTTTGCAAAATGAATTCTTATTGAATGGATTTCATACGTTGCTTGATTTCCTGTAACATTTGATGCAGCTGCCCATTCTGCGGGTCCAGCAAAATTGCCTCACGCAGCGCCTGAATTGCATAGTTAAATTCATTCAAATCACTGTAAGCCAGCGCAAGCATAACATGAGCTTCAACCGAAAGCGGATCAAGTTTGACCGCTTCTTGCAGTAGCGTTGACGCTTCCACATAGCGCTCCTGTGTTGCAATACCAGCCTGCTCCAACAGCAACTTCGCTCTGGAGGTCAATTGTTTTGCTTCCAACGTCTGCAGATGCAAAATATACTCTTCAGTTCCTGGCGACAATTCAACCGACTTGCGCGCATATTCAAGCGCTGGAACCAGATGTTTGCTGCGGGCGTGTGTAATGGAACAGCGATAATATAACTCCGCATGTTTTGGATGAGCGTGAATGGCTGACTCGAACCAACGAATCGCCTGCTCAAAATCATTTTGCAATATACAGCGGTAAGCCTGCTGCATATATTCTTCCGGTTTCATCATTAAGCTGACCCTCCCCGATCGGGTGATGGTACAGCATATGTAATCTACGCCTAATCGGTGTTTTTGGGAGTCCACCGATTGGCATCGCGGGTGTTAAATTTATGCATGACTTTATCGTGCGCCTCAGCCAGATCAATTCCCAGTGAGTTTGCAAAACAAATCGTGATAAATAAAATATCTCCAAGCTCAAGTTCAATGGAATTGGCTGCTTCGGAAGATTTCTTCGGCTTCTCGCCGAATTCATGATTCACTTCTCTGGCGAGCTCTCCAACCTCTTCAGACATCCGGGCCAACATGGCCAGAGGACTGAAATACCCCTCCTTGAACTGGGAGATATACTGATCAACCTCACGCTGCATTTCTGCGATGCTTTTCTCCATGAGAACGGATTCTCCTTTTGAAATGATGTCGTATTTGTTCCTAATAATATCAGTTATTTAGATTCACTTCCACCATCATCAGCGACAAATCATTTTTAAAGAATCAATAAACAGGTATACTAGATGGGAATGATTGCTTCTTCATTCTAATTTATCTACAGCGAGGGATCTTATGAGCACTGCCAAAACCTGGGTTCAAGTTAAACTGGTTCTTCCCATCCTGCTGGGTACAGCCTTATATGCCTTTGGGCTCCTCTATTTCATAATCCCCAACAAGCTTATGGAAGGTGGTCTCACCGGGGTTACGGTGCTGATCAATTATGCTTTCGGCATCTCACCTTCACTTACGACCTTGATTCTTAATGTTCCCCTCTTTCTGATCGGGCTCAAAATTTTGGGCGGCAGACAGATGATCTATACGGGTATCGGAATCGGGGCATTGACCGTTTTTCTATGGCTGTTTGAGAAGTTGATTCACCTGGGCTGGATTGAACCATTACATACCGAGAATGACTTACTGTTAGCAGCACTATACGCGGGTGTTACCCTCGGGGCCGGTCTTGGCATCGTATTTCGTTGGGGTGGAACGACGGGCGGTTCAGACATCATTGCTCGTATTCTCAACCGCAAGTATGGATGGAGTATGGGGCGAGTGTTACTGGGCATCGATTTTGTCATTATCGGGCTCTCTCTCATCTACATCCCCAAAGAAAAAATTCTGTATACGCTCGTAGCTGTATTCATCGCTTCCAAAGTCATCGACTTTATTCAGGAAGGTGCATATTCTGCCCGGGCATTTATGATCATCAGTGACCATGCACCCGAGATTGCGGACCAGATCACACGGGATATGGATCGTGGCGTTACCCTCATTCCAGCCATTGGCGCGTACTCTAAACAGGCCAAACACATGGCCTACTGCGTGATCTCCAGGCAAGAGTTCAGGCGTCTGCAGACCATTGTACGTTCCATTGATCCCAGAGCTTTTGTCATCATCAGCGATGTTCACGATGTACATGGCGAAGGTTTCAAAGAAAGCTGACAATACTACAGAAACTACAAGAAAACCTCTTTTCACATGAAGAGCCGTTATCGTGGCTGTTTATGCAAAAAGAGGTCTTTTTTCAAAAAAAATATACCACGCTCACGTTCACATCCGATTAGCGCCGAAAAGGAAAAATCCCCTGCTGCTGTGCACGATATTTACGATATCCGGCGTAACTTAGCGTCGCCACAATGACCGAACTAATGAGCAGCCCGGCTGCCCGGCGATCAGGGCCTTGTACAAACGGTACAAAGGCACTCTCGTCTTTCTCGCGACCAAATAACTGGTTCACCAGTTCCTCCCCATGGCCCACCATGCTCTTTAACTGAGCCAGATCTGGCTGCTTTGCATTGGTAAGCCCTTTGGTATGAGATAACCAAGCGTCCATCTGAGCAATCTCATACGGTTCACGGCGAATCAGTGCGGCAGGACGAATGGTCTCATAATGCTCCTCCAGAACGGTGTAGCGGTTTGCCAGTTCGGCCGCAGTTTGCCCTTGATTTGTAGCAGCGGATAAAGCGTCCAGATCGTTTTTCACGATTTTATAATACTGAAGCCATAAAGGCTTGGTTGGATTCGCGAGACTATCTGCTGCAAGTCTGAGTTTGGCTGAGGACTGCTGAAGAGAAGCATCGTCATTTTTCACCTTTACAACGGCTTGTTTCACTTCAACTATGGTTTCGGACAAGGCGTGAATGCCCTCAACTGTTGTTTGTCCCTCAAAGGAAATATGCTCCAGACTTTTACTGATACGCAGAATGCTTCCTCGCACTTCTTCAATATTGTTCTCGAGCGCCTGACGATACAATATGGCTGCTTCCTCATTCAGTTGTGCAATTGAATTACTTGTGGTCACTTGTTGATCTGAATTCGAATTCAATGCTTCACTTTGCGCGGATACACGATATGCTAAGTTCGTCCAAAGCAGCAGAGCCATGAACGATACCACCAATAAGCCAGTTTTGATCCCAAACGTTCTCTTCATGGACATCCCTCCCACCACCAATGTATGGCGTGGGACAGATCGTTAGAACAAGCAGAGGACGATTCCGTATCCTACTCGACTTATGACAGTTCATTTAGAAAACGATACCTAAACCTGTTACATTATTTCCGCTTTTCTGAATGGAATAGTTCATACTCTGGCCATCGTAAAATTCGATCCTGACCTTCAGTTTTCCATCCGGAACCGAGCTGTCAAACGCATCTTTCAAAAGGGTGAATGTTCCATCCGTATAGTCAGCTGTAAAATCACTGCCAAACTTCATATATGGAAACCAGGAATTGCCGCCTATTCGGTTACCAGATTCATCGAGAAGTGAGGCACGTCTTACGTTGGTCCCGTTATATTGGACCGGAATGACGATTCCTTCGGTTATTGTGCCAGCGGTCATTTCAAACACAGGCATTGAATGTTTGATAATAAGCTGATGCCATTCTGCGCCTTTCGAGAATTCAAAAACCAAATCAGCAATAGTGCCGTTTGAAGCCTGATTGAATTTCTCGTTTATAAATTCTCTAGAGATCGTAAGTGTTGAGGTAGCTTCATCCAATGAGTAATATTTTTTATGGACTCCCTTAATGTGCTTAAAGCTGTTTCCATTCAGAGTAAGCGGAATTTGGATATCGTTTGCAGCTTGCTGATTAACATAGATTTCATTTAGACCTGTGGAATAGGAAGAACGCTGTTTCATATTAGCTGCTTGAATGGTAGTTCCATATTCATCATGCCAGTCAAAAGGTGGAACCCTCCAAAACGCACCTGGCCATATCATTGAGCTAACTCCATATTGCGATGCCTTGTAGTTCAGATATTCAAGATATTTCCGTTTTTCACCTGACTGCATTTTCGCCGCGCCATCATCAGGGGATAACCAGCCATATTCACCAATAACAACTCCAATTCCCTTTGAAATTAAGGCATGATTTAATGTGTTAAACATCTGGTCTATATTACTTCTTGGCGTATCTTGAACTCCATCGTAAAGCTTTTCATCAAAGCCCGTTCTACCCAAGTTGCCGCTGAAGACCCAGTCACTATAAAAATGCACAGTGGCTATCAAGTTTGGATCGTTCAGCCCCGCGATAAAATGATAGGCTGCGTTGGCTCTATCCATATCTGCGCTTGTAGAATACGTTGGAATAACAATCATTCTTGTTGCATTAAGTCCACCAGAGCTGCGGATAACATCATATGCAGCCTGATTGATCATATCCAATTTATCCTGTTTAGTGATGGTTCCTGTATCATTTTCAAAATAAGGTTCATTCATTGTCTCAAACATGACCCGCTCAGGTTCATTCTTAAAATGATTAGCAAGCTGCGTCCAGAGATCTACATATCTTTTATATTCCTCTGACGCCTTATTTCCATCCCAATTGGAAAGCCATGTCCATGAATCATGATGAAGGTTGATCATTACATACAGGTCTGCATCAACGGCCCAATTAACCACTTGTTTATATTTGGCCAACCATTCGGAATGGATCACATAGTGTCCATCTGCACCTAGTGTATACCTTGTATAGGCAGTCATTGGAATCCGAATACTATCAAAGCCTTTTGCTTTGGCTGATAATATTAATTCTTGGGTTACTTGTGGCTGCCCCCAGGAGGTTTCGTCAGACAGGGAGAGATCGTCGGTTCTAAAACTGTCATAGGTATTGAATACGTTCCAACCTTTACCCATTTTCTGCACATATGCCTGAGATGGAGTTTGTGGAGCGGCATTGGCTTGAGAATTCCCATTATCAACTTGATATGAAATGGATAGCGCTATCAAAAATACAGTTAATAGTTTTACTATTCTTGTTCTGTTCATCATACATGTCACCTTGCCTTTCCAGATTATCTTACAAAGCTGATCACTCGTCACTCCTTTCAATATTGAGTAATTATGGAAAATAATTTCAAAATCCAGTTTCACTTTTATTATAAGGTGCTGAATGAAGATATCCTTGATTTTCAAGCCATGAAATAGCACGATATGGACACATTTTGGACACAAAAAAAGCCGCTAAAATAGCGACTCTTCATGCGTGTTATTCTCTCTCCAAAGTATGAGGTCCAGATCAGGTACGTCTTGCCTGTCTTAAGGCCAGCCACGCACACAGAATGCTCACCAGTGTCAGTCCGAATGTGAAATTACGCACACCATCTACATGATCATAGAGGGAAGCGGGTAACCAAGGGTAAATATCATATGTATAATCCATCGTATCGTTCAACAGCGTCCAGAGACCTGCAACAACAAGGGCAGCCCAGCGAAAGCCGAAAAAGCGTACATAAATAAGAGCTTCAATGGCCATCGCACTATGCGAAGCAATCAACATCCAGTCTTGCCAGTGCTGTGTACCACCTTGCATCCAGCCAGCGAAAATAATGGATACGGCCCACACGCCATATTTCACAGATGTGACCACGGCAAGCGCCTGAATCACATGTCCGATCCGTTTGATAATGATGGACCGTGGTGGGTACAAGACCCATAACAACGCTAAAGTAAAAAACAAACTCGCTGTTGGGCTATCTGGCACAAATACGATCTGCCACACCGGTTGCTCAGCCAACGTTAATTTCATTTGCTCTCCGTACCAGATGTATCCGTATACCGTTCCTACCGCATTACACCAAAATAATAGCCACAGGAAATAACGATTGGTTAGAAATTCCCTACTCCAGAAATACGATAAAGCCACATTCCCTGCCCCTTCCTTCATCATATATTGTTCACGATACAGTGCTGTCCAAAAAACACTTCAAAAAAACCTGACCGCATAAACGATCAGGTTTCATTGGTTATTTTGATTTTACTGTTCTGCTTTCTGTTTCGCAAGCCATTCGGTCAGATGAGTGATCTCTTCATCCGTGACACCTTGAGCGATAGCGTTATTGTACTGAGGCTGCATTTCATTGTAGCCTTCTTTGATAATTGTCAGAATCTCTTCCTGGTTGTGCTTGTCACCTACGCCTCGAAGTGAAGGTCCAGTTGCGCCCTTCATATCAGCGGCATGGCAACCAATACATCCAGCCTTTTTGTACGTTTCCATTGCAGGATCATCCTGTTCCACGATCGCAACTTCTTCTTGCTGTCCAGGTGCATTGGAAACGGGTGGGAGCCCCTGTTCACGCCTCTCCAGCGCTTCTTCTTCACGTTGAATATGTTCAGGTTTCTGTCCACTTGCTTCCAACTCATGCTCGTAGTGCGTCCACGCTACATTTGTCAGGTAGAATACAGAAATGACCGACAAAATCATCAGTGATGAAGCAATTGGGCGTTTATAGAAACGCCGCTCCTTGCCTGTGTCCAGGAAGGGCGCCAGCAGCAAAGCTCCAAAAGCAACTCCGCTAACCCCCAGTACCCCAAGCAGAACGTAATCGCCCGATGCGTATGGATACTTCAAGTACTGATACAGAAAAAGGAAGTACCAGTCCGGCATGGGAATTACGGATGCGCTCGGATTGGCCGGATAGCCTAAAGGTGCAGGTTCTGAGATCGTGAGAACCAGAATCCCCACCAATACAACGACACCAACCATCCATTCTTTCAGCAGGAAGTTGGGAATAAAGGCTTCTGATTTGCCGGGATACGCCGTGTAATCAGGAGGGGTAATAAATCCCGCCCCTTTACGGACCCGTGAATCACCGACAAAGATAACCTTTTCCTCATCATCCTTCTTATGTCCGTGAGCCATTGCGATTCCTCCCTTCTCAGTTTATAGTGGTCCCGAAATGCCCTGTCTGCGGATCATGATAAAGTGTCCGACCAGAAGCACCAGAAGCACAGCGGGGAGGAAGAATACGTGCAGGGCAAAGAATCGGGTTAGTGTCTGTGCACCGACAATCGTACCGCCTTGCAGGAATTCTTTAATAATCGGTCCCAGCCAAGGAACCGTATTGGCAATCTCCAGTGTTACTTTTGTTGCAAAATAGGCTTTGTTATCCCATGGCAACAAGTACCCTGTCAGCCCCAGGCCCAACATGACGAAAAAGATCAGCATGCCGACAACCCAGTTCATTTCACGCGGTGCCTTGTAAGAGCCTGTAAAGAACACACGCATCGTATGTAAGAACATCATTACGATAACCAGACTGGCTCCCCAGTGGTGCATGCCGCGAACAATTTGGCCGAATGCTACTTTGGTCTGCAGGTACTCCACACTTGCGTAGGCATTGATAATATCAGGTACGTAATACATGGTCAGGAACATGCCTGACAGAATCTGAATAACAGTAATAAAGAACGTCAATCCACCAAAGCAGTACACGAATGCGGAAAAGTGATGAGCCGGATTTACATGCTCTGGAACTTCATGATCCGCAACGTCCCGCCAGATTGGCGTGATATCGAGACGCTCGTCAATCCAGTCATAGACATTTTTAAACATCTGCGTTCACGCCTCCTAATTCACTCGGGTGTTCGGAACAATGTCGCCCAGATATACCCAACCCTGCTCTTCCTTGACTACATACTCATCCAGCGGTTTGGGGGCTACGGCAAGATTCTTCCCTTCCTTGTCATAGTGCGCGCCATGGCAGGGACAATGATACTCGTCAGGGTACTGCTTGTCACTATTCCAGCCTACTGTACATCCCAGATGTTTACAGATAGGTGAGAGTGCATAAATTTTACCCTGCTCGTCTTTGCGAATCCACGCCACTAACGATGCATTACTCAGATACCAACCATCTTGTTGTTTAAGTTCAAAGGTGAATTCTTGAGGCTCATTCGTAATTTTGCTGATTTCAGCTACTTTGACAGAGGTGCCTTCTCCCTTATGTTGCAAAATCGGGTCCACCGCAAAACGGACCATAGGAAGGATTGCACCGGCGGCCATGTAGGCTGTAGCTCCACCAAGCGTGTACGTCAAAAACTGCCTGCGTGACATCTCCATGCGGCTTGGCAATTTCAATGAAGCTTCGTGGTGGTCATGCTCACTGCTCATACTGTCTCCAACCCCCTTTTTCAGCCAACTCTCTCAAACGTTTTCATTTTCATAAATTCCACGACTTACTAGAACATACATAATCATATAGTAGCCCTAGAACACCGTCAAGAATTTGTCACACATTTTTAAGGTTCAATTGTAAGCGTTATTAAAAAAATGTTGGTAAATTGTCACATTTGTCGTCAAAAACTATTTTTTCCACAACTCTCGTATCTTTTCCCCTACAAATCTCGCAATCCCCTCTTCTCCGACCTCATGAGTTAACACGGACCGGCTCAAAACCAGATCAGCAGATGGAATGTCCACTTCATTCAAATGACCATCTGATGACATAATAACCACATATTTGAATCCTGAAGATTTGAGCTGAGCGGACAAGGAATTTAATGTCATTGACAATTCCGAATTAGCATAATGAAAGGCTGGATAAGTCATGATTCTCCCTTTGAAAGGAATTTCGACCAGATCCAGAAAATCTCTCAGCCGCTCCAATGCCTCGATAGCTTCAACTGGCGACTGCTCACCGCTAAGAGCTGTGTATGGAATAAGGCATGTATCCAGATAGAGTTGCAGTTCAGCCCAGCTGTCTTGAGTCACCTCACTGAATTTCAATTCCCTATATCCCCTCTCTATCCATTTTATTCCCATATTATATATGACCATATCTTATAAATCCAGACAATCATTTCGGAATTACACATATCAAAAAAGGAAATACGCATCTGCGCATTCCCTTTTATCTCAGAAAGAATATATTTTGCCTATCAATTTATGGTCCTCAGTTCATCCGTCAGACTCCGGAAAGCTACTTCGTCTCCGGTAGCTAACGCTTTATCAATTTCCAAATAGAGCTTCTCGCTGCGCTGTTTGCGAAGCGCTTCGTCCCACACCATCTCAGCTGCCAGCCCCAACATGACTTCATAAGTAACTTTCATTTTATCCAATAGGATGCACCTCCAAAACGGATTTAAGAGCTCCTATATTCTTTTCCTTTGGTAACATAACCCAGTGAAGTTCTGGACATCCGCTCCAGATCGGCATCAGTCAGCTCACGTATCACTTTGGCAGGTGTCCCCAAAGCAAGAGTATAGGGCGGAATTTTACTATTCTCAGTAACAACAGAACCGGCTCCAATCAGCGTATATTCGCCAATATCGGCTCCATTCAGCAGAATGGCTCCCATGCCGATTAATGATCCTCTTCCAATATGACAACCATGAATGATCGCTGTATGTCCTACTGAGACATCATCTCCCACAATCAAAGGTTGATCCGTATTGACATGCCCAACAACGTTATCTTGAATATTACAGCGCTTTCCAATGATAATAGGAGCCAAATCAGCCCGCAGGACTGCATTGAACCAGACGGAAGACTCTTCTCCCATTCTCAAATCACCGATCAGTTTTGCACCTTCAGCCATATATACCGAAGGGTGTAACTGAGGTTGTAGACCTTTGTATGGAATTATCATTATTATCACTCCTTAATTTGGGAGTGATTTTAGCAACTTGTCCTTCACTTGTCAAACATAATAGGTGTAATGTCTCCTGAGATGGAGCGACAGGATGCAGCAAGACGTGTGCCCCAGGCTGTCATTTGTATCGTCCGGCCTTCCTCATGTTCCCCAATACGAACCATGCCAAGATGCAACATCATTTTAACAATTCTGTTATCATAGATGGCCTCGGCCGTATCATAATAGAACGGCTGAATGAATGGACCGATTTGACGAAACAGCGACTCGGCGGTTGACCATTCCAGGGCACATTCGCCTGTCCAATACACAATAGAGGACAGATTGGGAATAGCACCTTTATACAATCTTAACCAAAACCTAAATAGCTGTATCATTTCGGCTGTTTTCTCAGCCCCCAGCTTGTCTTCTCCAGCTGGTGACAGCTTCAGCATGCCTTGCTCCTCACGAACCAGCCGATGGTGAAATGCATAGTCGTAGAGAAGTGCAAAACGATCCGGGTAATCCTTGAAGGAACGGCCATATCCGAATCTCCATCCACCTTTGCCCACCAATTCCTCACTAATGTGCAGATGCTCCATAATCTGCTGTTGAGAGCGACGGTACATCATGCCTTCAGCGTTAAGGGTAATTTCGTGCTGCTGGACAAACTGCAGGAACAACTTGAGATCATCCGCTAAGAGATGATATTCATCCCGATACATGGGTGGTTCCGTTGTTTTGGTAATGCCTGCTCGCAGATGTGTGGATAACACATCCCTGAATCTTAATTTCAGATCCTGGGGTACCTGATACAAATACCTGGTCTGCTGCGTTGTCCCATTGAACAACCATCCACTCTTATTAAAGCGAATGATGAGATCACGTGGACTCGCGCCAGCCTCACTCTCCTTTTTGTCCATCGATTGACGGGCTATGGCAATGAGTTCTTCCATACCATAATACTGGCGAGGATCAAACAACAAGTTGTTCAAAAAGCGCTGATCTGCTTGATTCAGTTGACGTACCTGCTGCTCAAAAAAGGGTCTGCTGCCCAATGTAGTGAGAATACTCTGGATGAGTTCATGTTTGGAATTGGGCTTGCATTCACATTGGTAATAGTCTGCTATTCGATTAAGCTGGCCAATATCGGCAAAAGTAAGCATATCCGCTAGATTCATGGGTCCATCGCCTCGCCCGTTTACTACTTCGACTGCTGATTAGGAGCCTGAAATAGTTTGGTTTTGTAAACATCGTTGACGGAATTCCCATAATCTAAACCTCTTTTTGGAAATCTTTTATGTTTTAAACCATACTATGCCTCAAGTTGGTCAATCAGAAGAAAAATGAGAGGTTTGAAATCATATAAAGTCTTTATTTCCCCGTAAAACGCAAAAAAACAACCCAAGTTGAATTACTCAGGTTGTTTCGCTGTGTCCAAAGACAGATGTCGTGTGCAATTATATAACAGTGGACTCCAGTCATCACGTTCCTTTTCCAGGATCGTCAGTGACAGGTTTCCAATCCGTTCTGTATACTGATCTTTAAACAAGGCTGTTAACAGGCTGGCTAAGAAAGCTCCGTGAGTGACAATGAGTACGTTTTGGTCCGGATAGGCAGACCATAGATCTTCCAGAGACGCCAGTGCACGAATCTGGATATCCGCAATCTGCTCCTGTCCCAAGTCCAATGTCTCCCATGATTTGCCCCAACGGGCAACCCGTTCTTCTGAAGTCAGACCTTCAATCTGACCAAAAGCCCTTTCTTTCAACCGTGCGTCCGGCTCAAGCATAGGTACATTCAACAGTTTAGAGATAATCTCCCCTGTTTCCTGTGCCCGCGATAACCCACTTGTGATGATATAGTCCCACTGGTATTCTTCCGTCAACAGACGTCTTCCCAGTCGCTCTGCCTGTTCACGACCTTCCCCATTCAGAGGTATATCAGTCTGCCCCTGTATACGGCCCGCCGCATTCCAGTCTGTAAGACCGTGACGAATAAGCCCGATTCGCACTTACATCCCTCATTTCTCCACACGGCGAACGAAAGGTTATTACCTATGCACTCGCACCTTGTTTACGTTTATTCGTTGTTCGATGCATACGTCCAAGAGAAAATAACGCCATGCCTATTGCAAGTAAAGACAGGGCCATCCAATACTGCGGATAAGCAGGTCCCATGCTCACTACAAAAGGTTCTATGATGCTTCCTCTATCCGCCCCAGTCATGTTGTACTGATACATTCCAGAGGACGATGGTCCGCTTCCGGCAACCCCTGTCTCCAGAATACCCGTAGCAACAACCTTGGTTTGCTCAGCTTCTGATACGTCTGGCTTAAACATTGCCATATACAGAAAGCTGCATAAAAAAATAGCCAGGAACGCGGCAATCCACAAAGACATATGCTTGCGGATCGCAGCAGAGAAACGATTAACCTTTGCCTCTTCCGGCAGTAGCCATGGAGACTCCGCGTAGATCCGGTCCATAACGTTACGGTTCACTCTCTCTGCCTGTTGTTCTGTCACTGGAACCGGAATGCTGTGCAGCAAGATCTGAGCTTCTTCCCAGACCTCAAACTGCTCAGAGCACTCTTCACAACCAGCGAGATGAGCATGAAATGCAATCCGCTGAGGATGAGTTTCCGGCAAGTCCCAGACCAGTGCAAACAGTTCCTGGGCTTCATTGCAATTCATCGGTTCTTCATCCCTTCATATGGCTCGTACACCGGTTCGAAGAAATAAGGTTCCAATTGAGTTTTTACGCTTGATCTTGCTCTGAATAATAGCGATTTCACAGAACTGACGCTCTGCCCAAGAATATTCGCAATCTCCTGGTAGTCTAGTTGATCATACTCGCGGAGTATAATCGCAGAACGCTGCTTCTCTGGCAAATTGTTAATCGCATCCCTAACCAGCATCACCCGCTCGCTGCGTAGTACAGCATACTCCGGTGCATTCTCCGAAGGAGCAACGGGAACGATCCCGCTCTCTTCAAGTGGGACATTTCCGCTGCGCTGTTTGCGAAGCTCACTCAGTACCGTATTTCTCGCAATGGTATATAACCAAGTTGAGAATGAGGCATCCACCTCACGGAAAGAGTGCAGACTGCGGAACGCCTTATAGAAAGTCTCAGAACAGAGATCTTCCGCAAGCAGCTCCATATTGGAACTTTTCAACATATGATATACGAAAGCCAGTATTTTACGCTGATAACGACTCATCAGCTCGGAATATAACTCCAGGTTACCTTCCTTGATCTCTCGAATCAACTGGGAATCCGTCATTTGAGTGCGACCCCTCCTCGCCCATCCATGTGCTTCTCCCCGTTCGACTCTATCCATGTATTACCGAACAGGCACAAAAAAGTTGCGGTTCTCACCGCATATAAACAGCGTTCAGCACCATAACTGGTCTTCCCGCCAAATTCCCCTATGTAATGGCAATTTCCCCAACGTTTCTACATTAACAGTATTTATTGTACAACGGTCTGCATCATCCTGGCAAATCCATTGCTATCGCCAGAACCCGACCTGTCATTCATATGCAGTCATTTTCACGTTCATGACTTCATTTTGAGCCTTTTTGGTAAGCCTTTCTTATATAGACGGACGACATACTGAAAAGGTTACAAAAATGTGATATTTTTTTGATCTAAGGTATCCTAACTGATCAAGGAGAGAGATGTAAATAGAGGATGTAAGTTTAAATGTAACTATTAACATATAAATGCCTTACCCATCACTTTTTAAGACAAAAAAAAGACCGCTTACATAAGCGGCCATTGCTCACGTGGAGCAATACAGTTATTGGATAGGAGTGGAGAGAAACCATACTGTACCCTTATTATATGTATACGTTTTCATTTTGTCAACACTTTCAGTAAAATTGTTTGAATTAATTATATCTTTCGGTAAATAAGGATAATACATCCTTTTTTTTCGTAACTGAAAATCAAATAACAATTCCAATATAACCTCACAAAAAAGAGGGCTTTCGCCCTCTTTCTCGTCTTATATCCACACTTGATAACCTAAGGAATCCAATAACGTCTTGGCTCGTTCCATATCTTCTTCCTGACGGAAAGACAGACGCATAATGCCCGGCACATCCACCCGGTTCTCGATAATCTCCAAGTTGCTCAGGTTGATGTCATTCGCCCCAAGCTCAGTTGCGATCTTACCGATCATACCCGGTGCATCCTGGACATCAGTATACAGATCAAATAACGGCGAAATCATGCCTTTGCGTCGTTCTGGCAATACACTGCGGAACTCACGGGCCTGACGAAATGCCTCCTCTATGCCTTCACCGTTCTTATGCTCCAGCATATCCGTAAAGGCCGTCATCTGGCTATTCCAGTCCTTAAGCAAGCCCAGCAGTACATCACGGTTGCTAAGCAAGATATCCCTCCATACAATCGCATCACTGGACGCAATCCGGGTAATATCCCGGAAACCACCTGCAGCCAGCATTTTATACAGTGGATTCGACTCATTATATTCACGCACCTGATTCACCAGCGCAACAGCAATAACATGTGGCAGATGACTAATCGCCCCCACAATGTCATCATGCAGCAGAGGCTCCACACGCACGATCTGTGCCCGCGTATACGCAAGCAGCCCAGACAACCTGCTGTAGGCTTCCTCAGGTACATGTTCTGAAGGGGTTAAGACATAATATGCATTCTCAAATAACACGGCTGAGGCCGCATCTACGCCTGCACGCTCCGACCCTGCCATAGGATGACCACCAATGAAATAAGCGTCAGTCAACCGCACATGCTCGGCACAAGCGGCAATGGAAGCCTTGGTGCTTCCTACGTCCGTGATGATACATCCTTTTTTCAATGGCAGCTTGGAGAGCTTCTCGAAATAGGATTCTAACAAACCTACAGGAACGCACAAAAAAATAAAGTCGGCATCCTCTACCGCTTCTTCCAGAGAGAGCGTAGCATCATCCACTACACCGCTCGCTATGTACTTGTCCTTCAGTTCATCCAAGTGGGCGTAACCCATCACGGTTACACCTGGCTTGCCTTTGAAGCAGAGCGCAAGTGAACCGCCGATAAGTCCTACACCGATCATTGCAATTTTTAGTTTCATGGGTCCTCACTCTTTCATCGCCAGTATTAAGGGCGTGCTACCGCCTTCTCAGCCAGCGTGTTCTCCAGTGCCGTGACAAATGCACGGTTCTGTTCTGATGTTCCGACGGACACACGAATGTAAGTTGGGTATACGTGGAATCCTGGGCGAACGATAATGCCTTGTTTGAGCAAGGATTGGAACGCAATTGCTGAAGGCATATTCAGATCAACCATAATGAAATTACCCTGTGAAGGGAAATACGACAATCCGAGCCGTGTAAATTCATTTTGCAGGAAATCCCGATCCGTTGCATTCCGCTTCGAGCACTCTTGAACAAAATCCTGATCCAGTAGTGCAGCGGTTGCCGCAACCTGTCCAAAACGGGAGGTGTTGAACGGTTCACGTACACGGTTAATCAAATCAATAATTTCGGGACGTGCAATGCCGTACCCGATCCGGAGTGAAGCCAAACCGTAAATTTTGGAGAATGTCCGCAGTATGACCAAGTTCGGATACCGTTCGATCAATGATATACTTTGCGGGTATGCTTCATCGGTTACGAATTCATAATAAGCTTCGTCCAGTATGACCATCACATGAGCAGGCATGCGGTCCATAAAGGCTATAAGTTCCTGCTCGGAGATAATCGTACCTGTCGGATTATTTGGATTACACACCCATACCGCTTTGGTTTTGTCGTTAATTTGCGCGAGCATCGCGCTCAGATCATGCGTGCCATCTTTCAGAGGCACTTCGATGGTCACGGCACCCTCAATATCTGCATTGCTTTTATATACGGAGAATGTCTGATCTGCCATGATAGTCTCGTCGCCCGGCAAGAAAAAAGCTCTCGTGATCAAAGCAATAATCTCATCGGAACCACAACCAAATATTAAGTTGTTCCGTTCAACGCCAAGATGCTTGGCAAGAACTCCCGTCAGCTCAACTGAGCTACCGTCTGGGTATATGCTTATATTAGTCATTTCTCTCGTAATGGCTTCCAGGGCGGCAGGAGAACTGCCGTACGGGTTTTCGTTGGAGGCCAGCTTGATGACTTGTTCAAGCCCCAGTTCACGTTTCACTTCTTCAATCGGTTTGCCCGGCTGGTACACAGGCAGATTGACAATCTGGGATTTCGGTTTCAACCCGACCGCCTCCTGTTATTGAAATAATGTTAGACACGAATCAGCGTGCACCTAACGTGTCCAAAAGATGTCTTTCAGGACATGCCTATCCCTTTAATTGTGCCACAAAGTTGCGAATTTGCAACAGTCCTACTGCACGCGTATCCGGATTTTCCAGCAGAGGAATCGCATCTTCCACCTGACGAACAATGGCACTACCTACAACAACGCCATCGCAGATGCGGGAGAAATGTGCTACCTGCTCATGACTGGAGATACCGAAACCTACCGCTACAGGGAGGTCTGTCAGACTTTTCACCGTCTCAATGAAGCTCTCTACGCCATCAAAGAAAGAAGCTCTCTCTCCGGTTACCCCAAGGGATGATACGCAATAGATAAAGCCACTCGCTCCCGTTACAATCCGCTCAATCCGGGCATTAGATGTAGGTGCAACAAGCGGCACCAGATGCACACCAGCACGATTTGCGCGTTGTCGCATCTCTTCCGCTTCCTCAATCGGCAGGTCCGGAATGATCATGCCACTAATATCATGTTTGACCAATTCATCAAAGAATACATCCAGTCCGGTCTGCAATACCGGATTATAATAGGTGAACAGTACAAACGGCAGTTTCACACCTGCCTTACGAGCTTTTGCAGCGGTTTCCATAACAGTACGAATAGTGATCTGGCTTTTCAGCGCACGTTCAGAAGC
The DNA here is from genome assembly GCF_032452295.1 of Paenibacillus sp. ClWae2A. NCBI lineage: Bacteria > Bacillati > Bacillota > Bacilli > Caryophanales > Paenibacillaceae > Paenibacillus > Paenibacillus sp. ClWae2A. Next base: position 1,366,823 of record NZ_JAULSQ010000001.1, read on the forward strand.
ACGCTGAATGACTGGGCCATCTGCAAGAGGATCGGAATAGGGGACACCCAGTTCCAAAATATCCGCTCCAGCCTGTTCAAGCTCCTTGATGATATCAATCGTTGTATCCACATCCGGGTCTCCCACGGTTAAGAATGGAATAAGTGCCGTGCGATTCTGTTGCTTCAATTGCTGGAAGGTCTGGTCCATCAGATTCATCCCAAGTCACCTCCCGTGTATTTCATGATCGATTCAACATCCTTGTCTCCACGTCCCGACAGACAAATGACTACAATATCATCTGCTGTAAGTTCAGGCGCCAGTTTGACAACTTGAGCTACCGCATGTGCAGACTCCAGAGCAGGAATGATTCCCTCCGTCCGACATAGGAGTTGCAGGGCATCCAGTGCTTCCTGATCCGTGATCGGTACATATTTTGCCCGTTCAATATCCTTGAGATAGGAATGCTCCGGACCAACACCCGGATAATCAAGTCCTGCCGAGATGGAATGCGCTGGCTGAACCTGCCCATACTCATCCTGCAACAGGTAACTCATAGATCCCTGGAATACACCATGTGTACCTTTGGTCATCGTCGCAGCGTGATACTCGGTTTCGACCCCTTTGCCTGCGGCTTCAACTCCAACAAGCTTCACATCCTGATCACCGATAAATGGATAGAACATACCGATCGCATTACTTCCTCCACCAACAGCTGCTACAATTACATCTGGCAAACGCCCTTCGATCTCCTGAATCTGACGACGGGTCTCATCACCAATCACACGTTGGAAATTCCGCACCATCATCGGATATGGATGAGGACCAACCACTGATCCGAGCACATAGAACGTATCCTCCACATTGCTGACCCAGTAGCGAAGTGCTTCATTACCAGCATCCTTCAGTGTCCGTGTTCCAGACGTAACCGGAATCACTTCTGCTCCGAGCAGCTTCATCCGAAATACGTTTAACTGTTGACGCTCTGTATCTTCTTCGCCCATAAATACTTTGCATTCCAATCCAAGCAATGCAGCTACGGTTGCCGTTGCAACGCCATGTTGACCTGCACCTGTTTCGGCAATGACTTTCTTTTTGCCCATCCGTTTAGCAAGCAAACCCTGTCCAATGGCGTTATTAATTTTGTGCGCACCTGTATGATTCAGATCTTCACGTTTAAGATAAATTTTTGGTCCGCCCAATCGGCGTGACAATTGCTCTGCATGATACAATGGCGTTTCACGTCCAGAATACTCGCTCAGCAGATAGTTCAGTTCCTTGTTGAATTCCTCATCTTCAGAGAAGTGGCTATATGCCTCCTCCAACTCAATAAGTGCGTTCATTAGTGTCTCAGGTACAAAGCGGCCTCCGAAGTGACCGAAACGCCCGTGTTGATCCGGCAATTGATGTGTCATGCCTGCTTCACCCTTTCTACGAATGCTGTAATTTTGGCAATATCCTTCACACCTTCAGTCTCCACGCCGCTGGATACATCGACGCCGAAAGGTGCATATGTCTGTATTAGTTGTTGTACATTGTCCGGCTGCAAACCTCCTGCAACGAACAGAGCAATTTCACGACTTTTCGCCCATTCAGCATAGGCAGGGATTCGCTCCCAGGCAAACGTTTTCCCGGAGCCCCCTCCATATAGAGGATCATGGGTATCAAGCAATATCGCATCCACGAATTTATCGTAAGTATCAAGAGCCCTTATGGCTGCATCATCAGCTTCCGGCCCCGTTTCATCTTTGGGAAAAGAAAAAACTTTGAACACTTTGGCATTCCACCGCTGCTTCACCTGCTGGCAAAATTCCGCAGTCTCCTGTCCATGCAGCTGAATAACATCCAGTTGAGCAATCTCCATAATGTGTTCCAGCTCTTCGAGCGTAGGATTCACAAATACACCCGCAAGCTTCGGCCGATCATAGGTAGACCATTCGAACAATACCGTTCTTAATGCAGCAGCCTGCTCGGGTTCGATTCGGCGGCGTGATTTGGCAAAAACAACACCAATGTAATCCACAGGCAAGTTTATCATCGATTTTAGCACTTCAACGTCCTGAAGTCCACATATTTTTACGGCCGCTGGCAGCGGGTTTCTCAGTTCTGACATACTGTCGCCTGTGCCATCGTGTATGGAAGTATTCATCATTTGGGTCCCATCAGATCATATACAGCCGCCTCGACATCATCCTTGCGCATGAGATGCTCACCTACGAGAATACCATGAACACCGGCCTGGATCAGAGGTACTGTTGATTCTGGTCCGTCAATACCACTTTCGCTAATCAAGGTAACGCCACTCGGAATCAATTCCATCAAATCCAGTGTCGTGTTCAGACTGGTTTCGAATGTTTTCAAATTACGATTGTTGATGCCCACAAGTGTTGCCTGCGGAATCTCCAATACCTGCTCCAATTCTGTTCGATCGTGAACTTCAATCAAGGCATCCAGCCCCAAACTTTTGGCAAATTCCAGATATTGACTAATCTGTTCAGGTGTCAGAATACTGGCAATCAGCAGTATCGCATCCGCACCCAGCAATCTTGCCTCGGCAATCTGTCGTTCATCTATAATAAAATCCTTGCGTAACAGCGGAATGTTCACCGCCTGATGAATCGCCTGCAAGTACTCGTTGCTCCCTTGAAAATACGACACATCCGTTAATACGGAGATGCAGTCTGCACCCGCCCGCTCATAAGCAGCAGCAATCTCTACCGGATGAAAATCCGGACGAATTAACCCTTTGGATGGCGAAGCTTTCTTCACTTCAGCGATAAGGCCGAGTTTGCGATTGCGTCCGCTCGATAATGCTTGTTCAAACCCCCGGGTTGCGGGTAGTTGTTCGATTTTTTGGATAGCTTCATCCATGCGAAATGTCTGTGCCAGAACTTCAACTTCTTTATGTTTGGTTGCAACGATTCGATCAAGATACATGACTGTACGCCTCCGTTGTATGAATTAACTGTTCAAGCTTCCCGGCAGCTTTGCCCGAATCTACCGCTTCTGCGGCAAGTGTCACCCCTTCAGCTATGCTATCTGCAAGACCGGATACATAGATGCAAGCTCCGGCGTTCAACAGAACGACATCACGGTAGGCACTCTGCTCACCCTGGAAGATCCTCTTAATAATTTCGGCATTCTGTGCCGCATCTCCTCCAAGTACTGCTTCAAGCGGATGCAGAGACAAGCCCATATCACGTGGTTCAATATCATAGGTGTGCACTTCACCATTGCGAAGTTCAGACACCTGAGTCGGTGCCGAGATACTGATTTCATCCAGACCATCATGGCTGGCCACAACCAACGCTCTTTTGAGACCAAGACGATTCAGTACTTCAGCAATCATCGGCGTCCGGGAACGATCATACAGGCCAAGCAATTGGCGATCTGCTCCCGCAGGATTCGTTAAAGGTCCGAGCATGTTGAAAATGGTACGAACACCCAGCTCTTTTCTTGGTCCTGCCGCATGTCGCATGGAAGGGTGATATACCTGGGCAAAACAGAAGCAGATTCCGATATCATCCAGACATTGTCTGGCCTGCTCCCCGTTCAGATGGATATTTACACCGAGTGCCTCTAATACATCTGCACTACCCGCTTTGCCTGAAGCTGAACGGTTGCCATGTTTGGCGACCCGAACCGAGACGGCCGAAGCAATGATGGCGGATGCTGTGGAAATGTTGAATTTGTGAATACCCGATCCACCTGTTCCACAAGTGTCCAGCAAGCCGCTGCCATCCGTTAGAATTCGTCCGCCCTGACCACGCATGGCTTCAGCAAAACCGGTGATCTCATCCACCGTTTCCCCCTTCATCCGCAGCGCCATCAGCAAACCTCCGATTTGAGCCGGCGTTGCCTCACCTCTCATAATCGAGTACATCAAATCTCTTGCTTCGGCTTGCTCCAGATGGCTGCCCTCCAAAATCTTCGCCAGGCCATTCTTCATGCCTTCCTCACGAGTAATCTCAGCAATGGGGGTTACAGGGTTCTCATTCATTATTGGGTTTATGTTCATCTCCGGTCTCTCCTCTCTCAGTTCTTAGCGGCCGCTGGTGTGACAAAGTAGTCTGCATTCGCCAGTCTCAACGTGCTGTCCTTTTCTTTGGCAGGAAACATTGCTTCTGCTGTTCGAATCGCCTTGAGCAATGCTTTAGCTTTGTTAACCGTTTCCTCATATTCATTCTCAGGCACAGAATCCCATACGATTCCCGCTCCGGCCTGTACATATGCTTTTCCTTTTTTGAAAATAATCGTACGAATCGTAATACAGGAGTCCATGTTACCCGAGAAACCAAGGTATCCGATTGCTCCTGCATAAGCACCCCGTGCCTCTTTCTCCAGTTCCGCGATAATCTCCATTGCTCGCAGTTTCGGTGCACCGGATACGGTACCCGCTGGCAAGCATGAGAGGAACGCATCGAAAAAATCCTTGTCTTCTCTAAGCTCGCCCGTAACGTTGGATACCATGTGCATCACGTGAGAATACCGTTCAATCTCCATGAACATGTCACACTTCACACTGCCGAAGCTGGATACCCGGCCCAGATCGTTACGTCCCAGATCAACCAGCATCAGATGCTCTGCGCGTTCCTTCTCATCCTGGAGCAGATCAGCAGCGAGTGCACGATCTTCCGCTTCTGTTGCTCCTCTTGGACGTGTACCTGCAATCGGACGTGTCTCCACTCGATTCCCGTCCACCTTGACCAGCGCTTCAGGCGAAGTACCCACGATAATCTCATCATCCATTTTGAGATAGTACATATAAGGTGATGGATTCAGGGTCCGAAGCACACGATACACGTGAAGCGGAGAAACCTCCGTATCAATGTGGAAACGCTGGGATAATACCACTTGAAAAATATCACCTGCGCGAATGTAATCTTTGGCTTGCTCCACATTACCGATAAATTGCTCCTTCGTGAGGTTGGAGCGAATATCCCCCAGTTCCACGTCTCCCGGAATAGAACGCGGATTCAGGTTCTCCCCTGGTCCTTGCTGCTGCAAACGTTCTGCGGCCTGCTCCAGCTTCTCCGAAGTCACTGCATACGCTTGACGTATCTCGTCATCTGTTGCACCGTCCTTGACGTGTACATTCCCGACGAGCAGCATCTGCTGCTTCACATGGTCAAACACGATAATCTGGTCACAGAACATAAAGCGAATGTCATCCATATTCAGGTCATCCAAGGCGTGAGCTGGAAGTTTCTCATAATAGGAGAGCAGATCATATCCGAAGAAACCAATTGCCCCTCCTGTGAATGGTGGCAGTTCATCATCTTTTGGACTGCGATACTTACGCAGCAGTGCTTTCAGTTCTTCGATCGGTTTGCCTGGCAATTCACGGGTCTTCCCTGCTTCTTCTACAACGATCCGGCCTTTCTTGGCCGAAATCATCAGGAACGGATCTGTACCGATGAACGAGTATCTCGCCCATTGAATACCACCCTCTACACTTTCCAGCAGGAATGCCCGATCGTTGTCAGCATAACGGCGGAATATTCGAATCGGAGTCTCCATATCTGCCAGAATCCGCTTGACTACCGGAATCAGATTATACTCATTCGACATTTTCAGTACTTGATTAACGTTTGGCGTTATCATCAGATCACGTCCTTTCAGATTTAGGTAAGTTCAACTAAAGATTTTTTACACTGAGCACTTCGATGACAGAACAACCTTCCAATCACTGTTATCCCCAGATTTTTTTGATTCCCTTTCAAAAGGGAAAATCCGGTGATAGTGTATGCTTCCGATGTAGCTTTCTTTCAGAAAGCTTTTAGGCGAACGCTTCGCTTCTTCACGTTATTTCTGTCCTCTCCGTTTTTGTGTAAAAGTTTAGTAGAACTTATAGGTGTAGAAGAAACAATTCAATATACAAAAAAACCTCTACCATCAGGTAGAGGTTTGGTTATAAGCTGTATTCAACAGGGTGATGCTTCATAAATAACAAGTCCCTATACTTCGCTGTCGGATTATTCACAGGTCGCTGAATTGATGCATCTCACATCATCCAATTCGGGAAAATATATCAGTTATAACACTTCAATTACTCATTCCAATATTTCGTAAAATATAGGAGAGTGCATTGATTGTGTTTATGCCAAAAATATATTAAAACAAAGATGTCCTATGACACGTTTGTTTTCCCTGTTCCTGTTACCTATTCCGTAGCACGACGTACCGTGAATCAGTTGACCGGTTTCTGTTGCCCCGGTTACCACCCACTGGACTCTGCTATATACTCCACTAGCTCAGCTGCTCTCAGCTCAATCTCTACTCTACTCAACTGGTTCTCACTATACATCATTATGATCGGTTTGACAACCCACTACTTAAGAGCCAGAAGGTGCTGCCAAATCCGGACGTAATGCCTGTGCACCGTTCAGGTACACATGGTTGATTTCATTCTGAGCTTTGTTCGTATTCACATGCACCATGAAACGAATGCACTGCGCCAAAGCACCTTTAACCGGGACCTCCAGTGCACACATCAGTGGTACCAGTTCCCAGCCATCCAGTTGGCGAATAGCTTTTGCCGGGAAAGCAGCATCCAGATCCCCAGTTAACGTAATCCACACACTGCAGATATCTTCCGGTTGGATCTCATTGCGATCCACGATCTCCTGCAACAATACAGCCGTTTCCTTCAAAATCTGTTCTTCGTTGTTCTGCGTGACTGTTGTAGCCCCGCGAATTCCCCGTGTGACCATTGCTGTCATTCTCCCTTCCTGAGCATTTCAATGACGTCCCGAACTGCCGACACAGGTACGTCCTTCACAATTCTTGCAGCCCCAATCCGATCAGGAATGATAAACACCATATGACCTTCACGGAACTTTTTGTCATGCATCATCGCTTCCATTAATGCATCCGTGTCGAGATGTGCAGGCATCGTTGTTGGAAGGCGAAGTGAACGCAGCATGCGGACCGTATCTTCATAGAGCCCTGCTGGCGCACCAAGCTTCTCACCAAGCAATGCTGATCCAACCATACCGATCGAGATCGCTTCTCCGTGCAGGAATTCTCCATAACCGGCAATCGCTTCAATGGCATGACCAATCGTATGTCCCAGGTTCAACAACGCACGTTCTCCATTTTCACGTTCGTCTCTGGATACAATCTCTGCCTTAATACCACAACCGCGTTCCAAGCCGTATCCAAGTGCTTCCGGATTAAGCGCAAGCAGTTCTTCAGCATGTTCCTCACACCAATTTGCAAAAGCCTCATCACGGATCAGTCCGTGCTTCAGCATCTCTGACAACCCTGCCGAAACATCTCGTGGCGGCAAGGATTGAAGTGTGTCCACATCATAGAGTACTAGCTCGGGTTGGTGGAATGCACCGATCATATTTTTAGCCAGCGGATGATTGACAGCTACCTTACCGCCTACACTGCTGTCATGCGCCAAAATCGTTGTAGGTACTTGAACAAACTTGATTCCACGCATATATGTAGCGGCAACAAAGCCAGCCAGATCACCTACGACACCACCACCTAGGGCCAGAATCGCAGAACTCCGATCCAGTTTGCCTTCGATCGCAACGGTCATCATATCCTGGTACACCGAAAGGGATTTCGATGTTTCACCAGAGGGTACAACTGCCGATACGACTGTATAACCAGCCGTACGCAGCGTTTGCTCCAAACCTGACAAGTATTTGGGAGCCACATTTTCATCTGTAATGATGAGTAACGGACTTTTTTTGGTTAAGCCATATTGCTCAAAATATTGAGGGGCTTGTGCCAATAGGCCGCTGCCAATCAGAATCGGATATGAGCGTTCCTCCAACTGTACCGTCAGCTGACGCATATTAGTAATTCTCCAGTTGAGCGTTATAGCTTGCAACATTAGCACGGATCTCTTCCATGGAATCCCCGCCGAATTTCTCCAGGAATGCCTTGGCAATTTCCCATGCTACAACATGCTCCATAACGACACTCGCTGCGGGTACAGCACAAGCGTCCGAGCGCTCAACCTGAGCCGTAAATGCTTCTTTTGTATCAATATCGACACTTTGCAGTGGCTTATACAACGTTGGGATTGGCTTCATCACACCACGTACAACGACTGGCATACCGTTCGTCATCCCACCTTCGAATCCACCCAGACGGTTGGTTGCCCGGTGGTAGCCGCGCTCATCCGTATGCATGATTTCATCATGCACCTGTGATCCACGAATGACTCCGGCTTCGAATCCGATACCGATCTCTACACCTTTGAATGCATTAATGGACATTACGCCTTGAGCGATTCGTGCATCCAGCTTGCGATCGTATTGAACATAACTACCAAGACCAATAGGTACACCTTCAACGATACATTCCACGATTCCTCCAATGGAATCGCCTTCTTGTTTAATCTGGTCGATGTAGGCTTCCATCTTCTTCTCTGTCTCAGCATCGGTAACACGCACAGAGGAGGCTTCTGTCACTGCGATCAGTTCATCAATCGGAAGGTCCTGATACGGAGCTTCGATCTCTCCAATACGAAGTACACGTCCAGCTACCTTGATTCCGAATTCAGCCAGGAATTGACGTGCAATGGCACCACATGCCACACGTACCGTTGTCTCACGTGCACTGGAGCGCTCCAGTACGTTACGCAAGTCTTTGAGATTATACTTGAGTCCACCGTTCAGATCAGCGTGTCCAGGACGAGGACGATGAACGCGACGTTTCTCTTCGTCACTGCCTTCGATCGGCTCAATATTCATAATATTCTGCCAATGTTTCCAGTCGTTATTTTGAACAACTAGCGCTACCGGAGCACCTGTTGTATATCCGTGACGGATACCACCAACGAAATTCGCCTGATCCTTCTCGATCTGCATCCGGCGTCCACGACCATATCCCTTTTGGCGGCGGTGAAGCTGGAAATTCAGTTCTTCAAAGTCAATCGTCAAATTACTTGGCAATCCTTCAATAATAGCGGTTAATTGGGGTCCGTGCGTCTCCCCTGCGGTTAAATAGCGTAAACTCATAATACGTTCCCCCTTTAAACTGTTAAACTTCACATTGCTAAAATCCCATAATTTCTTTGCTTATTATAGTATAGCTGACCGGCTTTGACAAGAAAGTCGGCTCTTTCTTGTACTTGGTATACAAATAACCGCCTGAACACATGTAGATGTGCTTCAGACGGCTGAACAAGCATTATCGTTATTTTTTCCGATAGAAAAATGTCTCTGCTGTCTCCAGACCATATTGTCCAGGGGAGAAGATCTGCTCTGTACTGCCCACAAACAAAATACCGCCTGGACGCAAACTTGCTGCAAATTTGTGATACAACAGGTTTTTGGCTTCCTCGGTAAAATAGATCATGACATTTCGGCACACAATCAGATCGTACCCATCGTCAAAACGGTCTACCAGCAAATTTTGTTTCATGAACTTGATCGAATTTTTGAGTTGCTCATCGATACGGTATACCAAGCCATCCTGCTTGAAGTAACGGTTCGCCGTTTCCTTTGGCACATCCTTAAGTGAGCGTTCCATATAACGCCCTTCCTTGGCTTTGGCCAATGCACCTTCATCCAGATCACTTGCCGTAATCGAGCTGTCCTTCAAAATGCCCATCGTGTCCAGAATCATGGCGAGTGTATAAGGTTCTTCACCTGTTGAACAGGCTGCACTCCAAACTTTAGCACGACGCTTGGACCCCAGCAACTCAGGCAGGATCTCGTCCCGCAGCACTTCCCAACGATTGGGATTACGCCAGAATTCCGACACGTTAATCGTCATGCGATCAAGGAACTCGTAGAACAATGATTTATCTTTCTGCATAGCTTCAAAAAAGTTAGAAAATGTATGAAACCCGTTTTTGTTGCGAAGTGTGGTCAGCCTTCTTTTCATCTGGCCTTCCTTGTATTGAGCAAGATCAATGCCTGTGCTCTCTTTGATTTTACGAATGAATCCGGTGTAATCCGGGTCTAATAGTTGTTCTTGCTCCAGCATCGTGTATCACCCTTTTGGCTAATAATTACAACCAGGCTGCGATGCTCTTGTCGTATACCACCAGTTCATCTGAAGCAAAGAAATTTGCTGCTTCACGGGAAGCACTTTCCGGTGAATCTGCCCCATGAATCAGATTATGTGGTGTGTGGCTGGCGAAGTCTCCTCGAATGGTACCCGGAGCTGCTTCCTTCACATTGGTTTTTCCGATGACGATGCGCGCAAGCGCCACAATATCGTCCCCTTCCCACACCATGGCGAATACAGGCCCAGATGTGATAAAACGAACCAAATCATCGAAAAACGGTTTACCCTCATGTTCAGCATAATGGCGTTTTGCCTGATCCTCAGACATCTGCACCAATTTGCCTGCCACCAACTTAAATCCTTTGTCTTCCAGACGGCTAATAATTCGACCGATCAATCCACGCTGCACACCATCCGGCTTCACCATCAAAAATGTACGATCCATCAGCTCACTCCTCACTCACGGTTCAAAGTTAATCACTATGTAAACGCAATCCCTCTGATTGTAACATACATGTCCAAATCCTCCCAATGAGGAATCTCACAGTTCTGTTCATCTTTGGGTATGAGCAATCCGAGAGTCGAAGGTCATACAAAGTTTAATGCGTACGTTTAACCACAAAATGAGCGATATCACGCAGGTTTTTGGTCGTCTTGATGTTAGGTAGCTGATCGAGAGCATCGAGCGCTTTCTTCATATATCGGTCAGCAAGGGCTTCTGCTTTAGCAATTCCTTGACTTTGGCGAATCATTCCAATTGCATCCGATGCACTTGCCCGTCCTTCTTCATGCTGGACACGGGAAATCTCCTTAAGCAAAGGTTCCCGCAGATCGGATTCTTCTAAAGCATAAAGTACAGGAAGAGTGATATTCCCTTGCTTCATGTCACTGCCAGGTGGCTTGCCAAGTTGTTTCTCGGTACCTACCAGATCAAGTACATCATCTTGAATCTGGAAAGCCATGCCCACATTGTATCCGTACGTATACAGCAGGGAAGATACATGCTCAGGCGCACGTGTGGCCAAAGCCCCTAACTGACAACTAACCGCAATCAGAAGTGCTGTTTTGCGGCGAATCCGCAGCAGATAGTTACGAACACTTTGTCCCGTATTGAAAAAGTCGCGAATTTGCTCCATCTCACCAATGGACATCTGTACCATGGCTTTGGCAAGGATACGATGAATAGCTGGATCAGTTAATCCGGCAGTCATTTCGAGTGCTTTACCATAGATATAGTCTCCAGTGTACATGGCAATCCGATTATCCCATTTTGACTTCACCGTGGGTTTGCCTCGGCGTGTCTCCGCATTATCAATAACATCATCATGAACGAGAGATGCGGAATGAATGAGTTCCAGCGGAACCGCAACCAGCTTCAGACGTTCAATGTCATATGTACCAAATTTCCCACCAAGTAACACAAAAACGGGCCGCAACCGTTTTCCTCCTGCTTTGAGCAAATGAAGTGACGTTTCACTCAGCAGCTTCTGTTCTCCTCGAACACTGCGATACAACTCTTTCTCAATGTAATCCATGTCTTTTTTTAACAACCCGAAAATATCCAATAGTTTCATTCGTTCACCCGTATCAGCGTATTGTCAGTCCATAAATCCATGCTTACCTTCCCCTCCAGCAAGTCGGGCCTGCAGGCATTACGAAAAACCCGGCTTACCGTTCTTGCTTGTGTTTTTCTATAAGGTAATCTAACGTATTTTTCTTCTCCGCATGTCATAGCCGACACCCGGAAATTAAACTCTGCGACTTGTTCTGAAACAAAATACAGAAGTTGCCGGAGCATGGGTCAAGACTGTGGTTCATGAAGACTCAACCATCAGCACTCACCAATACCCCGGGATTCGGGGGACAAATAAACCGAGCAACACTTTGGCAAAAAACAGCCTTGTATCGGACTCAGTCGTTATCCCCGTTCATCCGGTTCTCCCCATCTTGTAAACAGTTGATGTGGGATGCGCAAGCTATCCAGCACTTTCCCCACCAAAAACAGAATCAACTCATCCATAGTCTGAGGTTTGTAATAAAAAGCAGGCATAGCCGGTATCATTCGTACACCAAGACGAGAAAGCTTCAGCATGTTCTCCAGATGGATTGCATGAAGAGGCGTCTCACGTGGTACGAGGATCAATGTTCTTCCCTCTTTCATCATGACATCAGCTGCGCGAGACATCAGATTATCCGACGATCCCTGCGCGATGGACGAAAGAGTTCCCATAGAACATGGCATGATAATCATGCCGTCGGCCAGATAAGAACCACTTGCAATGGAGGCCCCTATATCACTCACAGGATGATAGATCAGAGAACCGGCACGGTTGCCGAATTTTTCTTCCAGCACCGCGTCCCGATTCGTCACATCCCAGTCCAATTCTTCTTTCAGTACACGCCACCCTGCATTGGATATGACCAGATGAACGTTATATTCCAAATCAAGCAGCGTTTCAATTAATCGAATGCCATATATGCTGCCACTCGCTCCGGTAATTCCGACAACCAGTCGTTTATTGTCCGGCTGCTGCACCATTTATTTCACCGCCAGATCAATCAGAGTGAACGTAAATACGATTAAACTAAGCATACTGTTCATAGTAAAGAATGCCGTTTGAACACGGCTCATATCATTAGGCGATACAATATAGTGTTGGTAGAACAGAATTCCATACGTCACCAACATACCTGCGCCATACCACCAGCTCAGATCTGTCATCAATAATAACGCAAGAAAACCAATGGCAGTAATCACATGGAAGAACTTGGCGATCTGCAAGGATTTGACCAGGCCAAAGCGGGAAGGTATGGAGTGAAGACCCTCTCCCTGATCAAATTCCAGATCCTGACATGCATAGATAATATCAAAGCCGGCAGTCCAGAACACAATCGTAACGTACAGCACAATCGCTGTCCAATCCATCGTTCCTGTTACAGCTACCCAGCCACCAAGTGGTGCCAAACCAATCGTCATTCCGAGAACAATGTGGCATAACCATGTGAATCGTTTGGTGTACGAATACAGTACCAACATAAACACAGCAATAGGCAACAGCTGCATCGATAATACATTAAGGTTGGATGAGGCCCAGAATAACAATATAAAAGAGATAATGACAAATATAACAACTTCCCCATTTTTCAACAGTCCTGCCGGGATCGCTCTCATCGCGGTACGCGGGTTTTTGCCATCAATCGCTTGGTCAATAATTCGGTTCAAACCAAAAGCCGCACTACGTGCACCGACCATCGCAAGCAATACCCACATGATCTGCATCCAGCTTGGGAAGGTATCATTCACTACCATGGAGCCGAGAATGGCCCCCATAAATGCAAAAGGTAAAGCAAAAAGCGTGTGTTCAATCTTGATCATTTCTAAAAAGATGCGAATTTTCCTAAACATGCTGATTCTCCTTGGTTCCAATATGCAGTGCCGCGATACCTCCGGTCAGAGGGTAGGCCTGCACTTGTTGTAATCCAGTTTCTGCAAAAATGTCTGCCAATTCCTGCCTTCCCGGAAAAATGGCCAGTGAGTCCGGCAGCCATTTGTACTGCTCAAAACTTTTAGCAAACACTTTGGCAAGATTCGGTAAAACCTTCTCAAAATAAAAATAATAAATGCCTTTGAACGGCTGCCATGTTGGCTTGGACAATTCCAGGCACACAACCATACCGCCCGGTTTGACCACACGTTTCATTTCAGACAACACTTGTCTGAGATCAGGTACATTACGCAGCCCGAACCCGATCGTCACATAATCAAATGAATTGTCTTCAAAAGGAAGTGACATGGCATTTCCCTGTGTCAGGGTAATCTGCTTTTGACGTTGCACCGCATTGATCTTTGTCTGGCCGACCTCCAGCATGTTGCTGCTGAAATCAAGTCCGTGCATGTGCCCCGTTTCACTTGCCTCTGCCATAGCAAGCGTCCAGTCACATGTGCCGCAGCACAAATCAAGACCGGTATCGCCTTTGGACATATTCATCTTTTTCATGGTGAATTTACGCCAAGCCTTATGCCTGCGAAAACTTAGAATATCATTCATGACATCATATTTTCCGGCTATACTCTGAAAAACCGAATGGACATATTCTTCTTTCGGTTTGGTCTCTCCGCTCCCCATTCGTCTGTCTCCCCCTCAATCTTCCCTTACTGCCGCATGTGAAGGCTGCAAATATGCCAAGTAAGGCTCTAGAATTGCATGTATCTCATGCAAGCCCATCCGCCCTTCCTCGTCTTGCAACAACAGTTGGATGCGGTGTGTACACTCGCGAAGCTTGTCCAGCAAAACCTCGCCAACCCTATGCCTCAGCACCATAGCGTTCCATGCACGTGCATCCGGTTCAGACTGACGCAACACACTGCGCTCATCGTCATTACCATGCTCGTATATGTGCCAGTATGCATAGCTGTGAAGATATTGTTTTTCGTCATTCATCCGCTTCAGTTCTTCCACGATCGTTTCGCAGGAGCTGAATTCGGTCAACAGGCTGTTCCATAATGACTCTTCGTTATGTTGAATCATGCCTGTAAATGAAAGAAACAGCTGCATCCTCAGCTGTACCGTTTCACGCAAGTATTCGTCAGCCGAAACGAGAAGCTTCTTCATCCGTTCATACAGCGTCATCTTGCGTGCGTTCACTCCGGATACAGCACCACTGAGTTTGCCAATCATTTCAATTCTGCCCGCTTGGGCAAGCAATTGATAAAAACGGCTACTTAAATAATCCCCGGCGAGTACATTCAACTGGCGTGAACGCATCTCCTGCTCTCTCCGCTCACCGGAAATGGTATCGATTCGATCATGCGTATCCATGGCCAACTGAACGAGCGAAGTTGCAAGAGCATATAACTCTTGATGCACCTTTTCGCCTGTGCGGCCCACAAATACCTGCAACAGACGTGCCCGGCTATCCGGAAATGATGGGATTTCCGTATGTTGTCGAATCATGTCGTAATCCGTATATTTCTTTGCTAGTTGGGGTACGCGATATGAATTCATTCTCAGCCTCCGAGCCTTAACATTGTTAAACCATTTCTGCACTACAATCTTATATATTATAGCATATGTTGATCGGGCACGCACTGAATCCTGCTATTCTATTACCCCTGACTTGTCATTTCGAATTGCTTCTTCCAGAGTTCGGTCTCCATCAAATGAAACCAGCCCTTCAATTCATCTGAAAAGGCCGCACTTTTCCAGTTCCGTAATGTTTCAATCGCATACAGGGGCCACTCTCCACGCCGAATATCAGCAGCAAGCAACAGATGTCGTTTATGCATCCATTCATCTTCTGCCATCACACGCAGCAGCACCTGATCCACGTTATCCAGACTCCGAAAGCCCAGATCCGCCACAGCTGCCATGTTTTCATAGATTTCAGTGTAACTTGTACCCGTTCCTTTAACCTTGAGATCCAGCGTCAAAATGGACTGCTTCCATTCCACTCTTGCAATGGGTGTAGATAGTTGCATGGAGCTTAGCACATCAACCAGATTGTCATTCGTCAGCTGAACTGGATGATGTGATGCAGAGGCAGGCTGTACGTTGTCACCGCCCCATGTACGCATATGTAAGGTTTGTATCGCAACAAGCAGAAAGACCGCCGCAACCGTTGCCAGCATTGAAGCAGTAACAATCATCCGCGGTTTCATATACGCCTCCCTGCCTTTACCTGTTAGTGTAGTCTGTCCGGTAAAGGCTCATACCTCATTGTACAATGAAAAAAAGCAGGCTATGCCTGCAATCTTCATTTGAATGTATTCAATCTGTCCATTACTCCGATTCAATCTGTCCATGCTTGGTGATCAGCGTGGCTTTGCCCCGGATTTTAATAGCTGAAGTATGGGTGGTAAATTGGGCAAACATCACTTCACCCTTGTCCAATTTCTCGGTGTGGTGAAAACGTGTATCCTGACCTCGGGTTAATCCGATCACCTGGACACCATTTTCCTCTGCCTTAATTACAATATAATCATTGCCGGTTGGATGATCCATCACGCATGTCCCCTTCTTTAGTTCGATAGCGTTAATGATGATTAAGATTGTTTCATTTGTCAACCTGCGCCTTATACGAATGAACCGCAAGAATCAGCTACCCTCGGGTCATACTACAGTTGTACAGCCACAGAAAGGAGAATCTGCATGAAGTACACCCCTGCCGCACTTACAGACGAGCATATTCATCAGTTAAAAGAAATCGAACAGCATCTGTCTACAGCTGCTGGTGAAGAACTGATTCTGGTTGCTTATACCGGGCAACCGGATGATCCTGAGCACTCGGATACCCGCAAGAATCATCGTTAAAGGGCAAAAGAAAAGGCCGTGAACAAGTCACGGTCTTTTTGTCGACATATGGAATATGTAGAAATCTTATTTAATTCCGTCTTTGAGCGCTTTACCTGGTTTGAATGCAGGAATTTTGCTCGCAGGAATTTCGATTTCTTCACCTGTTTGCGGGTTGCGTCCTTTACGTGCAGAGCGCTCGCGAACTTCGAAGTTCCCAAAACCAACCAATTGTACTTTATCTCCGCTTTGAAGAGCCTCAGAGATTGCTTCGAATACGGCATCAACCGCTTTCGTTACATCTTTCTTGGACAATTCAGTCGCTTCAGATACGTGTGTAATCAAGTCTGATTTGTTCATTTGTTTTTCACCTCCTGTATCAATGTCCTGAATGTTATACTGTGTTTCCGTTTTATAGCGAAATATACGTTCATACGCAAAAAATCTACGTACATCTTGAGCGATGAACACAAATCTCCGCCTGCGGTCAACAGTCATTTTCGGCAGAATGTCGTCTGAAACCACGGGCATTTCAGACGCCGAACAAATTTCATACTAATACAGACAGCCCACAATTTCAAGTCCGGTTGCGGTTTAAGACGTAAAATGTAACCGCCAGGGCAAGCACGAGAACCCCACCTTTTACAATATCATGTGTGAAATACTGTACGTTCATCATCGTTAACCCGTTCACAAGAACACCAATCAGAACCGACCCAATGAAGGTTCCGATGACATTTGGTTTACCCGCGCCAAACACAGAGAAACCGACAAATACTGCAGCTACGGATTCCATTAACAACGGCGATCCCGCATCGATTTGCCCAGATCCTACTTTGGAAGCATAGATGATACCCCCGATTGCTGCAAACACTCCAGCGGCTACATAGGCGAGTGTACGCACCTTTTTCACCTTGATTCCAGACAAACGTGCAGCTTCCTCATTACCGCCTGTAATGTACATCTGGCGACCATATTTCGTATACGTCAAAAAGATATGCACACCTATTACCGCAATAAGTAGCATGATAACCGATATCGGCATACCAAGCCATTTACCCTGCCCTATAAGCAGGAATGTCGGGTCCATCTCTCCCGCAGCTTTGCTCCCATCCGGGAACTGCATGTGATTGTAAATGGTATATCCCTGTGCATACGTTTTGTGAATACCCCCAATGATGTACATCGTGGCAAGGGTTGCGAGCAAATCCGGAATACGCAATTTTACAATGAGCAAAGCGTTCAGTAAACCAATAACAGCCCCGATAATCAGTGGCACGATAATGACGATCGCCAGTGGTTGTTGATACCAAATCATTAACGAAGCAGTAACGACGGTGGTCAATGAGACCGTCGCCCCAACCGAGAGATCAAATCCATCAACAATGAGAGATAACGTAACACCAATCGCTACAAACGTAACGATAGAGATCGAGCCCAAAATATCGGTCAAGTTACTGTACGTAAAGAAGTAAGGTAATTTAATGCCGAAAAATGCGATAACACCTATGATGACTATAATCGCCCCGTAACGGAACGCAAAATCCAGTGATTTATCCTTCATGATTGCACCTCTTGTCCACCGCTTGCATAGTATAGCAGCTGTTCTTGGTTAGTCTCGCCTCGTTTGAACTCTTTTACGATAATACCCTCGCACATGACAGCGATTCGGTCGCCAATTCCCATGCCTTCATCCAGTTCACAGGTGAAATAGATTACACCCTTGCCCGCTAAAGCCAGTTCATTGATGATGCGGAAAATGTCACTTTTTGCCCCAATATCTACGCCTTTGGTTGGCTCATCAAATATAAATACATCCGCATCCGCATTAAGCCATTTGCCAATGGCTACCTTCTGCTGGTTACCACCGCTTAAATATTTTACCTCCTGCTTCACTGAAGAAGTCTTGATTCCGAGTTGCTTCACCAATGACTCCGCATTCTGACGTTCCCGCTTGCGGCTTACGAAACCTAATGTACTGAGACGGCTTAGCAAAGGCAGACTTAAATTCCGTTCCACGTTCTCCTGAATCAAGATTCCTTGTTTACGTCGCTCCTCCGGTACAGAAACAATACCCATGGCCGCCGCATCCGCAGGCTGAGACAGACGGAGATTACGGTTATTAAGCCGGATCTCGCCTCCCTCCAGCCGATCTGCACCAATCAGCAAACGAGAGCTTTCCGTTTTACCCGCGCCCACTAGACCCACCACAGCGAGGACTTCACCTCGGCGTACAGAGAGGTCAACACCTTTGACCTTCACTCCACGACGAAGCCCACGTGCCTCCAATAGCTGCTCTCCCAAGGGCGCTTCCGTCTTTGGAAATTCTTCTTCAAATGGTTTGCCTAACATCTGTGTAACCAAATCGTTGATCGTCAGTCCCTTTGCTTCACCGGTAAATACATGTTGTCCATCTCTCATAACCGTAACGCGATCACAGTGACCCGTCACTTCCGCAAGACGATGGGTAATGAAAATGCAGGCTACGCCCCGATCCTTCAACAGATGAACAATTCGGAAAAATGCATCTGTTTCTTCCTGACTCAGCGGTGCAGTAGGTTCGTCAAAAATGATCACCTTGGCATCCTGAATCAAAATCCGTGCCAGCAGTATCATCTGTTTTTCTGCAAGCGTCAGATCGGCCACTTTTTGGTGAACGGATATGTCCGCCCCTAATTGCTTCAACGCCTCAACCGCACTCTGTTGGAGCTTCCGCGGACTTTTCCACCAACCCCCGGCAGATGAAGCCAACTGATCCAACATGATGTTTTCCGCAGCCGTCAGCTGTGGCACCAGTGCCGCATCCACTTCCTGATAGACACAGTGAATCCCATTTGCCTTAGCGTCTCCCGGAGAACTTAAATGAAGCGCTTGTCCACTCAACTGAATCGTACCCTGATCCAATGGATAGGCACCGGACAAAATTTTCATTAACGTGCTCTTACCGGCACCATTGGCACCCAGCAGCGCATGAATCTCCCCGCCTTTTACAGAGAAATCCACATCCTTCAGTGCAGGAATACCTGAAAACTGCTTGTGGATATGTTCCATTTGAAGCAGAATCGGTGCAGTGCTCATGATGTTAACCTCCAATCGTTCCCTTCCGGGAGCATCCCTTTTTTCATCCAGACCACATATATCTTCATTATGTTTGAAAAAGCGCGCCTTGCGGCGCGCTTCCCATACGCTGCTTATTTAGCAGTAATTCCGTATTCGCTCATCCAGTCCTTGATTCCTTGTGTGCTACCACCCCAACCTTCAACGAACTCTGACAGCTCTGAAGTGGAGATTTGTTTATCTGGCAGAGCTTCACGTTGAACATAGACCGGGTTAAGAACAACTGCATCTTCTGTCGCGTCCCCGTTCAGTTTCTGATAAGCATAACGTACTTGGACGCGACCAATATCCGTTGGATCAACAGCCGCAGAAGCAACCCAAGGATTTTTCGGGTCCTGAATCATTTGCAGATCCTCGTCACTCATATCAATACCATACACTTTGATCTCATCACGACCAGCTTGTTGAATCGCACGCGCTGCTCCTTTGGCGAACTCATCCCATGCAGTCCATACAGCTGTAATCTCACCTTTTGGATATTGTTTGAGAATAGCTTCCATTTTGGCCTGTGTATCCAGCGCCGGGTTCTGTGCAGAACCGAATGTAGCTATTTCCTTGATGTCCGGATTTGCTTTCATGAATTCACCGTATGCAATCTGACGGCGTTCCATCGGTGCGAAACCTGCTACCCATACTTTGACAATATTGCCTTTTCCATTGATATCTTTTTTCATTTGCTCCAGCGTCAGTTCAGCCATCTTCTGGTCATCCTGCGACAGGACTGTTGCTCCCGGAACACTAATAGCTGCGTCAAACACGACCACTGGAATATTCTGTTCTACTGCCTTCTTCACGCCTGGCTCTAACAGGGAATCCCCGTGATCCGTGAGAATGGCATCGAACTTCTGGTTAATAGCGCTATCAAGCAAGGATACCATCTTTGCTTTGTCATTATCGGCAACAAACGTTGTCAGTTCTCCACCGAATTTTTCGATTTCTTCTTTTACACCTTGTACATATTGCTGCGAGAAAGTACCTGTATTAAACTCCATAATAAGTGCAATCCGCTTGCCGCTTAAAGGGCCTGTGACTGCTTCCGTTTTTGGTGTATCATCTGATGCACCCGAAGCCGGAGTTGCTGCCGGTTCTTTTTTGATTCCGCAAGCGGACAGCGCCAATGTAAATACTAATAACACACTCAACCATACCCATTTAGTCTCTTTTCTTTTCATCTCTGTCTCCCCCTGTCCACTCTCTGTGATCTCGATCACAATAGTTGAATATTAATATAACGGCTAATCCCTAGTATGTAAATGGGTTTTAGCAATTTAAAGCTAAAACTCGCTAAGTTTTTTCGAAAGTGCTATTCTTCCTATCCATTTCATCCAAAATAAAGAAATCACGTAAAAAAGACCGCGAGGGGATGCCCCCTTACGGTCTTTTGATGTTTTACAGAATGATGGCGATCAAGCCGCCCGAACCTTCGTTAATGATTCTTCCCAGCGTCTCTTGCAATTTGTATCTTGCATTATCCGGCATCATGGCAATCTTGCCCTGAATCCCTTCTCGCACGATGGAGTGAAGTGAACGGCCAAACATGTCTGAATCCCATACCTTGATTGGATCGTTCTCAAAGTCCTGCATCAGGTATCTCACCAGTTCCTCACTCTGCTTCTCTGTGCCGATGATTGGAGCGAACTCCGATTCCACATCAACCCGGATCATGTGGATGGACGGTGCCGTTGCTTTTAGGCGTACGCCAAATTTGGTGCCCTGACGAATGAGCTCAGGTTCATCCAGAGCCATCTCAGCGAGAGATGGAGCAGCAATGCCGTATCCGGTCGTTTTGACCATCTCCAGAGCTTCTGCGAAGCGGTCGTATTCTCTCTTCGCATGCGAGAATTCCTGCATCAACTGCAGCAGATGATCCTTACCGCGAATCTCGATGCCAACCACTTCCACGAGAATCTGATCATACAGTTCATCTGGCGCGTACAGGTCAATTTCGGCTACACCCTGCCCCATATTCATGCCACTCAGGCCTGCGCGATCAATGAATTCATATTCCATGAACTGAGCGACAACCCGATCCACGTCGCGAAGTCTGCGAATATCCTTGACGGTATCCCGTACGGAATTTTCGTAGTTGTTACGCAGCCAGTGAGTCTCGTTGAGCACCATAACCCAGCTCGGCAAGTTTACATTCACTTCATGCACAGGGAACTCATAGAGCACTTCACGAAGTACACCCGTCACATCATCTTCCGTCATCGTGGCTGCACTGAGTGTCATCACCGGAATGTCATATTTGGCAGCAAGCTCACTACGCAATTGCAGGGCTTCTTCACTGCGAGGACGAGTGGAGTTGATGACCAGGACAAACGGTTTACCCACTTCTTTCAATTCCGCAATGACCCGTTCTTCGGATTCCACATAGGAACTGCGGGCAATTTCGGCGATTGTGCCGTCTGTCGTTACCACAACACCCAGTGTAGAATGCTCCTGAATAACTTTGCGAGTACCAATCTCGGCGGCTTCCTGGAATGGAATTGGTTCCTCGAACCAAGGCGTGGAGATCATGCGTGGACCATTCTCATCCTCGTATCCCTTGGCTCCTTCCACCGCGTAACCTACACAATCCACAAGACGCACATTGACATCGAGTCCTTCTGCCACCTTGATCTGGACTGCGTTATTTGGTACGAATTTCGGTTCCGTAGTCATGATGGTTTTGCCTGCTGCACTTTGTGGAAGTTCATCCACTGCACGGGCACGATCAGCCTCGCTTGCGATGTTAGGCAATACGATCGTTTCCATGAATCGTTTAATAAATGTTGATTTTCCCGTCCGGACTGCGCCGACAACCCCGAGATAAATATCCCCTCCGGTCCGCTCAGCTATGTCCTTAAAAATGTCCACTTTCTCCAATGAAATCCCCTCCCTAAATTACTCCGAAGGAAAAATGCTAAAGAGCATCCGCTTCGTTTTTTCAATCAGAAGACTGAAATCCCTGCAACGGTAGAGCCGCCTTTGTGAGTGCCCGGAAGTCGTCCGCCGCCGAACGTTGCATTCTGATGAAACCGGCGAGAGCGGCGTTAACTCGTACATGCAATTGGACTAGTATCATCTTATGTATCCGTATGCGGCAATATGACGCGTAATTTTGTTTTTTTTATCTTATGGTGATGACATTAGGATAATCCCCCGATCTCGGACTGCGCGTCTTTATTTCAATCTACTTTATGTGATCCGTGAAGCTTTTATGACGGTTATTGCTCATACTGACAAAAGAAAAAAGAGATATCCCTTAATTGGAATATCTCTTTTTGAACTATTAGAGCCACGGTGGCCATACAGCTAGATCAGTTGAATTGCAACCATGCTTATTTTATTGGCTGTGCAACCGGAGCATTGTTTTGCCAAGCGTAGAAAACCGATTTTACAGGTACGAAGTAGGAGTGTTCCACCAGCAAATCCCGAACATCTTCAGTCTCTGCTGGAGACACGTCAGACTTTTCCACTGCCTGCATAATGTCAAAAGCATAATCTACATAGACCTTGCCTTCGTCATCCATCATAAAAGGTAAGGCCTGACCTGAATATACACTATTCAACGTTAGGGAAGGAGTACCTGCCTGAGCAGCCTGCTCCATATCCACAGCATATAACCCCGGATACAGTTCTTCCCCGCTTGGCAGCTTATTGTTATGTACGGACTTATATTGATTAACCATTCGTTGCACATCGTTTACTTTCTGTACGGTCAGAAGATCCATCACTTTAATGGTCGGATTCACTTCTTCGTCCTGAATAAGGAAGTAAGCGCTCCCACCACTTTCAAAAGCAGTCCTCGGTATTTCATCCAGATACCCCAGTTGTTTCAACTTGGGCAGATCCACTCTGAACTTTTCATATTTTGGCGTTTCCATATCTGCATTAATGATTGGCAAAATCCCCTCATCTTGCTGGAATGCCTCGACCGCACTCTGGATACGGCTCACGCTTTCCCGATAGGCTATCTTAGGGTCCGAATTACTCTGGGATGGATACATACAACCAGTTGCTGTAAAAGCAAACAACAGGAATAACAGCAGACCGCCCGTCTGATGTTTTAGACGCTGCCGTCCGCTTCCTTCCATACATTTTGGCTTGTTCCTAATCATCCGTGTCCTCCTTGAATAACTCATTAGAGAATCAATTTCATAACGCTCAGAACCAGTCGTCTTCCTGTTGTTGACGTTCCAGTTGTTTCCGAATGGCTGCCTTCAGCGGGTCCTCTGGAACATGAACCGCTAGAGATCCACACACCTTAGCCTGACAGGACAGTCGTGTACCTGCTTCCAACAGTGAACCCAGCTTGCGCTTTTCTGCATCTGTTGGTGGATACAGTTCCGCCCGATGTTCTTCATCCACATTCACTTTGCACATCAGGCAAGCCGCTTTACCATCACATCGAGTCGTAATCTTGACTCCAGCACGTCGTGCTGCATGCAGAAGTGTTGCCCCTGGTTTGAGCGCTATCGATTTGTTCATAGGTAAAAAAGTAACTTTATAGTCCATCATTTTCCTCCCTCAACCTACTGGGGCCATGTAAAGCCAACAAGCTCTTCCACTTCGGCTCTGAAGCGGTTTGTCCATACATTCTGTTGACTTAAAAGCATCATTATAGGTTGATGTGCATCTGGCTGCTCGCGCATCTGTGTCGCAATGGGGACATAACGATCTTCACGACCTCGCAGCAGATTAAACAACAGCTCATGCGCAAGCGGCATCAGTCGCAGGCTATATGAACCCACTTGTGCTACTGGTGCATGCGGAGCAAGTACATGTTCAATCTCAATACGGTACCAACTTTTGCGAGCCCATATTTCGAAACCACCAACCAGTTCCAGCGCACATTCACCCACCTGATAGTGGCTCAGCAGAGAAGCATACGGTCCTGTCTTGTCCACTGTAGGCTCGTCAAGCATTTTCCCCGGGGCGCTACGGTGAAGTTCCTTAGCAGCAGCAACATCCGCATAGATATCAATATCTCTCGGAGCCTGTTGCAACTCCACCCCTTGAAGCAGCAACCCACAACTTCCTCCAAGTAACCATGTCTGCGGCTGTGTGTTCCAGGCTTTGGCTGTTTCCAGCAAAGCCGCGTGTAATTCCGGATAACGCTCTGTCCGACCCTCCGTATCATGCGGCCCCATAGGCTCACACTCCCCTCATCCGTGTTCATTGTGTCAGTTCTTATGATGTGCTTATGCGGATGTTATCTTTCAGGCATGGGAAATCAGGTCAGAGAAGCGATTCCACCGAAAAAGCCAATCAGCATAATCAAAAATGCAATCAGAGAAAGAACCCCCCGTACAATACCTTTTGTTTTGGCACGAGCAAACGTAATCAGGAATACAGATAGTCCCATAATGAGGATGGCCACCAATGACAGCCACATCTTGTCCATTGCGCTCATAATCCAGCAGTCTCCCCTTCAGTCCGATATTCATCACTGACACTGTGACAATTGCAACCATTATAACACGAAATTCAGCTCAACTTTCCAAAAAAAAGACAAAAAAGCAAGCCGGCAGAAGCCGACTCGTCTTTTTGTCTTACTGGATCACCTGCACATGCAGGTGTGATCTATTATTTTTTCATCATCATTTTCATTAACGATTCCATACTGCTCGGATTCAATCCGCTTTTCTTGACCGCACTCACAATATCCTTAACCGTATCCTCAGATACCGGAACTTTCGCCATGGCGGATACTTGTTTGATCAATTGGCGCAACTGAGCTTCATTCTGAATCGTCGTTGGTTTCACCGTGCTTGCCAATTTCTTGACGGCACCTTCTGTTATCGTTTTACCCGTTTTCTTGTTGATTGCATTCAGTGCATCTTTGGAAATGTTGTTACCCATTCGTCTCCCCTCCTCCGGCAATACTCATGTGTATAGTATGAGTCTGCCACAGAAAAGGTGAATAAGCTTCTTATTTCACAAGGTACGTTTAGGCTGATTACAATCAGGAATGCCACTGCTCCCAGGTTTCAAGCTTCATGACTTCCATTTCAGTCTTCGGGTCACGTCCCATCAAGGCTTCAACCGCATCACGCGGCTGTCTCTCCTGGAATAAAACGTGATATAACTGATCCGCAATTGGCATTTGCACGCCGTATTTTTGCGAGATGAAATAGGCAGCTTGCGTAGTTCGAATGCCTTCTACCACCATGCCCATGGACTTCAGAACATCATCCAGCTTCTGTCCCTGGCCCAACATGGAACCTGCTCTCCAGTTCCGACTGTGCTGACTTGTAGCCGTTACAACGAGATCCCCGATTCCCGCAAGTCCCGAAAACGTTAGCGGATTCGCTCCCATCTCTACACCAATACGTGTGATCTCAGCCAGACCGCGTGTTAGCAAAGCGGCTTTGGCATTATCACCAAATTGAAGACCATCGGACATACCTGCACCAAGAGCAATGATATTTTTGAATGCGCCTGCCAGCTCAACACCGATCATATCTCGATTCGTGTAAACCCGGAAATAAGCATTCATAAACAAAGCTTGGGCAGACTCGGCAGATGCTTTATCCAGTGAAGCTACAACCACTGTCGTTGGACAACGCTTCACCACTTCTTCCGCATGGCTTGGGCCAGAAAGAACAACCACACGTCCTTCTTCACATTCAAGCTCTTCTGAAATGACTGTGGACATCCGTTTGAGGCTTTCTGTCTCGAAACCTTTGGTTGCATGAATGACTAACATCTCAGGCTTGTAATAAGCCTTAAGCTGGTTCGTAACTGCACGCATGGCTGATGAAGGCGCAACAATTAACACAGCTATAGCGCCTTCCACCGCAGCTTCCATATCCGTGGTTGCTTGAATCCGTGGCGAAAGCTCCGCATCCGGAAGATAGCGAGTATTGGTGTGCTTATTATTGATTTCGTTAGCTTGGTCTGCACCACGTGTCCACATCATCACATCCAACTGATTGGCGGCGAGTACACTGGCCAGAGCCGTTCCCCAGCTCCCAGCGACCAGAACAGCAACTTTTTTAGACAACTCGTTTACCCCCTCCAGGGTTTTTCGATCCCAATTTATTTTCCTGTCCTTTGGCGAGCTTCGCAATATTGGTACGATGTCTCCAGAACGCAAACAGACAAATAATCAGACTCCCCCAGAAGATATTCATTGAATATCCGGGTAATACCATGATAAAGATGGGTGTAAATGCTACAAAAATCAGAGACCCCAATGAAACATATCGTGTCAATACAATGGACAGAATGGCGATCACCCCAGCACATAACGCAGGCAGGAAAGCAAGACTTACCAGAACACCAATGGCTGTGGCAATGCCTTTTCCTCCACGAAAATGGAAGTAAAGCGGCCAGTTATGTCCTGCAATGGCTGCTATACCACTGAGTGCAGGAATCCAGGCAGAACCGTCGCTCAGCCAGATTCCAATCCATACAGCTGCAACACCCTTAAGTACATCAAGTAACAGAACAGCAATTGCCGGTCCTTTACCCAAAATACGCAATGTATTGGTAGCTCCCGCGTTTCCGCTTCCGTGCTGACGAATATCGATCCCCCGTATCGCTTTGGCAAGGAGGACACTAAAGCTGATCGAACCGAGCAGATAACTCAGTACAATCGCTGCGATTTGTAAAATCACACACTTCTCCCCTAACTTTCGTCGGACTTCTTCCGAGTAAATATGCGAATTGGTGTTCCTTCGAAATCAAACGCTGCACGGATTTTATTCTCCAGATAGCGCTCATATGAGAAGTGCATCAACTCAGGGTCGTTCACAAAAATAACCATGGTCGGCGGTTTAACTGCAACCTGAGTCACATAGTTAATTCTCATTCTCCGTCCTTTATCTGTTGGCGGAGGATTAATTGCAACCGCATCAGACACCACATCGTTAAGCAGATGTGTCTGCACACGTAACGTGTGTTGCTCTGCTACACGTTGCACAACCGGCAACAGTTTTTGTAAGCGTTGTTTTGTGAGGGCTGACAAGAATACGACCGGAGCATAAGTCATAAACAGGAAGTGATCCCGTATTTTTCTCTCAAACTCTTTCATCGTCTTGTCATGCTTCTCTACCACGTCCCATTTGTTCACAACAAACAATGACGCTTTACCAGCTTCGAATGCATATCCTGCAATATGCTTGTCCTGTTCAATAATGCCTTCTTCACCATTAATGACAATCAGAACAACATCTGCACGCTCAATCGCACGCATCGCACGCATTACACTGTATTTCTCAGTTGTTTCATATACTTTACCACGCTTACGCATACCTGCTGTATCAATCAGCACGTAACGTTGGCCGTCTTTTTCAAAAGGTGTATCAATTGCATCCCGGGTTGTTCCAGCCACGTCACTTACAATGACACGTTCTTCACCCAAAATAGCGTTCACCAGTGAAGATTTACCTACATTAGGACGCCCGATCAGAGCTACACGAATAACATCTTCATCGTAAGTCTCTTCCTCAAGTTCTGGCAACTTCTCCACAATTGCATCAAGCAAATCACCTACACCTGTACCGTGACTTCCGGATACGCCGATGGGATCACCGAAACCAAATCCATAAAACTCATAAATGAGCTCACTTCGTCCGATATTATCCACTTTGTTAACGGCTACAACAATAGGCTTGCCTGAGCGGTAGAGCATCTCTGCTACCTCTTCATCCGATTGCGTAATACCTGCTTTTGCATCACACATGAATACAATAACATC
Source organism: Paenibacillus sp. ClWae2A (assembly GCF_032452295.1). Lineage (NCBI taxonomy): Bacteria > Bacillati > Bacillota > Bacilli > Caryophanales > Paenibacillaceae > Paenibacillus > Paenibacillus sp. ClWae2A. The sequence continues at coordinate 1,394,879 of NZ_JAULSQ010000001.1, forward strand.
CGCTTCTTCAATAGCGAGCTCTGCTTGCATCCGAATCGATTTTAAGATTACATCTTCACCATCAATTTCGATACCACCTGTATCAATAATACTAAATGGTTTACCGTTCCATTCACCGATTCCATATATGCGGTCACGGGTAATGCCCGGCTTGTCTTCCACAATGGCCAGTCTGTCGCCGATGATCCGATTGAAAATGGTGGATTTACCCACATTCGGTCGTCCGACAATTGCCACAACGGGTCTTGCCATACATTCCACTCCTCCTGTCCATACTTACGATACTCATCATAGCAAAAAAGATATGTCTTGGCTAACGTTTCATGCCAAATTACTCGCAATAAAAACAATCGGCGAACCCGCCTTGGGCTCGCCGATCTTGCTTTTGTTATTCAGCAAAATATGCAGTATATAACTTAGAACCATGCATTGTTAACTTATTTGAATTTGCTGAGTTTGTCTCCAAACAGTTCGCCGAGCGTAGTGCTCATCCCTTGATTGTTCAAGGAAACGTTTGGATTGTTGATTTCTTCACGCGGAGCGTTGTTTCTTGCAGGTCTTTCTGATTTTTGTGGTTGAGCTGGAGCTTCTTCTGTTTCTTTGATGCTCAAGCTTACACGTTGCTCAGAAGGGTTCATGTCCAAAATTTTAACTTGAACTTCCTGTCCTTCTTTCAGCACTTCATGAGGAGTGCCGATGTGTTTGTGTGAGATTTGCGAGATATGCACAAGTCCCTCAACGCCAGGAGCGATTTCAACAAATGCACCGAAGTCTACCAGACGTTTTACAACACCTGTTACGATATCGCTGGAATTGAATTTTTCGCTAGCTGTTTCCCAAGGACCTGGTTGAACAGCTTTCATGCTCAGGCTGATTTTGCCTTTTTCAGGGTCAACTTTCAGCACTTTCACACTAACTTTATCGCCTTCAGACAGAACGTCGGATGGTTTTTCAACGTGTGTCCAAGCCAGCTCGGATACGTGAACCAAACCGTCAACTCCGCCTACATCAACAAATGCACCGAATTGAGTCAAACGTTGTACTGTACCTTCGATCACTTGGCCTTCTTGCAAACCAGCCATTACTGTAGCTTTGTTTGCTTCGAATTCTTGCTCCAGTACGTCTTTTTGGGAAAGGATCACTTTGTTGTTCTCACGGTCGATCTCTTTCACTTTAACACGCAGTGTGCGTCCTTTGTAGTCGCTGAAGTCTTCAACGAAATGGCGTTCAACCATGGAAGCCGGGATAAACCCACGTACGCCCACGTCTGCTACCAGACCGCCTTTAACAACATCACCTACAACAACTTCGAATACGTCTTGGTCTTCAAAATGCTTTTGCAATTGATCCCATGCGTTTTCGCTGTCGATTGCACGTTTGGACAGAACGAGTTTTTCCTTCTCGTCGTCGATGCTAAGAACTTTAGCTTCAACTTCTTGTCCAACTTCTACTGCGTCAGACGCGCTGTCAACATGTAATGAAGACAGTTCACGAATTGGAATGACACCGTCATATTTATATCCAATGCTCACATAGGCTTGGTTATCTTCCAATTTGACGATGGTTCCTTTTACGGTATCTCCTTTTTTCAAGGAAACGAATTGATCCAACTCATCTTGGGTTGCTTCTTGATTTTTCATTTCTTCCGACATGTCAAATACCCTCCTCAATTCAAAAACCCCATTATATTCAAACCTGCCTGTAGCAGAGTTCAAAACACTTTCATCACTGAGTGCTCAAGCTTAGTCTCCCTCAAAAATATGGAAACATGCACTCAGCTACCGACGATGCCACTACTTGCTTGGCACGCCCGTTTGCACCATTTCGTTAATCTTGGACATAATCTTTTCAGTCGCCTTCTCCAGAGCTTCTCCAGATGGGTCTTCCTTGAACTCGTCCAAACTTACTGGTGCTCCATATACAACTTTCATCTTACGAAAAACTTTGTAGTTACCGATAATAGCAGTAGGAATAACTGTAGCGCCACTGCGGAGAGCAAAACTCGCTGCCCCTTTTTTGCCGATACCTCCATCATTGTGACGACTTCCCGAGGGGAAGATTCCAAGCACTTGACCATCACGCAAAATATTGAGTGAAGTTTTGATGGATTCCTTGCTGACACCTCCACGTTTAACGGGGAAAGCGCCCACGGCTTTAATAATTCGGCCGAGTACCGGAATTTCAAACAATTCGCTTTTGGCCATGAAACGCACCTGACGGCGAATTTTGATACCAACGGTTGGAGGATCGAAGTTACTAATATGATTGGAACATAAAAGTACGCCGCCTTCTTTCGGAATATTCTCCCGTCCAACGGCCTCCAAGCGGAAAAGAATGGTATAAATGATCCGCAGTAATGTGCTGCAAAATGTGTAAATCATAGACCGATCTCTCCTCTGACCATTGTGCAATAAGATACGATTTTGTCAACCACTTCATGAATGTTCATCTCCGTTGTATCAAGGACGATAGCATCCTCAGCACAACGCAATGGGGAAATTTCCCGATTCTCATCCAATCTGTCACGGGTGGCAATGTCTCGCTCCAGCTGTTGCAACGTCAGTCCTTCAGAGGGGTCCAGTTCTTTGAAGCGGCGAAGTGCACGCTCTTCGACACTGGCAGTCATGAAGATTTTCACTTCCGCATCGGGCAATACTGTCGTTCCGATATCGCGTCCATCCATGACGACGCCCTTGCGCAAAGCCATTTGCCGCTGAGTATCCACTAATTGCGTACGCAGCCCCTCGATTTGCGCATATCGGGACACGATTCCCGTCACTTCACGGGAGCGGATTTCCGAGGTTACTTCTTCCCCATTACAGAACACTTTCTGTCCGTCGGGATCCGGTTGTAAATCAATGACCAGCTTTTGGGCTTCCTGAAGTACCTGTGTCACTTCTTCCGGCGCAATATCATTCCGAAGCATGTGCAAGGTTACCGCACGGTACATTGCGCCTGTGTCGACGTATACATACGCGAGCGCCTCTGCAACCAATCGGGCCACCGTGCTTTTCCCGGCACCGGCAGGTCCGTCAATTGCAACGTTCATTTTCCCGTTCTCTGATGTGTTCTGGCTTGCCAACGGGGCATTCCTCCTCAAACGATAAACCTCAATAAAAAAACAGGCATTGCCTGCATCGTGAAAATTATACCACACTCTACACATGGATGCAAAAACAGACAAATCAACGACGTTTGTAATCATTCATCGTTTGCACTTCAATTGGCGTTCCTTCCAGGCGGTCAATGGTGGTCAAATTCTTTTTGAAGCCGGGTACCAACAGCAGCAATTGATATACCACAAGCAGGATTAGAAGGACTGTAATCAGAATCGTAACCTTTCGTTCCATTCGCCTTGAGAAAACATAATAAAGTCGCTCATATCTACGGGTTGCATAACGATGATTCATGGCAATGCCTCCGTTTTTTTCATTACGGTACCCGCAGTTACTTCTTTTTATGCCACAACATTCCTATTTCGTACGATAGTCCAATTGCCGCTCGAAACAAAACTTGATAATTTTCTGGCGCTCCGAATCTGAAATCTGCACAAATTTCAGCATGCATAGCTGTCTGCCGGTTTCCAGGGTTTTGATCCGCACAACTTCAGCTTCAAAATTCACATGTTCGATGGTTGAATTCCGGTAGGGAACCAGCAACCAGCATTTCAGTTTTTGACCTTCAGCTATTGAAAAACCTGTTTCGCCGTAGATGGACAATCCACCGCCACCAATATCTTCAGTCAATCCGACGGCACGGGTCAGATCTTCACTCTGGATGGCCAATTCGAGGTTTGCATGAACACGAAGAAAGCTGCGACGTTGTATTTTGGATATATCGCTCGGTAACGGTTTGCGGATACGAACAAGACGGACTACATCTTCTTCAAATCCCGTGACATAAGTATTAAAATAATGCCGGACCCCATCCTCCGTAATATATGAAATGGACAATTCATCTCCGAAAAAGAGCCTTTTCAGACGGCTGCTTCCTTGTTGCATCGGGACCTCAATCAGAAAACTGCTGTCATCCATATCTGCAATGCGTGATTTGTATTCTTTGTGTTCCTCTTTTTCATCTGCAGAAGCAATCTGGATGTATAAAATTTCATTTATTTTAGGAAACAAGCTGTTCACCGCCACTTTATGTATTTATCTTCGTATGTACAAGGACTATTATACCATGACCTTTCTCACATTGAACAAGAAAAAAACAGACCACATCGTGGTCTGCAGCAGTTATTCGCTCAACTTAAAATTGAGATTATCCATCTTTTTATGAGGTTGCATTGACCGGTTTGATCTCTTCAACCGCTTCTTCTAATCCTGTATTCGCATTAATGTATATCCGGTAACGGGAACCGTTAATTTTCCCTCCGAATTCATAACACAATACTTCTTTGCTGTAATCATTCTCAATCAGGGATTTGCGAACATAATTTTCTTCGAACTCCGAATTAAGCTTTTTCCGCGCCTGTTGCTCCGTAAGAGTTGCTTTCGGAATTTTGCGCTTGTCATTATGTTCGTAAACAAAGTCACTCGCCTGGAAGCCGGTTACTTCGCCTGTATCCAAACCTACACGAACTGACATTTTCTCGGGATAGATCAAGGTGTCCCCTTGCTTACGCACATAAGTAAGGTTACCCAGATTACCATATTCATCGTAGTTTACAGCCTTCATATCCTTATAGCCTTTGTTCATTAGAAATTGATCTGCTTTAGCCATGGCATTCTGACGAGTTACTTTTTTGGTTCCGATTGGACGCGTATCACTGTAAGAGATAAGCATTCCGCCATTACGGGTGAAATCCATCATCAGTTTGCCATTCTTGGCATGATCAATCGTGGCAGTGTAGGACTCCCAGTCTGTTCCTTTACCATTCTCCTGCACTTGGATTTTGCTACTATCCGCATCAGAGAATTTTGCAGCCTTGCTCTGAATCTGTTCTTTGGTCACTGGGAAGCCGTCCAGTTTCTTGACTGATCGTTTGGCATAGATATTGGATACGGAAGGACCCCAATCAAGCTCCGGGTATTCCTGTACCTTTTTGTTCACAGTACGAAAACCATCAACGATCGTGTTGTCCATGGTTTGCTCTTGCGTTGCCATGGCAGTCTCTGCATCCATCCAGCGCAAGCGGTCCGTCAGAACTTTCTGCTGCACATCCTGCAGATTCTTGGTAATCTCGGATGAATTCTGATACAACTTTTTCAGGTTGCCCATTTCCTTCTCACTTAGCGGTTCGTTTGTCAAGTCACGCATCGACGCCCGATAGGCAAAGTTGGAAATACGCGAGAGAAACTCCTCTGTCTCGTTAAATGGCAGCATGGTGAGTGGCAGTTGGTTGATCTCATTCTGCGCTTCACTGGTGAGTCGCCATACATTCATCAAACCTTTGCGATGCATCCCCTGTGATGTGGAGTGAACCGCCAAGGTGTTACCAATCTCCGAATGCAATTTGTCCATATGAAAAGATAAATCGTGAAAGGCACGCTGATATTGATTCTCTGCCTTGATCAGAATTGCATTCTTCTCCTGATTCTCCTGATAGCCCCATACGAGCGCACCGACCAGCAGGACCGCAAATATCGGAAACATAACTGAACTTAAACGTTTATACATCGGTAGAGTCTCCTTTCTTCTAAACCACTACCTCTATTGTGGATCGAAGAAAGATCTCTTATGCATGCGATTTCCAGTCCTTACACAAGTAGGCTGCTAAAGTACCGTTTGGGTCCTCCTTCTAATTCAACTGAATCCCAGTTGCCATGCCCTCTTCTTCAATTTCGAACTGGTCTCTGTTATCACAAAGGCACTGCTTGAATCCCGTCTCAATCCGGCCCCGTTCTTTCTTGCCTCGTAATGTAAAACGTTCACCGCATTGTTTGCATCTGATTTTAATTTTAATTCTCATCACAACGATCTCCGTTTCTATTGGTCATTCCCCGGGAGTTTATCCGTAAAAATAAAAACACACCGGAGCCATAGGCGCAATATACGCTTTATGTCCACCAGTGTGTCCGTATTTTTATAATTTAACCTCTTCCTCCCGCTTCACAAAACGAAAAGGAGAACGGTTATTAGCTCGTGTGATTTTACCCATTGCCCCATACCACAGGCCCGCCATTAGCGGCGCTATAAACCACAACCAATGATTCACCATGGTGTTCATGATGACATCGTACAATGCATGCCAGAAAAAAGGTAACACCAGAGAAAGCACAAGGTACCACCGCTTTTTCTTACCACCGATAAACTTGGCTTTACCCATGTAATAACCCATGATTACCGCAAACATCGCGTGCCCCGAAACAGGGAGCAGTGCCCGAAGGAACATGGCTGAGACGGATGCATTCCCCGCAAAGGCATACAACACGTTCTCAACAGTGGCAAATCCAAGTGAAACAGCGACTGCATATAAGATCCCGTCATAAGGCTCATCAAATTCGGTGTGATTATAGATGATATGATAAAGTACGAACCATTTAACGAATTCCTCCACACCACCTGAGATCAGAATGGCCTCAAGATAAGGATTATCCCCGAGCCACATCATCATGCCACGCTGAATAATCATCACAGGCAGTACCATCAGAATCCCCATGAGGAAAACCCGCAATACCATATGAAGTGGCTCATAATCATAACGGTCTTTCAGGTAAAAGTATGTTAACAAGGCGAGACCCGGAGCAACTGCTGCCGCTAAGACCGAAAACAAAAGCACCGAAATTCCCTCCTCTGACTAAAGACGCGATTACAACTAGAGATTAATCCTGGCGTTTGAAGTGGGTGCAGATAACATCAATCGCTTGTGCAGGAATAACAACCTTACCATACTCTTCCATAACTGCCGGAGTAACTGAGGAGCCTTCACCAAATTCAGCAAGCAAGGCAATCAATGCTGCATGTTTGGTGGAATCCACCTCATCTGGCTCCAAATGCAAGAACCACTTGTCTTTATAAGAATAAAGTCTCCCAGCATCCGTAACATGCTGACGCAACATATGTGCAGCTTCAATGAGCACTTCAAAGTCCTTGAATGCATAAACGATGGAATCGCTTTGCTCGAGTGTAACTTCCATTTCATATACTTCTTCAGGAAGATCATCTTCATGACCTGAACCATATTGTTGCGGATCATATTTTCCACGTGTGACAATGACAACCATCCCTTGAGCGGGAAGTGCGAATACTTCGACAGCGAGTGGACCTGTGGCATCAAATCCAAGTTCGGAATAGGCCTGATCCATCATTTCAGTGAACAGTTCATGAACCTTAGGTATTTCCTGCCACATATCTTCTTTTTGTATTCCGCGCTCGCTCAGATCGTCAAAGGTCAGGAAAATCCGTATCTTATCGTGACTTAGTCGTTCTATTTTCATACAGGATCTCCCCTTTATAAGCAAGTCTTATAACAGATTATGAAGCACAAAACAATATGTGCTGAAAATAAATCTATGTAGTTATGTTATCATTTTATACCTCTAAATGCACGAAGTAAAATCGACAAAAAAAGAATCATTCCACAGCTGATCTAGACTGTGGATGATTCTAATTGGAGGTTTTGGTTTATAAACCCGGTACTGTTGTGTTTGTTTGGCTTAAAATTTGCTCAACTTCATGCTTCACATCCGGATTGGTGCGAATAAAATCTTTGAGCATGCTCATATTCGCTTCTTTTTCCTGCGGTGTGATTGCTCTTGCGCTCTTTGCTGCCGGATTTTTGTGTGATTCACCATGTTGATTTTGCTTGCTTGTGAACCCATCCATACCCGGGAAAGTCATCTCCATCATCTTATGTTTTGCCTGATCCATCATGTTACGTGATGAACCCGATGACATCATGGGCAATTTGCCTTTGGACAGCCATGAACTGGCTGCAACACCAATGACAATGCCCCAAAAAAAGGATGACGTCTTCATTACACCAACCTCCTTCAAGTGTTAAAATCATATTTAGTGTTTGCGGGAGTGAGCGATCTCATTCCGTATAAATACAGGAAAGCGAGTTGAAATCATGTTCAGACATACCGCCGCATTGATTATTGCTGCAAGTTTGCTACTGTCAGCTTGTGGGACAGCGGAAGAAAAAACATCTGAAAATTCAGCACCAGTGAGCGAATCGACTGCCGCAGTTCAAGAAGAGCAAGGTAACTCTAACTTAACTGAAACAGGAGAACCCGGAACTGAAGTGCCCGATCCTTCAACGGGCGATTCAACTGCGACAGAAGAAGAACCTGAATCTTCGGAGATGCTTTCCACAGAAGAGAAAGTGAAAAAGACGTATCATATGAATGAAAATTATTATATTAAACCAAACGATGACGCGAGCCCAAACAAAGTGGTCTTGTTAACTTTTGATGATGGACCCAAAGAAGAAAAAATGATTACTTCACTAATCGACACTTTAGATAAACATAACGCTAAAGCGATATTTTTCGTCAATGGATATCGGGTGAAAAGTCATCCGGAATTGCTCAAACTCATACATGAACGGGGTCAGATTGTAGGCAATCATGCCTGGGATCATGAGGATCTCAAAAAAATGTCCAACGCTGAGGCGGCAAAACAAGTTACAGATGTCCAAAAAATAGTGAAGGATACTATTGGTGAGGAACCTCAATTCTTCCGTCCACCTTTTGGATCGGGTAATGATGCACTGAAAGCTGCTGTGAAGAAAAATGGTATGTTATATATGACTTGGTCTAATGGTTCGCTCGATTGGGATAAAAGCACCAAAGACAAACCGGAAAAAGTCATTCAAAATGTACTGGACCAGTTAAATCCCGGAAGCAATATTTTGATGCACGAGTTGCCATGGACGGTTGAAGCATTGGATGAGTTGCTGACCAAGCTCGAAAAGAAAGGTTATTCCTTTGTTGATCCCCGTGCAATTGAATTGGAAGCTCGTTAAATTGTAATTTTGCACATTAAAATAAAACAGCCTTGATCCAATGGATCAAGGCTGTTTCTCTGTGAGTGCTTTTTCCGCGGGCACTCTTAACGTGATGATATGCATCTCCGCAGGACAACCTAGTCGGAGAGGAAGATGATTTGTACCGTATCCTCTGCTAACAAGCATTTTGCCTTCTTGGTGAACGTCCTCCGGACTTCGCTTCAGGGAGTACCACCCGTTCGATACGGGACGATACGCTTTGCTCAGGAACACAGGTCCGAAAAATGGTAAAACCAATTGTCCGCCATGTGTATGACCGCTTAAAATAAGATCTGCATTTTCTTCCAAGCGAAGGGCCTGCAAAGGATCATGAACGATAGCAATTTTGCAAAAACGGTTACCGATCTGCTGTAGTAATACATCGCCCTGTTTGGAACGATAGTCTATGCCGATCAGGCTCAATCTGTCGTTGCCCCTTTGCAGATATTCCACATCATCCTGAAGGAGCTTAACGTCCGATTCCCGAAGGATTCGCGCAAGTTGAGCGGTACCTGCCCTCTTGTCATGGTTGCCATACACCGTAAAAGAAGGAGCAATGTTCGATAAAATTTTCATGTTATGTCTAACCAAAGACCATGAGATTCCTTTTTCCGCAACATCCCCGCCGATGAGAACCCAGTCCACCTTGTTTTTAACGTTTTCCAGATCCTTCTGCTTCAGTTTGCGCTTGTGAGTGTCAGATACATACAAAATCATAGCCCCGTCAAAGGATGTTGGCAGATGAGGAACTTCAACCTCTTCTTCAATCATTTGATGAACGTGGGCTTCACGCCACATATGAAAAAGTAGTAAAACTCCCATCAAAATGATTAAACCTGCGAGAAAAAGAATTACCACGGCAAGGGAAGGAACGTATTTAGAGCGGGTGCCCCTTTTACCCCCCACCAAACCAGACTAATCGTTAACATGACAAAAATAAAAATGAGTGAATTGACAAACCTCTTGCTCAATTTTAGCCGACGTGAAGGATGTAATTCTGTTCGTGTAGGAAGCGAACCCGCTTCGGGGATCGATTCTTCCGTTGATTTTGGCGTTTTTTTGGAGCGTGATGGTGCCCTTTGAGGAAGTACTGGACTTTCCAGCTTTTCTGTATAGGGCTTCCGCTGTGATCTAGGTAAAGTAACGGAAGTAATTGGTGTGATTCCGCCAACCTCAGCAGCAGCTGCCGTTTCAGCAACTATGCTTACTTGAGATTGAGAAGCCACCTGACGCTCGGATGTCTCTTTTTTATCCGATTGACGATGGCGCTGACTGCCATATGTCTTCATTCTACTTAATGGCTGATTCATGATCCCCTCCGAAAACGTATCGCTAATCCGGACACCAAATCAATAATAAAGTGACATAATATAGGCGCCCATAATGTGCCGGATTGCATGTAAATCCAACCCAATCCATAACTTGAGACAAACACCCAGCCTGTTGGAATCCAGTGGCGCAAATAACGAATATGGATAACTGCAAATAAAATACTTGTCCAGTAAGGACCGATGGCATGTTGGATGGCTCCACGGAATAATAATTCCTCACACACAGCAACAATGGCTGCTATACATACAATGTGCCAGATCGGACGCCCACGGAACAGCATCTCGTTAATTCCACCGTCATCCATGCTTTCCTGAGGTATAACATACGACAGTACCAAGTCCATAACAAGCATAATGCCAGCAAGACCAAGACCCCACCATACAAATTGGTAATTGTCAGGCCATGCGAGTACATCTAACAAGTTTCGTTTCTGCAACAAGATCCACACAACTCCGATAATCAGTGTCAGACCTTGTGTAAAGTATAGATTGATTAAAAGCAAACGCTCGGTAAGCTGCTGTGGCTCAGCCTTCTGAATCTTGAACTTGGGAAACTTGAATTTTTTCATCGGATGCGTCTGTCCTCTTGAGTTAAATTTGATGGAAAACATTTACGTTGTCCAATCGGATAGTATACTAAATGATAGCCAAAAAACCAAATAGGTTCAAGACCTGCCCCAAGTCCTGGTTTTATGTCCGTGTCATTACTTCATTAAAGCAGTAAAATCCGATTCATCAAACAGCACATATTTCATCTTCTTGTAGTATGTACAGTTACTACTGCATTGGTTATAATGGCTTTGTTTAGGTATGAACCGCAAGACATCTGCAAAACAATTTAAAACATTTAAGCCTATTGACATGCTCATGTCAGCCATGATACATTATGAAAAAATTAGTCACGTTAAACACGATGATGGAAAAAAGACGTTGCTTCGTCTTACAGAGAGCCGATGGTAGGTGTGAATCGGTGGCAGGCAAATGGTCTTGAGCGCTCCTGAGTTATTGCATTGAAATTGGAGTAGGTGCAATCGGTTTAGACCCGTTATCCTCTTCGGTCTTCATTGACCGCTAAGACTGTCGTTGCGAAACGGCGGTGAATTAGGGTGGTACCACGACAACTCTCGTCCCTTATTGCGCAAGCAGTATGTGGATTGAGAGTTTTTTGATTTATTTTAAAGGATATCTGTGGGATCACTCTATTTGCTTCACCTTCCCCCTCTGCTGCGACACCGCGTTGTTGGGCGGAAGAATCAACCTGGTTTTAAGGAATACCTCTTCGCTGAGGTCAGACCTTGACGATATAGATACACATACCTAAGGAGGAAGAAACCATGTACAAAGTGTTAGTGTCGGACCCAATCAGTGATCTGGGAATCCAGCAACTGGTGGATGCAAATGATGTTGTTGTTGAGAAGAAAACCGGTCTTAGTGAAGATGAACTTGTTGCCATTATTGGTGATTATGATGCCCTCTTGGTTCGCAGCCAGACTCGTGTTACAGATCGTATTATGACGGCTGGTACCAACCTTAAGGTGATCGGACGTGCAGGTGTTGGTGTAGATAACATTGATCTGGAAGCTGCTACACAGCGCGGTATCATCGTTATTAATGCACCTGATGGCAATACTATCACAACCTGTGAGCATACGTTTGCCATGATGATGGCATTGGCACGACACATTCCTCAGGCATATGCCAAGACTATTCAGGGTACGTGGGATCGTAAAACCTTCCTGGGTGTGGAATTAAGAAATAAAACGCTCGGTGTACTAGGTATGGGACGGATCGGTAGTGAAGTTGCCAAGCGCGCCAAAGCATTTGGAATGGACATTCTTGCTTACGACCCGTTCCTCACGGAGGAGCGTGCCGAGAAGCTGCAAGTGAAGCTGGCTAGTGTAGATGATATCATTCGCAATGCGGACTTCATGACCGTTCATACACCATTAACACCGGAAACACGGCACATGATTTCACGTCCACAATTCGAAGTGATGAAAAAAGGCATGCGTATCATCAACTGTGCTCGTGGTGGAGTTGTAGATGAGATGGCACTTGTCGAAGCCATTGATCAAGGTATTGTTGCTGGTGCAGCATTTGACGTATTCGAAAGCGAGCCGCCAGCCGCTGATCACCCGTTCCTTAATCACCCAAGCATTATCGTTACGCCTCATCTTGGTGCGTCCACAGTAGAAGCACAAGAGAACGTGGCTATCGATGTGTCGGAACAGGTGCTTCACATTTTGCGTAACGAACCGTTTAAAAACGCAGTTAACATGCCGGCTGTTGCACCAACCGTGATGAACAAATTGCAGCCTTATTTCAAACTGGGTGAAACGCTGGGTAGTTTTGCAGCACAGATTACACAAAATGCAGTGCAGGAGATTAGGATCGACTATGCTGGTGAACTTTCTGAAGTAGATACTTCTCCTCTCACTCGTTACATTGTGAAGGGTATTCTCGCCAGACATTTGGGTGGGGAAGCCAACATCGTCAACTCCATGCATCTGGCCAAAATCCGTGATCTGAATGTCGTTGTAAGCCAAACCTCAGCAACTAAAGGATTCACTAACCTGATTACCGTAACATTGGTTACAACTCAGGATGCTGAGGAACGCCGTGTAGCGGGTACATTGCTTGCAGGTTATGGAGAGCGTATCGTTCGCCTGGACAAATTCCCAGTAGATATCGCTCCGGAAAGTCATCAAATCTTGATCTCCCATAACGATAAACCAGGTATTATCGGTCGTGTAGGAACTCTGCTTGGACAAAATGATGTCAACATCGCATCCATGCAGGTTGGACGTAAAATTATTGGTGGTGCAGCGATCATGATCCTGACCGTGGACAAAGCTGTTCCAAAAGATGTGCTTGTACAGCTTGCTGCGCTGCCTGAGATCAATACTGCTGTTGAAATCGTGCTGGAATAATCAAATATATTTTAAAATGTATAAGGAAAGATGGGGACCTCGTGGTTCCCGTCTTTTTTTGTCGTAAGGAAATTGTATGACTGTACCCGTCGAAATATCGGTGATGAAGCTTGAAATCAAATCAAAATATTAGTGGAATTGAAAAAGGGATGACCCCTAATATAGGATTGACCACTACTAGCTGGAAAGAAAGAGAAACCCAAGATCTAAAAATGATCTGGGTTCCTCGACAATCTGATACACCACTCCCATATGAGCTCCGATTCTTTTGCCCAGTAGGAAATAGTCTTTCATTAACTTAACTGAATAATGTTTAATGTAGACCCCGGAGGAGAAAGAACAGCTGTGCCAACAAGCCCGAATAATTGTAACTGTATTGTTGAACCAGCGGTAACGGTAACCATAAAGTCAGACTGCAGCTGACTGAGAGAAAGTGCCGGAGATACTACACTCGCTGGAATTGCTGTACCGTTAAGTAAAACCCGAGATTGGATAGCAAGTGCAGCTGTCAGACTTATTTTGTATGAGATATAGTAACGACCTGCATTGGTCAGCGTGAAGGTGTCATTTGTCCCATTGACGGTAATACCTGTGCCAATATTTTGGTTATTCGGTAATGGAACAAGTGTACCACCCAATATTACAACAATCGTACCATTAGTGTTCTCAGCAAAAGCCGAGTTAGATGTTACAGATGTTCCAGTTGCACCTGTGGCTCCGGTAACTCCTGTACTTCCGGTTACCCCTACGCCAGTATCCCCTGTCGCCCCGGTCAACCCTGTGGTACCCGTCGCTCCTGTTGCACCAGTCGCACCAGTAACTCCGGTGCTTCCGGTTATGCCAACTCCCGTGGCTCCGGTTATACCTGTGGCTCCTGTTCCCCCAGTCGCACCAGTAACTCCAGTGCTTCCCGTTACGCCGACTCCCGTGGCTCCGGTTGTACCTGTGGCTCCTGTCTCACCAGTCGCACCAG